>CP099605.1:0-1416250 GCA_024372625.1 Comamonadaceae bacterium OTU4NAUVB1 | reverse complement strand
GCCGCGGGGCGACGCCGTCGAGTTCATAGAGAGCCATCGTTGTCTCCGATCGTCAAAACTAGAATTGTAGGGATGCACCCCCGTCTCGGCGCCCTCGCCGCCCTGCGCCTGACCGATCCCGACGCCAAGATGGCCGCCACGCGCGAACTGGCCGCGCGGGTCCTGGGCGATCCCGTCGGCCGCGCCGGTCCGGACGCCGCTTCCACCCTCGCGACGCCGGTGCGCGTGCCGGGCGACGACCTCGGCGTGCCCGGCCGCCCCGAGCGCCCGCTGCGCGTGCCGGCCACCGCCGTCGCGCAGCGCTCGCCCTTCACCGCCGCCGGCCGCGCCGTCCTGGTCCACGCCATCTGCCACATCGAATTCAACGCCGTCAACCTGGCCCTGGACGCGGCGTGGCGCTACGACGGCCTGCCCGAGGCCTACTACCGCGACTGGCTGCGCGTGGCCGACGAGGAAGCGCTGCACTTCACGCTGCTGCGCGACCACCTGCGCACCCTGGGCCACGACTACGGCGACTTCCCCGGCCACGACGGCCTGTGGGCGATGTGCGAGAAGACCCGGGACGACGCGACCGCCCGCATGGCGCTGGTGCCGCGCACGCTGGAGGCGCGCGGGCTCGACGCCACGCCGCTGATCCAGGCCAAGCTGCGGCGCGCGAACGCACCGGACGCGCTGGCCGCCGTCGCCATCCTGGACGTCATCCTGCGCGACGAGGTCGGCCACGTGGCCATCGGCAACCGCTGGTATCGCTGGCTGTGCGAGCGCGACGGCATCGACCCGGTCGCGCACTACCGGGTGCTCTACCGCCGGCACGAGGCGCCCAGGTTGCGGGCGCCCTTCAACCTCGAGGCGCGGGCACGCGCGGGCTTCACCGCCGAGGAATTGCGCGAGCTGGCGCTGGAAGATCCGTCGCCCTCGCGCTGAAGCCGCCGCCGGGACCGGCAAGGCCGACACGTCCGGGCACCGACCTCAGTCCAGCTGCAGTTTCCGCTCCCGGATCAACCGGGACCATTTCTCGCTGTCGGCCTTCACGAAGGCGGCGAACTCGGCCGGACCCGAGGGATGCACCTCCGCGCCCGCCGCGGCGAAACGCGCCTTGATGTCGGGCTGCGCCAGCGCCTTCGCCAGTTCGCCCGCGATGCGATCGACCACGTCCCGGGGCATGCCCGCCGGGCCGACGATGCCCTGGAAGCCGACGGATTCCATGCCCGCCAGACCGAGTTCCGCCACGGTCGGGACGCCGGGCAGTTCGGGATCGCGCTTCGGCCCGGTCACGGCCAGCGCCTTGAGCTTGCCGCCCTTGAGCTGCGGCAGCAGCACGCTGCCCGCGTCGATCAGGATCTGCGTCTGGCCGCCGATCAGGTCCTGCACGGCCGGCGCGCTGCCCTTGTAGGGCACGTGCGTCATGTCGAGCCCCGTCACCTGGTTCATCAGCTCGCCGTTGAGGTGCGTCGAGGTCCCGTTGCCCCCGGAGGCGAAGTTGACCTTGCCGGGCTGGTTCCGGGCCCAGGCGACGAACTCCTTGAGATCCCGGGCGGGATGGTCGGGCCGCGTCACGGCGATGTAGCTGCCCTGGCTGATCTGGCCGACGTAGGTGAACTGCCTGATCGGATCGTAGGGCGGCTTGGACTGCAGGTAGGGCGCGATGGCGAAGGGCCCGGTGTTGGCCAGCAGCAGCGTGTAGCCGTCGGCCGGCTGGCGCGCGAGTTCGGTCGCCGCGATCATCCCGCTCGCGCCGGGCCGGTAGTCGATGACGATCGTGCCCTTGAGCGCCTCCTGCATCGGCACCTGGACGGTGCGCGCCGCGAAGTCGATGCCGCCCCCCGGCGGAAAGCCCACGATCATGCGGATGGGCTTCGAAGGATAGCCCTGCGCGGCGGCCAGGCCGGTCGCCGCGACCAGCGCCAGCGCGCTCCAGAATCTGCTTGGTTTCATGGCTCGGACGGTTGGTTCGGAGCCGCGATTATCGGGATGCCGGCACCCGGTCTCCCGCGTGCTAACCCCTGGGATGGTGCTGCCCGTGGATCTGCTTGAGCCGCTCGCGCGCCACGTGCGTGTAGATCGTGGTGGTCGAGATGTCCGCGTGTCCCAGCAGCAGCTGCACGGCGCGCAGGTCGACGCCGTGGTTGAGGAGGTGGGTCGCGAAGGCGTGGCGCAGCGTGTGCGGCGACAGGTGCGAGTGGATGCCGGCCACGGTCGCGTACTTCTTGACGATCATCCAGAACATCACGCGCGTCATGCCGGCGCCGCGCGAGGTGACGAACAAATCGGAGGTCTGGCGCGCGCCGAGGATCGCCGGGCGGGACTCGGCCATGTAGCGCTCGATCCAGCGCCGCGCCTCGCCGCCGAACGGCACCAGGCGCTCCTTGTCGCCCTTGCCGGTGACGCGCAGCACGCCGTCGTTCAGGCTCAGCTCAAAGACGCGCAGGGCGACCAGTTCGCTCACGCGCAGGCCGCTCGCGTACATCAGCTCCAGCATCGCGCGGTCGCGCAGCCCCAGCGTGGTGCCGGTGTCGGGAGCCTCCAGCAGATCGACGACCTGCTTCTCGGTCATCGTCTTGACCGAGCGCGCGGCCTGCTTGGCCGGCAGCAGGCGCAGCGTCGGATCGGTTGCGATGCGGCGCTCGCGCAGGGCCCATCGGTAGTAGCGCTTGAACACCGTCAGGCGCCGGTTGGCGGAGGTGGCCTTGCCGGGCTTGCCGTTCTTCTCCTTGTCGAGCAGACGCGCGCCCATGTAGGCCTGCAGGTCGCCCTCGCCGGCGGCCGCGAGCGTGGTGCCGCGCTCGGCCGCCAGCCATTGCGTGAACACCGCGAGGTCGCGCCGGTAGGCCGCCAGGGTGTTCTTGGACAGCCCGTCCTCCAGCCAGAGCGCGTCGATGAACTCGTCGATCTCGGGCGTGTCGGGAGCGCGGGGAACGGCAGGGGTGGCGGATGAGGTGTGGGGCACGACGAGCAAGATACCAAACGAGCGAAGCCGCCCTCGGCGGGGCGGCTTCTCGGCGGGGACGGCCCGGGGTCGCGGGGCGCCGGACGGTCAGTCGAGCTTGAGCTTCTGCTTGGCCACGACCTGCTTGTAGACCGCGTACTCGGCCTTGATCTGGGCGGCGAACTGCTCGGGCGTGTTGGCCACGACCACGGAATCGGTCGCCTCGATGCGCGCACGCACGGCCGGGTCGGCCAGGGCCTTGCGCGTGGCGTCGCCGATCTTGTCGACGATCTCGCGCGGCAGGTCCTTCGGCCCCAGGATGCCGTAGTAGGCCATGCGGTTGACCGGCTCCAGGCCGACTTCCTTGAAGGTCGGCACGTTGGGCAGCGCGGCGACGCGCTGCGGCGCGCTCACCACGATCGGCACCAGGCGGCCGGCCTTGATGAAAGGCAGCGCCGAGGGCAGGTTGTCGAAGATGATCGGCACCTGGCCGGCCACCGTGTCGTTGAGCGCCGGGCCGGCGCCGCGGTAGGGGATGTGCGTGACGAAGGTGGTCGTCAGGCTCTTGTAGAGCTCCATCAGCATGTGGCCGATGCCGCCCGTGCCCGAGGTCGCATAGGAGTACTTGCCCGGGTTCTTCTTCAGCTCGGCCACGAACTCGGCGTAGTTCTTGGCCGGGAAGCTCGGGTTGACCGCGATGATGTTGGGCGTCGCGGCGATGTTGATGATCGGCGTGAAGTCGGTGATCGGGTCGTAGGGCACCTTGGGATTGATGGCCGGGTTGGCCGCCGTGCTCGACACCGTGGCGATGCCCAGCTTGTAGCCGTCGGGTGTCGCGCGCGCGGTCTCGGCCGCGCCGACGATGCCGCCGCCGCCGGGCTTGTTGACCACGATCACGCTCTGTCCGAGCGACTTGCCCAGCGGCTCGGAAATGATGCGCGCGACGATGTCGGTGGTGCCGCCGGGGGCGAACGGCACCTGCAGTTCGATCGGCTTGTTCGGATAGCCCTGGGCCAGCGCGGGGCCGGCCAGTGCGGCCAGCGCGAACGTGCCGGCGATGAATTTCAGGTGACGGTGCGACATCGGCGATTCCTTCGGGAGGGGTCGGGTGGAAGACGGCGGCGGCCTGGATCGCAGGTCGCCGCCGGGAACAGCCGCGCATGCTAGCGTCGTGTCCGGGCCCGCGCTCCTGCGGATTACCCGCCGGCGGGTGCGGTTTATCCTCGCCGCCGTGAACTACGCCCGGCTGCTCTTTCCCGACTTCTCGCTCATCCTGTGCGGCTGGCTCCTGTGCCGGCACACCGCGCTCGACCGCCGCGTTTGGGACCAGGTCGAGAACCTGGTCTATTACTTCCTGTTTCCGGTGCTGCTGTTCCACTCGATCGTGCGCAGTCCGATCGATTTCGCCGCCACGTCCGGCCTGCTGATCGCCGGCGTGGGCGTCGGGATGACGGGGATCGCGCTGGCCTACGCGCTGCCCGCGCTGCCGTGGATCGGCCGCCACATCGACCGGCGCGACCATGCCGCGGGCGCGCAGGTCGCCTTCCGCTTCAACTCCTTCATCTGCCTGGCGCTGGCCGAACGGATCGGCGGCGCGCCGGGCCTGCTGATGCTGGCGGTGCTGATCGGCGTGTGCGTGCCGCTGATGAACGTGGCGGCGGTCTGGCCGATGGCGCGCCACGCCAACACGGGCTTCGCGCGCCAGCTGGTGCGCAACCCGCTGATCGTCGCCACGGCCAGCGGGCTGGTGGTGAACCTGCTGGGCCTGGCGGTGCCGCCGTGGCTGGAGCCGACGCTCTCGCGCATCGGCGCCGCGTCGCTGGCGCTGGGACTGATGGCCGCCGGCGCGGGCATGCAGTTCGCGTCGCTCGCGCGCGCCAAGGTGCTGGCGGCCTCGGTGCTGACGATCCGGCACCTGCTGCTGCCGCTGGCCGGCCTGGCCTTCGCGCGCCTGCTGCGCCTGGACGCGGTGCAGGCGGGCGTGCTGATGGCGTTCGCGGCGGTGCCGACCGCCTCGAGCGCCTACGTGCTGGCCGCGCGCATGGGCTACAACGGGCCGTTCGTCGCCGGACTGGTCACGCTGTCGACGCTGCTGGGCGTCCTGAGCCTGCCGTTCGCGCTCGCCCTGCTGCCGCGCTGAGGCGCCTGGAAGAGAATCGGGCGCCACCTCGCCGGCCGGCGCTCCACGGCCGCCCACGCGCGCCCCGCTCCGCGCCCGGACGCCTTTCGAATCGAAGCCCGCATGAATCAAGACGCCAAAGACCGACCCGTCGCCCCGCACGGGGACGGCAACCACACCCCGATGATGGCCCAGTACCTCCGACTGAAGGCCGACCATCCCGACACCCTCCTGTTCTACCGGATGGGCGACTTCTACGAGCTGTTCCACGCCGACGCGCAGAAGGCGGCGCGGCTGCTCGACATCACCCTGACCCAGCGCGGCCAGTCCGCCGGCCAGCCCATCCCGATGTGCGGCGTGCCGTTCCACGCGGTCGACACCTACCTGGCGCGGCTGATCAAGCTGGGCGAGTCGGTCGCCATCTGCGAGCAGGTCGGCGAGGTCGGGCTGGGCAAGGGACCGGTGGAACGCAAGGTGATGCGGGTGGTCACGCCGGGCACGCTGACCGATGCCGAACTGCTCGACGACCGCGTCGAATCGCTGCTGCTGGCCGTGCACGCCGGCGCGCGCGGCACCTGCGGGCTGGCGTGGCTGAGCGTCACGGGCGACGAACTGCGGCTGGCCGAATGCGCCGCCGACGCGCTGGAAGCCTGGATCGCCCGCATCGCGCCGAGCGAGGTGATCCACGGCGCCGAGGTCACGCCCGCCTTCGAGGCACGCCTGGTGGCCGCGCGCGCGACGACGCCCTTCACGCTGTCGGTGCGCCCGGCGTGGCAGTTCGACGGCGCGCTCGGCGAGCGCAAGCTGCGCGAGCAGCTCGGCAGCGCCAGCCTCGCAGCCTGGAACGCCGAGGCCCTGACCCACGCGCACGCCGCCGCGTCGGCGCTGCTGGGCTACGCCGAGCACACCCAGGGCCGCGCGCTGACCCACGTGAGGCGGCTCGCGGTCGAGCGCGACGGCGACCTGATCGAGCTGCCGCCGGCCACCCGGCGCAATCTCGAACTCGTGCAGACCCTGCGCGGCGAGTCGTCGCCCACCCTGCTCTCGCTGCTGGACACCTGCATGACCGGCATGGGCAGCCGCCTGCTGCGGCGCTGGCTGCTGGCGCCGCGCCGCGACCGGGCCGACGCGCAGGCGCGGCTCGACGCCATCGGCGTGCTGCACGCCGCGCCGTCCGGCACCACCGCCGCGCCCTGGCGTACGCTGCGCGAGTCGCTGCGGCACACCAGCGACGTCGAGCGCATCGCCGCGCGCATCGCGCTGCGCCAGGTGCGCCCGCGCGAACTCGTCGCCCTGCGGCTGGCGCTGGACAAGGCCGCCGGCCTCGCTCCGGCGCTGCCCGACGGCGCCGCCCTGCTCGCGCGCATCGCCGGCGACCTGGCCACCCCTCCGGACTGCGCCGGCCTGCTGGCGCGCGCCATCCAGGCCGAGCCGGCCGCGCTGGTGCGCGACGGCGGCGTGATCGCCACGGGCTTCGACGCCGAACTCGACGAACTGCGCGCCATCGGGGAGAACTGCGACGCCTTCCTGCTGCGCCTGGAGGTCGCCGAGCGGGAGCGCACCGGCATTCCCAACCTGCGGGTGCAGTTCAACCGCGTGCACGGCTTCTACATCGAGGTCTCCCAGGGCGCGCTGGGCAAGGTGCCCGACGACTACCGCCGCCGCCAGACGCTCAAGAACGCCGAGCGCTTCGTCACGCCCGAGCTCAAGGCGTTCGAGGACAAGGCGCTGTCGGCGCAAGACCGCGCGCTGGCGCGCGAGAAGTGGCTCTACGAGCAAGTGCTCGACGCCCTGCAGCCGCACGTCCACGCGCTCACGCGGCTGGCCGGCGCCCTCGCCTCGCTCGACGCGCTGTGCGCGCTGGCCGAGCGCTCGCACACGCTGCACTGGAACGCCCCCACGTTCGTCGCGCACCCCTGCATCGAGATCGCGCGCGGCCGCCACCCGGTGGTGGAGGCGCGGCTGGCCGAGAAGTCCGCCGGCGCCTTCATCGCCAACGACACGCAGCTCGGTCCGCAGCAGCGCATGCAGGTGATCACCGGTCCGAACATGGGCGGCAAGTCGACCTACATGCGCCAGATCGCGATCATCGTGCTGCTCGCCTCGATCGGCTCGCACGTGTCGGCGCAGGGCTGCCGGCTCGGACCGATCGACGCCATCCACACCCGCATCGGCGCGGCCGACGACCTGGCCAACGCCCAGTCGACCTTCATGCTGGAGATGACCGAGGCGGCGCAGATCCTGCATGCGGCCACCGCGCGCTCGCTGGTGCTGATGGACGAGATCGGCCGCGGCACCAGCACCTTCGACGGCCTGGCGCTGGCCGCCGGCATCGCCGCGCACCTGCACGACCGCAGCCGCTCGTTCACGCTGTTCGCGACGCACTATTTCGAGCTGACCGAATTCCCGGCCACGCACCACGGCGCGATCAACATGCACGTGAGCGCGACCGAGACCGCCGGCCGCGGCGGGCGCGACATCGTCTTCCTGCACGAGATGCAGCCCGGCCCGGCCAGCAAGAGCTACGGCATCCAGGTCGCCCGCCTGGCCGGCATGCCCGCCCCCGTCGTCGCCCACGCGCGCCAGGCCCTGGCGGCGCTGGAGGCGCAGCAGGCCAGCGCGCAGGCGCAGGTCGACCTGTTCGCCGCCCCGGCACCGGTCGCGGCGCCGGCACCGGGCCCCGTAGAATCCGCCCTGGCCGCGCTCGACCTCGACGCCCTGAGCCCCCGGGAGGCGCTGGAAGCGCTTTACACCCTTCAAAAACTCAACGTGCGCGACACCGGACCCGGCTGAACGGCCCGGTCCCGGCGTCCCACGATACGAATCCAATGACTTATTGCGTAGGCATCAAACTCAACGCCGGGCTGGTGTTCCTGTCCGACTCGCGCACCAACGCGGGCGTCGACCACATCAGCACCTTCCGCAAGATGATCGTCTACGAGCAGCCCGGCGACCGCGTCATGGTGCTGCTGTCGGCGGGCAACCTGAGCATCTCGCAATCGGTGCGCGAGATCCTGCAGATCGAGGAACTGCGCGAGACCGACGCCGACGGCGAGCCCGGTCCGCCCATCACGATCTGGAACGCGAAGAGCATGTTCGACGCCGCCCGCGTGCTGGGTTCGGCGGTGCGCCACGTCTACGACCGCGACGCCGCCGCGCTCAAGCACGCCGGGCTCGACTTCAACGTCTCGTTCATCTTCGGCGGCCAGGTCGCCGGCGAGGGCATGCGCCTGTTCCTGGTCTATTCGGCCGGCAACTTCATCGAGGCGACCAACGAGACGCCCTATTTCCAGGTCGGCGAGTCGAAGTACGGCAAGCCGGTGCTCGACCGCGTGCTCACGCCCGACACCCCGCTCGACGAGGCCGCCAAGTGCGCCCTGGTGTCGATGGACTCGACCATGAAGTCCAACCTCTCGGTGGGCCTGCCGCTCGACCTGGTGGTGTACGAGGCCGGCCGGCTGCAGACCGACAAGATCGTCTGCCTGGACGCCAACAACCCCTACTACCAGATGATGCACAACAGCTGGGGCCAGAAGCTGCGCGAGGTGTTCGACAGCATCGAGGACCCGGTCTGGGACGACGCCGTCACCGCGCACCCGCTGAAGATGCCGGCCGCGCGCCACAGCGCCCTGCGCAAGATCGCGACGCCCGAGGAAAAGCTGATCTGACCTGATCGGCTCCCCACCCGGACCCGACCGGCCGCCGCGAGCGGCCGGTTCCGTTTCCAGGGCCTATTCGGCCCAGGTCACCAGCCCGCTCCAGGACGTCGCCAGTACCACGATGCCGAAGGCGATGCGGTAGTACGCGAAGGGCACGAAATCGTGCGAGCTGATGTAGCGCAGCAGCCAGCGCACGCACAGCCAGGCGCTGATGAACGAGAACACCAGCCCGACCATGAACATCGGCAGGTCGGCCCACGACAGCAGCGCGCGCGCCTTGTAGAGGCTGTAGGCCCCCGCGCCCACCAGCGTGGGGATGCCGACGAAGAACGAGAAGTCCGTCGCCGCCTTGCGCGACAGGCCCAGCAGCATGCCGCCGATGATGGTCGCGCCGCTGCGGCTGGTGCCCGGCACCATCGCCAGGCACTGTACGAAGCCGACCTTGAGCGCGTCCATGGCCGTCATGTCGTCCACGTTCTCGACCCGCACCGAACCCGGCGCGCGCCGCTCGGCCCACAGGATGATGAAGCCGCCCAGGATGAAGGTGGTCGCCACCACGACCGGCGTGAACAGGTGCGCCTTGACCAGCGAGCCGATCGCCAGGCCCAGCACCACCGCCGGCAGGAAGCCCAGGAACACGTTGAAGGCGAAGCGCCGGGCCTTGGCCTGGCGCGGCAGCGCCACCACGGTGTCGCTGATCTTGTGCCAGTACACCAGGATCACCGCGAAGATCGCGCCGGTCTGGATGGCGATGTCGAACACCTTGGCCCGTTCGTCGTCGAAGCCCAGCAGGGCCCCGGCCAGGATCAGGTGGCCGGTCGACGAGATGGGAAGAAACTCGGTCAGGCCCTCGACGATGCCCATGATGGCGGCCTTGACCAGCAAAACGATATCCACGCACGCTCCTTGAAATGGCACCGATTATTGCAAGGTGCCCGTTCGGGCCCCGTTCAGCTTCGTGGTTCAGGGTGACGGCGGCATGACGACGCCCGCCCCGTCCCAGCCGCCGCCCAGGTTCTGGATCAGTCCGACCGCCGCCACCTGCCGCGCCACCTGCACCTGCAGCACGGTGCGTCGCGCGTTCAGCGCCGAGGCCTGCGCCGTCACCACTTCCGTGTAGCTCACCTGGCCGGCGCGGTAGCGGTTGAGGATCTGCTGCTCGGTGCGGTCGGCGGCGGCCGAGGCCTCGCGGCGCAGGACCTCCTGCTGCGCGAGGCTGGCGGTGGCGGTGAGCTGGTCCTCGACGCCCTGGAACGCCGCGAGCACGGTGCGCCGGTAGTTGGCCGTCACCGCGTCGTACGACGCCCGGGCCGCGTCCACCCGCGCGGCGATGGCCCCGGCGTCGAAGATCACCTGCGTGGCCGACAGGCCCAGGGACCACAGCGTGCCGGCCGCGCCGAGCAGGTCGCCCACGCGCGTCGACGAGCGTCCGAGCGACGCGCTCAGGCCGATGTTCGGAAAGTACGCGCTGCGCTGGATGCCGATCTGCGCGTTGGCCGAGGCCATGTCGCGTTCGGCGGCGGCGATGTCGGGGCGACGCTGCAGCAGGGTCGAGGGCACGCCCAGCGGCACCGCCGGCACCGTCGGCGTCCAGGTGGCGGCCGCCGGCAGGCGGAACGCCGCCGGCGCCGCGCCCACCAGCACCGCGATGGCGTGCTCCAGCGTGTCGCGCGAGCGCTGCAGCGCGACACGGTCGGCGCGCGTGTTGACCAGCAGGGTCTGCGCCTGCAGGACGTCGCTCTGCGCGACGATGCCGGCCTCGTAACGGTTGCGCGCGATGGCCAGCGAACGCTCGTAGCCTTCCAGCGTCGCGGCCAGCAGGGCGAGTTCGGCGTCGGCCTCGCGCAGCTGGAAGTAGCTCGAGGCCAGCGTTCCCAGCGCGGAGAGCCGGGCCGCCGCCAGGTCGGCCGCGCTGGCCTGCGCCTGCGCCTGCGCGCTGCCCACGGCCAGGCGCAGCCGGCCCCAGACGTCGGGCGCCCACGAAGCGCCCAGGGTGGCGCTGGCGGTGCCGCGCGCGTTCGACTCGCCCCGGGTGCCCGCGCGCGAACTGGCGCCCGAGAGCGACACGGCCGGGAACAGCGTGGCCTGCTGCTCGCGCACCAGCGCCTGGGCCTGGGCGTAGTTGGCGACCGCCACGGCGATGCCGGGGTTGTCGATGCGCACGCGCTCGGCCAGCGCGTCGAGGCCGGGGTCGCCGAAGCGCGCCCACCACGGGCCGCGCTCCAGGGTGTCGGCCGGCGTGGCGGGCAGCCAGCCGTCGGCGGCCGGCGCCTCCTTCCAGGCGGTGGGCGCGTCGACGCGTGGCGGCCGGTAGGCCGGACCGGTCGCGCAGCCGGCGAGCGCGGCGGCGAGGCCCAGCGCCAGCGCGGCGCGCGGCAGCCGGCGCGGCAACGGACGCGCGCGGGCGATGGTGGCGGGGGGACGGGGCGGCATGGCGTTCATGGAGAGGTCGGGGAAAGGCCGTGCGGCGGCGCCGCGTCGGTCGCGCGCGCCAGCCGGCGCTCGTCGCCCGAGCGGCGGCGCAGCTTGTCCATCAGCACGTAGACGACGGGCGTGGTCAGCAGGGTCAGCAGCTGGCTGGCGACGAGCCCGCCGACGATGGCCACGCCCAGCGGCTGGCGCAGCTCCGAGCCCTGGCCGAAGCCGATGGCCAGCGGCAGCGCGCCCAGGGCGGCGGCCAGCGTGGTCATCAGGATCGGGCGGAAGCGCAGCATGCAGGCCTCGCGCACGGCCTCGGTCGCGGTGAGGCCGCGCGCGCGCTCGGCGTCGAGCGCGAAGTCGATGATCAGGATCGCGTTCTTCTTGACGATGCCGATCAGCAGGAACACCCCGATCAGGGCGATCAGGGAGAAGTCCATGCGGAACAGCAGCAGCGCCAGCACCGCCCCGACGCCGGCCGAGGGCAGCGTGGTGAGCACCGTGATCGGGTGGATGAGGCTCTCGTAGAGCACGCCCAGCACGATGTAGATCACCACCAGCGCCGCCACGATCAGCAGCCACTGCTGGCCCTGCGACTGGGAGAACACGCCGGCCGACCCGCCGAAGCTGCCGCGCACGTTGGTCGGCATGGCGATGTCGGCGCTGGCCTCGGCGACGATGCGCTGCGCGTCGCCCAGCGCCACGCCCGGCGCGAGGCTGAACGAGACCGTGCTGGAGAGCTCGCCGCCCTCGTGCGAGATCGACGTCGGGATGGCGCGTTCGGAGAGCTTGGCGATGGTGCCCAGCGGCACCATGGTGGTGGGCGTGGTGCTCAGCGGCGTGCCGACGGAGGCACCGCGCTGGCCGGGGTTGGCGGAGGTGGTGACGACCGTGGTGCCGGCGGCCGCGGCGGTGGACGCGGGCACGTACAGGTCCTGCAGGGCGGGCGGACCCTGCATGAAGCGCGGTGCCCATTCCATGATCACGGCGTACTGGTTGAGTTCGTCGTAGATGGTGGCCACGGAGCGCTGGCCGAAGGCGTTGTAGAGCGCGGCGTCGACGGCGGCGGCCGTGACGCCCAGGCGCGAGGCGCTCTCCCGGTCGACCGTGACGAAGGTCTCCACGCCGTTGTCGGCCTGGTCGCCGTCGACGTCGGTCAGCGCGCTCTCCTGTTTCAGGCGCTCGATGAGCTTGCCGCTCCAGGTGCGCAGGTCGGCGATGTTGTCGCCCTTGAGGGTGTAGTCGTAGGTGGAGTTGGTCTGCCGGCTGCCCCCGCGCAGGTCCTGCACCTGCCCGAGGAAGACGCGCAGGCCGGTCAGGCGGTTGAGCTGCGGGCGCAGCCGGTTGATGACGACGTCGCTCGCCACCTTGCGCTCGGCCAGCGGCTTGAGGTTGACGAACATGAAGCCGCCACCCGCGCGGCTGCCGCCGGAAAAACCCACCACCGTGTCCACCGCCGGGTCGGCGCGGATGATGTCCACCGCCTGCTTGAGCTTCTCGCCGAGCGCCGCCGAGGAGATGCTCTGGTCGGCGCGCAGGCCGCCGTTCAGCTGGCCGTTGTCCTGCTGCGGGAAGAAGCCCTTGGGCACCTTCGCGAACAGGTAGACGTTCAGGCCGATGACCGCCAGCAGGATGAACATCACCAGCGCCTTGCTCGCCAGCGCCCAGTCCAGGCTGCGGCCGTAGGTGCGCAGCAGCGCGTCGTAGCCGCGCTCGGCCCAGCGCGCGGGCCACGAGGGACGCCGTCCCGCAACACCCGCGCCCGCCGCGCCGCCGCCCTCGCCCCCCTCGCTGCGCGGCTCGGGGCGCAGCAGCAGCGCGCACATCATCGGCGTGGTGGTCAGCGAGATGACCAGCGAGATCAGCACCGCCGCCGACAGCGTGACGGCGAACTCGCGGAACAGCCGCCCGACCTGCCCGTCCATGAACAGCAGCGGGATGAACACCGCCACCAGCGACAGGCTGATCGACAGGACCGTGAAGCCGACCTCGCGCGCGCCGCGCAGCGCCGCCTCGACGCGGTCCATGCCGGCCTCCACGTGGCGCATGGTGTTCTCCAGCACCACGATGGCGTCGTCGACGACGAAGCCAGTGGCCACCGTCAACGCCATCAGGCTGAGGTTGTTGAGGCTGAAGTCCAGCAGGTACATCACGCCGAAGGTGCCCAGCAGCGACACCACCGTGGCCACCGCCGGCACCACCGTCGCGCGCGCCTTGCGCAGGAACAGCCCGACGACCAGCACCACCAGCACGATGGACACCATCAGCGTCAGCTCGATCTCGTGGAGCGACGAGCGGATGGAGTTGGTGCTGTCGGAGGCGACCTGGACCTCGATGTCCTGGGGCAGCTGGGCACGCAGCTCGGGAATGAGGTCGCGCACGCGGTCGACGGTCTCGATGATGTTGGCGCTGGGCTGGCGCGTGACCAGCACGATGATGGCCGGCTCGCCGTTGAACAGGCCCAGCGTGCGGCGGTTCTCCACGCCGTCGACCACGTTGGCGACGTCCTGCAGCCGCACCGCCGCGTCGTTGCGCCAGGCGACGATCATCGAGCGGTACTCGGCCGCGCGGCGCGCCGGCTGGGGCGTGTAGATCTGCAGGCGCCGGCCCTCGCCCTCGATCGCGCCCTTGGGCCGGTTGGCGTTGGTGGCCTGGATGGCGGCGCGCACGTCCTCGGTGCTGATGCCGTACCGGTTGAGCGCGAAGGGCAGCAGTTCGACCCGCACCGCCGGCAGCGAACCACCGCCGATCTCGACGTCGCCCACGCCCTGCACCTGCGACAGCCGCTGGCTGACGATGTTGGAGACGGCGTCGTAGATCTGGCCCGGCGTCTTGGTCTTGGAGGTGAGCGCCAGGATGACGACGGGCGACGAGGCCGGGTTGATCTTGCGGTAGGTCGGGTTGCTGCGCAGCGTGGCGGGCAGGTCGACGCGCGCGGCGTTGATGGCCGCCTGCACCTCGCGCGCGGCGCCGTTGATGTCGCGGTCGAGGTCGAACTGCAGCGTGACGCGCGCCGAACCGGTCGAGCTGGTGGACGTCATCTCGTTGACGCCCGCGATGGTGCCCAGCCGCCGCTCCAGCGGCGTCGCGACGCTGCTGGCCATGGTCTCCGGGCTGGCGCCGGCCAGGCTGGCGCTGACCGAGATCACCGGGAAATCGACCTTGGGCAGCGGCGACACCGGCAGCGCGAAGAACGCCGCGATGCCCGCCAGCGCGATGCCGACGGTCAGCAGGATCGTGGCGATCGGCCGCTCGACGAAGGGGCGCGAGAGGTTCACGCCGCCACCTCCCGCCGCCGGCCGAAGCGCCGCCCCAGCCGGTCGAACGCCAGGTAGATCACCGGCGTCGTGAACAGCGTGAGCACCTGGCTCACGATCAGCCCGCCGAAGATCGCCAGGCCCAGCGGCCGGCGCAGCTCGGCGCCCTCGCCGAAGCCCAGCATCAGGGGCACGGCGGCGAACAGCGCGGCCAGCGTCGTCATCAGGATCGGGCGGAAGCGCAGCAGCGCGGCCTGGTGGATCGCCTGCAGCGGCGTCATGCCCTGGCGGCGCTCGGCCTCGATGGCGAAGTCGATCATCATGATCGCGTTCTTCTTCACGATGCCGATCAGCAGGATGATGCCGATGATCCCGATCACCCCGAGGTCGTTGCCCGTCACCATCAGCGCCAGCAGCGCGCCCACGCCCGCGGAGGGCAGCGTCGAGAGGATCGTCAGCGGATGGACGTAGCTCTCGTAGAGCACGCCCAGCACGATGTAGACGCACACCACCGCCGCCAGGATCAGCCACAGCTGGTTGGACAGCGAGTTCTCGTAGGCCCCCGCCGCGCCCAGGAAGGTCATCGACACGCCCACCGGCAGGCCGACCTCCGTGGCCGCCTGCCGGATGGCGTCGACCGCGCGGCCGAGCGACACGCCCGGGGCGGTGTCGAAGCCCACCGTCGCGGCCGGGTACTGGGCCACGTGCGTGATCTGCAGCGGCGCGAGCTGCTCGCGGATGGTGGCGATGGCCGACAGCGGCGTGGGCGCGCCCGAGCCGGTGCGCAGGTTGAGCGTGCCCAGCTGCTGCGGCGTCTCGATCGAATCGTTCTTCGCCTCCAGGATCACGCGGTACTGGTTGGTCTCGGTGAAGATGGTCGAGACGATGCGCTGGCCGAAGGCGCTGTAGAGCACGTCGTCCACGGCGCTGGCCGTCACCGCCAGGCGCGAGGCGGTCGCGCGGTCGATGTCCACGAACGCCGACAGGCCCTGCGCGCCGGCGTCGCTGGTGACGTTGCGCACCTGGGGCACGTCCTGCAGTCGCGCCCGCAGCCGGTTGACCCATTCGGTGACGGTGGCCGAGTCGACGCCCTCGATCGAGAAGCGGAACTCGGTGGGCCCGGTCTCGGCGTCGATGGTCAGGTCCTGCGTCGGCTGCAGGTAGAGCCGCACGCCCGCGACCTGCGCCACGCGCTCGCGCAGGCGCTGCATGGTCGCCTCCTGCGCGCCGCGATCGGCCTTCAGGTTGATCAGCACGCGCCCGGTGTTGAGCATGGTGTTGTTGGCCGCGTCCACGCCGGTGACCGAGCTCAGGCTGGCGACCTCCGGGTCGGCCAGGATGGCGCGCGCCGCGGCCTGCTGCAGGTCGGCCATGCGCTGGTACGACACGTCCTGCGCCGCCTCGATGCGGCCCTGGAGCTGGCCGGTGTCCTGCGTCGGGAACAGGCCCTTGGGGATCGCCACGTAGAGCAGCACCGTCAGCGCCATCGTCGCGAGCGCCACGACCAGCGTCAGCCCCTGACGGCGGAACACCCACTGCAGCCAGACGTCGTAGCGCGCGATCACGCGGTCGAAGAAGGCCTGCACATGGCCGCCGAAACCCCGCGTCGCGTTGTGCGGCTCGACGACCCATGCCCCTTCGCCGTCCTGCGGCGGCGTTCCCCCGAGGGGAGCGAGCCCGCTCGGGACGGCCCGGCGCGGGCTCTTGAGCATGCGCGCCGACATCATCGGCACCAGCGTGAGGGACACCACGGCGGAGATCAGGATGGTGATGGCCAGCGTGACGGCGAACTCGCGGAACAGCCGCCCCACGACGTCGCCCATGAACAGCAGCGGGATCAGCACGGCGATGAGCGAGACGGTCAGCGAGATGATGGTGAAGCCGATCTGCGCCGCGCCCTTGAGCGCGGCGGCGAACGGCGCCTCGCCCTCCTCCAGGTAGCGCGCGATGTTCTCGATCATCACGATGGCGTCGTCCACCACGAAGCCGGTGGCGATCGTCAGCGCCATCAGGCTGAGGTTGTTGAGGCTGTAGCCCATGAGGTACATCACGCCGCAGCTGCCGACGAGCGAGATCGGCACCGCCAGGCTGGCGATGAGCGTGGCGCGCGCGCTGTGCAGGAAGAAGAAGATCACCAGCACCACCATCGCCACGGCCAGCAGCAGCTCGATCTCCACGTGCTCGACCGAGGCGCGGATGCCGGTGGTGCGGTCCGACAGCACCGTGACGTCGAGCGATCCCGGCAGGCCCGCCTGGAGCGCCGGCAGCTGGCGCCGGATGGCGTCGACGGTGGCGATGACGTTGGCGCCAGGCTGGCGCTGCACGTTCAGGATGACCGCCGGATAAAGGGCCCCCACGCTCGGCACCGACGTGTCCTCGCTGGCCCCCGAGGGGGTAGCCGTCGGCATGGGGCGACCCGGCGCCGGCGGGGCGCGTCCCTCGCTCGACGCGTCGCTCACACCCGCCCAGGCCCCCAGGCGCGTGTTCTCGGCGCTGTCGACCACCTGGGCCACGTCGCTCATGCGCACCGGCGCGGTGTTGCGCCAGGCCACGATCAGGTTGCGGTAGTCGGCGGCCGTGACGAGCTGGTCGTTGGCGTTGATGGTGTAGGAGCGTTGCGGGCCGTCGAAGCTGCCCTTGGCGCTGTTGGCGTTGGCCGCCGAGATCGCCGTGCGCAGCGTGTCCAGCCCGATGCCGTAGGCCGCCAGCGCGCGCGTGTCGGCCTGGATGCGCACCGCCGGGCGCTGCCCGCCCGAGAGCGTGACCAGCCCCACCCCGGCGACCTGGCTGATCTTCTGCGCGAGGCGCGTGTTGACCAGGTTCTGCACCTCGGTCAGCGGCATCGTGGTGGAGCTGATGGCCAGCGTGAGCACCGGCGCGTCGGCCGGGTTGACCTTGGCGTAGACCGGCGGCGCGGGCAGGTCGGCCGGCAGCAGCGCGTTGGCGGCGTTGATGGCGGCCTGCACCTCCTGCTCGGAGACGTCGAGCTTCTCGCCCAGGCCGAACTGCAGCGTGACGATCGACACGCCCGAGGCGCTGGTCGAACTCATGCGGTTGAGCCCCGGCATCTGGCCGAACTGGCGCTCCAGCGGCGCCGTGACGGTGCGGCTCATCACCTCGGGGCTGGCGCCCGGGTAGAGCGTCTGGACCTGGATCGTGGGGTAGTCGACCTGCGGCAGGGCCGACAGCGGCAGGAAGCGGAAACCCACCAGCCCGGCCAGCACGATGGCCAGCATCAGCAGCGCCGTCGCGACCGGCCGCTCGATGAAGGGGCGCGACGGACTCATCGGAAGGCCTCCGTGCGGCGCACCGCGGTGCGCGCTCGGCGGGGGCGGGCCGGCACGGCGCTCATTCGGGTCGCGGCCGCCGCGGCCCGGAGGCGCCGCCGCGCGGTCCCGATGCCGCTCCGCGCGCGCCCGAGGCGCCGCCGCGCGGACGGGCCGCCGCGTCGTCGGTGGGCAGCTGCACGGGGGAGCCGTCCTTCAGGCGGTCGCCGCCCTCGGTGACGACGCGCTCGCCCTCCTTCAGACCCTCGGTGACGACCACCGACTCGACGGTCGACTCGCCGCGCTTGACGTTGCGCATCGACACCGTGCGGTCGTCGTTGACCACGTAGACGTAGTTGCCCGTGCCCGACGTGCGCAGCGCCGTCACCGGCACCACCACCGCGCCCTCGATGGTGCGCAGCAGCAGCCGCACGTTGACGAACTGGCTCGGGTACAGCGTCGCGGCGGCGTTGGCGAAGCGGGCCTTGGCCTTCACCGTGCCGGTGGTCGTGTCGATTACGTTGTCCAGGGTGGAGAAGGTGCCGGTGCCCAGCGTCGTCGCGCGCGTGCGGTCGAACGCGGTCACGGCCAGCTTCCCGGCGACGCCGCTGCCGGCGCGGGCACGGGCCTCGATCTCCGGCACGCGGTCCTGCGGCACGGAGAACTGCACGTCGATCGGGTCCATCTGCGTGATGACGGCGATGCCGGTGGTCGCCCCCGCCGCGACGTAGTTGCCGGGATCGACCGTGCGCAGGCCGATGCGCCCGCCCACCGGCGCCACCAGCCGCGTGTAGCCCAGGTTCAGGCGCGCGCCGGCCTCGGCGGCCTTGTCGGTCGTCACGGTGCCTTCGAGCTGGCCGACCAGCGCGGTCTGCGTGTCGACGTCCTGCCGGGCGATCGAGTCTTGGCCGAGCAGCGTGCGGTAGCGCTCCAGCGTCACGCGCGCCGCGCGCAGCTGGGCCTCGTCGCGCACCCGGGTGCCCTGGGCCTGCATCAGCGCCTGTTCGAAGGGGCGCGGGTCGATGCGCGCGAGCAGCTCGCCCTTGCGCACGGTCTGGCCCTCGGTGAAGAAGACATCGGTCATGACGCCCGAGACCTGCGGGCGCAGGGTGACCGTGGTCACCGGCGTGACGGTGCCCAGCGCGTCGAGGTAGACCGGCACGTCGCCGCGCCGCGCCACGGCCGAGCCGACCGTCACGACGAACGCGCCGGAGGCCGGCGGGCCGCCCGCCGCACCCGGGCCGCCGGGCCGTCCGGACCCGCCCGCCCCCGGCGGCCTGCCGCCGGCACCGGGCGGCGCGGCGGCGGGCCGGTTCACCAGGTACCACGCCGCACCGATCAACGCGGCCAGCGCCAGCAGCGCCACGACCGCGCCCAGCCAGCGCCGGCGCCGGAACGGGAGCGTCGCGGGCTCGGCGACGTGGGCGGGAGCGGGTTCGTGGGGACGGGGGTCCATGCGAGAGATCCTGACGGGAGAAGCGGCGATCGCCCGGAGGCCGGGCGAGACATCGAAACGCCGACGGAACGTCGGCGTGTCAAATCGTAGCCTGGGGCCCCGCGCGCTTTGCGACGGTCAGTCGATGCCGTCGTAAAGGCACGGTAAAGCGGCCGCGCACAAAAAAAACCGGCCGCTCGAAAGCGGCCGGTTCGCTCGGCCGTCGGCACCGCCGCCCCTCGGGCGGCGTGCCTCGGCGCGCCAGGGTCAGCGCCAGTCGCGGCGGCCGTCGCCCCGCCAGCCGTCGCCGCGATGGCCATCGCCTCGCCAGCCGTCGCCCCGATGGCCCTCGCCACGGTAGTAGCCCCGGGGCGGACCGTAGTAGCCCTGCGGCGGGCCGTAGTAGACCGGTGCCGCCGGCTGGTAGTAGACCGGCGGGGGCGGCGGCGGCGGGCGGTAGTACACCGGCGGCGGCGCGTAGTACACGGGCGGGGGCGAGTAGTACAGCGGCGCCGCGCCGCCGTTGACGACGATGCCGGGGGTGCTGATGCCCACCGACCAGCTCGACGCCTGGGCCGAGGCCGCGCCCAGCAGGGCCGCGGCGGCCAGCGCGCCGGCGGCGGCGAATTTCGCCAAAGTCGAACGGATGAAGCTCATGAGGGTCTCCTTGAAGGGAAATCCGGTGGATCCGGAAAGCGGGCTGGAACGGAAAACGCCCGGGTCCCAACCACAACGCGTCAGCTCCCGATCAGGTTAACGCTGGCACGTGAAGTTCGTTGCGGAAAGTAACTCCATAGAATCCCGGCGATGACCTCCCCCGCCGACAAGCACGCCGCGAAGACCGCTCCCGCCCCCAGCAATTTCCTGCGCCACGTCATCGAAGACGACCTCGCCCGCGATGCCTACCAGGGCCGTCACTGGGGCGGTGCGCCCGGCGACGCCGACCACCATGCCCAAGGCATGCCCGACCCCGCGAAAGTGCGCATGCGCTTCCCGCCCGAGCCCAACGGCTACCTGCACATCGGCCATGCCAAGAGCATCTGGCTGAACTTCGAGATGGCGCGCGAATACGGGGGCGTGTGCCACCTGCGCTTCGACGACACCAACCCCGAGAAGGAGGAACAGGAATACGTCGACGCCATCCGCGACGCCATCGACTGGATGGGCTACGAGACCCTGCTGGCCGATCGCCCCGGCCACCCCGGCATCCTGCAGCCGCACGAGTACTTCGCGAGCGACTACTTCGACTTCATGTACCGCGCGGCCGAATACCTCGTCGGCCAGAACCTCGCCTACGTCGACGAGCAGACGCCCGAGGAGATGCGCGCGAACCGGGGCGACTTCAACACCCCCGGCACCGACAGCCCGTTCCGCGACCGTGCCCCGGCCGAGAACCTCGCGCGCTTCCGCGAGATGCGCGACGGCCGGCTCGACGACGGCGCGGCCGTGCTGCGCGCCCGCATCGACATGGCCAGCCCGAACATCAACCTGCGCGACCCGGCGCTCTACCGCATCCGCCGCGCCACGCACCACAACACCGGCGACAAGTGGTGCATCTACCCGATGTACACCTTCGCGCACCCGATCGAGGACGCGCTCGAGCAGATCACGCATTCGATCTGCACGCTGGAGTTCGAGGACCAGCGCCCGTTCTACGACTGGCTGCTCGACCGCCTGGCCGAGGGCGGCCTGATCGCCACCCCGCACCCGCGCCAGTACGAGTTCGCGCGCCTGAACATCACCCACGTGATGACCAGCAAGCGCCGGCTGCGCCAGCTGGTGGAGGACGGCCACGTCGAGGGCTGGGACGACCCGCGCATGCCCACCCTCGCCGGGCTGCGCCGGCGCGGCTACACGCCCGCGGCCCTGCGCCTGTTCTGCGAGCGCAGCGGCACGACCAAGTCCGGCGGCGGCTGGACCGACTACGCCGCGCTGGAAGCCGCCCTGCGCGAGACGCTCGACCCGGTCGCGCCGCGCGCCATGGCGGTGCTCGACCCCGTCAGGCTGGTGCTCACCAACTGGGGCGAACTCATGGGCGGCGACGACACGCTCGACGCCTGCACGGCGCCGGTGCACCCGCACCACCCGGAGATGGGCCTGCGCCGGTTCCAGATCGGCCGCGAACTCTGGATCGAGCGCACCGACTACGAGGACGTCCAGCCCAAGGGCTTCTTCCGCCTGTTCCCCGGCAACAAGGTGCGCCTGAAATACGGCCACACGATCGAATGCACCGGCGCCACGCGCGACGCCGACGGCCGGCTGACCGAGGTCCACGCCCTGCTGATCGCCGACACCAAGAGCGGCACGCCCGGCGCCGACGCCGTCAAGGTCAAGGGCAACATCACCTGGGTGGCGGCGGCCGACGCCGTCGCGGCCGAGGTGCGGCTCTACGAACGCCTGTTCGCGGCCGAGAAGCCCGGCGGCGGCGAACTGCTCGACGAACTCAACCCGCACAGCCTGATGAAGGCATCGGCCTTCGTCGAGCCTTCCCTGACCGGCGCGGCGGACGGCACCGGTTTCCAGTTCGAGCGGCACGGCTACTTCGTCGCCGATGCGAGGGCCGGCGGCGATGGCGGCAGGCCCGTGTTCAACCGCGCGGCGGGGATGCGCGACGGGTGGGGCAAGTAGGTCGGCTGGATCGCCTTCGGTCATGCACCCCTCCATCGCGCGGCATCGCACCGAGATCTCCGCCATCTGCCGGCGGTATCGCATCCGTCGGCTCGATGTCTTCGCCTCTGCCGCGCGTGCCGACGACTTGGACGCCGCACGCAGCGACGTGGACTTCCTGGTGGAATTTGCGCCCGGTGTCAGCGTCGGCCTCGACACTTTCCTCGGCGCCAAGGCTGATCTGGCGCAGTTGCCGGGACGCGATGTCGATCTCGTCGAAGCCGGGGCGATCCGCAATCCCCTCGTGCCCTCGGACATTGATCAAAGTCGCGAGTCGGTCCATGCGGCGTGATCCACGCGCCTTCCTCTGGGATGCGGGGAAAATCGGCTTCGATGATTCAAAACTTTGTCGAAGGCATGCATGCTTCTGCCTACGCGACCAACCTCATGGCTCAGGCCGCGCTGGAACGGAAATTCGAAGTCATCGGTGAAGCGTTGAATCGATTGTCCAAACTGGATGCAACGTTGGCATGCCGTATTTCGGATCTGCCAAGGATCATGGCTTTCCGGAATCAACCCATTCATGGCCATGCGAACGTCGATGTCGGCACGGTCTGCACCGTGGTACGGACGGCGCTTCCAGTGCTGATCGACGAAACCCGCGCGCTTCTCGATGAGTTGAGTGCGGCGTGATCCGGTGACGTGACCATCGACATCGAACAAGAAGGACCCTCCATGCAAGCCGTCTCCATCCACGTCGTCGATGTCGCCAACGGCGTCGTCGCCCGGGGCATGCGTGTCGATGTCGTACGCCATGAATCCATCGACGGTGCCGAGCGCTGGGTGCCGGTCGTCTCCGGCCGGGTCGGCGCTCAGGGCGTGGTCGACGGCCTCGACGGCCCCGAGCCGCTGTTCGACGTCGGCGTGTACGAGCTGCGCCTGCACGTCGGCGACCATTTCCGCGCCCGTGGCACGGTGCTGCCCGAACCGGCCTTCATGGACGTGCAGGTGTTCCGCTTCGGCATCGCCGACGCGTCGCAGCACCATCACCTCCCGGTCAAGTTGACGCCGTGGGGGCTGTCGTGCTTTCGCGGGGCCTGAGCCGTTCCCATGGGCAACAGCGATCGTCGACGTACCCCTCGATCGGGTGGTGAGCCGATTCCGTCGATTTGCGGCTCATCTTCCGAGCCGATCGCCCCCCCTCCCCTCATCCGCTTCCACAAACCCTACGGCGTCCTGAGCCAGTTCACGCCCGAGGGCCGCTGGCGCGGGCTCAAGGACTTCATCGACCTGCCCGGCGTGTACGTCGCCGGCCGGCTGGACGCCGACAGCGAGGGGCTGCTGCTGCTGACCGGCGACGGCCGGATGCAGGCGCGCATCGCCGATCCGCGCTTCAAGATGGAGAAGGTCTATTGGGTGCAGGTCGAGGGCGAGCCGGACGACGCGGCGCTCGCGGCGCTGCGCGACGGCGTGCGGCTCAGCGACGGACCGACGCGCCCGGCACGCGCGCGGCGCCTGGACGCGGTGCCCGGCATCGGCCCGCGCGATCCGCCGATCCGCGTGCGCGCCGCCATCCCGACCACCTGGATCGAACTCGCCATCCGCGAGGGCCGCAACCGGCAGGTGCGGCGGATGACGGCGGCGGTCGGCCACCCGACGCTGCGGCTGGTCCGCGCGGCCATCGGGCCGTACACGCTCGACGGGCTGGCGCCGGGGACCTGGTTGCCGGCCTGAGCGGTCGCGGGGCCGGGCGCATGCGCCGCCACCGGCTCCGGCCACCCTGCGCGGGCCTCGATGAGCCGTCGGCGCGCCTGGCGTCCCCGCTCAGCAGCGCAGCCGTCGCCGATGCTGGCGGGTCTCCAACAGCGCCGCCGCATGGGACTGGCGCTGCGTCTCGGTACCGGCCTGCGCGGTCCGGGCCTCCTGCTGCGGCAGCAGGACGTCGAGTCGACGGCACGTCTCGCGCGCTTGCGGGTCGAGACGCTGCCGATCGCCGGCGCGTGCGTACTGCTCCTCGTCCATCCCGGTCAGGGGCCTGAGCGCGTTGGCCATCAACGCGCGTTGCTCGGTCCGCCGCACGTCCGCGCCCTTGCGACTGACGCCGCTGAAGCGATCCATGCCCTGCGTCGGCGTGACATCGACGACCCGCGCGTCGAGGCATGGCTCGTGCGAATAGACGACCGCACGGCCGGCGGTGCAGCGATAGACCGGTTGGGCGCTCGTGCCCGAGGCCGCCAGCACGCAGACGGCGGCACCGGCGAGGCCGACCCGGATGCCGCCTGGGACGATCGCCGCGACACGCTTCATCGCGTGCCTCTGCACGACGGGAAACGCGAGCAGCCCCAGAACGACGACCCGGCCCGGGCGCCCGTGCGGGCCGTGCGTCGCACCATCGTCGCCTCGCAGGTCGGGCAGGCCGGAGCCGCGGCGTCGCCCTCCGGGACCAGGGGTGCGCGCGCCGTCGCCGAAGGCGCACCGACCTCCGTTCGTGGCGCCTCTGGCATCGACACCGGCGCCGGCATCGACACGGACGACGACGACGGCATGTCCACCGCCCGTACCGGCCCGATCAGCGCCAACAGCGCGGGGCCATCGATCAGGGTCACGTTGCGCCCCTCGGCGAAATCGCGCGCCGCCGCGGTGAACGTGCCCGAGGTGACGACGAAACCGCCCGCCGCCCCGCGCGCGGCCATTACGCCGTAGAGGTCGCGCACCACGCCAACGCCGACCTTGAACGCCTTCCACTGCTTGCATTGCACGACGAAGGTCTCGCGCTCCCTGCGCAGCAGCAGGTCCACCCCGCCGTCGGCCCGCGCGCCGCCCTGCTCCACGACCTGCCAGCCCCGTTGCCGGAACGACTCGCCCACGAGCAGTTCGAAGTCGTGCCACGACAGGCGCTCGAGCGCCGACGCGGCATCGGAACCGGTGACCGTGTCGACCAGCGCCCTGCGTCTGCGACGCCTCGCGAAAGACACCGCCGCTCCAACCACGCACAGCAGCGGCACCAGCCAGCGGCCGATCGAGGCGAACCCGGCGATCAGCGCGTGCTGCACGAAGGCGCCCATCTGGCCCGCCTGCATCGGGGTCGATGTGGGAACGGACAAGCGATCGAGCAGCACGTGGCTGGCGATCGCCAGCCCGATGCCGACCCACCACGGCAACCTCGCAACCAGGTCCATCAGACCGTCCGCAACACCCTTTCTGCTTCGAGCCATGCACCACCTCCATTGAAACAAGGGGGATCAATCGTAAGACAAAGTTACTTCGCTGCACGATCGACGGACCATGCTCGCGCCTCGATAGACTGCCCCGCATGTCTCCTGTCCACGCCCACCGCACCCCCTCCGAATCCATGCCCGCCGCCTCGACGCGCCGCACCGTCCTGGCCGGTGCCGGCGGCCTGATCGCGCTGTCGGCCCTGCCCTCGCGGGCTGCGGACACCCCGGCGGACGTCGCCGCGGCCGCGACGGTCTGGCCGCAGTCGCTGTCCGTGCCGGGCGGCGTGGCGCGGCTGTCGCTCGGGCCGGCGGCGGTACGGCCGGTCGCGCTGGAGAACGACATCCCGCTGCTGGTGGTCGGTGATCCCATCGAGTGGACGGCCGTCGTGGGCATCCCGCTGTCGGCGGCGGTGGGTGCGCGGACCCTCGTCGTGCGGGTCGCGAACGAGCGCGAACGGCGCCTGGGCTACCGGGTGGCGCCCAAGCAGTACAGCGAGCAGCGCCTGAAGGTGGCGCCGGGCACGGTCGACCTGTCGGCCGCCGACCAGGCCCGCTACGAACGCGAGCGGACGCACCTCACCACCGTGATGGCCACCTTCACCGACACGGCCCCGGGTGCCCTGCCGCAGGACCTGCGCATGCGGGTGCCGGTGCCGGGCCGGCGCTCCAGTTCGTTCGGCCTGCGCCGCGTGTTCAACGGCCAGGCGCGCAGTCCGCACAGCGGCATGGACATCGCCGCGGCCACCGGCACGCCGGTCGTGGCACCGCTGCCCGGCCGCGTGATCGACACGGGCGACTACTTCTTCAACGGCGGCACGGTCTGGCTCGACCACGGCGCCGGACTGCTGACGATGTACTGCCACCTGAGCGCGACCGACTGCCGCCCCGGCGACGTGCTGGCCGCCGGCGAACGCCTCGGCGCGGTCGGCGCCACCGGCCGCGTCACCGGACCGCACCTGCACTGGAGCGTCCAGCTCAACCGGGCCATGGTCGACCCCGCCCTGTTCCTCTGAGGGCGCGGACGCGCCCCGCCTTCAGCAGGTGCCGGCCAGGCGCATGGCGTCGATGGCGGCGTCCATGAAGGCGTCGGCGGAATCGTCGCGGCAACGGTCGCAGACATGGACCGTCTTGCTGTCGACGAACAGGATGTCCACCACGCCCTCCCAGAATCCACCGGCCTTGCGCTGCCGGGCGTAGGGGACGTAGGTCGCTTCGTGGGAGGTGATGACTTCGAGCATGGTGGCCGCAGTCTGCGCAGGCCGCATGACAGGACCAAGGCAGCCCGGGAACGCGCGGTCTAGGTCCGCCACGACGCCCGGTCGCGCGACGCCGGTCGCGGGGCGAACGTCGCCCAGGCGATCAGCGCCAGCAGCGCGACCTGCACCGGCAGGCGCGCGACCAGCGCCCAGTGCGGGATCGACGCGAACAGGTCCGGGCGCTGCAGCATGTAGAAGTGCGCCGGCGTCACCGCGACGGTCAGCGCGAACAGGCCGAGGCCCGCCAGCCGGCGCGTCGGACGCCACAGCAGCCCCGCCGCGCCCAGCAGTTCGAACACGCCGCTCGCCAGCACCGCCGCGCGCGGCCAGGGCACCCAGGGCGGGACGATGCGCATCTCGGTTTCGGTGAAGACGAAGTGCGCGACCCCGCCGATGGCGAACCACAGGAAGACGAACGCGATGCCCGCCAGGCGGGCCTTGCCCGGGAAAGAGGATGACGCGGACCTGTCCGACATGGTTTTTTCCTTTCGACGCCGTGGCCCGACCTCGGGCCGTCCTACCGGCGACTTTCCGGTGCCGCCGCAGTCGTGCAATCATGGACCGTGCGCGCGGGAAAACCACCCTGCCTTCCGTCATCCATCCTTTCGTCCATTCCAGGAGTTTTCCATGACCCAGTACGCCACCATCAAGGGCCTCGTCACCTACACGCCCGGCGACGGCCTGCCCATTCCGATCCCGGAGGGCCGCATCGAGGTGATCGAGGCGCCCGACAGCATGACCCTCGGGTGGGAGGAGGAGGAAGGCGTCGTCGGCTCGACCGCCATGCCGCGCACGCAGTTCGAGGAATACGTCGAGGCCGGCAAGATCACGATGGAATCCTGATCCGGTTCACGCGTCCGGCGGCGCGGGCGGCGCGGGCGGCGCGGGCGGCGATTTGCGGCCACGCGCGGCCTTCTTCTCGACGCGGGCCTCGTCCAGCCTGCGTCCCTCTTCCATCCAGCCGGCGAATTCCTCGGGCGTCTCCAGCGTGACGCCGCCCAGGCTGCCATCGCGAAACGCCTGCATCGCCAGTTCGGCGGCCTTCTGCAGGTTGACCCGGCCCTTGCCCAGGAGCGCGCCGCGCTTCCTGCCGATGGCTTCCAGGATCTCCTCGTCCTTCATCCCGGCGATGGCCGCGGCATCGCCGTCGAGCCCGAAGCGCCGGGCGAGCGCGGCCGCGTAGGAACGCTTGAGCACGTCGAGCAGTTCCAGCGCCACCTCCTCCTCGTCGTACGCGTTGCGCCCGATGGCGCCGCTCGCGGCCAGGTTGTAGCCCACCTTGGGCGCGACGATGCGCGGCCACAGCATGCCGGGCGTGTCCCACAGGTAGAAATCGTCGGCCAGCGTGATGCGCTGCTCGAGCCGGGTGATGCCCGCCTCGTCGCCCGTCTTGGCCTTCTTGCGCCCACCCGCGAGCGTATTGACCAGGGTCGACTTGCCCACGTTGGGAATGCCGCAGATCAGCACCCGCATCGGCTTGGCCATGCCGCCCCGGTTGGGCGCCAGCGCATGGCAGGCGCCCACGAGCTGCTGCACCGCGTTGGTCTGGCTCGCGTCCAGGCCGATGGCGCGCGTGTCGGCCATGGCGTTGTAGTGCGCCAGCCATCGCGCGGTGCGCGCGGGATCGGCCACGTCCTGCTTGTTGAGCACCTTCACCCCGGGGCGGTGGCCGGTGAGCTCGGCCAGCATGGGGTTCGCGCTCGAGCCGGGCAGTCGCGCGTCGAGCAGTTCGATGACGACGTCGATGTCCTTGATGCGCTCGCCGATCGCCTTGCGCGTCAGGTGCATGTGACCGGGGAACCACTGGATCGCCATCGGAGGGCCGCTTTCGTTTTTGCGCGTTGGAGGGGCCGCGATTGTGAAGGAATGCACAAGTCGGCCCCTATGATGAACGCTCTTTCCTGACGAGGCGTCTCCCCCGCGGGCGCCGATGCCAGTCCCTCCCCTTTCTTGCCGGAGTCGTCCATGAAGCCCGTATCCGCCCTGCTGCAGCGCCGTTCCAACGACGGCCTCTACAGCACCAGCCCCGACGCCACCGTCTTCGATGCCCTGCACGTGCTGGCCGACCACGAGGTCGGGGCGCTGGTCGTGCTGCGGGGCGACGTGCTCGCGGGCGTGTTCTCCGAGCGCGACTACACGCGCAAGGTGGCGTTGCAGGGGCGCAATTCGCGCGACGTGAAGGTGGCCGACATCATGACCGCCGACGTGGTCACGGTGGCGCCGGACACCCTCACGCACGAATGCATGGCGCTCATGAGCCAGAAACGCATCCGCCACCTCCCGGTGGTCGACGGCACCCGGGTGGTGGGCATGCTGTCGATCCGCGACCTGATGGACGACCTCATCGCCGACCACGAGCAGACGATCGACCAGCTGCGCACCTACATCCAGAGCTGAAGTCCGTCCACGGCGGCGCGCGACGCGCCGCCAGCACCTCCGAGCGAGTCGGCGCCCCGTCGCGCCTCACGAAAGCACCCCCCATGAGCACCCCTCCCCACACCTGGCAGTTCTTCCGCGCGGGCGGCGTCGACCAGGTCGTCATCCGCACCGGGGCGGACATCGCGCGCATCGGCGAACTCGATCAGAAGCTCTGGGTGGCGCTGGCCTGTCCGACGCGCGGCATCGAGTTCGATCCCCGCACGCTCGACCTGATCGACACCGACCGCGACGGCCGCATCCGCCCGCCCGAACTCATCGCGGCCTGCGAATGGGCCTGCGCCCGCCTGAAGGACCCCGACGAACTCATCC
This sequence comes from Comamonadaceae bacterium OTU4NAUVB1, assembly GCA_024372625.1. NCBI lineage: Bacteria > Pseudomonadati > Pseudomonadota > Betaproteobacteria > Burkholderiales > Comamonadaceae > Comamonadaceae bacterium OTU4NAUVB1. Next base: position 1,387,341 of record CP099605.1, on the reverse strand, counting down.
GCGGCGGCGACGGGATCGCCCTGGACGCCATCGCCGACCTTCCCGTCGGCGCCGACGAGCCGCCCGCCTCGCTGGTCGAGGAGGCGCGCCGGATCCTGCAGCTGCGCGGCAAGGAAGGCGCGACCACGCTGGCCCTGGCCGACGTCACCGACCGGGCCCAGCTGCTGGACGCCATGCGCTTCAACGGCGACGGCGTCGTGCCGCCGGAGAGCGCCGACGACACGGCGGTGCGCGACGTGCTGCGCCTGATCATGAAGACGCAGGGCCACGCCAAGGACCTCAACGGACTGGACGGCGCCGACCGCGCCAGGGCCGAGGCCTTCTTCAAGGAGGCGCAGTCGCTGCGCGACTGGTTCTCCGGCGCCGTCGCCGAGGCGCCCGGCGCGTCGTCGCCCGGCGAATCCGCGCTGGCCGCGGCGCAGGCCGTGGACGCCGTGCGCGCGAAGGTCGACGACTTCTTCGCCCTGTGCCGCGTGGCGGCCTACGACCCGCGCTCGGTGGCGGCGCTCAATCCGTCCATCGAGACCTACGAGGCGCTGGCCCTGCAGGACGTCGCCCTGCGCGCGGAGGGCATCGCCCGGCTGCCGCTCGCCCCCATCGAGGCCGGCCGCGCCCTGCCGCTGCGACAGGGCGTGAACCCGGCCTGGGCCGACGCCCTGCGCACGCTGCAGCGCGACGCCGTGCGCCACGTCGTCGGCGTCGACGCCGACACGCTCGCCGAGGCCGAATGGACGGCGCTGCAGGAGCGCGTGAAGTCCTCGCGCAACTGGCTCGCGGCCAAGCCGGAGACCAGGCTGGGCGCCCTGAGCGCGCGGGAGGTCGAGGACGCCCTCGCGCAGCGCGACGCCGTGCTGGCGCTGATCGAGGAGGACGAGCGCGTCGAGCCGCACAACGCCCGGCTGGCCGACCTGGAGAAGCTGCTGCGCTTCAAGCGCGACCTGCTCGCGCTGCTGACCAACTTCGTGTCGTTCAAGGCGTTCTACCGGCGCGAGGGCGCGATCTTCCAGGCCGGCACGCTCTACCTCGACGGCCGCAGTTGCGAGCTGAGCGTGGAGGTGGCCGACGCCGCCAAGCACGCGGCGCTGGCCGGCCTGGCCAAGGCCTACCTCGCCTACTGCCAGTGCACGCGCCAGGGCAAGACCATGACCATCGTCTCGGCCTTCACGGCCGGGGACGTCGACTTCCTGTTCGCCGGGCGCAACGGGGTCTTCTACGACCGCCAGGGCCACGACTGGGACGCGACCATCGTCAAGGTGATCGAGAACCCGACCAGCGTGCGCCAGGCCTTCCTGTCGCCCTACAAGAAGTTCCTGCGCCTGATCGAGGAACAGGTCGCCAAGCGCGCGGCGGCGAGCGAGACCCTCTCACAGGGCTCGCTCAACACGCTGGCCACCACCCTGACGACGGCCGACAAGGCCGCGACGCCCGCCGGCGCCACGGCCGCGGCCAACGCCGCCGCCAGCGCCGTCAAGCTGCCCGCGCGCATCGACGTCGGCACCGTGGCCGCCCTGGGCGTGGCGCTGGGCAGCATCAGCGCCGTCCTGGTGGGCATCTTCGCCAAGTTCGTCGACCTGGGGCAGTGGATTCCGGTGGCGGTGGTGGGCATCGTCCTGGCGATCTCGGGGCCGAGCATGCTGATCGCCTGGCTTAAGCTGCGCCAGCGCAGCCTGGGGCCGATCCTGGACGCGAGCGGCTGGGCCATCAACGGCCGCATGCGCGTGAACGTGCGCCTGGGCGGTTCACTGTCGCAGACGCCGCACCTGCCGCCGAATTCGAGCCGCAGCCTGCGCGATCCCTATGCCGAGCGCCATGGCGTGGCCCGCATCGTGGCGGTGGTCGTCGTGCTGGTCGCGCTGGCCGCCGTGGCGTGGCGCCTCGGCTGGCTCGACACGATGCTGCCGGCGGCCCTGCAGCGCGGCCAGCCGGTGGTGGTCGTGCGCCCGGCGTGACCGAGCGGGCCTCAGCGCCGCGACGCCGCGGCCATCGCCTTGCCGACCTCGACGGTGCCTTGCGCGGCACCGCTCTGCGGCACGGTCTCGCCGCTGCCGCGCTCGAGCACCTCGTCGAGCCGCGCTGCGAGGCGTTCCGGCGCGTCGTCGCCGGTGCCGATGAACACGCCCCGGGTCAGCGTGACGTGCGCGGCCTCGAACCCGCCGGCGCCCGCGCACAGCACGGTGCGGTTGGGCGCGTCCTGCGAGGCCAGCACCAGCATCGCCGGCACCACCGCCTCGGGCTCCAGTGCGGCGAGGACCTCGGGCGGCATCAGGTCCTGGGTCATGCGCGTGGCGGCCGTCGGCGCGAGGCAGTTGACGCGGATGTCGTGCTTGGCACCTTCGATGCTCAGGGTCTGCATCAGGCCGACCAGCGCCATCTTGGCCGCGCCGTAGTTGCTCTGGCCGAAGTTGCCGTAGAGACCGGACGACGAGGTCGTCATGACGATGCGGCCGTACCTGCGCTCGGTCATGTGGGCCCAGACGGCCTTGGTGCAGTTCACGGCGCCCATCAGGTGCACGTCGAGCACCAGACGGAAATCGTCCAGCGCCATCTTCGCGAAGCTCTTGTCGCGCAGGATGCCGGCGTTGTTGACCAGGATGTCGACGCGGCCCCAGGTGTCGATGGCCGTGCGGACCATGGCCTGGACGGCGTCGAAGTCGGTGACCGAGGCGCCATCGGCGATCGCCTCCCCGCCGGCGGCACGGATCTCGTCGACCACGGCCTGCGCCGCCCCGACCGACCCGCCCGAGCCGTCACGCGCGCCGCCCAGGTCGTTGACGACGACCTTCGCGCCGCGCCGCGCCAGCGCCAGGGCGTGGGCCCGGCCGAGGCCGCCGCCCGCGCCGGTGACGATGGCGACGCGGCCGGAAAAATCGATGCTGCTCATGGAAAGGCCCGCCTTCTGGAAATCGGAAAAAAGGAAGGCCGTGGTTTTAACGCAGCGCGGTGCTCGGGGCCGCTGCGCAGGCGACACGCGGCGGCCGTGTCCGGGAGCGGCACGGCACGTGGCCTCAGGGCGCGCGGTGCGCGGTCTCGCAGTAGGCCAGGAGCTGGTCGATCTCGGCCGACTTGTCGAAGAAGGCATCGGCGCCGAGGGCACGCGAGCGCTCGCGCATGTCGCTGGTGGCGTAGTTGCTCAACACCACCACCTTCTGATGGGCCGCCCGGTCGCGGCACGCCCCGACGACACCCAGGCCGTTGCCCTGCTGGAGGAACAGGTCGACGATGGCCAGGTCCCAGTCGTCGCGGTGGTCGTGGAGCCAGTGCACGGCCTCGTCCTCGGTGCTGGCGTGGGCGACGACGGTCGTGTCGGCGACGTCTTCGAGAAATCCGACCAGGTTCTCGCGGATGACGGGGTTGTCTTCGACCAGGTAAGTCCTGAAAGCCATGGGTGGATGCGAAAGAGGTGATCGCGCCGGAGCGCCGGAGGATGGCATGACGTGATCATGCGGAGCGTGCCGACCGGGGTCCGGTGGGCCGGTCCGGCCAATCCGGGTAGGCCGACGCCTACCGGACCGGCACATCCGGCGCCACGCCCGGGAATGGCTCAGACCGCCGCGATGGAGCGCCGCGGCCGGCCGGCGCCCGTCGATCTGCCCAGCCGTGCCGGCGACACGTACTGCTGGCGGTAGATCTCGAAGGGCATGGTGTCGCCGGCCTCGACGTGCTTCTGCGCGTCGACGGAGGCGATGCTCTCCTGCTCGAAACGCGCATGGGTCGCCGGCGGCAGCGGCGCCGCGAGCAGCGCCAGGCGGGTGGCCTCCGAGCGGGCGCGCACGAAGGACGTGAACGAGTCCGCGTGCTGCGTCGCCATGGCGTCGAGCACCCGCGCCGACGGCAGCAGGCTCGGGTCGTCCAGGGCCGCGACGGCCGCCGCGAGGGCTTCGGCGTGCAGCCGGCCGCCCTGCACCGCGTCCATCGCCTCGGCGATGGGACGGCACTGCGCGACCAGTTCGCGCGCCCAGTCGACCAGCGCGATCTCCTGGCCACCGCGCCGCAGCCGCAGGCCCGGTTCGCGGCCGCGCGCGGCCGTCAGGTCCTGGTTGTGCGCCAGTTCGGCGATCTCCTGGGGCGTGTCGCGCGGGCTGTCCTCGAGCAGGCAGTGCAGCAGGAAGACGTCGAGGAAGCGGATCGTCGGGGCCGCGATGCCCACGGTCTCGAACGGGTCGAGGTCCATCAGCCGCACCTCCACGTACTCCACGCCGCGCTCGCGCAGGGCATGCAGCGGGCGCTCGCCGGGATGGATCACGCGCTTGGGCCGGATGGTGCCGTAGAACTCGTTCTCGATCTGCAGCAGGCTGGTGGCGAGCTGGTTGTACTCGCCGCCCGGGTTCTGCACGCCGATGGATTCGTAGGCCGGCCAGGGCCGCGTGAGCGCCTCCTGCAGCGACGCGCCGTAGCCTTCCAGGCCGTTGTAGCTGACCTCCAGCGACGCCTGCGCCTCGCTCTGGTAGCCCAGACGCCCCATGCGCAGCGAGGTGCCGTGGGGCATGTGCATGGTGCCCTCGCCGATCGGCTGCAGTTCGTGCGGCCGGCCCTCGACGAAGCTCTTGCACAGCGCCGGGGAGGCGCCGAACAGGTAGAGCAGCAGGAAGGCATGGCGGCGGAAATTGCGGATCAGCGCGAAATACTGCTCGCTGGACACGCCCGGGAGCGACCAGTTGTAGTGGATGCCCGAGATGGTCTGCATGCGCCGCCCGTAGCGGTGGCCCAGACCCATGCGGTAGACGCTCTTGGCGCGCCCGACGTTGGAATGGCCGTAGCGCCCGATCGGGATGGTCTCGTCGGCCGGCAGCCCGCAAGGCATGCTCGACACCCACAGGCGCTCGTCGCCGGCGGCGTCGAGCACGCCGTAGGTGAAGCGGTGCACGTCGGTCAACTCGTCGAGGGCCGCCTCCACGCTGGCGTGCACCCCCGTGATGAGTTCGACCTGCGATTCGCTGAAGTCGGTCGTGATGTGCGGATGCGTCAGGGCCGAGCCCAGCGCCGCCGGGTGCGGCGTGAGCGCCAGCAGGCCGTCGGGCTGCGCGCGCAGGCTTTCCTTCTCGATGCCGCGGCGCATGCCTCTCAGCCGGTCGGGCGCCAGCGCCGCCAGCCGCTCCTGTAGTTTGCTCATTGTGTGGGTCGCCCGTCGAACGTGATGGGGCTGGAAGTTAGCATTTATGCGTACAGGCTGCTGCCGGAGGCCATCCCAATCGATGGCTGCGGGGACGCGGTCGATGGGTGGCATCAGGGCCGCGCCAGCACGCGCTGCAGGAAGGCTTCCAGATCGGCGATCTCCTCCATCGACACCGAATGCTCCATCGGGTATTCGTGCCAGTCGACGGTGCAGCCCAGGCCGACCAGCGCGTCGCGGGTCGCCAGCGCGCGCGCGATCGGCACCACGCCGTCGCGCGAGCCGTGCGCCAGGAAGATCGGCGTGTCGCGGTTGGCGTCGCTGCGCTCGGCCGCGGTGGTCGGCGCCAGCGGCAGGTAGCCAGAGAGGCCGACGATGCCGGCGAGGCGCCGGGCGTGGCGCAGCCCGGTCAGCAGCGCCATCGCGCAGCCCTGCGAGAAACCGGCGACCACGATCCGTTCGGCCGGGATGCCGCGGGCGACCTCGTTGTCGATGAGCGCCTCGATGGTCGCGCGCGACGCGTGCAGGCCGGCGGCGTCCTCGGGCTGTCCCGGACCGGCGATGTCGTACCAGGCGGGCATCGGGTAGCCGCCGTTGACGGTGACCTTCATCACCGGCGCGTTCGGGAACACGAAGCGCACCGCACCGACCGGCGACAGGTCGAGTTCGCGCGCGACGGGAACGAAATCGTTGCCGTCGGCGCCCAGGCCGTGGATGACGATGATGGCGGCGACCGGGTCGGGCGCGGTCAGGCGTTCGATGGGAGGGAGGGTGGCGGTGGACATGGCGGACCTCGAAGGGGAAAAAGTACGACCCGAACCTTAGCCTACCGCCTGGAGCCGGTGCCGGGGTGTCGTCCTAAGTTCCTGGATTGCACCAGGAACCCACACCATGACGACCCACGAATCCAAGCACGCCAGGAACGACAAGCACGCCGCGGACCCCGCGCCCCTCCAGGACGCCCGCGACCCGATCCCCGACGCACCCGTCGCCGAGTCCGCCCCTGGCCAGGAAGCGACCGGCGCGCGCGAAGGCGCCGGGGGCCCGTTCGTCAAGGCCAAGTTCGACGGACTGGTGCTGGTCTGCGGTCAGTGCGAGGAACGTGGCAGCGGCCCGTCCAAGCTGAACGCGAAAGACGCGCGCAAGTCGCTCAAGAAGGCGCTCGGCGCCCAGCGCACGCGGGTGCGCATCGTGCAGTCGTCCTGCCTGGGCCTGTGTCCGAAGAAAGCGCTCGCTGTCGCGGCGGCCGGCCAGGGCGCGCCGTCGCTGCTCGCCGCCGCGCGCCACGAACGCGATCTGCAGGCCGTGGCGGAACGCCTCGGCGCCGTCGCCAGACACGACTGAACCGGGGGCCGGCACCGCGCGCCACCGCGTCGCGCGCGACCCGGTTTTCGGGGAAAACTGTCGAATCCTTCAGTATTCACCACGGCAGGCCAGCCGGCCAGCTGTGACTTTTTTCACGCTCGAAAACGCCTCCGGCAGTTGTTTCTAAGCGTGTCGATCTTCACCGAATGTGACTTGAAACGTAAAAACAGGGAAGCGGTTCCCAACTTCGTGGAACCGGACCACCCACCAAGCCGATGGCCGGAACGACACGTCCGGACACCGGTGGTTTCAAAGTGATTTTCTGGAGATGGACATGAAGGCTTTTTCTCAACCCCGATTCAGGTCTCTCGCTTGCGCGGCCGCCGTGGCCGCCGTGCTGGCGACATTGGGCGGATGTTCCTCGAGCGGTCAGCTGGGCGCCTCGGCCGGCGGCCAGAGCAGCGCCACGCCGGGCGGCCTGGGCGGCGGAGCCAAGGGCGACAACGGCGACAACCTGGGTGGCATGGGTGGCACCGGCAGCGACAAGGACGGCACCTCGGGTACCGGCGTGGCCGACGGCGGCACGGGCGCGAGCGGCGGCACGGGCGTCGCCGGTGGCGGCACGGGCGCCGGCACGGGCGGTGGCCTGCCCGGGAACCTTCCCGGCGTCCCCGGCGGCACTCCCGGCGGCACGGGCGGCACAGGAGGCACCGGCGGCACGGACGCCGCCGTGGCCTCGGCCACCGGCCAGCTGCTGGGCAAGACCGGCGAGGTCGTGAGCGGCGTGGGCGAGGTCGTCGCCACCACCGGGGCCCGCACGGCCCTGGGCGGCGTGCTGGCCGAGGCCGGCGCGACGGTGGGCAGCGCCGGTGCGGCCGTGAGCACGGGCCTCGGCCAGCTGGGCACCGGCCAGGACGTCGTGGGCAAGACCCTCGCGGGCCTGCCGGCGGTCGTCGAGGGCGCGGGCGCGACGGTCTCGACGACCGGCGTCGCGCTCGCCTCGATCGCCGAGGGCACGCCCCTGGGCAGCGTCACGGACGTGGCCGGCAACGTGCTGGGCCGCGTGGGCGAGGGCGTCGGCGTCCTCGCCGACCGGCTCGACACCGTGACCGGCGCCGACGTGGTGCGCCAGATCACGGGCGGCGCGAGCCAGGTCGTCGCGCGCATCGACAGCGTGCCCACCCTCACGCAGCGCCTGGGCGACGCCACGGGCATCGGCCAGCCGGTGGACGGGCTGCTCGACGGCGTGGGCAACCGGCTCCAGCAGCTGCCCGTGGGCGGGCTCACCGCGCTCACCCAGCCCGTGGGGGCGACGGTGGCGAGCGTCGGGGGCCTCGTGACCGCGACGGGTACGGGCGGCGCGGGTGGTATCGGTGGCGCGACGGCCGGCGGCCTGGTCGGCGGCGCGGTCGCCGGGCTGCCGACGGCCATCGGCACGGTCGCGGGCCTGGGCGGCGCCGGTGCGGCGAGCGGCGCGGGCGCGCTGGTGGGCACGGTGGGCACGGCCGCGGGCGTGGGCACGGGCGTGGCCTCGGGCGTGGTCGGCGGCGCGCTGGCCACGGTGGGCGGCATCGCCGGGGGCGTGCTCCCGGGCGGGGCGGGTGCGCCGGGGGGTGCGGTCGCCGGGCTGGCCGCGCCGGTGAGTCAGATCGCCTCGGGCGCCGTCTCGGGCGTGGCCGCGGTGGTGTCGCCGGTGGCGGCGGCGGTGGCGGTGCCGGTGGCCGCGACGGTCGCGAACGTCGCGGGCGGCGTGGGCGCGGCCGTGGGCCAGACGGTGGGCACCCTCGGCACGGCCGTCGGGGGCCTCAGCGGGGGCTCGGCCACGGGCGGGGCCACTGGCGGCGGCCTGCTCGTGGGCGTGGGCGCGACGCTCGGCCTGGGCGGCCGCACGGTCTCGAAATGATGAGCGTCATCGCCAGGCCGATGCCTCTCCTGCGTGTCGGCGTGGCGCTCGCGCTGGCTGGCGGTGCCGCCGCGCTGCAGGCGCAGAACGCGCGGCCGGGCAATCCGCTCGACCAGCTGCCGGCGCCCGCCCCCGTGCCGGCGCCGCGCGATCCGGCGCCCCGAGTCGAACTGCGCGCGCCGGCCGGCCCGACCGGCAACCGGCTGGAGCAATCCTTCACCGCCACGCGCTTCGACATCGAGGGCGTGCGCGCCCTGCCCTTCGAACGCGTCGCCGCGCTGTTCGCGCCGCTCGCCGGCCGGCCGACGACGGCGGCGCAACTGGTCCAGCGCGCCACCGAGGCCAGCGCGCTCTATCGGGACGCGGGCCATCCGCTGTCCTTCGTCTTCGTGCCCGACCAGACGTTCGCCGGCGGCGTGGTGCGCGTGGTGGCGGTCGAGGGCTACCTCTCCGGCCTGCGCATCGAGGGCGACGCCGGGCCGGCCACGCCCAAGCTGCGCGAGATCGCGGCGCCGCTGCTGGCCGAGCGGCCGTTGCGGCAAGCGACCTTCGAGCGCGTCACCCAGCTGCTCGCGCGCATGCCGGGCCTGACGGTGGCGGCCACCGCGTCGATGCCCGGCACCACCGACGGCGCCACCGAACTGGTGCTCAAGGTCAAGCGCGTGCCCTACGACGTCTCGCTGGGCGCCGACCTGCGCCAGCCGCGCTCGCGCGCCGTCCTCAACGGCGTGTGGAACGATCCCTTCGTCGCCGGCGGACAGCTCAGCGCGTCGACGCTGGTGGGCGATTTCTCGCGCGAGAAGCTCTTCACGCTCGGCTACACGCAGCTCGTCGGCGCCGACGGGCTGGCCTGGCGGACCAGCCTGACGCGCTACAGCGGCTACCCCGACTCCCGCCTCGGCCGCGGCGCCCCGCTGGAGCGCCGCAACACCAACCAGCGCGCCGAACTCTCGGCCAGTCAACCCCTGCGGCTGGATGCGCGCGGCAGCCTGACGCTCAACGGCGGCTTCTACGCGGTCGACAATTCCGACGACTACCGGGTGCCGGCCAACGGCGTCACCCTGAGCGAGGACACGCGCGTGCGCGCCCTGTTCGCGCAGCTGGCCTATGTCGATGCGACCCCCGGACGCAGCCGCAGCGCCAGCGCCCTGCTCGCGCACGGCATCGACGGCCTGGGCGCGCGGGCGGTGGTGCGCAGCAACATCGACGCGCTCAACGGCGTGGGCCTGTCGCAGACCGATTTCACCCGCGTGACCTTCGACGCGAGCCAGCGCGACCGCTTCTCCGGCGGCTGGGGCACGGGCGTGTCGTTCGGCGGGCAGTACAGCGGCCAGTCGCTCGCCGCCTCGGAACGCATCGCCTTCGGCGGGCCGCGCTTCGCGCGCGGCTACGCGCCGGGCGACGGCGCCGGCGACGCCGGCTGGGGCGTCGGGGTGGAATTCAACCGGCAGTTCGCGCTGGACCTGCCGTGGCTGCGGCAGGTCGAGCCCTACGTGCTGCTGGAGGCGGCCCGGGTCTCGACGCGCTACGGCGAGCCGCTGCCGCGCGAGTTGCGCTCGATGGCGCTCGGGCTGCGGGTGTCGGACGCGCGCCACTACAGCATCGACGTGGCGGTCGCCAAGCCCACCGGCGACGCGGCGTTGAACAACCCGCTGCGCAAGACGCGGGTGAGCCTGCAGCTGAGCTACCGGCTGTCGGCGCCCTGAACGTCGGCGCCCGGCGCGCGCCGCCTCAGCGCGCGGCCTGTTGCCGGCACTGCGCGACGTTGCGCGCGAACTGCGCCGCCAGGCCCGGCTCGCACACCGGACTGCCGGGCACCAGCCGGCACAGGCCGACCACCACGAGGTCGGAGACCGCCACCGTGCAGGCCGCGTAGGGCGCCAGGTCCGGGTTGGTGTGCGCCTTGAAATCCCAGTCCTCGGAGAACGCGACCATGCGCTCGGTGGCGCCCTCGAAGAAGTCGCGGTCGCCCGCGCGCACGGCCGCCTCCATCCTGGGCATCTCGTCGTCGAGGAAGCGCGTGGCCGCGGCCGGGAACCGCGCCGGGTCCTGCGGCGGCAGCTGGGCCCGGGCCGATGCGACAACCAGCAAGGCCGCTGCCAGCGCGATGGCGCGCGATGTCTTCATCCGCATGTCGAGTCTCCGTGCATGCCGCCAGGCCCGCCGCGATGGCGGGACGGCGTCGTTCGTGGTCCGGGGCGCGCACCTAAACTCCCCGCCATGGCTTCCAAACCCTCACGACCGCCGCGCATGCTCGAGCGCGGCATCCTGTGCGCGCTCATCGGCATCGCCGTCCTCGTCGGTCCGCGCTTCCTGCAATCCCCGACGTGGCGCGACATGGTCGGCGGCGCCGCCGTGGTCGGCTGGTTCGCGCTGGTGCTGGGTCTCGCGCTCGTCGCGGTCGATCTGGTGCAGCGGCTGAGACGACGCCCGCGCTGACCGCGCCCGGACCGGGCGCGCGCGCGGCCGGTGCGACCGTTCAGCGCCGGCCCCACAGGCGCTTCGCCCCTTCGACCACCGCCAGCACGACGGCACCGGCGGCGATGCCGACCCCCGCGTTGGCGAGCATCGAGCCCAGCGAGCCGACCAGCCCTCCCACGCCGGCCGCCCAGGCCTCGACCGCGTGCCCGACCGCCGGCACGCCATGCACCAGGATGCCGCCGCCCACCAGGAACATCGCGGCCGTCCCCACCACCGACAGCGCCTTCATGAGCCACGGCGCCGCGGCCAGGATGCCCCGGCCCAGCGCCCGCGCGCCCGCCCCCTCGCGCCGGCTCAGGTGGAGCCCGGCGTCGTCGAGCTTCACGATGCCCGCCACCAGGCCGTAGACACCGGCCGTCATCACCAGGGCGATGCCCACCAGCACCGTCACCTGCGTGACGAACGACTGGCCGGCCACGGTGCCCAGGGTGATCACGATGATCTCGGCCGAGAGGATGAAGTCGGTGCGGATCGCACCCTTGACCTTGTCCTTCTCGAGCGCGGCGACGTCGACCTCGTCCTGCGCCACGGCCCGGGTCAGGCGCGCCTCGTCGTCCTTGCGGGCCTCGGGATGCAGGAAGCGGTGCGCCAGTTTCTCGACGCCCTCGAAACACAGGAAGGCACCGCCCACCATGAGCAGCGGCGTGATCGCCCAGGGCGCGAAGCTGCCGATCAGCAGCGCCGCCGGCACCAGGATCGCCTTGTTGACGAAGGAGCCCTTGCACACCGCCCACACCACGGGCAGCTCGCGCTCGGCCGTGACGCCGGTGACCTGCTGCGCGTTGAGGGCGAGGTCGTCGCCGAGCACGCCGGCGGTCTTCTTGGCCGCTAGCTTGGTGAGCACGGCGACGTCGTCGAGGACCGCCGCGATGTCGTCGATCAGGAGGAAGAGACTGGAGGCCATGGAAATCGACCGGACTCAGACGACGCTGCGCTTGAGGCGGATTTCCTCGATCTTGACGGTGCCCAGCGCCGTGGTCTTGGCGGTCTTCATCTCGCGCTTGAAGCCGGCGAGTTCGAAGAAGCGCATGGCGCGATCGTTGCGCAGCGGCACCCACAGCGTGACGGTGGTGCAGCCCTCGTCCTCCAGGCCCTCGCGCGCGGCGTCCCAGAGCGCCACGCCCACGCCCTTGCCCCAGTGGTCGGGCTTGATGTGGAGCGCCCAGATCTCGCCGGTGGTCGACGGCGTCTTGGGGTCGCGCGAGCGATCGAAGCCCACGAAGCCGACGACCTCGGTGCCCGCCACGGCGACCTGCACCTGCGGCTCGCTGAACTCGATCGCCTCGCGCCACTTGGATTCGCGCGTGGCCGGCGCCAGGGCGCGCAATTCGTCGTCGGGAAGGATGCCGGCATAGGCGGCCGCCGCGGCGGCGGCGTGGACTTCGGCGATGGCCCTGGCATCGCGCATCGTGGCGGGGCGGACTTCGTAATCAGACATGGCGGACAGACAGAAAAAAGGAATGAAGTGAGAAGAACGGAAAAAGGCGGACGGGCCGGTCGACCTCCGCACCGACGCGCCACGCGGGTCCGGGGCCGATGCGTCCGGCGCACCGTGGCGCCCGCCCGGCATCGCGGCGGCGGCCGGCGTTCCGGCGGGCCCGTCGCGGTGTCGGCCATTGTCGCCGCGCCGCTAAACTGCCCTTTCACGTTTTTACCCCATCGCACTCCTGGAGACCCCCCATGGCCAAAGGTCAGCAACGCAGCAGCAAGGAAACCAAAAAACCCAAGAAGGACACGTCGCCGCCCAAGCTGCCGTCCACCAGCGGCGAGCCCGTCGTGCGCACGGTGACCACGGCGGTCATCCCGCGCGGCAAGCTCAAGGACAAGTGACCAGGCCGGTGCCCAGGTGACCCAGGACCTTCCGCCCCGACCGGCACCGGCGCCCGCGCCCGCGCCCGCCTCCCAGCCGCGCAATCCGCTGCACGGCCTGACGCTGGAGGCCATCGTCACCGCGCTCCAGGCGCACTATGGCTGGCAGGGGCTGGGCGAGCGCGTTCCGCTGCGCTGCTTCACCAGCGACCCGAGCATCGCGTCGAGCCTGAAGCTGCTGCGCAGGACCCCGTGGGCGCGCGAGAAGGTCGAGGGCCTGTACCTCTTCATGCTGCGCGAGCAGCGTCGCGGCGGTGGTGGCGGCCGGCCGGACGCCGGGCCATGATGAAGGCGCGCCTGTCGCCACTCGAGCGGGAATTCGTCATCCAGCCCGCGCAGACCGTGCTGCGCGCCGCCGAGGCGGCCGGAATCGACCTGCCCAGCGCGTGCCGCAACGGCACCTGCCGCACCTGCATCTGTCTGCTGACGGCGGGCCGGGTGCGCCACACCATCGAATGGCCCGGCCTCAGCGCCGAGGAAAAGGCCGAAGGCTGGTTCCTGCCCTGCGTGGCCGAGCCGCTCGGCGACATCGAGGTCACTTCACCGCTGGCGTGACCGCCACGGCCGGCGCCACGAGCCGGTCACGCTGGGCGAGCGACGGGAACAGCTTGAACCACGCCAGCGCCACGCCCACGGTGCCCAGACCGCCCAGCACCACCGAGCCCACCGGTCCGAGCAGCGCCGCCGTGGCGCCGGATTCGAATTCGCCGAGCTGGTTGCTCGCGCCGATGAAGATCGAATTGACCGCGCTGACCCGCCCGCGCATCGCGTCGGGCGTCTCCAGCTGCACCAGGGTCTGGCGGATGACGACATTGACCATGTCGGCCGCGCCCGAGACGGCCAGCGCGACCAGCGAGATCATGAAGCTGCGCGACAGGCCGAACACCACCATGCACACGCCGAAGGCCGCCACCGCGATCAGGAGCGTGCGCCCGACCCGGCGCTCGATCGGCCGCCGCGTGAGCCACACCGAGGCCACCAGCGCGCCGGCCGCCGGGGCGCTGCGCAGCAGCCCCATGCCCCAGGCGCCGGTGTGCAGGATGTCGCGCGCGTAGATCGGCAGCAGCGCCACCGCGCCGCCCAGCAGCACGGCGAAGAGGTCCAGCGAGATCGCGCCCAGCACGGGCTTGCGGCGCCAGATGAAGTCGACGCCGGCGAACACGGTCGCCAGCGTCACCGGCTCGCGCACGCGCGCGGGTTGCACGTAGCGCAGGCCCGCGACCAGCACGCCGCCGACCAGGAACAGCGCCACGCTCGCGCCGTAGACGACGCCGGTGCCCAGGGCGAACAGCAGTCCGCCGAGCGCGGGGCCGCCGATGATCGCGCCCTGCATGCCGGCCGAACTGAAGGCCATGGCGCGCGGCAGCATGACCGGGGGCACCAGCATCGGCGTGAGCGCCTGCTGGGCCGGCATCTGGAAGGCACGCACCGCGCCCAGCACCACCGACAGCCCCAGCAGCAGCGCGCGCGAATCGCGGTGCTCGACGTGGGCCAGCAGCAGTGCCAGCGCGACCACGCCCTGGACCGCGAAGCACACCGCCACGATGCGCCCGCGGTGGTGGCGGTCGACCACGTGGCCCGCGTAGAGCGCCAGCACCAGCGCCGGCACGAACTGGTAGAGCCCGACCAGCCCCAGGTCCCAGGCGCTGCCGGTCAGGTCGTACATGTGCCAGCCGATGGCCACCAGCAGCATCTGGCTGGCCGCGGTGCCGAACAGCCGCGCCGTCCACATCCGCATGAAGGGGCGCTCGCGGGTCAGGTCGGTGAAGGTGGGGGGAAGCGGCGTGGAAGCGGTATCGGAGGCGGCGTCGGGCATCCGATCGAGAATAGCCCATGCCCGCTCCCTTCGCCCACCACGAGGACGCCCACCTGCTGGTGCTGGAGAAACCCGCCGGGCTCCTGTGCGTGCCCGGCCGCGGCGCCGACAAGCAGGACTGCCTGAGCGCGCGCGCCATCGCCCGCTGGCCCGATGCGCGCGTCGTGCACCGGCTCGACATGGCCACCAGCGGCCTGGTGCTGATGGCACGCGACGGCGCGACGCAGCGCGCGCTGGGCGACGCCTTCGCGAACCGGGACGTCGACAAGCGCTACGAGGCCGTCGTCGACGGCCTGCCGGGCGCGACCGGGTCCGATGCGCGCGGCTGGTCGGTGATCGACGCGCCGATCGCGCCGGACTGGCCGCGCCGCCCGCTGCGGGTGATCGACGCCGCCGGCAAGCCGAGCCTCACGCGCTGGCGCGTCCTGGAAGCGCTGCCGGAGCGCCGCGCGAGCCGGGTGCTGCTGGTGCCGACCACCGGGCGCACGCACCAGCTGCGCGTGCACCTGGCCTCGATCGGCCATCCGATCCTGGGCGATGCGCTCTATGGCGACGCCGCCGTGCAGGCACGCTCGCCACGCCTGCTGCTGCACGCGAGCGCACTGACGCTGCGTCATCCGGCCACGGGCGAGACCCTGCGCTTCGAGAGCCCGGCACCGTTCTGATCGGAAGGCCGGGGTCGCCTCAGCGACCCTTGACCACCATCACCGGCATCGGCGCGTCCTGCAGCACGCGCTGCGTGACGCTGCCCAGCAGCAGCTTCTCGATGCCGGCGCGGCCGTGCGAGCCCATCACGATCAGGTCGGCGCCCAGCCCCACGGCGGTGTCGACGATGCCCTCGTGCACGACATGGCCGTCGACCACGCGCTGGTCGCTGTGCAGTCCCTCGGCCGCGAGGGCCTCGACGCCGTGGGCGAGCGCCGCGCGGGCACCCGCGGTGGCGGCGGCGAGGTATTCGTTCTGGCCGAGCGCGTAGTCCGCGCCGACACCGATGAACGGATAGTTGTCGATGACGTGGATCAGCGTGATGCGGCTGCCGAACGCGAGCGCCAGGCCGCTGGCCTTGCTGACCGCCAGCATGGACGTCTCGGAGCCGTCGATGGGGACCAGGATGTGGTGGAACATGGGCGGACCTCCGAGCGTTGAGTCAAAAGCCGCAATTTAACTCGCGCGCGCGTCACCCGCCCTGGAAGCCGTCGCGCCGGCAGGTCACGACCAGCGTGTCGCGGTGCCCCCCGGCCAGGTGATTGCCGTCGCGGTCGGCCAGCGGCTGGATCGGCGTGGACTCGTGGATGACGCGGGCGTCGTCGAGCAGCAGGAGGCTCCAGGGCGCGGTCAGCGTGAAGCGCTCGCCGCGCGGGCCGTCGGCCTCGAAGACGCGCGTCTCGCCGCCCCGGATGCCGGTGCGCGCCACCAGCATCACGGCCACCAGGTCGA
The DNA here is from genome assembly GCA_024372625.1 of Comamonadaceae bacterium OTU4NAUVB1. Taxonomy (NCBI): domain Bacteria; kingdom Pseudomonadati; phylum Pseudomonadota; class Betaproteobacteria; order Burkholderiales; family Comamonadaceae; species Comamonadaceae bacterium OTU4NAUVB1. The sequence goes on along the minus strand of CP099605.1, from coordinate 1,371,420 downwards.
CGCCGTCGCGGTGCGCGCCCTCGGGCGTGGGACGGCCGATGCCGCCGGCGGTGTCGATGCGGAACTGGTGCGCCTCGACGAACCAGCGCCGCGCGCCGTACAGCGCGCTCGCCACGTCGGCGAGGCGGCCCATCAGGGCCTGCCAGGCGGGCAGCGCCACGCTGGCCGCCTTCATGGGCGCGAACCAGCGGTGCATGCCGCCGTGCAGCGCGTTGTATTCGACCGGTTGCCAGTGCGCCCGCTGCGCCACCGGCGCGACCGCTTCGCCATCGACCAGGAAACAGGCATGGCGCCGCTGGCGGTAGCGTCCGCCATCCTTCAGGTAGGCGTCGGGCGGCAGGTCGTCCCAGTCGGCGCGCAGGGGTTCGAGGGCATCGAGCGGCAGGCCCAGCCACCGGGCGACCCCTTCGGGGTCGAGCACCGCGTAGCCGTGCGTCCGCAGCCGTCCGACGACCGCGTCGGGTGCCGTCGCGGGCGGCGCGAAGGCGGTGGTCACGGCCGCGCCGCGGCGCGCGCGGCTGGAACGTGGAGGCTCATGCCTCGACCTTCACGCCCTTCCAGAAGGCGACCCGATTCCTGATCTCGTCGGCTTCGGGCTTGGGATCGGCGTAGTACCAGGCCGCGTCGGCGTTGAGTTCCCCGTTCACCAGCAGCGAGTAGTAGTTCGCCGCGCCCTTCCAGGGACAGGTGGTGCGGTGGTTGCTGAAGGTGACGTGGTCGCGGTTGAGCGAGTCGATCGGGAAGTAGTGATTGCCTTCGAGCACGACGATGTCGTCGCTCTCGGCGATGGTGGCGCCGTTCCAGGTTGCTTTCATGGGAGATCTCCAGGGCGCCGCGGGCTGCGGCGCGGGTAGCGGATACGTCGTGCGCGCATGGTCGCGCGACACCGGTCTATTGTGCCGCGACGGGCGCCTGCAGCCAGTGCACGCTGAACAGGCGGTCCGCGTCGGTCCAGACCGCCTTGGGCGTGAAGCCGGCCCGGACCGCCAGGGCGCGCAGGTCGTCGACGGTGAACTTCTGCGAATTCTCCGTGTGCAGCGTCTCGCCCTCGGCGAACTCGAAGCGCTCGCCGTCGAGCGTCACGGTCTGCCGGCGGCGGCTCACCAGGTGCATCTCGATGCGGCGGTGCGGCGCGTTGTAGAACGCCGCGTGCGTGAAGCCGTCGACGTCGAAATCGGTGCCCAGCTCGGCGTTGGCGCGGTGCAGCAGGTTGAGGTTGAACGCGGCCGTGATGCCCTGGGCATCGTTGTAGGCGGCATGCAGCACCGCCGGGTCCTTGACCAGGTCGACGCCCAGCAGCAGCCCGCCACCGCGCAGCAGGCGCGCGGCCAGTTGCAGGAACGACAGCGCCTCGTCGGAGGTGAAGTTGCCCAGCGTGGAGCCGGGAAAGAACCCGACCCGCCGTCCGGCGCCCTCGCCCGGCGCGGGCAGCACCAGCGGCATCGTGTAGTCGGCCGCCACGGGCTGCACGACGAGGCCGGGATAGTCCGCGCGCAGCCGCGCGGCGGCGCCCTCGAGGTGGTCGCCCGAGATGTCGATGGGCACGTAGCGGCGCGGGGCCTCCAGGGCGTCGAGCAGCAGCCGCACCTTGGTCAGCGAGCCGGCGCCGAACTCGATGATCTCCGCCTGCGGCCCGATGTGCGCGGCGATCTCCGCCGCCGAGTCGGCCAGGATGCGCAGCTCGGTGCGCGTCGGGTAGTACTCGGGCAGCGCGCAGATGCCGTCGAACAGTGCCGAGCCGCGGGCGTCGTAGAAGAACTTGGGCGAGATGCCGCGCACCGGGCGGGACAGGCCGGCGCGCAGGTCGCGCCCGAACTCGGAGGACGCCGCCGGGGCGGGGCCGGACGCTGCCGGTGCCGGGCTGGATGCCGACGGTGCGGCGAGCGTCTGGGCCGCCGCGGTCGCGACGGTGTGATGGGGAATACCTCGCATTCAGAGATCCTTGGCGAGGCGCAGCCCCGTGAACTGCCAGCGTGCGGCGGGGGGAAAGAAATTGCGGTAGCTCGGCCGCGTGTGGCCCGACGGCGTGGCGACGCTGCCGCCCCGCAGCACCAGCTGGCCGACCATGAACTTGCCGTTGTATTCGGCGGCGATGCCCGGCGCCGGCCGGAAGCCGGGGTACGGATCGTAGGAGGAACGCGTCCACTGCCAGACGTGGCCGGTGGCCTGGCGGAACGCCGGGTCGGCACTGGCCACCTCCCATTCGAACTCGGTCGGCAGGCGCGCGCCGGCCCATTCCGCATAGGCCGCCGCTTCGTACAGGCTCAGCTGCGCGACGGGCTCGGCCGGGTCCAGCGGGCGCACGCCGTGCAGGCCGAAGACGTGCCAGTCGGCGGGGCCGCCCTGGGCATGGCCCGCCAGGCGCGGGTCGCCGGCCTCGATCCAGTAGGCCGGTGCCTGCCAGCCCTGCGCGCGCACCAGCGCCCAGCCGTCGGACAGCCACAGGCCCGGGTTGCGATAGCCGCCGTCGGCGATGAAGCGGGCGTAGTCGCCGCAGGTCACCAGCCGGTCGGCGATGGCGTGCGGCTGCAGCAGCGCGGCGTGGCGCGGCGTCTCGTTGTCGAACGCGAAGCCGTCGCCGTCGTGGCCGACCTGCACCTGGCCGCCGACATGTTCGAGCCAGCGCGTCGACGGCGCGGCCGACGCGAGCCGCAGCACGGGCGCCGACACCGGCTGGTAGGCCGGCAGCAGCGGGTTGCAGGAGAAGGCGTGCAGGATGTCGGTGACGAGCAGTTCCTGGTGCTGCTGCTCGTGCTGCAGCCCGAGCGAGACGATCGGCTCGATGGCGTTCCATGTCGCGGCGCTGCGCAGCGCCTGGTCGAACATTCGCTCGACCGCCCCGTCGACGTGCGCGCGATAGGCCAGCACCTCGTCGCGCGACGGGCGCGTGAGCAGCCCCCGCTGCGGTCGGGGATGGCGCGGGCCGAGGGCTTCGTAGTAGGAATTGAAAAGGAAGTTGAAACGCTCGTCGAACGGGCGATGGGCGCTCAGGTGGGGCTGGAGCAGGACCGTCTCGAAGAACCAGGTGGTGTGCGCGAGGTGCCACTTGGTGGGACTGGCGTCGGGCATCGACTGGATGCACTGGTCTTCGGGCGACAGCGGCGCGGCACGGGCCAGGCTCTCTGCACGCACTTCGCGAAAGGCATCGCGCAGCGCGCTGGCGGTCGGCGCCTGCGGCCGGGGGTACGTCATAAGTTCTCCGGGTCTCCGTGGGTGCGCCAGAGTGTCATCGACGGCGCCCCGACGGCCCCGTAGGACAAGCCCGCAGCCCTGCCGGGCACAATGGCTCCCCGGTGGCGGCCGACGCTCAGTAGGTCTTGTACGGCAGGAACTTGCCCGACAGCACGACCTGCACGCGGTCGCCCTTGGGGTCGGCCTGACGCTGGATGTCCATCGAGAAGTCGATGGCGCTCATGATGCCGTCGCCGAACTCCTCGTGGATGAGCGCCTTGATGGTGGTGCCGTAGACGTTGACCATCTCGTACCAGCGGTAGATCAGCGGGTCGGTGGGCACGGCGGTGGGCAGCGAGCCCTTGTACGGCACGGCCTGCAGCCACTTGCGGTCGTCGGCGTCGAGGTCGAACAGCTCGGCGACGACGTCGGCCTGCTCGGCCGTGAAGGTCATCTGGCCCAGGCACGCGGCCGTGGTCCATTCCTTGGACAGGCCGACGCGTTCGGCGACGGTGCTCCAGCTGATGCCCTTGAGCACCTTGGCGGTGATGATCTTCTCGGTGACGTCGTTGCGGCTCATGTGAAAAAGGCTCCTGTGATGGGTGCCCTCGGGCAAGCAAGTTACGTACCCCTGGCCGTCTCGCGCTCCTGCAGCAGGCGCCACATCACCTTGCCCGCGCCGCTCTTGGGCAGCGCGTCGACGAACTCGACCTCGCGCGGGATCTTGTAGACGGCCATGTGCTCGCGGCACCAGTCGATGACCTGCTGCGCGGTGGTGTCGCGGTGGGTCGCGCGCAGCACGACCACGGCCTTGACCGATTCGCCGCGGTAGGCGTCCTTCATGGCGATCACGCAGGCCTCCTGGATCGCGGGGTTCCTGAACATCAGCAGCTCGACCTCCGCCGGCCAGACCTTGAAGCCGCTGGCGTTGATCATCCGCTTCAGGCGGTCGGTCATGAAGAAGTAGCCGTCCTCGTCGACGCGGGCCATGTCGCCGGTACGGAAGAAGCGCTCGCCGTCGATCTCGACGAAGGCGGCGGCGGTGGCGTCGGGTCGCTTCCAGTAGCCCTGGAACACCTGCGGACCGCGCGTGACGACCTCGCCGGACTCGCCCACGGGCATCTCGGCCAGCGTGTCGGGGTCCACCACGCGCGAATCGACGCCCACGAACGGGATGCCCAGGCACTGCTGCTTGGGATGCTCGAACGGGTTGGCGTGCGAGGGCGCGGCCGTCTCGGTCAACCCGTAGCCTTCCTGGTAGCGCAGTCCGTACTGCTCGAACAGCCGCTGCGCCACCGCCTGCGGCATGGCCGCCCCGCCACCGCCGATGTAGGTCAGGCTGCTCAGGTCGAAGGCGTCCAGGTTGGGGCTTCCCATGAGGTCGATCACCATCGTGGGGATGTTGGTCCAGTTGGTGATGCGGCGCACCGAGATCAGGCGTCCGGCCACCTCGCGGTCCCAGCGCGGCATGATCACCAGCGTGCCGCCGGCGTGGATGGTGGTGTGCATCATGCTGACGATGCCGGTGATGTGGAACATCGGCACCACCGCCAGCACCACGACCTCCGAGGACACGGCGCCCCACAGCTGGCTCGCGACCGCGTTGACCATCAGGGTCGAGTGCGGATGGATGCAGCCCTTGGGCAGGCCGGTGGTCCCGCTGGTGTAGGGCAGCAGCGCCATGTCGTGCGCGCCCACGACGTGCTCGGGTGGCGCGTTGGCGCCATCCAGGGCGTCGCGCCAGTGCATGCATCGGCCGCCGTCGAGCGCGGGGAGCGGATGTTCGGCCGTGAGCCATTCGCGCCAGGCCGGCGCCGGCGCCTCCTCGCCGGCGACGTCGCGGTCGAAGGCGTCGGTGAACCGCGTGGCGATCAGGTGGGCCAGGCGCTGCCCGGGGGGCAGCGCGTTGCTGGCCTTGGCCACCTCGCCGGCCAGGTCGCCGGTGGTGATGGCGACCTTGGCATCGGGGTCCACGATGTAGTGCTTAAGCTCCTCCGCCCGGTTCATCGGGTTGACCGGCACGACCACCGCGTTGGCGCGCAGGATGGCGAAATGCGCGATCACCAGCTGCGGACAGTTCTGCATCGCGAGCACCACACGGTCGCCGCGCCGCACGCCCAGCGCATGGAGGGTGCCGGCCAGGCGCTCGGCCTGGTCGACGAAGTCGCGGTAGCTGACGGCCTGGCCGAAGAAGACCAGCGCGTCCTTGTCGGGATAGCGCGCGGCGGAGGTGGCGAGGTTGTGCCAGAGCGAGGTCGCCGGCACGGTGATCGCGCGGGGCACGCGCTTCGGCCAGAACTTGAAATGCGGACGTTCCATGAGGTCTCCAGAGAGCCCGCCAGCCTACGCCGCGAGGTCGGCGGCCGGCATCGGGCAAGTCCCGAGCGCGTCGCGCAGGCGACGCGGGGGCGATGGCTCGGAACTCGCCGCGCCGTGGCAAGCTCCGACCCGCCATGCACCGACGCCTTTCCCCTCCCCGCCGCCTGTTTCTCGTCCGGCTCGCCGCCGGCGCCGTCGCCCTGCCCGCGTTGCCGACGCTCGCGGGCTTCAATTTCTTCCTCAGCGAGTACACGGCCACCCGCGCCGAGATGCAGGCGCAGATCGCCAGGCGATTCCCGGTGCGCCAGCGCTACGCCGAGCTGTTCACGGTCGACCTGCGCGACCCGCAGCTCGGCCTGGACGCGCCGACCAACCGCGCCGCCATCGCCGCGCGCATGACCATCGGCAGCCCGCTGATGCAGCCCTCCAGCATCGACGGCGTGGTGACGATCAGCAGCGCCCTGCGCTACGACGCCGCCGCGCGCGCCGTGCGCCTGGACCAGCCGAAGGCCGACCGCATCGAACTCCAGGGCATCGGCGGTGCCGACGCCCAGCGCCTGCAGCGCATCGGCGGGCTGGTCGCGCAGGAGCTGCTGCGCGACTACCCGCTGCTCACCTTCAAGCCGGAGGACCTGACGGTCGGCCGCAAGACCTACGAGATCGGCGCGATCACGGTGCAGCAGGACGACATCAAGGTCGAGCTGAAGTGAGCCGCCGCACCCCGCACCGAGCACGCTGAACGGCCGGGGCGGAGGCGGCATCGGGCCGTTCCGCCGACCGGCCAAAAAAAATCCTTCCGGACCGTGGGTCTGGAAGGACTTGTTTTCTACCAAGGGTGAGTTGGTAGGCGCGATTGGATTCGAACCAACGACCCCCACCATGTCAAGGTGGTGCTCTAACCAACTGAGCTACGCGCCTGCGTTCATTCGAGAGCGCGATTATGGCATGAAAATCCGTACCTGATCAACGCCTGCGCGCGGAGCGCACGCCCGGCACCATCGCGACGGTGCCCAGCACGTGCTGCAGCCGTGCCGCGCTGGCGATCTCGACCGTGAAGGTCATCCACGCCGTGCCCTTGACCGACTGCGTCTGCACGCCGATCACGTTCATCTTCTCGCGCGCGAGCACGTCGGAGATGTCGCGCAGCAGGCCCTGCCGGTCGGCGGCCTCGACCGCCACGTCGACGGCGTAGACCGGCTGGTCGGCCGACGGCTTGGGCGTGCCCCACTCGACGTCGATCACGCGCTCGGCGCTGTGCGCGGCCATCGTGCGGAAGTTGCTGCAGTCCGCACGGTGCACGCTCACGCCGTGGCCGCGCGTGACGAAGCCCCCGATGGCGTCGGGCGGCGCCGGCCGGCAGCACTTGGCCAGCTGCGTCATCAGCGACGACACGCCCACCACCAGCACGCCGCCCTTGCCCGACTTCTCGCTGCCCTTGGACTTGCGGATGAGCACGCCCTCGTCCGGTCCGGGCACCGGGCTGGGCGGACGCAGCAGCATCTCGATGTTGCGCAGCGAGAACTCGTCCTTGCCGACGACCTCGAACAGGTGGTCGGCCGACTTGAAGCCCAGCTGCGACGCGAGGTCCTCCAGCTTGAAGGCCGTGCGGCCCTCGCGTTGCAGCAGTTTCTCGACCGCCTCGCGCCCGCGCGCCACGGTCTCGTGCGTGACCTGGGCGTTGAACCAGGCGCGCACCTTGGCACGGGCGCGGTGGCTGGCCAGATAACCCAGTTCGGCGTTGAGCCAGTCGCGCGAGGGGCCGCCCTCCTTCGCCGCGATCACCTCCACCGTCTGGCCGTTCTGCAACGGCGTGTTCAGCGGCAGCATGACGCCGTCGATGCGCGCGCCGCGGCAGCGGTGGCCCAGGCTGGTGTGGACGGTGTAGGCGAAGTCGACCGCCGTCGCGCCCTGGGGCAGCTCGACGATCGAGGCGTCGGGCGTCAGCACGTAGATGCGGTCGTCGAAGAGGCCCTGGCCCTGGCGGCCGTCGGAGAGGTCGCGCTCCCAGGCCAGCAGCTGGCGCAGCACCGCGATCTTGGCGTCGTACTCGCCGCCGGCCCACACGCCGGCATAGCCGCGCGGGCCGGCCTCCTTGTAGGCCCAGTGCGCGGCCACACCGTGCTCGGCGTGGTCGTGCATCTGCTCGGTGCGGATCTGGATCTCGATGGGCTTGCCGATCCGGCCGTCGTGGGCCTTGCGCACCACCGTGTGCAGCGACTGGTAGCCGTTCGCCTTGGGCCGCGCGATGTAGTCGTCGAACTCCTCGTCGATCGGCTCGAAGTGCGTGTGCACCCAGGCCAGCGCGGCATAGCAGTCCTTCACGTCGGGCACCACCACGCGCAGCGCCAGGATGTCGAAGACCTGATTGAAGTCGAGCGACTTGCCGCGCATCTTCTTGACGATGCTGTAGATGTTCTTGGGCCGTCCCTGCACGGTCGCGCCGATGCCCTGGGCGTGCAGCTCGTGCTCGAGCTGGCTGCGCAACTGCTCCACGTACCCCTCGCGCTCCACGCGCTTCTCGTCCAGCAAGCGGGCGATGAGCTTGTAGGTCTCGGGCTCCAGGAAGCGGAACGACAGGTCCTCGATCTCCCACTTGACCTGCCAGATGCCCAGGCGGCTGGCCAGCGGCGCGAACACCTCCAGGGACTCGCGCGCCACCGCCTCGGGCACCGGCCGGCGGCTGGCCGCGGCGTGGCGCAGGGTCTGCAGCCGGGACGCGAGGCGCAGCATGACCACGCGCAGGTCGCGCGAGAACGCCAGCAGCATCTTGCGCACGTTCTCGGTCTGCGCGCCGCCATCGGCCCCGTGCGACCCGGCCGTCGCGCTGCGCGCCTGCTTCTGGACGTTGACCAGCTTGGTGGTCTCGACGGCGAGCGCGGCGAAGTTGTCGCCGAAGACCTTGGCGATGACTTCCTGCGGCCGGTTGAGGTGCTGGCACGTGTAGACGAGGTAGCTCGCCGCCTGCATGGCCTCGGAGCCGCCCATGGCCGAGACGATGGCGGCCACGGCGTCGGCGTGCGCGAGGGTGTTCTCGCCGGTGTCGAGCGTCTCGTCGGCGATCAGCGGTTCGGCGAAGGAGCGTGCGCGCACCAGCATGTGGTCGATGGGCGGCGTGTGCTCGGCCGTGGCGACCGACAGCGGGTAGTCGGCCGCGCTCGCCTCCGCGCCGTCGGATGCGCCCTGCGCCGCGTCCGGGCCGTGGGCCGGCGGGCTGACGGGACCGCGCTTCATCCGGTGGGCTTCCGTGGGGAGGTGCGCCGCGTTCAATCGAACAGGAACGCGGTCACCGCCGCGCTCTGAGCCGGGTCGACGAAGGTCGGCGCATGGCCGACGCCCTCGAATTCGACGAGGGTGGCGCGCGGCCCGCGCCGGGTCATCTGCCGCGCCGTCTCCGGGGTGATCAGGTCGGACTGCGCGCCGCGCACGAGCAGCGTCGGCGCGGTGATGGCGTCGTAGAGCGCCCACAGCATCGCCTCGCCCTGCGCGGCGGCCTCGGGCGTCGCGGTGCGAAACGGCACCGCGATGGCCGGGTCGTAGTGCAGCAGCAGCGGACCCTCGGGTTCGATCCAGGGATCGACCTCGTCCCCCACCTTGGCGCCCCCGTCGGCCGTGCGCCGCGACGCCGCGGCGACCATGGGACGCGACAGCGCCAGCCACTGTTCGGCGGTGTGGGGGCCGAAGCTGCTCGACAGCGCCCACATCGCATCGGCCGCCTCCTGCAGCGTCGCGTAGCGACCGCCCTGCCCCACGTAGGTGGCGATGCGCCGCAGCGCGGCCGGGTCGAGCGTCGGTCCGACGTCGTTGATCACCAGGCGATGCACCGGCACCGGCAGCGGCAGCGCCGCGTGGCCGGCGACCACCAGGCCGATCAGCCCGCCCATGCTGGTGCCGACGTAGTCGAGCGTGGCGATCGGCCGCTCGCCGTGCAGCCGGGCCACCAGCGCGACCATGTCGGCCGCATAGAACGGCACCTGGTAGCCGGCGGGATCGCGCAGCCAGTCGCTGTGGCCGCGGCCCGCGACGTCGGGGCACACGACCCGCACGTCGCCGCCGGCGCGCGCCACGATCGCCTGTGCCAGCGCGTCGAAATCGCGGCCCTGCCGGGTGAGGCCGTGCACGCACAGCACGACGTGCGCGCTGCGGGCGTCGCCCCACTGCCAGTACGCCATGCGGTGGCCGCCCTGGGCGTCGTCGCAGGTCACGAAGAAGAGGTCGGGTCGGGTCATGGCATCGCGCGCCGGACGGCACGAAGAGAGATCAACGGAGGTCGTCCGGCATCGTAGTTGATCCCGTCGGAGGCGGTGCCGCACCGCCGTGTGGGGCGGCGCCGCGACCTGGCCGGGCGGAGGCCTAGTCGCGCAGCTGCACCGAGCCGGAGACGTTCACCACGACGCTGGCCTTGCCCGCCTCCACCGGGACCGGGGCGTCGGCGGCGAACGCCTTGGCCTGGGCGGCCATCATGCGCGGGCGCTCCGGGCCGGCGTCGTTGGCGTTGACCGACACCTCGCGCAGCGTGTAGTTCCCGAAACCGAAGCCGCGCGCGAGCTCGCCCGCCTTCTGCCTGAAGTTCTCGATGGCGAGCGTCTGCGCCCGCGCCTCGACCCGCGCGCGCTCCTCGCGGCTCAGCCCGAAACCGACGTTGCCCAGGCTCAGCGTGGTGATGCGGCCGGCGGTCTGGGTGATGCGGGGGAAATCGCGCCCCTCGATCACCAGTTCGGTCGTGCCCTGCCAGCCATTGACCTTGCCTTCGCGCGTGTAGCGCGGCGACAGGCTGAAGTTGCCGGTGCGCACGTCGAGCTGGCCGGGCTGCGCGTTCTTCCTCGCTTCGGTCAGCGCGGCCTCCAGCGCCACGCGCAATTGGTTCTGCACGGTGGCGGCGTCGGGTGCGTCGCGCGTCGTGCTCAGGGTGATGCTCAGCAGGTCCTGCTGGACCTCGACCGTGCCGGAAGCCGACAGCTGCAGCACGTTCTGCGGCGGCGCCACGGCCTGCGCCCGGGCGGAGGACGGCGCGCCGGCGAGGCCGCAGAAGCAGACGGCGGCGGCCAGGACGGCGGCGATCGGCCCGGCGCGATGGCGGGACGGGGTGGAAGCGGAGGTGGCGATCGAGATCGGGGTCGAGGTCAAGGCACGGGTCCTGTGGGAAGGCGGTTGCGGAAGGCCGCCGGGCCGCCGCTTCCGCGGCGCTAGGGCTGGCGCTGGCTGCGGGGCATTGTCAGCGACGAACGCGACGAGGTCGGCACCAGCGGCACCGTGGCCGGGCCGAGGCCGACCGGCGACGCCTGGACATCGCCGTCCGCGCCGGCGTGCGGCGGCACGCTCACGGCCGCAGCGGGCTGCGACTGCTGGCGCACCTGGGCGCGAAGCTCCAGCAGTTCGCGCGCCGTCAGGCGCCGGCCGGCCGCCAGTTCACCGCGCCGGATCTCCTCCCGCTGGGCGTCGCGGTGGCGCTCGACCGTGCGACGGATGTCGTCGCGGTGCGCGCTTCCCACCTGCACCACGCCCAGCGGCGCCGGCGCGGGCGAGGCGGCCCAGAGCGGCGGGCCGGCACAGATCAGCAGCAATCCCAGGGCGTTGGCCCGCTTCGTGTTCGTCTTCGTTTTCATCCGGCAGGGGTCGGGCGCCAGGGGCGTGGGGCGGTCATCGGTCGATCTTCCGATGATGTGCGGCCCGTCGGCACGGGCCCAGGCAAGTTGTGTAACTTAGTGTCAAAACGCTGGCAAAAGACCGTAATGGCATGGCAACGCCGTCAAAATCGCGCCTGTTACAAATTCAGTGTCGCAGAAGTAATGAATCAAACCCTCTCCCGCACCGACAAGGTCGTGATCGTCGACGACGACGCCCGCATCCGAGACCTGCTGCGCCGCTACCTCACGCAGGAAGGATTCGAGGTGATCGTGGCCGAGGACGGCAAGGCGCTCAACCGCATCCTGCTGCGCGACACGGTCGACCTGATCGTGCTGGACCTGATGATGCCGGGCGAGGACGGACTCTCCGTGTGCCGGCGCCTGCGCGCGGCCAACGATCGCACCCCGATCATCATGCTCACTGCCAAGGGCGAGGACGTGGACCGCATCGTCGGCCTGGAAGTCGGCGCCGACGACTACCTGGGCAAGCCGTTCAACCCGCGCGAGCTGCTCGCGCGCGTCCATGCCGTGCTGCGCCGCCGTCCACCGCTGGAGGCACCGGGCGCGCCCTCGGCCGAGAACGAGACCGTCACCTTCGGCCCGTTCAGCTTCGACCTCGGTTCGCGCACGCTCAAGAAGGACGGCGAGGAACTCTCGCTGACCACCGGCGAGTTCGCCATGCTCAAGGCGCTGGTGCGCCATCCGCGCCAGCCGCTGTCGCGCGAGAAACTGGCGCAGCTCGCGCGCGGCCGGGAGTTCGAGCCCTTCGACCGCAGCCTGGACGTGCAGATCTCGCGCCTGCGCAAGCTGGTCGAGTCCGATGCCGCCGCGCCGCGCTACATCCAGACGGTCTGGGGCGTGGGCTACGTGTTCGTTCCGGACGGCACGTCCTGAGACCGCCGGAGCGACTCCGGCCGATGCGCATGCCCGCGCCACAGCCACCGCCCCTGCCGAACTTCGGCGAGGACGCCGCCCAGGTCACCATGCCCAGCCCGCTGGAGAGCGGTGGGCGGGTGCGCCGCCAGGGCTTCGGACTGCGCCTGGGCTTCAGCCTCTTCTGGCGCACCTTCTTCCTGCTGGCGCTGCTGCTGCTGGGCTGCACCGTGGCCTGGCTGCAGACCTTCCGCGCGCTGGAATACGAGCCGCGCACGCTGCAGACGGCGCACCAGATCGCCTCGCTGGTCAACCTGACGCGGGCGGCGCTGGTGTATTCGGACGCCGTCACGCGTGTCTCGCTGATCAAGACGCTGGCCGACCAGGAGGGCGTGCGCATCCTGCCGCGCGAGGCCAACGACCGCTATGAGCCCTATGCGAACGCCACGCTCGACCGCCGCGTGACGGACGAGCTGATCGCCCGGCTCGGCGACGGCACGACGGTGGCCAGCCGGGTCAACGAGGAGGAAGGCCTGTGGGTCGGCTTCACGATCGAGAGCGACGCCTACTGGCTGCTGCTCGACCCCACGCGCTTCACCCACGTCGGCGGACGCACGTGGGCGGTGTGGCTCGCGACCGGCATCATCCTGTCGCTGGCCGGCGCGGCGCTCATCGCCGGCTTCATCAACCGGCCGCTCAAGCACCTCTCGCGCGCGACGCTGCAGGTGCGCGAGGGCGAGTACGAGGCCCACCGGCTCGACGAGCGTGCCCGCACCAACGAGATCCGCGCCGTCAACATCGGCTTCAACCGCATGGCCGACCAGCTCGCCAAGATCGAGCAGGACCGCGCCGTGATGCTCGCGGGCATCTCGCACGACCTGCGCACGCCGCTCGCCCGGCTGCGCCTGGAGACCGAGATGAGCGTGGCCGACGAGGACGCGCGCGACCACATGGCCGCCGACATCGCCCAGCTCGACTCGATCATCGACAAGTTCCTCGACTATGCGCGCCCCGACCACGTCGACGTCACGGCCGTGCTGCTGCGCGACGTGGTGGACGCCTGCACGTACGCCGTGCAGGACCACGACGACATCCGCATCAAGGTCGAGGTGCCGGCGGACCTGCGCGTGACGGCCGACGAGGTGGAGATCACGCGCGTGCTCTCCAACCTGGTGGAGAACGCGCGCCGCTACGGCCAGACGCCCGGCACGGGCGTGGCCAACGTGACGATCCAGGCCCAGGCGCACGACGAGGCGGTGCTCATCAAGGTGCGCGACCACGGCGCGGGCGTGCCGGCGGACACCCTGCCGCAGCTGACCAAGCCGTTCTTCCGCGGCGACGCCGCCCGCACCTCGGCCGCCGGCGCCGGGCTGGGCCTGTCGATCGTGGCCAAGAACATCGACCGCATGGGCGGCACCTTCGCGCTGACGAGCACGCCGGGACGCGGCTTCGCCGCGCACATCCGCCTGCCGCGCGCCTTCCCGCCCAGGCCGGAGCCGGCGGCCGGCCCGCGCAAGGGCCAGGGCTAGCGACCGGCCGACCTCAGCGGCCGCCCGCTGCGCCCTGGCGGTGCAGCAGCACCACGGCGCGCGCCTCCATCGCCCGGCCCTCGCCCACCGGCCCGAGCTTCTCGGCCGTCTTGGCCTTCACGTTCACCTGCGACGGCGCGAGCCCCAGCACTGCCGCGATGCGCTCGCGCATGGCCGGGATGTGCGGCGCCAGCTTGGGCGCCTGCGCGATCACCGTGGTGTCGAGGTTGCCCACGCGCCAGCCCTCGGCGCCGACGCGGCGCATCGCCTCGGCCAGCAGCACGGCGGAGTCGGCACCGCGGAAAGTCGCGTCGGTGTCGGGGAAGTGGCGGCCGATGTCGCCCAGCCCGGCCGCGCCCAGCAGCGCGTCGGTGATGGCGTGAAGCAGCACGTCGGCATCGGAATGGCCGAGCAGCCCGGTGGTGTGGGGCACCTCCACGCCACCGAGGATCAGCTTGCGGCCGGCCACGAGCTGGTGGACGTCCCAGCCCTCGCCGACGCGGAGGTCCAGGGGCATGGCCGAGGCCGGGGTGGGGACGGGTTCGGAGGCGGGGGTGGTGGCGGGTGTCGTCATGGGCGGTCGCGGACAGGTTCGGCGTCGACGGCGTCGACGGGGGATGGCTCGGGACGGCGCGGCGCGAGCAGCGCCTCGGCCAGCTCGAAGTCCTCGGCATAGGTGAGCTTGAAGTTGCGCGCGCTGGCGGCCACCAGCAGCGGCGCCAGGCCCATGGCCTCGATGGCGCCCGCCTCGTCGGTGACGCCGTCGCCGGCGCGTTCCAGCGCCTCGCACAGCACGCCGATGCGGAACATCTGCGGCGTCTGCGCGAGCCACTTGTCGGCGCGCGGCAGCGTGGCGCAGACGCGGCCCTCGGCCGACGCGGCCTTGAGCGTGTCGGCCAGCCGGTGCGCCAGCAGGCCGCCGACGGCATCGTGCGCGCAGGCGGCGATCAGGGCCTCGACCTGTGCCGGCGTGACCAGGCAGCGCGCGGCGTCGTGCACCAGCACCCAGTCGTGGGCCTGGGCGCCGGCCGCGCGCAGGGCCGCCAGGCCGGCGCCCACGGTGGCGGCGCGGGTGCCGCCGCCGACGCGCAGCAGCCGCTCGCCCGGCCCGGGAAAACCGGGCAGCGCGGCGGCGACGTCACGGTCCTCCGGCGAGACCACCAGCGCCAGCGCGGCGAAGCGTCCGGGCAGCGCGCGGAAGACGTCGAGCGTGTGCGCCACCAGCGGCCGACCGGCGATGCGCCGGTACTGCTTGGGCAACGGGCCGGCGCCCGCGCGGCTGCCGCTTCCGGCGCACGGGATCAGGACGAAGCAGCGGGGCGCCGGCAAGGCCAACATGGGATCAGGGACGCCCGCGAGGGGCCGGCAGCGAAGGGGTCGCCATTCTAGAATCCGGCGCCATGCACCCCTCGCCTCGCGGCGCGGGGTGTTGGCGCATGTGCAGTGCGCATCCTCACCCGGGCATTTCACCTCTCATGGATCTCCCTTCCCTCCCCGCCGGCAAGCGTTTCACGCTCCCGCGACCGCCCCTGTCGGCCGATGCGCTGCTGCTCGCGCAGCTCGCCACGCGCGAGACCGCGGCCGGCCGGGCCACGGCGATCTTCACCGCCGACGCCAACGACGCGCAGCGCCTCATCGACGAGCTCCGCTTCTTCGCGCCCGACCTGCGCTGCGCCCTCTTCCCGGACTGGGAGACGCTGCCCTATGACAGCTTCTCGCCGCACCAGGACCTGATCAGCGAGCGGCTGGCGACGCTCTGGCGCATCCTGCCCAACGGCGGACGGCGCGAGGCCGACGTCATCCTGGTGCCGGCCACCACCGCCCTCTACCGGCTGGCGCCGCCGTCCTTCCTGGCCGGCTACACCTTCCACTTCAAGACCCGGCAGAAGCTGCAGGAGTCCAAGCTCAAGGCGCAGCTCACGCTGGCGGGCTACAGCCACGTCACGCAGGTGGTGAGCCCGGGCGAGTACGCGGTGCGCGGCGGCCTGATCGACCTGTTCCCGATGGGCTCGCCGGTGCCGTTCCGGGTCGACCTGTTCGACGACGAGATCGACTCGATCCGCACCTTCGACCCCGACACCCAGCGCAGCCTGTACCCCGTGCCCGAGGTGCGCCTGCTGCCCGGGCGCGAGTTCCCGATGGACGACGACGCCCGGGCGCGCTTTCGCAGCCGCTGGCGTGAACTCCTGGAAGGCGACCCGACCAAGAGCCGCATCTACAAGGACATGGGCAACGGCGTCGCCACCGCCGGCATCGAGTACTACCTGCCGCTGTTCTTCGAGGAGACGGCGAGCGTCTTCGACTACCTCGGCGACGACGCCACGGTGGTGCTGCACGGCGAGCTGGAGCCGGCGTTCCAGCACTTCTGGCAGGACACGGCCGAGCGCTACCGCCTGGTGCGCGGCGACCCGGAACGCCCGGCGCTGCCGCCGGAGGCGCTGTTCCTGAGCGCCGAACAGTTCCATCAGCGCGCCAGGGCGCATCCGCAGCTCGCCCTGCGCGGCACGGCCGAATCCGCGACGCCGGCGTACGCCGAGTTCGACGCCCTGCCGCCCTTCGCCGTGGTGCGCGGGGCCGACGACCCGCTGGTACGGCTGAAGGCGCACATCCAAGCGACGCCGCACCGCGTGCTGCTGCTCGCGGAGAGCGACGGCCGGCGCGAGAGCCTGCTGGACTTCCTGCGCGCGAGCGGCGTCGCGCCGCCGGTGTTCGACTCGCTGGCCGGCTTCGAGGCCGACGACGGCGAGAAGATCGGCATCGCCACGGCGGCCCTCGCGTCGGGCTTCGCATGGCGTGAACGCGGCATCGACTTCGTCACCGAGACCGAGCTGTTCGCCACCGCGCCCACCACGCGCCGGCGCAGCAAGCGCCAGGAGCAGGTCAGCGACGTCGAGGCGCTGATCAAGGACCTCGCCGAGCTGAACCTCGGCGACCCGGTGGTGCACACCGCGCACGGCATCGGCCGCTATCGCGGGCTGGTCAACATGGACCTCGGCCAGGGCAGCGACGCCGAGGGACGCCCGCTGATGCAGGAGATGCTGCACCTGGAGTACGCCGACAAGGCCACGCTCTACGTGCCGGTCAGCCAGCTGCACCAGATCAGCCGCTACACCGGCGTGAGCGCCGACGAGGCCCCGCTGCACAAGCTGGGCTCGGGTCAGTGGGACAAGGCCAAGCGCAAGGCCGCCGAGCAGGTGCGCGATTCGGCCGCCGAGCTGCTCAACATCTACGCCCGGCGCGCGGCGCGCGAGGGCCACGCCTTCCGCTATTCCGGCGCCGACTACGAGGTCTTCGCCAACGACTTCGGCTTCGAGGAGACGCCCGACCAGAAGGCGGCCATCCACGCCGTGGTGCAGGACATGATCTCGCCCCAGCCGATGGACCGGCTGGTGTGCGGCGACGTCGGCTTCGGCAAGACCGAGGTCGCCCTGCGCGCCGCCTTCATCGCGGTCACCGGCGGCAAGCAGGTCGCCTTCCTGGCGCCGACCACGCTGCTGGCCGAGCAGCACTACCAGACACTGGTGGACCGCTTCGCCAAGTGGCCGGTCAAGGTGGCCGAGATGAGCCGCTTCCGCTCCGCGAAGGAGATCACCGCCGCCGCCAAGGGGCTGGCCGAGGGCACCATCGACATCGTCGTGGGCACCCACAAGCTGCTGTCGCAGACGGTGCAGTTCAAGAACCTGGGCCTGCTCATCATCGACGAGGAGCACCGCTTCGGCGTGCGCCACAAGGAGGCGATGAAGGCGATGCGCGCGGAGGTCGACGTGCTCACGCTGACCGCCACGCCGATCCCGCGCACGCTGGGCATGGCGCTGGAAGGCCTGCGCGACCTGAGCGTGATCGCCACCGCCCCGCAGCGGCGCCTGGCCATCAAGACCTTCGTGCGCACCGAGGGCAACGGCGTCATCCGCGAGGCCGTGCTGCGCGAGTTGAAGCGCGGCGGCCAGGTCTACTTCCTGCACAACGAGGTCGAGACGATCCAGAACCGGCGCCAGAAGCTCGAGGAGATCCTGCCGGAGGCCCGCATCGCCGTGGCCCACGGCCAGATGCCCGAGCGCGAGCTCGAGCGCGTGATGCGCGACTTCGTGGCCCAGCGCTACAACATCCTGCTGTGCTCGACCATCATCGAGACGGGCATCGACGTGCCCACGGCCAACACCATCGTCATGAGCCGCGCCGACAAGTTCGGTCTGGCGCAGCTCCACCAGCTGCGCGGGCGCGTCGGTCGCAGCCACCACCAGGCCTACGCCTACCTCATGGTGCCGGACATCGAGGGCCTGACCAAGCACGCCTCGCAGCGGCTCGAGGCCATCCAGCAGATGGAGGAACTCGGCAGCGGCTTCTACCTGGCCATGCACGACCTGGAGATCCGCGGCACCGGCGAGGTGCTGGGCGAGAACCAGAGCGGCAACATGTTGGAGATCGGCTTCCAGCTCTACAACGAGATGCTCGGCGAGGCCGTGCGCGCGCTCAAGGCCGGGCAGGAGCCCGACCTGCTCGCGCCGCTGTCGGTCACCACCGAGATCAACCTGCACGCTCCCGCCCTGCTGCCCGACGACTACTGCGGCGACGTGCACCTGCGCCTGTCGTTCTACAAGAAGCTCGCCACCGCCAAGACTCCCGACCAGATCGATCACCTGCTCGAAGAGATCGTCGACCGCTTCGGCAAGCTGCCGCCGCAGGCCCAGACGCTGATCGACGTGCACCGCCTGCGCGTGCTGGCGCGGCCCTACGGCGTGGTGAAGGTCGACGCCGCTCCGGGCGTGATCAACATCACGTTCCGCAAGGACCCGCCGATCGATTCGATGGCGATCATCCACCTGATCCAGAAGAACAAGCACATCAAGCTCGCCGGCAACGAGAAGCTGCGCATCGAGCGCGAGCTCAAGGAGCCCAAGGACCGGGCGCAGATGGTGCGCGACGTGCTGCGCAGCCTCGGACAACCCCGCACCCTGGAAGCCCTTCCCGCATGACCGCATCGTTCGCCCCCGGACTCGTCCTCCAGCGCTTCACCCCGCCCCTGCGGCTGGCGGATTTCGGCCTGATCGCCTTCGACATGGACTCCACGCTGATCGACATCGAGTGCATCGACGAGATCGCCGACGCGGTGGGCAGGAAGGCCGAGGTGGCGGCCATCACCGAGGCCACGATGCGCGGCGAGATCAGGGACTTCAAGGAGAGCCTGACGCGCCGCGTGGCGCTGCTCGAAGGCGTGCCGGTGGCCGCGCTGCAGCGGGTGTACGACGAGCGCCTGCACCTCAACCCGGGCGCCGAGGCGCTGGTCGCGGCCTGCCGGGCGGCCGGCCTGAAGGTGCTGCTGGTCTCGGGCGGCTTCACCTTCTTCGCCGACCGCGTGAAGGCGCGCCTGGGCATCGACTTCGCGCGCTCCAACCTGCTGGAGGAAGCCGACGGCCACCTCACCGGCCGCGTCGTGCCGCAATGCTGGGGCGACATCTGCGACGGCGCCGAGAAGCGACGCACGCTGCTGGAGGTGGCCTCGCTGCTGGGCCTGTCGAGCGCGCGGACCATCGCCGTGGGCGACGGCGCCAACGACCTGCCGATGATGGGCGCGGCGGGCCTGTCGGTCGCCTTTCACGCCAAGCCGAAGGTGCGCGAGCAGGCCATGGTGGCGATCGACGCGGGCGGGCTCGACCGGCTGCTCGACGTGCTGCGCTGAGGCCGGCAGGCACGTGAAGCCAGGACGCCGGTGGGCGCCGGGAGGCCGCTCAGGCGTGCGGCGGCGAGGGATCGGCGTCGCCGGTGCGTGCCGGCCTCGGCGCGCGCTGACCGGGCTTGGCCAGGATCTCGACGTAGAACTGCGTGCCCGCGGCCGCCACGACGGCGTCGATCGAGGCCGTCAGCGCGGACTCCTCCACCGGTACCGCGCTGGCCTCGGTGGCGCCGAAACGGCAGTCGAACTCCCAGCGGTCGGCGCCCGGGGGCAGTTCGCGGCGGCGTTCGCGGCGGATGTACTTGCGGATCTCGTGCTTGGTGGCCTCGAGCAGGCGGTCGGGGTGCTTGCCCTCGACGTGGAGGGGGAAGGTCTTTTTCATGGGTGATTGTAGGAAGCGTCTAAAGTGCGCGCCTCAACGACGACGAGGTGAAAACGAATGGCGCGCGCGAACGACTGGACGGGCAAGGTGATGGCCCTGGTGAATGGCGGCAACCGGGCGGCGGCCATCGCGCAGATCAAGGTCGCTCCCAGCGTGAAGGACCTGACTGCGCTCAAGACGGTGATGACGCTCTCGCGCCTGACGGGCAAGTGGAAGGACCTGGACTCGGCGATCGACGACAGCCTGGCGGCGCTGTCGTCGCCGCGCCTGCACCGCTCCCCCTGAGTCAGAGCGCCTTCGCGAGCCGGGCGATGCCCTCCTCGATCTTCTCGACGTTGGCAGTGGCGAAGCTCAGGCGCAGGGTCGCGGGGTCCGGTTTCTCGGCGAAGAACGGCGCGCCGGGCACGAAGGCGACCAGCTGCCCGATGGCGCGCTTGGCCAGCACGCCGGCGTCGGCGAGCCTGCCGTCGGCGCCGGTCAGGCGGGCCCAGAAGAACAGGCCGCCCTGCGGCTGCGTGAACGTGATGGCGTCGCCGAGTTCGCGCCGCAACGCGGCGCCCATGGCCCGGGCGCGCTCGCCGTAGACGCGGCGCACGTCGGCGAGCGTCGCGGGCATCCGGCCGCTGCGCAGGTACTGCGCGGCGGTGGCCTGCGCGAAGGTGCTGGTGTGGGCGTCGCTGAACTGCTTGCACATCGTCGCCTTGGCCAGCAGTTCCGGCGGCGCGATCATCCAGCCGATGCGCAGGCCCGGGCTGAGCACCTTGCTCAGGCTGCCGCAGTGGACCAGCAGCTCGCGGCTGCCGGGCACCTCCGGCGACAGCGCCAGGATCGACGGCGGCGGCGCCTCGCCGAAGTACAGGTCGCCGTACGGGTCGTCCTCGACGATCGGCGTCTGGTACCTCACCGCCAGTTCCAGCACCTTGCGGCGGCGCGCCAGCGACAGCAGCGCGCCGCTCGGGTTGCCGAAGGTCGGGATCAGGTAGACGAATTTCGGCTGGTGCTCGGCGATGAGCGCTTCGAGCGCGTCGGTGTCCACGCCGTGGGCGTCGACCGGCGCGCTGATCAGCTGCGCGCCGTAGAGCCGGAAGCACTGGATGGTGGCGAGGAAGGTCGGTCCTTCCACGATCACCTTGTCGCCGGGCGAGATGAGCGTCTTGCCCAGCAGGTCCAGCGCCTGCTGGCTGCCGGTGGTGACGATCAGGCCGCTCGGGTCGACCGTCACGCCCTTGGCCCCCATGAACGCCGCGAGCTGCGCGCGCAGCGGCTCGTAGCCCTCGGTCGCGCCGTATTGCAGGGCGCCGCCCGGCTCCTCGTCGAGGGCGCGCGCGCTGGCCGCCTTCAGTCCCTCGACGTCGAACATGGCGCTGTCCGGAAAGCCGCCCGCGAAGCTGATGATGCCGGGCGTGCCCAGCAGCTTGAAGAGTTCGCGGATGGCGGAGGTCTCGACGTTGTCGAGGCGGGAGGCGAATTGCATGGCGATGGACCTTGGACCTTTCTGAGGGCGTTATTGTCGAGCGAAGCCGGACCGACCTCCGCCGGGCCCGCTTTCCCCCATCCCACGAACGTCGAACGATCGCCCATGCCCCCCTCCACGCACGCCCTTCCCGAAACCCGCCGGCTCCCCGGCGCCACGCCACCGACGTCGCGTCGGCCGCCGCATGGCGTGCGGGCCACGCGACGGCGCAGCGCGGACGCATCCATCCCCAGGGCCGGCGGCGCGTCGTGATGGCGGTCGTCAAGAAGCGCGGTCGCGGCCCGCGCCACCCGGCGCCGCTGGTGGCGTGGATGCACGGCCGCGTCGTCGGCGAATGGTCGGTGCGCGAGGGCGAGCATCGCTTCGGGTACGACGAGGCCTGGGTCGCCGACCCGGACGCGTGCCCGCTCTCCCTGTCGCTGCCGTTCCCGCCCGACCACGCCCCGCTGCGCGGCGCGGTCGTGGGCGACTGGTTCGATCACCTGCTGCCCGACGTCGGCCTCCTCCGGCAGCGACTGCAGGATCAGCTCGGGCTGGGCGACGCCGACGCGTTCGACCTGCTGGGCGCGCTCGGCCGCGACTGCGTCGGCGCGGTGCAGCTGCTGGCGCCCGGCGCGTCACCCGGCGACTTCGATCGCATCGACGCCGCGCCGCTGGACGAGGGCGGCGTCGAGCGCGCCATCGACGCCGCGCTGGCGCCCGGCCGGCGCCGGCGCGAGGGCGGCACGGACGGCGAGGACGGCCCTGTCCGCGCCGCCCTGCCCGGCACGCGGGAGAAGACCGCCCTGGTCCGGCGCGCGGACCGGTGGCTGCGCCCGCTCGGCGCCACGCCGACCACGCACCTCCTCAAGCTGTCGCCCGGCGGGACCGGCGGGCCCGACCCCCTGGACGCCGGGCCGCGCGACGGGCTCTGGAACGAATGGCTGTGCGCGCGCGTCGTGTCGGCCTTCGGATTGGACGTGGCGGCGTGCGAGGTCGCCCGCTTCGGCCGGCACGAGGCCCTGGTCGTCGAGCGTTTCGACCGGGCCGTCCAGGGCGGCGTCGAGGCCGGCGACGACCGCATCGTCCGCCTTCCCCAGGAAAACCTGTGCCAGGCGCTCGGCGTGCCGGGCACGCGCCGGCACGAGGCCGACGGCGGTCCGGGCCTGCGCGACATCCTGCGCGTGCTCGGCGCCGGCACGAACGCCGCCGCCGACAAGGCCGCCTTCGTGAAGGCGCAGATGGTCTTCTGGCTGCTGGCGGCGACCGGCGGCCACGCGGGCAACCATTCGATCCTCCTCGCGCCCGGGGGCGGCCATCGCCTGGCTCCCTTCCATGGCGTGCGGTCGGCCTGGCCGGTCATCGGCGGTGGCGGACTCCGCGCGATCGAGCTTCAGCAGAAGACCCGGCCGGCGCTCGCCTTGCGCGAGAAGAGCGCCCACTGGGGCCTGGGCGACCTCCGCGCCCGGCACTGGGACGAGGTCGCCCGGCTGGCCGGAGCGGCCGGTCCCCGCGCGCCGCGCGACGAGATCGCCGAGCGGCTGCCCGAGGTGCTGCGCCGGGTCGAATCCGAACTGCCACCGGGTTTTCCGGCACCGCTGGCCGAGGCGGTCCTGGACGGCGTGAAGGCCTTCGCGCCCCGGCTGCACGACGCGGGCTGACATCGACACGACCCGCGACACCCCATGAAAAAAGAATCCATCGAAGCCTTCTTCGCCGCCCTGCAGGCGGCCAATCCGACGCCCGAGACCGAGCTGCTGTACGACTCCCCCTTCGAGCTGCTCGCCGCCGTGCTGCTGTCCGCGCAGGCCACCGACGTCGGCGTGAACAAGGCGACGCGGCGGCTCTACCCGGTGGCGAACACGCCGCAGGCCATCCTCGACATGGGCCAGGAGACGCTGGAGGAACACATCCGGACCATCGGCCTGTACCGCAGCAAGGCGAAGCACCTGATGGCGACCTGCCGGATGCTGGTCGAGCGGCACGGCGGCGAGGTGCCGCGCACGCGCGCCGAGCTCGAAGCGCTGCCGGGCGTGGGCCGCAAGACCGCCAACGTGATCCTCAACGTCGCCTTCGGCGAGCCGACGATGGCGGTGGACACGCACATCTTCCGCGTCGGCAACCGCACCGGGCTGGCCCCTGGGAAGACGCCGCTGGCGGTCGAACTGAAGCTGGAAAAGCGCGTGCCGCCGGCCTACCGCCTGCACGCGCACCACTGGCTGATCCTGCACGGCCGCTATGTCTGCGTGGCGCGCAAGCCGCGCTGCTGGGAGTGTGCGGTGGCGGCGCATTGCGATTTCAAGCCGAAGACGCCGGCGCCAGGTCCCTGAGCACGACAGGAACGGGATGCAAAAGACATGCGTCTGAATTGCGCATCAAGAATTGTTCAGGAAGGTCGGCAAAACAGCACTTGCCGAACTGGCATATTGATAATTCTTGATCAATATTCAAATCGACATGACATCAATCTTCAAAAGAGCAGATCTATACGGCAAATCTCAGGCTGCGCTAGGCGACATGACCAGCCACGGTGGAGTGATCACGTCGGGCAGCCCGAACAATTCATGGCATGGCTTGCCGATCGCCCGCAAAGGGGACGACGTCTTCTGCCCCAGATGCCCGCCTCATTTCTTCAAGATCACGGAAGGCCTGCCCAACTGTACGGATACCAATGCAGCGATTCCAATGGCCACAGAAGGTCACTTGACGGGCTGCGGCGTCACCCTGATTGCCGAAAGTGCTCCTGCCGACCTACTTCTCAAGGTTATTTCTTTCGTGAACGGCAACGGCTACGACGACCGCTATGTCCTGCGGGACAGTCATGGAAGCGCCATGCCGAACACTTATTACGGTACAAAAGACGCTAGTGGAAAAATCGCTTTTCAAACCACGGATCAGGATGGACACACGCACGTGCATCTGACAGGTGAGCATGCCGGCGAGATCAGCTTCTTCATCGCGGGATAGATCATGCCGGATCAGACCCTACTGGAAAACCAGGGCGAAATCTTGCGCCTGATCGCCAAAATCAAAACCACTCCGCATGGCGATCGATCCATAAAATCCATCGATACCGATTCAACGACGATTGAAGTACTGATTTTTGACGCCGTCATGACATCGGCAGGTTCACAGTTTGGGCATGTGGCCATCGATATCGATGGCGTGATCTACAGCAGGGCAAACAGCAGATATGCAATTATTCCCGATGGCGAGGGTTTCCGGCGTTCCAACTTGAAGATTCGAGACTTTGAAGGATTGGTTCTTCGCGTTTCTCCCACAGAAAAATCCAAGATCGCGAAAGAACTCAGGCGCCGAGCCAAAGTCGATGCTCCCTACAACATCGCCAACAACAGTTGTTCCACGAACATCGCCGATGTTCTGGAAAGCATCGGGATTCTCTCCCATGATCCACGATTCCAGTTCGAGCCCGAATCCACCGACATGGTTTCTCCGAAAGAAATTCTTATTGTCGTTTCTCGATCGAAAAGACTGGCGAAAAGAAATCACTACCTCAAATCGCCATGAACACGTGGAAAACGACAATTGGAATCTCGCTGCTCCTACTGATTATTTTTCTTCTTTTTAAAAATCCGAGCGACCCTCCGTACTTCAAGGGTCCATTCCAGTGGAGCAGGATGGAAGTAAAAATGGCTCAGACCTCTGGAGCCTCTGCTTTTCCAGTCTATGCATCCATCGATAGAATGAACGAGATTTTCCAGATGGAAGTTGGCGATGAGTGTTATTTCCTGAAGGACGACGGATGGCGCTGGCGCGATACGAAGGATCCGGCTTTCGCATTGGCTCCCGTTTTCTGTCCGGGAAAAGGCGGCGGATGGACTATGCTCCCGGGAACCTGAGAATTCTTTTTTCCACTTCGGTGAAAAGCCGATAGGGCGTCATGTCCGATGAGCGCTGCACTGCGACGTGAATCGATCAGCGCGGCCGGCTTTCGACGCAGATCCACGCTCCCAACGCGACCGATTGCTGAGGCCACTCGCTCGCGCGTTCCGGGCAGCGCACGCCCGCGTCGAGCAGCATCACGGCCCGCATCACCCCCGCGTGCGTGACCCACACGGCATCGCGCCCCGAGGCGCGCCACGCGTCCCACGCCGCACCGACGCGGGCCATGAACAGGCGGGTGCTCTCACCGTGGCCGCCCACGCGCGCGTCGGCGAAATCGGCCGTCCAGGCGTCGAAGGCGTCGCGGCCGATGGCGTCCCACGGCAGGCCTTCCCAGGCGCCGAAATCCATCTCCGCCAGCCGCGCGTCGATGCGCACCGGGCCCAGGCCGGGCAGGCGCTCGACCACGGCCGCCGCCAGCGCGGTGCAACGCCGCAACGGCGAGCACCAGAGGCGGACGTCGTCGGCGGTGGCGGTGGCGGTAGCGGTAGCGGGATCGAACTGCGACGATGCCGCCACGAGCGTGGGATCGGCGCGGCGGGCGGTGTCGCCGATGGGGGTGCCGCCGGTGTCGTCGTCGGCACGACCAGCGTCGGAGACGGCGATGCCGGACGCTTCCGGCCCGGCCGGCCACCGCCGCGCGAAGTCGTCCGCCGCGGCGCGCGTCGCCGCCGGCCGGGCCGCCAAGTCGCTCGCGCCGTAGCACCGGCCCGACGCGCCCTCCACCGCCGCGTGGCGCAGCAGCCAGAGCCTGGGCGCCCTTCCGGCCGACGTCGATGTCGTCACGCTCACCACCGCGCCGCCAGCGCGAGGTAGATCACGATCTCGGCGACCTGCTGCGTCGCCCCCAGGCAGTCCCCGGTGAAGCCGCCGAGCCGGCGCCGGAACCAGCGCGCCAGCGCGAAGGTGACCCCGGCCGCCGCCGCCAGCGCGCCGAGCGCCGCCGGCACGCCGAACACGTATCCCAGCCCCAGCGCGGCCGGCGCCGACCACGCCAGCGCGATGCCCAGCGCGCGACCGCTCACCGAATCGGCCAGGGGCTTGGACTTGGCGGCCTCGCCGCTCACGTGCGGCAGCCAGCGCATCGGCGCGAGCGGCATCAGGCGCGAGAGCACGTGCGCCCCCGCCAGCGCCGCGCAGGCCGGCGTGGCACCGGCCAGCGCGCCCAGCGTCGTCAGCAGGGCCAGCTTCAGCCCCAGCGCCAGCACCAGGGCGATGGCGCCGAACGCGCCGATGCGCGAGTCGCGCATGATCTCCAGCGCCCGCGCCCGGTCCTGCGTGCCGCCCAGGCCGTCGGCGACGTCGGCCAGGCCGTCCTCGTGGAAGGCACCGGTCGCGAGCACCGTGACGACCGTGGCCGCCACCGCCGCCACGGCCGGCGGCCACAGGGCCGACGCGAGCGCGAACGCCGCCGCGCCGATCGCTCCCACCACCCACCCCACCGCCGGGAAGTGCGCCGCGCTCGCGCGCAGCATCGCCGGGCTGTAGCCCACCCAGCGCGCCAGGGCCCCGGTCACCGGGATGCGCGTGAAAAACTGCAGCGCCAGCAGGAAGTGCCGCACGCCGGCCGCCAGGGTCCTCATGGCCATCGGGAACGGCCGGCGTCAGGCCGCCGCGTCGCCGCGGGAGACGCCGGCCGCGTCGAAGCTCGCCATCTCGCGCAGGAGGCGGCAGGCCGATTCCAGCAGGGGCCACGCCAGCGCCGCGCCCGAGCCCTCGCCCAGGCGCAGGTCCAGCGCCAGCAGCGGTTCCAGGCCCAGCCGCGCCAGCAGCAGCGCGTGGCCGGGCTCGGCCGAGACGTGCGCGGCCACGCAGCGCTGCGCGACGTGGGGCGCCAGCGCCTGCGCCACCAGCACCGCCGCGCTGGCGATGAAGCCGTCGAGCACGATCACGCGGCGCGCTTCGGCCGCCTGCAGCACGGCGCCCACCAGCGTCGCGATCTCGAAGCCGCCGAAGGCCGCCAGCGCGTCGAGCGGCGCGGTGGCACCGGCGTGCCGCGCCAGCACCTCGGCCAGCACCCGGGCCTTGCGCGCGCGCCCGGCGGCGTCCAGGCCGGTGCCCGTGCCGGTGCAGGCGTCGACGTCAATGCCCGCGAGCCGCGCCAGCAGCATCGACGCCGCCGAGGTGTTGCCGATGCCCATCTCGCCGAGCAGCAGCGCATTGCCCGGCAGCGCGCGCACCACGTCGCGTCCGTTCGCGATCGCCTGCGCGCACTGCGCCGGGCTCATCGCCGGTCCGGCCGACGCGTCGGCGGTGCCGTGGGCGACCTTGCGCGACAGCAGGCCCGGACGCGGCGCGATCTCACCGCGCACCCCGCAATCGACCACCGTGAGCGCCAGCCCGTGCTGGCGCGCGAGCACGCTGACGGCCGCCCCGCCGGCGAGGAAGTTCTCGACCATCTGCCGCGTCACTTCGCCCGGATAGGCCGACACGCCCCGCGCCGCCAGGCCGTGATCGGCCGCGCAGACGAGCATCTGCGGGCGGTCCAGCACGGGCGACTCGGTGCCCAGGATGCCGCCCAGGCGCAACGCCAGCGCCTCGATGCGCCCGAGCGCGCCCACGGGTTTGGTCTTGTTGTCGAGCGCCGCCTGCAGGCGGCGGACGAGTGCCGGATCGGAGAGATCGGCGCATTCGGTCTTGGGGACAGCGGTCCCGGACGTGTCCGCAAGGCCGTTAGCAGAAGAGCGGGAGGAGTTCATGCAAGAAGGCGGGACGCCCGGTCAGTCGATGAGGGAACGCAGCACGCCCGGCTGGAAGTGCGCGTCGATGAAGTCCGCCAGGCCGTCGAAGACCGAGTCCAGCGTCGGCGCGGCGCCGCCGAACAGCGCGCGCATCACGCCGGGGTCCTCGAACAGGCCGTGCAGGTAGAACCCGATCACGTTGCCCGCCGCGTTGCGCCAGCCGAGGCCCTCGGGCAGCACGGGGTGGGCGCGCTGGCCGGCCGCGGCCAGGGCGGGATGCTCCGCGGTCGCGCCGTGGTGGATCTCGTAGCCGCGCACCGCCAGCCCCGACAGCGCGCGCCACGGCCCGGCGTCGATCGCGCCGAAAGTGGCTTCGCGGTGGCGCACCGTCTTCTCGGGCTCGAACACCGTCACCAGCGGCAGCAGGCCCAGGCCCGGCGCGTTGCCGTCGATGCCGTGGGGATCGATCAGCGCCTCGCCCAGCATCTGCAGCCCGCCGCACACCCCCAGCACGCCCCCGCCCCGGGCGGCGTGCGTGGCCACCGCGCGGTCCAGGCCGTTCGCGCGCAGCCAGGCGAGGTCGCCGCTGGTGTGCTTGGAGCCCGGCAGCACGATCCAGTCGCCCGGTCCCAGGTCGGCCAGTTCGGCCGGCGCACGCACCCAGCGCAGCCGCACGCCGTCGAGGTTCTTCAGCGGCTGGAACTCGTCGAGGTTGCTGATGCGCGGCGTCGCGACGACGGCGACGGTCAGGCGCACCTCCCCCGCCGACGTGGTGCGCGCATCGAAGACGCCGTCCTCCTCGGGCAGCCCGTGGCGCCACCACATCGGTAGCGTCGCCACGGTGGGCACGCCGGTCAGCGCCCGCAGGCGCTCGGGCGCCGGCGCGAGCAGCGAGGCGTCGCCCCGGAACCGGTTGAGCACGAAGCCGCGCAGCAGCGCGCGGTCCGCCTCCGGCAGCAGCGCCCAGGTGCCGTAGAGGTGGGCGAAGGCGCCGCCGCGGTCGATGTCGCTCACCAGCAGGCAGCGCGCGTCGGCGTGGCGCGCGACGCGCAGGTTGACGATGTCGCTGTCCATCAGGTTGATCTCGGCCGGCGAGCCCGCGCCCTCGATGACGACCACGTCGTTCTCCGCGCGCAGCGCGTCGAGCGCGGCGGCGATCGCGGGCCAGACGCGCTCGCTGCGTCCGCGCCACGGCAGCGCGGTGAGGGCCGGGTCGACCCGGCCCATCAGCACGACCTGGCTGTGGGTGTCGCGCTCGGGCTTGAGCAGCAGCGGGTTCATGCGCACCTCGGGTTCGGCGCGCGCGGCCAGCGCCTGGAAGTACTGCGCGCTGCCGATCTCGCCACCGGCGACCACACGCGCGTTGTTGCTCATGTTCTGCGCCTTGAACGGCGCCACGCGCAGGCCCTGGCGCGCCATCCAGCGGCACAGGGCCGTCGCCAGCCAGCTCTTGCCCGCGCCGCTGGTGGTGCCCAGCACCATGACGCAGCGCGCCCCCGCCGGCGCGGCGCGTTCGTCCGAAATGGTCATGCGTGTCTTCCTTTCCGGGGGTTTACCCCGATCCGATGGGCCGCCGGGTGGCAAGCAGATGCAACACACCCGCGCGCTGTCATCAGGATGGCGCCCACGTTCGTTTCAGGACGCACGCCCCACACCGAGATGGACACACGATGGCACCGAGACATGAACTGGCCCTGAGGGTCGAGGAACGCGCGGCGGGAGAATACTTCTGGGCCCTGCTCGAAGCCTGCGAGATGCAGGGCTCCGACGTCTTCCACTACCGCACCTTCCGCTCGGCCTCGGCCCCGCAGGCCGCCTACTGGGACGCGATGGTGCTGGGGGTGGCCGAGTTGCGCCGCACCATGGCCGCGGACCCGGTGAGCACGACCGGGCCGCTGGCCTGACTGTGGAGATCGGCTGACGGTGGCAGGGGTGATTGCCCGAACCGGCGCGCGTGGATCGACCGTCATGGTGACCTCCACCCCAACAAGGAGCACACCGTGACCCAGGCCAACGATTCCACCGCGAACCCATCCGATGCCGCCAAGGCCAAGGCCCACGAGGAGCCCGAGATCACCCAGGAGGAGTCCGTGCCCAACGATGGCCGCGATGTCGAGGGCGAGAAGCTCATGAAGGACGTCGTGAACGAGAAGCTGGCAGAGAAGCCCGGCGAGGAAAAGCAAGACTGAGCGTCGCCGCCCGGAGCGCCTCCTGCGCCGGCGGCGGCAACACCGCGACGCGGCACAGCCCCGGCAGGCCGAACGAGGCCGCGTCGCGCACCTTGATGCGCCGGGCGCGCAACGCCCCGGCCCAAAGCCCCACGTCGTCGACCCCGGGATCGACGCACAGGAAATTCGCCACGCAGGCGCGGGTTTCCCACCCGAGTTCCGCGCACACCCTCCACTGTGAAGCCCGCCACCCGCACAGGACCTCCCGGCTGCGCGCCAGCCAATCCTGCGCCGAGGCCCGGCGCCACCCGTCCAGCAGGGCCACGCCGTGGCCACCGACCGACCAGGAAGGCGCCAGTCGCGCCACCCCTTCGCGCAGGTCCGGTCCGTCCAGCGGCGCGATGGCATAGGCGGCCCGCACGCCCGTCAGCCCGAGCGCCTTGTTGGGCGTCCACATCCGCCACACGCGGTCGCATTGCGCCGGCGTCAGGCCGAGTCCGCCGTCCAGCCGCAGCGGCTCGTAGGCCAGGTCCAGCACGCACGTCGAGGACGGCGCGAGCGCGTCGATGCGCCCGCCCAGGTCCGGCACGGGCTGGCCCAGCGGACTGGACGGATCGCACTGCCAGACCAGGTCCGGCGGCGCGGCGTCCGCGTCGGTGCCGGGTGGCTGCCGGTCCCACCCCACCAGTCCCCACGCCCGCGCCGCCCGCGCGCAGTCGGCATAGCCGTGCGCCGGCAGCGCGACGGCGCGGCCTCCCTGGCGCGCCACCGCCGCCGTGATGCGCAGGATGAACTCGCTCGCGCTGGCGGCGATCGCGATGCGCGCCGCGTCCACGCCGTGAAAGGCGGCGAGCGCCTCGCGCAGGGCGGTGTAGCGCGGGTCGGGATAGCGCACCGCATCGGCTCGGCGCACGGCGGCCAGGACCTCCGGGCACGGCCCGCAGGCGTTGGCGTTGGTCGAGAAATCGTGGCGCACCGGCGGACCGTCGTCGGGACCGCCATGGACGAACAGCGCGTCGTCGTTCATGGACGCCCCGCCAGCCAGGTCGCCACCAGCGCCACCGCCGCCGCCCCGGCCGTCCCGGCCGCCATGAGCGCCACCGCGCGGCCGCCGGCCCGCGCCGCGCGCCGCACGTCGCCCGCGCCCGGCGCCGGCGCCGACGCGTTGAGCACGTAGACGCCCGGCTTGCCCAGCCGCACGCCCAACCCCAGCGCCATCGCCGCCATCGGCCAGCCGCCGTTGGGCGACGGCGTGAGAACGGCCTCGCGGCGCAGCGTCGCCAGCGGCGACGGGACGCGCGGGCGCGACGCGTCCGGGGAACGACGCGCGAAATGGGCGTGCAGCAGCAGCGCGGTCAGGCGCGCCGGCACCCAGGAGAGCGCGTCGTCGGCCCGCGCGGCCCACTTGCCGGCCCAGGTCCAGTCGCGGCCCCCGCGTTCGCCGAGGTAGCCCCACATCGCGTCGGCCGTGTTGGCCAAACGGTAGACCGCCGCTCCCGGCAACCCCAGGATCGCGAACCAGAACACCGGCGCCACCACCGAGTCGTTGAGGTTCTCGGCCAGCGACTCGATCGCGCTTTCGCGCACCCCGGCCGCGTCGAGCGACGCGACGTCGCGGCTGACCAGCCGCGCCAGCCGGGCGCGGCCGGCGTCGAGCGATTCGTCCAGCGCCGCCTCCACGGCCAGCACCTCGTCGCGCAGCATCCGCCAGGCCAGCAGCGGCTTGAGCAGCAGGCCCGCCAGGACCGCCGCCAGCCAGAGGGGCGCCGACGCGATGGCGGCCTCGAGGCCGAACGCGACGGCGCCCACGCCGGCCGCGCCCAGGCACCAGGCCGCCGCGCCGAGCGCGAACGGCCGCCCGCGCGCCGCCGCGCCGCCGACATCCGCGCCGCCGCCGGCCACCGGCGCGATCCGCCGCCCCGCCGCGCCCAGGTAGCGCCCCATGCCGACCACCGGGTGCCAGCGCGCCGGCGGTTCGCCCAAGGCGCGGTCCACGACCAGCGCGATGCCGATCGCCAGCGCCGTCTGCCAGGCCGCCATCGACGCGTCAGTCCTCGATGCCGCGCTGGGCCGGCACGCCGGCCTTGAACGCGTGCTTGACCATCGTCATCTCGGTCACGGTGTCGGCCAGCGCGATCAGCTCCGGCGGGCAGCGCCGGCCGGTGAGCACCACGTGCACGTCCGACGGGCGCGCGCGCAGCGTGGCGAGCACGTCGTCCAGCGGCAGCCAGCCGTAGATCAGCGGGTAGGTGATCTCGTCGAGCACCACCAGGAAATGCTCGCCCGACAGGATCGATGCCTTCGCGCGCTCCCAGCCGTCGCGCGCCAGCTGGCCCGAACGCTCCAGGTCCTGGCTCTTCCAGCTGAAGCCGTCGCCCAGGCCCTCGATGGGAATGCCGATGCGCTCGAACATGCGGTGCTCGCCGAAGCGCGCGGTCGGCACCTTCATGAACTGCCAGATCTTCACGGCCTTGCCGTGGACGTGGTGGCGGCCGTGGGCGCGCAGGGCCAGCCCGAAGGCGGCCGTGCTCTTGCCCTTGCCGTCGCCGGTGTGGACGATGACGAGGCCGCGGCGCTCGCCTTCGGGCTTCTCGTAGGGTTTGGCGGCGGGAGGGGTTTCGATCTGCATGGCGTGAGGGGGTTAGGCTTCGGATTCCGGATTTCTTCGAGGACACGGGACATGGACACGACCCAGGATTTCGACGGCACCACGGTGCTCATCACCGGCGCGGCCGGCCACCTCGGCGGCGCCGTCGCGCGGGCGTTCGCGGCGCGCGGCGCCCGGCTGGCGCTCGCGGACCTGCGCGAGGACGCGCTGCACGGGAGTTTCGGCGAACCCGACGCGCGGCGCATGCACATCGCCGCCGACCTGCTGCGGCCGGCCGAGGCCGACGCCGCCGCCGCGCGCGCCGTCGAGCGCTTCGGCCGCATCGACGTGCTGTGCAACCTCGCCGGCGGCTTCCGCATGGGCGAGGCGGTGCACGAGACCTCGGCGCGGACCTGGGACGTCCTGATGGACCTGAACGCGCGCACGGTGCTGCACATGGCGCACGCCGTGGTGCCCGGCATGCTGGCCGCCGGTGGCGGGCGCATCGTCAACGTCGGCGCCTTCGCGGCGCGGGAGGGCGCGGCGCGGATGGGCGCCTACGTCGCGTCCAAGGCCGCCGTGATCCGCCTGACCGAGTCGATGGCGGCCGAGCTGCGCGAGCACGGCGTCAACGTCAACTGCGTGCTGCCCACCATCATCGACACGCCCGACAACCGCGCCGCCATGCCCGGGGCCGACCCCGCGCGCTGGGTCGCGCCGACCGACCTCGCCGCCGTGATCGTGTTCCTGGCCTCCGACGCGGCGCGCGCGATCCACGGCGCGGCCGTGCCGGTGACCGGGCTGAGCTAGGCGCGCCGACGTCCTCATCGCGGCAGCGCGATCCACTGGCCGGCCACGCGGTGCACGGCGACGCGCCGGTCGAACACCGCCTCCAGCGCCGCGTGCGTGGCCGGATCGCCGCAGCCGCCGTGGTGGGCCACGCGGCCGTCGGCCATCACCACCAGGTCGTCGGCCGCCAGGGCCACGGAGAGTTCGTGCAGCACGCTGACCACCGTGCGCCCCCGCGCGGCCAGCGCGCGCGCGGTGCGCATCCAGTCGGCCTGGTGCGGCGGGTCGAGGTTGGCCAGGGGCTCGTCCATCAGCACGACCTCGGCCTCGACGGCCAGCGCGCGCGCGAGCAGCACGCGCTGGCGCTCCCCGCCGGAGAGCTCGCCGAGCGGCCGGTCGCGCCAGTCCCAGGCCTGCGTCTCGCGCAGGGCGCGTTCCACCGCCGCGTGATCGGCCTCGCTCGGCGCGGCCAGCCAGCGCTGGTGCGGCAGGCGTCCCAGCATGGCGATGTCGTGCACGCGCAGGTCGTCGGCGCCGGCATCGCCCGCCCCGCCCTGCCCCAGCCACGACAGGCGGCGCGCGCGCTCCCGGCCCGGCAGCGCGGCCAGCGGCGTGCCGCCGAGCCGCACCTCGCCGCGATGGCCCGCCTGCAGCCCCGCCAGCACCCGCAGCAGGGTCGACTTGCCCGCCCCGTTGGGCCCGACGATGGCGCTCCAGCGGCCCGCCGCCAGCGTCGCGTCGATGCCGTGCAGCACCTCGACCCCGCCCAGCGCGACGCGCACGCCGCGCGCCTCGATCGCCACCCCGCCGGACGCCCCGCGCGTCACCGCGCGCTCCCGCGCAGGGCGCCACCGCGCATCAGCCACAGCAGGTAGCCACCGCCCAGCAGCGCCGTCAGCACGCCCACGGGGAGTTCCTGCGGCGCGATCAGCCAGCGCGCCAGCAGGTCGGCCGCCATCAGCAGCATCCCGCCCATGGCGGCCGACAGGGTGACGAGCCCGGCGTGCGTGGTCTTGACCACCGAGCGCACCAGGTGCGGCGCGGCCAGCCCGACGAAGGCGATGAGGCCGGTCTGGGCCACGGCCGCCCCGGTCGCCAGCGCCAGCACCGCGACCAGCGCGGCGCGCATCGCGCCCAGCGGCAGGCCCAGGCTGGCGGCGGTCGCCTCGCCCAGCGCCAGGCCGTCGAGCACCGGGGCCAGCACCCGGGCGGCCGCCACGCAGGCGAGCGCGCAGCCGGCCATCGTCGCGCAGGCGCTCCAGCCGACCAGCCCGGTGTTGCCCAGCAGGAAGCCGGTGAGCGCCACCAGGATGTCGGCCGACTGGATCGTGATCAGGTCCTTCAGCGCGCCGAGCACCACGCCCACGATCACGCCGGCCAGCAGCAGCCGCAGCGTCTGCTGCACCCCGCGCGCCAGCGCCAGCGTGAGCAGCACCGCCAGCACGGCGCCGACGAAGGCCGCGCCCGTCAGCCCCAGGCGCAGCGCCCATTGCGCGCCCGTCGACGCGCCGGCCGCGCCGCCGCCCACGAGCAGCAGCGCCACGGCCACGCCCAGCAGCGCGCCCGAGGCGCTGCCCAGCAGGTACGGGTCGGCCAGCGGGTTGCGGAACAGCCCCTGCGCCACCGCGCCGGACAGCCCCAGCAGCGCCCCCGCGAGCCAGGCCCCCAGCGTGCGCGGCAGGCGGATGTCCCAGACGATCTGCCACGCGACCGGGTCGTCCCGCACCGCGAAGACGCTGGCGAAGCCGGTGCTGCCGATGCCCAGCCCGACCGTCAGCAGCGCGAGCGACAGCACCGCCAGCACGCCGCCGGCGACCCGCACGCGGCGCCGCGGAGCGCTCACGGCACGGCCCGGGCGGGCGTGGGGGCGCCGGCGGCGACGCCGGGCGCCTTCTCCGACAGGCAGCGCGCCATCAGCCGCGCCGCCTCGGCCATGCGCGGCCCCGGGCGCACCAGCACGTCGGACTCCTCGGGCGTGAAGCGGCAGATGCGCTGCTCGCGCACGGCGCGGATGGCGCCCCAGCCCGGTCGCTGTTCCAGTCCGGCGGCGCTGCGCGCGCCCACCATGATCAGTTCCGGATCGGCGCGCACCACGTATTCGGGATTGAGCTTGGGAAACGGCCCGAGCGCCGCCGGCACGACGTTGCGCGCGCCCAGGCGGATCAGCGTCTCGCCGATGAACGAGGTCTCGCCGGCCGCGTAGGGCGCGTTGTTGACCTCGAAGTACACCCGCGCCCCGCGCGCGGCGGCCGGCAGCGACTGCGCCGCCGCCGCCACGCCGGCGTCGATGGCGCGCCACACGTGCTGCGCGTCGTCCACCCCCAGCACGGCGCCCAGCGTGTCGAGCACGCGCCGCACGTCGGCGCTGGTGCGCGGCTCCAGCGCGATCACCTTCACGCCCAGCGCCTCCAGCCGCTGCGTCACGCGCGAGGCCTGCGACAGCAGCACCACGTCGGGCCGCAGCGCGACGATGGCCTCGACGTTCGGGTCGAGGCCGCCGCCGACCTGGGGCAGCGCGCGCACCGGCGCGGGCGAATTCGAATAGCGGTCCACCCCCACCAGCCGGTCGCACGCGCCCAGGGCGCAGACCGACTCGGTCAGCGACGGCAGCAGGCTGACGATGCGCTGCGGCGGGCGCGGCAGCGACACGGTCACGCCGCGCTCGTCGCGCACCTCGGCCGCGCGCGCGGCCGTGCCCGGCCAGGCCAGGGCGGCCGCCAGCGCGAGCGCGCACGCGGCGAGAGGGATCGGACGCCGGAGCGCGGACATCGTCATGCGGGTTCCTTCAGGGTCAGCGGCAGTCCGGCCGCCATCAGCGTGACGCGGTCGCAGGCGGCGGCCACGTCCTGGTTGAGGCGGCCGAGCGCGTCGACGAAGGCGCGCACCTCGCGCCCCATCGGGATCACGCCCAGGCCGATCTCGTTGCCCACCAGCACCAGCGGGCCGCGCGCGGCGCCGATGGCGTCGATCAGGGCGCGGACCGCGACGTCCGCGTCCGCGGCCGCGCCGGCGCCAACGTCCGGTTCCGGCGCCGCGGGCGTCATCGGCATCCGGTGCGCGGTCAGCCACAGCGTGAGGCAGTCGACCACCACCAGCGTGTCGGGCGCGGCGTGCGCGGCGACGGTCTCGGCCAGCCGCAGCGGCTCTTCCACCGTGCGCAGGCCGGGCACGCGCGCGGCGCGCTCGCGGCGGTGGCGCGCGATGCGCGCGCGCATCTCGTCGTCCCAGGGCTGGGCGGTGGCGATCAACACCGCGCGCCGCGCGGCGCCGCCGTCGAGCCAGGCCCGCGCCCGCAGCTCGGCGCGGCGCGACTTGCCGCTCTTCTGGCCGCCGAGGATGAATTCGCGCTCAGGCATCGCGCGACGGCCCGCCGGGTGCCGTGTCGGCGGCGGCCGCGAACGCGATCGGCGCCGGCTCGAACAGCCGTGCCGCCGCGCGCGGATTCGACGCGAACCAGGCGTGGAAGTAGCTCGCGCGCACGCCGCCGCGCACGTGGACGGCCTCGCCCGGACGCGCCGCCGCGCCGGCGCCGGTCGCGGGCGGCACGGTGCGCGCGGCCACCGGCGACGGGGTCTCGCTGGTCGAATAGTGGAAGGTGTGGCCGCGCAGCGTCTCGCCGTCGCCCAGCCGCAGGG
The DNA here is from genome assembly GCA_024372625.1 of Comamonadaceae bacterium OTU4NAUVB1. Taxonomy (NCBI): domain Bacteria; kingdom Pseudomonadati; phylum Pseudomonadota; class Betaproteobacteria; order Burkholderiales; family Comamonadaceae; species Comamonadaceae bacterium OTU4NAUVB1. The sequence continues at coordinate 1,334,635 of CP099605.1, read as the reverse complement.
CCTGCGGGCCGAGCCCGGCGAGGCGCCCCTGCATCGTCGAGCGGCCGGGCAGCAGGCCCCACATCGCATGGCTGGCGCCATCGGCGGTGACGAGCGTGTCGAACAGCGCCATCATCCCGCCGCACTCGGCCCAGACCGGCCGGCCAGCGGCGGCGTGCGCGTGCAGCGCCGCGCGCAGCGGCAGGCAGGCCGCGAGCGCGGCGGCGTGGAGTTCGGGGTAGCCGCCGGGCAGCCAGACCGCGTCGCAGGGCGGCAGGCTGTCGCCCGCCAGCGGTGCGAAGAAGGCGACCCGCGCGCCCAGGTCCTCCAGCACCGCGAGGTTGGCCGGGTAGATGAAGGCGAAGGCGGCGTCGCGCGCCACGGCGACCGTGCGCCCGGCCAGGGGCCGCGCCGCGCCGGCGCCGGCTGCGTCGCGCGACGCGGCCGGCGCCGGCGGCGCCTCGAAGCGCACCCGGGGCAGCGCCGCGACCGGCAGCGCGCCCAGCGGCGTCGCGGCCAGCGCGTCGGCGGCGGCGTCCAGGCGCGCGAGCGCGTCGGCGGTGTCGCCGGTCGTCACCAGCCCCAGGTGGCGCTCGGGCAGCGCGAAGGCCGCGCCGTGCGGCAGGCCGCCCAGCCATTGGTCCGGTTGACGCAGGGCGTCGCGCAGCATGCCGGCGTGGCGCTCGCTCGCGACGCGGTTGGCCAGCACGCCCAGCCACGGCAGGCCGGGCTGGAACGCGCGCAGGCCCAGGGCCAGGGCGCCGAAGGTCCCGGCCATCGCCCGCGCGTCGATCACGGCCAGCACCGGCAGGCCGAAGCGGGTGGCCAGGTCGGCCGCGCTCGGCCGGCCGTCGAACAGGCCCATGACGCCCTCGACGATCAGCAGGTCGGCCGACGCGGCGGCCGCGTGCAGGCGCGCGCGGCAGTCGGCTTCGCCGTTGATCCACAGGTCCAGCGAATGCACCGGCGCGCCGGAGGCCAGCGCCAGCCACTGCGGGTCGAGGAAATCCGGCCCGCACTTGAAGACCCGCACGCGCCGGCCGGCGCGCGCGTGCAGCCGCGCCAGCGCGGCGGCGACGGTCGTCTTGCCCTGGCCCGAGGCCGGCGCCGCCACCAGCACGGCGGCGCAGGCGGCCGGCCCGGCCGGCGGCGCGTGACCGGCCGCCACGCTCACTGCGGCGTCCACTTCAGGCCGACGTAGCCCCGGCGGCCGCCGGTGGCGTAGGTGCGCGCGAGCTGGTAGTCCTTGTCGCCGACGTTGTCCAGGCGCGCCACCAGGCCGATCTCGCGCGTGAGCTGCGTCGTCGCCGACAGGTTCAGCAGCGCATAGCCACCCAGGCGGCGCGTGTTGGCGGCGTCGTCCCAGCGCATCGCTGAGGTCTGCACCTCCGCGCCCAGCGTCCAGCCGGCCAGGCGCCAGTCGGCTCCCACGGTGGCGTGGCGGCGCGAACGCCGCGCGAGCTGGCGGTCGGTGTCGAGGTCGCGCGGGTCCTGGAAGTCGGCCGACGCGCGCAGCGTCACGTCGCCGATGCGGTGGCCACCCGACAGCGTCACGCCCTCGTACTGGGCGCGCGCCGTGTTGGCGTAGCAACCGACGTTGCGGTCCTGGCAGGTGCCCACGCCCGCCGGACCGAAGGTGATCAGGTTGGTGATGCGGTTGCGGTAGGCGACGATGCCGGCGGTCGTCGCGCCCTGCGTGTAGCGCAGACCGACCTCGACGTTCTCGCCCTCCTCCGGCTGCAGGCTGGCGACCCCGTACTGGCTGAAGCGCTGGTAGAGCGTCGGCGCGCGGAACGACGTGCCCGCCGAGGCGGTCGCGCGCCACTGCGGCGTGATCGCGAAGCCGTAGGCGGCGCTGCCGGTGGACTTGCCGCCGAACTCGCTGTCGTCGTCGTGGCGCGCGTGCAGCTGCAGCGAGTGCGGGCCCTGCACGAAGCCGTAGCCCAGCGCCAGCGCGTTCTGCGACCGATCGCGCGCCAGGCGCGGCACGAACGCGGTGGCGGCATTGTCCAGCGCGTCCTCGCGGCGCTCCAGCGCGGCGGTCACCAGGTGCGGCCCGAAGCGCAGTTCGTTCTGGAACAGGTAGCCGCGCAGTTGCGTCTCGGTGCGGTAGAACGACGGCGCCGTCTCGTAGGTGCTGCGGCTGTCGGTGACCTGCACGCGCGTGCTGTAGAGGTCGCTCCACTTGGCGATCCACGCCGCGCCGGCGGTGCGCAGCGTGTTGGCGTTGGTGTCGTCGGCGAAGGCCGCCGGCGGCCGCGTGCCGGAGACGCGGGCGTCGTACTTCGCCTGGGTGTCGCTCGTCAGCAGCGTGGTCTCGATGCGCTGCGTCGCGCTGATCCGGAACCCCAGACGCGCGTTGGCCGAGCTGATGCGGTAGCCGTCGCGGTCCGGGCTGGTGAAGCCGTCGGCGGCGAAGGGCCCGCTGCGCAGCGGCGAGCGCAGGCTGCGCGGCTGGACGTCGAAGCCGCGGCTCTCCTCGTAGGCGGCGCCGAGCGAGTAGTCGAACGCGCCGCCCACGCCGGCCGAGCCGCTCACGCCGGCCTCGGCGCGGCGCAGGTCGTGGCTGCCCAGGCCGATGCCGACGTAGGGGCGCGCCGGACCCTCGCCGCGCCGGGTGAACAGCTGCACGACACCGCCGATCGCGTCGGAGCCGTAGACCGCGGCGGCGGGACCGCGCAGGACCTCGATGCGGTCGATCTGCGCCAGCGGGATCGCCTCCCACGCCACGCCGCCGGTGGACTGCGAGTCGATGCGCACGCCATCGAGGTAGACGGCCGTGAAGCGCGACTCGGCGCCGCGCAGGAACACGCTGCTCGCATTGGCGATGCCGCCGTTGCGCACGATCTCGATGCCCGGCAGGCGCGCGAGCACGTCGGCCACGCCGGTCGCGCCGCTGCGCTCGATGGTGGCGCGGTCGACGATGGAGACGTCGCTCACCAGATCGGCCAGCGGCTGCTCGACGCGCGTGGCGGTCACCACGGTCTCGCGCAGCACGTCGTCGGCGGGCTGCGCCTGGGCCGAGGCGAGCACGGGCCAGGCGGCGGCGATCGCCAGCGTCGCGGGCAACAGGCGTGCGGGTGCGGACCGGCACGCGCCGGCGAGGGAAACGGAATTTTTCATGGAACAGGAAACTCGGGAAACCAAAACCCTGCCCGGCTTCCCCGCCGGACGTCTGGGTGTCACGACGGCGCACGCGGCGCCGTCTCCTCGTTGGCCGGTATCCGGGCTTGCAGCGCATCTCCCACCGCCTTCCCAGGCACCTGTTTCAGGGCGCCCAGTGGCGAATTGGCGGGAGTGGCGCCGGTGAGGACGCCGTCTGCTGGACCGTTGCGGGGGCAGCGCAGGCTGGCCTCGGCCCGGGGGGCGTCTGGCTCCTGCTTCCCGTTGAACTGCACCGCGTGAACCGCGGCGCGAGCACCAACGCGGCGGATTCTAAGTGAGGCATCTTTCGGAACAGCACTCATACAATCGTTTCCATGTCCGACCCGAGCCCCATCGACCAGATCGCCGTGCGCGTCGAGCGCCTGCTGGCGCGCCACGAGGAAGTCCTGCGCGCGAACGCGCGGCTGCAGGATCAGGTGAGCGCCCTGGCACAGGAGCGCGACGCGCTGCTGGCGCGCTTCGCCGAGGCCCGCCTGCGCCTGGACGCCGTGCTCGAGCGCCTGCCGGCCGAGCCGCCGCACGACGACGCCACCCCGCCGCCCGCCCCGTCCTCGCCACCCGCGTTCGCCTCCGCCGCGGCCGTCCGATGAAGCAGATCGAAGTCCAGATCATGGGCCAGAGCTACCTGCTGGGCTGCCCCGAGGGCGGCGAGGCCCGGCTGCGCGATGCCGTCGAGCGGGTCGACCTCACGATGTGCCGCATCCGCGACGCCGGCAAGGTGCGCGCGCGCGACCGCATCGCGGTGCTGGCCTCGCTGCACCTGGCCTACGACCTCGGGCAGCAGACCGCCGCGGCCGAGGCGAGCGCGGCCGCGGCCGAGGCCGCCGCGCAGGCGGCCGAGCAGGCCCGGGCGGAACGCGTCGCGGCGGCCGCGGACCGCGCGCGCGCCGAGGTCGAGGCGGCCGCCGCCACGCGCGCGCGGATCGAGGCCGAGGCCGAGGTCCTGGCCCGGCGGACCGCCCCGCCCGCTGCGCCGCCGGCGGGAGAGGACCGTCTCGGCGCGCTCGTCAAGCGCCTCGATCAAGCCCTTGCCGGCGACCCTCATTTGCCCTGACGCGGCGTGCCGGCCGGGTCGCCGGGCATAGAATCGCCCCTGTCTGCGGTGCGCGCCGGGCTTAATATTTCCTTGTTCCAATGCTCTCCGGAGCCGGGCTTGGTACATCGCCCGACGGGCGTGATCATCTCGCGTCAGATGAACCCGAAGTCGGGCTGCCCTCGCCCACCTGAACCCTGGTTCAGGATGCGGGTCCGGTGCACATTCGCAGACACCTTCTCTCCCCGGTCCGGCCCTCCACGCCGCGACCCTGCGCTTCCCGGAACGACGCCATGTCGTCCCACAAGGCGTCGTCGGCGCCACTGACGGTCCGGCGCGGTCCTCCTTCGAATACTGACGCGACGGCGCCCCGCGCCGCGTCCAACCCCGAAGGAAACCACGATGTCCGCTCCCCTGCCCCACGCCGCCGAGCCACTGCGCTACCAGCCCGCATACGAATCGCTCGAGGACGACGAGGCCGAGACGACCCGCGCGCTGAAGGAAACCCTGCACGAGATCAGCGAGACCGTCCACCGGGACGAGGGCCATGCCTACCGCAGCGTGCACGCCAAGAGCCACGGCCTGCTGCTGGCCGAACTGCGGGTCCTGGACGGACTGCCCGAGCGGCTGGCGCAGGGCCTGTTCGCCAAGGCGGGCACCTACCCCGTCGCCATGCGCTTCTCCACCACGCCCGGCGACCTGCTCGACGACGCCGTCTCCACGCCGCGCGGCGTGGCGCTGAAGGTCGTCGGCGTCGAGGGCGATCGCGTCTCGGGCTCGGAAGGCGACGTCACGCAGGACTTCATCCTGGTCAACGGCCCGGTCTTCAGCGCGCCCACGGCCAAGGCCTTCCTGGGTCCGCTCAAGCTGCTCGCCGCCACCACCGACAAGGCCTCCGGCCTGAAGAAGGCGCTCTCGGCGGCCCTGCGCGGCCTGGAGACGCTGGTCGAGAAGGCCGGCGGCGAGGTCGCCACGTTCAAGACCATGGGCGGCCATCCGGCCACGCACATCCTCGGGGAGACCTTCTACACGCAGGTGCCGCTGCGCCATGGCCCCTACATGGCCAAGCTCTCGCTCGCGCCGGTGTCGGCCGAACTGGTGGCGCTGACCGGCAACCTGCTCGATCTGGGCGACGGACCCGATGTCATCCGCGAGGCCGTGCTGCAGCATTTCGCCCACAACGGCGGCGAGTGGGAACTGCGCGTGCAGCTGTGCACCGACATCGAGGCGATGCCGATCGAGGACGCCTCGGTCGAATGGCCCGAGGACCGCAGCCCCTACGTCGCCGTCGCCCGCCTGAGCGCGCGGCCGCAGGTGGCGTGGAGCGCCGCGCGTTCGGCGGCGGTGGACGACGGCATGTCGTTCTCGCCCTGGCATTCGCTGGCCGCGCACCGCCCGCTCGGCTCGATCATGCGCGTGCGCAAGGCGGTCTACGACATGGCGGCGCAGTTCCGCAGCAACGCCAACGGCGTGCCGGTGGACGAGCCCGCCACGCTCACCGCGCTGCCGGCCTGATCGGCTCGGCGCGGGCGTTGCCCGCGCCGGCGGCGGCCGTGCTGCCGGCGAACAGCCCCTTGTGCTGCTCGCGCAGGGCCGCCTTCTGCACCTTGCCCATGGTGTTGCGCGGCAGCTCGTCGACCACGAAGCAGCGCTTGGGGATCTTGAAGTTGGCGAGCTGGCGGCGCAACGCCGCGAGGATCGCCTCGGCGTCGGGCCGCTCGTCCTTGCGCGCCACCACCAGCGCCACGCCCACCTCGCCGAAATCCGGGTGCGGCACGCCGATCACGGCGCTCTCGGTCACGCCCGGCATCTCGTTGATGACACCCTCGATCTCGGCCGGGTAGACGTTGTAGCCCCCGCTGATGATGAGGTCCTTGCTGCGCCCGACGATGGTGACGTAGCCCAGGCCGTCGATGCGCCCGACGTCGCCGGTCTTGAAGAAGCCGTCGGCCGTGAACTCCTCGCGCGTCTTCTCCGGCATGCGCCAGTAGCCGGCGAAGACGTTGGGCCCGACGACCTCGATGCCGCCGATCTCGTCGGTGGCGCAGTCGCGGAATTCGCCGCCGCCGTGGTCGTCGGCCGTGCGCACCCGCAGGTTGACGCCGGGCAGCGGAAAGCCCACGGTGCCGCCGCGCCGCTCGCCCTGTACCGGGCGGTAGGGGTTGGAGGTGAGCATCGCCGTCTCGCTCATGCCGTAGCGCTCCAGGATGGTGTGGCCGGTGCGTTCGCGCCACGTCTCGAAGGTCTCGATCAGCAGCGGCGCCGAGCCGGAGATGAACAGCCGCATGCGCGCGCAGGCCTCCTTCGTGAGGCCCGGCTCCGCCAGCATGCGCACGTACAGCGTGGGCACCCCCATGAAGACGGTGGCGTCGGCCAGCCGCGCCACCACCTTCTTCGGATCGAAGCGGTCGAACCAGATCATCCGGCTGCCGTTGAGCAGCGCGCCGTGCAGCGCGACGAACAGGCCGTGGACGTGGAAGATCGGCAGCGCGTGGATCAGCACGTCGCCCTCGGTCCAGCCCCAGTAGTCCTTGAGCACCTCGGCGTTGGAGCGCAGGTTGCGGTGCGTGAGCATGGCGCCCTTGCTGCGCCCGGTGGTGCCGCTGGTGTAGAGGATGGCCGCGAGGTCGTCGTCGGCCTTCATGGCCGGCACGTGCTGGTCGGGGCACTGCGCGGCCACGTCGAGGAGCGTGCCGGTGCGGTCGTCGTCGAGCGTGAAGACGTGGCGCGTGCCGGCCTCCACGGCGATGGGCGCCACCCAGTCGGCGTTGGCGCTGCCGCACACCACCACGGCGGGTTCGGCGTTGCCGATGAAGTAGGCGATCTCGGCGCTGCGGTAGGCGGTGTTCAGGGGCAGGAAGACATGGCCCGCGCGCAGCGTCCCCAGGTACAGCGCCACGGCCTCGACCGACTTCTCCACCTGCACGGCGATGCGCGAGGCCGGTGGCAGGGCCAGCGCGTCGAGCAGGTTCGCGATGCGCGCGCTGGCCTGGTCGAGGTCGCGCCAGGTGTGGCGCTGGCCCTCGTCGGTCTCGATGGCGATGGCGTCGAGGTCGCACGGGAAGCCGCCGCGCAGCGCGACGAAGAGGTTGGCGTTGCCCGCGGGCGAGGAGGTCGATGGAGCGTTCATGGTTCGTCTGGCAGGGAAAACTCGAAGAAGGAACGGAAAGGTCGAAGGGATCGGGGGGATCGCCCGCCGCCGGCGCGATGCGCATCGGAAGCACGCGGCGGGCCAGCCGCTGAAGGCGCAGGCGCCGTCGCGGTGCACGGTGCCGCCGGGTGCTGCAGGCGGGTCGCGCCGGACATCGGGGTCAGTCGAGCTTGGTGCCGGAGGCCTTGACGACGGTGGCCCAGCGCCGGACCTCGGCGTTGACGAAGCCGCCGAACGCCGTGGTCGCGAGGTCCGGGATCTCCGAGCCGTTGGCCGCCCAGATGGTGCGCAGGTCGTCGGCCGCGAGCGCCTTGCGCGCGCTCTCGATGATGCGCGCCTGGAGCTCGCCCGGCGTGCCCCGGGGTGCCCAGAGGCCGTACCAGGTGGTCACGGTGTAGTCCGGCAGACCCACCTCGGCGGCGCACGGCACGTCGGGGAAGGCGGGATTGCGCCGGGTGCCCGAGACCATCAGCGCCTTGATGCGACCGGCCTTGATGTGCTGGGCCGACGAACCCAGCCCGTCGAACATGACGTCGACGTTGCCGGCGATGAGGTCCTGCAGCGCCGGGCCGGCGCCCCGGTAGGGGATGTGGGTGATGAAGACGCCGGTCTGCAGCTTGAACAGTTCCCCGGCCAGGTGGTGCGAGGTGCCGGCGCCGGCCGAGGCGTAGTTCAGCCGGCCGGGGTTCTTCTTCGCCAGGTCGAGGAACTCGCGCAGGTTGGCGACCTTCACGCGCTGCGGATTGACCACCAGCACCTGGGGCACGTTGGCCAGCAGCATGAGCGGGACGAAGTCGCGTTCGATGTCGTAGTCCAGGCGCGGGTACACCGCCGGTGCGATGGCGTGGTGCACCGCGCCCATGAACAGCGTGTAGCCGTCGGGCTGCGCCTTGGCGGCGATGCCGGCGCCGAGCGTGCCGCCGGCGCCGCCGCGGTTGTCGATCACCAGCGTCTGGCCGGTCGCGCGCGAGAACTGCGCCGAGAACGGCCGGGCGAAGGCGTCCGTGCCGCCGCCGGCGGGAAACGGCACGATCATCGTCACCGGCCGGGCCGGCCAGCCCGCCTGGGCATGCGCCGGCGAGGCGAGCGCGCCGAACAGGCCCAGGGCCGAAGCCCCGGCGGCGGTGGCGGTGGTGCGGGTGGCCAGGCGCAACAGGTGGCGCCGGTCGAGGTCTGGATTCATGGGTCGTCTCCAATCGTTGTGGTCGTCTCGGTCTTCGTCCGTGTCGTCGGATCGCGGCGACAGTGGACCATGAGTCGGGCGGATTTCCCATGCCCGAGGCCCACGGATCGCCGCCCGAGCATCGCAGGGAAGTAGCACGAAAGGTTTGCATCTTTGCGCCTTCGTGGTGCGCACATCTTGCATACCAGTTGGCACGGAAGCTGCTGACGCACGGTGACATGTCGATCTCCGCTTCCGAAATCAGTGCACGCATCATCGAGGCGGTGATGGCGCGCAAGCTCGCGCCCGGCTCCCGGCTGGGCGAACAGCCACTGGCGATGCTGTTCGGCTGCAGCCGCACCATCGTGCGCGAGGCGCTGACCCGGCTGGCCGCGCGCGGCATCGTGACCGTGAGCGCGCGGCGCGGCTGGTTCGTCATCGAGCCCTCGCAGGACGAGGCGCGCGAGGCCTTCGAGGCGCGCCGGGTGATCGAGGTCGGGCTGATCCGCAGCGCCGGCCAGTCCGGGCGCATCGGCGCGGTCGCGCTCGGCCGCCTGCGCGCCCACCTCGCGCGCGAGCAGGCCGCCATCGCCGACGACACCGACATCGGCACCCGCAGCTTCCTGCTGGGCGACTTCCACGTCTGCCTGGCCGAGTGCCTGGGCAACACCCTGCTGGCCGACACCCTGCGCGACTTCACCGCGCGCACCACGCTGATCGCGATGCGCTACCAGTCCACCCACGACGCCGCGCAATCCTGCGCCGACCACGTGCGCATCGTCGAGGCCCTCGCACGCGGCGACGCGGCCAGCGCCGAGGCCCTGATGTCCGAACACATCGGCACCGTGCACGCCGCCCTGCGCGCGCGCTGCGACCACGACCCGCTGGCGCAGTTGCGCGACGCGCTCGCGCCCCTGGCCGGCGGCACCGCGGTCGCGGGCAGCGTGCCAGCGGCCGCCGACGAACCCACCCCCGACGATTCATCCACCTACCTAGGAGCCCTGTTATGACCCCTCTCATCACCAAACGCGCCTTCGCGCTCGGCCTCGCCGCAGCGGCCACCCTCCTCGCCTCGGCCGGCGCGCACGCCCAGGCGGCGCTCGACGACGTCATGAAGGCCAAGTCGATCAAGATCGCCATCCCGACCGACTACCCGCCCTACGGCTTCGTCGGCACCGACATGGCGCCCCAGGGCCTGGACGTCGACGTGGCCAGGCTGATCGCCGCCAAGCTCGGCGTGAAGGTCGAGCTGGTGCCCGTGACCAGCGCCAACCGCGTGCCCTACCTGCAGACGCGCAAGGCCGACCTGGTGGTCTCCACGCTCGGCAAGAACCCCGACCGCGAGAAGGTGATCGACTTCACGAGCGCCTACTCGCCCTTCTTCCAGGCCGTGTTCGCGCCCAAGTCGATGGCGATCAAGGGCTGGGGCGACCTGGCCGGCAAGAGCGTGGCCGTCACGCGCGGCGCGATGGAGGACCAGGAACTGGCCAAGGTCGCCCCCGCGGGCGTCGACGTCAAGCGCTTCGAGGACAACAACGCCACCATCGCCGCCTTCGTCGCCGGCCAGACGCAGCTGGTGGCGACCAGCGCCTCGGTCGCGGGCAACATGATGGCCAAGAATCCCGGCGTGGGCGCCGAGTTCAAGCTGCTGCTCAAGGACAGCCCCAACTTCATCGGCGTGGCCAAGGGCGAGGACAAGCTGCGCCTGAAGGTCAACGACATCCTGGCCGAGGCCAAGAAGGCCGGCGAGCTCGACGCGCTGTCGAAGAAGTGGCTCGGCCGCCCGTCGGGCGACCTGCCGAGCTGATCCCGACCGGTCCCGACGGAAGCACCCGGCCATGCGCATCACCTTCGATTTCCTGGCGGTCCTCGCCCAGTGGCCCCTGCTGCTCCGGGGCGTGGCATGGACCGTCGGGCTCACCGCGATCGCCACCGTCGTGGGCATGGCGGTGGGCGTGTTCTGCGCCTGGGCCCGCTCGGGCGGTCCGACGTGGCTGCGCTGGGGGGTCGGCGCGTACGTGGAGCTGATCCGCAACACGCCCTTCATCGTGCAGCTGTTCTTCATCTTCTTCGGCCTGCCGGCGGCGGGCTTCAAGCTGTCGGCGGAGATGGCCTCGGTGATCGCCATGACGCTGAACCTCGGGGCCTACGCCACCGAGATCGTGCGCGCCGGCATCGAGGCGACGCCCCGGGGCCAGATCGAGGCCGCCGTGAGCCTGGCGCTCGACCGCGTGCAGGTCTTTTTCCGCGTCGTGCTGCCGCCCGCGCTCAAGAAGGTCTGGCCCTCGATGGTCAGCCAGATCGTGATCGTGATGCTGGGCTCGGCGGTCTGCGGCCAGATCTCCACGGAGGAGCTGAGCTACGCGGCCAACCTGATCCAGAGCCGCAACTTCCGCGCCTTCGAGTCCTTCATCGTCGCCACGCTGATCTACCTGGCGCTGTCGGTGGCGCTGCGGCGCCTGCTCGACTGGGCCGGGCCGAAATATTTCTTCGGCCGCTGACCGGTCCCCGACCGCAACAACAACAGGAAAGCCTCCCCATGGTCGAGTTCTCCCTCTGGGACATCCTGCGCAACCTGCTGCTCGCGCTGCGCTGGACGGTGGCACTGTCGGCCATCGCCTTCGTCGGCGGCGGCGTGGTCGGCGGCCTGCTGCTGTTCGCGCGGCTGCGCGGCGGGCGCGGCGCGCAGCGCGCCATCGGCGTGTACGTGCAGCTGTTCCAGGGCACGCCGCTGCTGATGCAGCTGTTCCTCGCGTACTTCGGCATCGCGCTGTTCGGCATCGACGTCTCGGCGTGGACGGCCGCGAGCGTGGCGCTCACGCTCTACACCAGCGCCTTCCTGGCCGAGATCTGGCGCGGCTGCGTCGCCTCCATCCCCAAGGGCCAGTGGGAAGCGTCCGCCAGCCTGGCGCTGAGCTTCGGCGAGCAGATGCGCCACGTCGTGCTGCCGCAGGCCGTGCGGATCGCCACCGCGCCGACGGTCGGCTTCCTGGTGCAGGTGGTCAAGGGCACGGCGCTCGCCTCGGTCATCGGCTTCATCGAACTCACCAAGGCCGGCGGGATGATCTCCAACGCCACCTTCAAGCCCTTCGTCGTCTTCAGCTGCGTCGCGCTGCTGTACTTCGCCCTGTGTTTCCCCATCAGCCTGTTTGCCAAACATCTGGAGAGAAGAACCCATGTCAACCGTCGCTGAAGCCACCCCCGTCGTCCACCCGTCGCGCCGCGCGCCGGGCGGCGCGCCCATCGTGCAGATCACCGCGCTGCGCAAGTCCTACGGCGCCAACGAGGTCCTGAAGGGCATCGACCTGAGCGTCAAGCGCGGCGAGGTCATCGCCATCATCGGCAAGAGCGGTTCGGGAAAGAGCACGCTGCTGCGCTGCATCAACGGCCTGGAGGCGTTCCAGGAAGGCGCGCTCACGGTCGACAGCAAGCCGCTGCTGCACGACAGCGCGATGGCCATGCGCGAGCTGCGCCAGCGCGTGGGCATGATCTTCCAGGGCTTCAACCTCTTCCCGCACCTGACGGTGGGCAAGAACGTGATGCTCGCGCCCACGCTGGTCAAGCGGCGCGCCCAGGCCGAGGCCGCCTCGCAGGCGCGCAAGCTGCTCGCGCGCGTGGGCCTGGCGGAGAAGTTCGACGCCATGCCCGACCAGCTCTCCGGCGGCCAGCAGCAGCGCGTGGCCATCGCGCGCGCGCTGGCGATGGAGCCGGCGGTGCTGCTGTGCGACGAGATCACCTCGGCGCTGGACCCCGAGCTCGTCGGCGAGGTGCTGCGCGTGGTGGAGTCGCTGGCCGTGGAGGGCATGACGCTGCTCATGGTCACGCACGAGATGGGCTTCGCGCGCAAGGTCAGCGACCGTGTGATCTTCATGCACCAGGGCCGCGTCCACGAGATGGGACCGCCCGCCGAGCTGTTCGGCAACCCGCAGACGGCGGAATTGAGGCAGTTCCTGTCGTCGCTGCACGACTGAACCGGCCCCGGGAACGCCTCCCGGGCACGGGGCGTAGATTCGGCGGTCCCGCTTCCCCGACGATCCCATCCTTGGCCGCACCGAAAGCCCCCTCCCCGCCCGATCGCCCGCCCCTGCCCCTGCCCACCCGCGACGGCATAGGGCCGAGCTGCGTCGGCCTGCCCCCGGGCGCCTGGCCGACCTTTCTCGACTTCCTGCTCCATCGCTTCCCCGGCGTCGCGCGCGAGACGTGGCTCGCGCGCTTCGCGGCCGCCGAGGTCGTCGACGAACACGGTGGCCGCGTGACGGCCGAGCGCCCCTACGCGCCGCACCAACGCGTCTACTACTACCGATCCCTCCCCGACGAGCCGCGCGTGCCCTTCGCGCACGAGGTGCTGTGGCGCGACGAACGCCTGCTGGTGGTCGACAAGCCGCACTTCCTCCCGGTCGCGCCGACCGGCAAGTACCTGCGGGAGACCCTGCTGGCGCGCCTGAAGCGCGAGCTCGGCCTCGACGACCTGGTGCCCGTCCACCGCATCGACCGCGGCACCGCCGGGCTGGTGCTGTTCTGCGTCGACCCGGCCACGCGCGGGGCCTACCAGGGCCTGTTCGCCGAGCGCCGCGTGCAAAAGACCTACGAGGCCCTCGTCCATTGGCCGGCCGGCACCGTGCTGCCGCCGTCGCGGCGCACCCGCCTCGCGGTCGACCCGCACGCCTTCATGAAGACGTGCGAGGTCGCGGGCGAGCCGAACTCGGAGACGCGCTTCGCGCTGATCGGCCGGCCGGGGCCGGCCGTCGCGCACCTGCGCCTGTCGCCGGTCACCGGCCGCCGCCATCAGCTGCGCGTGCATTGCGCCGCGCTCGGCGTGCCGATCGTGGACGACCCGATCTACCCGGTGCTGCGGCCCGAGACCGACCACGAGGACCACGCGCGCCCCCTGCGCCTGCTGGCCCGCTCGCTCGCCTTCACCGACCCGGTGACGGGCGAGGCGCGCGAATTCCACACGCGCCGGTCGCTGGACGAGGACGCGGCGCCCGGCGTCCAGGGCTTATAACCACCCACCTTCAAAACGACACCAAGGACGGATCGACATGGGCGCGCAGTGGAAAGCAAAGCACAAGGACGTGGCCGCCAACGCCAAGGGCCGGCTGTTCGGCAAACTGGCCAAGGAAATCATGGTGGCCGCGCGCGGCGGCGCCGACCCGGCCTCCAACGCCCGGCTGCGGCTGGTGGTCGAGCAGGCGCGCAAGGTGTCGATGCCCAAGGACACGCTCGATCGCGCCATCCGCAAGGGTGCCGGCCTGACGGGCGAGGCGGTGCACTTCGAGCACGTGATCTACGAGGGCTTCGCGCCGCACCGCGTGCCGGTGATGGTCGAGTGCCTGACCGACAACGTGAACCGCACCGCGCCCGAGATGCGCGTGCTGTTCCGCAAGGGCCAGCTCGGCACGTCCGGCTCGGTGGCGTGGGACTTCGACCACCTGGGCCTGATCGAGGCCGAGCCGGCGGCCCCCGGGGCCGATGCCGAGCTCGCCGCCATCGAGGCCGGCGCGCAGGACTTCGAGCCCGGCGACGACGAGGGCACCGCGCGCTTCCTCACCGCGCCGGCCGACCTCGACCTGGTCGGCCGCGCCCTGCCCGCGCACGGCTTCCGCGTCGTCGCCTCCCGGCTGGGCTACCGGGCGAAGAACCCGATCGACCCGGCGTCGCTGAGCGCGGAGGACCTCGAGGAGGTCGAGACCTTCCTGGCCGCCATCGACGCCAACGACGACGTGCAGCACGTGTACGTGGGCCTGGCCGGCTGACACCGGGGGACGGCGCCTCAGCGGCGCTTCTTATGGCGCGGCGCGACCGGGCGCGGCGTCGTCAGGCCCAGCGCCGCGCGCGCCAGCGCATCGGCCTCCCGGTTGCGGTGCGCGGGGATCCAGACGACGCGGACGTCGGCCAGCGATCGCAGCGCGGCGCGCGCCTCGTCGAACCGCCCGGCCAGACGGGCGATGGGACGCACGGCGCGGCCTCCGTCCACCGCCCCGCCCAGCTGCGCCACCACCACGCTGTTGTCGCAGCACACCACCGCCGCGCCGGCCCCGTGCGCGCGCAGGGCGGCCAGGGCGGCCATGACGCCGCGCAGTTCGGCCTCGTTGTTGCAGCCGATCGCCGCGCCGCCCGACCCCGACAGCGCGTGGCGTCGCCCGTCGGGCGCCACCAGCACCACGCCCCATCCCATGCGCCCCGGGTTGGGCAACGCGCTGCCGTCGCACCACGCGGTCCAGCCGGGCGGGACGGCGGCCTCCGGAATCGGTCCAGCCGAAACCGGATGACCGACGAAGCCATCGATTGAATTCATTTAGTAATACTTTATAGCTATATTCGATGAAGTTGGCGTGCGATCGGGGGCACGACGCTTGCTTGAGGGGTTTCCCAGATTCCCCTCCCTCGCATGTTGAACCTCCTCACCCGCCGACTCGGCCGGCTCAGTGTCGGGCGCAAGCTGCTCGTCATCTACCTGCTGGACCTGACCGCCGTCATCTTCATCAGCGGCATCCTGATCAACGAGAAGTTCATCGCCATCGATTTCGGCCGCAAGGAGATGGCGGGCATCGCCTACATCCGTGCGCTGCAGCCGTCGCTGCTCGCCCTGGCGGGCTGGCGCGGGGCGAACCCGGCATCGGACACCCAGCTGGAGGCCGTGGAGCGCCGCCACGGGGACGGGCTGCACAGCGCCGAGCCGAGCCTCGCCTTCCGGCAGGCCGTCGCGCGCGCGCGCAACGCCGCCGCCGGGGACGCGGCGCGCGCCGGGCTGGAGCGCGTGGCGCTCGAGCGCGGTCGCGCGCTGGTGACGCGCGTGGGCAACCAGTCCAACCTCATCCTCGACCCCGACCTCGACAGCTACTACACGATGTCGCTGGTGCTGCTGCGTTTTCCGGAACTGCTGGAGCTGGTCTCGGCGCTGGACGCGCACCTGGGCCGCTCGCGCGGAGACGGCGCCGCGGGGGCGCAGGCGCGCACCCGCCATTTCGTCCTCGAAGGCAGGGTGGAGGCCGTCGCCGCCGCCATCCGGAGCGACTACGAGGAGGCCTTCGCGGCGGCCACCGGTCCTTCGCGCCGGCACCTGGACGCCTCGCGCGAGCGGCTGCGCACGGGCATCGAGGCGTTCCAGCGGGCGGCGCGCGCGGCGTTCGAGGACCGCGCCGAGGCCCCCGTGGCGGCCTTCGAGGCGGCGCGACAGTCGCTTCTGGACGACCTCGACGCGGCCTGGACCGACGCCGGCACCGACCTCGACGCGCTGCTGGCGGCGCGCGAACGGGGCTTCTTCACCCGCATGTGGCTGCACCTGGGCACGGCGCTGTTCCTGCTGCTGCTGATCCTGGGCGCCGTCTACCACGTCGCGCGGCAGATCGCGCTGCCGCTCGCGCGGCTCTCCGGCGTGGTCGACACGGTGCGCCGCACGGGCGACCACACGCTGCGCGCGCGCTGGGACAGCGGCGACGAGATCGGACGCCTGGTCGTGGGCTTCAACGACATGCTCGCGCAGCTCGACCGCGAGCGGCGCGTGCAGCAGGAACTCGCCGCCAGCGCGCGCGCGGCCGAGGCCCAGCGCGACTTCGTCGCGGCCATCCCGATCCCGATCATGGTCACGGCCGTGCCGGGCCACGAGGTGCTCGACGCCAACCTGCCCGCGCGGGAATGGCTCGGCGGACGCGAGGGCGACCCCTGGGCCCAGGGGCTGGAACCCGCCGTGCGCGCCCGCTTCTTCCAGCAGCTGGCCGACCGCGACGCGGTGGACGAATTCGAGGTGCGCTGGCGCGGCGGCCGGCAGCCCTCGTGGGCCGTGCTGTCGGCGCGGCGTTTCACCTACCAGGGCCGCGACGCGGTGCTGACCGCCTTCACGCCCGTCAACCACCTGAAGCAGCTGGAGCAGCGCCTGGAACTCTGGGCCAAGGTGTTCGAGGCCTCCTCCGAGGGCATCATGATCATCGACGCGCAGCACGCCATCCTGACGGTCAACCGGGCCCTCACCCGCCACACCGGCCACGACGCGCGCGAACTCGTCGGCGCGACGCCGGACTACCTGCTGGCCGACGCCACGCTGGACGCTCCGGGCTTCTGGCGCGCGCTCGACCAGCGCGGCGCCTGGCAGGGCGAGGCCGGCGTGCGCCGGCGCAACGGCACCCGCTACCCGGCCTGGGTGATGGCGAGCGTGGTGCGCGACGGGCCGGACCGGGTCTCGCACTACATCTTCACGTCGATCGACATCAGCGACAGGAAGCGCAGCGAGGAACGCATCCGCTACCTGGCGCTGCACGACGTGCTCACCGAGCTGCCCAACCGCGTCCTGTGCGTCGAGCGCCTGGGTCACGCGATCCAGGAAGCGCGCCGCCACGGGCGGCGCGTGGGTGTGCTGTTCCTCGACCTGGACCGCTTCAAGGTCATCAACGACTCGCTGGGCCACCACGTGGGCGACGCCCTGCTGAAGTCGGTGGCGCGACGGCTGCTGGACACCGTGCGGCCGGGCGACACGGTCAGCCGCCTGGGCGGCGACGAGTTCGTGGTCGTGCTGCGCGACATCGCCGATGGCGACGACGTGCTGGCGCTGGTCGAGCGGCTGGTGCCGGCGGTGCGCCGGCCCCACGACATCGACGGCCACGCGCTGCACGTCTCGTGCAGCGTGGGCATCGCGCTCTACCCCGAGGACGGCGCCGACATCGACGAACTCATGCGCCATGCCGACGTCGCCATGTACCAGGGCAAGGCGGGCGGGCGCGACACGGCGCGCTTCTTCACCCCGGAGATGAACGAGCGCGCCCGGCGCCGCCAGCAGATCGAGTCGAACCTGCGCCACGCCATCGGGCGCGGGGCGCTGCGCCTGGCGTTCCAGCCGCGCGTCGATGCCCGCACGGGCCGCACGGTGGGCGCGCAGGTGCTGCTGCGCTGGGACGACGGCGAACTCGGCGCGGTGCCGCCGGCCGAATTCATTCCCGTGGCGGAGGAGTCGGGGCAGATCGTGGGCATCGGTGCCTGGGCCGTCGAGCGGGCCTGCGCCCAGCACGCGGCCTGGCGCGACGCCGGCCTGGGCGCGGTGGCGCTGTCGATCGCCATGTCGGCGCTGCAGCTGCGCGACCCCGGACTGGTCGCGACGCTGGGCGCGGCCTTGCGACGCCACGGCATGGCACCGGCGCACCTGGCGGTCGAGCTGAGCGAGTCGGCGCTCCAGGATGCGTCCGAGCGCACGCTGGCGCCCCTGCGCGCGCTCCGGGCGCTGGGCGTGGCGCTGTCGATCGACGACTTCGGGACCGGCCATTCGAGCCTCGCCCACCTGCACCGGTTTCCGATCGACACGCTCAAGATCGACCGTTCGCTGGTGCACCGGATGCTGGACGAGCCGGCGCACCTGGCCATCGTGCGCGCCGTCGTCGGACTGGGCCACACGCTGGGCCTGCGCGTGGTCGCCGACGGCGTGGCGACGGCGGCGACGGCGCGGGCCCTGCGCGAGGCGCGCTGCGACGGGTTCCAGGGCTCCCACGTCGCGCCTGCGATGGACGCCGCCGCCCTGGCGGGCTGGCTAGCGGCCGAGCGGGCGCGCGCCGACGGCGTCGCCTGAGCCGGCGACGACCGTGCGCCGCCGCGGGGCGCTCGCGTACAGCCAGATGCCGAAGGCGACCATCGGCACGCACAGCCACTGGCCCATGCTCATGTCGAGCGCGAGCAGGCCGAGGAAGTCGTCGGGCTCGCGGAAGTACTCGGCGATGAAGCGCATCACGCCGTAGCCGATCAGGAACACGGCCGACACGCGCCGCTCGCGCCGGTCCTTGCGCGCGTAGAGCCACAGCAAGACGAACAGCAGCAGCCCTTCGAGCAGGAACTGGTAGACCTGCGACGGGTGACGCGGCAGCAGCGAGCCGCTGTGCGGGAACACCATGCCCCAGGGCAGGTCGGCCGGCGCGAAGCGGCCCCAGAGTTCGCCGTTGATGAAGTTGCCCACGCGGCCCGCCGCCAGGCCGGTCGGCACGCAGGGCGCGACGAAGTCCATCACCTGCCAGTACGGCCGGGCGCGCGAGCGGGCGAACCAGATCATCGACGTGATGACGCCCAGCAGCCCGCCGTGGAAACTCATCCCGCCCTGCCAGATGTAGAAGATCTCCAGGGGGTGCGTGAGGTAGTAGCCCGGCTTGTAGAACAGGCAGTAGCCCAGCCGGCCGCCGACGATGACGCCCATCACGCCGAGGAACAGGATGTCCTCCACGTCCTTGCGCGACCAGGCCCCGGGCCCGGTGATGGAGCGGAACGGCTCGTGGCGCAGCCGCAGCGTGCCGAGGAGGTAGAACAGCCCGAAGGCGGCGAGGTAGGTCAGGCCGTACCAGTGGACGGCGAGCGGGCCGATCTGGAGGGCGATCGGATCGATCTGCGGGTACATGAGCATCCGGGGATTGTGCCGTGGGCCCGTGTCGAACCGGCGTCAGGGCGGCGGCGTGGCGCCATCGCGGTCCCGCACGAAGCGGACGAACCGCGCCAGCGCCGGGTGGTCGAGGTCCGCCGGCCAGACCAGGCTGGTCTCGCATTCGGGCAGCGCGACGGCGGACCCGGCACGGGGCCGCCGCCCGGAGTCCGGGGCGGCGTCGCCGAGCGCCTCCGCCCGCCGGTAGACCACTCCCTCGCGGCGGAAGCGCGTCACGCTCTCCGGCACCCAGGCCACGCCGACGCCGCCCCACACCAGGTTGACGATGGTCTGCATCTGGATGGCCTCCTGCGCCACCGCCGGCACGCGGCCGGCGGCATGGTAGAGCGCGTGGATGGCGTCGTGCAGCGACGGCACGATGCGGCGCGGAAAGATCACCAGCGGCTCGGCCAGCACGTCGGCGAGCGCCGGCCGCGCGGCGGCGGCCAGCGGATGCGCCTCGGGCAGCGCCAGCACCAGCGGCTCGACGGCCACCGGCAGGCGGTCGAGCCCGGGCGGCGCGAAGCCCGGGGAATGCAGCATCAGGCCGGCGTCGATCTCGCCGCGCGCGAGCGCCTCGCGCTGCACGTCGCCGGTCGCCTCGACCAGTTCCAGCGCCACCTGCGGGCACAGCGCGCGGAAGTCGCGCACCCACAGCGGCAGGTGCTCGAAGCCGATGGTCGAGACGAAGGCCAGCCGCACGCGCCCGACCTCCCCCGCCGCCGCCGCGCGCGCGCGTGCCGGCAGCGCCTGCGCACGCGCGAGCAGGTCGCGCACGTCGCCCAGCAGCGCATCGCCGGCGGCGGTGAGCGCCACGCGGCGCTGCGTGCGGTCGAACAGGCGCACGCCCAGCGCGCGCTCGAGTTGCGCGATGGCCTGCGTCACCGGCGGCTGCGTCAGGTGCAGGCGGCGCGCGGCGCGGCCGAAGTGCAGTTCCTCGGCGACGGCGACGAACTGGCGCCAGGCCCGGAGATCGATCGGAACGTCCTTCATACGGCCAGCATATCAATCCGACCCCGAGAACGGATTGGAACGAATCAGTCGGAAGTCCGATACTGGCGACCCCCGATTCCAACCAGATCCCCACGCCATGGACACCAAGACCCTCCAGATCAACCGCCGCAGCGCCAACATCGTTGAAGGCAAGTCGCGCGCGCCCAACCGCTCCATGTACTACGCGATGGGCTACGAGGAAGGCGACTTCAAGAAGCCGATGGTCGGCGTGGCCAACGGCCACAGCACCATCACGCCGTGCAACTCCGGCCTGCAGAAGCTCGCCGACGCGGCCATCGCCGGCATCGAGGAGGCCGGCGGCAACGCCCAGGTCTTCGGCACGCCGACGATCTCCGACGGCATGGCCATGGGCACCGAGGGCATGAAGTACTCGCTGGTCAGCCGCGAGGTCATCTCCGACTGCATCGAGACCTGCGTCGGCGGGCAATGGATGGACGGCGTGCTGGTGGTGGGCGGCTGCGACAAGAACATGCCCGGCGGCCTCATGGGCATGCTGCGCGCCAACGTGCCGGCGATCTACGTCTACGGCGGCACCATCCTGCCGGGCCGCTACAAGGGCCAGGACCTGAACATCGTGAGCGTCTTCGAGGCCGTGGGCCAGAACGCCGCGGGCAACATGAGCGACGAGGACCTGCTGCAGATCGAGAAGCGCGCCATCCCCGGCACGGGCTCGTGCGGCGGCATGTACACGGCCAACACGATGAGCTCGGCCTTCGAGGCGCTGGGCATCTCGCTGCCCTACTCCTCCACCATGGCCAATCCGCACGACGAGAAGGCCAACTCGGCCAAGGAGTCGGCCAAGGTGCTGATCGAGGCGATCAAGAGGGACCTGAAGCCGCGCGACATCGTGACGCGCAAGTCGATCGAGAACGCCGTGGCGGTGATCATGGCCACCGGCGGCTCGACCAACGCCGTGCTGCACTTCCTGGCCATCGCCCACGCGGCCGGCGTCGAGTGGACCATCGACGACTTCGAACGCATGCGCAAGCAGGTGCCGGTGCTGTGCGACCTCAAGCCTTCGGGCAAGTACCTCGCGGTCGACCTGCACCAGGCCGGCGGCATCCCGCAGGTCATGAAGGTGCTGCTCAACGCCGGCCTGCTCCACGGCGACTGCATCACCATCAGCGGACAGACGATCGCCGAGGTGCTGGCCGACGTGCCCGACGTGCCGCGCGCCGACCAGGACGTGATCCGCCCGATCGGCGAACCGATGTACGCGGAGGGCCACCTCGCCATCCTCAAGGGCAACCTGTCGCCCGAAGGCGCGGTCGCCAAGATCACCGGCCTGAAGAACCCGGTCATCACCGGCCCGGCGCGCGTCTTCGACGACGAGCAGTCGGCCCTCGCGGCCATCCTGGCCGGCCGGATCGTGGCGGGCGACGTGATGGTGCTGCGCTACCTCGGCCCCAAGGGCGGACCGGGCATGCCCGAGATGCTGGCGCCCACGGGCGCGCTGATCGGCGCCGGCCTGGGCGAGAGCGTCGGCCTGATCACCGACGGCCGCTTCTCCGGCGGCACCTGGGGCATGGTGGTGGGCCACGTCGCGCCGGAAGCGGCCGCCGGCGGCACCATCGCCTTCGTCCGCGAAGGCGACTCGATCACCATCGACGCCCACGAACTCAAGCTCGAACTCAACGTGAGCGAGGCCGAACTCGCGCAACGCCGCGAGGGCTGGACGCCACCGGCGCCGCGCTACACGCGCGGCGTGCAGGCCAAGTTCGCCTTCAACGCCTCGAGCGCCAGCACGGGCGCGGTGCTGGACAACTACTGAGTCGCGGCGCGGCCGCCGGCCCGCCGGCCGCGGCTATTTGCGGCGCTGGCGGTCCGAGCGCGGCGCCCGGGGATCGAACAGCCCCAGGTCGGCGCGCTGGCGGTCCAGGCGCGCCTGCTTGCGCGCCACCTCGCGCTCGACGACGCGGCGCTTGGTGTAGCCCGAGGCATCGGCATAGGCCCACCACAGCGCGGCGAGGCCGAACGGGACCAGGACGAGCCACCACGAGAGCTGTCCGACCGGACCGACCTCGAAATACTTCAGTGCGACACCGATCAGGCCGAGGGCCAGGAACCACATAGATTTTCTCCGGGGGTGTTGCGCCGGATCGTCGCACAGGCCGCCCCGACCCCGCCACCGCAGGGTCGTCCACACGCCGCCGGCGCCGTCGGCCGGCTCGGACGCGCTCCCTACAATGATCCGGCGACGAGAACGCGGTCCGCTTCGCGCCCGCGATCGCCACCCGGGTCATCGCGACCCTCGCACGACCCATCCAACATCCAACCCATGTCCATCAAAAAAGCGCTCGTCCTCGTCGCCTGCGTGCTGTCCGCGTCGGCACCCGTCCGGGCCGACCTCGCGCTCGCCCGCTCGAAGAACTGCATGAGCTGCCACGCCGTCGAGCGCAAGGTGCTCGGACCCGCCTTCAAGGACGTCGCCGCGCGCTACAAGGGCAATGCCGCGGCGACCGAGCTGCTGGCCGCCAAGATCCGCAAGGGCGGCGCCGGCGCCTGGGGTCCGGTGCCGATGCCGGCGAACAACCAGGTCAGCGAGGCCGAGGCCCGCACGCTGGCCACCTGGGTGCTCGCCACGCCGCAGTGAGCGACGTCCGGCTCAGAAGCGCGGGGGCACCGCCGCCGGCGCGAAATCCGTGTGCGAGGAGCCCGCCGGTCGCCGCTCCAGCCGGTCCTCGAGCTGGCCGATGTGCGCGGCGAGCGAGTTCTCGGTCTGCTGGGCACGCGCCAGCAGGGCGGCGTGACGCTCGCCGTCCTGCGTCGATCGCGTGGTGGCCTGGGCTTCGAGGAAGTTGCGCAGTTCCGTGAAGCGCGAGGCCTCGGCCTTGTCGGCGAGGTCGCGCTGGGTCTGCATCTCGCGGTTGTGGCGACGCGCCTCCAGCAGCACCGAGCTCTGCAGGTACACCACGTAGGCCACCAGCAGCACGCCCAGCAGCACCGTCAGCGCCAGCATGATCAGCCCGAACGGCGCGCTGGTCTGCATGAAGCCCAGCGACATCAGCGTCGGGGCCACCAGCAGCCCCCAGTTCAGCGCGGCCAGCCCCGCGATCAGCACCACCACCACCAGCAACCCACCCGTGATCAGACCCATGTGAACCTCCTCGTTCGACTTTGATACGAAGGTTCTAGCTCACGGACATGGCCGTGGCTGTCGGACAGCCCCCTCCCCGGCATGCGCGCGGCGGCCGTGCCCGGGTCGCCGCGCCGGGCTTTCGCACGGCGACCCGTGAGGACATGGCGTGGCCCGGTCCGGCGCGCGCCACCTAGAATCCCGCGCCGCGCCTTCGCGCACCCACTTCGACACCATGGCCCGCCCAGACCCCCTCCACCCCTCCGATGCCTCCGACCCGGCCGCCGCGCCGCCCCTCGCCCTGCGCACGTCGCCCCTGCGCCCGCTGCCCAAGCTGATCTTCGCCAGCCGCTGGCTGCAGTTGCCGCTCTACCTGGGCCTGATCGTGGCCCAGGGCGTGTACGTGGTGCACTTCCTGGTCGAGCTGCTGCACCTGGTGGAGGCGGCCTTCGGCAGCGAGACGGCGCTCAAGGCGCTGGTCAACAGCATCGGCTACAAGACCGCCGCCAGCGCGCCCATCACCTCGCTCAACGAGACGGTGATCATGCTGGTGGTGCTGGCGCTCATCGACGTGGTGATGATCTCCAACCTGCTCATCATGGTGATCGTGGGCGGCTACGAGACCTTCGTCAGCCGCATGGACCTGCAGGGCCACCGCGACCAGCCCGAATGGCTCAGCCACGTGAACGCCTCGGTGCTGAAGGTCAAGCTGGCCACCGCCATCATCGGCATCAGCTCGATCCACCTGCTCAAGACCTTCATCAACGCCGACAACTACACCGACCGCGTGCTGATCGCCCAGACGGTGATCCACATCACGTTCCTGATGTCGGCGATGGCCATCGCCTACACCGACCGGCTGATGTCGCGCGCGCCCGGCGAGCACTGAGCCACGCCGGTGCCGTGCCGGGCCCGGACGGGACCCGGCCCGGCGTCCCCCCCTCAGCGTCCGGTCATGTTGCCGGGCACCACCCACTGGTCGAACTGTTCGCCCGTGAGGTGGCCCGAGGCCACGGCCGCCTCGCGCAGGCTGGTGCCTTCCTTGTGCGCCTTCTTGGCGATGGCGGCGGACTTGTCGTAGCCGATGTGGGTGTTGAGCGCGGTCACCAGCATCAGCGAGCGGTCGACCAGTTCGGTGATGCGCTCGCGGTTGGGCTTGATGCCGACCGCGCAGTGGTCGTTGAAGCTGCGCATGCCGTCGGCCAGCAGGCGCACGCTCTGCAGGAAGTTGTGCGCCACCATCGGGCGGAATACGTTGAGCTCGAAGTTGCCCGAGGCGCCGCCGAAGTTGATGGCGACGTCGTTGCCGAAGACCTGCGCGGCCAGCATCGTGACCGCCTCGCTCTGCGTCGGGTTGACCTTGCCCGGCATGATCGACGAGCCCGGTTCGTTCTCCGGGATGCTGAGTTCGCCGATGCCGCTGCGCGGGCCGCTGGCGAGCCAGCGCACGTCGTTGGCGATCTTCATCAGGCTGGCGGCCAGCGTCTTGAGCGCGCCGTGCGCGTGCACCAGCGCGTCGACCGAGGCCA
Source organism: Comamonadaceae bacterium OTU4NAUVB1 (assembly GCA_024372625.1). Classification (NCBI taxonomy): domain Bacteria; kingdom Pseudomonadati; phylum Pseudomonadota; class Betaproteobacteria; order Burkholderiales; family Comamonadaceae; species Comamonadaceae bacterium OTU4NAUVB1. The sequence continues at coordinate 1,310,139 of CP099605.1, read as the reverse complement.
TCGCCTCGAACTTGTTGGGCGCGGTGACGAACGGCAGGCCGGTCAGGGTCGCGAGTTCGGCCGCGACCTGCTCGGCATAGCCCTTGGGCGCGTTAAGGCCGGTGCCCACGGCGGTGCCACCCAGCGCCAGCTCGCCCAGGTGCGGCAACGCCGCGCGCACGTGCGCCTCGCCGTGCGCGAGCTGCGCCACGTAGCCGGAGAACTCCTGCCCCAGCGTCAGCGGGGTCGCGTCCTGCAGGTGGGTGCGGCCGATCTTCACGATGTCCATGAAGTCGGCGGACTTCTGCGCCAGCGTGCCGCGCAGCAGCGCCAGCGCGGGCAGCAGGCGGTGCGTGAGGGCCTCGACCGCGGCCACGTGCATGGCGGTGGGGAACACGTCATTGCTCGACTGGCTGCGGTTGACGTCGTCGTTCGGGTGCACGCGCCGCGATTCGCCGCGCTCGCCGCCGAGCAGTTCGCTCGCGCGGTTGGCCAGCACCTCGTTGACGTTCATGTTGGTCTGCGTGCCCGAGCCGGTCTGCCAGACCACGAGCGGGAATTCGTCCGGATGCCGGCCGGCGATGACCTCGTCGGCCGCCGCCACGATGGCCTGCGTCTTCTGCTCGTCCTGCAGGCCCAGCGCGTGATTCACGACCGCCGAGGCGCGCTTGACCTGCGCCAGGGCCTTGATGATCTCGCGCGGCTGCTGCTCGCCGGAGATGTCGAAGTTCTGCAGCGAACGCTGCGTCTGCGCGCCCCACAGCTTGTCGGCCGGGACGTCGATGGGGCCGAAGGTGTCGCGCTCGACGCGAATGTTGCCGCTTTGTGTCATCTGGAAAAGCTCCGCTGTCAAAATGGGGGGCGTGCCGGCAACGAAGCCCGGGCACGTGAAGCCTGACAGCATAGCCAGGACAAGAACGACTCGCATTTGCGAGGCGCTTCCAACCCCACGAACGACGTCCCATGACCACCACGATCCAGCAGGCCGACCTGATCGAATCGATCGCCGCGGCCCTCCAGTACATCAGCTACTACCACCCGGCCGACTACATCGCCCACCTCGCGCGCGCCTACGAGCGCGAGCAGAGCCCGGCGGCCAGGGACGCCATCGCGCAGATCCTCACCAACAGCAAGATGAGCGCGACCGGCCAGCGCCCGATCTGCCAGGACACCGGCATCGTCAACGTGTTCCTGAAGGTGGGCATGGACGTGCGCTGGGGCGGCTTCACCGGCAGCCTGGACGACGCCATCAACGAGGGCGTGCGCCGCGCCTACAACCACCCGGACAACACGCTGCGCGCCTCGGTCGTGGCCGACCCGCAGTTCGCCCGCAAGAACACCGGCGACAACACGCCGGCGGTGATCTTCACGGAGCTCGTGCCCGGCGACAAGCTGGAAGTGACCGTCGCGGCCAAGGGCGGCGGCAGCGAGAACAAGAGCAAGCTCGCCATGCTCAACCCGGGCGACAGCGTCGTCGACTGGGTGCTCAAGACCGTGCCGACGATGGGCGCGGGCTGGTGCCCGCCGGGCATGCTGGGCATCGGCATCGGCGGCACGGCCGAGAAGGCGGCGCTGATGGCCAAGGAGAGCCTGATGGACGACCTGGACATGCACGAGCTGCAGGCCAAGAAGGCCTCCGGCGCCGAGCTGACCAACGTCGAGGCGCTGCGCATCGAGCTCTACGAGAAGGTCAACGCCCTGGGCATCGGCGCGCAGGGCCTGGGCGGCCTGTCCACCGTGCTGGACGTGAAGATCCAGATGTACCCGACGCATGCGGCGAGCAAGCCCGTGGCCATGATCCCCAACTGCGCGGCCACCCGCCACGCGCACTTCACCATGGACGGCAGCGGCGCGGTCTACCTCACGCCGCCGTCGCTCGACCTGTGGCCCGACGTCGACTGGGCGCCCGACTACAACAAGAGCAAGAAGGTCGACCTCGACACCCTGACCCCGGCTGAGGTCGCCAGCTGGAAGCCCGGCGACACGCTGCTGCTCAACGGCAGGATGCTCACCGGCCGCGACGCCGCGCACAAGCGCATCGCCGGCATGCTGGAGCGCGGCGAGCCGCTGCCGGTGGACTTCACCAACCGCGTCATCTACTACGTGGGCCCGGTCGACCCGGTCCAGGGCGAGGCCGTCGGTCCGGCCGGCCCGACCACCGCCACCCGCATGGACGGCTTCACCGAGATGATGCTGGCCGAGACCGGCCTGATCGCCATGATCGGCAAGGCCGAGCGCGGCCCGGTCGCCATCGAGGCCATCAAGAAGCATCAGAGCGCCTACCTGATGGCCGTGGGCGGCGCCGCCTACCTGGTGAGCAAGGCCATCAAGACGGCCCGGGTGGTCGGTTTCGCCGACCTGGGCATGGAGGCGATCTACGAGTTCGACGTCGTCGACATGCCCGTGACCGTGGCGGTGGACGCCGGCGGCACCAGCGTGCACATCACCGGCCCGGCCGAGTGGCAGCGCCGCATCGCCTCGGGCGAACTCAAGACCATCGTGCTGGAGACGGCTTGAGCCCTGAGGGGAAACGCCCCATCGGCGTCTTCGACAGCGGCATCGGCGGGCTGAGCGTGCTCGCCGCGCTGCGCGCCGAACTGCCGCGCGAGGACTTCGTCTACTTCGCCGACACCGGCCACGCGCCCTACGGCGAGCGCAGCGAGGCGTACGTGGTGCAACGCACGCGCGCCGTCGCGACCGGCCTGATCGAGCAGGAGCGCATCAAGGCGCTGGTGGTGGCGTGCAACACCGCCACCGCCGCGGCCATCCACGTGTTGCGCGCCGAGCTGCCCGGGTTCCCGCTCGTCGGCGTCGAGCCGGCGCTCAAGCCCGCCGTGGCGGCCTCGCGCACCGGACGCATCGCGGTGCTGGCCACGCGCGGCACGGTGACCAGCCGCAAGTTCGCGCTGCTGCGCGACGCGTTCGCCGCGCAGGCGGATTTCAGCGTCGTGGCCTGCGACGGGCTGGCCAGCGCCATCGAGGCCGGCGAGCCCGGGCCGGTCGCAGCGCTGTGCGCGCGCTACGTCGCCCAGGCCGGCCGCTTCGGCACCGCGCCGGGCGAGATCGACACGCTGGTGCTGGGCTGCACGCACTATCCCTTCGCGGCCGACGTGCTGCGCCGGCACACCGGCGCGGACGTGCGCTTCATCGAGACCGGCGTGCCGGTCGCGCTGCAGACGCGCCGCCTGCTCGCGGCGGCCGGCACCCTGGCGCCGGTGGCGGGCGAGGACGACGGCGACGCCATGGACCCGGGCGCTGGCGCTGGCGTGGGCGTGGGCGTGGGCGTGGGCATCTCCGCGCATGCCGGCACCGTGCGTCTGACGGGCACGGGCGATCCCGCGACCCTGCGCGCGGCCGCCGCGCGCTGGCTCGGCGGACCGATCGGATGACGCTGCTGCGCGCGCGCCTCGCGGCGGCCCTGCTGGCGGGCACCTGCGGCCTCGGCCACGCAGCCTGCGACACCGGCCTGGCCGAGCGCATGCACGGCAAGCTGCATCCGCAGCGCACGCTCGACCACGAGCGGGCGGTCTGCGAGCCCTGGCGCGGCATGCTCGGCCGCTTCATCGTGCTGCTGCCCCTGCTGCGGCCCGCCACCGATCCGGACGTCACCGAGTACGACCTCGACGTGCTGGTGGTGCAGCAGGCCGACAACGGCAACACCGAGCGCGCGCGCATCGTCGGGCGCCTGTTCGAGCCACGCGCGCTGGTGGTGGAGGACGACCGCACCGTCGCGACGCTCAAGGTCGACACCGCCCGCTACGTGCTCGCGCCGGACGCCCGGGCCTTCGGCGTGCGCACGGTGGTGCGCGGCACGACGCGCGCCGATCCCTACGAGAGCGAGCGCCTCGCGCTGTACGTGCCGCAGGCGCAGGGCACGCAGCTCGACAAGGTGCTCGACGACCTGGAGGTGACGCTGGAGCGCGGCGTCTGGGACAGCCAGTGCAGCGGCGACTTCCAGGCCGTGCGCGGCAGCGTGTCGGTCGCGCGCGGCGCGAGCAACGGCCGCGCCGACCTCCTGCTGTCTCAGACCGCGTCGCGCAGCCGCTCGAGCCTGCAGGGCGAGGAATGCGTGACGCGCGAGCAGCCGGCGACCTTCCGCTCGATCACGCTGCGCTTCGACGGCAAACGCTACCCGGTGCCCCGGCGCGCGACGCCCTGAGCGCGCGGCCTAGGTCGGGTCCTGGCGCGCGAACCGGTCGGTCGCCGCCACCAGGCGCTCGACGATGCCGGGTTCCGACCACGCGTGGCCGGCGCCCTCCACGAGATGGAACGCCGCCTCCGGCCAGGCCCGGTGGAGCGCGTGGGCATGACGCGCCGGACACGGCATGTCGTAGCGGCCGTGCACGATCACCCCGGGAATGCCGTGCAGCCGGTGGGCGTCGCGCAGCAGCTGGCCTTCCTCCAGCCAGGCCGCATGGGTGAAATAGTGGTTCTCCAGGCGCGCGAACGCCAGGGCGAAGCGGTCCTCGGCGTGCGACGCGGAGAACGCCGCATCGGGCAGCAGCGTGATGGTCTCGCCCTCCCACAGGCTCCAGGCCCGGGCCGCCTCGATGCGCCGGGCGGCGTCGTCGCCATGGAGCAGCCGGCGGTAGGCGGCGATCATGTCGCCGCGCTCCTCCACGGGAACGGGCGCCTGGAAACGCTCCCATTTCTCCGGAAACATCTCGGACACGCCGAAGCGGTAGTACCAGTCGAGTTCGGCCCGGGTCAGGGTGTAGACACCGCGCAGGATCAGCGCGTCGACCCGCTCCGGGTGCGTCTGCGCATAGGCCAGCGCCAGGGTCGAGCCCCACGAGCCGCCCAGCACCAGCCATCGCGCCACCCCGACATGGCGACGCAGGCGTTCGATGTCCGCGACCAGGTGCCACGTGGTGTTGGCCACGAGGCCGGCGTCGAGCCCGGCATGGGGCGTGGAATGCCCGCAGCCGCGCTGGTCGAACAGCAGCACGTCGTAGCGCGCCGGATCGAACAGTCGCCGGTGCGCGGGCGAGATGCCCCCGCCGGGGCCGCCGTGCAGGAACACGGCCGGTCGGCCACCCGGCGTGCCGATGCGCTCGTAATGCACCGTGTGGCCGTCGCCGACGTCCAGCGATCCGCGCTCGTAGGGCTCGATCGCCGGGTAGAGGCAGGCGTCCGCGTGTGCAGCCATGGTGCGTCGCCTCTCCGTCAGTCCACGGTCTCGGAGATCTCGATCAGGTTCAGGTCCGGATCGCGCAGGTAGACCGACCGGAGCTTCGACACCGCGCCCGTTCGCGCCACCGGCCCCTCGATCACCGTCAGGCCGCGCACCGCGAGCCGCGCCACGACCTCGTCGAGCGGCACGCTGGCGATGAAGCACAGGTCGAGCGCCCCGGGGACCGGCAGGTGCGCCTTGGGTTCGAACTCGTGGCCCTTCACGTGCACGTTGATCTTCTGATTGCCGAAGCGCAGCGCCTTGCGGTCCGCGCCGAAGCGCTCCAGGGTCATCCCCAGGCCGTCGACGTAGAAGCGCAGGCAGGCCGCTTCGTCGGTGGTGGTGAGGACGAGGTGGTCCAGGTGGTCGATCACGGCGGCTCCTTCTTCAGCGTTGTTGCCCCCACTTTCGCACGGTCAGGCGTTCGAGCGTCGCGAAACCGAGGCTTTCGACCAGCAGGCCGATCAGCACCACCATCGCCAGGCCGGCGAAGACGCGGTCGGTGTAGAGCTCGTTGCGGTTCTGGAAGATGTACCAGCCCAGGCCGCCCCGGCCGGACGAGGCGCCGAACACCAGCTCGGCCGCGATCAGCGTGCGCCAGGCGAAAGCCCAGCCGATCTTCAGGCCCGACAGGATCGCCGGCAGCGCCGCCGGCACCAGGATCTGCAGCACGAACGGCAGGCCGCGCAAGCCGTAGTTGCGCCCGGCCATGCGCAGGGTCTCCGGCACGCCCTGGAAGCCGGCGTAGGTATTGAGCGCGAGCGGCCACAGCACCGAATGGATCAGCACGAAGACCAGGCTGCCGCGTCCGAGGCCGAACCACAGCAGCGCCAGGGGCAGCAGCGCGATGGCCGGCAGCGGGTTGAACATCGAGGTCAGCGTGTCGAGGATGTCGCGGCCGATGCGCGTGGACACGGCCAGGGTCGTCAGCGCGAAGGCCAGCAGCACGCCCGCGAGGTAGCCCTGCAGCAGGATGCCCAGCGAGATGGCGACCTTGTCGATCAATTCGCCGGAGGCCACGCCCTCGACCAGGGCGCGCGCGGTGGCGGTGAAGGTCGGCAGCAGCAGGTCGTTGTCCTGCCAGCGCGCGGCGACCTCCCACAGGGCCGCCAGCACGACCAGGATCAGGCCCTTGCGCAGCCAGCCCTGCGACCAGACGCGCGTGCCTAGCGGCAAGACGCGCTCGACGGGGAGTTCGGTGAAGGGTGCCAGCGTGCGCTCGTATTCGGGGCGCACGGGGGGTGTCAGGGTCGTCGGGTTCATGGCGTGGCGACCGCGTCCTGCGGTTCGTCGAACAGCATGCGGTGGATGCGCTGGGCCGTGGCCTGGAATTCGACGCCGCCCTGGCTGCCCAGGTCGAAGGCGTGGCTGTTGATCTCCGCGCGCATGCGCCCCGGGTGCGGCGACAGCAGCGCGATGCGGTTGCCCACCACCAGCGCCTCCTCGATCGAGTGCGTGACGAACAGCAGCGTGAAGCGCACCTCGTCCCACAGCGCCAGCAGCTCCTCCTGCATCTTGCGGCGCGTGAGCGCGTCGAGGGCGGCGAACGGCTCGTCCATCAGCAGCACGCGCGGCTGCATCGCCAGCGCGCGGGCGATCGCCACGCGCTGCTTCATGCCGCCGGAGAGCTGGTGCGGATGCACGTCGGCGAACTTGTCGAGGCCGACCTTGGCGAGGTAGTGCATCGCCCGCTCGGCGGCCTCGCGCCGGCCCAGCGTGCCCGACGCCCGCAATGGGAACATCACGTTCTCCTTGACGGTCTTCCACGGCGGCAGCTGGTCGAACTCCTGGAACACGACGATGCGGTCGGGTCCCGGCGCGGTGACGGCGCGGCCGTCGAGCCGGATCTCGCCCTCCACCGGCGCGATGAAGCCGCCGATGGCCTTGAGCAGCGTCGACTTGCCGCAGCCCGAAGGGCCCAGCAGCACGAAGCGGTCGGCCTCGAAGACGTCGAAGCCCACGCGGTGCGTGGCGCGCACGACGCGCTCGGGCGTGCGGTATTCGAGGCTGACGCCATCGACCTGCAGCAGCGGCGTGTCCGGCGCGCGCGCCCTGCCCTCGCGCGCGGCGACAGGGGTGGGGATCGGCGGCGCGGGCCTCGCCGGTGCGGCGGGTGCGGCGCCCGGGCCCGCCTGCTCGCGCAGCGAGAACGGTGTGGGACCGGCGGCGGCTTTCGCGAACGCCACGCTCAGTTCCCCTTCGCGTTGTGCGCGTCGTCGAAGAAATAGTCCTTCACCGACACCGGCTTGTTCTTGATCGCGCCCACGCGATGCATGAACGTGGCCAGCGCGAGGGTGTTCTGCGGCGTGGTCTTGAACTGGACCTCCGGGCTCCTGATGAGCTTGAGCAGCAGTTCGCGATCGAGCTTGGCGTTGCCGCCCTTGAGGTAGATGTCGGCCGCCTGCTCCGGGTTGGCGGTGACGAAGCGGGCCGCCTCGTCGAGCGCGTCGACAAAGGCCTTGTACGTCTTCGGGTTGGCGTCGCGGAATTTGCCGGTCGCGTAGAGGACCGTGGCCGAGGCCGGGCCGCCGAGCACGTCGTAGGAATTCAGCACGACGTGCGCCTGCGGGTTGCCCGCGAGCTCCTGCTCCTGGAAGGGCGGGCTGCCGAAGTGGGCGTTGATCTCGGTGCCGCCCTTGATGATGGCGGCCGCCGCGTCCGGGTGCGGCAGGGCGACGCTGGACTTGTCGAGGCGGGCGAATTCCTTGTCGCCCCAGACCTTGGCCGAGGCCATCTGCAGCACGCGCGACTGCACCGACACGCCCACCGCCGGCAGCGCGACGCGGTCCTTGTCGGTGAAGTCGGCGATGGTCTTGACCGCCGGGTTGGTGCTCACCAGGTAGTAGGGGAAGTTGCCGAGCGAAGCCACGCCCTTGACGTCCTGTCGGCCCTTGGTGCGGTCCCACAGCGTCAGGAGCGGGCCGACGCCGGCCGCGGCGATCTCGATGTTGCCCGACAGCAGCGCGTCGTTGACGGCGGAGCCGCCCGAGAGTTGCAGCCATTCCACCTTGGCGTCGACGCCCGCGGCCTTGGCGTGCTTCTCGACCAGCTTCTGCGCCTGCGCCACGTCCAGCAGCAGGTAGACGATGCCGTACTGGCGGGCGATGCGGATCTGGCCCTCGGCCTGCGCGGCGAGGCTGCCCGCCAGCAGGCCCAGGCCGACCACCGCGGCGGCGGCGCGGCGGGTGAAGCGGTGCCGCGCGGAGCGTGGCGGAGCGAGGTCGGGGTTCATGGCAATGGGGTTCGCAGTGGCGGTCATCGGGGCGGTCAGAACGGCGTGTCGCCCACGACGGTGGTGCGGTTGAGGCGGCGGCGCAGGTGGTCGGGCGTGCCGGCGGCCAGGTGCATGAGCGAGCGGTTGTCCCAGAAGACCAGATCGTGCGGCTGCCACTGGTGGCGATAGACGAATGCCGGCTTCACGCTGTGGGCGAACAGTTCGGCCAGCAGCGCGTCGCCCTCCTCCTGCGGCAGATCGACGATGCGGGTCGTGAAGTGCTCGCTGACGAAGAGCGCCTTGCGCCCGGTCTCGGGGTGCGTGCGCACCACCGGATGCACGGCCGGCGCGACCTGGTCGATCTGCGCCTGCGAGAGCTTCGGGCGCCACGGGTTCTTGGCGCGCAGTTCCTCGTACTTGGCGAGGTAGCTGTGTTCGGCCTTCAGGGGCAGGATGCGCTGCTGCAGTGCGGGGTCGAGCGACTCCCACGCCAGGTGCTGGTCGGCGAAGAGCGTGTCCCCGCCCTCGGCGGGCAGCTCCTGCGCGTGCAGCAGCGAACCCAGGCTCGGCCTGGGCTTGTACGAGATGTCGGAATGCCAGTAGACGCCCGCGTCGCCCAGGCCGATCGGCTCGCCGTTTTCCTTGATGTTGGAGACGATGAGGATCTCCGGATGGCGCGGCAGCTGGAACTGGTGCAGCACGTGGATCTCCAGTTCGCCGAAACGCCGGCTGAACGCGATGTGCGCGTCGGGCGAGACCCGCTGGTCGCGGAAGACCAGCACGTGGTGGTCGAGGTGGGCGCGGTGGATGCGCGCGAAATCGGCATCGTCGATCGGCCGGGAGATGTCCAGGCCCACGATCTCGGCCCCCACGGGGGCATCGAAGGGACGCACCTCGAAGGTCTGGGAGGGCGTGGAAGTCCGGGGCTCGGCGACGGAATTGGAAACGGAGGTCATTCGAATCATCCTGGGAAAGCGCTCACCTGCATCGCAGCAGTCACGCGATGCCGCACTCTAGGCCTCCCCCGGCACCGGACCAACGATTGATTCCTTGCTTGCTTATAAGGAAACTATATGAAAAGTGGCTTTGGAAAAACTCCTACGACATAACGAGCCACGGCCCGATGCAACCGGTCGGCGACGCACGCTGGCCATCGCGCTCAGGCCATCGCGTGTCGGGCCGCGCGCGCGATGCTGGCCGCATCGACACCGAAGAACCCGCGCAATGCCGCGCGCGTGTCGCTGCGCCCGAAGCCGTCGGTGCCCAGCGTCAGGTAGCGCCGGCCCTCGGGCAGCCAGGCGCGCACGCTCTCGGGCACGGCGCGCACGTAGTCCGTCGCCGCCACGATCGGGCCCGCGCCATCGCGGAGCTGGCGGGCGATGAACGGCTCGCCCGCGGCTTCGCCGCGCAGCGCGCGCGCCTCGCAGGCGGCGCCGTCGCGCGCCAGCTCGCTCCAGCTGGTGACGCTGAAGACGTCGACGCACAACCCCTCCCGGGCCAGCTGCCGCGCCGCCTTGACCACCTCGCTCAGGATGGCGCCGGAGCCCATCAGTGTGACGTGCGCCGGGCCTTGCGCGCCATCGCCCGCATCGAAGCGCCCGAAGCGCCAGCACCCGCGCAACACGTCGGCGTGCGCCTCGGGCGGCAGGCTGGGCTGGGCGTAGTTCTCGTTCATCAGCGTGACGTAGTAGAAGACGTCGCGCTGCTCGACCAGCATCTCGCGCAGTCCGGCGTCCACGATCACCGCCATCTCGCCGGCAAACGCGGGGTCGTAGGCCTTGCAGTTGGGGATGGTCGCGGCCACCAGGTGGCTGCTGCCGTCCTGGTGCTGCAGGCCCTCGCCCCCGAGCGTGGTGCGCCCCGAGGTGGCGCCCATCAGGAAGCCGCGCGCGCGCTGGTCGGCGGCCGCCCAGATGGCGTCGCCCACGCGCTGGAAGCCGAACATCGAGTAGTAGATGTAGAACGGCAGCATCGCCAGGCCGTGCACGCTGTAGCTGGTGGCCGCGGCCGTCCAGCTGGCGATGGCGCCGGCCTCGCTGATGCCCTCCTCCAGGATCTGGCCGTCGGTGGCTTCACGGTAGCTCAGGATCGAGTCGATGTCCTCGGGCGAATAGCGCTGGCCGACGCTCGAGTAGATGCCCACCTGCTTGAACAGGTTGGCCATGCCGAAGGTGCGCGCCTCGTCGGCCACGATGGGCACCACGCGCGGGCCGAGCGCGGGGTCCTTGAGCAGCGCGCCGAGCAGCCGCACGAAGGCCATGGTGGTGCTCATGTCCTTGCCGTCGGCCTCCAGCGCGAACCTGGCGTAGGCGGGCAGCGCGGGCACGGGCACCACGTCGCAGGCGGTCTCGCGCCGGGGCATCGAGCCGCCGAGCGCGGCACGGTGCGCCCTCAGGTAGCGCATCTCCAGGCTGTCGTCGGCCGGTTTGTAGAACGACAGCGACGTGGCCTGTTCGTCGGACAGCGGCAGGTCGAAGCGGTCGCGGAAGCCGATCAGGTCGGCGCTCTCGAACTTCTTGTGCGAATGGGTGGTCATGCGGCCCTGGCCGGCGCCCATGCCGTAGCCCTTCTTGGTATGGGCCAGGATGACGGTGGGCCGGCCGCGATGAGCCGCCGCCGCCGCGTAGGCGGCGTGGATCTTCACCAGGTCGTGGCCACCGCGCTTCAGGCGGTCGATCTGCTCGTCGCTCAGGCCCTGCACGAGGCGCGCGAGCTCGGCGTTCTGGCCGAAGAAGGTGTCGCGGTTGAAGCGCCCGTCCTTGGCCGCGAAGGTCTGCATCTGGCCGTCGACCGTGTCCCCGAGCGCGCGCACCAGCGCGCCGGTGAGGTCGCGCGCGAACAGCCCGTCCCAGTCGCTGCCCCACACCAGCTTGATCACGTTCCAGCCGGCCCCGGCGAACAGCCGCTCCAGCTCGTCGATGATGCGGCCGTTGCCGCGCACCGGGCCGTCCAGGCGCTGCAGGTTGCAGTTGACCACCCAGACCAGGTCGTCGAGCTTCTCGCGCGCGGCCAGGGTCAGCGCGCTCATGGATTCGGGCTCGTCCATCTCGCCGTCGCCGAAGACGCCCCATACCTTGCGCCCGGCGCAGTCGAGCAGCCGCCGGTCGGTGAGGTAGCGCATGAAGCGCGCGTGGTAGATCGAGCTGATCGGCCCGAGCCCCATCGAGCCGGTGGGAAACTGCCAGAAGTCCGGCATCAGGTACGGGTGCGGGTAGCTGCACAGGCCGCGCGCCCCGCTGCCGTCGGCGCGGGTGGCGGCCGGCGCGGTGAGCTCCTGGCGGTAGTGCAGGAGGTCGTCCTGCGACAGCCGGCCCTCGAGGAAGGCGCGCGCGTACACGCCCGGCGCGCTGTGCGGCTGGAAGAACACGAGGTCGCCGCCGTGGGTGTCGCTGCGGGCGTGGAAGAAGTGGTTGAAGCCGACCTCGAACAGGTCCGCCGCGCTCGCGTAGCTGGCGATGTGGCCGCCCAGCTCGCCATAGGCCTGGTTGGCGCGCACCACCATCGCCAGGGCGTTCCAGCGCATCAGCGAGCCCAGGCGCTCCTCCATCGCGAGGTCGCCGGGAAACACCGGCTGGTCCTCCGCGGCGATGGTGTTGACGTAGGGCGTGGCCAGCTCGGGCGTCCAGCCGATGCGCTGGCGCCGCGCCAGCCGGGCGAGCTCGTCGAGCATCGCGCGCGCCCGCGCCGCGCCGTGCGAGGCCGCCAGCGCCAGGAAAGCATCGCGCCACTCGGCGGTCTCCACCGGATCGATGTCGGGGATGGTGTCGTCGGGCTGCGCGGACGCGCCAGGTTGAATGCCGTTCATGGGTCGGGTCTCCGTGGGATGTCCCGATCGGACCACAGCCCGACCCGTCGGCGCAGCCGGCAGGTGTCGCCCCGGCGTCTAGGCCGCCGCCGACGCTCCGGGCTCGTCATGCAGCGCCAGCGCCCGCCCGCGCCGCATGTCGATGGGGATGAGCAGCAGCAGTCCGCCGACGAAGAACACGCTCGTCGCCACGATGGCGATGCGCTGGTTGCCGCCGGTCATCCAGGTGATGGCGCCGTAGCTCAGCGGTCCGACGATGCTCGCCAGGCGCGTGGCGAAGGTCCACAGGCCGAAGAACTCGCCGGCACGACGTGGCGGCGCGAGCCAGCCGGTCATGGCGCGCCCGGCCGACTGGCTCGAGCCCATCGCCAGCCCGGCGATCACCGCCGCCCACCAGAAGTCGCCCTTGCCGCGCGCGGCCGCGGCGATCACGCACACCGCGATCCAGGCGACCAGCGTGACCGACAGCGCGCGCCGGTGGCCAAGCGCGTCCTGCAGGTAGCCGAAGGCGAAGGCGCCCAGGGCCGCCGCGATGTTGAGCACGAAGATCAGCGTCATCGTCTCGTGCGCCGCGAAGCCGATCACCTGTTGCGCATAGATCGCCGCCAGCGTGATCGCCACCGCCACGCCGGCCTGGTAGCACACCGTGCACGCCAGCAGCCACATGAAGTCGCGGTGGCCGCGCGCCTCGTCGAAGGTGCGCCGCAGGCGGGCCCAGGCCTTCTCCCCGGCCGCCACGGCCGGCTCCGCCACCGCGCGTTCGGGCAGCAGCGCGAAGGTGACGCAGGCGGCGCCGCCGTAGAAGACGGCCGTGATGAGCATCGTGACGGGCACGAAATGCGCGGCCGGCAGGCCGCGGCCCTGCGCCCACAGCACATAGCCCAGGCACAGCCCCAGCGCCAGCATGCCGCCGAAGTAGCCGAACCCCCAGCCCCAGCCGCTGACCTTGCCCATGCCCTCGGCCGTGGCCAGTTCCGGCAGGAAGGCCCCGGTGAGCGACTCGCCGTACGAGTAGAAGACGTTGGAGACGACGATCAGCGCCATGGCCAGCGCCACGCCGGCGGGCACGACCTGGCCCGGCGCGCCGCCCTCGGCGAAACGCGGCGTCAGCGCCAGCGCCGCCGTGGCGACCACGCAGCCGGCCGTCGCCATCGTCAGCACGCGCTTCTTGGCGGCGTGCCGGTCGGCCCAGGCGCCGATCGCGGGCATCGTGAGCATCACGATCGCGTAGGAGATGCTCAGCGCGGCCGTCCACACGAAGGTGGCCCAGGGCGCGCCCTGGGCGATGCCACCGACGAAATAGGCCGCGAAGACCGCCGTGATGACGACCGTGGTGTAGCCGGAGTTGGCGAAGTCGTACATCGCCCAGCCGAAGACATCGGCACGGCGCACGCCCGGACGCAGCGCCGAAGCGGGAAACAGGCTCAAGGCCGGGCCCGGTGCGTCGCGTTCAGTGCAGGTGGCGCGGCCGGCGGCCGCCGCCGTGCCCGCCCGAGCCGGCGCTGCCCGGACCGCCGCTGCCACGCGGGCGCTTGCCGATCTCCAGCGAGTTCACCAGGGCGTCGAAGCGCTCGCCGAACAGCTTGTCGATCTCGGCGACGACGCCGCCGAGTTCGGCGCCGTCGAAATGGCGCTCCATGAGGTTGACCACGTCCTCCACCAGCAGGTCGCGCTGCACCTGCATGATGGCCGCCGGATTGGGGCCGACGAACAGCATCACGAAATCGTCGCGCGACTCGTCCTCGTCGTCGCCCTCTTCCTCGTCGTAGTCGGTGTCGTAGAAGGTGACCTCGATCGCGGCGCCCTGTTCGGCCAGCTCGTTGAGGGCCATGCACATCTCGTCGAGTTCCTGGCGGAAATCCTCGTCGCCGGCCACCGTCCAGCACATCTGGAGCATGTGCTCCTTGGCGTCGAACCGCAGGCCCGGCTCCTCCTCGTAGGAACTGGTGGCGCCATCGGCCAGCGAGCGCGCCCCGGCATACGTCCACAGCGGCTTGAGCGCTTCCTGGATCTGGGCGAAGGTGACGTCCGAACGCAGCGGCACGTCGCCGTGGACGTGGATCTCGAATGGAGCGTTGTAGCGTGGCATGGGGGGCTCCGGGGATGTTTCGTGAGGCCCGGATCACGGCGTGGCGCGATCTGCGACGGGCGATTTGAGTCGATGATACCCGCAGCTTTCCATGCGGCCAGGTGCCCAAACACCCCTCGCGGAGGCGACCGACGGGCGCCTTCAGGTCGCGGGCGGCGACGGCGGCAAAGCGCCCGGGGGGGCGTCGATTCCATGCGGTCGGCGGCTGTCGACGACCTCGATGTGCCACCACGGCGGCAGCAGGCGCCGCACCCCGGCCCGCGCGAACCGGTCGTCCAGCAGGAACAGCACGCCGGTGTCCTGCTCGGTGCGGATCACGCGCCCGGCAGCCTGCACGACCTTGCGCAGGCCCGGATAGAGATAGGTGTAGGCGTACCCGTCGCCGAAGCGGGCCTCGATGCGTTCGCGCATGGCTTCGTTGCGCGCGTCGTGCTGCGGCAGCCCGAGGCTGGCCACGAACGCGCCGATCAGGCGGTCGCCCGGAAGGTCGACGCCTTCGCCGAACGCGCCGCCCAGCACCGCGAAGCCCACGCCCTCCCCGCCCGGTCGGAAGCGTTCGACGAAGGCCTGGCGTTGCGCCTCGCGCATGGCGGCCGACTGGGTCCAGGTCGCGATCGCCGGATGGCGGCGCGTGAACAGCGCGTGCGCGGCGTCGAGGAACTCGAAGCTGCTGAGGAAGACCAGGTAGTTGCCCGGTCTGCGGGCGAATTGCGCGGCCACCAGGTCGACCAGACGCTGCATCGAACGCGCCCGGTCGCGAAAGCGGGTGGACAGGTCGGCGGCGATGCGGACCTCGAGCTGCGCCGCGCGGAACGGCGAGGCCACCTCCAGCTCGATCGCATCGCCGGGCAGGCCCAGCATGTCGCGATAGAACGCGAAGGGCGCGATGGTGCCCGAGAAGCACACCGTCGTCATGGAAGCGGTGAAGCGCCGCTGGAGGAAGGGCGCCGGCACGAGGTTGCGGATCGCGATGGCGTTGCCTTCGCCGGCCGCGCCGAGCACGCTTTCGAAGACCGAATGACCGACCAGCGAACCGGCGCACAGGCGGGTGAACTGCAGGGCGTCGAAGAAGAAGCGCTGCAGCGGCGCCGTCGTCGCCATCGCGTCCGGCGACACGCGGTCCGGGATCGGATCGGCCCTCGCACCCGCCGTCGACGCGGCGACGGACGAGGCCGATGCCGCGAAATGGTCCGCCAGCACCGCGACGGCGTCCCTGAGCGCGTCGTGCAGGCCCTCGGGCACCTCGTCCCGCGCGACGTGCCCGGTGGCCTGTTCCTTCTGCAGCGCTCGCCATTCACGGCCGACCCGCGCCACGGCCGGCCGCACGTGCGCGGGCGCCTGCAGGCGCGCCGCCTCCATCTCGCTGGCGCGCAGTTCGGCCGAATACATGCCGCGCGCCCGATCGAGCAGGTTGTGCGCCTCGTCGACCAGCACGGCGACCCGCCATTCCTCCTGCCGCGTCAGGGCGAACAGGAAGGCGCTGGTGTCGAAGTAGTAGTTGTAGTCGGCCACCACCACGTCGGCCCACCGCACCATCTCCTGCGCCAGGAAATACGGGCAGACGTCGTGCGCGCGGGCGATGTCGCGCAATGCCGGGACCGTGAGGCGGTGGGCGACCACGGCCTGCCCGCGCGCCGCCGGCAGGCGATCGTAGAAGCCGCGCGCGAGCGGGCAGGCCTCGCCGCTGCACGCGCGACCCGGGTACTCGCACACCTTCTCGCGCGCGGCGAGCTCGACCACGCGCAGGGGCACGCCCGCCGCCGGCCGCGCCAGTAGGTCGAGCGCCTCCAGCGCGACCCCGCGCCCCGGGGTCTTCGCGGTGAGGAAGAACAGCTTGTCGGTCCCCTGCGGTGCCCAGCCGCGCAGCAGCGGGAAGATCGTCGCCACGGTCTTGCCGATGCCCGTGGGCGCCTGCGCGATCAGGCAGCGTTGAGAGGCCGCGGCGCGGTAGACGTGCTCGGCGAGTTCGCGCTGGCCGGCGCGGAAACCGGCGTGGGGAAACGCGAGGCCGTCCAGCGCCCGGGACAACTCGACCCGATGGCGGGCCTCCTGAAGCGCCCAGTGCATGAAGCGACGGCACAGCGCTTCGAAATCGGTGCGCAGGTCGTCGCGCCGATGACGCGCCTCGACCACCGTCTCCTCGTTGGTGGCGATGTCGAGGTAGACCAGCGCGACATCGATCTCGTCCAGATCGTGCCGCTCGCACAGCATCCAGCCATAGGTGCGCGCCTGCGCCAGATGCAGTGCCCGGTGGTTCTGCCGGATGGCGTCGAAGTCGCCCCGGAAGGTCTTGATCTCCTCGACGCGCGGGCAATCGGCGTCGCCATCGCCCGCGGCCTCGAAGCCGTCCGCGCGCCCGCGCACGAGCAGGCCCTCGAAACCCGTAGAAAGCGTCACCTCGCTCTGGTAGGTGGGACCGCGCCGCCCCTGCACCCACTGATGGCCGGCGATGCCTTCCTGCGCGGTCGGCGCCGGCGCGAAACGGAAGTCGAGGTCGCCCGCTTTCGCACCGAACTCGCACAGCGCACGCACCGACACCCGCAGCGCGGGCGGCGGACCGGCCTGGGCACTCGCATCGGTAGGGAAAGGATCGGCCATGGGACTGTTCAAATATACAGCCCACGGCGGGATCGCGTCGCCACGGAAAAAATGCCGTCGCAGCGCAGCATCGGTGTCTTCTGCGCCACGGCGGCATTTGTCATATTGGTGCCCGAGGCCGGAATCGAACCGGCACGACCGCGAAGTCGAGGGATTTTCCTGCCACTTCGGCTTTCGCCGCCAGCGTCCGGGTGGCCGCTGTTCGTGGTCTGGAGCACGCCTTCACCCTGGTCCTGCGACTGTAGGTGCCCGCCGTCTGCTCTCTACACCTTCCGTGGAGTCCGTCGAGACGTCCTCCTCGGCTTGGCTCGGCGTTGGCTCGGCGTCTGCGCGATGCCGGACGTTGGTCCGGATCGGCCATCGGCCAGGGCGTTCACCGAATTTGACGGGTTTCATCTCCGGCGTTTCCACCAGAGGGCTCAAATTGCCTCAAGTCCCTTGTGTCTACCGATTTCACCACTCGGGCATGCCGACGACCGCGAAGCGGTGCCGGTTGCTAAGCCAGCGAGAATACCACCCGCACCGCCGCGCTCCGGTGCGACATCGTCCGGACCGCGCCGGCCGCTTCTCGATCGCGTTCACGCGCCGGGGGAGATTCCGTTTCCATCGGTCGCTGGCATAAGATTCGCCACGGAAGGCCGCCGCGTCCAAGGCGCTCGCTGCGGGCGGCATCTTTCGCATGAGGTTTCAGGATTTGGTCACCGACAACGCTTTCGCCGAACTGGGATTGCCCTCCGATGCGACCGAGCGCGAGGTCAAGGCGGCCTGGCGGCGGCTCGCGTCCCAATGGCATCCCGATCGCAATGCCAGTGCCGAAGCGAGCGCCCGGATGCAGCGCATCAACCAGGCCTTCGAATACATCCGCCGTCACGGTTGCGCCCTGCCCACCCCTCCCGACGAGCCGATGTCCGGTTCATCGCCGCCCCAGGCCGCGAACGCCCCCGAGGACGCGCCCGCGAGCGACGCCGCAGCGGCTTCGGGAGGCGACGCCTCGCCCGATGCGGACCCGGCGACCGGGACCGGCGCATCGCGGCGGCTGCTGCGGCGCAGGATCAAGCTGACGCTGGAGGAAGCCGCCGCTGGCTGCATCAAGGTGCTGCGCGGCAAGGTCGTCGATGCCTGCGTGGACTGCGCGGGCGTCGGCTCGCTTGTCATGGCCGGCCGGTGCGCGCCATGCGGTGGCTCGGGCGTGCTGCAGAAACGTTCCTTCTTCGGCTGGTCGACCGCAGCCTCCACGGCCTGCGAGACCTGCATGGGCAGCGGTGCCGGGCGCGTCACGTGTGCGAAATGCGAGGGCGCCGGCAGATTGCCACCACGCAACTACCGGATGAACGTGCGGATTCCGCAAGGGGTGCGCAACGGCGACCTGCTCCATGTCGACGGGCGCCGCCCGCGCGACGACAGCCCGAATTCGGACATCGAAATCCGCGTCGAGGTCGCGGCGCACGACTTTTTCCGCCTCGACGACGACGGCACCATCCGCTGCGACATGCCGATCGACGGGTTCGCCTGGATCGCCAACCGCGTCGTCAAGGTCCCCACGGTGTCGGGTCTGCAGACCTTGCAGCTGGACCGCGAGCGGTTGTCCTATCGCCTCGAAGGTCAGGGCTTTCCGGTCGAGCGCCGAGGTTCGCGTGGCGATCAGGTCGTCACGCTGACGCCCGTCTTTCCATCGCGATTGAGCAGCGACCAGCAGATCCTGCTCGATCAGCTGTCCGCCACCGGCCTGGGCGTGGGCGGCGAACCGGTGGACGAACGGTTGCGCACCTGGCATCGCGGGTTGCGTGCGTGGGAGAAGGGTCGGGCGACCGGCTCGCGATGAGTTGGGTCGCCCAGCGGCGACATGAAAAGGGGCACGAAAAAATGCCCCGTCATGGCGGGGCGTTTTCGTGGTCGGTCTGCGACGGGGTCTGATGGAGGCGCGACCCGGAGTCGAACCGGGCTGGACGGATTTGCAATCCGTTGCATAACCGCTTTGCTATCGCGCCATGAACCGATGACATCGAAAAAAAGGGAAGCCTGAGCTTCCCTTTTTCGAATCTGGAGCGGGATAAGAGACTCGAACTCTCGACCTCAACCTTGGCAAGGTTGCGCTCTACCAACTGAGCTAATCCCGCGTTTCGAGCCTCGAATTATATGCCATTTTTTCGAGGCTCAGCAAGCATGGAGGGTTTTCTCAGTGCTTGATCGAGCCTTCGGGAGGCTGTGCCGCCCTCTGGCGCGACAGTTCGGCGACGGCCGCGGCCGAAGCCGCCACCTCTTCGTCGGACAACGGGGTCGGCGCTTTCTCCAGGGCGATCTCCAGCACCTTGTCGATCCATCTGACGGGGATGATTTCCAGGCCGTTCTTCACGTTCTCCGGAATGTCCTGAAGGTCCTTCGCGTTCTCCTCCGGAATCAGCACGGTGCGGATGCCACCGCGCAATGCTGCCAGCAGCTTCTCCTTCAATCCGCCGATCGCCGTCACTTCGCCACGCAGGGTGATCTCGCCCGTCATGGCGACGTCTCCGCGCACCGGAATGCCCGTGAGCGCCGACACGAACGCCGTCGTCATCGCCGCTCCCGCGCTCGGACCGTCCTTGGGCGTCGCGCCATCGGGCACGTGGATGTGGATGTCGCGCCGCTCGAAGATGTCGTCGCGGATGCCCAGGCGGTGCGCGCGGCTGCGCACCACCGTGCGCGCGGCCTCGACCGATTCCTTCATCACGTCGCCGAGCGATCCCGTCCGGCTGATGACGCCCTTGCCCGGCATGGAGACGGCCTCGATGGTCAACAGGTCGCCACCGACCTCGGTCCATGCGAGTCCGACGACCTGCCCTACCTGGTTCTGCTTCTCGGCCAAGCCGAAGGTGTACTTGCGCACGCCCAGGAAATCGTTGAGGTTTGTGCCATCGACCGTGACCTTGGGCGTCATCTTCTTGAGCAGCAGGCCCTTGACCACCTTGCGGCAGATCTTGGAGAGCTCACGCTCGAGCGACCGCACACCGGCCTCCCGGGTGTAGTAGCGCACGATGTCGCGCACCGCTTCCTCGGTGATGAGCAGTTCCTCCTCCTTCACGCCGTTGTTCTGCATCTGCTTGGGCAGCAGGTACTTCAGCGCGATGTGCGTCTTCTCGTCCTCGGTGTAGCCGGCCAGGCGGATGACTTCCATCCGGTCGAGCAACGCAGGCGGGATGTTCATCGAATTCGACGTCGCGACGAACATCACGTCGCTCAGGTCGAAGTCGACCTCGACGTAATGGTCGCCGAACGTGTGGTTCTGCTCGGGGTCGAGCACTTCCAGCAGCGCGCTCGACGGATCGCCGCGGAAGTCGGTGCCCAGCTTGTCGATCTCGTCGAGCAGGAACAAGGGATTGCGCGTGCCGATCTTGTTCAGGCTCTGCAGCACCTTGCCCGGCAAGGCGCCGATGTAGGTGCGGCGATGCCCGCGGATCTCGGCCTCGTCGCGCATGCCGCCCAGCGCCATGCGGGTGTACTTGCGACCCGTCGCCTTGGCGATCGACTGGCCGAGCGAGGTCTTGCCCACGCCCGGTGGTCCAACCAGACACAGGATCGGCGCCTTGACCTTGTCCACACGCTGCTGGACCGCGAGGTATTCCAGGATCCGGTCCTTGACCTTGTCCAGGCCGTAGTGGTCCTCGTTGAGCACGGCTTCCGCGTTGGCCAGGTCGTGCTTGATCTTGGTCTTCTTGCTCCAGGGCAGGCCGATCAGCACGTCGATGTAGTTGCGCACTACCGTGGCCTCGGCCGACATCGGCGACATCAGCTTGAGCTTCTTGAGTTCTCCCTCGGCCTTCTTCAGCGCGTCCTTGGGCATCTTCGCGAGCTTGATCTTCTTCTCGATCTCCTCGATGTCGGCGCCGTCCTCGCCCTCGCCCAACTCCTTCTGGATCGCCTTGACCTGCTCGTTGAGGTAGAAGTCGCGCTGGTTCTTCTCCATCTGGCGCTTCACGCGGCCACGGATCTTCTTGTCGACATTCAGGATGTCGACTTCGCGCTCGAGCTGGCCGAACAGGTTCTCCAGCCGGGCCTTGACGTCGTCGAGGTCGAGCACGGACTGCTTGCTGTCGAGCTTGAGCGGCAGGTGCGCGGCGATCGTGTCGGCCAGCCGGCCGGGATCGTCGATGCTGGAGATCGACGTCAGGATCTCCGGCGGGATCTTCTTGTTGAGCTTGACGTACTGGTCGAACTGCTGCATCACGGCACGGCGCAGCGCCTCGATCTCGGTGCCTTTCTGGGCCGCCGCGTCGACCGCGGCAACGGGCGTCACGCTCGCGGTGAAGTGGGTCTCGGCATCCTGGATGCCGTTGACGCGCGCGCGCTGCTGTCCCTCGACCAGCACCTTCACGGTGCCATCGGGCAGCTTGAGCATCTGCAGGATCGTCGAGACGCAGCCGACCTCGAACATGTCCTCGACGGCGGGCTCGTCCTTGGCGGCGGCCTTCTGGGCCACCAGCATGATGCGTCGCTCGGCTTCCATGGCCAGTTCGAGCGCCTTGATGCTCTTGGGGCGCCCGACGAACAGCGGAATCACCATGTGTGGAAACACGACGACATCGCGCAGCGGCAGCAGCGGCAGGTCGATGGCGTCTGGAGGCAAAGGGGTGTGACCGGACATGCGAATCCTCGAAGTGATCAGGCAAAGATGGAACGCACCGTCCGCATTTCAAGCCCGGACGGTGCGTTCGATCATGGAAGCATGCGAAACCCGCATGCCCGCGAGGGTCGGAACCCCCGCGCTCTCGACTCAAGCCTTCTTGGCCGCTTCCCGATAGACGAGCAGCGGTGGCTTGTTCTCGTCGATGGTCGACTCCTCGACCACGACCTTGTCGACGTTCGTCACGTTGGGCAGGTCGAACATGGTGTCGACCAGCGACTGCTCCAGGATCGAGCGCAGGCCGCGCGCGCCGGTCTTGCGCGCCAGCGCCTTGCGGGCGATCGCCTTGAGCGCGCTGGGGCGGATCTCCAGGTCGACGCCTTCCATCTGGAGCAGCTTGACGAACTGCTTGACGACCGCGTTCTTCGGCTCGGTCAGGATCTTGACCAGCGTGTCCTCGGTCAGCTCGGCCAGCGAGGCCACGACCGGCATGCGACCCACCAGTTCGGGAATCAGGCCGAACTTGATCAGGTCTTCGGGCTCGACCTCGCGGAACACGTCGGTCAGGCTGCGCTGCGTCTTGCTTCTCACCATCGCCCCGAAACCGATGCCCGACGCCTCGGTGCGGTTCTCGATGACTTTTTCCAGACCGGCGAAGGCGCCGCCGCAGATGAACAGGATGTTGGTCGTGTCGATCTGCAGGAAGTCCTGGTTGGGGTGCTTGCGCCCGCCCTGCGGCGGCACACTGGCCATCGTGCCTTCGATCAGCTTGAGCAGCGCCTGCTGCACGCCCTCTCCGGAGACGTCGCGCGTGATCGAGGGGTTGTCCGACTTGCGCGAGATCTTGTCGATTTCGTCGATGTAGACGATGCCGCGCTGCGCACGCTCGACCTCGTAGTTGCAGCTCTGCAGCAGCTTCTGGATGATGTTCTCGACGTCCTCGCCGACGTAGCCGGCTTCGGTCAGGGTGGTCGCATCGGCCATGACGAAAGGCACGTCGAGCATGCGCGCGAGGGTCTGCGCCAGCAGCGTCTTGCCCGAACCCGTCGGGCCGATCAGCAGGATGTTGCTCTTGTTGAGTTCGACGTCGTCGCCCTTGGCCTTTTCCTTGTGACGCAGCCGCTTGTAATGGTTGTAGACCGCCACGGACAGCATGCGCTTGGCCGCTTCCTGGCCGATCACGTAGTTGTCGAGATTGTTCTTGATCTCCAGCGGCGTGGGCAGGTCGCCCCGCGCCTCGCGCGATTCCTCACCCGGCGGGAGTTCGTCGCGGATGATCTCGTTGCACAGGTCGATGCATTCATCGCAGATGAACACGGACGGCCCGGCGATGAGTTTCTTGACCTCGTGCTGGCTCTTGCCGCAGAACGAGCAGTAGAGCGTCTTTTCGCTGGAGGAGCCTTTTTTCTCGGCCATGGGCAGGTGCCTCGTAATGGGGTTCAACAATCAT
The DNA here is from genome assembly GCA_024372625.1 of Comamonadaceae bacterium OTU4NAUVB1. Taxonomy (NCBI): domain Bacteria; kingdom Pseudomonadati; phylum Pseudomonadota; class Betaproteobacteria; order Burkholderiales; family Comamonadaceae; species Comamonadaceae bacterium OTU4NAUVB1. Next base: position 1,287,234 of record CP099605.1, on the reverse strand, counting down.
AGCCAAGAGCGAAAGGCCTCTTCCTGAACGAAAACGGCGTTCTCCTCATGGACAACGCCGCTCTTGCTCAGGCGCCATCGCGCCCCCGGCCATCACGCGCTGGATCAGCTGCGCTTGGCGATGACCTCGTCGATCAAGCCGTATTCCTTCGACTCGTCCGCGGTGAGGAAGTAGTCGCGCTCGGTGTCGCGCGCGATTTTCTCCAGCGGCTGTCCGGTGCGCTCGGCCAGGATGCGGTTCATCTGGTCCTTGGTGCGCAGGATGTCGCGCGCATGGATCTCGATGTCGGTCGCCTGGCCTCGGGCACCGCCGAGGACCTGGTGGATCATGACCTTCGAGTTGGGCAGCGAGAACCGCTTGCCCTTCTCTCCGGCCGCCAGCAGGAACGCACCCATGCTGGCCGCGAAGCCGATGCACAGCGTGGACACGGCCGGCTTGATGAACTGCATCGTGTCGTAGATCGCCATGCCGGCGCTCACGCTGCCGCCCGGCGAGTTGATGTAGAACGAGATGTCCTTGTCGGGGTTCTCGCTTTCGAGGAACAGCAACTGCGCCACGACCAGGTTCGCGGTCTGGTCGTTGACCTCGCCGACCAGGAAAATCACGCGCTCCTTCAGCAGTCGCGAATAGATGTCGTAGGAACGCTCGCCGCGGCCCGACTGCTCGATCACCATCGGCACCATGCCGAGGCCTTGAATTTCCTGTGCGCTCATATTGCTCTCCAGAGTGTTTCGTACCATCCCGACAATTTGGGGCTCGCGCGCAGAGCACAAGCCCCGGGCCGCACACACCCGGACACGGCCCGCGACGATCAGCCCTGCTGCTGCTGCGCCATCAGTTCGTCGAAGGAGACGGCCTTGTCGTTGACCTTGGCCTTGCCCATCACGAAGTCGGTCACGTTGTTCTCGATCACGACGGCCTCAACCTCGGCCAGGCGCTCCTTGTCGCCGAAGTACCAGCGCACGACGTCGGCGGGACGCTCGTAGCTGGCGGCCAGTTCCTCGACATGCGCCTTGACCTGTTCGGGCTTGGCATGGAGTTCGTTGGCACGCACCAGCTCCGCGACCACGAGGCCCAGGCGCACGCGACGCTCGGCCTGCGGGCGGAACATCTCCTCGGGGATCGGCGCCTTGTCGGCGTCCTTGACACCGCGCTGCTTGAGCTCGGCGCGGGCGCCCTGGACCATGCGCTCGACCTCGGACTGCACGCTGGCGTTGGGCACGTCGAGTTCGGCGTTGCCGATGAGCGCGTCCATGACGGCGTTCTTGTTGCGTGCCAGCAGACGGAACTTCACCTCGCGCTCGAGGTTGCGCTTGATGTCGGCGCGCAGGCCTTCGACGGTGCCTTCCTCGATGCCGAGCGACTTGGCCAGCGCTTCGTCGACGGCCGGCAGCTGCGAGGCCTCGATCTTCTTGACGGTGACCATGAAGTCGGCCTGCTTGCCGGCGACGTCCTTGCCGTGGTAGTCGGCCGGGAACGACAGCGGGAAGGTGCGGCTGTCGCCCGCCTTCAGGCCACGGACCGCGTCCTCGAATTCCTTGAGCATCTGGCCTTCGCCGACGATGAACTGGAAGTCCTCGGCCTTGCCGCCCTGGAAGGGCTCGCCGTCGATCTTGCCTTCGAAGTCGACCGTCACGCGGTCGTCGTCCGTCGCGGCAGCGTCCTGGGCGCCCGGCTCGAAGGTGCGGCGCTGCTTGCGCAGGATGTCGAGCGTCTTGTCGATCGCCTCGTCGCTCACCTCGGCCGTGATGCGGTCGATCTCGGCGGCGGAGAGATCGTTGATCTTCACTTCCGGGAACACCTCGAAGATCGCGTCGAAGGCCATAGCGCCCTCGGGCGACTCTTCTTTCTCGGTGATGCGGGGCTGGCCCACCACGCGCAGCTTGGCTTCGTTGGCGGCCTGCGAGAAGGCTTCGCCGACCTTGTCGTTCATGACCTCGTAATGGACCGAGTAGCCGTAGCGCTGGGCCACCACGGTCATCGGCACCTTGCCGGGACGGAAGCCGTCCATCTTGACGGTGCGCGCGATCTTCTTCAAGCGCGCATTGACCTCCGACTGGATGGTGTCGACCGGCAGGGTCAGGGTGATCTTGCGCTCGAGCTTTTCGAGGGTTTCAACGTTCACGGTCATCTGATGTGTCTTCCTTGAGAGGATTTTTTGAGCTGGTGCGCGGGGCCGGACTCGAACCGGCACGTTCTTGCGAACGTCAGGACCTAAACCTGGTGCGTCTACCAATTTCGCCACCCGCGCGGTCAGGGGACTCAATGCAAGAACGGGCGGCCTGCCATGCAGACCACCCGTTCGAAATCGGCAACCGCGTATTTTAGACGCGAACCGCGGGTCCCTCCGGATCGCGTCGGACGCGGAACGCGGCGGCGTACATCGCCGGCAGCGCCAGCAGGGTCAGCGCGGTGGCCACGATCAGCCCGCCCATGATGGCCACGGCCATCGGCCCCCAGAAGACGCTGCGCGACAGCGGGATCATCGCCAGCACGGCCGCCGCGGCCGTCAGCACGATCGGCCGCAGGCGCCGCACGGCGGACTCGACGATCGCGTCCCAGGCCGGCACGCCGGCGGCACGGTCGCTCTCGATCTGGTCGATCAGGATGACGGAGTTGCGCTGGATCATGCCCATCAGCGCGATCACCCCGAGCAGCGCCACGAAGCCGAATGGCCGGTCCAGGATCAGCAGCGCCGCGGCCACGCCCGCGATGCCCAGGGGCCCGGTCATGAACACGAGCAGCGCGCGGCTGAAGCTGTGGAGCTGGAGCATCAGCAGCGTGAAGACCAGGAACAGCATGATCGGCACGCCCGCGACGATCGAGTCGGAGCCCTTGCTGCTCTCCTCGACCGCGCCGGCGACCTCGATGCGGTAGGCGCCCTGGCCCTGCGCGTGCCAGCGCACCTCGAGCGCGCGCAGGGCGGGTTCGAGTTCGCCGGTGACGGTGGCGCCCTGCATGCCCTCGGCGATGTCGCCCTGCACGGTGATGGCGTAGTCGCGGTTCTGGCGCCACATCACGCCCGACTCCCAGGTGAAGACCGGCCGCGCGATCTGCAGCAGCGGGATCGAGCGTCCCGACGCGGTGGGCAGGTAGGCGCTGCCGATGTCGGAGATCTCGCCGCGCTCGTCGGGCGACTGGCGCAGCACGATGTCGATGAGCCGGTCGCCCTCGCGGTACTGGCCGACCGTGGTGCCGCTGAACATGGTGCGCGAGGCCTGCGCGATGGCCTGGCTGGTCACGCCCAGCGCTCGTGCCTTGGCCTGATCGACCTCCAGACGCACCACCTTCACCGACTCGTTCCAGTTGTCGTTGACGCCGCGCGTGTGGGTGTTCTCCCGCATCAGCGCCTTGACCTCGTCGGCACGCTGGCGCAACTGGGCGGGGTCGGGGCCGACGACGCGGAACTGCACCGGGTAGGCCACCGGTGGCCCGTTGGGCAGCAGCCGGGCGCGACCACGTACCTCGGGAAATTCCTGGGCCAGGATGGCCGGCAGCGCCGTGCGCAGCGCCTCGCGCTGCTTCAGGTCCTTGGCCAGCACGATCATCTGCGAGACGTTGCTCTGCGGGAAGATCTGGTCGAGCGGCAGGTAGAAGCGCGGCACGCCGTTGCCGACCCAGGTCGTGACCGAGGCCACGGCGGTCTCGGCCATGACGCGCCGCTCGACGCGCTTGACGACCTCCTCGTTGGCCGCGAACGACGTCCCTTCCGGAAACCACAGTTCGACCAGCACCTCCGGGCGGCTGGAGTCCGGGAAGAACTGCTGCTGCACCCGCCCCATGCCGACGAGGCCCAGCGCGAAGATCGCCAGCGTCGCGCCGATCGTGATCCAGCGGTGCGTGATGCACGCGTCCACGGCACGGCGGAAGCCGTTGTAGAAGCGCGAGTCGAACATCTCGTGCGGTGGCGCGTCGGGGTCGTGCGGCTTCACCTTGAGCAGCAGGGTGCCCAGGTAGGGCACGAAGTAGACCGACACGATCCACGACAGCACCAGTGCGATCACCGTGACCGCGAAGATCGCGAAGGTGTATTCGCCCGTCACCGACCGGGCGATGCCGATGGGCAGGAAGCCCGCCGCCGTGATCAGCGTGCCGGTCAGCATCGGCTTGGCTGTGACGTCGTAGGCGAAGGTGGCCGCGCGCACCTTGTCGTAGCCCTCCTCCATCTTCCGCACCATCATCTCGACCGCGATGATGGCGTCGTCCACCAGCAGCCCCAGCGCGATGATGAGCGAGCCCAGCGACACCTTGTGCAGGCCGATGCCGAAGTAGTCCATGGCCAGGAAGGTGACGGCCAGCACCAGCGGAATGGTGATGGCCACCACCAGGCCCGGACGCACGTCGATGGTCCAGCCGAAGCGCCCGCCCCGGTGCAGGCCCAGCGCGATGAAGCTCACGGCCAGCACGATCGCCACCGCCTCGATCAGCACGTGCACGAACTCGTTGACCGACGACGCCACGGCGACGGGCTGGTCCTGCACCTGCGCGAGCGTCGCGCCCGCGGGCAGGTTGCGCTGGATGTCCGCCACCGCCGTGCGCAGCGCCTTGCCCAGCGCGATGATGTCGCCGCCCTTGGTCATGGACACGCCCAGCGCCACCACCTCGCCGCCCTGGTGGCGCACCTTGGTGACGGGCGGGTCGACCGTGCCGCGCCTGATGGTCGCGATGTCGCCCAGGCGCAGCTGGTTGCCGGAACTGCCGCGGATGGGCATCTCGCGCAGCTGCTCGACGCTGGTGAACTGGCCGGCCACGCGCACCTGCACCACGTCCTGCGGCGACTGGATGGCACCGGCGCTCTCCACGGCGTTCTGCGCGCCGATCTGCTGCAGCACGGCGTTGAAGTCCAGGCCGAGTTGCGCCACGCGCTTCTGGGAGACCTCGACGAAGATCCGCTCGTCCTGCACGCCGAACTGCTCGACCTTGGCGACGTCCTTCACGCGCAGCAGGCGCTGACGCACGTCGTCGGCGAAGGTCTTGACCTCGGCGGGCGAGAAGCCGTCGGTCTGCAGCGCGTAGATCACGCCGTAGACGTCGCCGAACTCGTCGTTGAAGAACGGCCCCACGACGCCGCCGGGCAGCGTGGCGCGCATGTCGCCGATCTTCTTGCGCACCGCGTACCAGACGCCGGCCACCTCGCTGGCCTTCGACGAATCCTTGATCTCGAAGATGATCTGCGACTCGCCGGGCTTGGAGTAGCTGCGGATGCGGTAGGCGTAGGGCACTTCCTGCAGGGTGCGCTCGAGCTTGTCGGTCACCTGTTCCGCGACCTGCTGGGCGGTGGCGCCGGGCCACAGGGTGCGCACGGCCATCACCCGGAACGTGAAGGGCGGGTCCTCGTCCTGGCCGAGCTGGAAATAGGCCGCGAAGCCCAGCACCATCAGCGCCACCATCAGGTAGCGCGTGAGGGCGGCATGCTCCAGCGCCCAGCGCGACAGGTTGAAGCCGGATCGGGATGCGTTCGCGCCGCTCCCCCCATCGGGGGTCGCGGCATCGCGGGAGGCGCCGGGATCGGTCATCGTGCGGCCCTCAACGCACCGCCGTGGTTGCGGGCACGGGCACGGGCGCCGCCGCCGGTGGAGCCGCCGTCGCCGCGCCTGCCGCGCCGGCCGCGAGCCGGTCCTGGTAGATCGACACCTTCTGTCCCGGCGACAGCACATGCACGCCGGCGACCACCACCAGTTCGCCCGGCTTCAGCCCGGACGCGATCACCGCCTGGTTGCCGTCGGCCGTGGCCACCTGCACCGGCTGCGAGCGCACCGTCATCGTCGGGCGGTCCAGCACCCAGACGGCGCTGCCGGCGCCTTCCTGGCGCAGGGCGCTGGTGGGCAGCTTGAGCACCGGCGCGTCGGCGCGCGCCAGCGCCCGTGGCCTGGCATAGACCGTGGCACCCAGCGCGGGCGCACCGGCCGCGTCGATCGCGACCTTGACGGTGTAGGTGCGGGTGACGGGATCGGCGCTGCCCGCGACCTCGCGCACGCGACCCTCGATCTCGTCGCCGCCGGCCCAGCCGCGCACGGCCACGGGCGAGCCCGGCCGCATCAGCGCGGCGCGGTCCTCCGGCACCGCGAACACGACGTCGCGCGCGCCATCCTGGGCGATGCGCACGACCGGGGTGCCCGCGGAGACCACCTGGCCCGGCTGGGCGTCCACGGCCGTGACGATGCCGGCCACGTCGGCCGCGAGCGTGGCGTAGGCGGCCTGGTTGCCCTGGGCGGCCGACTGCGCCCGGGCCTGGTCGAACTGCGCCTGCGCCGCCTTCCAGGTGGATTCGCGGCGCTCGAGTTCCGCACTGCTGATGAAGTTGCGCGCGCGCAGCTCGCGATAGCGCTGCAGGTCGGCCGCCGCCAGGTCCCGGTTGGTGAGCGCGGCCGCCTGCTGCGCGCGCGCGGCCTCGGCGGCGAGCCGCAGGTCCTGAGGATCGAGCTGGGCGAGCACATCGCCCGCGCGCACGTGCTGGCCGAGTTCGGCCTGGCGGCGCAGGATCTTCCCGGCGACCCGGAAGCCCAGTTGCGACTCGATGCGCGCGCGCACCTCGGCGGAGAATTCGGGCGCGGTCTCGATGCCGCTGACGGCGACGGCCTGGACCTTGACGGCACGCACCGGCTCCTCGACGGGCGCCGGACGCGAACAGCCCGCAAGCAGTACGGCCATCGACACCAGCAGCCACGCGGCGCCGCTCGACAAAGCCATCGGATGGGGGGGAAACACGGTCATGGACCACCTCGTCGTGCACGGAAGGCCACTAATGACCGAACGGTTAGTAATCTAGGACAAGCGCCAATCACTGTCAATCCAGGCCGACCGGGTCGGCCCGGCACGACGCCGCGCACCCGGACCGCGGCAACTGCTCCGACAATCCGGGGCGTGTCCTCCCCCTTTTCCCCCTCCCCGGCGCCCGCCGCCACGCCGGCAGCGCCGCCGACCCTCGCCGAGCCGCCCACCCATTACGAAAACTTCCCCGTCGCGTCGTGGCTCTGCCCGCCCCGGCTCCGGGCCCCGATCGCGGCCATCTACGGCTTCGCACGCACGGCCGACGACATCGCCGACGAGGGCGATGCCGGTCCCGCGCCGCGCCTGGCCGACCTGCGCGACTTCCGTGCCGAGCTGGCGTCCGCGGCCCGTGGCGCGGTCGACCCGGCATCGCGCTGGCCGCAGGTGTTCGGACCGCTCGCGCATGCGATGAAGCATTTCGGGCTGAGCGAAGCGCTGCTGGCCGACCTCCTGCACGCCTTCGCCCAGGACATCGTCCACACGCGCAAGGGACACCGGTACGCCGACCGCGCCGAACTGCTGGACTACTGCCGGCGTTCCGCCAATCCCATCGGGCGACTGCTGCTGCACCTCCACGGCATCGACGACGCAACGTCGCTCGCACACAGCGACGCCGTGTGCAGTGGCCTGCAACTGGTCAATTTCTGGCAGGACCCCAGCGTCGACCTGCCGCGCGACCGGTACTACCTGCCGCTGTCGGACTGCAAGGCATGCGGCGTCGGGCCCGACGATTTCGAGCGTTTTCGTCCCCTGGGCGCCGATGCGCCGAGCGCGGCCGCGCTGGCGCTCGTCGCGCGCGAGGTGGCCTGGGCACGCGCGATGCTCCAAGAAGGGGCGCCCCTGGTCCACCGGCTGCCCGGGCGTGCCGGCTGGGAACTGCGGGTGGTGATCCAGGGCGGGCTGCGGATCCTCGACAAGATCGAGGCACGGGGATTCGACAGCTTCTCCCACCGGCCCACCATCGGAAAGGGCGATGTCCCGCGCCTGGCCTGGCGCGCGCTGTGGATGGGGAGACAATCGGTCCCATGACCACGACGACCGCGCATCCGCTCCGATGAATCCCGACCAGTACGTGCAGGACAAGGCGGCCGCCTCGGGCAGCAGCTTCTATTACGCGTTCCTGTTCCTGCCCAAGCCGCGCCGTGCCGCGATCACCGCTTTCTACGCCTTCTGCCGCGAGATCGACGACGTGGTCGACGAAGTGCGCGACCCGGGCGTGGCCGCCACCAAGCTCGCCTGGTGGCGCACCGAGATCGCCCAGTCCTTCGCCGGCCAGCCGCACCACCCGGTGATGCAGGCGCTCATGCCGCTGACCGCCGAGCACGGCATCGAGGCCGCGCAACTCCAGCAGATCGTCGACGGCTGCCAGATGGACCTCGACCAGACGCGCTACCTCGACTTCCATGCGCTGCGACGCTACTGCCACCTGGTGGCCGGGGTGGTGGGCGAAGTGGCGGCGCGCATCTTCGGCCAGACCGACGCGCGCACCACCGAGTACGCGCACCAGCTCGGCCTCGCGCTGCAGCTGACCAACATCATCCGCGACGTCGGCGAGGACGCCCTGCGCGGGCGCATCTACCTGCCGGTCAACGAACTCCAGCAGTTCGACGTCAAGGCGCACGAGGTGCTCAACCGCGTGCATTCGGAACGCTTCGTGGCGCTCATGAGGTTCCAGGCCGGACGCGCCCACGAGGCCTACGACGCGGCACTCGCGTTGCTGCCGGCGGCCGACCGGCGCAGCCAGAAGCCCGGCCTGATGATGGCCAGCATCTATCGCACCCTGCTGCGCGAGATCGAACGCGACGACTTCCAGGTGCTCAACCAGCGCGTGAGCCTCACCCCGGTGCGCAAGTTCTGGCTCGCCTGGCAGGTGCAGGCGCTCGGGCGCCTGTAGGTCGGCCGTCGTGCGGATCGCCGTGATCGGCGCCGGGTGGGCCGGCCTCGCCTGCGCGGTCGAGGCCACGCGCGCGGGCCATCGCGTCACCGTGTTCGAAGCCGCGCGCACCGCCGGCGGCCGCGCGCGCCGCATCGACGGCGATGCCGCCGGGTCGGGCCCGCCGCTCGACAACGGCCAGCACATCCTCATCGGCGCCTACCGCGAGACGCTCGCGCTGATGCGCACGGTCGGCGTCGATCCGCGCGCCGTGCTGCTGCGCCTGCCGCTGTCGCTGCGGCGGCCCGACGGCGGTGGGCTGGCCGTGCCCGCCGGCTGGCCCGCCCCGCTGGACCTGCTCGCCGGCATCGCCACCGCGCGTGGCTGGACCTGGCGCGACAAGGCATCGCTCCTGCGCGGCGCCTGGGGCTGGCGGCGCGACGGTTTTCGCTGCGCCGACGACGCGACGGTGCGCGACCTGTGCGCCGGCCTCACGCCCCGCGCGATGGACGAACTGGTCGATCCGCTGTGCGTCTCGGCCCTCAACACGCCCTCCGATCGGGCCAGCGGCCAGGTCTTCCTGAGCGTGCTGCGCGACGCGCTCTTCGGCGAGGCGGGTGGCGCCGACCTGCTGCTCCCGCGTGTCGATCTCGGCGCCCTGCTGCCCGATGCGGCGCTGGCCTGGCTGGCCGACCAGGGCGCCACCGTGCAGCGGGGAAAGCGCGTGGACGTCATCGGACGCGGTGCGGCGGGCGGAGCACGCTGGCGCGTCGAAGGCACGGACGTCGACCACGTCGTGCTCGCCAGCGCGTCGTGGGACGCCGTGCGGCTCCTGCGCGACAGCGCCATCGTCGCGCCGGCCTGGACCGACGCGGCCGAGGCGCTGCGCTTCGAGGCGATCGCCACCGTCTACCTCGAGGGGGCGACGCCGCTGGCCGCGCCCATGCTGGCACTGCGCTCGTCGCCCGATGCACCGGCGCAATTCGCCTTCGACCGGACCGTCCTGGGCGGCCCGGACGGTCGCCTCGCGCTGGTCGTGAGCGCGGCGGACGCGCCGCGCGACGTCCTGGAACGCCAGGTGCTGGCGCAGGCCCGGACCGCGCTGGGCCAGCCGGCCCTGCGCGTGCTGCGCACGATCGTGGAGAAGCGGGCCACGTTCGCCTGCACGCCCGGGCTGCGCCGGCCCGGACGGGACATCGCCGAAGCGATCAGCGCCTGCGGCGACCACGTCGCCGGACCCTATCCGGCCACCCTGGAGGGCGCCGTGCGCAGCGGCCTCGCCGCCGCCCGGGCCGTGCCGGTCGCCCGCTAGCGATCGGGACGCGACATGCCGGTGTTCAAGGCTGGCGACATCGGTTTTCAATACAATTAATACATTTGATTTATATACTTGGCGCGGGAAAATTGTCTTTTTCTCCGAGTGTTTGGTCATTGTCCATAGAATTTCTTTCAGCAAATAAAGAATGCGTTGTTCAATTCAAACAATTGGCCTAACAATTGATTCAATTGCAAAAGTTTTCAAAGCTGAGAAACATTACTTCAGATTTCTGAGACGTGCCTGGGATTAGCCTTGGTCGTGCCGCATCCGACTCCGACGGAAGCGACGCCGAATCAACCTTCAGGACGCAGGAAATGTCAGAAACACGCGATTTCAACAAAATCCTCACGACCCGTGTCGCGCCCATGCCAGCCGTCCGGGACGACGGCCCCACCCGCATCAACATCTGCACGCTCGACAGTCATTCGGCGGTGCGCTTCGGGCTGGAATGCAAGGTCCGCACCCAATACGACATGAACTGGATCGGCTCCGGCAAGGATTTCAGGGAAGTCGCGGCCCTGCTCAAGGAATCTCCCTGCGACGTGGTGATCGTGGAATATCAGCTCGAAGGCCTCGAGAACGACGGCTGGAATCTCATCAAGCAATTCCGCCGCAATTTTCCCGACACCCGCCTGCTGATCTACACCGGCTACATGAGCCCGGCCACGATGTCGCTGATGTACCGCGCCGGCGCGTCCCACGTGCTGTCCAAGAGCGCCTCGATGGACAAGCTGGTCGGTGTGATCCGCGAACTGGGCTTCGCGTCCTGGCAAGCACGTTTCCACGGCGAGCGCAAACACCCCAAGACGCCCGACATCCCGCTCGACGACGTCGACGCCACGCCCGAGCCCAGCGGCGAAGCCCTGGAAGGCGCGGGCCTGTCGACGCGCGAGATGGAGGTCGTGCGCTGCCTGCTCCAGGGCATGTCGGTCAGCGAGATCAGCCACAAGTTCGTCCGCAGCATCAAGACCATCAGTTCGCAGAAGCAGGCCGCGTTCCGCAAGCTGAGCGTCAGCAGCAACCAGGACCTGTTCCGCCTGCAGAAGTCGTTCCACATCGGCTGAGCGCCACGGTCGCGCCGGCGCGAAGGCCGGGTCAACGCGGCGCCGGGCGCGCGATGGCCCGCGCGAGTTCGACGGCCGACCCGAAGGCCAGGGTGAAGCCCAGGGCGCCGTGGCCGGTGTTGAACAGGACGTTGTCCGGGGCGCCACGGACGCGGCCCGTGATGGGCAGGCCGGTCGGCGTGGCGGGCCTCATCCCGGTCCAGGGCCGTGTGACCTCGAAATCGCCACAGCGCGGGAAGACCGCCCGGGCGGCGTCGACCAGCGTCCGGATCCGGTCGGCGGGAATGCGGTCGTCGTCGCCCACCAGTTCCGCCATGCCGGCCACGCGCAGGCGCGAGCCGATGCCGGCGAACACGATCTTGCGCGCGCTGTCGGTCACGCTCACGGTGGGTGATGTCATCGCCCGACGATCGACGTCCAGGGTGATGCTGTAGCCCTTGAGCGGATACACGGGCAGGCGAACGCCGAGCTGCCGCGCGACGCGCGCGCTCGCTCCGCCCAGGGCGACGACGAACGCTTCGGCCTGCACCGCGCCGGCGTCCGTCCGCACCGACTCGACCCGGCCGCGCCGGACCTCGAACGCCTCGATCGTGGCGGGCGTCACGAACCTCACGCCCCGCGCAACTCGCGCCTCAAGTACGGCCCCTGGCTGCTGACCACGTCGGACTCGCCGGTCAGCGCCATCGCCTACGAGTGCGGCTTCGCCGATGCCTCGCACTTCATCCGGCACTTCCGGCAGCTCTACGGCATGGCGCCGGGACGGATGCGTCGCGAGGTGCTGGCCGGGGGCTGACGTCGGTGGCGGCGGCGCACCGCCGCGCCGGGACGGGCGCGAGGCCGTGGCCCGGCCATCGCGCGGGACCGGACGCCCCGGTCAGCGCGCGCCGAGCGCCCGGCACAGCGCGAGCAGGTCGGGCACGACGAGCTGGGGCCGCGCGCCGTAGGTCCAGGGCTGGCGGTCGTCGCCCGGCTTGCGCGCCAGCCAGGCCGCCTGCATGCCGGCACCCAGCGCGCCCACGACGTCCAGCGCGGCGTCGTCGCCCACGTGCAGGATGGCGTCCGGCGCCAGCCCGAGCGACGCGGCGGCGGCGTGGAAGATCGGCGCGTGCGGCTTGGCGCTGCCGAAGACGTAGGCGCTGAAGGCGCCCTTGAACCAGCGGCCCACGCCGGTCCGGTGGATGTCGGCGTTGCCGTTGGAGATCGCCACCAGCGGGTAGCGCTCGCTCAGCCACTGCAGCGCCGGCGCGGCGTCGTCGTAGAGCACGACGCGCTGGCGCTCGGCGAAGAAGACCTCGAAGGCGGGGTCGGCCACGGCCGGGTCCTCGCCCGCGCGGCGCAGGGCGGCGCGGATCGTCTCGCGCCGCAGCGCGCTCAGGTCGTGGGCGAGGTCGGAGCGCTCGCGGGCCGTGGCCTCGCGCAATTCGCGCAGCACGCCGGGCTCGACCAGCAGCGTGGCGGTCGCCGGGGCCTCCCGCAGCAGGAATTCGTGCAGCACGACCTCGGCCCGCTCGATGGTCGGCCAGATCGGCCACAGGGTGTCGTCCAGGTCCAGCGAGATGCCGGCGATGCGGTCGATGTCGAGGCCGTGGGTGGCGGTCGTGGCCGGGTGCGCCGGTGTCTCGGAGGTCATGCCGCAGAATATCGCATGCTCCCCAACGACCCCGCCGGCGCCCGCGCCGCAGCCCCGGCGCCCGCCGCCGCGCACGTTCCCTCCGCCCTTCCGACCCCCTCCTCCGCACCGCGCACCGCCGTCCTCTGGTGCAACCTCGGATCGCCCGACGCGCCGACGGCGCAGGCCGTCCGGCCCTACCTGTCGCAGTTCCTGCACGACCACCGCGTGGTGGAGATCCCGCGCGCGGTCTGGTGCCTGATCCTGCACGGGATCATCCTGCGCGTGCGCCCGGCCAAGTCGGCCGCCAAGTACGCCAGCATCTGGCTGCCGGAGGGCTCGCCGCTGAAGGTCTGGACGGCGAAGCAGGCGACGCTGCTGGCCGGCTGGCTGGGCGAGCGCGGCCACCAGCTCACGGTGCGCGCGGCGATGCGCTACGCCAACCCGTCGATCGCCTCGCAGCTCGACGCGCTGCAGGCCGAGGGCGTGGCGCGCGTGCTGGTGCTGCAGGCCTACCCGCAGTATTCGGCCACCACCACGGCCAGCGTGATCGACGCCGTCGCCCAGTGGACGCGCACCCAGCGCCACCTGCCCGAACTGCGCTTCGTCAACGACTTCCACGACGACCCGCGCTACATCGATGCCCTGGCGCGCAGCGTCCAGGCCCACTGGCAGCGCCATGGCCGTCCCGACCAGCTGGTGATGAGCTTCCACGGCATCCCCGAGCGCAACATCCGCCTGGGGGACCCCTACCAGTCGCAATGCCTGAACACGGCGCGCCTGCTGGCCGAGCGCCTGGGCCTGTCGGCGCACGACCATCGCGTGACCTTCCAGTCGCGCTTCGGCCGCGCGAAATGGCTGGAGCCCTACACCGAACCGACCCTGCGCGAACTCGGCCGCGCCAAGGTCGGGCGCGTCGACGTGATGTGCCCGGGCTTCCCGGCCGACTGCCTGGAGACGCTGGAGGAGATCGCCATGGAAGGCCGCGAGGCGTTCCTGCACGAGGGCGGGCGCGAGTTCCACTACATCCCCTCGCTCAACGACGATCCGGCCTGGATCACCGCGCTGGCCGGCATCGCCGAGCGGCACCTGGCGGGCTGGCCGACGAAGCCGGAGCCGGCACGGCAGGCGCCTTCCTGACGAACACCTTCGTACCGCATCGGCGCTCCGGCATCGATGCGATACGGCGAATGGCGTACAGCTTCGCTTGCCGTGCCGGTGGACCCTCGGTACATTGCATTTTTTGAGGGCCTGCAATGTCCGTTGACACCGTCTCCGATTCTTCCTCCCCCACCGTTCCACTGCCGATCCCGGCGATCCCATCCCCCCACTTCGACGCCTCGGGCCATGCCGCCGCGGTCCTGCCGGCCATGGCCATGCCGGTGGAGGCCGCCATCTCGCTGAGCCCGTCCTACAACGCGCCGCTGGCGAGCGCGCCGCGCCACATCCGGCTGACCTCGCACTCGAGCGGCTTCGGCGCCCTGCCGATCCGCTGGGGCGCGGCCACGCCGGTTGAGCGCGGTCCGGTCGTCGGCACCACCACCAAGCGCGCGCACCGCAACGTGATCGGCACCCACAGCGGCTCCTACAGCGTCTACCGCGCACTGGCCGTCGCCGCCGGTGCCCTGAAGCGCGAGCACAAGGCCGACCTCACCAACACCTCGCCCACCGATGCCATCGGCCCCTATCCGCAGTGGACCGAGCCGGGCCGCATCGTCTCGCTCGACCCGTGGGGCGCGCTGGTGGCCGACGTCTTCGCCACCGAGCTGGCCGCCGGCTACGACATCCGCCCGACCATCGCCATCACCAAGGCGCACGTGATCCTGCCGGAGGTGATCGAGGCGCTGCAGAGCGGCCGCCTGGTGGCCGACGGCAAGTTCCTCACCGCCGGCGGCGCCGCGCTGGTGACCAAGGCCGCCATCGAGCCCGTGTGGTACCTGCCCGAAGTCGCGCGGCGCTTCGGCTGCTCGGAGACCGACCTGCGCCGCACGCTGTTCGAGGAGACCGGCGGCATGTACCCGGAACTGGTCACGCGCTCGGACCTGGAGGTGTTCCTGCCGCCCATCGGCGGCCAGACCATCTACATCTTCGGCAACCCGCGCGACCTGGCCGATCCGGAGGTCGAGCTGACCGCGCGCATCCACGACGAGTGCAACGGCTCGGACGTCTTCGGCTCCGACATCTGCACCTGCCGCCCCTACCTCACGCACGCCATCGAGGAATGCATCCGCGGCGCCCAGCGCGGCGGCGTCGGCCTCATCGCCTATTCGCGCAAGGAAGGCCGCGCGCTCGGCGAGGTCACCAAGTTCCTGGTCTACAACGCGCGCAAGCGCCAGGTCGGCGGCGACACCGCCGACCAGTACTTCGCCCGCACCGAATGCGTGGCCGGCGTGCAGGACATGCGCTTCCAGGAGCTGATGCCCGACGTCTTCCACTGGCTGGGCATCAAGAAGATCCACCGCCTGGTGTCGATGAGCAACATGAAGTTCGACGCCATCACCGGCTCGGGCATCGAGATCGGCGAGCGCGTGAACATTCCCGACGACCTGATTCCGGCCGACGCCCGCGTCGAGATGGACGCCAAGATGGCGGCCGGCTATTTCACGCCCGGCCCGGTGCCCGACGCCGAGGAACTCAAGAAGGCCAAGGGCCGGGGGCTCGACACGTGAGCCCCGCCCTGCAATCCAAGGAGACAGACGCATGACCACTTCCGATCCCGCCGCGCGCGTCGACGCGGACATCGCCCCCAACTACCGCCAGGCCGGCCCCGCCGTCGGCTACCTGCGCACGGCCGGCGCCGTGCGCGAGCGCGCCGCGGCGCTGCTGGCGCGCGCGCGCCGTGGCGAATCCACCTGGTTCACGATCGGCGCCGACGACGCGCTCGACACCGCCGCCCAGGCCGTGGCCGACGCGGCGCGCGAACGCTATCCGTCCGGGCGCATCCCGTTCCACAGCCGCTGGCGTCATTTCGAGGCCGGCGGGGTGGATCGCCGCGCCCGGCTCGACGCCCTGCTGGGCGAGGATGCGACGCCGCGCGAACGCGCCCGCGCGCAGATCGACCTGGCGCTGGTGAGCGTGCTCCTGGACGCCGGCGCCGGCCCCGACTGGCACTACGTCGAGTCCGCCACCGGCCAGCGCTTCACGCGCTCCGAGGGCCTGGGCGTGGCCAGCTTCCACGCCTTCACGGCCGGCCTGTTCTCCTCCGACGCCGAGCGGCCGCTGCAGGCCGACGCGGCCGGGCTGCGCGCGCTGGTGGGCGACCGCCTGGGCGAGGCGTTCCAGGTCGGCGAAGGCAATCCGCTGGTCGGCCTGGCCGGCCGCACGACCCTGCTGCGCCGGCTCGGCGAGGCGCTGGCCCAGCAGCCGGAGATCTTCGGCCACGACGGCATCTCGCGCCCCGGCGGCCTGTTCGACGCCCTCGTGGGCGCCTACGGCCCGGCCGCGGCACCGACGGCCGAGGTCTCCGCCGAGGAGATCCTGCAGCTGCTGCTGGATTCGCTCTCGCGCATCTGGCCCTCAGGCAACGCCCTCGACGGCGACGTCCTCACCGGCTCGGGCGATCCGGCGCTGGCGCTGGGCGACTGCTGGCCCCACGGCGCGGCGCGCGGCCCGGGCCTGACCGACGGCTGGATGCCGTTCCACAAACTGTCGCAATGGCTGACCTACTCGCTGCTGGAGCCCTTCGAATGGGCCGGCGTGAAGGTGCGCGGCATCGACCAGCTGACCGGCCTGCCCGAATACCGCAACGGCGGCCTGTTCCTGGACACCGGCGTGATCGTGCCGCGCGACGCGGCCTTCCTCGAGGGCACCTGGCAGGTCGGCGACGAGTTCGTCGTCGAATGGCGCGCGCTGACCGTGGCCCTGCTCGACGCGGTGGCGCCGCGCGTGCGCGGCCTGCTGGGCGCGAGCGCCGAGGAGATGCCGCTGGCCTGCGTGCTCGAAGGCGGCACCTGGGCCGCCGGGCGCGCGCTGGCACAGCGCTTGCGAGCCGGCGCGCCAGCCCTGATCATCGAAAGCGACGGCACCGTGTTCTAGGACCGGCCACCCCCCGTCCTCCCGCTCGTCCCCTTCCATCACCGCCTTCCTGTCTGTCGCCTTCCATGAGTCCAAGCACCTCCAACGTCCACGTCATCGACCATCCCCTCGTCCAGCACAAGCTGACCCTCATGCGGCGCAAGGAGGCGTCCACCAACAGCTTCCGGCGCCTGCTCAACGAACTCAGCATGCTGATGGCCTACGAGGTCACGCGCGACATGCCGATGCAGGACATCGAGGTGGAGACGCCGCTGGAGACCATGACCGCCAAGGTCATCGACGGCAAGAAGCTGGTGCTGGTGTCGATCCTGCGCGCGGGCAACGGCATCCTGGAAGGCATGCTCAGCGTGGTGCCCGGCGCGCGCGTGGGCCACATCGGCCTGTACCGCGACCCCAAGACGCTCACCGCCGTCGAGTACTACTTCAAGATGCCCGGCGACATGCAGGACCGCGACATCGTCGTGGTCGACCCGATGCTGGCGACGGGCAACTCGGCCATCGCGGCGGTCGAGCGGCTCAAGGAGATGAGCCCCAAGTCGATCAAGTTCGTCTGCCTGCTGGCCTGCCCCGAAGGCGTCAGGAACCTCCAGGAAGCGCACCCGGACGTGCCGATCTACACCGCCGCCATCGACCGCGAGCTCGACCGCCACGGCTACATCCTGCCGGGCCTGGGCGACGCCGGCGACCGCATCTTCGGCACCAAATAGCACGCGACCCGGGCCCGAGACCGGGCCCGGACCTGCCGACGGATTTTTCAATCGACGAGGAGAAGCATCTTGACCAGACGCCGTGAGTGGATCGTTCGTGGGGCCGCCGTGGCGGCGGGACTGGCGCTGGGCGTGCCGGGCGTCGCCCTGGCGCAGCCGGCGCCGGGGGCGAAGCTGAAGGTCGCGGCCGTCTACACCGTGCCGTTCGAGCAGCAATGGGTCGGGCGCATCCACCAGGCGCTGCAGGCGGCCCAGGCGCGCGGGGAGATCGAGTACAAGGCGACCGAGAACGTGGCCAACGCGGACTACGAGCGCGTGATGCGCGAGTACGCGACGGCCGGCCACCAGTTGATCCTGGGCGAGGTGTTCGGGGTCGAGTCGGCGGCGCGGCGCGTGGCCAAGGACTTTCCGAAGGTGGCCTTCCTGATGGGCTCGTCGCAGAAGCCGCAGGCGCCCAACTTCAGCGTCTTCGACAACTACATCCAGGAGCCGGCCTACCTCTCGGGCATGGTGGCCGGCGGCATGACCAGGACGAACCGCATCGGCATGGTCGGCGGCTTTCCGATCCCCGAGGTCAACCGGCTGATGAACGCCTTCATGGCCGGCGCGAGGGAGACCAACCCGAAGGTCGAGTTCAGCGTCAGCTTCATCAACAGCTGGTTCGATCCGCCCAAGGCCAAGGAGGCGGCCTTCGCCATGATCGACAAGGGCGCCGACGTGATGTATGCCGAGCGTTTCGGCGTCAGCGACGCGGCCAGGGAGAAAGGCAAGCTCGCCATCGGCAACGTGATCGACACCCAGGCCCAGTACCCCGACACGGTGGTCGCCTCGGCGCTGTGGAATTTCGGGCCCTCGGCCGACCGCGCCATCCGCCTGGTGAAGGAAGGCAAGTTCGCCGCCGAGGACTACGGCGTCTACTCGACCATGAAGCACAAGGGCGCCGAACTCGCGCCGCTGGGCACCTTCGCGAAGAAGGTGCCGGCCGCGACGGTGGCCGGCGTGCAGGCGAAGCAGGCCGAGATCCTGGCGGGCACCTTCGTCGTGAAGGTCGACGACACGCCGCCGAAGTCGACCGCGCGATGAGGCGGGCGATCGTCGCGGCCATCGCGGTGCTCGCGGGCCTGCTCGCGGGCTGCGCGACCACGCTGCCCGCGACGCCCGCGACGCCCGCCACAGGGTCGGCGTCGCCGGCCGCGGCGGCGAGCGCCGCCGACCACGGGGCGCGCCTGGACACCGTGCCGCGCATCGCCGTCGTCTCGGCCTTCGCGCCCGAACTCGCGCTGCTGCGCGCCCGGCTGGCCGATCCCGTCGCGCACCGCGTCCACGGCGTCGAGTTCACGACCGGCACGCTGCAGGGCCACCCGGTGGTCCTGTTCCTGTCGGGCATCAGCATGACCAACGCGGCCTTGAACGCGCAGCGCGCCCTCGACCGCTTCGTGCTCACGCACCTCGTCTTCAGCGGCATCGCCGGCGGGGTCGATCCGTCGCTGCGCATCGGCGACGTGGCGGTGCCGGCGCAGTGGGGCTCCTACCTCGAATCGCTGTTCGCGCGCGAGACCGCGCCCGGACGCTTCACCGCCCCGCGCACCAGCAAGGACGCGGGCTTCGCCGCCTTCGGGATGATCCATCCGCGCGCGGTCGGCGTGCGCTCGGCGCGCGGCGCCGAGGAGCGGTTCTGGTTCGAGGTCGACCCGGCCATGCTGGCCGTCGCGCGCGGGCTGGCGCCGGACGTCGCGCTGAACCGCTGCGACGCCGCCATGCGCTGCCTGGGCACGCGGCCGAAGCTGGTGGTGGGCGGCAACGGCGTCTCGGGTGCGGCCTTCGTCGACAACGCGGCGTTCCGCGAATACGCCCACGCCACCTTCGGCGCCCGCGTGCTCGACATGGAGACCTCGGCCGTCGGCCAGGTGGCGTGGAGCAACGGCGTGCCCTTCATCGCCTTCCGCTCGCTCAGCGACCTGGCCGGCGGCGGCGCGGGCGACAACGAGATGCACGCCTTCATGAACCTCGCGGCGGACAACTCGGCCCGGGTGCTGCTGGCCTTCCTGGCCGCCTGGCGCTGAAGCGGGAGGCGCGGCGGTGACGGCAGCGACGCCCCCGGAAAGTTTCGTCGGCGTGCCCGCCGCCGGACCGCCCCCGGTGCTGCGCATCGAGGGCATCACCAAGCGCTTCGGCCCGCTGCTCGCCAACGACGCCATCTCGCTGACCCTGCACGCCGGCGAGGTGCTGGCCCTGCTGGGCGAGAACGGCGCGGGCAAGTCGACGCTGATGTCGATCCTGTTCGGCCACTACACGGCCGACGCCGGACGCATCGAGGTGTTCGGCCGGCGCCTGCCGCCGGGCCACCCGAAGGCCGCGCTGGCCGCGGGCATCGGCATGGTGCACCAGCACTTCGCCCTGGCCGACAACCTCAGCGTGCTGGACAACGTGCTCATGGGCACCGAGCCGCTGTGGCGGCCGTTCTCGCGCCGCGCCCGGGCGCGCGCGCGGCTGCACGAGGTGGCGGGCCGCTTCGGCCTGCCGGTGCTGCCCGACGCCCGCGTGGGCGACCTGTCGGTGGGCGAGCGCCAGCGGGTGGAGATCCTGAAGGCGCTCTACCGGGGCGCCCGCATCCTGATCCTGGACGAACCGACCGCCGTGCTCACGCCGCAGCAGGCCGAGTCGCTGTTCGCCACCCTCGCGCGCATGGTGGCGCAGGGCCTGTCCATCGTCTTCATCAGCCACAAGCTGCCGGAGGTGCTGCGCGTGTCGCACCGCGTCGCGGTGCTGCGCGGCGGCCGGCTGGTGGCGCAGGCGCGCGCGGCCGATACCACGCAGGCCGAACTGGCGCGCTGGATGGTCGGCCACGCGGTGACCGCGCCGCCCCGGCACCGCGCGCCGCCGGGCCCGGGCGAGGCGGTCTGCGTGCTCGACCGCGTCGACACCGGAGGCGCCGGCGACGACCGGCTGGAGGAGGCCTCGCTGACCCTGCGCGCCGGCGAGATCGTCGCCGTCGCCGGGGTGTCGGGCAACGGTCAGGTCGCGCTGGCCGAACTGCTGTGCGGCCTGCGGCGCGCCACGGCCGGGACGGTGCGGCTGCTGGGCCGGCCCCTGCCGCCCTCGCCGGCCGACGTGGTGGCGCTGGGCGTGGCGCGCGTGCCGGAGGACCGCCACGCCGTCGGCACCGTCGGCGATCTGCCGGTGTGGGAGAACGCGGTGTCGGAGCACCTGCGCGGCGACGCGTTCTCGCGCCGGCTGCTGCCGGGCGTGCGCTGGGTGCGCCGCGACGCCGCGCGGGCCCACGCACGGCGCATCGAGGCCGCCTACGACGTGCGCGGCGCCGGACTCGACGCGCCGGCCCGGTCGCTGTCGGGCGGCAACATGCAGAAGCTGATCCTCGGCCGCGCGCTGACGGCGCCCGGGCCGGTCGCGGGGACCTGGAACGGCACCCCGCCGCGCCTGATCGTGGCCCACCAGCCGACCTGGGGGCTGGACGTCGGCGCCGTCGCGTACGTGCACGCGCAGCTGCTGGCCGCGCGCGACGCCGGCGCGGCCGTGCTGGTGATCTCCGACGACCTCGACGAGGTGCTGGCGCTGGGCGACCGCGTGGCGGTGATGCACGGCGGCGAGCTGGGCGTGGCGCACCCGGCCGCGCACTGGACTCGCCAGTCGATCGGCCTGGCCATGGCGGGCGCCTGAGCGCCCGGTCCCGATGCGACTCGAACGCCGCCCCGCCACCTCCCGCGCCGCCCTGGTGCTCGCGCCGGTGGGCGCGGTCGCCTTCACGCTGGCGGTCAGCGCGCTGCTGGTGCTGTGGGCCGGGGCGCCGGTCGGGCGCACCTACGCGCTGCTGCTGCAGGGCGGCTTCGGGTCGGTGTTCGCCTGGAGCGAGACGCTCACGCGCGCGACGCCGCTGATCCTCACCGGGCTCGCCGCGGCGGTCGCCTTCCGGGCGCGGCTGTTCAACATCGGCGCCGAGGGCCAGCTCTACGCCGGCGCGCTGGCCGCCGTGGCGGTGGGCGGCATGCACGGCGGCGAGGGCTTCGCGCTCACCCCCTGGCTGCTGTTCCCGCTGGCGATGGCCGCCGCCGCCGTGGCCGGCGCGCTGCTGCTGCTCGGCCCGGCGCTGCTCAAGCGCCACCTGGGCGTCGACGAGGTGGTGACCACGCTGCTGCTGAACTTCATCGTGCTGCTGGGCGTGTCGGCTCTGCTCGACGGGCCGATGAAGGACCCCTCGGCGATGGGCTGGCCGCAGAGCGTGCCGCTCCAGGGCGTGCTGGAACTCGGCCGGCTGGTGGCGCAGACGCGCGTGCACACCGGGCTGCTGGTGGCGCTGGCGCTGGCCGTGACGGCATGGGCGTGGGTGCGTTGCACGGTCGCGGGCTTCGACCTGCGCGCGGTCGGCGCCAACGCGCGGGCGGCGGAATTCGCGGGCGTGCCGGTGACCCGCACGGTGGTCGCGGTGGCCCTGGTCTCCGGCGCGCTGGCCGGGCTGGCCGGCGCCATCGAGGTCGCCGGGCGGACCGGCTACGTCACGCTCGACCTGTCGCCGGGCTACGGCTACACGGGCATCGTGATCGCCATGCTGGCCGGGCTGCATCCGCTGGGCGTGGTGGCCGCGGCGGTGTTCGTGGCCGGCGTGCTGGTGGGCGCGGACACCATGAGCCGCGCCGTGGGCGTGCCGACCTACATCGCCGACGTGATCGTCGCGACCGCGCTCATCGCGGTGCTGGTGGCGACGCTGCTCGCGCAGTTCCGGGTGCGGCTGAGATGAACGAGGTCCTCGACCTGCTCGCCGGCGCGCCGTTCTGGATCGCCACGCTGCGCATCGCCACGCCACTGATCCTGGGCACGCTGGGCGTGCTGCTGTGCGAGCGCGCGGGCGTGCTCAACCTGGGCATCGAGGGGATCATGGTCGCGGGCGCGTTCTGCGGCTGGCTGGCGGTTTACCTGGGACTGCCGCTGTGGGGCGGGGTCGCGGTGGCGGCGCTCGCGGGCGCGCTGTTCGGGCTGCTGCACGCGTTCCTCACCGTGGGGCTGGCGCTGTCGCAGCACGTCTCGGGCCTCGGGATCACGCTGCTGGCGACCGCGCTGAGCCACTACGGCTACCGGGTGAGCTTTCCGAAGGTGAGCACGCCGCCCACCGTGACGCCGTTCGCGCCGATGGACTGGCTGCCGGTTCCCGTGCTCGGCGCCCAGACGGCGCTGACCCTGCTGGCCCTGCTGCTGGTGCCGCTGGTGGCCTGGGTGCTCGCGCGCACGCCGGCCGGGCTGGCCGTGCGCATGGTCGGCGAGAACCCGCACGCGGCCGAGAGCCAGGGCGTGTCGGTCGCGGCCACGCGCACGGCGGCCATCGTCGCGGGCTCGGCGCTGATGGGCGTGGCGGGGGCCTTCCTCACGCTGTCGGCCTTCAACGCCTTCTTCTTCAACATGGTCAACGGCCGCGGCTGGATCTGCGTCGCGCTGGTGGTGTTCGCCTCGTGGCGACCGGGCAAGGCGCTGCTGGGGGCGCTGCTGTTCGCCTTCTTCGACGCCCTGCAGCTGCGCCTGCAGCAGTCGGGCGAGGCCGCGCTGCCCTACCAGCTCTACCTGATGCTGCCGTACGCGCTGTCGATCCTCGCGCTGGTGCTGGTCGCGCGCAAGGCCAGCTATCCGCAGGCGCTGATGAAGCCCTATCGCCAAGGCGAACGCTGACGCGCGGCGGGCGTGGTCGAATGGGCGCCGGATGTCTCCCGTCCGCTTCTTCCTTCGAAAACGCACCTCCATGATCACGCTCTACACCTGGACCACGCCCAACGGCCGCAAGATCTCCATCCTGCTCGAGGAGCTCGGCCTGCCCTACGCCGTGCGGCCGATCGACATCGGCAAGAACGAGCAGTTCTCGCCCGAGTTCCTCGCGGTGTCCCCCAACAACAAGATCCCCGCCATCATCGACGACGCGGCCGAGGGCGGCGCGCTGTCGATCTTCGAGAGCGGCGCCATCCTCACCTACCTGGCCGACACCCACGGTCGGGGCCGCTTCCTCGCGCCCTCGGGCGCGGCGCGCTGGAAGGCGCTGGAATGGCTCAACTGGCAGATGGGCGGCCTGGGCCCGATGCTCGGCCAGCTCGGTTTCTTCGCCGTGCGTTCCAAGGAAAAGGCGCCGCTGGCCATCGCCCGCTTCACCGAGGAAGCCGACCGCCTGCTCGGCGTGATGGACCGCCAGCTCGCCCGGCACCCCTACCTGGCGGGCGACGACTACACCATCGCCGACATCGCCTGCTACGGCTGGAGCGTCGCGGCCACCACCTTCCTGAAGGACGCGCTGGCCGGATCGCTGGCGACCAAGCTGAACTTCCACCGCTGGCTCGCCGAGGTCGGCGCGCGCCCGGCGGTGCAGCGCGGGATGGCGGTGCCCAAGGGGTGAGCGCGATTCCGGCGCCCGCCACGGGCGGCACGGACGGCATGCGCGGCATCCGCGCCCTCACCTTCGCCTTCGCGCTGAGCCAGTTCTTCCGCACCTGCCTGGCCGTCATCGCACCGGAGCTGCAGCACGACCTGGCCCTGTCGCCGGCGGGTTTCGGCGCGCTGTCCTCGTCCTTCTTCCTGGCCTTCGCGGTGGCGCAGATCCCGGTGGGGATCGCCTTCGACCGCTATGGCGTCGGCCGGCCGACGCGGCTGCTCACGGCACTGGGCGTGGTGGCGGCGGTGCTCTTCGTCGTGGCGCCGGGCGGCGGCACGGCGATGGTGGCGCAGGCCGGGCTCGGCCTGGCGTGCGCGCCGGTCTTCATGGGGCTGATGCACTTCGCCTCGGAGCAGCTGCCGGCGTCGCGCTACGCGACGGTGGTCAGCCGTGCCAACGCGCTGTCCATGCTCGGTGCCCTGTGCGCGACGGCGCCGCTGGGCTGGGCCGCGCACCGCTTCGGCTGGCGCGCGGCCCTGGCGGTGGCCGCGGTATGCATGCTGGCCGCCTGCACGGGCATCTGGCGCCACGTGCGCGACGCCGGCCACGCCGAGGCGCGCGCCGAGCGCCCCGTCGCGCTGCTCGCGGGCAGCCTGCGCCTGCTGGGCATCCCGGCGATGTGGACGCTGATCCCGCTGTGCGTGGCGATGGCCGCGGGCACGACCTTCCGCAACGCCTGGGGCGGGCCGTACCTCGCCGACGTCTTCGCGCTGGGCACCGACGCGCGCGGCCTGGCGCTGGCGGTCGTGAGCCTGGGCGGCTTCGGCGCCGCCCTGCTGCTGCCGATGCTGATGCGGCGCCTGTCGCTGCGCGCCGCCGTGCTCGCCTGGTCGCTGCTGCCGCTGGCCTGCGGCGCGACCCTGGCCGCGTGGCCCGATTCGGGCCTGTGGCCGGGCGTCGCGCTGCTGACGGGCCTGGCGACGATCGGCATGGTGCATCCGCTGGTGATGGCGCACGGACGCGGCCTGGTGGCGCCGGCCCTGCGCGGGCGCGGACTGGGCGTGCTCAACACCTTCGTCTTCCTGGGCTCGGCGGTGACCTCGTGGACCTTCGGGCAGATCGCCGACGCCAGCGAACGCCATGGCTGGAGCGCGGCGTCGACGTACGCCTGGATCTTCCTGTGCGCGACGACCGTCGTGGCCGTCGGCGTGGCGCTCTACGCGCGCAGTCCCCGGCCGGCACCGGTCTGACGCGGCGCCCGCACCGGGCCGCCGCGCCCTCCTACGCCGACCGCGCGGCGGCGCCGACACGGGCCGCCACCCGGCGCGACCTACCGTGCCTGCTCCACTTCCAGGAGCACCCCCATGACCGCCGCCAAGAAGAAACCCGGCCTCTACGCCAACATCCACGCCAAGCAGGAACGCATCAAGCACGGCAGCGGCGAGCACATGCGCGAACCGGGCGCCGAGGGCGCGCCGAAGAAGGAGGATTTCGACCAGGCCGAGAAGACCGCGAAGCACGGCCACGAGAAGAAATAGGCGGATCGCGGACGCGGACGCCGTCGCCCATGGGCGTTCCCGCGCCGCCATCGCTTCCTACACGCCTTCGCGTGTCCGGCCCCTGTCCGCGCCCGCGGCCGCTCGCGACCATCGGGCGCTCGACCCTCACCCGGACCGTCCCATGATTTCCTGTCGCCTGCTCTTTTCCGCCCTGATCGGCGCCGTCGCCAGCGCGCGCTCCATGACCCCGATGGCCGGCCTCGCGGCGGCGCGCCTCGCCGGCCACGCCACGCCCGGCGGACTCGCGCTGCTGGACCGGCCGCTGTTCAAGTACGGCGCCCTGGCGATGGGCGTGGGGGAACTGTTCGGCGACAAGATGAAGAACGCGCCGGACCGCACCGTCTTCCTCGGCCTGCTCGCGCGCGTGGCGAGCGCGGGCATCGCGGGCGCGGCGCTGGCGCCGCGCGGCGACGAGAAGCGCGGCGCCGCGGTGGCGGTCGCCACCGCCGTGCCGCTGGCCTACCTGACCCTGGCCGGCCGCAAGCGGGCGATGGCGCGCCTCGGGCAGACGCGCAGCGGCCTGATCGAGGACGCGCTCGTCGTCGCGGCCGGCGTGGCCGTCGTGGCCCTGGCGATCCGGCGCAACGAGCGCGGGTGAGTCGCTCGGGCGACGCGGCCGGGGCGGCCCGACGCCGGCGCGGACTCACCGCCGCCGTCCACCGCACGCTTCGTCATGGCCTCGGACGCGTCCAGCGCGTGTACAGCAGGCCGCCCAGCACGCCACCGAGCACCATCGCCATCGTCCCGCCCCAGCCGCGCGTGGCATCGATGAAGACCGGCATCGGCGCGACGGCATCGGCGAAGGCGAACGCCGTGCCCAGCGCCACGCCCGCCGCGACCGGGAACAGCACCGGTCGCCAGGCCCGCGCACGCCGGGCCAGCGCGCCCGCCACGGCGAAGGCCGGCACCCAGGCGACGAGCACGATCGCCGCGTAGACCGGGCCGAAGCCCATCAGATCCTGCAGCGTGGTGCGCAGCCGCAGGTCCCAGGGCATCGCGACGCCCAGGGCCACCAGCGCGTTCATCGTGACCTGCGTCTGGGCCACCGACCCCCAGGCCGCCGCCACCAGCGCCGCGCCGAGGAACGCCGCGACGGTGCGCCGCCAGGGTCTGGCGGACAGGGGGGTGCGGCGTGGGGACATGCGGAATTTCCTGGGAAGGGTGTGTGATAACCGCAAGCCCCACCGGGCCGGCGACGGCCCCGGCGGGCCCCTCTGCTTTTCTCCATCGAGGATATCGAATGCATCATCGTCCGCGCCGCCCGTCCCTCGCGATCGTCATGACACTCGCGGGCGCGAGCTGGCTGGCCGGCGCGCCGGCGCGGGCGGCCGGTCCGTCGACCGATGTCGCGCCGCGCGCCGCCTACCGCATCGAGTCCGTCGCCGACGGGCTCGACCACCCCTGGTCGCTGGCCACCCTGCCCGACGGGCGGCTGCTGGTGACCGAACGCCCCGGACGCCTGCGCGTCGTCGAGCGCGACGCGGCCGGCGGCTTCCGCCTGCGCGCCGCGCCGGTGGAGGGCGTGCCGGCGGTGCTGGCCGAGGGCCAGTCGGGCCTGTTCGACGTCATGCTCGATCCGGACTTCGCCGCCAACGGCGTGCTCTACCTGTCCTTCGCGCACGGCACGCCGTCGGCCAACCACCTGCGCGTGGTGCGGGCGCGCTTCGACGGCGCGCGGCTGCACGACGTGCGCGCGATCTTCACCTCGCGGCCCGCGAAGTCGCACACGCAGCATTTCGGCGGGCGCATGGCGCTGCTGGCCGACGGCACGCTGGTCGTGGGCATGGGCGACGGCAACCTGGAGCGCACCGACGCGCAGCGCCTCTCGACGCACCTGGGCAAGATCGTGCGCGTCGGCCGCGACGGCGGCGTGCCGGCGGACAACCCCTTCGTCGGCCGCGCGGGCGCCCTGCCGGAGATCTACAGCCTCGGCCACCGCAACCCGCAGGGCATGGTGAGCCTGCCGGCGCGGGGCGCGCTCTACGCGCACGAGCACGGCTCCAAGGGCGGCGACGAGCTCAACCGCATCGAGCCCGGCGCCAACCACGGCTGGCCGGTCACCACCGGCGGCGTCGACTACACCGGTGCGCGCATCACGCCCTACCGCACCTACCCGGGCGTCACCCCGCCGCTGGTCGAGTGGACGCCGTCGATCGCGCCGGCCGGCATGGCGCACTACGACGGCCCGATGTTCCCGGCCTGGCGCGGCAGCCTGTTCGTGACCGCGCTGAAGGAGAAGAGCGTGCGCCGCGTGCCGCTGGCCGGCGGCGTGCCGGGCCCGCAGGAGACGCTCTTCACCGAACTCGACGAACGCCTGCGCGACGTGCGCGCCGCCCCCGACGGCGCGCTCTACCTGCTGACCGACGCCCGGGAGGGGCGCGTCCTGCGCGTCACGCCGCGCTGAGGCCGGCGTCGTCGGCCGGTACCGGCCGGCGCGCGGCTCAGGCCGGCTTCTGGAACGACTTGATGACGCTGGAGAAGTCCAACGCGCCGTGCCCGGCCAGGCTGTGCGCGGCATACAGGTTGCGCGCCAGGCCGCCCAGCGGCGTGGCGGCGCGCACGGCGGCGGCGTTCTCCTGCGCGAGGCCCAGGTCCTTGAGCATCAGGTCGGTGCCGAAGCCCCCGGCATAGCCCTTGGCGGCGGGTGCCGTCTCCATCACGCCCGGCAGCGGGTTGTACTTCTCCAGCGCCCAGTTGCCGCCCGAGCTGCGCCGCATGATCTCCGAGAGCACCTTCGGATCGAGTCCGTTGGCCACGCCCAGGGCGATGGCTTCGGACGTGCCGATCATCAGGATGCCCAGGAGCATGTTGTTGCAGATCTTGGCGGTCTGGCCGGCGCCGGCCTCGCCGGCGTGGAACACGTTGGCGCCCATCGCCTCCAGCAGGGGCCGGGCGCGTTCGAGGTCGGCCGCCGCGCCGCCGACCATGAAGGTCAGCGTGCCGGCGATGGCGGCGCCGGTGCCGCCGGAGACCGGCGCGTCGATCACGGCCAGCCCGCGCGCCGCGCCGGCGGCGGCCACCCTGCGCGAGGTGGCCGCGGCGATGGTGCTGCTGTCGACGACCAGCGCGCCGGGCGCGATCGATTCGAGCAGGCCCGCCCGGCCGTCGGCGCCGAAGTAGAGCGCGTCGACGTGCGCGCTGGCCGGCAGCATGCTGACCACGGCCTCGGCGCCCTCCACCGCGTCGGCGGCCGTCGCGGCGATGAACACGCCCTCGGACGCCAGCCGGTCGCAGGCCTCGCCGGAAAGGTCGAAAGCGGTCAGGGCATGGCCGGCCTTGTGCAGGTTCAGCGCCATCGGGCCGCCCATGTGGCCCAGGCCGATGAAAGCGATCTTCATGTGTGTCTCCGTGGATGCTTGGTTCGATGCGGCTCAGCGCAGGGCGGCGAGTTCGGGCGCCATGTCGCCGCGCGCCCGCAGGTGGTCGTCGATGAAGTCCGGCGTGATCTCGTCGAGCGTCGCGGGGTTCCAGCGCGGGTTGCGGTCCTTGTCGACCAGTACGGCGCGGATGCCCTCGGCGAAGTCGGCATGGGCGCAGCAGCCGAGCGAGGCCTGGTATTCGAGCCGGAACACCTCGGCCAGCGACATGCGCGGCACGCGCTGCCACAGCGCCCAGGACAGCGCCACCGAGCTCGGCGCGCCACGCACGTAGGTCTTGGCGGCGGTCTGCAGCCAGGGGTCGTCGCTGCGTCCGGGCAGCGCGCGCAGGCGGTGGTCGATCTCGCCCAGGTCGTCGCCGGCCAGGGTGGCGTTGACGAGGTCGAGGTGCTCGCGCAGCTTCGACGCCGGCAGGACCGCGCCCTCCCCGGCCTGGGCCAGCAGCGTCGACAGCAGCGCGCGGTCGGCCTGCGGCTCGCCGCGCCAGGGCGCCGTCGAGACGGCCTCGAGCACCCGCGCCTTGGCCGCCTGCGGCACCATCACGTCGGCCAGGCCGCAGAAGATCGCGTCGGCCGCGTTCAGCGGCGCGGCCGTGAAGGCCAGGAACAGTCCCGTGCGCCCGGGCATGCGGCGCAGGAACCAGCTGCCGCCGACGTCCGGATAGAGGCCGATGCTGACCTCGGGCATCGCCACGCGGCTGCCTTCGGTGACGACGCGGTGCGACGCCCCCGCCAGCAGGCCGACGCCGCCGCCCATGACGATGCCGTGGCCCCAGCCGAGGAACGGCTTCGGGTACGTGTGGATCAGGTGGTCGAGCTCGTACTCCTCGCCGAAGAAGCGCTCGGCATAGGCGTTGCGCTGCGCCTTGCGCTCCAGCAGGGTCCGGTAGAGCGCGCGCAGGTCGCCGCCGGCGCAGAACGCCTTCTCGCCCGCCGCGTCCAGCAGCACGCCGACGATGCCGTCGTCGGCCGCCCAGGCGCGCAGTTGCGGCGTCAGCAGCCGCACCATGTCCACCGACAGGGCGTTGAGCGAGGCCGGCGCGTTCAGCGTGGCGACGCCAAAGTGCCGGCCGCCGGCGGTCGGCAGGGTCCTGAAGAGAACGACGGCGTCGTTCGCGGGATCGGTCATCGGATGTCCTTGTCGAGGACCTTGCGCGCCACGATGACCCGCATGATCTCGTTGGTGCCTTCGAGGATCTGGTGCACGCGCGTGTCGCGCACCAGCCGCTCCAGCGGAAAGTCGGCCAGGTAGCCGTAGCCGCCATGCAGCTGCAGGGCGTCGTTGCAGACCTTGAAGCCGACGTCGGTGGCGAAGCGCTTGGCCATCGCGCAGTAGGTGGAGGCGTCGGGATGCGCGGCGTCGAGCTTGCTCGCGGCCAGGCGCACCATCTGCCGCGCGGCGACGAGTTCGGTCGCCATGTCGGCGAACCTGAACTGCAGCGCCTGGAAGCTCGCGAGCGGCTGGCCGAACTGCCTGCGGTCGTGCAGGTAGGCGCGCGCGGCGTCGAGCGCCCCCTGGGCCGCGCCGACCGAACAGGTCGCGATGTTGACGCGTCCGCCGTCGAGCCCCTTCATGGCGATGCGGAAGCCCTCGCCCTCGGCGCCCAGCAGGTGGTCCGCCGGCACGCGCACGCCGTCGAAGGCGATGGTGCGCGTGGGCTGGCTGTTCCAGCCCATCTTGTGTTCCTTCTTGCCGTAGCTCACGCCGGGCGCGTCGGCCGGCACCGCGAAGGCCGAGACCCCGCCGCCCCCGCCGCCGCCGGTGCGCGCCATGACGATCAGCACGTCGGTCGCGCCGGCGCCGGAGATGAAGGCCTTGCCGCCGTCGACGACCCAGGCGTCGCCGTCGCGGCGCGCCCGCGTCTTCAGCGCGGCCGCGTCGGAGCCCGCGCCCGGCTCCGTCAGGCAATAGGAGCCGAGCCGGCGCCCGCTCGCGAGGTCCTCGCCCCAGCGCTCGCGCACGGCGTCGCCGCCCCAGGTGCCCAGCATCCAGGCGACCATGTTGTGGATCGTGAGGAAGGCGGTGGTCGACGGGTCGACCGCGGCCATCTCCTCGAACACCAGCGTGGCGTCCAGGCGCGGCAGCGCGAGGCCGCCGATGCGCTCCGGCGCGTAGAGGCCGCACAGCCCCAGTTCACCGGCCTTCGCGATGGCCTCGCGCGGGAAAACGGACTCGGCGTCCCAGCGCGCGGCGTGCGGCGCGAACTCGGCGGCGGCGAAGTCGCGCGCGGTCTGCGCGAAGGCGAGCTGTTCCTCGGACGGTTCGAAATTCATCGGCGGCCCTTCCAGGCTTCGAGTTCGGTGGTTCGTTCGCGGCTCGCCTTCTCCAGGCAGGCGTGGAACACGAGCGGCCAGATCGAGCCGCCCTCGCTGGCGCGTGCCTCGGTCTTGCAGGCGGGGTCGCGCCGACGCAGCCAGTCGCGCTGTTCCTTGCGCAACGCGACGCGCGGCGCGGTGGGCAGCTCGGCCATGACCTCGCGGTAGCGGATGTTGAGCGCGGCGTCGGCGGCGCGGAAGTCGCGCACGGCGCAGGCGTTCATCTGCTGCTGGTTGCCGTCGGGCCGGCAGGCGGACGGATCGGCGTCGTCGGCCGCGCCGGCGAGCCCGGCGCCGCACAGCACCAGGACGGCCAGCGCGCGCGCCGCCGCCACCGCCGTCGCCGGTCGTCGCGGTGCGCCGCTCACTTCAGGCTGATGGTCGTGTTGACGCCCTGGCCCAGGCTGGCGTCGTCGAACCAGCGCGCCGTCACGGTCTTGGTCTGCGTGTAGAACATGACCACCTGCTTGCCGTAGGGGCCGAGGTCGCCGAGCTTGGAGGCGCGCGAGCCGGTGAAGGAGAACATCGGCACCGGCACCGGGATCGGCACGTTGATGCCGACCTGGCCGACGTCGATCTCCTCCTGGAAGCGTCGCGCCGCGGCGCCGGACTGCGTGAAGATCGCCGTGCCGTTGCCGTTGGGATTGTCGTTGATCATGGCGATGGCCTCGTCCAGGGTCTCCGCGTTGGCCGTGCACAGCACGGGGCCGAAGATCTCCTGCTCGTAGATCGTCATGCCGGGCACGACGTCGGCGAACACGGTCGGGCCGACGAAGTTGCCGCGCTCGTAGCCCGGCACGGTGGGGTTGCGGCCGTCCAGGGCCAGCGTGGCGCCGTCGGCCACCCCGCGTTCGATCAGGCCGTTGACGCGCTCGTAGGCGGCGCAGGACACCAGCGGGCCGACGTCGACGCCCTTGTCGGTCCCGGCGCCGATCCGGAGCGTCTTCGCCTTGGCCACCAGGTCGGGCACCCAGTCTCGCGCCTCGCCCACCAGCACCGCCACCGACACCGCCATGCAGCGCTGCCCGGCGGCGCCGAAGCTCGCGCCGGCCAGCGCGTTCAGGGTCTGCTCCTTGTTGGCGTCGGGCATCACGATGGCGTGGTTCTTCGCGCCCATCATGCATTGCACGCGCTTGCCGGTGGCCGAGGCGCGGTGGTAGACGTGGGTGCCGACCCTGGTCGAGCCGACGAAGGAGATCGCCTTGATGTCGGGGTGGTCGCAGATGGCGTTGACCACCGCCTCGCCGCCATGCACGACGTTGAGCACGCCCGGGGGCACGCCGGCCTCGAGCGCCAGCTCGCACAGGCGCATGGTGACCATCGGGTCCTGCTCGGAGGGCTTGAGCACGAAGGTGTTGCCCGTGGCGATGGCCATCGGGAACATCCACAGCGGGATCATGGCCGGGAAGTTGAACGGCGTGATGCCCGCGCACACGCCCAGCGGCTGCAGCAGCGTGTACGTGTCGACGCCGTTGGCGACGTTGTTGGCCAGCTCGCCGAGCTGCAGGTTGCCGATGCCCGATGCGTGCTCGACCACCTCCAGCCCGCGGAAGACATCGCCCTCGGCGTCGGGCAGGGTCTTGCCCTGCTCGGCCGTCAGGATGGCGGCGAGCTCGCCCATGTGCTCGCGGATGAGCTGCTGGTACTTCAGGAAGATGCGCGAACGCGCGCCCACGGGCGTCTTGCGCCAAGTCTTGAACGCGCCCTGCGCCGAGGCCACGGCCGCATCGACCTCGTCGGCGGTCGCGAAGGGCACGCGCGCGAGCACCTCCTGGGTGGCCGGATTGACGACGTCGCGCCATTCGGTGGTGGTCGATTCGACGAACTTGCCGCCGATCAGCAGCTTGACGGTGGCGACCTCGACGGTCGGCGTGGTGGTGGCGTCCATGGGGAATGTCTCTTTCGTTGGCGGGATCACGGAATGCGGGCCATGCTAGCTTTGCACTTTTGCGATGGCAATAGACACAAACGCGTTGCCGCTTTGCGGGAATGCAGAATGCGCGCCATGGACTGGGACCACCTGCGCTTCTTCCTCGAACTCGCCCGCTCCGGCACGCTGCAGAGCGCCGCGCGCGGTCTGGCGGTCGACCACACGACGGTCGCCCGGCGCATCCAGGCGCTGGAGAAGCAGGTCGGCGCCCCCCTGTTCACGCGCGAGGCCGACGGCCACCGGCTGACCGAGGCCGGGCGCGCCCTGCAGCCGCAGGTCGAGGCCATGGAGACGGCGTTCCGCCGCATCGAGCGCGCGGCGCCGTCCTCGCCCGAGGGCCTCGCGGGCGTGGTGCGCATCGGCGCCACCGAGGGATTCGGCGCCGTCGTGCTGGCGCCCCGGCTGGCCCTGTTCGCGCGCACGCATCCGAGGCTGGTGATCGACCTGCTGGCCCTGCCGCGCCTGGTCAACCTGTCGCGGCGCGAGGCCGACATCGTGATCTCGCTGGAGCGCCCGGCGCGCGGGCCGGTGGTGGTGACCCGGCTGTGCGACTACGCGCTGCGCCTCTACGCGTCCGAGACCTACCTCGCCGCGCACCCGCCCATCGCCTCGCGCGAGGACCTGCGCGGCCACCGCTTCGTCAGCTACGTCGACGACCTGCTTTTCAGCAAGGCGCTGCACTACCTCGACGAACTGGGCCGGCCGGAGGCCTTCGCGTTGCGCAGCACCAGCATCCTGGCGCAGCACGCCGCCGTGGCCGCCGGCGCCGGCATCGCGGTGCTGCCGGCCTTCGTCGCCGGGCGCGACCCGACGCTGCGCGCCGTGCTGCCGGCGCAGGCGAGCTTCACGCGCACCTTCTGGATGTCGATGCCCGAGGAGACCCGGCACGTCGCGCGCCTGCAGGCGGCCTGGGCCTTCGTGCGCGAGACGGTGGCCGCGCAGCGCGACGCGCTCCTGCCCCCCGCGCCCGCGACACCGCCGGCCTGAGGCCGCCCCTCAGGCGTCGGCGCCGGCGACGCGGTGCTTGGCCATCAGCCGGTAGAGCGTCATGCGCGAGATGCCGAGTTCGCGCGCCGCGCGCGAGATGTTGTGGCCGCCGCGCGCCAGCGCCATGCGGATGGCCTCGCGCTCGGCGCGCATGCGCGCGGCGTCCAGGTCCATGTGCGGGGCCGCGCCGCGCTCGCCCGACAGGCCGAGTTCGAGGTCCGACGCCGAGATGAGGCGGCGATCGGTCATCACCACCGCCCGCTGCACGCGGTTGCAGAGTTCGCGCACGTTGCCCGGCCAGTCGTGCGCCACCATGGCGTCGATCGCCTGCCGGCTGAAGCCCTCGACGCGCGTCCGGCGCTCGTCGGCGCAGTGCTGGAGGCAGTGGCGTGCCAGCAGCGCGATGTCGTCCTTGCGCTCGCGCAGCGGCGGGACCGTGATCGACAGCACGTCGAGCCGGTCGAACAGGTCCTCCCGGAACCGGCCCTGCGCCACCGCCTGCGACAGCTGGAGCTGCGAGGCGGCGATCACGCGCGCGTCCGACGCGTCCGCCACCGCCGGGCCCATGCCCAGGCGCCGCTCCGTGCGATCCTGGAGCAGGCGCAGCAGGCGGGCCTGCGCGTCCGCCGGCAGGCGCTCGACCCCGTCCAGGAAGAGCGTCCCCTCCCGCGCGGCGGCGAGCAGGCCGCCCGTGGCCTCGGCCGCGCCGTCGCCCGTGCCGAACGGGCGCGCGACCGCGTCCGCGCCGAAGACCTCCAGGCGGACCTCGGCGGCGGGCCACGCGCCGCAGTGCGCCGCGACGAAGGGCCGGTCCGCGCGCGCCGAGCGCTCGTGGATCGCCCGCGCCACCCGCTCCTTGCCGGTGCCGCGCTCGCCGTCGATCAGCACCGGCGCGTCGGTCGCGGCCAGCTTGACGATCTGTCGACGCAGCAGCGTCATGGCCGGGCTGCGCCCGATCAGTCCCAGGTCGTTGGTCGATTCGCCCACCGGCGCGTCGCGCAGCGAGGCCCGCAGCAGCGCGCGGCGGTGGGCGTGCGAGAGCATCGGCAGCAGGACGTCGCCTTGGATCGGCCCGACGTGGAAGTCGAGGAAGACGTCGAGCAGCAGTTCGCGCAACTCCGGCGGCGCCATCGCCTCCGGCGGCATCGCGGCGATCCATTCCACGTCCGCGATCGCGTGCACGGCCGCGCCGATCTGCCGGACCAGCGCGGTGTCCACGCGATCGAGCAGCAGCAGGCACAACCGCGCCTGGAACGCGCCCTGCAGGCGCTGCGCGCCCGCGAGGTCGTCCGCCCAGGCCACGTCCCAGCCGTCGGCCCGCAACGCCGCGTCCACGTCCGCGGGGCGCCAGGCCGGTGCGATGCACAGGACCTTGCGCGCCGCCATGGCGTGCGCCTCCACGCGCTAGCGCGACCGCGCGCGGCGTGCAAAACGCCGACGCGGGGTCGATGCGGAGAGGAACGCGGCCAGGGAAAACGGCGCCGGCGACGCCGATGACGGTGCGGCTCCGATGCATCCGGGCCATCCGGTTTTCACATGCGACACGGAAAATCCTCCTTCTTATTCGATGTCTTGCCATTCAATTCCGCGATCGTTATCACGCGTCGATGCGCCCGATCAATTCGGTTCCGGGAAATTGCCGATGATCAATTCCGGCAACGTCCCGCGAATTTCGTGCACGGCCCGGCAGTATGCCCCACACTCCCGGAAGGGACAGGGTTCTTCGAGGAGAAACGGCCTCTCGAACGATGCCTTCCCGACCGGCCGATCGCGAATAGAAATATCTTCTTCCGAATTCTCGGAATTGATCCCAATTGATGTCGCGGACGCGTTACACGGGCACGCCGATTGCCGGGAGCAATTCGGCGAGGTGCCGATCGACGGTGTTCCGGCAATTCGAATACGGCGCCGGGAATTGTGCGGAATTGCGAGCGACGCCGTCCGTTGCGACACCGGCGACGGACGAACCGCGAAGACGGGAACGAGGAAGGGAGGAAGCGAGGGAAGTGGCCGCGAAGGCCCGCGGGCGCTCCGGCCGACCGTCGCGTCGAGCGACGCGGCGGCCCGCCCGGTGCCGCTGCCGGGCGGGAGAAAAACGGCCGCTCAGGGAGCGATGAGCGGCGCGCCGGTCTTTTCCTGCAAGGCCTCGAAGGTGACGCCATCGGCCAGTTCGACCACCTTCAGGCCCTCGGGCGTGACGTCGATCACCGCCAGGTCGGTGATGATGCGGTCGACCACGCCCACCCCCGTGAGCGGCAGGGTGCACTGGGTCAGGATCTTCAGGTCCTGGGTGCCGTCCTTCTTGCGCGCGACGTGCTCCATCAGCACGATCACGCGCTTGACGCCGGCCACCAGGTCCATGGCGCCGCCCATCCCCTTGACCATCTTGCCGGGGATCATCCAGTTGGCGAGATCGCCCTGGGCGCTCACCTGCATGGCACCCAGGATCGACAGGTTGATCTTGCCGCCGCGGATCATCGCGAAGCTCTCGTGGCTGCCGAAGATGGCCGAGCCCGGCAGCGTGGTGACGGTCTGCTTGCCGGCGTTGATGAGGTCGGCGTCGACCGCGTCCTCGGTCGGGAAGGCGCCGATGCCCAGCATGCCGTTCTCGCTCTGCAGCCAGACCTCCTTGTTCTTGGGCACGAAGTTCGCCACCAGCGTCGGGATGCCGATGCCGAGGTTCACGTAGAAGCCGTCCTCGAGTTCCTGGGCCGCGCGCGCGGCCATCTGGTCTTGGGTCCAGGGCATGTTCAGGCTCCTTGCGATTGGTTGGCGGGGACGGTGGGCACGGGCATCTCGTCGATGACGGCGGCCTGGGCGATCACGGCCTGCGCCTCGACCTTGGCGGCCTCGACGTCGACCGGGGCGGCGGCGCTCACGGTGCGCTTCTCGATGCGCTTCTCCGGGTGGGCGTTGAGCACGATGCGGTGCACGTAGATGCCCGGCAGATGGATGTCGTCGGGCGCGAGCTCGCCGACCTCGACGATGCGCTCCACCTCCACGATGCAGACCTTGCCGGCCATCGCGGCGGCCGGGTTGAAGTTGCGCGCCGTCAGGCGGAAGCGCAGGTTGCCGGACTTGTCGGCGACGTCGGCCTTGACCAGCGACACGTCGGGCACGATGGCGTGCTCCATGACGTAGGTCTCGCCATCGAACTCGCGCAGTTCCTTGCCTTCGGCGACCTGCGTGCCCACGCCGGTCTTGGTGAAGAAGGCCGGAATGCCGGCGCCGCCGGCGCGCAGCTTCTCGGCCAGCGTGCCCTGGGGCGTGAACTCCAGCTCGAGTTCGCCGGCGAGGTACTGGCGCTCGAACTCCTTGTTCTCGCCCACGTAGCTCGCCACCATCTTCTTGATCTGGCGCGTCTCCAGCAGCTTGCCGAGGCCGAAGCCGTCGACGCCGGCGTTGTTGGACACGCAGGTGAGGTCCTTCGCGCCCGAGTCGCGCAGGGCGTCGATGAGCGCCTCGGGGATGCCGCAGAGGCCGAAGCCGCCGACGGCCAGCGTCTGCCCGTCGGCGACGACGCCTTGGAGCGCCGCTTCGGCGGAGGGATAGATCTTGTTCGCCATGAGGTCGAGGTCCTTGCGAGTTGGAGGGGTTGGAGGTGGGCGGAAAGTGAAATGACGCGATGCGGAAAACCCTGGAACGATACTACGTACCCGCATACGTAGTAACTCGTAATGGACAGCCCCCGGAACGACCCCACCGCCGCCGTCGGCATCGACTACCGCCTGGCCTTCGAGCACGCGCCGGTGGGCATGGTGCTCTCGCGCGAACGCGGCATCCTCGACTGCAACGCCCGCCTGTGCGAGATGTTCGGCGCGACCAAGGCCGAGCTGATCGGCCGGTCGCTGCGGGTGCTCTACCCGAGCGCGGTGGAGTTCGAGCGCATCGGCCGGCGCCTGGTGCCGATCCTCAACGCCAGCGGCCGCTACGCCGACCACCGCATGATGCGCCGGCTGGGCGACCTGCACGGCGCCTTCGCCGGCGAGACCTTCTGGTGCCACGTCACCGGCCACGCGCTCAACCGCGACCGGCCGCACGAGTCGGGCATCTGGACCTTCGAGGACCTGGGCTCGCGCCGCCACGCCAAGGCGGCGCTGACGCCGCGCGAGCGCGAGGTGGCCGCGCAGGTCATGCAGGGCCTCACCTCCAAGGAGATCGGCCGCGTGCTGGGCATCAGCCACCGCACCGTCGAGCTGCACCGCGCGCGCCTGATGCGCAAGTACGCCGCCGCCACCACGGCCGAGCTGGTGCAGAAGCTGATGGCGGGCTGAAGCCGTTCGTGGCATCCGGATACAGGTCGGCCCCGGCGCCATCGCTACCATGGGCCGGATGCTAGACCGACGATCCTTCCTCGCCGCCGGCAGCGCCTCCGTCGCGCTCGCCTCCCTCGGACTGCCCGCCGCCGCGCTCGCGGCCACCGGGCTCAAGCTGGGCAACCCAGCGCCGTTCTCCTTCGAACGCCTCGCCGCACAGGCCCGCTCGCTCGCCGCCCGCCCCTACGTGGTGGACGGCACGCTGCCGGCCGACGTGCTCGAGCGCATCGACTACGAGACGCACGGCAAGATCCGCTTCGACACCGGCAGCGCGCTGTTCAAGGACGGCCCCGGCGCCTACCCGGTCACCTTCTTCCACCTCGGGCGCTTCTTCCAGGTGCCGGTGCACATGCACGTGCTGGAGAACGCCGGCGGCGACGTCTTCTCGCGCGAGATCCTCTACGACGCGGCCTACTTCGACATGCCCGCCGACAGCCCGGCGCGCCAGCTGCCCGACGGCGCGGGCTTCGCCGGCTTCCGCCTGCAGGAAAGCCGCCTGGGCGACCAGGCCAAGCTCGACTGGAAGAAGAACGACTGGGTCGCCTTCCTGGGCGCCTCGTACTTCCGCGCCATCGGCGAGCTCTACCAGTACGGCCTGTCGGCGCGCGGCATCGCCATCGACGTGGCGGTGCCCGACAAGCCGGAGGAATTCCCGACCTTCACGCGCTTCCACTTCGAGCCGCCGGCCGAGGGCAGCCGCAGCGTCACCGTCTACGCCCTGCTGGAGGGCCCCAGCATCACCGGCGCCTTCAAGTTCGTCATGCGGCGCGACGCGGCCGTGCTGATGGACATCGACTGCCAGCTCTTCCTGCGCAAGGACGTCGCCCGCCTGGGCATCGCCCCGCTGACCTCGATGTACTGGTATTCGGAGACCGTCAAGCCCGGGGGCATCGACTGGCGCCCGGAGGTGCACGACTCCGATGGCCTGGCGATGTGGAACGGCGCGGGCGAGCACATCTGGCGCCCGCTCAACAACCCGACCCAGACGCGCGCCTCGGCCTTCACCGACACGCGCCCGCGCGGCTTCGGCCTGCTGCAGCGCGACCGCGCCTTCGACCACTACCAGGACGGCGTCTTCTACGAGAAGCGCCCGAGCCTGTGGGTCGAGCCGCTGGGCGACTGGGGCGAGGGCGCGGTGCAGCTCGTCGAGATCCCGACCGACGACGAGATCCACGACAACACGGTCGCCTTCTGGGTCCCAAAGGCACCGGCGAAGGCCGGGTCGAGCTACGCGCTGAAGTACCGGCTGCACTGGACCGACAAGGAGCCGTTCCCCTCCCCGCTCGGGCGCTGCATGGCCACGCGCATCGGCCGCGGCGGCCAGCCCGGCCAGCCGCGCCCGGGCGGCGTGCGCAAGTTCATGGTCGAGTTCGTCGGCGGCCCGCTCGCCGCGCTGCCCTTCGGCGTGAAGCCCGAACTGGTGCTGACGGCCTCGCGTGGGCGCTTTTCCTACATCTTCTCCGAGGCCGTGCCCAACGGCGTGCCCGGCCACTGGCGCGCGCAGTTCGACTTCACGGTCGAGGGCACCGAGCCGGTCGACATGCGGCTCTACCTGAAGAACGGGGACCAGACGCTGACGGAGACCTGGCTCTACCAGTACCAGCCGTTCTAGGGTGGCTTCGGCCTGTCGGCCGGTCGGCCGGCTTGCTACGGACGGCGCGGCTCGGTGAACTTGCCAAGCAGTTTGACGGCCGTGCCTCCACCCGGGATGAAGGCGCCGGTGACTTCCGCGCCGATGTCGATGAGCATGTCGCGCGTAAGCACCTCGTCGAGTTTTTCCTTGAACCAGCGGCCGTTCTCGATGACCTCACCCGTCAGGCCGTCAACCTCGATGACGCCGACCTTGTCCGCACTGCTCCACCTGAACTCGAACGCGAAGACCGGCCGCAAGTAGAGGTGGGTGCGTTCGAAATCAGTGTGGTCCTTCTGGATTTCGAAGGCATTGATGGCCTCGGACGTCAATGACGCGACCGCGATCTGCGTTGCGGCGGCCAGCGAGATGAAGGGTCTGAGCAGTTCGCCCGGACGCTCCACCCCCTCGGACTCCGTGAACTTGTATTTTTCGATGTAGGACTTCAGGGCCGACGTCTTGATGTCGCGCTGCATGCCGTCGATCATCCGGTCGAACTGGATCTTCCGATGGCAAAGCTCGGTGGCGACGAATTCGATGCGGGCCTTGTCCTTCTGCCGTGCCACCTCGTGGCGCTGCTCTTCCACCTGCAGCGACTGGGCGTAGGGGTTGTGGACCGGCACCTGGTAGGTGACCTGGCAGGTGTAATCGACCGAGCGCTGGGCTACCACATGCCAGAACGGTTCCAGCCGCATCTCCTGGCGCGACAGCAGCACCGTGTCGTGGCGTGGCCGGTTGAGCGGATTGAACTTGGCGATCAGACCGAAGGCGTCGAGCTTCTTCTTCTCGGCCTGCTCCTGCGCGGCCCTGAACGGGTAGACCTCGTCGAAGACGAAAATCCTCTTCGGGTCGGATGCCAGCGGGAAATCGTCTTGTGTGGTTGTCATGGAGTTTCCAGCGTTCGATGTCGCGACCACGCCATCGGGCGGGACCGCGTCCGAATGTTTATTTCTTGATCGAGATCAGCTCGACCTCGAAATTCAGCGTCGCGTTCGGCGGGATGACGCCGCCGGCTCCGCGCGCGCCGTAGGCGATGGCGGGCGGGCAGGTCAGCTTGGCCTTGCCGCCGGGCTTCATCTTCTGCACGCCCTCGGTCCAGCACGGGATGACGCCGGAGAGCGGGAACTCGATCGGCTCGCCGCGCTTGTAGGAGCTGTCGAATTCCTTGCCGTCCTGCAGCGTGCCGCGGTAGTGGACCTTGACGGTGTCGCTGGCCGCGGGCGAGGCGCCGGTGCCTTCCTTGAGGGACTGGTAGACCAGGCCGCTCGGGGTGGTGACGGGCTGGGCGGGCGCCTGGGCCCAGGCGGCGGACGTCGCGGCGAGGAGGATGGCGCCGGCGAAGAAGAGAGATTTCAAGGTGGACCTCGTGGGATGGAAGGGGTTGGGACGGCCCGATTATGGGCAGCCCCTCCCCGCCCAGCCGCGGGATTCGGCGGGGCCGGAACGCGCCCCCGTGGCATCGCTCTTGCTGCGGTGGCAAAGTGGACTCGGTTCCATGTCTTCCGAGGAGCTTTTCCGATGCGCTACCGCACCACGCTCGACGCCCAGGTCTTCGCCTTCGACGACCTCCGGCAGGTCATGGCCTTCGCCAGCCCGGCACGCTCGGGCGACTACCTCGCCGGGATCGGCGCGGCGACCGCGCAGCAGCGCATGGCCGCGCGCCACGTGCTGGCCGACACGCCACTCAAGCAGTTCCTGACCGAGGCGCTGATCCCCTACGAGAGCGACAACGTCACGCGCCTGATCGTCGACGGCCACGACGCGAACGCCTTCGCGCCGGTGGCGCACCTCACGGTCGGCGGCTTCCGGGACTGGCTGCTGTCGGCGCGCGCGAGCACGGCGGCACTGGGCGCGCTCGCGCCCGGGCTCACGCCCGAGATGGTGGCCGCCGTCTCCAAGCTGATGCGCAACCAGGACCTGATCGCGGTGGCGCGCAAGTGCCGCGTGGTCACGCGCTTTCGCAACACCCTCGGCCTGCCCGGCCACCTGGCGGTGCGCCTGCAGCCCAACCACCCGAGCGACGACCTGCGCGGCGTCGCGGCCTCCATGCTCGACGGCCTGCTCTACGGCGCGGGCGACGCCGTGATCGGCCTGAATCCGGCCTCCGACAGCCTGCCGGTGCTCGGGCGCCTGATGCGCATGATCGACGAGGTCGTCCAGCGCTTCGAGATCCCGACCCAGGGCTGCGTGCTCACGCACGTGACCAACACGCTGCGCCTGGCGGAGGCCGGCGCCCCGGTCGACCTGGTGTTCCAGTCGATCGCCGGCACGGAGAAGGCCAACCTGTCCTTCGGCGTCACGCCCGAGCTGCTCGACGAGGCCCACGACGCGGCGCGTTCGCTGCATCGCGGCACCGTCGGCGACAACGTCATGTACTTCGAGACCGGCCAGGGCAGCGCGCTGTCGGCCGATGCGAACTTCGGCGTCGACCAGCAGACCTGCGAGGTGCGCGCCTATGCGCTGGCGCGGCGCTACCGGCCGCTGCTGATCAACACGGTGGTCGGCTTCATCGGACCGGAATACCTGTTCGACGGCAAGCAGATCATCCGCGCCGGGCTGGAGGACCACTGCTGCGGCAAGCTGATGGGCCTGCCGATCGGCTGCGACGTCTGCTACACCAACCACGCCGAGGCCGACCAGGACGACATGGACACGCTGCTGGTGCTGCTGGCGACCGCCGGCCTGACCTTCCTCATCGGCGTGCCGGGCGCCGACGACGTGATGCTCAACTACCAGAGCACGTCGTTCCACGACGCGCTGTTCCTGCGCGAGACGCTGGGCCTCCAGCGCGCGCCCGAGTTCGAGGCCTGGCTGCTGCGCATGGGCATCACCGACGAGGCCGGCCGCCTGGCGCCGCCCGGCGCCAACGGCCTGCTCGCCGGCATGGGCGGGCTCCAGGCACTGGGGAGCTGACATGGGCGACCACGACGACCACGACACCCCCGACGGCCGCGACGACGCCCCCGTGGTCACCCCCGATCCCTGGCGCGACTGGCGCCGCGCCACGCCGGCGCGGCTGGCGCTCGGACGCGTCGGCACGGGCATGCCGACCGACGAGACGCTGCGCTTCGGCTGGGCCCACGCGATGGCGCGCGACGCCATCCACGCGGCGCTCGACGTCGACGCGCTCGCCGCGCGGCTGACGGCCGAGGGCTGGGCGGTCGAGCGCGTGCGCAGCCAGGCGGGCGACCGCACCACCTACCTGCGCCGACCCGACCTCGGCCGCCGGCTCGATGCCGACGACGCGCGACGCCTGCGCGATGGCGCCGTCGCGGCCGGCGCCGCGCCCGGCGTCTGCATCGTGATCGGCGACGGGCTCTCGTCGCTGGCCGTCGAGCGCCAGGCCGTTCCACTCCTGGCCGCGCTGCGCCCGCACCTGCCACCGGAGACCCGCTTCGCCCCGGTCGCGATCGCGACGCAGGCCCGCGTGGCGCTGGCCGACGAGGTCGGCGAGGCCTTCGGCGCGACGCTGTCGGTGATGCTGGTGGGCGAGCGGCCGGGGCTGAGCTCGCCCGACAGCCTGGGCATCTACCTCACCCACACGCCCCGGCGCGGCCGCCACGACGCCGAACGCAACTGCATCTCCAACGTGCGCCCCGAAGGCCTGGGCCACGAGACCGCCGCCTTCAAGCTGGCCTGGCTGATGCGCGCGGCGCTGCGGGGCGGCGCCACCGGCATCGCGCTCAAGGACGAGAGCGACCTGGCGGTGGTGGCGCCGGACGGCCGGCCCGCCCTGCCCGGCTGATCCGCGCCCACCCGGTGCCATCATGGCGGCCCCATCCGCAGGAGACGCCATGACCTCGCCCGACCTCCCCGCCCGCCCCGCCTCGCCCGCCACCGGCGAGCGCTATCCCGCCCCCACGCTCGCCGGCCTGCCCGACGACATCCGCGACGCCATCCTCGCCGTGCAGGAGAAGGCCGGCTTCGTGCCCAACGTGTTCCTTGCCCTGGCGCGCCGCCCGGCCGAATGGCGCGCCTTCTTCGCCTACCACGACGCGCTCATGCTGAAGGAGGAAGGCAGCCTTACGAAGGGCGACCGGGAGATGATCGTCACCGCCACCAGCGCGGCCAACCGCTGC
This sequence comes from Comamonadaceae bacterium OTU4NAUVB1, assembly GCA_024372625.1. Classification (NCBI taxonomy): domain Bacteria; kingdom Pseudomonadati; phylum Pseudomonadota; class Betaproteobacteria; order Burkholderiales; family Comamonadaceae; species Comamonadaceae bacterium OTU4NAUVB1. Next base: position 1,243,303 of record CP099605.1, on the reverse strand, counting down.
CTCTATTGCGTGGTGGCGCACGGCGCGCTGCTGCGCATCTACGAGAAGAAGCCCCAGGTGGCCGACGAGGTGGCGGTGAACTGGCGCAAGGCCGACATCGCGCCGCGCCAGCGGGCGATGCTGGCGTTCGCGCTGAAGGTCTGCGAACGCTCGCACGAGATCGACGAGGCCGACTTCGCGGCGCTGCACGCGCACGGCTTCGACGACGAGGACATCTGGGACATCGCCGCCATCACGTCGTTCTTCGGCCTGTCCAACCGCATGGCCAGCTTCGCGGGCATGCAGCCCAACCCGGAATTCTTCCTGCTCGGCCGCGTGCCCCGGCCTCAGCGCACCGACGCCTGAGCGAAATCGGCGCCCCGGCATTTCGCGAAGGCGTCCTGCGCGGGGTGGTAGCTCGGCGTGGCCACGTCCATCACGCCCAGCACCGTGTGATAGAGGTTGTCGTGGGTGAGCGCGGTGTCGCGGTCGGCCTTCAGGCAGGCCGTCGACAGCCCGCCGCGCGCCTGCAGGCCGGCGTCGAACCACGCCACCATCGGCACGTGCTTCTGCACCTCGGGCGCCATCTGGTAGGGCAGACCGTGCAGGAACAGCCCGAACTCGCCGAGCGACTCGCCGTGGTCGCTCACGTAGAGCAGCCCGGTCGCGTGGCGCGCCGACTGCGTCTTGAGCCAGTCGATGGTGCGCCCGAGGAAGCGGTCGGTGTAGGCGATGGCGTTGTCGTAGGCGTTGATCAGCTCGCCGTGGCTGCAGTCGGCCAGCACGTTGGTCTTGCACTCGGGCGCGAAGCGCTTCATGTCGGCCGACGAGCGCTTGAAATAGGCCGGGCCGTGGCTGCCCATCTGGTGCATCACCAGCAGCACGCCGCGCGCGCGGCGCTCGGGCGGCAAGGCCTCGATGCGGCGCTCCAGGCCCACGAGCAGGGCGTCGTCCAGGCACTCGTCGTCGCTGCACAGCGCGGCCTTGTCGGCGGCGTCCAGGCCCACGCGGGCGTCCGCGTTGGGCATGCGGTCGCACACGCCCTTGCAGCCACCGGGCTGGTTGTCGACCCACAGCACGGCCAGTCCGGCGGCCTGCGCCACGTCCAGCAGGTTCTCGCGGTCGTCCTTGTTGCTCTCGTAGTCGGCCTTGCCCAGCGGGGAGAACATGCACGGCACCGACGCCAGCGTGTTGGTGCCGCACGAGTGGACGTTGGCCCAGCTGGCCACGCCGCGCGCGGCGAGCTCGGGCGTGGTGTCGCGCCCGTAGCCGTTGAGCGCGAAGTGGTCGGCGCGCGCGGTCTCCCCCACCACCACCACGAACAGCGGCGGCTTCGCGCCCGCCGCCGCGTAGCTCGGGCCCAGCGCCGCGCCGGCCGAGGTCGGCAGCAGCGCGCGCTTGTGCGCGAACATCGGCTTCAGGACGACCCGGCCGGTCGAGTAGACGGTCGCGAGCGGGTTGCTCAGGTAGCGCAGCGTGACGTGATTGCGCATCAGGGGGGCGAGTTCGCGCGCGGTGACCAGCACGCTCGCCACCACCACCGCCAGCGCCGCGACGCACATCGCCGCGTTGCGCCAGGCCTGGCCCCACGCGGGCATCGGCAGGATGCGCACACGCCACAGCCACAAGCCCGCGGGCACCGCCACCAGCGCCACATTGATGACCAGACGCCAGCCGAGCAGGTCGCGCGTCTCGTGGAAGTCGGTCTGCAGCGCGTTGGCCATCATGGTCGGATCCATCACGACGCGGTAGGTCAGCATGTAGTGCTGCGCCACGGCGGCGACCAGCACGACGGCGAACCACACCGGCTTCATGCCGCGCGTCCAGGCGGTCAGCGCGAGCACGGCGGCGGTGCCGAACCCCACCAGGACGGCCATCATCGCGATCGAGCGCAGGTACAGGCTCGGCGCGCCGTCGATGCGCGCGAGTTCGAACCACAGCGGCCAGTTGGCCGCCAGCAGCAGGTAGAGGCTCAGCATCCCGACGATGAAACGTGGCGAGCGCGGCCGGGACAGCCAGGCATCGACGGCGAGCCAGCCGCCGGGCGGACGCTCGAAGGCATGCGGGAGGTCGGCGGGCGCGGGCCGGTGCGAGGCGGGATCGAGGGTGGTGGAGGTCACCCGGTGGATCATGGGGAGCGGTACTGACCCCTGGCTGAACGACCTGCTCAGGATTCGTTCAGCTTGGAAACAGCGGCCCCAGCGGCCCGGTCCGCGGATTCCTTCACCGAGGCGCGCGCTGCCCGCGCCCGGGCGACGGCGTCGATCGCCAGCGCCACGCTCCAGCAGACCCAGGCCGTCCACAGCGTGTGGCTCATGTAGTGGGCACCGCGCCATTGCTGCGCCAGTCCCAGCACCAGGCCGCAGACCGCCGCCGTGACCAGCCACACCCGGGCCGCCCGTGGCGCGACGCGGCGCAACGCGAACCAGCCCGCCAGGTAGGCGAACGCGGCCGAGGCGTGCCCGGCGGGGAAGCAGCGCCCGGGCCCGCCGTCGCGCAGGCCGCGCGCCCAGTGCGACACGTAGGTCGCCACGCCACCGAATTCGGCCAGGTCCCAGGGGCAGCTGGTGCGGCTCGTGTTCTTGAGCAGCGACACCACGGCCAGCGCCGCCAGCACGCTCAGGGCGAGCCGCAGGCGCGCGCGCGCGTCGAGGCGGCGCAGCACGCCGAACGGCCAGCGCACCGCCACGAGCAGCACCGCCACGCCGGCCATGCTCAGGAAACGCGGGACCTCGTGCAGGCCCAGCACGAGCAGGCGGTCCTCGCGCAGGGGAAAGCCCGAGGCGCCGCCGGCGAGCCGCGCCAGCGCGAGGTCCAGTCCCGAGGCGTCCCACAGCGCGAACAGCGCGAAGGCGATGGCGGTGAGGAGGAACGGAAGGCGGTCCGGCGCGCCACGCGAAGCAGTCAAGGTGAAGGTCCCGAAAATGCCGAGCCTAGGCAGACTCGCTTAACGCAGCCTGACGCCCGGCGCCGCGACCGCCGATAGACTCGCCGCTGCGGCACCGTGGCCCATGCCCGTCCCGCTCCCCCTTCCCTGCCCGAGGAAACCACCCGTGCGCGTATTGCTGGTCGAAGACGACGTGGCGCTGTCCGAGGCCGTCTGCGGCTACCTGCGCGCCAAGGCTTTCGTGGTCGATGCCGTCCCCAGCCTCGCGGCGGCGGGCGGCGCGCTGTGCGGCGCGCAGTACGCCGCCGTGCTGCTCGACCTCCACCTGGGCGACGGCGACGGCCTGTCGCTGCTGCCGCAGATCCGCGCCCTGAAGGATCGCCCGATCGTCATCGTGCTGACCGCGCGCGACCAGGTGACCGACCGCATCCGCGGCCTGGACGCGGGCGCCGACGACTACCTGGTCAAGCCCTACGACCCCGGCGAGCTGCTGGCGCGGCTGCGCGCGGTGGAACGCCGGCGCAGCGCGGCCAACGCGCCCGTTCTGGTGCTGGGCACCCTGCAGATCGACCTGGCGCGCGAAGTCGTGCGCGAGCGCGGAATGCCCGTGACGCTGACGCAGAAGGAGTGGGCGCTGCTGCGCGTGATGGCCACCCGCCCCGACCGCATCCACACGCGCGAGAGCCTGCAGAACGCGCTCTACGGCTTCGACGACGAGGCCGACAGCAACACGCTGGAGGTGTTCATCAGCCGCCTGCGCCGCAAGCTCGGGCGCAACCACATCCAGACCCTGCGCGGCCTCGGCTACCGGCTGGTGAACGCGGCCGGGGACGCCGGGTGACGCGCGACGACCGGACGCCGCCCGCCGGCGCGCCCCGCGCCGACACGCTCGCCGGACGCCTCATCCGCACCCTGATCCTGTGGATCGGCGGCGCCTGGCTGATCGGCGTGCTGGGCGTGGTCTGGTATGTCGACCGGGAGATCAACCACAACTTCGACAACGAGCTGATCGAGGTCTCGCACCGCATGTTCGACATCGCCATCCAGGACCTCGACGCGCACGCGACGAACCCGGCCAGCCGGGGCCCGCTGATCGCGCCGACGCCGACGTTCCAGGACGCGGCGGTGATCTATCAGGTCGTCGACAGCGGCGAGCGGGTGCTGGTGCGCTCGGCCGAGACGCCGCCCGGCACCTTCGACGTGCCGATGGCGCCGGGTTTCGCAACCAACGACGCCTGGCGCATCTACACCGTGCAGCACCCCGGCCGGCCGCTGTTCCTGCAGGTGGCCGACCCGCTCGACGAGCGCCGGGAGGCCCTCAACCGGACGCTGCTCGGGCTGGTGATCCCGCTGGGCGCGGCATTGCCGCTGCTGGCGCTGCTGCTGCGTCGCATCGCGCGCCAGGAGCTGGCGGTGCTGGTGCGCCTGGCCGCCGAGATCGGCCAGCGCAACGGCACGCACCTCCAGCCGATCCCCTTGCCCGGCCTGCCGCAGGAGCTGCAGCTGGTGGGCGACCACGTCAACCGCCTGCTCGAACGCCTGGCGCAGTCGCTGGACGTGGAACGCGCGCTCGCGGCCAACGCCGCCCACGAGCTGCGCACGCCGCTGGCCGCGGCCCGCCTGCGCCTGCAGACCGCGCTCGACGCCGACCTGCGGCGCGAGGACGTCGCCGCCGCGCTGGAGGCGCTGCGCATGCTCAGCCACCGCACCGAACGGCTGCTGCAGCTCTCGCGCGCCGAGTCCGGCGCCGCGCTCACGCGCGCGCGGGTCGACCTGGTGCGCCTCGCGGCCACGGTGGCGCAGGAGTTCTGGCAGGACGAAAAGGTGCTCGACCGGCTCGACCTGCAGGTGCCCGACAGCGGCGACACACCCATCGTGCTGGGTGATTTCGACGGTCTGGCCATCGCGCTGCGCAACCTGGTGGAGAACGCGCTGCGCCACGCCGGCACCGGCCTGGTCGAGATCGAGGTGCGCTCCGGGGGCGTGCTGACCGTGCGCGACGCCGGACCGGGCGTGACGCCCGACCAGCTCGCCACCCTGCGCGAGCGCCACGTGCGCCACGCCCGGGAGCGCGCCGGCTACGGGCTGGGCATGTCGATCGTCGCGACCATCGTGCAGAAGCACGGGGCGCGGCTCGAACTGGCCTCGCCGCCGCCGGGCCGCGATCACGGCCTGGAGGCGCGCATCGTCCTGCGGCCGGCCTGAAGGGGGGTCGCCGCGCGCCGCCGTGCCCCGTCGCCGACGCGACGGACGACGGCCCCGGCGGCGCGCCGCTGTCGGGATCGACGTACATAAAATGTCCGCAGCGCGTGCCATAACACACGCATTCCCTTCCGACGCACGTCGCCACGCACCGCATGCGGCGACGGCACCGATCCAACCCCTTGCCATCCCACGATCCCATGACCCAAGACGAAATCCTCGCCCAGTACGGCCCGCGCGAAGCCATGGAATACGACGTGGTCGTGGTGGGCGGCGGCCCGGCCGGGCTGTCCACCGCGATCCGCCTGAAGCAGCTCGCCGGCCTCTACGACAAGGAACTCTCGGTCGTGGTGCTGGAGAAGGGCTCCGAGCCCGGCGCGCACATCCTCTCGGGCGCCATCATGGACCCGCGCGCGCTCAACGAGCTGTTCCCCGACTGGAAGGAGCGCGGCGCCCCGCTCAACCAGCCCGTGACCGCCGACACCTTCCTGATGCTCAGCGAGACCGGCGCCACCCGCACGCCCAATTTCGCCCTGCCCGCGAACTTCCACAACGACGGCAACTACATCGTCAGCCTGGGCAACGTCACCAAGTGGCTGGCCCAGCAGGCCGAGGAACTGGGCGTGGAGATCTTCCCCGGCTTCCCGGCGGCCGAGGTGCTCTACACCGACGACGGCAAGGTGCGCGGCGTGGCGACCGGGAACATGGGGATCGGCAAGGACGGCGAGCCCACCGAGGCCTTCCAGCTGGGCATGGAGCTCCACGGCAAGTACACCGTCTTCGCCGAGGGCTCGCGCGGCCACCTCGGGCGCCAGCTGATCGCCAAGTACAACCTGGCCGAGGGCAAGGACCCGCAGAGCTACGGCATCGGCATCAAGGAACTCTGGGAGATCGACCCGGCGCGCCACGAGCCCGGCCTGGCCGTGCACACGGCCGGCTGGCCGCTGCAGTCGGACACCTACGGCGGCTCGTTCATCTACCACGCGGAGAACAACCAGCTCATCATCGGCTACGTGGTCGGCCTGGACTACCAGAACCCGCACCTGAGCCCGTTCGAGGAGTTCCAGCGCTTCAAGACGCACCCGAACATCCGCTGGTACTTCGAGGGCCAGGACAAGGGCCTGAAGGCGCCCAAGCGCCTGAGCTACGGCGCGCGCGCCATCACCGCCGGCGGCCTGCTCGCACTGCCCAAGACGGTGTTCCCGGGCGGCGTGCTGGTCGGGTGCGAGGCGGGCTACATGAACGCGAGCCGCATCAAGGGCAGTCACGGCGCGATCAAGACCGGCATGCTCGCGGCCGACGCCGCCTTCGCCGCCATCACGGCCGGTCGCCAGCACGACGAACTGACCGACTACCCCGCGGCCTTCGAGCGCAGCTGGCTGCACACCGAGCTGCACAAGGCGCGCAACTTCAAGCAGTGGTTCAAGAAGGGCCTGACGGTCGCGACCCTGATGACCGGCGTCGAGCAGCTGGTGCTGCGCGGGCACATCCCCTGGACCATCCACCGCACCGAGGCCGACCACAAGCGCCTGAAGCCCGCGGCCGAGTGCAAGAAGATCGTCTACCCCAAGCCCGACGGCAAGCTGACCTTCGACAAGCTCTCGAGCGTGTTCATCAGCAACACGAACCACGAGGAGAACCAGCCCGCGCACCTCACGCTCAAGGACCCGACGGTGCCCACGCGCATCAACCTGCCCGAGTACGCCGGGCCCGAGCAGCGCTACTGCCCCGCAGGCGTCTACGAGTACGTGCCCGACGAGGCCAACGCCGGCAAGGAGCGCCTGCAGATCAACGCGCAGAACTGCGTGCACTGCAAGACCTGCGACATCAAGGACCCGACGCAGAACATCGTCTGGGTCACCCCCGAGGGCGGCGGCGGACCGAACTACGTGGGGATGTGAGGGCGGGCGTCCGGACGGCCGGGGCGCGGAGGCCGGTCCCGCGCCCCCGGGAGAATCAGTCCGGCGCGCGCACGCCGGGCGGCGCCGTCGCGGCCGGCGCCTCGGGCTGCGGCTGCGGCTGCGGCTGCGGCTGCGGCTGCGGCTGCGGCTGCGCCATCGTCTTGGCGATGCCGCGCAGGATGTGGATCTCCTCCACCGTCGGGCGCGCCCGGTTGAACAGCTGCTGCAGGCGCGGCATCAGCTTCTTCGGCGCGGCGGGGTCCAGGAAGCCGATCGCCACCAGCGAGCGCTCCCAGTGCTCGAGCATGCCCGCGACGGCGCGCGCATCGGCGGCCTCGGCCGGGGCGACCGATTCGCTCACCGGAAAGCCGCCGAGCGCCAGGCGCCATTCGTAGGCGACGAGCTGGACCGCGGCGCCGAGGTTGAGCGAGCCGAAGGCCGGGTCGGCCGGGATGCTCAGGGCGACGTGGCAGCGGTAGACGTCCTCGTTCCGCATGCCGAAGCGTTCCGAGCCGAACAGGAAGGCGACGTGCTCGGGCGTCTGCGAGCTCCCGAGCGGCGCCAAGTGCTCGCGCGGCGTGCGCGTGGGGGGTCCGAAGTCGCGCGGGATCATGGCGGTCGCGCACAGGTGCGTCACGCCGTCGAGCGCCTCGTCGAGCGTCTCGACGATGCGCGCGTTGGCCAGCACGTCGAGGGCGCCGCTGGCGCGCTGGATGGTCTCCTCGCGGCGCAGCACGTTGGCCCAGCGCGGCGCCACCAGCACGAGGTCGCCGAAGCCCATGGTCTTCAGGGCGCGCGCGGCGGCGCCGACGTTGCCGGCGTGGCTGGTCTGGATCAGGATGAAGCGGGTGCGCATGGGAACGGGTGTGCGAGCGGGGCGGAAGGAACCGGAACGGCGGCGGACGCCCGGCGGGTCGCCCGGTAAAATGTCCGATTCTCGCCGCCCCGCATCGCCGGTCCGCGCTCGCCACGGTCGCGCCCCCGCGCGTCCCGCCGCATTCCGCATCCCTCGCTCTTCCCACAATCCATGTCGTCGCCCAACCTCCATCCCATGCTCAACGTGGCCGTCAAGGCCGCACGCGCCGCCGGCGCCATCATCAACCGCGCGGCGCTCGACGTCGAGGCGGTGCGCGTCTCCCAGAAGCAGGTCAACGACTTCGTCACCGAGGTGGACCACGCGGCCGAGCAGGTCATCATCGAGACGCTTTTGACCGCCTACCCGGGCCACGGCATCCTGGCGGAGGAATCGGGCAGCGAGCATGGCGCCAAGGATTCCGACTACGTCTGGATCATCGATCCGCTCGACGGCACGACCAACTTCATCCACGGCTTCCCGGTCTACTGCGTGTCGATCGCGCTGGCGGTCAAGGGCAAGGTCGAGCAGGCCGTGGTGTACGACCCGACCCGCAACGACCTCTTCACCGCCACGCGCGGGCGCGGCGCCTACATGAACGACCGGCGCATCCGCGTGAGCAAGCGCACCCAGCTCTCCCAGTGCCTGGTCTCCACCGGCTTCCCGTTCCGCACCGGCGACAACTTCAAGCAGTACCTGGCCATCATGGCCGACCTGATGCCGCGTTTCGCCGGCCTGCGCCGTCCCGGCGCCGCCGCGCTCGACCTCGCCTACGTGGCCGCCGGCTTCACCGACGGCTTCTTCGAGACCGGCCTGCAGCCCTGGGACGTGGCGGCGGGTTCGCTGCTGGTGACCGAGGCCGGCGGCCTGATCGGCAACTTCACCGGCGAGTCCGACTTCATGACGCACCGCGAGTGCCTGGCCGCCGCGCCGCGCATCTACGGCCAGGTCGTGCCGCTGCTGTCGAAGTACTCGAAGTTCGCGGGCGTCGACGACAAGATGCGTGCGAGCGACCGCATCCGCGCCGTGGCCTCGTCCTCGCGCGCCGAGGGCGATCCGTCCGCCGACACCGCCAGCGACCTCTACGCGCGCAGCACCGTCGGACTGCACGAGGCCGAATCCGGCGAGGACGACGCGGCGGCCGCACCCGCCGTCGCCGCCCCGGCGCCGCGGCGCCTCACGCGCGTGAAGCGCGCCCCGGCCGGCGCCCCGGCGGCCGCAGCCCCCGGTGCCGCGGCGCCGGCCGAGGGCGAACCCGACGCACGCTGACATGCAGGCGCCGCGCGCGGCCGTCCTGCGCACCCGCGCCGCCGTGCGGGTGGCGCTGAGCCACTACATCGCCAACGGGCTGTCGGTCGCGCTCGGGCTGCTGGTGATCTCGGCCTGCGTGCATGTGTGGCTGGGGGCCTTCGCGGCTTCCGCCGCCGCCGTCGGCGCGATCGTCGCCGCGCCACCCGACCTCCCCGCGCCGCGCCGGGGCAAGTTCCTGCAGATGCTGCCGGCGCCGCTGATCGGCGTGCCGCTGTTCTTCGCGGTGCAGATGCTGCATGCCGCGCCGCTGCACCTCGGCCTGCTGCTGGTGCCGGCCACCTTCCTCGCCTTCACGGCCATGGCCTGGGGCAAGCGCGGCATCCCGATCGCCATCGCGGTGATGTTCTCCATGATCTTCTCGATGGCCACGCACCGGCCCTCGAGCCTGGAGGAGGCGTTCGAGCGCACGCTGCTCTTCGCGCTGGGCTCGGGGCTCTACGTGGTCTACGCGACGCTGGCCAACCTGGCGCTCAACGGGCGCTACCGCGTGCAGGCCGTGGCCGACGTGCTGCTGTCGCTGGCCGCGCTGATGCGCACCGAGGCGCGCCAGTTCACCCCGCGCGACGAGTCCGGCGACGTGCGCGAGACGCCCGCGCCGCTGCTCGGGCGACTGCTGCGCGAGCAGGCCGCGCTGGCCGACCAGATCCAGGCCACGCGCGACCTGGTGCTGGAGTCGCCGCGCACGGCCCAGCGCCAGCGCCTGGCGGGCATGCTGATCGTGGTGCTGGAGATGCGCGACCAGCTGCTCGCGAGCGAGCTCGACCTCGACGTGCTGCAGTCCGAGCCCGCGCACGCTCCCGCGCTGGCCGAGATGCGCCGCGTGCTGGAGGCGCTCGCCGACGCCACGGCCGCCCTGGCCGATTCGCTGCTGCTGGGTCGCTACCCGGCGCGCGTGCGCGACCGCCGCGACGAGCTGATGGCGATCCGCGTGACCGACGCGTTGCCCCCCGGCGCCGGCCCGGCCGGCCCGACGGCGGCGCTGCTCGCGCGCGGCCTGGCCAGCCGCATCGGCCACATGAACGATGAGGTGATGCGGCTGTCGGCGCTGGCGCGAGGCGAGCGCGAGCCCGATCTGGCCGTGGTGCGCGCCAACTGGCAGATGTTCGTCAGCCCGACGGCCTGGTCGTGGGCGCCGCTGCGCGCGATCTGGCGCTGGGACGCGCCGCCGCTGCGCCACGCCATCCGCGCGGCGCTGGCCATCGCCACGGGCTACGGCGTCGCGGTGCTGCTGCCCTGGGGCTCGCACGACTACTGGATCCTGCTGACCATCGTGGTCGTGCTGCGCGGCAGCCTCTCGCAGACCCTGGAGCGGCGCAATCACCGGGTCGCCGGCACGCTGCTGGGCTGCGTGCTGGCGCTCGGGCTGCTGTCGGGGCATCCGGGGCCGTTCGCGCTGCTGGCCGCCTCGGTGGTGGCGCAGGCCATCGCGCACGGCTTCGCGGTGCGGCGCTACCTGATCACGGCCGTGGCCGCGACGGTGCTGGGCCTGGTGCAGGCGCACCTGCTCAACACCGGCGCGGCGCCGACCTTCGCGCTGTTCGAGCGCGTCGCCGACACCCTCATCGGCGCGGCCATCGCCTGGGGCTTCTGCTACGTGCTGCCGTCCTGGGAACGCACGCAGATCCCGGCGCTGGTGGCGCGCGTGCTGCGGGCGCAGGCGCGCCACGCGCGCCTCGCGCTGGGCCTCGGCCAGCTCCAGGCGATGGAGAGCAGCCCCGAACTCGACTGGCGCCTGGCGCGCAAGGAGGCCTTCGACAGCCTCTCGGCGCTGGTGCAGGCGACGCAGCGTTCGCTGTCGGAGCCGCGCGCCGTGCGCCCGCCGATCGCGCCGCTGGAACACCTGCAGGCGCACAGCTACCAGCTGCTCGCGCAGCTCAGCGCCGTGAAGTCGATGCTGGTGCTGCGGCGCGACCGCCTGACGGCCTCGGAGATCGCCGGGCCGCTGCGGCGCACGGCCGAGCGCATTGAGGCGGCCATCGGCAGCGCGCCCCTGCCCGGCACCGCGGTGGGCGCCGCCGCGCCGCCGGCCACGGCGCTCGCCGGCGCGGTGCGCCTGCCCGACCCGTTCGACAACGACATCAGCCCGTGGATGCTGCGCCGGCTCGACCTGGCCAGCGGCATCGCGCTGCAGCTGCGCGACGACGCGGCACGCATCCTGCAGTTCGCCGAGGACGAGTCCGCCGGAGCCGCCGGCGACCTCCCGCCGGCCCCCACCCGCCCCGCGCCCCTGCAACCCCTCGACGCGCCCGCGTCGCCAACCTCCTGAAGGACCCCCCGTACGATGAATTTCGACCTGCTGATCGCCCATCCCTGGTTCGGCCCCCTCCTCGCGGCGCTGCTCGCCGTGCCGCTCGCGCTGATCGCCCACAGCGTGTCCAGCCTGGTGCTGCGGCGCGTGACGCGCGGCGCCCCCGTGGTGCACACGATGCTGCTCAACCTGAGCGGCGCGGCGCGGGTCGTGCTGCCGCTGGTGGCGCTGCAGGTCATCTGGCAGGCCGCGCCGGACGACCTGCGCTACATGAACGGCGTGCGCCACCTGAACGGCGTGCTGCTCATCACGGCGGCGACGTGGCTGGGCATCAAGGCCATCAACGGTTTCGCCGACGGCCTGATCGCCAAGTACCCCTACGACGTCACCGACAACCTGCAGGCGCGGCGCATCCTCACGCAGACGCGCGTGCTGGCGCGCACGGCCATCACGCTCCTGCTGCTGGCGGGCGCCTCGATGATCCTGATGACCTTCCCCGGCGCGCGGCAGGTGGGCGCGAGCCTGCTGGCGTCGGCCGGCGTGATCGGCATCGTGGCCGGCCTGGCGGCCAAGCCGGTCTTCAGCAACCTCATCGCCGGGCTGCAGATCGCGCTGTCGCAGCCCATCCGCATCGATGACGTGCTGGTGGTCGAAGGCGAATGGGGCCGCGTCGAGGAGATCACGGGCACCTTCGTCGTGCTGCGCATCTGGGACGACCGGCGCCTGATCCTGCCGCTGTCGTACTTCATCGAGAAGCCGTTCCAGAACTGGACGCGCAGCAGCTCGCAACTCCTCGGCTCGGTGTTCGTCTACACCGACTACGGCATGCCCATCGACCCGCTGCGCGCCGAGGTCGAGCGGCTGGTGAAGGCCGCGCCCCAGTGGGACGGCCGCTTCTTCAACGTGCAGGTGACCGACGCCACCGAACGCACGATGCAGGTGCGCGTGCTGTGCACCGCCGCCTCGTCCTCGCTCGCCTTCGACCTGCGCTGCGCGGTGCGCGAGGGACTGATCGGCTTCATGCAGCGCGAGTACCCGCAGTTCCTGCCCAGGGTGCGGATCGACGAGTCGGCGGGGGCGGTGCTGCGGCCGATGGGCCGGGAGGGGTGAAGGGTCGGGCGCTCCCGGGACCTTCGGCGTCGTCAATGCATGCCCTCGTTTTTCTGCTTCCCAGTGCTCATGGCGTGCAGCAGGTGGACCACGTTCGTCAGGCCGAAGACGAAGGCGGCGGCTTTGGGCAATCCGATGATGAACAGCAAGAGCGCGATGCCCAGTGCGGCATTCGCCAGAAAACGAACGATCCTCAAGGTTGACCTCCAAGGTGGATCGGGAGTGTGTCGATCCGACCGCCCGACGGCAAGTCCGGACTCATAGAAGCCGCTCGTCCGGAACGGCCATCCTGGCCCCCCAGTGCCGACGTGGCCACCGAACGCCATCGGTCCTGGAGAATCGTCGCGGTACCGACATCCCAACGACACGCCACCACCGAGACTGACCATGCCCCTCTCCCCCCTGCGCCGCGGCCTCGCGGCACTCCTACTCGCCACGCCGCTCCTGTCCGTCCACGCCCAGACCCCGCCACCCGCCCCGCTCGACACCCCGCTCCACATCGTCGTCGGCTACGCCCCCGGCGGCGCCACGGACCGCGTCGCGCGGCTGGTCGGCGACAAGCTCGGGGCGAAGCTGGGCGTGCCGGTGATCGTCGACAACAAGCCCGGCGCGGGCGGCCGGTTGGCGGCGCAGCAGGTGCGGGCGACGCCGGCGAACCAGAACGTGGTGATGGTCGCCAACCCGGCCGTGATGGTGGTGGCGCCGCTGGTCTTCAAGGACAACGGCTACGACGCCGAGCGCGACTTCGTTCCGATGTCGAACGTCAACGAGTACGAGTTCGCGCTGGCCGTGGCGGCCGCGGTGCCGGTGAAGGAGATGTCGCACCTGGTGGCCTGGATGCGCGCCAACCCTCAACAGGCCAACTTCGGCGTGCCGGCCACCGGGAGCCTGCCGCACTTCTTCGCGCTGATGCTGGGCGAGAAGGCGAGCGTGAAGGCCGAGGTGATCGGCTACAAGGGCTCCAGCCCGCTGCTCAACGACCTGATGGGCGGCCAGGTACCGATCGCGGTCGACACGCTCGACAGCGTGGTGGCGCAGCACGAGGCCGGCAAGCTCCGCGTGCTGGCGGTCTCGGGCGCGAAGCGCTCGCCTTTCGCGCCCGACGTGCCGACCTTCCGCGAGGCCGGCCTCGACCTCGTGGGCACCGGCTGGAACGTCTTCTTCGCGCCGGTGACGATGCCGCGCGAGAAGGTGGCGCGCATCGCGCAGGCGATCCGCGAGGTCATGCAGGACCCCGACACGCAGCGCAGGTTCAAGGACGCGCGCCTCGCGCCGGTGGTCAGCACGCCGGAGCAGACCGCCGGCATGCTGCGCGCCTACCGTGCCCAGTGGGCGCCCGTGGTGAGCAAGTCGGGCTACCAGCCCTGACCGGCCGTCGCCACCGCGGCCACGGCCTCGTCCCACCCCACCGTTCCGATCCCATGTCCATGCCCACCACCCCGGCCACGGCGCCGGCCGCCAAGCGCCCCAACATCGTCTTCATCGTCGCCGACGATCTGGGGTACGCCGACCTCGGCTGCTACGGCGCTCGCGCGCCGGTCTCGCCCGTGCTCGACGGCCTGGCCGCGCGCGGCATCCGCTTCAGCCAGGGCTACGCCAACTCGCCCGTGTGCTCGCCCACGCGCTTCGCGCTGATGACCGCGCGCTACCAGTACCGCCTGCGCGGCGCCGCCGAGGAGCCGATCCGCAGCGACCGCGGCAACGCCACGCTGGGCCTGCCGCCCGACCACCCCACCCTGCCCTCGCTGCTGAGGGCGGCCGGCTACCGCACCGCGCTGATCGGCAAGTGGCACCTGGGCTATCCGCCCGCGTTCGGTCCGCTGCGCTCGGGCTACGAGGAATTCTTCGGTCCGATGTCCGGCGGCGTCGACTACTTCACCCACTGCGACTCGCGCGGCACGCACGACCTGTGGCTGGGCGAGGCGGATTGCGCGCAGGACGGCTACCTGACCGACCTGCTCTCCCGGCGCGCGGTCGACCACGTCGAGCGCATGGCGTCGCAGGACGCGCCGTTCTTCCTCAGCCTCCACTACACCGCCCCGCACTGGCCCTGGGAGACGCGCGACGACGCCGGCCGCGCGCCGCAGATCAAGGACAACCTGTTCGACCTCGCCGGCGGCAGCATCCATCGCTATCGCGAGATGATCCGCCACATGGACGAAGGCATCGGCTGGCTCATGGCCGCGCTGGAGAAGCACGGCCTGGCCGACGACACGCTGGTCGTCTTCACCAGCGACAACGGCGGCGAGCGCTTCTCGGACAGCTGGCCGCTGGTGGGCGGCAAGATGGACCTGACCGAGGGCGGCATCCGCGTGCCCTGGATCGCGCACTGGCCGGCGGGCATCGCGCCCGGCGGCGTCACCACGCAGCACTGCCTGACGATGGACTGGTCGGCCACGCTGCTCGACCTCGCCGGCGCCGTGCCCGACGCGGCCTGCCCGCTCGACGGCGTGTCGCTGCGGCCGGTGCTGGCCGACGCGACCCGCGTCTTCCATCGGCCCATGCACTGGCGCATGAACCACCGGGGTCAGCGCGCCCTGCGCGACGGCGACTGGAAGTACCTGCAGGTCGACGGCAACGAGTACCTGTTCGACCTCGGCGCCGACGAGCGCGAGCGCGCCAACCAGGCCCGCCACCAGCCCGGGCGCCTGGCCGCCATGCGCGAGGACTGGACCGCCTGGAACGCGACCATGCCGCCGATCCCGGCCGACGCGACGGTGAGCCTGGGGTATTCCGTGAAGGACATGCCGAGCCGTTAGACGGGCACCGGTCCGTCTCCCTCTCTCTCTCCGGGAAAGGTCTGGGACGAGGGCCGACGGCGGTCGTCACGCCGTCATCGCATCCACCGCCCATGGCCTTCCCACCCGGCCCTACCAGGGCAGCACCTCCCCGCCATAGGCCCGGAAGCCGCCGGTGTCGGTTGGCGTGAGCGCGTCGATCACGGCCAGCAGGTCGGCGGCGGCGGCTTCCGGCGTGCGGCCGATCTCGGCGCCACGAAAGGGCGCGGAGAGCGACGAATCCACCGTGCCCGGGTGCAGCGCCACCAGCACGGCGTTCGGGTTGCCGCGCGCGACCTCGATGGCGGCCGTCTTTACGAACATGTTGAGCGCGGCCTTGGAGGCACGGTAGCTGTACCAGCCGCCCAGGCGGTTGTCGCCGATGCTGCCGACCTTGGCCGACAGCACGGCGAGCACGCCGCGCTCGCGGTCGAGCAGCGGCGCGAAATGCGCCAGCACCAGCGCCGGGCCGAAGGCGTTGATGCGAAAGGTGGCCTCCATCTGCGCGTAGCCCAGCTGGCCCAGGCGCTTCTCGGGCATGAAGCCGGCCGCATGCAGCAGGCCGGCCGCGTTCACGACCAGGTGGAACGGACCCCGATCCCGGACGGCCGAGGCCGCCGCCGCGACGCTCGCCTCGTCGTCGAAGTCCACCGCCGGCGCCGTGTCGCGGCCGAGCCGCGTCACGCCGGCGCAGCGCGCGTCCGCCTCGAGCCGTCGCGCCAGCGCCCCGCCTATGGCGCCCGAGGCGCCCAGCACGAGGGCGCGAAATCCATCCGGGAACGACTGCATGAACGGGCTCCTTCGCCTTGGGAAAACGGCCATCTTAGGCGGCGGGGTCCCCGCGTTCACCTTGTCTTTACGTTCCAACTAAGATCTAAATCAGATATATCTTTTATAGTCGCCCATCGACATCCGAACGGACACCCCATGCGACACATCCACCCTGCCCCGCGCCTCCACAGCCGCCACGCCGACCCGGGCGGCGGCACCGCCGAGCAGCCCGGCGCCGACCCCGGCCCACCCCGTGCGGCCGACGAGCGACCGTCGCGCGGTGGTGGCGGGGGCGGCGGGGGCCGACGCGGCGGGGGCGGCCGCGTCTTCGGCCACGGCGGCCTGCGCTTCGTGCTGCTGCAGCTCATCGCGGACAAGCCCGCGCACGGCTACGAACTCATCAAGGCGATCGAGGACCGCCTGGGCGGCGCCTACGCGCCGAGCCCCGGCATCGTCTACCCGACCCTCACCCTGCTGGAGGAACTGGGTCACCTGGCCGTGGACACCGCCGACGGCAGCAGCCGCAAGCGCTACAGCGCGACCGATGCCGGGCGCGAATTCCTGGCCGCCCACCGCGCCACCACCGACGAGCTGATGGCCCGCATGCAGGGCGGCGTCGACGGCGCGGGCCCCCGTGGCGGCCGTCCGCCCCCGGTCACGCGCGCCATCGAGAACCTCAAGCTCGCGATGCGCATGCGCCTGTCGGGCGACCCCCTGACGCCGGCCCAGGCCCGCGCCTTCGCCGCCGTGCTCGACCACGCGGCCCAGCAGATCGAAAGCCTCTGACCATGAACCCGATGTCCACCGCTCCCTCCCCCTCCGCCGTGACCGACCGCGCCCCGCAGCGGGTGCGCCACGCCCTGCGCTTCCGCGCGCTCGACGTCCTGGCGGTCGAGCACGTCACGCCGCACCTGGTGCGCGTGACGCTCGGCGGCGCCGACCTCGAAGGCTTCCACAGCCCCGGCTTCGACGACCACGCCAAGCTGTTCTTCCCGGACGAGGCCACCGGCGCGCTGACGCTGCCCACCGCCGGCCCCGACGGCCCCGTCTGGCCCGAGGGCCGCAAGCCGACCATGCGCGACTACACGCCACGCCGCTTCGACGCCGAGGCCGGCACGCTGGCGATCGATTTCGCACTGCACGTCGCCGGTCCGGCCACGCGCTGGGCCCGCCAGGCCGCGCCCGGCCAGCGCCTGGGCGTGGGCGGACCGCGCGGCTCGTTCCTGGTGCCGACCGCCTTCGACGGCCACCTGCTGATCGGCGACGACACCGCCCTGCCCGCCATCTCGCGCCGCCTGGCCGAACTGCCCGCCGGTGCCCGCGCGCTGGTGCTGGCCGAGGTCGACGGCCCGGCCGACCACGTCGCGCTGCCGAGCGCGGCCGACGTCACCCTCGCCTGGGTCCACCGCGAGGGCGCCACGCCCGGCGCCGTGCCGCTGCTCGACGCCCTGCGCGCCGCGACCTTGCCCGCGGGCGACCTGCACGCGTGGATCGGCTGCGAATCGGCGGCGGCCAAGGCCCTGCGCGCGCACCTCGTGGGCGAACGCGGACTGAATCCGAAATGGGTGCGCGCCTCGGGCTACTGGCGCCGGGGCAGCGCCGCGACGCACGACACGCACGACGAGTGAGCCCGGCGCGGCGGCCATGGCGCCACGGCGGCGAGCTCAGTCGGGCCCGGGCGCGGTGGGCGCGGTGGGCGCGGCGACCGGCAGGCCCGGCGTCGCCGCCAGCGCCCAGGCGACGTGCTCGCGCACCAGCGCGCTCGGGTGCTCCCGCCGCGTGGCCAGGGCCCGGCGCGCGTCCGGCTCGCCCGCGCGCAGCGCGTTCCCCAGCGCCACGGCGAGGTTGCGCAGCCAGCGCTCGTGGCCGATCCGCCGGATCGGGCTGCCCTCGGTGCGGCGCAGGAACTCGTCCTCGGTCCAGGCGAAGAGGTGCGCCAGCGCGCTGCCCGCGAGCCCGTCGCGGGCGTCGAAATCCGGCAACGTGCTTCTTTGCGCGAACTTGTTCCAGGGGCAGGCGAGCTGGCAGTCGTCGCAGCCGTAGATGCGGTTGCCCATCAGAGGGCGAAGTTCGGCGGGGATCGCGCCCGGATGCTCGATGGTCAGGTAGGAGATGCAGCGCCGGGCGTCCAGGCGCTGCGGCGCGACGATGGCGCCGGTCGGACAGACGTCGATGCAGGCCGTGCAGCGACCGCAGTGCGGCGTGACCGGCTCGCTCGGCGGCAGCGCCATGTCCACGTAGATCTCGCCGAGGAAGAACATCGAGCCGGCCTCCCGGTCGAGCACCAGCGTGTGCTTGCCGCGCCAGCCCTGGCCGCTGCGCGCGGCCAGCTCGGCCTCCAGCACCGGGGCCGAGTCGGTGAAGGCGCGGTGGCCGAATTCGCCGACCTCCTGCGCGATCCGCCCGGCCAGCGTGGCCAGCCGGGAGCGCAGCACCTTGTGGTAGTCGCGGCCCCGGGCGTAGAGCGAGACGATGCCCTCGGCCGGCCGCGCGAGCCGGTCGAACTCGATCGCCTGCCAGTCGGGCGGCGTGGCGCGCGGCAGGTAGTCCATGCGGGCGGTGATGACCGAGGCGGTGCCCGGAACCAGTTCGGCCGGCCGGGCGCGCCGGGTGCCGTGCGCGGCCATGTAATGCATCTCGCCATGGAACCCTTGGGCCAGCCACTGCATCAGACCCGGCTCCGCGCTCGACAGGTCGATGCCGGCGATGCCGATTTGGGAGAATCCCAGTTCCCGGGCCAAGGCCCGAATCCGAATGACGAGTTGATGGCTGCCGATCACCTGCCGATTGTAGAAACCGCCCCCTTGACCCCGCCACCCACCGACCCGAAGCCCCGCGCCGCCACCCTGGCGTGGCGCGACGAAGCCGACACCGAGGCCTTCGCGCGCGCGCTGGCCGCGCAGCCCGCGCTGCGCGACGCCTTCGTCGCGCTGCACGGCGACCTGGGCGCGGGCAAGACCACCTTCGTGCGGCATCTGCTGCGCGCCCTGGGCATCGCCGGGCGCATCAAGAGCCCGACCTACGCGGTGGTCGAGCCGCACGAGGCGCCCGACGGCCTGGTCATCCACCATTTCGATTTCTACCGCTTCGGCGATCCGCGCGAATGGGACGACGCGGGGTTCCGGGACATCTTCGCCGCCGGCGGCCTCAAGCTCGCGGAGTGGCCCGACAACGCCGCCGGCCGCTTGCCGGTGGCCGACCTCGCCGTGCACATCGACGCCCGGGCCGACGCCACCCGGCGCGTGACGCTGGAGGCCGGCACCGCGCGCGGCCTCAAGCTGCTGGCCGCCGTGGCCGATAACACCGACATGGCGTCCTGAGCACCGCGACGCCCTTCTCCCCCACGACCCCTTCATGACCCAGGCTCCGAAACCACCCCGTGACTCCCGCCGTGCCCTGCTCAAGGCGGGCAGCCTCGTGCTCCTGCTGGGCGCCCAGGAGATCGCGCGCGGCGCGAGCATCGTGGCCGTGCGCGTCTGGCCGGCGACCGACTACACCCGCGTCACCATCGAATCCGACAGCCCCCTGCAGACCCAGCAGCAGGTGGTGGGCAGCCCGCCGCGCCTGGCCATCGACATCCAGGGCATCGACCTCGACCCGGCGCTGCGCGACCTGGTGCGCCAGATCAAGCCCGGCGATCCCTACATCGACGGCCTGCGCGTGGGCCAATACGCCCCGGGCGTGGTGCGCATCGTGTTCGACCTGAAGCAGGCGGTGCAGCCGCAGGTGTTCTCGCTCGCGCCGGTGGCCGCCTACCGCCACCGGCTGGTGCTCGACCTCTACCCGGCACAGCGCGTCGACCCGATGGAGGCGCTCATCGCCGACCGCCTGCGCTCGGCACCCTCGGTGTCGATGGCGCCCGCGCCGCCGGCCCCGCCCGGTCCGGCCACGGCGTCGGGCCCCATCGCCGCCGACCCCCTGGGCGAGCTGATGGCGCAGCAGGCCGACCGCGCCCAGGACGGCGTGCCATCCGCGTCGGGCACCGGCAACTGGCCGGTCGTGCCGGCCACGCCGCCGATCCCGATCCCGCTGCCGGCCCGCCCGCCCGCCATGGCGGCGGCACCGGCCGTGCGGCCCCCGCCACCGGCCGCCGCGCTGCCCTCGCAACTGCCGCCGCCGATGGCCTCGGCGCCGCCGCCCCCCAGCGTGGCCGCCACCCGGCGCAGCACCGCCACGCCCAACCGGACCGACCGCATCATCATCGTCGCCCTCGACCCCGGCCACGGCGGCGAGGACCCCGGCGCCACCGGCCCCAACGGCACGCGCGAGAAGGACATCGTGCTGCAGGTCGCGCACCGCCTGCGCGACCGCATCAACGCGGCCAACGTCGGCGGCAGTCCGATGCGCGCCTTCCTCACGCGCGACGCCGACTTCTTCGTGCCGCTGGGCATGCGCGTGCAGAAGGCGCGGCGCGTGCAGGCCGACCTGTTCGTGAGCATCCACGCCGACGCCTTCAGCAACCCCGAGGCGCGCGGCGCGAGCGTGTTCGCGCTGAGCCAGTCGGGCGCGTCGAGTTCGGCCGCGCGCTGGCTGGCCAACAAGGAGAACCAGGCCGACAACGTCGGCGGCGTGAACGTGGGCAGCCACGAGGCGCAGGTGCAGCGCGCCATGCTCGACATGAGCACCACGGCGCAGATCAACGACAGCCTGCGGCTGGGCTCGGCCATGCTCGGCGAGATCCAGCGCATCGGTGCGCGGTTGCACAAGGCCGGCGTCGAGCAGGCCGGCTTCGCGGTGCTGAAGGCGCCCGACATCCCCAGCGTGCTGGTGGAGACCGCCTTCATCAGCAACCCCGAGGAAGAGGCGAAGCTGCGCTCGCCGACCTACCAGGACGACCTGGCCGACGCCCTCATGCGCGGCATCCAGCGCTATTTCGCGCAGAACCCGCCGCTCGCGCGCAGCCGTCAGCTCTGAGGCGAGCGCTCACCGCGCGCGGGACCGGTGCACTCGCGCACCTGACTGGGGCGGCTTCCTACAGTCGGCCCTCCGGCGGTGGCCACAATGGGTGTCACAACTTCTTTCAAAAGGTGAATCCCATGAAGACACGTCTCTGGATCGCAGCCGCTGCCGCTTCGTCGGTCATGGTCCTCGCGGGCTGTGGCACCGGCCCCAACCAGCAGATGGGCGCCGCGGGCGGTGCGGTGGGTGGTGCCGTGCTGGGCAACGTGCTGGGCGGCAACACGGCGGCGACCGTCGGCGGCGCGGCGCTCGGCGGCCTGATCGGCAACGAGGTCGGCAAGAATTCCGACCAGCGCAACAACCAGCGCTATCGCAGCGACGGTTCGCGCTACTGATCCGCCGGAGGGCCCGGGGCCGCGTGAGCGCGCCACGGCCCGATCGACCCCGAAGAGGCGTGCCCCGAAAGGCACGCCTCTTTTGCTTGGCGCGGAGCCGGCGGGATCACGGCCGCCGGCGCTGGCCCGCCACGCCCGTTCAGCAGTCCAGCGGACGCAGTCCCCGGCACCGAGACGAAGCGCGGAAACGGACCGGCATCCGGGTCGTCACCGCGACCGGCACACCGTCCTCGAGGTACGGCGCGAAGGTCGCGCCGGACAGGCCGCGAACGGCCGCCGCGTCCACGCCGGCATCGCCGCTGCCCTCGACGACCACGACGCGGCGGACCCGGCCCCGGGCGTCGATGTGCAGGCGCAGGACGGTGGTGCCGCCGGCGACCGGGTCGCTCAGGTTGCGCATCGGCCGCGTCACGCCGAGCCGCCCGACGACCTGCAGGCCGTCGGGGTCGACCACCTTCGCGGGCCAGGGGGCGTCGGGCGTCGCGCACCCCGCCGCCAGCACGCAGGCCAGGCCCAGTGCGATCAGGAACGGGTTTCCGGCGGGTCGCCGGGGCCGGTGCGGGAGGATCGGAGCGAGCGGGACCGTCACGGGATCGACTCGGCCATGCGTGGCGTCAGCGGGGCAGTTCCGTCGCCTCGCGCAGGCGCTCGGCGCGCCCGGCGCGCCAGGCACCGAAGATGGCGATCAGGCCCGGCACCAGGATCAGGCCCCAGATGATCTTCTCCAGGTGCTGGCGCACGAACGGCAGGTTGCCGAAGAAATAGCCGGCCGTGCCGATGCCCAGCACCCACAGCAGCGCGCCGGCCACGTTGAAGAGCGTGAACTTGCCGCGGTCCATGGCGGCCACGCCCGCCACGAAGGGGGCGAAGGTGCGGATGAACGGCATGAAGCGCGCCAGGATGATCGTGATGCCGCCATAGCGCTCGTAGAACGCATGGGCCTGGTTGAACGCCTTCTTGTTGAAGAAGCGCGAGTCCTCCCACTGGAAGACCTTCGGCCCCAGGTGGCGTCCGATGGTGAAGTTGCACTGGTCGCCCAGGATGGCCGCCACGATCAGCACCGCGCAGGCGATCGGAAAGCTCATCAGCCCGATGCCGCACAGCGCCCCGACGATGAACAGCAGCGAATCCCCGGGCAGGAACGGCATCACCACCACACCGGTCTCGACAAACACGATCGCGAAGAGCAGCGCGTACACCCACGGCCCGTAGGCGATGACGAAGGCCTCGAGGTGCTTGTCGATGTGGAGGATGAAGTCGATGAGAAAGTGCACGATTTCCATGGGGCGGATTATGCGCAGCCCGGTTTCCCCCGCCGGCGCCCGGCCGGAACCCAAAACCTAGAATGATCCGGTGCCCCTTCCTTCCGACCGCCCGGACCCCGCCCTGCCGCCCTTTTCCGATCCCGCCACGGCGCGGGTCGCGCCGCGCCGCCCCATCCGCGAACTGCCCGACGAGCTGATCAGCCAGATCGCGGCGGGCGAGGTCGTCGAGCGGCCCGCGTCGGTGGTGCGCGAGTTGCTGGACAACGCGCTCGACGCCGGCGCCACGCAGGTCACGGTGCGGTTGTCGGCCGGCGGCGTGCGGCTGATCTCGGTGGAGGACGATGGCGAAGGCATCGCGCGCGGCGACCTGAGCATCGCGCTGCGCCGCCACGCCACCAGCAAGATCGCCAGCCTGGGCGACCTGGAGACGGTGGCCACGATGGGCTTCCGGGGCGAAGCGCTGGCCGCGATCAACGCCATCGCCGACCTGACCCTGCACTCGCGCGAGCGCGGCGCCGCCGCCGCCCACGCGCTCGACGGCCGCACCGGCGAGCTGCGCCAGGTGGCGCGCGCCGAGGGCAGCACGGTCGAGGTGCGCGAGCTGTTCTACGCGACGCCCGCGCGGCGCAAGTTCCTGAAGACCGACGCCACCGAACTCGCGCACTGCGTCGAGGCGGTGCGCCGCCACGCGCTGGCGCGGCCGGACGTCGGCTTCTCGGTCTGGCACGACGGGCGCCTGGTCGAGCAGTGGCGCGCCCATCCGGCGCGCGAACCGCGCCTGGCCGATGCGCTGGGCGACGACTTCGTGGCCCGCAGCGTGGCCGTCGCCCACGCGGTGGGCAGCCTGAGCGTCGAGGGGCGCGCCGGCATCCCGGACGCGGCGCGCTCGCGCGGCGACCAGCAGTTCTTCTACGTCAACGGCCGCTTCGTGCGCGACCGGGTGCTGGCGCACGCGGTGCGCAGCGCCTACGAGGACGTGCTGCACGGCCAGCGCCAGCCGGTGTTCGCGCTCTACCTGCGCATCGACCCCGCGCGTGTCGACGTCAACGTCCATCCGACCAAGATCGAGGTGCGCTTCCGGGACGGCCGCGAGGTGCACCAGGCCGTACGGCACGCCGTGGAGAACGCACTCGCCGCCCCGCGCGCGGGCGACGCCGCGACCGTCGCGGCGCCGACCCCGTCCGCACGGCCGGCCGGCGGCGGCGTCGCCATGCCGCCGGCCTGGACCCAGCCGCGCATGCACTTCGCCGCCGAACGCGGCACGGGCGACCAGGCCGCGATGTGGCCCGCGACGTCCTTCTCCGGCGCGGCGCCGTCGATGCCGCCGGCGGCCACCGGTGCCGGGCCGGCGGGCGTGCCGTGGGCCCCGACGGACGCGGACGCGGCCGTTCCCGGCGCCGCCGACACCGGCGCGACCGACGACGTCTGGCCGCTCGGTCGTGCCCTGGCGCAGCTCCAGGGGATCTACATCCTGGCCGAGAACCGCCAGGGCCTGGTCATCGTCGACATGCACGCCGCGCACGAGCGCATCGTCTACGAGCGCCTGAAGACGCAGTTCGACGGCGCGGCCATCGTCAGCCAGCCGCTGCTGATCCCGGCCACCTTCGCCGCCACGCCACAGGAGGTGGCCACGGCCGAGGCCTGCGCGGCCGTGCTGGCCACGCTCGGCCTGGAGATCGTGCCGTTCTCGCCGCGTACCCTGGCCGTGCGCGCCGTCCCGGGCACCCTCGCCGACGGCGATGCCGTCGAACTGGCGCGCAGCGTGCTGGCCGAGCTGGCGCAGCACGATGCCGCCACCGTCGTGCAGCGCGCGCGCAACGAACTGCTCTCGACCATGGCCTGCCACGGCGCCGTGCGCGCCAACCGCCGCCTGACCCTCGACGAGATGAACGCCCTGCTGCGCCAGATGGAGACGACCGAGCGTTCGGACCAGTGCAACCACGGCCGGCCGACCTGGCGGCAGGTGTCGGTGCGCGAACTCGACGGGTGGTTCCTGCGCGGGCGTTGACCTACAAAAAGCGTAGCAAAGTACTACATAGGGGTTTCCGCTGTCCTCCCGCGTCCGGGCATGCACGTTGCATGGCATTGCCAGGAACTTTCGGCCGCTCCATCGGCTCTGTCCAAACGCATGAAACATTGGTCGCTCTTCGCCTCCGTTATCGCACTGTTCGCGCTGCTTGCCGGCGGATGCTCGACGCTCGACGCGCGTCAGCGCGAATGGATCTTCCAGCCCAGCGACCGCAGCTGGGGCAACTCCGAGGCGATGACCGAGGGCATGGCGCACGTCTGGATCGACTTCCAGTCCTCGGTCACCGGTGAGCCGGCCCGGCTGCACGGCCTGTGGCTCGGTGGCGCGCCGGAGTCGGCCGACACGCCCGTCCTGCTCTACCTGCACGGCGCGCGCTACAACGTCGCCGGTTCCGCCCCGCGCATGCAGCGGATGCACGAACTGGGCTTCTCGGTGCTGGCGATCGACTACCGGGGCTTCGGCAAGAGTTCGGCCGGCCTGCCCTCCGAGGCCACCGCCCGCGAGGACGCCCGCGCCGCCTGGACCTGGCTGGCCGCGCGCCATCCCCGGCAGCACCGCTACATCTTCGGCCACTCGCTGGGCGGCGCCATCGGCATCGACCTGGCCTCCAACGTCAAGGACGAGAGCGGCGTGATCGTCGAGAGCACCTTCACCTCCATCGCCGACGTGGCCAGCAGCTTCAAGTGGGGCTGGCTGCCCTTCGGGCCGTTCATCACGCAGCGCTTCGAGGCCATCAGCCGGGTCAAGGACATCGGGTCGCCGCTGCTGGTCGTGCACGGCACGGCCGACAGCCTCATCAACCCGACGCTGGGGCGCCGCCTGTACGAGGCCGCGACGGTGCCCAAGATGTTCGTGCTGGTCGAGGGCGGTTCGCACCACAACACCAACTCGATCGGCCAGGCGCAGTACCAGGCCGCGCTGACCCAGCTGTTCAAGATGAAGCCGGTGGTCACCCAGGTGGCCGGCGAGAGCGCACCGGCCATCTGAGGGCAGGCACCGGCGACCGCCACGCCGGGCGACGCCACCGGCGGCGCCGCCGGCAACCGCGGCGGGCCTGCGCGCAGGAGGGTCGGGGCGCTTTTGCTACCCTCGACCGATGCCTTTTTCTTGCGACGCCGTCGCCGCGCCACCGGCGTCCACGGCGACTTCCGCCACGCCAGGACCACCCCCCCGCTACCTCGCCCTCGCCGGGCCCACGGCGGCCGGCAAGACCGCCGCCGCGCTGGCCATCGCGCGGGCGCTGCCGGTGGAGATCGTCAGCGTCGATTCGGCCCTGGTCTATCGCGGCATGGACATCGGCACCGCCAAGCCGTCGGCCGCCGAACGCGCTGAGGTCGCGCACCATCTGATCGACATCCGCGACCCGCGCGCGCCCTACAGCGCCGCCACGTTCGTCGCCGACGCGACGCGGCTGATCGGCGAGATCGCCGCGCGCGGGCGGCTGCCGCTGCTCGTGGGCGGGACGATGCTGTACTTCAGGGCGCTGATCGAAGGCCTGGATGCCATGCCCCCGGCCGACGCGGCCACGCGCGCCGTCATCGAGACCGAGGCCGCCGCGCACGGCTGGCCGGCGCTGCACGCGCGGCTGGCCGAGGTCGATCCGGCGACCGCCGCGCGGCTGGCGCCGCACGACAGCCAGCGCATCCAGCGCGCGCTGGAGGTATGGCGCACCAGCGGCCGGCCGCTGTCGAGCTTCCAGCGCGCCCACCGGGACGACGATCCGGCCGAAGCGTCGCCCGCCGCGCCGGCAGGCCTGCGCCCCGCCGCCCTGCTGTCGCTGGAGCCGACCCAGCGTGCCTGGCTGCACGCGCGCATCGCCGAGCGCTTCGACGCCATGCTGCGTGAGGGCCTCGTCGACGAGGTGCGGACCCTGCGCGCGCGCGGCGACCTGGACCCCGACCTGCCCGCGATGCGCTGCGTCGGCTATCGCCAGACCTGGGAACTGCTCGACGCGGCGGCGGCCTCGTCGCCGACGGCGACCCTGGGCGACGCCGCCCTGGACACGTTGCGCGAGCGCGGCGTCGCCGCCACGCGCCAGCTCGCCAAGCGCCAGACGACCTGGCTGCGCGGCATGCCCGCGCGCACGGTGATCGCGGCCGACGCGCCCGACGCCGCCGCGCAGGCGGTGGCGCACGCCCTGCGGGTGGCCACGGCATGACGCTCGCCATCGAGGGACTCTCCAAGCGCTACGGCGACGCCACGGTGTTCGCCGACGTCTCGCTCGAAGTGGCGGCGGGCGAATTCGTCGCCATCGTCGGCGAATCGGGGGTCGGCAAGTCGACCCTGCTCAACTGCATGGCCGGGCTCGACACCTGGGACGCCGGCCGCGTCCTCCACGACGGCACCGACATCGGCGCGCTCGGCGCCGAGGCCTGCGCGGTCTGGCGGCGGCGCCACGTCGGCTTCGTGTTCCAGGCCTTCCACGTGCTGCCGCACCTGGACGTGGCGCAGAACGTGGCGCTGCCGCTGCTGCTGCTGGGAGAGCGGGAGGCAGCGTCGCGGCCGCGCGTGGCGGCGATGCTCGAGGCGGTCGGGCTGGCCGGCCTGGGCGCGCGGCTGCCGCAGCAGTTGAGCGGCGGCCAGCTGCAGCGCGTGGCCATCGCGCGGGCGCTGGTGCATCGCCCGGCGCTGCTGCTGGCCGACGAGCCGACCGGCAACCTCGACCCCACCACCGCCGCGAAGGTCATGGACGTGCTGCTGGCGCAGACGCGCGAGCACGGCGCCTCGCTCGTGCTGGTGACCCATTCCGAGGCCGCCGCCGCGCGCGCCGACCGCGTGCTGCACCTGCGCATCGACGGCATCGCGCGCTGAACCCGGCCGAAAGCCCGATGCGCGCGCTGCTCGTCACCTTCTCCTGGCAGGAACTGCGCCACCATCCGTGGCGCAACGCCGCCGCCGCCATCGCCGTGATGCTGGGCGTGGCGCTGGCGTTTTCCGTGCACCTGATCAACGCCTCGGCGCTCGACGAGTTCTCCAGCGCCGTGCGCTCGGTCAACGGGCAGCCGGACCTGGAGCTGCGGGCGGCCGGCGGCGGCTTCGACGAGGCGGTGTTCGCCCGCGTGGCGACGCACCCGCAGGTCGTGCTGGCCAGTCCGGTGGTGGAAGCGCAGGTGCGCATCGCGCGGCCCCGGGTCGGCGGCGCGACGTCGCAGGACGACGGGACGGCGGCGCCCGCGACGCTG
Source organism: Comamonadaceae bacterium OTU4NAUVB1 (assembly GCA_024372625.1). Classification (NCBI taxonomy): domain Bacteria; kingdom Pseudomonadati; phylum Pseudomonadota; class Betaproteobacteria; order Burkholderiales; family Comamonadaceae; species Comamonadaceae bacterium OTU4NAUVB1. The sequence continues at coordinate 1,215,494 of CP099605.1, read as the reverse complement.
CGCATCGTCGGCGTCGACGCGCTGGCGATCCCCACCCTCGCGCCCGCGCTGATGCCGCGTCCGGCCGACGACGCGCCGCGCCTGGCGATCGTCTCGCCGGGCCAGGCGTTCCTCAACGCCGCGGCGCGCGAGGCGATCGGGCCGGACGCGACGCGCCTGGACGTGCTGTGGCAGGGCCAGCGGCGGACGCTGGAGGTCGCCGGCCACGTCAGCGCCGGCGGCGCGGCGCTGGCCGTGATGGACATCGGCGCCGCGCAGGAACTGCTCGGGCGCATCGGCCGCCTCACGCGGATCGACCTGCGACTGGCCGCCGGCATCGACCGCGCCGCCTTCATCGCCGGGCTGCGCGACGCGCCCGACTGGCCGGCCGACGTGCAGATCGCCGAACCGGGCGACGCGGCACAGCGCGTGAGCAACCTCTCGCGCGCCTACCGCGTCAACCTCACGGTGCTGGCGCTGGTGGCGCTGTTCACCGGCGCCTTTCTGGTGTTCTCCGTGCTGGCGCTGAGCGTGGCCAAGCGCGCCCAGCAGTTCGCCCTGCTGGGCGTGCTGGGCCTCACGCCGCGCGGACGGCTGCGCCTGGTGCTGGCGGAGTCGCTGCTGCTGGGGCTGGTCGGCAGCCTCGCGGGCATCGCGCTGGGCACCGGCCTGGCCGCGCTGGCGCTGCGGGTGCTCGGCGGCGACCTGGGCGGCGGCTATTTCGCCGGGGTGGCGCCCACCCTGCGCTGGAACGGCACGGCCGCCGCCCTCTACGGTGCGCTGGGCGTGGCGGCGGCGGGCGTGGGCGGCTGGTGGCCCGCGCGCGCCGCGCAGGCCCTGCCCGAGGCGCAGACGCTCAAGGGCCTGGGCGCCGGGTCGGCGCGCGGTGGCGCCTGGTGGCCGCCGGTGGCGCTGCTGGCCGCGGGCGTGGCGCTCGCCAACGCGCCGCCGGTCTTCGGACTGCCGGTGGCGGCCTACCTGTCGGTCGGCTTCCTGCTGGTGGGCGGCATCACCGCGCTGCCGGCGCTGGTCGCGCTGCTCTACGACCGCCTCGCGCCACTGCTGTCGCGCCACGTGCTGCCGATGCTGGCGGTGGAGCGCGCGCGCCGCATGCGGGGCACGGCGGCGGTGGCGGTCAGCGGCGTGGTCGCGAGCCTGAGCCTGGCGGTGGCGCTGACGGTGATGGTGGCCAGCTTCCGCGACTCGGTCACGCAGTGGCTCGACGTCGTGCTGCCGGCCGACCTCTACCTGCGCGTGGCGGGCAGCGGCGGCGGTGGCGGACCCGGCGGCGACGACGGCGCCGCCGCCTTCACGCCGGACGTGGTGCAGCGCCTCGCCCGGCTGCCGGGGGTCGAGCGCACCGGCACGCTGCGCCTGCGCGCGCTGCTGCTGGACCCCGCGCGACCGGCCGTGACGCTCATCTCGCGTCCGCTGGAGGACGATCCGGCGCGCGCCCTGCCGATGGTCGGCGAGGTGCTGCCGGTGCCACCCGGGCGCATCGGCATCTACGTCAGCGAGGCGATGGTGGACCTCTACGGGGCCCGGCCCGGCAGCGAATTCGCTCCGCTCGCGCGCGCGCTGGGCGTGGCGGCGGGACCGGTGCCGCCGGTGTTCTTCGTGGCCGGCGTCTGGCGCGACTACGTGCGCCAGTTCGGCGCCATCACACTGGAAGCGCGCGAATTCGAGCGCCTCTCGGGCGATCGCAGCGCGAGCGACGTGTCGCTCTGGCTGGCCCCGGGCGCCGACGAGGGCGCCGTGCAACGCGACGTGCGGGCCCTGGCGCAGCGCGAGGGCGCGCTCGCGGGCGACGCCATCGAGATCAGTTCGGCCGGCCAGATCCGCGCCGCCTCGCTGCGCATCTTCGACCGCAGCTTCGCAGTCACCTACTGGCTGCAGGGCGTGGCGATCGCCATCGGCCTGTTCGGCATCGCGGCGAGCTTCAGCGCGCAGGTGCTGGCGCGGCGCAAGGAATTCGGCCTGCTGGCGCACCTGGGCTTCACCCGGGCCCAGGTGCTGGCCATCGTCGCCGGCGAGGGCGCGGCGTGGACCGCGATCGGCGCGGTCGCCGGGCTGGCGCTGGGGCTGGCGGTGTCGGTCGTGCTCGTGCGGGTGGTCAATCCGCAGAGCTTCCACTGGACCATGGACCTGCTGGTGCCGTGGGCGCGCCTGCTGGCCCTGTGCGCGGCGGTGGTCGCGGCCGGCACGCTGACGGCCTGGATCGCCGGCCGCGCGGCGGCGGGACGCGACGCCGTGCTGGCGGTGAAGGAGGACTGGTGATGGACGACGGATTCGACCGCGATCGCCGTGCCGTGCTGGCCGCCCTGCTCGCGCTGCCGGTGGCGCGTGGCGCCGCCGCGGCGGAGCCGCCGGAGGCCGACGCCGGCGCGGCGCCATCGGCTGGCGCGGCCCTGCCCGCCTCGGCGACCCCGACCCGGACACCGGCGCCGGTCCCGTCCGGCGCCGAGGCCCCGGCGGCGGCGCTGCCGCCGCGCGCGCTGGTCTTCCCGCGCGACTTCGGCAGCCATCCCGAACTGCGCACCGAGTGGTGGTACATCACCGGCCGGGCGACGGCGCGCGCCGACGGGCGTGCGCCCGGGCGCGAGTTCGGCTTCCAGCTGACCTTCTTCCGCTCGCGCGTGGACGCCACGCGCGGCATGCGTTCGGCCTTCGCGGCGCGCCAGCTCGTCTCGGCCCATGCCGCGCTCACCGACCTCGACGGCGCGAACGGCAGGCTGCGCCACGACGAGCGCATCGCGCGCGCGGGCTTCGGCGTCGCCGGCGCGAGCGAGCGCGACACCGACGTGAACCTGCGCGACTGGCACCTGCGGCGCCGGCCCGCCGACGGCCACTACGAAGCCGCGCTACCGGCCGGCGACTTCGCCCTGGCGCTGACCTTCGCGCCGACCCAGCCGGTGCTGCTGCAGGGCCGCGCCGGCCTCTCGCGCAAGGGCCCCGATCCGTCCCAGGCGAGCTATTACTACAGCGAGCCGCAACTCGCCACGCGCGGACGCATCACGCTGCAGGGCCAGGCCTTCGAGGTCGACGGCACCGCCTGGCTCGACCACGAATGGAGCGAGGCGCTGCTGCACCCCGAGGCCGTCGGGTGGGACTGGATCGGCATGAACCTGGACGACGGGAGCGCGCTGACCGCCTTCCACCTGCGCCGCGCCGACGGCAGCGCGTTGTGGGCCGGCGGTTCGTTCCGGCCGCGCGACGGCGCCGCGCGCACCTTCGGCGCCGACGAGGTCCGCTTCGAGGCGCAGGCGCGCTGGACCAGTCCACGCACGCGGGCCGTGTATCCGACGCGCTGGCAGGTCGACACGCCCGCCGGCCGCTTCGCCGTGCGCGCCCTGCTGGCCGACCAGGAGCTCGACAGCCGCGCCTCGACCGGCTCGGTGTACTGGGAAGGCGCGAGCGAACTGCTCGACGCCGGGGGCCGGCGCGTCGGACGCGGGTACCTGGAGATGACGGGCTACGTGGCGCGGCTGCGGCTCTAGGCACGCGATTCATCGATTCCGTCGATGCTCAGCGCAAAAACATATCGTTTTTCTTCGTTGGCAGTGCGCTCTAGAGTCCCGTCGTCCCAACCACTCCGACGATGACGCCATGACCGACTCCTCCAACGTCCGCATTCCCTTCCACCTGGCCTTTCCGGTCCGCGACATCGCCGAGGCCCGCGCCTTCTACGGCGACCTGCTGGGCTGCCCGGAAGGCCGCAGCGCGCCGGAATGGGTCGATTTCGACTTCCACGGCCACCAGATCGTGGCGCACCTGGCGCCCGACGAGTGCGGCCACCGCCAGAGCAGCGCCGTCGACGGTCACGACGTCCCGGTGCGTCACTTCGGCGCCATCGTGCCGATGGACCGGTGGCAGGCGATGGCCGACAAGCTGGTCGAGCGCGGGACCGCGTTCGTCATCGAGCCCTACGTCCGTTTCAAGGGCGAGGTCGGCGAGCAGGCCACGATGTTCTTCCTGGACCCGTCGGGCAACGCGATCGAGATGAAGTCGTTCGCCAACCTCGATTCGCTGTTCGCGAAATGAGCGGCATCGTGAGGACGGCGCGCCGCTGCGCGGGCGTCGTCGCCATCGCCTTGTGGCTCGCGCCCGGCATGGCCGCCGCGCAGACCGACACGCTGAAGAAGATCAGGGACTCGGGCGCCATCACGATGGGCGTGCGCGACGCTTCGGGCGCCATGTCCTTCACGCTGGGACCGGGCAAGTACGCCGGCTTCCACGTGGACGTCTGCGAGCGCATCGTCGCCGACATCAGGCAGGCGCTGCGGCTGGACAAGCTCACCGTGAACTACCAGCTGGTCACGCCGCAGAACCGCATCCCGCTGGTCCAGAACGGGACCGTGGACATCGAGTGCGGCACGACCACCAACAACCTGGCGCGCCAGAAGGACGTGGCGTTCGCGCCCACGCTGTACGTGGAGGGCATCCGGATCGCGGTCCGGGCGGGTGCCGGCATCGCGACGCCGACACAGCTCTCCGGCAAGGCCGTCGCGGCCACCACCGGTACCACCTCGGTGCAGCTGCTGCGCAAGCTGCAGCGCGAGGGCTTGAACGACGTGCGGGAAGTCCTCGCCAAGGACAACGCCGAAGGCTTCCTGCTGCTGGAGACCGGGCGCGCGGACGGCTTCGCCGCCGACGGGCAGATCCTCGCGACGCTGATCTCCAGGAGCAGGGAGCCCGCCCGGTACAGGCTGCTCGACCAGGTGCTCAGCGTGGAGCCCATCGCGATCATGCTGCCCAGGGACGACCCGGCCTTCAAGCGGCAGGTGGACCGCAGCGTGGTGGCGCTGGCCCGCAGCGGCGAGGTCGCGGCGCTCTACGACAAGTGGTTCGTCCAGCCCATCCCGCCGCAGAACCTGACGGTGGGCCTGCCCGCCAACGCACTGACGCGCGCGGCCTGGGCGGACCCGACCGACAAGCCGCTGGAAGCGTACGAGGCGCGCTGACGCGCGAGTTCAATGGGTCCCCGGCGCCGCGTCCGCCACCTCCGCCGCCTCGCGCAGGCATTGCGCGAAATGGGCGACGATGGCGGGCGTCGCCTTCGGCTTGCGCTGCAGCAGCCCGATCTCGCGGTAGAACGTCGACGCGCCCAGGGAGATCATGCGGGCCTCCCGGGGCAGGGGCGAATGCGCTTCGACCAGGGGCACGAGCGCGACCCCCAGCCCCCTGGCGGCCAGGTGGATCAGTCCGGCGATCTCGTCGATCTCCACCGACTCCCGCACCGCGATGCCTTCACGGCGCAGGAACCGCTCCACCATGCGTCCCCCGAAGGACACCCGGTCGTAGCGCAGGAACGGCTGCTCGCCCAGCAACGCGCGCCAGTCCGTGCCCGGCAGGCCGGCGGGCGCCACCAGCACGTAGGGCTCGTGCACCAGCGACTGCCAGGTCAGCTCCGGCAGGATGCCGAACGGCGGCCGGATGATCAGCGCCGCGTCGATCCGGCCGGCGTCGAGTTCGTCCATCAGCCGCATCGACACGCCGGGGGCGACATGCGCGCGCACCAGCGGAAATCGTTCCCGCAGCATTCCCAGCGCGCGCGCGAGCAGCGTCGGCTGCACGGAGGCGATGGCGCCGATGCGCAGCAGCACGCCCTCGGACGGATCGTCGGGCACGTCGCCCAGCTTGGCGTAGAGCGCGCAGATCGCCTCGGCGCGCTGCAGGGTCGTGTGCCCGGCGGCGTTCAGGACGGCCGAGCGGCTGGTCCGGTCGAAGAGGTCGAAGCCCAGGCTTTCCTCGAGCCGCCGGATCTGGCTGCTGACGGCCGATTGCGTCAGGCCGATCCGCTCCCCCGCCGCGGCGAAAGTCCCGTAGCGGCACACGGCGATGAAGGTCCTGAGTTCGCTGATCATCCGGCAAGCATCGCGAGAATCGATGGCTCGGTCAATTTCACATCGACGGCGTTCGGCCTTCGGCCTTCGACACATCCCATGAAAACACACCTCGCTCCCGTCCCGCTCGACAAGGCCTACCGCCTGCTCACGCACGGCCCCACCGTCCTGGTGTCGGCGCACCACGCCGACACCGACGACGTCATGGCCGCCGCCTGGGCTTGCGCCCTGGACTTCTCGCCGCCCAAGCTGACGGTCGTGCTCGACAAGGCCACGCGCACCCGCGAGCTGGTCGAGGCCGGCGGCGCGTTCCTGATCCAGGTGCCCACCGCCGCGCAGTTGCGGCTGACCCATGCCGTGGGCACCCGCAGCCTGAAGGACTTTCCGGACAAGCTGGCGCGCGCGGGCGTCGAGCTGTTCCGGATGGACGGCCACGACCTGCCCTTCGTGGCGGGATGCTCGGCCTGGCTGGCCTGCCGGCTCATCCCGGAGCCGCGCAACCAGGCCGTCCACGACCTGTTCATCGGCGAGGTCGTGGCGGCCTGGGCCGACACGCGCGCGTTCGCGCAGGGGCATTGGCGCTTCGAGGCGGCCGGCCCCGAGTGGCGCAGCCTGCACCACGTCGCGGGCGGCCATTTCTACGCCATCGGGGAGGCGCTGGACGTCGGGGACGTCGCGCAGGACTGAACCCGCCGGAACGTCAGCCGCGCGGACGCGTCGTCTTGCGACGCTCGATGAACGCGATGATCTCGCCCATGATGCCCTTGCGGAAGGCCAGCACGCAGATCACGAAGATCAGGCCGGTGACCATGGTCACGGACTCGCCGAGCGTGGTGAACCACTCGATGGAGGTGATGCGCGCGAGCAGGTTTCCCAGCTCGCCGATCTTGTTCTCCAGCAGCACCACCACCGCCGCGCCCACCAGCGGCCCCGACAGCGTGCCGAGCCCGCCGACCAGCGTCATCAGCACGACCTGGCCCGAGGCGGTCCAGTGCACGTCCGACAGCGTGGCGAAACCCAGCACCAGCGTCTTGAGCGAGCCCGCGAGGCCCGCGAGCGCGGCCGAGATCACGAAGGCCAGCAGCTTGAAGCGCGCCACGTCGTAGCCCAGCGACAGCGCGCGCGGCTCGTTCTCCTTGATGCCCTTCAACACCTGGCCGAACGGCGAATGGATGGTCCGCATGATCAGCAGGAAGGCACCCACCACCACCACCAGCGTGACGTAGTACATCGTCAGGTCGTTCGACAGGTCGAGCAGGCCGAAGAGCTTGCCGCGCGGCACGCCCTGCAGGCCGTCCTCGCCGCCGGTGAACCGGGCCTGCAGCGCGACGAAGAAGATCAGTTGGGCCAGCGCCAGCGTGATCATCGCGAAGTAGATGCCCTGGCGGCGGATGGCCAGCAGCCCGAACAGCCAGCCGAGCAAGGCGCCGGTGAGCGTGCCGGCGATGAGGCCGACCTCGGGCGTGAAGCCCAGCGCCTTCACGCCGTAGCCCGCCACGTAGGCCGAGCCGCCCAGGAAGGCCGCGTGGCCGAAGGACAGCAGCCCGGTGTAGCCCAGCAGCAGGTTGAAGGCCGAGGCGAACAGCGCGAAGCACATCAGCTTCATCACGAACACCGGATAGGCGCCGAGGAACGGCGCGATCAGCAGCGCGACGAGCAGCAGCAGGTAGACGACGGTGGAGATCTTCTTCATGGCCGCTCGCTCACTTCTCTTTGCCGAACAGGCCGGCGGGACGGATCAGCAGCACGATGACCATGATGAAGAACACGACGGTGGACGAGGCCTCCGGATAGACGACCTTGGTGAGTCCCTCGATCACGCCCAGGCCCAGGCCGGTGAGGATGGCGCCCATGATGGAGCCCATGCCGCCGATCACGACGACGGCGAAGACCACGATGATGAGGTTCTGCCCCATCAGCGGGGAGACCTGGATCACCGGCGCGGCCAGCACCCCGGCGAAGGCCGCCAGCGCGCAGCCGAAGGCATAGGTCAGCGTGATCATCAACGGCACGTTGACGCCGAAGGCCTCGACCAGCCTGGGGTTCTCGGTGCCGGCCCGCAGGTAGGCGCCCAGGCGCGTCTTCTCGATCACGAACCAAGTCGCGAAGCACACCACCAGGGAGGCGACCACCACCCAGGCGCGGTAGTTCGGCAGGATCATGAAGCCCAGGTCGCTGGCGCTCGACAGGGCGTCGGGCGCGTCGTAGGACAGGCCGGAGACGCCGTAGACCGAGCGGAACACGCCCTCGATGAGCAGGGTCAGCCCGAGCGTGAGCAGCAGGCCGTAGAGGTGGTCGAGCTTGTAGATCCAGCGCAGCAGCAAACGCTCGATGACGATGCCGAACAGGCCGACGATGACGGGTGCCACCAGCAGCATCACCCAGTAGCTGATGCCGAAGTACTCCATCGCCATCCAGCTGAGGATGGCGCCCATCATGAACAGCGCACCGTGCGCGAAGTTGATGACGTTGAGCAATCCGAAGATCACCGCCAGCCCCAGGCTCAAGATCGCGTAGAACGAGCCGTTGACCAGCCCCAGCAGGAGCTGGCTGGACAAGGCGGACATAGAGATGTTCATGACAGCAGTTGCAAAAGAAACTCCGGGAACGAATTCAAGGGCAAGGGTGCGTCAGCACCGAGCCGTCCAAGGCCAGGAACAAGCCGGGGCCGGCTGCGCCGGGCCGCCGGTGTCGCCCCCCGGAAGGGGCTCGGCGCTACGGCACGACGTGCGCGAGCCTGGAGGCGGGCTCTACTTCCAGAGCGCGCACTTGCTCTCGGCCTTCGTCGTGAAGACCTGGTCGCCCGGCAGCTTGGCGATCACCTTGAGGTAGTCCCACGGCTTCTTCGACTCGGCCGGCGCCTTCGCCTCGACCAGGTACATGTCGTGGATGAAGCTGCCGTCGGCGCGGATCTGGCCCTTGCCGTAGAAGTCGTCGATAGGCGTGCTCTTCAGGTGCGCCATGACCTTGTCGGAGTCGGTGGTCTTGACGGCGGCGACGGCCTTCAGGTAGGTCATGGTGGCCGAGTAGTCGGCGGCCTGGACGTCGGTGGGCATGCGCTTGGTCTTGGCGAAGAACGCGTTGGCGAACTTGCGCGTGTCGTCGTTCAGGTCCCAGTACCAGCTGGTGGTGTGCAGCAGGCCTTCGGTGTTCTTCAGGCCCAGGCTGTGGATGTCGGTCAGGAACACCAGCAGGCCGGCGGTCTTCATGGTCTTGTTGATGCCGAACTCGCGCGCCGCCTTGATGGCGTTGATGGTGTCGCCGCCCGCGTTGGCCAGGCCCAGGATCTGCGCCTTGGAGTTCTGCGCCTGCAGCAGGAACGAAGAGAAGTCCGAGGCGTTGAGCGGATGGCGCACCGAGCCGGCCACCGTGCCGCCCTTGGCCTTGACGACGGCCGTGGTGTCGGTCTCCAGCGCCTGGCCGAAGGCGTAGTCGGCCGTCAGGAAGAACCAGCTCTTGCCGCCGCGCTCGACCACCGCGCCGCCCGTGCCCTTGGCCAGCGCCACGGTGTCGTAGGCGTAGTGCACGGTGTAGGGCGTGCACTGGTCGTTGGTCAGCGCGGAGGTGCCCGCGCCGTTGTTGAAGTAGACGCGCTTCTTCTCCGCCGCGACCTTGGCGGTGGCCAGCGCCGTGCCGGAGTTGGTGCCGCCGAAGATCATGGTCGCGCCGGCCGTGTCGATCCACTCGCGGGCCTTGCTCGCGGCGATGTCGGCCTTGTTCTGGTGATCGGCCGTGAGCAGCTCGATCGGCTGGCCCAGCGCCTTGCCGCCGAAGTCGTCGATCGCCATCTGGATGGCGACCGCGCCGTTCTTGCCCTCCACGTCGGCGTACAGGCTGGACATGTCGGTGATGAAGCCGATCTTGACCTTTTCCTGCGCCTGCGCGGCGGAAGCGGCCAGGGTCAGGGCGCCGATGGCGAGTGCGAGGGCGGTGAGTCGTCTTTGCATGGAATGAAGCTCCGTCAGGGGAATCGAAAACAGGGAAAAGGAAGTCGCCGGAACGTCTCAGACGCCCAGCAGCTCGTTGAGGACCGGCATCTTGGCGGCGAGTTCGGCCGCGCCGAACTGCTCCACGATGCGGCCGTGCTCCATCACGTAGAAGCGGTCCGCCAGCGGTGCCGCGAACCGGAAGTTCTGCTCCACCATGACCACCGTGTAGCCCTTGCCGCGCAGCATCGTGATCATGCGGGCGAGCGCCTGCACGATCACCGGCGCCAGGCCCTCGGAGATCTCGTCGAGCAGCAGCAGCTTGGCGCCCGTGCGCAGGATCCGCGCGACCGCGAGCATCTGCTGCTCGCCGCCCGACAGGCGCGTGCCCTGGCTGTGGCGGCGCTCGGCGAGGTTGGGGAACATCGCGTAGATCTCGTCGATCGACATGCCCGGCCCGGCCCCCTTGAGGGCGGGCGGCAGCATCAGGTTCTCCTCGGCCGACAGGCTGGCGAAGATGCCGCGTTCCTCGGGGCAGTAGCCGATGCCCAGGTGGGCGATGCGGTGGGTGGGCATCGAGACGGTCTCGGTGCCGTTGACCCGGATGCTGCCCTTGCGCGCGCCGGTCAGGCCCATCACGGCGCGCATGGTGGTGGTGCGCCCGGCGCCGTTGCGCCCCAGCAGCGTCACGACCTCGCCCGGCTGCACGACCATGTCGACGCCGTGGAGCACGTGCGATTCACCGTACCAGGCCTGCAGGCCCTTGATCTCGAGTGCGGCGGTCATGTCAGTGCGCTCCCTGCAGCTGGCCGTCGGTGGTGCCCATGTAGGCCTCCATGACCTGGGGGTTGCGCGAGACCTCGGCGTACGGGCCTTCGGCCAGCACGGCGCCGCGCTGGAGCACGGTGATGGTGTCGGCGATGGTGGAGACCACGCTCATGTTGTGTTCGACCATCAGGATGGTGCGCCCGGCCGAGACGCGCTTGATGAGTTCGGCCACGCGGTGCACGTCCTCGTGGCCCATGCCCTGCGTGGGTTCGTCCAGCAGCATGAGTTCGGGGTCCATGGCCAGCGTGGTGGCGATCTCCAGGGCCCGCTTGCGGCCGTAGGGCAGGTTCACGGTCATCTCGTCGGCCAGGTCGTCCAGGCCGACCTCGGCGAGCAGCGCGCGCGCGCGGATGTCCAGGGGCTTGAGCGACCGCTCGCTCTTCCAGAAGTGGTAGGAGGTGCCCAGGGCGCGCTGCAGGCCCAGGCGCACGTTCTCCAGCAGCGTGAGGTGCGGGAACACGGCGGAGATCTGGAACGAGCGGATGATGCCGCGCCGCGCGATCTGCGCCGGGCGCTCGCCGGTGATGTCCTGGCCGTTGAACAGGATGGTGCCGGAGGTCGGTTCGAGGAACTTCGTCAGCAGGTTGAAGCAGGTCGTCTTGCCCGCGCCGTTGGGTCCGATCAACGCATGGATCGAACCGCGCGCGACCTGGAGGTCGACCTTGCTGACCGCGGTGAAGCCCTTGAATTCCTTGGTGAGCTGGCGGGTCTCGAGAATGATGTCGCTCATCTCGCGCGGGCGCTCGAAAAAGGAAGGGAAAGGTCGGTCATGGCGGGCTTCGGTTCGCGCCCGACGTGGGCGCCGCGCCATTGTCGCGAGCGCCCCGCCCTTGCCTACTGGGGCAAATGCCTATGCTGCACTGCAGTGAAGGCCCACCCTCCGGGCCGGTCCCGAGGGCGTCAGTGCGCGCCCGCCGCCGCGTCGGCGGCCCCGGCGCCCCCCATCTGCGGCCGCGCCAGCCAGACCAGCGGCACCAGGAAGATGAACAGCACGGCCGAGGCGTAGAAGATGTCGTTGGCCGCCAGCATGAAGGCCTGCTGGTCGACGATGCGGCCGACCTGCGCCAGCGCCTGGTCGGGACTGAACCCGCCGCCGGTGAGTCCGCCCAGCGCGCTGGTCGCCGCGGCGTTGCCCTGGTTGATCGACTCGGCGAGCTGCGCATGGTGCACGGTCGCGCGACGCTCCCACAGCGTGGTCGCGATCGAGGTGCCCATGGCGCCGGCCGTGATCCGCAGGAAATTCGACAGGCCCGAGGCCGCCGGGATGCGGTCGGGCGTGAGGCCCGACAGCGTCAGCGTCACCAGCGGGATGAAGAAGAACGCCATCGCCACCCCCTGCACGATGGTGGGCACCATGATGGTGGCGATGTCGGCCTGCGTGTTGAAGTTCGAGCGCATCCACAGCACCAGCGCGAAGACGAGGAACGAGAACGTGGCGTAGCGCCGCGGATCGACCTTCGCCACCGTCATGCCCACCACCGGCGACAGCACGATCGCCAGCGCCCCGACGGGCGCCAGCACCATGCCCGCCTGCGTGGCCGTGTAGCCCATGTACTGCTGCAGCCACAGCGGCAGCAGCACGACGTTGCCGAAGAACAGCCCGTAGCCCACGGCCGTGGCCGTGGCGCCGGCCCAGAAATTGCGGCGCTTGAACAGCGACAGGTCGACCACCGGATGCTGCTCGGTCAGCTCCCAGATCATGAAGAAGGCGAAGCCGACCACCGCCACCACCGCCATCGTCACGACCTCGGGGGAGTTGAACCAGTCCAGCTCCTTGCCCTTGTCGAGCATCAGCTGCATCGCCCCCACCCACAGCACCAGCAGCGCCAGCCCGACCGAGTCGATCGGCAGCTTGCGCGTGTTGCTCTCGCGCTTGCGATAGAGCGCCCAGGTGATGGTGGCCGAGGCGATGCCCACGGGGATGTTGATGTAGAAGATCCACGGCCACGAGATGTTGTCGGTGATGTAGCCGCCCAGCAGCGGTCCCATCACCGGCGCGACGAGCGTGGTCATCGACCACATCGCCATCGCCAGGCCGGCCTTGGCGCGCGGATAGCTCGACAGCAGCAGCGTCTGCGACAGCGGGATCATCGGCCCGGCGACGAAGCCCTGCAGCGCCCGGAAGGCGATCAGCGTGGTCATGTTGGGCGCGAGCCCGCACAGCAGCGAGGCGACCATGAACAGGATCACGCTGGCCATGAACAGCCGCACCTGGCCGAAGCGCTGGGTCAGCCAGCCGGTCAGCGGCACGGCGATGGCGTTGGCCACGGCGAAGCTGGTGATGACCCAGGTGCCCTGCGTCGAGCTCACGCCCAGGTCGCCCGCGATGGCGGGCAGCGACACATTGGCGATCGACGAATCGAGCACGTTCATGAAGGTCGCCGCGGACAGCGCGATCGTGCCCCAGACGCGTGCGGAGCCTTCGAGCGGCGGGTAGGTGATGTGCGCCGGCGCCGCCTGGGCTGCGGGCGCGGCGGCGCTGGCGGAAGCGGTGGCCATGGCGGTGACCGGGGCCTCAGCCGTGCGCGGCGTCGCGTTGGGCGACGGAGGCGCCGCCCCCGGCGGCCGACGGCGCCGGTGTCCGCCCCGCCGGCGGCCGGTTGGACGCCGGCAACGTCGCCGCGGCGCGGCCCAGGTTGGCCGCGATGATGCGTTCGACCTCGGCGTCGGCGCCGTTGTCGACCGCGCTGTAGACCTGCGTCTGCGCCAGCGGCGTGACGCGCGGCGCATCGGCCAGCGAGCGGCCGTCCTTCTGCGTGACGTCGATCTCGGCGTCCATCGACAGGCCCACGCGCAGCGGATTGGCCTTGAGCTGCTCGGGCGTCAGCGCGATGCGCACGGGCACCCGCTGCACCACCTTGATCCAGTTGCCCGTCGCGTTCTGCGCCGGCAGCAGCGCGAAGGCCGCGCCGGTGCCCACGCCCAGGCCGGCGACCTTGCCGTCGTACTCGACCTTCTTGCCGTAGAGGTCGGCGGTGAGCTTGACCGGCTGGCCGATGCGGATGTTGCGCAGCTGCACTTCCTTGAAGTTGGCGTCGACCCAGAGCTGGTCGAGCGGCACGATCGACATCATCGGCGTGCCCGCGGCCACGCGCTGGCCGAGCTGCACGGTGCGCCGCGCGACGTACCCGTCGACCGGCGCGGGCAGTTCGGCGCGCCGCGTGCCCAGCCACGCCTCGCGCACCCGCGCCGCCGCCGCCAGCACGCTGGGATGCTGGGCGACGCTGGTGCCTTCGGTGAGCGACTGGTTGCTCGCGAGCTGCTCGCGCGCGGCCAGCACGCCGGCCTGGGCCGCGGCCAGGGCGCTGCGCGCATTGGCCAGCGTGGTCTCGGCGTGGTCGAGCTCTTCCTTGGACACCGCCCCGTTGCCGGTCAGCGCCTGACGGCGCCTCAGGTCGTCCTGGGCGCGGGCGATGTCGCTCTGCGCCTTGACGATGTCGGACTGACGCAGGGTCACCTGAGCGGCCAGCGAGCCGTTGTTGGCGTAGAGCGTGCGCACCTGGCGGACGGCCTGCGCGAGCGCCGCCTCGGACTGCTCCAGCGCCACCTTCGCATCGGCCGGATCGAGCCGCACCAGCGGCTGGCCGGCCTTCACGAAGTCGGTGTCGTCGGCCAGGATCGCCATCACGGTGCCCGGCATCTGCGGCGTGATCTGGATCACGTTGCCCTGGGCGTAGGCGTTGTCGGTGGTTTCGTAGTGGCTGGCCACGAGCCATTCGTACAGGCCCCAGGCCCCGCCGGCGAGCACCACGACGGCGGCCAGGCCGGTCAGCGCGCGGCGACGCTTGTTGCCGTTGGGAGCGGGCGCCAGGGCGGGGGCGGCAGCGGGGGACGATGGCGCGACGGATGCGTTGTCGTTGTTCATCTGGATTCTCTCAGGTCGGATTCGGACGGTGTTCGGGTTCAGGGTCGGGCCGTGGCGAGGGCGGCGCTCGTCGTCAGGCTGCGCGATGCGCGATCGGTGGCGGCCGTCGCGGTCGCTGGCAGCCAGCCGCCGCCGAGCGCCTGCGCCAGGCCGACCTGCGTGTCGATCGCGCGCCAGGCCAGGTCGACGCCCTGGCGCCGCTGCGCCAGCACGGCGGTCTCGGCCGTCAGCACGTTGAGGTAGTTGCCCAGCCCGGCGCGGTAGCGCTGCACGGCGATGTCGTAGGCGCCTTCGGCGGCGGTCTGCGCGTCGCGCTGCTCGGCCTGCTGGCGCACCACGGACCGGGCGCTGCTCGCACGGTCGGCGGCATCGCGCACGGCGTCGATCACGCTGGCGTTGTAGCTCTCGATGGCGGCGTCCAGGTCGGCGGCGCGCCCGCGCAGGTTGGCGCGCAGGCGTCCGCCCTCGAAGATCGGCAGGCGCACCGCCGGGCCCACGCCCCACTGGCCGCTGCCCGACTCGACCAGCTTGCCCAGGCCCAGGCTCGCCGCCCCGACGAAGGCCGTCAGGCTGACGTTGGGATAGAACAGCGTGCGCGCGTTGGCGACGTCGCCGCGCGCGGCCTCCACGCGCCAGCGCGCGGCGGCGATGTCGGCACGGCGGCCGAGCAGGTCGGCCGGGATGTCCGGTGCGAGCGTCAGGCCCCGGATCGATGCCAGGGTCGGCGCCGCCAGCGCGCGCGTCGCGCCCGGGCGGCCCACCAGCGCGTCGAGCGCATGCTGGGCGATCTCGATCTGCTCGGCCAGCGCCTCGATCTGCTGGCGCGCCTCGGGCAGGCCGCCTTCGCTCTGGCGCAGTTCGAGCCGCGTGTCGAGGCCGGCCGCGACGCGGTCGCGCACCAGGCGCAGCGTCTCGTCGCGCTGCGCGAGCGTGCGGCGGGCGACGGCGAGCTGGTCGGACAACCGCGCCCACTGCGCGTAGCCGCGCGCCACGTTGGCCGCCAGCAGCACGGCGGCCGCATCGGCCTCGGCCGCCGCCGCGTTGGCGCCGCCGAGCGCGGCGTCCAGCGCGGCGCGGTTCTTGCCGAAGAAGTCGAGTTCCCAGCTGCCGCCGACCTGAAGCGTGCCGATGTCGCGCACCGAGCCGCCCAGCGGCGCCGGATAGATGTAGTTGCCGCTGAACTTCTGGCGCGTCGCGTCGAATGCGCCGTTGACCTGGGGCCGCGACGCCGCCTCGACGTTCGAGATGGCCGCCTGCGCGCGCGCCAGGCGGGCCTGGGCCGAGCGCAGGTTCGGGCTGTCGGCCAGCGCCTCCGCCACCAGGGCGTCGAGTCGGGCGTCGCCGAAGCCGACCCACCAGCGCGCATCGGGCAGCATCGCGCCGGGGATCGCGGCGGCCCGCGCCTCGGCCGGGTCGGCGGGCGGCGGCGCATGGGCGGTGGCCTCGGCGCCGAGACCGAGCGACGCGGCGTCGCGCAGGCGGGCGTGCGAGTCGATGCCGGCCATGTCGGCGCAGCCGGTGAGTGTCAGCGTCAGAGCCGCGACGACCGCGGCGACGACGGTGGCCGCGAAGGTCATGGCGGCGGACGATGGGAGTCGGGGAGTCATTTCTTTCCTGCCTGGGCCGCGTAGGCCTGCGTGTTGTCGAGGATGCGACGCAGATAGCCCTTGAGCTGGTTCCATTCGTCGGCCTCGAAACCGGCGAGGAACTCGTTCTGCACCTTGCAAAGCACTTCGGGCACCTGCTGGGCCGCCGCGCTGCCTTCATCGGTCAGTTCGATGTTGACCACGCGCCGGTCGGTCACCGATCGCACCCGGCGGCACAGCCCCTTGGCCTCCAGGCGGTCGAGCAGACGGGTCATCGACCCTGCGTCGAGCATGCATTCGCGCGCCAGCTCGGCCACGGTCTGCGCCTTGCCGACGTGCAGCTTGTGCAGCGGCAGCCACTGCGGGTACGTGGGCGAGTCGGGCTTGCACAGCTGGCCGTCGACCGCCTGGCTCATGGCGTTGAGGACCCGCCGCATGAGGTAGCCCACGCTGTCCTCGGCGGCATAGCTCTCCGGCCGGTAGAAGTCGGGCGCGGCGGCGCGTGGCGGCGCCGGCGATGGCATGGAATCGTTGTCTTGCATCGGACGCCGATATTAATTGCTTAGGCAACCATTGTCAAGGCTGCCTTTGCAGCTGCAACCGTTGGGTAGAATTCGAGCATGGCCGATTCCGCTTCCCGCACCGCCGCCAAGGGCTCACCCAAGTCCCTGTCAGGCCTCCTCCCGTTCCTTCGCCCCTACCGTCTGCAGATCGGGCTCGCGGGGCTGTTCCTGGTGCTGGCGGCGGTGACCACGCTGGTGTTCCCGCTGGCACTGCGCACGCTGATCGACGGCGGTCTGGTGCCGGGCGACCGCAGTGCCCAGACGCTGGCGCTGCGCGAGCATTTCGGCGCCCTGTTCGCCGTGGCGGTGGCGCTGGGGCTGTTCTCGGCGGCGCGCTTCTATACCGTCAGCTGGCTGGGCGAGCGCATCACGGCCGACCTGCGCAACGCGGTGTACGCGCACGTGCTGCGCCAGAGTCCGGCGTTCTTCGAGACCACCCAGACCGGCGAGGTGCTCTCGCGCCTCACGGCCGACACGACGCTGGTGCAGACCGTCGTCGGTTCGTCGCTCAGCATGGGACTGCGCAACGCGGTGATGGGCATCGGCGCGCTCGCGGTGCTGGTGTGGACCAACCCCTACGTCATGGTGCAGGTGCTCGGCGGGCTGGTGCTGGTCGTGGTGCCCAGCATGTGGTTCGGCCGGCGCGTGCGCAAGCTCTCGCGCGCCAGCCAGGACCGCGTCGCGGACTCGAGCGCCATCGCCGCCGAAGTGCTCAACGCGATACCCGTCGTCCAGAGCTACACGTCGGAGGCGCGCGAGGCGGCGCGCTTCGACGCCTCCACGCACGACGCCTTTCGCACCGCCGTGCGCCGCGCCAAGGCGCGTTCGGTGCTGGTGGCGTTCATCATCATCGCCACCTCGGCGGCCTTGCTGTGGGGCCTCTACCAGGGCACGCAGGCGGTGCTCGACGGCCGCATCACGGCCGGCCACCTGGGGCAGACGGTGGTGTACGTGCTGATCCTGGCGAGCGCCGCGGCCGTGCTCGGCGAGGTCTACGGCGACCTGCTGCGCGCCGCCGGCGCGACCGAGCGCCTGATGGAACTGCTGCACTCGCGCTCGGACATCGCCTCGCCCGCGCGCCCGGCGATGGCCACCGCGCCGAGCGGCGGCAGCGCCATCGCGCTCGACGCGGTGACCTTCCACTACCCGTCCCGCCCCGGACTGCCCGCGTTGCGCGACGTCAGCCTGCGCGTGGCGCCGGGCGAGACCGTGGCGCTGGTGGGTGCGAGCGGCGCCGGCAAGAGCACGGTCTTCCAGCTGCTGCTGCGCTACTACGACCCGCAGGCAGGACGCATCGCCCTGGACGGCGCGCCGCTGGACACGCTGGCGCTGGAGGACCTCCGGCACCGCATCGGGCTGGTGCCGCAGGACTCGGTGATCTTCTCGGCCAGCGCGTTCGAGAACATCCGCTACGGCCGCCCCGACGCCACCGCCGACGAAGTGCACGCCGCCGCCCGCGCCGCCTTCGCGGACGACTTCCTGCGCGCCCTGCCCGAGGGCTACGACACCTTCCTGGGCGAACGCGGCGTGCGGCTCTCGGGCGGACAGCGCCAGCGCATCGCGATCGCGCGCGCCATCCTGAAGAACCCGCCGCTGCTGCTGCTCGACGAAGCCACCAGCG
Organism: Comamonadaceae bacterium OTU4NAUVB1; assembly: GCA_024372625.1. Taxonomy (NCBI): domain Bacteria; kingdom Pseudomonadati; phylum Pseudomonadota; class Betaproteobacteria; order Burkholderiales; family Comamonadaceae; species Comamonadaceae bacterium OTU4NAUVB1. The sequence goes on along the minus strand of CP099605.1, from coordinate 1,197,283 downwards.
CGCTCGATGCCGAAAGCGAACGGATGGTGCAGGCGGCGCTCGAATCGGCGATGAACGGACGCACGACCGTGGTCATCGCCCACCGTCTGGCGACGGTCCAGAAGGCCGACCGCATCGTGGTGCTCGACCATGGCGAGGTCGTCGAACAGGGCACGCACGCGGCGCTGGTGGCACGGGGTGGCGTCTACGCCCGGCTGGCCGCGCTGCAGTTCGCCGTCTAGTCCCGCCGCCCCGCCCGGCTACTGAAGCGTCTCCTTGGTGCCCGGTGGGATCGGCAAGGGCACCACCTCGATGCCTTCGTCGCGCAAGGCTTGGGCTTCCGCGCGCGTCGCGCGGCCCCGGATCGCGCGCTCGTCGGCCTCGCCATAGTGCATTTTCCGGGCTTCCTCGGGGAAACGGTCGCCGACGTTCTCCGTGTTCGCCAGCACGTGGCGCACCGCGCTCATCCAGCGCGCCTGCACACTGGCGTCCGCAGCGGCCGGCGGCGACGGTTCGGCGCCGCGCTTCGCCCCCTCGCCACTCGTCGATGGCGCCCGTGCCCCACTCAGGTTGAGCCGGGGTGCGGCCAGCAGCTTGACGACCGTCGTCGCGCCGCATACCGGACATTCCACGAGCCCGCGCGTCCGCTGATCCTCGAAGGCCTCGCCGGACGCGAACCAGCCTTCGAAGCCGTGGCCGTGTTCGCAGCGCAGATCGAGAACCTTCATGGGCCGGATTATCCGGCGGCGTCCTCCGCGGCGAACACCTGCCAATCGAGTGGCCATGCACCGGACAAGACGTTCTGCAGCCACAGCGTGCAGGTCAGCGTCTTGGCGTCGGTCACGGTGCCATCGCGGCACCAGCCGATGAGTTCATCCGGCGTCGCCGTGAAGACGTCCACGAACTCCCCGATGTCGAGGCGACGCTCGCCCAGCGACAGACCGCGCGCGAAGTAGACGTGGATCACCTCGGTCGAATAGGCGACCGCCAGATGCATCAACCCCGCGCTCGCCCACTCCCGGGCGGTGTAGCCGGTTTCCTCCAGCAACTCGCGTCGACCGCAGACGAAGGGATCTTCACCGACGTCGAGCTTGCCGGCGGGGAATTCGGTCAGCACCCGACCGACCGGATAGCGGTACTGACGCTCCAGCACCACGCGTCCGTCGTCGAGCAGCGGCACGACCACCACGGCACCCGGATGGACCACGTACTCGCGCGTGGAGGTCCCGCCGTCGGGCAGGCGCACCGTGTCGCGGCGCGCCTTGAGGAAGTTGCCGTTCACCAGCACTTCGCTGGACGTGCCCTCCTCGACCAGGTGCGATTCGCTCGACGAGGCGGCGGTGGAAGGAATCATGGCGATGGAAGCCGGAAGCCGGCGGTTGAATCAGGCGGGAGCATGGCGGCGCTTGAGCAGGTACCGCCATGTGAACCCGGGAAAGGCCAGCACGATGAACAGGGCACCGGTGACCGCATAGAACTCCCAACCCTGCGTCGCGATCTGCCCGGCCCGCTTCTCGAACAGCAGGCCGACCGCACCGGTCAACCCGTACAGCAGCACCAGTTCGAGCAACCGCAGCGCGAGCGACTTGGACGGCGCCCAGGCCGCCGGCAGTGGCAGCAATCCGAGGAACCGCTCGGTCAGGAACGGGAGGTTGGCGGCGAAGAGCGCGATCGCAAGCACGAGCCAGACCGACACGCTCTGCGAGGACGCCACCGCGCGCGGATCAGTTGGCCAGCGTCGCCGCGATGGCGCGTGCGCACAGGTCCATGAGACCGCCGGGCAGGATGCCGAGCACCAGGATCAGCGCGCCGTTGAGCGCCAGCACGACCCGGACGTCGCCCGCGCTGGTCACCGCCGGCGCCGTGGCGGCCGGTGCGTCGAAGTACATGACCTTCACGATGCGAAGGTAGTAGAACGCGCCGATCAGCGACATCACCACCGCGAAGACCGCCATGGCGATGTAGGCCGCCTGGCCCGATGCGATGAGTGCCTGCAGCACGGCCAGTTTGGCGTAGAAACCCACGAGTGGCGGCAGACCGGCCAGCGAGAACATCGCCACCGCCATCACTCCGGCGTAGAACGGGCTGCGCTGGTTGAGGCCGGCCAGGTCGGAGATCTCCTCGCTCTCGAATCCCTCACGGGCCAGCAGCAGGATGATGCCGAAGCTCGCCAGCGTGGTCAGCACGTAGGTCACGACGTAGAACATGGCGGCGCTGTAGGCCAGGCCGGTGTTCGACGCGTTGTCGCCCACCACGCCACCGACCATGCCCAGCAGCATGAATCCCATCTGCGCGATGGTCGAATAGGCCAGCATCCGCTTCAGGTTGGTCTGGGCGATGGCCGCCAAATTGCCCACCAGCAGCGACGCCACGGCGAGCACCGCGAGCATCTGCTGCCAGTCGAAGGCCAATGGCAGCAGTCCCTCGACCAGCAACCGGATGATGATGCCGAAGGCGGCGAGTTCGGGCGCCGCGCCGATGAGCAGCGTGATCGCGGTCGGTGCGCCCTGGTAGACGTCGGGCACCCACATGTGGAACGGCGCCGCGCCGACCTTGAACGCCAGTCCGGCCACGATGAAGACCAGCCCGAACACCAGCACCTGGTGATTGACCTGCCGGCTGGCGATGGCGCGGAACACCTCGACGACGTCGAGCGAACCCGTGGCGCCGTACATCATCGACAACCCGTACAGCAGGAAACCGCTGGCCATCGCGCCGAGCACGAAATACTTCATGGCCGCCTCGCTGGCCGTCGCGTCGTCGCGGCGCAGGGCCACGAGCGCGTAACTCGACAACGTCAGCAGTTCCAGCCCCAGGTAGATCAGCAGGAAATTGCTGCCCGAGATCATGACGAACATTCCCAGGAGCGACAGCATGCTGATCGTGAAGATCTCGCCGCCGCGCAGCATGCCGCGATCACCCGCGTAAGGTCGCCCGTAGACCAGGCTGACCATCAGCGCGAGCGTGGCGAAGCACTTGAGCCAGTTGCCCATCGGATCGCTCAAGACCATGCCGCCGAACCCGAAGATCGTGCGACCGGCGGCCGCGTTGGAACCCGTCAGCGCCGCCACTACGGCGAGCGTGAGCATCGTGAGGATGTAGGTGCGCGTGCGGCGCGCGTCGGTCGAGGACAGGTCGACCAGCGCAATGATGCAGGCCATGACCAGCAGCACGATTTCCGGATAGATCGCGATCCAGCTGAGTTTGTCAATCATCTCGTTCTCTTCTTCAGCGTGATCAAGGCAACTTGGACATCGCCACGTGCCGCAGGAAATCGGCCACGGACACGTCCATCACATCGGTGAAAGGTTTCGGATACAGGCCCATCCACAGCACCGCGATCGCCAGCAAGGACAGCATGAGGAATTCACGCGCGTTGATGTCCTTGAGTTCCTCGACGTGATGATTGCCCACCGGACCGAGGTAGACGCGCTTGTACATCCACAGCGTATAGGCGGCACCGAAGATCAGCGCCGAGGAAGCGCCGAGTCCGATCCAGAAATTCGACTTGATCGCGCCCAGGATGACCATCCATTCGCCCACGAAACCGGCCGTGCCCGGCAGGCCGCAATTGGCCATGGCGAAGAGCAGCGCGAACGCGGCGAACTTGGGCATCGTGTTCACCACGCCGCCGTAGTCGGCGATCTGGCGCGAATGCACGCGGTCGTACAGGACGCCGATGCCCAGGAACATGGCCGCGGAGACGAAGCCGTGCGCCACCATCTGGACGATGCCGCCGGAGACGCCCAGGTCGTTGAAGATGAAGAAGCCGAGCGTCACGAAACCCATGTGGGCGACGGACGAGTACGCCACCAGCTTCTTCATGTCCTTCTGCACCAGGGCCACGAGGCCGACATAGATGACGGCGACGAGCGAGAGCGCGATCATCAGCCAGGCCCATTCACGCGAGGCGTCGGGCGCGATGGGCATCGAGAAGCGCAGGAAGCCGTAGGCGCCCAACTTCAGCATGATCGCGGCCAGCACGGCGGAACCACCCGTGGGCGCCTCGACGTGCACGTCGGGCAGCCAGGTGTGGACCGGGAACATCGGCACCTTCACCGCGAAGGCCGCGAAGAAGGCGAAGAACAGGAACGTCTGCGCGCTGCCGGTCAGGGGGAGCCGGTGCCACGTCAGGATGTCGAAGCTGCCGCCCGACTTGTTGTACAGGTAGATCAACGCGACCAGCATGAGCAGCGAGCCCAGCAGCGTGTACAGGAAGAACTTGAATGCCGCGTAGATCTTGTTCGGCCCCCCCCAGATGCCGATGATCAGGTACATCGGGATCAGCGTGGCTTCGAAGAAGACATAGAACAGCAGTCCGTCGAGCGCGGCGAACACGCCGATCATCAGACCCGACAGGATCAGGAAAGCGCCCATGTACTGGTTCACGCGCTCGGTGATCACTTCCCAGGCCGAGATCACCACGATGACCGTGATGAAGGCGGTCAACAGCACCAGCCACAGCGAGATCCCGTCGACCCCCACGTGATAGTTGATGTTGAAACGATCGATCCAGGGCGTCTTCTCGACGAACTGCATCGCCGAGGTTCCGTTCTGGAACCTCGTGTAGAGCGGCAGCGTCACGACGAAGCTGGCGATCGACCCGAGGAGCGCGACCCAGCGCACGACGTTCGCACTGTTCCGGCCGAACGCCAGCAACAGGGTGCCGATCGCGATCGGCATCCAGATGGCAAGGCTCAACAAACCCATTTTTATTGTTCTCCAGCGCAGCGCTTATTTGTTGAACCAGACGAAATACGTCATGAGCAGAAAGATGCCCAGCAACATCGCCATCGCGTAGTGATAGATGTAGCCCGACTGCACGCCGCGCACGGCGCCGGCAATGCGGCCGATGGTGCGCCAGGAGCCGTTGACGATCGCGCCGTCGATGACGGCCTGATCCCCGCCCTTCCAGAAGGCGGTGCCCAGCGCGCGCGCGCCGCGTGCCACGATGTTCTCGTTGATCCAGTCGAGGTAGTACTTGTTTTCCAGCAGACGGTAGACCGGGCCGAAGCCGCGCTTGATCGCCGCCGGCAACGCCGGGTTGATCATGTACATGTAGTAGGAGAGCACGACACCGGCGAGCGCGAGCCAGAACGGCGCCGTCGTCAGTCCATGCAGCGCCATTGCCAGCGGACCGTGGAAGGCCTCCGCCATCTCGCGCATCGCCGGGTGCTTGTCGAGGTTCACGAAGATCGCGTCCTTGAAGAACTCGCCGTAGAGCATCGGCTGGATGGTCAGGAAGCCGATGACCACCGAGGGAATCGCCAGGAGCACCAGGGGCAGCCAAACCACCCAGGGAGATTCATGCGGCTTCTCGTCGTGGCCATGACCATGGTGAGCGTCGTGGGTCGCTGCGTGCGCGGTCGTCGCGTGCGCGCCGTGGCCGTCGCCGTGGGCATCCAGCGGCTCCTCGTCGGAATGATGCGCATGGTGTGCGTCCGGATTCTGGTCGTAGCGTTCCTTGCCGTGGAAGACCAGGAAGTACATGCGGAACGAATAGAACGCCGTCACGAACACGCCGGCGAGGACGGCGAAGTACGCGAAGCCGGCACCGGCGAGATGGCTCTCGTGGACGGCCTCGATGATGCTGTCCTTGGAATAGAAGCCCGAGAACAGCGGCGTGCCGATCAGCGCCAGCGAACCCAGCAGGGACGTGATCCAGGTGATCGGCATGTACTTGCGCACGCCACCCATCCAGCGGATGTCCTGGTTGTGGTGCATGCCGATGATGACCGAGCCGGCGCCCAGGAACAGCAGCGCCTTGAAGAACGCGTGCGTCATCAGGTGGAACACCGCCACCGAGTACGCCGAAGCGCCGAGCGCCACCGTCATGTAGCCGAGCTGGGACAATGTCGAATAGGCGACGACCCGCTTGATGTCGTTCTGGATGATGCCCAGGAAGCCCATGAACAGCGCCGTGATGGCACCGATCACCAGGATGAAGCTCAAGGCCGTGTCGCTCAATTCGAACAGCGGCGACATGCGCGCCACCATGAAGATGCCGGCCGTGACCATCGTCGCGGCGTGGATGAGCGCCGAGATGGGTGTCGGGCCTTCCATCGAGTCGGGCAGCCAGACATGCAGCGGGAACTGCGCGCTCTTGCCCATCGCCCCGATGAACAGGCAGATGCAGATCACGGTCACCAGCATCCACTGCGTGCCCGGGAACGTCAGCGCCGCCAGCGTATCGGCCTTGGCGAAGGCTTCGCCGTAGTTCAGCGTGCCCGCATAGGCCGCGATCAGACCGATGCCCAGGATGAAGCCGAAGTCGCCCACGCGGTTGACCAGAAAAGCCTTCATGTTGGCGAAGATCGCGGTCGGCTTGTTGAACCAGAAGCCGATCAGCAGGTACGACACAAGGCCCACGGCCTCCCAGCCGAAGAACAGCTGAAGCATGTTGTTGCTCATCACGAGCATCAGCATGGAGAACGTGAACAGGGAGATGTAGGCGAAGAAACGGTTGTAGCCTTCGTCTTCCTCCATGTAGCCGATGGTGTAGATGTGCACCATCAGCGAGACGAAGGTCACGACGCACATCATCATGGCGGTCAGGCCGTCGACCAGGAAGCCAACTTCCATCTTCAGACCGCCCACCACCATCCAGGTGTAGAGCGTCTCGTTGAAGCGGGCGCCGTCGACGATCACGCTGCGCAGCGTCGATGCCGAGATGACGAAGGCGATCAGCACGCCAAGGATCGTGAGGCTGTGCGTGACCTTCCGGCCGAGGTGGTCGCCACCGAATTTCGTGCCGAACAGACCCGCCAGGGCGGCGCCCACCAGGGGCGCCATGGGTACGACCAACAGCGTGGATGCGGAGAGAGTTGCGCTCATAAGAAAAGACTCAGCCCTTGAGCGAATTCAACTCGTCGACGCTGATCGTCGACTTGTTGCGGAACAGCAGCACCAGGAGTGCCAGCCCGATGGCCGATTCGGCGGCCGCCACGGTCAGGATGAAGAACACGAAGATCTGGCCGTGCATGTCGCCCAGGTAGTGCGAGAACGCGACGAAATTCATGTTGACGGCCAACAGCATCAGCTCGACGCACATCAGCAGGACGATCAGGTTCTTGCGGTTCAGGAAGATGCCGATCACCGACATCGAGAACAGGATCGCGCCCAGCGTCAGATAGTGGGAAAGGGTCAGGGTCATGGCTTCTTCTCCACGGGAGCGGCGGCGGGTGCCTCGACCGGCGCGGGCGGCGCCGTGCGGGTGGCATCGAGCTTCACGATGCTCAGTCGATCGCGCGCCTTCACGTGGATCTGCGTGCTGACGTCGATGAACTTGCTGTCCTTGCGCTGGCGCAGCGTGAGCGCGATCGCCGCGATCATGGCGACCACCAGGATCACCGCGGCGATCTGCACCGGGTACAGGTACTCGGTATAGAGCAGCAGGCCGAGAGCCTTGGTGTTGGAAACCTGCGCGGCACCCGCCTGGACGGCGATCGGCATCTCGCGGAAACCACCCATCAGGACGTAGGCCATTTCCAGCGCGATGACCACGCCGATGAGCGCGGCCAATGGGAAATGCTTCCAGAAGCCTTGCCGCAAGCTGTCGATGTTGAGGTCGAGCATCATCACGACGAACAGGAACAGCACCATCACGGCGCCCAGGTACACGAGGACCAGCACGATGGCCAGGAATTCCGCCTCGAGCAGCAGCCACACGGCCGAGGCCTGCGAGAACGCCAGCATGAGGTAGAGCACCGCGTGCACGGGGTTGCGTGCGGTGACGACGCGAAAGGCCGCGAAGAGCAGCACGATCGAGAACAGATAGAAGAAGCCGGTCTTGACGTCCATGGATGCTTTTCTTTGGGGCGTCCGTCGTTCAACGGTATTTCGCGTCCGCGGCCTTGTTGGCCGCGATCTCGGTCTCGTACCGGTCGCCGACGGCGAGCAGCATCTCCTTAGTGAAGTACAGATCACCGCGCTTCTCGCCGTGGTACTCCAGGATGTGCGTCTCGACGATCGAGTCGACCGGGCAGCTTTCCTCGCAGAAGCCGCAGAAGATGCACTTGGTCAGGTCGATGTCGTAGCGCGTGGTGCGGCGCGAACCGTCGTCGCGCACATCCGACTCGATCGTGATCGCGACCGCGGGACACACGGCCTCGCACAGCTTGCAGGCGATGCAGCGCTCTTCGCCGTTCTCGTAGCGGCGCAAGGCATGCAGACCGCGAAAGCGTGGCGACAGGGGGGTCTTCTCCTCGGGGAACTGGACCGTGATCTTGCGGCGGAACGCATAGCGTCCCGTCAGGACCATGCCCTTGAACAGTTCGGCGAGCATGAAGCTCTTGAGGAAATCCCCGACCGAGAAGGCGGATTTCGACGGCGCCGCGGCGACCGTGGTGGATGAAGACATCGTGTGTTGCTCCGCTTATTTCCAGATGTTCCAGGGCGTCTGCATCCAGCCCCCGACCACCAGCAGCCACACCAGGGTGACCGGAATGAAGATCTTCCAGCCCAGACGCATGATCTGGTCGTAACGGAAGCGCGGGAAAGTGCCGCGGATCCAGATGAAGGTGGATACCACGAAGAACGTCTTCAGCCCGAGCCAGATCCAACCGGGGATGAAGTCGAGGAACCCGACCGGTGACAGCCAGCCTCCCAGGAACATCAACGCCGCCAGGATCGACACCAGCCACATGCTGGCGTACTCGGCCAGGAAGAAGATGGCGAAGCCCATGCCCGAATACTCGACCATGTGACCAGCCACGATCTCCGCTTCGCCTTCGACGACGTCGAAGGGATGACGATTGGTCTCGGCGACGCCGGAGATCACGTAGACGATGAAGATCGGCAGCAGGGGCAGCCAGTTCCAGGACAGGAACCCGAGGCCCATCGAGGCACCCATGCCCACCCCTTGCGCGCTCACCACGTCACCCAGCTTCAGGCTGCCCGTGACCATGATCACCACGACGAGGCAGAAGCCCATCGCGATTTCGTAGCTCACCATCTGTGCCGAGGCACGCATGGCGCCCAGGAAGGCATACTTCGAATTCGACGCCCAACCGGCGATGATCACGCCGTACACCTCGATCGAGGTGATCGCCATGATCAACAGCAGGCCGGCATTGACGTTGGCCAGGATGGCCTCCGGACCGAAGGGGATGGCAACCCACGCGGCCAGCGCCGGCATGATCGCCATGATCGGACCGAGCCGGAACAGGCCGGGACTCGCCGCGGTCGGGCTGATCATTTCCTTGGTCAGCAACTTGACGGCATCGGCGATGGGCTGCAGCAGACCCATCGGACCGACCCGGTTGGGGCCGTGGCGGACTTGGATCCAGCCAAGGAACTTGCGCTCCCACAACGTCAGGTAGGCCACCGCACCGAGCAGCGGCAGCAGCACGCAGATGATCTTGATGAGCGACCAGATCATGGGCCACCCACCGACCGTCCACCAGCGCGCCGAGATCAGTCCCTGACCGAAGGCGTGAATCGAATCGATCATGCAGCCACCTCGTCGAGCGTCACGTGCTGGCCCTCGGGCACGCCCTTGGCGGCGTGCCGGCTGCCGCGCCCATCGGCGGTCAGCTGCAACGATGGTGCACGGCGCGTCAGGCCGTCGAGTTCATAGATCGGTGCGACCACCGGTTCGGCGACGTTCTCGACCGGCGCGGAAGCGAGATCGAAATCTTCCGGCGGCACGTTGCCCAGCAGCACGGCTGGCACGTGGGTCGCCTTCTGGTTCTCGGCCGTGCCGAGCACGTGCGCGAGCACGTCCTGGACGGTCTCGAAGTCGAAGCCCTGCACACCCATCAAGTTCGCAAGCACGCGCAGCACCTTCCAGGCGGGCCGGGTATCGCCCAGCGGCTTGGTCACCGCATGGAAGCTCTGGATGCGTCCCTCGGCATTCACGAACGTGCCCGGCGTCTCGGAGAACGGAGCGATCGGCAGCAACACGTCGCTGAAGGCGAGGTTGGCCTTGAACGGACTGAGCGTGACGACCATCTGGGCGTGTTCCAGGCCGGCACGCACACCGGCCCCGGCTGCGGAATCGAACTCGGGCTCGTTGTTCACGAGCAGCAGCGCCTTGACGCCACCGGCGAGCATCTGCGCCGCATTCAGGCCGCCTTCGCCGGGCAACGCGCCGACCCATTGGGCACCGACCGTGTTGGCAGCCTCGGTCAGGTAACCCACGCTGGCGCCGGTGTGCACGCCGATCCATTGCGCAAGCGCGAGCAGGCGAGATGCATCCGCATGATGCGCGGCGGCATTCCCGAGCAGGATGGCCTTGCGTTCGCCGCCGAGCAGCGACGTCGCGATTGCCTTGGCGGTGTCGGTCGCTTCGCCGTGGACCGGCGCGGCCTCGCCCTTCTCCGAGCCGATGGCCGTGGCCACGTCCGCCAGGGCCCGGACCCAGTCGCCCGCAGCGGCCGTGTGGACGTTGGCCAGCGGCATGGCCCACGCGTCGTGCGAGGCGAGTTCGCGTTGCGATGCGATCACGCCGATGGCGGCACCCTTGCGCGCGGCCTGACGGATGCGCTGCGCGAACAAGGGATGATCCTTGCGCAGGTTCGAGCCGATCACGAGCACGCGCTGGAGGTTCGTCAGCGATGCGATCGAAGTGCCGAGCCAGCGAATGTTCTTGGACGCGCCAAAATCGGCGTTGCGCAGGCGGTAGTCGATGTTCTCGCTGCCCAGTCCTCGCACCAGCTTGGTCGCCAGCGACAGTTCCTCGACGGTGCTGTGCGGGCTGACCAGCGCACCGATCGCGGACGCGTCATGGTCGGCCTTGATCTGACGAAGGCCGTTGGCCACGTATTCCAGCGCCGTCTGCCAGTCGACGGCCTGCCATTGGCCGCCCTGCTTGAGCATGGGCTGGCGCAGGCGCTCGCTGCTGTTGAGCGCTTCGTACGAGAAACGGTCACGGTCGGCGAGCCAGCACTCGTTCACGTCCTCGTTCTCGAGCGGAACGACACGCATGACCTGGTTGTTCTTGACCTGGACGATCAGATTGGCACCGGTCGAGTCGTGCGGGCTGACCGACTTGCGGCGCGACAGCTCCCACGTGCGGGCGCTGTAGCGGAACGGCTTGCTCGTGAGTGCACCGACCGGGCAGACGTCGATCATGTTGCCCGAAAGCTCGGAGTCGATGGTCTCGCCCGCCACGGTCGTGATCTCGGAGTGCTCGCCCCGGTGGATCATGCCCAGCTCCATCACGCCGGCAACTTCCTGGCCGAAGCGCACGCAGCGCGTGCAATGGATGCAGCGGGTCATCTCCTCCATGCTGACCAACGGCCCGACGTCCTTGTGGAAGACGACGCGTTTCTCCTCCTCGTAACGGGACGAGGAACCGCCGTAGCCCACGGCCAGATCCTGCAACTGGCACTCGCCGCCCTGGTCGCAGATCGGGCAGTCCAGCGGGTGATTGATGAGCAGGAACTCCATCACCGATTGCTGGGCCTTGATCGCCTTGTCGCTCTTCGTGCGAACGATCATGCCCTGCGTCACGGGGGTCGCGCAGGCCGGCATCGGCTTGGGCGCCTTTTCCACGTCCACCAGGCACATGCGGCAATTGGCCGCGATGCTGAGCTTCTTGTGATAGCAGAAGTGCGGGATGTACGTGCCCGCCTTGTCGGCCGCATGCATGATCATGCTGCCTTCGGTCACGTCGACCTTCTTGCCGTCGAGTTCGATTTCAACCATAGGTGTGTGTCGCGATGTCGCGGTTTCGTGCTCAGGCGTTGGCGGGCGTCTTGGCGACGTGGCCCGGGATCAATGCCTCGAACTCGTGGCGGAAATGTTTGATCATGGCGCGCACCGGCATCGCCGCGGCATCGCCGAGCGCGCAGATCGTGCGGCCCTGGATGTTGTCGGCGACCGAGTTGAGCAATTCCATATCGCTGGGTTTTCCATGCCCGTTGTGGATGCGGTCGACGACGCGCCAGAGCCATCCGGTGCCTTCGCGACACGGGGTGCATTGACCGCAGGACTCGTGCATGTAGAAGTACGACAGACGCCGCAGGGACTCCACCATCGAACGGCTGTCGTCCATGACGATCACCGCACCGGAGCCCAGCATCGAGCCCGCCTTCGCGATCGAGTCGTAGTCCATCGTGCAGTCCATCATGATGGCGGCCGGCAGGACGGGCGACGAAGATCCGCCCGGGATCACGGCCTTGAGCTGACGGCCCTTGCGCACGCCACCGGCGAGTTCGAGCAGCTTGGCGAACGGCGTCCCCATCGGGACTTCGTAGTTGCCTGGCGACTCGACGTCCCCGCTGACCGAGTAGATCTTGGTGCCGCCGTTGTTGGGCTTGCCGCAGGCGAGGTAGGCCGGACCCCCATTGCGGATGATCCATGGCACGGCCGCGAAGGTCTCCGTGTTGTTGATCGTCGTCGGCTTGCCGTAGAGGCCGAAGCTGGCCGGGAACGGCGGCTTGAAGCGCGGCTGGCCCTTCTTGCCTTCGAGCGATTCGAGCAGCGCCGTCTCCTCTCCGCAGATGTAGGCACCGAAGCCATGCGCGGCATGCAACTGGAAGTTGTAGCCGCTGCCCATGATGCCGTCGCCCAGGTAGCCGGCCGCGCGCGCCTCTTCCAGCGCTTCCTCGAAGCGCTCGTAGGTGCCGAAGATCTCGCCGTGGATGTAGTTGTAGCCGACGCTGATGCCCATGGCGAAGGCCGCGATGGCCATGCCTTCGATCACGATGTGCGGATTGAACTGGAGGATGTCGCGATCCTTGCACGTCCCCGGTTCGCCTTCGTCCGAATTGCACACGAGGTACTTCTGACCCGGAAACTGCCGCGGCATGAAGCTCCACTTCAACCCGGTCGGAAAACCGGCACCGCCCCGACCGCGAAGACCGGAAGCCTTCACTTCGGCGATCACCTGATCGGTCGTCATGCCCTCCGTCAGGATCTTGCGCAGCGCCTGATAGCCACCGCGTGCCTCATAGTCGGCCAGACGCCAGTTGGTGCCGTCGAGTCCGGCGTAGATCTGCGGGTCGATGTGGCGGTCGTGGAAACAGGTCTGGACACCCGTCGCGCGAAACTGTTCCAGCACTTGATCGGGCGTCATGCGACCTCCCCTTTCGAAGCCGGCGAATGCGCACAGGCGCGCAACCCGTCGACGAGTTGATCGAGTTTTTCACCCGTCATGAAGCTGCACATGGTGCGGTCGTTGACCAGCATCACCGGCGAATCGGCGCAGGCGCCCAGGCACTCGCTCTGCTGCAATGTGAACAGACCGTCGTCGGTCGTTCCGCCCATGGCGATGCCCAGCTTCTTCTCCAGGTGCGCCAACGCCTTCTCGCCGTCGCGCAGTTGGCACGGCAGGTTGGTGCAGACGTTGAGCTTGAAGCGGCCGATCGGCCGCTGGTTGTACATGTTGTAGAAGGTGGTGACCTCGTGCACCGCGATCTGAGGCATGCCGAGGACATCGGCGATCACCTTCTCGTGGTCCGCGCTGACATGACCATGCTCCTGCTGCACGATCGCCAGACAGGCCATGACGGCCGACTGTGCCTGGTCCGCCGGGTATTTGGCGATCTCGCGCGCGAAGCGCTGGTGCGTGGCTTCCGACAGCGACTGCGCCGGCGCCGGGCTGGATCTGTTGTCGTTCATCGGTCGATTTCTCCAAACACGATGTCGAGCGTGCCGATGATGGCGACGGTGTCGGCGATCATGTGGCCGCGCGTGAGTTCGTCGAGTGCGGCGAGGTGAGCGAACCCGGGCGCACGGATCTTCAGACGGTAGGGCTTGTTGGCGCCGTCGCTCATGAGGTAGATGCCGAACTCGCCCTTCGGGTGCTCGACCGCCGCGTAGGCTTCGCCCTCGGGCACGTGGAAGCCTTCCGTGAAGAGCTTGAAGTGATGGATCAACTCCTCCATGTTGGCCTTCATCGACTCGCGCGCCGGTGCGGCGACCTTGTGGTTGTCGGTGATGACCGGGCCGGGATTCGCCTTCAGCCAGTCCACGCACTGCTTGATGATGCGATTGGACTGGACCATCTCCTCCATCCGCACCAGATAGCGGTCGTAGCAGTCGCCTGTCTTGCCCACCGGAATGTCGAAGTCCATGCGGTCGTAGACGTCGTAGGGCTGCTTCTTGCGCAGGTCCCAGGCGATTCCGGAGCCACGCAGCATCGGACCGGTCAATCCGAGATTGAGCGCGCGTTCGGGCGACATGACGCCGATGCCCACCGTGCGCTGCTTCCAGATGCGGTTGTCGGTCAGCAGCGTGTGGTACTCCGCCACGTGTTTCGCGAAACGCTGCGTGAAGTCATCGATGAAGTCGAGCACCGAACCACTGCGGTTCTCGTTCATTCGCGCCAGCGCCTTGGCGTTCTTGATCTTGCTGACCTTGTACTGCGGCATGGCGTCGGGCAGATCCCGATAGACGCCACCCGGACGGAAATAGGCCGCGTGCATGCGCGCACCCGACACCGCCTCGTAGACGTCGAACAGGTCTTCGCGTTCGCGGAATGCGTAGATCAGGATCGTCGAGCTGCCGCAATCGTTGCCGTGCGAACCCAGCCACATCAGGTGATTGAGCAGACGCGTGATCTCGCCGAACATGACCCGGATGTACTGGGCACGGATCGGCACCTCGAGGCCGAGCAACTTCTCGATCGCCAGGCAATAGGCGTGCTCGTTGCTCATCATCGACACGTAGTCGAGTCGGTCCATGTACGGCAGCGACTGGATGTAGGTCTTGCCTTCGGCGAGCTTTTCGGTCGCGCGGTGCAGGAGACCGATGTGCGGATCGGCGCGCTGGACGACTTCGCCGTCGAGCTCGAGCACCAGTCGCAGCACGCCGTGCGCGGCCGGATGCTGCGGGCCCAGGTTGAGCGTGTAGTTCTTGATTTCAGCCATGTTCAATCACCGGGGCAAGACCCGGGATGCGGGTCCCCCGTAATTTTCCTCGCGGATGATGCGCGGCGTGACTTCGCGGGACTCGATGGTCACGGACTGGTAGACGACCCGCTTGAGGTCCTCGTCGTAGCGCATCTCGACATTGCCGGTGAGCGGGAAATCCTTGCGGAAAGGATGGCCGATGAAACCGTAGTCGGTCAGGATGCGGCGCAGGTCCTCGTGACCTTCGAACACGATGCCGAAGAGATCGAAGGCCTCGCGCTCGAACCAGTTGGCCGAGCTCCAGAGGTGCATGACCGACGGCAACACCGGGAAATCGTCGTCGGGACAGAACACCTTGACGCGCACGCGCTGATTGAAATCCACCGACAGAAGGTGCACCACCACGCAATACCGCAAACCTTCCCAGACGCTGTCGCGATAGGCCGAATAATCGACCCCGCAAAGGTCCATGAGTTGCTCGAACCTGCAGTCCGGCGCATCGCGCAGCAGGCGCATGGCGTCCAAATAGTCCGCCGCCTTGACGACCAGCGTCAACTCGCCCAGGGCCACCGTGGCACTCTTGAGCTTGTCGCCGAGCGCGCGCTCGACGGATTTCTGAAGGTCGGCCGAATCGATCGCAAAAGCTGTCATGGGTGCGAGGTCCTCACGCGCGCGCGATGGTGTTGGTACGCCGCACCTTCTGCTGCAGCTGGATGATCCCGTAGATGAGCGCCTCGGCCGTCGGCGGACAGCCGGGCACGTACACATCCACCGGCACGACGCGGTCGCAACCGCGCACCACCGAATAACTGTAGTGGTAGTAACCACCCCCATTGGCGCATGAGCCCATCGACAGCACCCAGCGTGGCTCCGCCATCTGGTCATAGACCTTGCGCAGCGCGGGGGCCATCTTGTTGCACAGCGTGCCAGCGACGATCATGAGGTCGGACTGGCGGGGGCTGGCGCGAAAGACTTCGGCACCGAAACGCCCGATGTCGTATCGCGCAGCAGCGGCATGCATCATCTCTACCGCGCAGCAGGCCAGACCGAAGGTCATGGGCCACAGCGAACCGGTCTTCGCCCAGTTCACCACGGAGTCGTACGACGTGGTGACGAAACCTTCTTTGAAAACGCCTTCAATGGCCATGGCTGTACCTTGTATCTTCGTGGGTGCGGCGTGTGCTCGCCGCGCAGGCATTTCCTATTCCCAATCGAGCGCGCCCTTTTTCCACTCGTAGACGAAGCCCACGACCAGGATCGTCAGGAAGATCACCACCGCCCAGAACGCGGTGGCGCCCTGCGCGGTGAGTTCGGTGAACGCCACGGCCCAAGGGAAAAGAAAGGCGATTTCCAGATCGAAAAGAATGAAAAGGATCGCAACGAGATAGTAACGAACGTCGAACTGCATTCGCGCGTTCTCGAACGCTTCGAAACCACACTCGTAAGGGGAATTCTTGGCTGCGTCCGGGCGATTGGGGCCGAGCAAATAGCCAAGCGCCTGGGGGGCGATGCCGACCCCGATACCGACCAGGATGAACAACAGGACGGGGAGGTAGGAATCGAGGTTCATCGTTGTTCTATCACCGCTTGCCACCGCCAGAGGTCAGCTGCTCTGCTGACGTCTGGCGGTGAGATTTGGTGCGGTCGGCGAGACTCGAACTCGCACAGCTTTCGCCACTACCCCCTCAAGATAGCGTGTCTACCAATTTCACCACGACCGCGGTTCTGACTGTTCGGATGGCATGAGGAACCCAAGAGTTTTTGGCTTTCCGGACAGCTTACGAGTTTACCCTGAAACGCATCCGGTTTGCCACACGGATGAAAGGAACAAGAGAGATTATTGTGCAGGCCCGGTGCCCGGCGCCGGAGCGGCCGGCGCCGGCGTTGGAACGGCTTGGACGGCGGGTGCCGCCGGCGCAGCCGGTGCCGGATTGCCCGACGGAATCTGCGATGCGGTGCCGGACGGTACGGGCGCCGAAGCCGGCGCGACGGCCGGGATCGGTACGCCGGTCGTCGCCCGTTCCAGCAGGCTGCCTCCTCCCACTGGACCGCTGTGGCTGAAGTAGGCCAGCAGCAGGGTGGTGACGAAGAAGACGGCCGCGAGCACCGCCGTCGTGCGCGACAGGAAATTGGCGCTTCCGCTCGCGCCGAACAAGCTGCCGGCACTGCCGCTGCCGAACGCCGCGCCCATGTCGGCGCCCTTGCCGTGCTGGACCAGGATCAAGCCGATCATCACCAGGGCGGTGAGCATCTGCACGCCCACCAGAATGTTGAGAACCACGTTCATTGTTATTACTCCTTGTTGAAACGACCGCCGCTGCTCAGCCGGCGGCAGCGATGATCTTCAGAAAATCCGGCGCCTTGAGCGAAGCACCGCCGATGAGCCCCCCGTCGATGTCGGGCTGCGCCAGCAGTTCGGCGGCGTTGGCGGCGTTCATGCTGCCGCCATAGAGGATGCGGATGCCGGCCGCATGGTCGCTGGCGGCGTGATGCAGTTGCGCGCGCAGCACGGCATGCACCGACTGCGCCTGCTCCGGCGTCGCCGTCCTGCCGGTGCCGATGGCCCAGATCGGCTCGTAGGCGACGACGATCTCGCTGATGCAGTGGCCGTTGGCATGGATGACGGCGGCGAGCTGACGCTTCACGACCTCCTCGGTTTGCCCTGCTTCGCGCTCGGCCAACGTCTCACCCACGCACACGATCGGCGTGATGCCGGCCCCCAGGGCAGCTCCCGCCTTCGCGGCCACGTGGTCGTCGGCCTCGCGGTGGTATTCGCGGCGCTCCGAATGCCCCACGATCGCATAGCGCACCCCGAACTCCTTCAGCATGGAAGCCGACTTCTCTCCCGTGAAGGCCCCATGCGGGCGGGCCGAGATGTCCTGCGCACCCAGGGCGAGCGGAGACCCCGCCACCAGCGCCTGCACCTGCGCCAGGTAGGGCGACGGCACGCACAGCGCGACATCGCATGCCGGCGCGCCGATGTCGCGGCGCAGGGCATTTACCAGGGCCTCGTTGGCCGCCAGGCTGCCGTTCATCTTCCAGTTGCCCGCGATCAGCTTCCTGTTCGTCATCTCGATGTTGCTCCGAAGGTTCACCAGGTCAGCACGATCTTGCCGATGTGCTGGTTCGATTCCATGAGGGTATGGGCCTGTGCGGCACCGCTGGTGCCGCCCTGCGCGTCGCCGATCGCGGCGAAACTGCTGTGGATCGCGTGCTTGACGGTGCCGTTCTCGAGCAGGGGCCAGACCGTCTCGCGCAGCGCGCGGGCGATCTCGCCCTTGAAGGCCACCGGCCGGGGCCGCAAGGTCGAACCGGTGATGGTCAGTCGCCGGCGCAGCACCTGGGCGACGTTGACCTCGCTCTTGGCACCGCCCTGCACGGCGATGATGACGATGCGTCCGTCGTCGGCCAGGCACTCGATCTCGCGCGCCACGTAACTGCCGGCGACCATGTCGAGTACCACGTCGGCACCCTTGCCACCGGTCAGGCGCTTGACCTCCTCGACGAAGTCCGACGTCTTGTAGTTGATGGCATGGTCGGCGCCGAAGGTCTTGCAGGCCTCGCACTTGTCGTCGCTGCCGGCCGTGACGATGACCGTCGCGCCCATGGCCTTGCCCAGCTGGATGGCCGTCACGCCGATGCCGCTCGAGCCGCCCTGGACGAGCAGCGTCTCGCCCTTCTGCAGGCGACCCCGCATGAAGACGTTGCTCCAGACGGTGAAGAAGGTCTCGGGCAGCGTGGCCGCCTCGACGTCGCTCCAGCCGCGAGGCACGGGCAGGCACTGCGCGACGGGAGCCACGCACAACTGCGCGTAGCCCCCTCCGGCAACGAGCGCGCAGACATGGTCGCCAATCGCCAGGCCGGCCGCAGCCAACGCCTGGGCGTCGCCCGAGACGACCTCGCCCGCGACCTCCAGGCCGGGCAGGTCGGAGGCGCCGGGCGGCACCGGGTAGTTGCCGGTGCGCTGCAACACGTCGGGGCGGTTGACCCCGCTGGCCGCCACGCGAATCAGCAATTCGCCCGGGCCGGCGACCGGATCGGGCCGATCGGCAACGCGCAGGACCTCGGGCGCGCCGAAAGTCGTGATTTCAATGGCTTTCATGGATTCTCCAGAATGCGGCGCCCTGCGGGACGGCGCACCGCGCGATCCGCACGACGGGACGGAGCCCGCCGGTACGGATCAGGTTTGCGGTTCGTTCCGGTCGCCGCGCAGAGCGTCCGGCGATGCAGGACGCTGCTGCATCTCGACCTGCGCCTGTTCCGGGTAGAGCGCATGTTGCGGCTGCGGCTGCTGTTCACCGCCACGCTCCTGGCCACCTTGGCTGCCCTGATCGAAACGGGGGGAGCGCTCACCGCGCGGCGCACGATCGCCACGGTCGTTGCGGTCACCCCGGTCGGAGCGCTCGCGACGCTCGCCGCCGCGGTCCTCGCGCGGCGCGCGTTCCTGGAACTCCATGCCCGCCGGACGCTCCGTCAGGGCCTTGAGCGACAGCTTGACGCGGCCCTTTTCGTCGGTCTCCAGGACCTTGACCTTGACGATCTGGCCTTCGGTCAGGTAGTCCTGCACGCGTTCGACGCGCTCATGGGCGATCTGGCTGATGTGCAGCAGGCCGTCCTTGCCCGGCAGCAGATTGATCAGGGCGCCGAAGTCCAGGATCTTGGTGACCGCGCCTTCGTAGACCTTGCCGATCTCGACCTCGGCGGTGATCTGCTCGATGCGCTTCTTGGCGATCTCGGCCTTTTCCGGATCGGTCGAGGCGATGGTGATGGTGCCGTCCTCGTCGATGTTGATCGTCGTGCCGGTCTCCTCCTGCAGGCCGCGGATGACCGCGCCGCCCTTGCCGATCACGTCGCGGATCTTCTCGGGGTTGATCTTGAGCGTGGTCATGCGGGGCGCGAACTGCGACACCTCGACATTGGCCGAGCCCTGCGCTTCCTGCATCTTGCCCAGGATGTGCACGCGTGCTTCCTTGGCCTGCGCCAGGGCGACCTGCATGATCTCCTTGGTGATGCCCTGGATCTTGATGTCCATCTGCAGCGCGGTGATGCCGGCGGTCGTTCCGGCCACCTTGAAGTCCATGTCGCCCAGGTGGTCCTCGTCGCCCAGGATGTCGGTCAGCACCGCGAAGCGGTTGCCTTCCTTGATCAGGCCCATGGCGATGCCGGCCACGTGCGCCTTCACGGGCACGCCGGCGTCCATCAGCGACAGGCAGCCGCCGCAGACCGAGGCCATCGACGAGGAACCGTTCGATTCCGTGATCTCCGAGACCACGCGCACGGTGTAGGGAAAGTCTTCCTTGCTCGGCAGCACGGCGACGAGCGCGCGCTTGGCCAGACGGCCGTGGCCGATCTCGCGGCGCTTGGTGGACCCCATGCGGCCGACTTCACCGGTGGCGAAGGGAGGCATGTTGTAGTGGAACAGGAAGCGGTCCTCGTAGTCGCCCGACAGGGCGTCGATGCGCTGTGCGTCGCGCTCGGTGCCCAGCGTGGTGACCACCAGCGCCTGCGTCTCGCCGCGCGTGAAGAGCGCCGAGCCGTGGGTGCGCGGCAGCACCGAGCTGCGGATCTCGATCGGGCGCACGGTGCGCGTGTCGCGGCCGTCGATGCGCGGCTCGCCTTCGAGGATCTGGCTGCGCACGATGCGGCTCTCGATCGCGAACAGCAAATCGCCGACCTTGCCGGCGTCGAAGGGTTCGCCGCTTTCCTTGAGGGCCGCCATCACGCCGGCGTTGGCTTCGCGCAGCGCCTGCGTGCGGGCCTGCTTGCTGCGGATCTGGTAGACCGCGCGCAGTTTCTCCTCGGCCAGGCCGTTGACCTTGGCGACGAAGGCTTCGTCTTCGGCCGGGGCCTGCCAGTCCCACACCGGCTTGCCGGCATCGCGCACCAGTTCATGGATGGCGTTGATGGCGACGGCCGACTGCTCGTGGCCGAACACCACGCCGCCGAGCATGATCTCCTCGCTCAGCTGCAGGGCTTCGGACTCGACCATCAGCACCGCCGATTCGGTGCCGGCGACGACCAGGTCCATCTGCGAATCCTTGCGGGCCGTCTGACCCGGGTTCAGGACGTATTCGCCATTGATGTAGCCGACACGGGCCGCGCCAATCGGGCCGCTGAACGGGATGCCGGAAATCGAAAGAGCGGCCGAGACACCGATCATGGCGGCGATGTCGGCGTCGACCTCGGGATTGAGCGACAGCGTGTGGATGACCACGTGCACTTCGTTGAGGAAGCCCTCGGGGAACAGCGGGCGGATCGGACGGTCGATCAGACGGCTGGTGAGCGTCTCGTGCTCGCTGGGCTTGGCTTCGCGCTTGAAGAAGCTGCCGGGAATCTTGCCCGCGGCGTAGGTCTTCTCGATGTAGTCGACGGTCAGCGGAAAGAAATCCTGGCCGGGCTTGGCCGACTTGGAGGCGACCACGGTCGCCAGCACCACGGTGCCTTCGATGTCGACGACGACGGCACCGCTGGCCTGGCGGGCGATCTCACCGGTTTCGAGGACGACGGTCTTGCCGCCCCACTGGAACGACTTGGTGACTTTGTTGAAAAGGCTCATGTGTTAGCTCCTGTTTTGAGGGCGGAAGACCCGGCCTTCGCAGCGACAGACTGCGCCGGACGGCTCCCGCCGGGGAAATCGGAACGCTTTCAGAACACGATGCCATTCCAGCGAAATTCGCATCGCCCGAGGGCACCGGAACTTCGGTGGAATGACACAGCTTCGCTCTGTGCGGCATTCCGGCATTGACGATCCATTGCGGTTCGCGAAGTAAAAAACGCCTGAGCTAGCGGACTAACCCAGGCGTTTCTTGCGTGCGGACCGGATTACTTGCGCAGACCCAGCTTCGCGATCAGTGCGGTGTAGCGGTCGGCATCCTTGGACTTGAGGTAGTCGAGGAGCTTGCGACGACGGCTCACCATGCGCAGCAGGCCACGACGACCGTGATGGTCCTTGGCATGCGTCTTGAAGTGGGGAGTGAGTTCGTTGATGCGTGCGGTCAGCAGTGCGACCTGGACTTCGGGGCTGCCGGTGTCGTTGGCGGCGCGGGCGTTGTCCTTGACGACTTCGGCCTTGATGGAGGCTGCGATCATGTGTGTGTTTCCTGTTCCGGGATGTTTGACTTGCGGTGTGCGCTGGAACTGCATTCACCGTGCGCCTCGCGGCATGCAAAGCCTTTGGATTATAGCTCGCCTGCCCTCATCGGGCCTTCAACCAGGTCCCGAGGCGCTCGGCCCCCTGCACGAGGCGCTGCGGGTCCCGGGAAGCGAAGCACCAGCGCAGCCAGCCCTGCGCCTCGGCGCCGAAGGCGTTGCCCGGGGCGAGCCCCAGGCCGGCCTCGGCGACCAGTCGTTTGGCGACCTCGAGCGAATCGGCACAGCCCTCCAGACGGAAGAAGGCGTACATGCCGCCACGCGCTGGCGCCACCTCCACGCCGGGCAGTTCGGCGAGCAGCGGCACCAGGACGTCGCGGCAGTGCTTGAGGTGGGCGACGACCCGCGGCGTGATGTCCTCGCCATGGGCCAGCGCGGCGATGCCGGCACGCTGGGTGAAGACGCTCGCGCACGAGGTGTTGAACTCGATCAGCTTGCCGATTCCCTCGATGAGCGAGGGCGGCATCACCAGCCACCCCAGACGCCAGCCGGTCATCAGGAAGCTCTTGGAGAAGCTGTGGGCGACGACGAGCCGGTCTTCGGGCTCGGCGAGGTCGAGGAAGCTGGGCGCGCAGCCGTTGGTCGTCGGCTCGAAGTACAGCCGCTCGTAGACCTCGTCGGCCAGGATCCAGGTGCCGGTGGCGCGGCAATGGTCGAGGATGGCCCGCTGTTCGTCGCGCGCGAGCGTCCAGCCGGTGGGGTTGTTGGGCGCGTTCACGATGAGCAGCCGGGTGCGCGCCGTGACGGCGTCTCGCAACGCGTCGAGGTCCAGCGTCCAGGCACCGCCGAGCGGGCGCAGCGGCACGCAGCGCACATGGGCGCCCATGATGGCCGGCTGGGCGATCAGGTTCGGCCAGACCGGCGTGATGGCCACCACCTCGTCGCCCGCGTCGACCAGGGCCTGGACCGCCAGCATCAGCGCGTTCACGCCGCCGGAGGTGATGGCGATGCGGGATGCGTCCACCTCAAGGTGCAGGGCGCTGGTGTAGCGCGCCACGGCCGAGCGGAGCGCCGGAAGTCCCAGGTTGTGGGCATAGAAGGTTTCACCACGCTGCAGCGAATCGATCGCGGCCCGGCGCACCGGCTCGGGCGTGACCTCGTCGCTTTCGCCGAACCAGAAGGCGAGCACATCGTCGCGGCCCAGGCCGGCGTTGGCGACTTCGCGGATCTTGGAGGCCTGGAGGTCGTGGATGGTCTGGCGCATGGCGGGATTTCCTGGCGGTTTCTGCGACCCGCCTCTTCCGGTGCGGGGGTTGAAGGAACGAAAGCGGACTCAGGGCCGCTGCATGCGGCAGGTCGTGGGCATTTCCGCGCGCTCGGCGGCCACCGTCTTCACGACACGGAAGCCGTACCCCGAGCCCTCGACGTCGAAACGCACCCCCTCGACGCCCTGGCGTTCCATCACGCCGACGACCAGCGTCTGCTGGAACTGGTGGTCCGCCGCGCGCATGCGTCCGCGCTGACCGGCGAGCGTCACGTCGGCGCGTTCCAGCGCCCGCGCCACCGCCACGGCGTCGAGGCTGCCGGCGCTGCCGATCGCCTGCGCCAGCGCTTCCACCAGCAACTGCATGCGCATGTGCACGTAGTCGTCGGAGGGCTTGGGAAAGCGCGCGCGGAACGCCTGGTAGAACGCCTCCGACGGTGCGGTCTGCACGTTGGGCAGCCAGTCGGCCACCGCGACCACGCGACCGATGCCGGCCTCGCCGATCGCGGCCGGCGCGCCCAGCGCGTTGCCATAGAACGTATAGAAGGTGCCGCCGAAGCCGGCTTCGCGCGCCGCCTTGACCAGCAGCGTCAGGTCGTTGCCCCAATTGCCGGTGACCACCGCCTGCGCGCCGCTGGCGATGATCTTGCTGGCGTAGGGTGAGAAATCCTTGACGCGCCCGAGCGGGTGCAACTCCTCGCCGACCACCTGCACGTCGGGCCGCGATGCGGCGAGCTGGCGCTTCGACTCGCGCAGCACGGCCTGCCCGAAGCTGTAGTCCTGGCCGATCAGGTAGACCCGCTTGAGCGCGGCGTCGTCCCTGACCACCTGCATGAGCGCCGTCACGCGCATGTCGGCATGGGCATCGAAGCGGAAGTGCCAGAAGCTGCAGCGCTCGTTCGTGAGGACCGGATCCACGGCCGAGTAGTTCAGGAACAGCACGCGCCGGGCCGGATCGCGTTCGTTGTTCTTGTCGATGGCGTCGATCAGCGCCGCGGCGGTGGCCGACGAATTGCCCTGCAGCACGATGCGCGCGCCATCGTCGATGGCCGCGCGCAGCGCCGACAGGGCCTCCTCGTTCTGGCCCTTGCTGTCGTAGCGCTCGAGCGCGAGCCGGCGCGCCCCACCGGGCAGCGGCACCCCGCCGCGTGCGTTGACCCGCTCCACGGCCCACAGGAGGTTCCGGAACACGGCCTCGCCGGTGTTGGCGAACGGCCCGCTCATGCTCTCGATCAGGGCCAGCCGGATGGGTGTCGGCGGATCGGCGGCGATCGCGGGGGGGGTGATGGCCGTGGCGAGTGCCGCGGGCAGGAGCGAAGCGACGAATTTCAATGCCTGGCGGCGGGGATGACGATGAGGCATGGCAGGAGATGCACCCGCCGCGGCATGCGAGACGGGTCCGATGGGCGGCTTGGCACCGGATGACGAAAGGTCGCGCAGTGTAAGGGAGCCATTTCGTCACGCCGCCGAGTCCGACGATCCCGAATCCGGCACGCGACCAGCCTGCTGCGGCCCGAGTTCCCTAGGGTCATCAGGGACATGCAAAAAAGTGTTGCACAAAAAATACATCCGGTTTCTGCGGGACACTCGACCCGTAGCCCAACCCAGCAACAGACGCTATTTCTGAAACGTTTTTTACTAAGACGTTATGCGCCCTGCTGAACGACTTAAAACGGAATATTTACATCAAATCGAATTGCAACACTTTTTTCTACAATTTCGCAATCAGCAAAATTTGAAAATTCATGTCAGTTATCACTTATTTGTAATTTTTATGTTCGAATGAGCAACCTGTGTAAAAAAGCACTTGTAGCAATTCGATCACAGGAACTTATTTACTAATTTGACGTCGCGATAACGCTGACAACCCGTGGCAGCGAGATCCCCGTCATTCAGGGGAATTTCGTTGGATACACATCTGCATGCGCTGACGCCAGGCCATCGTGCCGATACCTTGCTGGTCTTTTTGCCCGGCGCGTTCCTCAAGCCGGAAGATTTCGAGCGCGAAGGATTCGTCAGTGGTGTGCGCCGTCAGGATTTTGCAGCGGATGTGATGCTGGTCGATGCCAACGTCTCCTACTACTACGATCAGAGCTTCGTTCCCCGCCTGACCCACGACGTGCTGGCGCCCGCGCGTGCCCAGGGCTACAAGTCGATCTGGCTGGTCGGCATCTCGATCGGTGGCTTCGGGGCCCTCACGCACGAACTGGCGCATCCCGGCCTCGTCGAAGGCATCGTGGTGCTGGCGCCCTACCTCGGCCGCCGCCCGATCGGCGCCGACATCCACAAGGCCGGCGGACTGAGGGTCTGGAAGAATCCCGAGGGTCCGCCGCCCGACGAGGAAGTCGACCGCAAGCTGTGGCCCTGGCTGCAGCGCTATGCGGCGCCGGACGCGGCGGTGGCGTTGCCGCCGCTCTATCTCGGCCACGGTCTGGCCGACCGGTTCGCGCCCAATCACCAACTGCTCGCCGACGTGCTTCCACCCGGTCATGTCTTCACCGCCGAAGGGGGCCACGACTGGCCGGTGTGGTCGGCGCTGTGGCGCGACATGCTCACCACCCTGCCGCTTCCAAGGATCGTGCGGGACACCGTCGCCCAGGCCGAACAAGGCGCCGAAGACCGGCTCTGAGGCGATCGCGCCGCCGCTGCCCGGCCGTCCTCAGACCACGGCGTCGGCGACCTGGTCGAGCGGCCAGCGCGGCTTGACGTCGAAGGCGTAGGCGGTCGTGGCCGACTGGACCCCCGCCTGGAGCCGCATCGCCGCGGCCATGGCGATCATGGCGCCGTTGTCGGTGCACAGGTGCAGTTCGGGATAGTGCACCCGCACGCGCCGTGCCGCGCAGGCCGCGTTCAGTTGCGCACGCAGGGCCGAGTTGGCACCCACTCCACCGGCCACCACCAGTCGCCTCAGGCCCGTCCGGTCCAGCGCGGCCAGCGACTTCTTGAGCAGCACCTCCACGATGGCCGCCTGGGTCGATGCCGCCAGGTCGGCCTTGCGCGCCTCCAGGTCGTCGCCGAGCTTCCTGGCCTGCGTGAGCACGGCCGTCTTCAGGCCGGCGAAGGAGAAATCCAGGTCCCCGCTGTGCAGGAGCGGTCGCGGCAGCTTGAAGGCGGCTGGATTCCCGGCCTCGGCCAGCCGGGCCAGCCACGGTCCGCCCGGATACGGCAGCCCCATCAGCTTGGCCGACTTGTCGAAGGCCTCGCCCGCCGCGTCGTCGATGGTTTCCCCCAGCAGTGCGTAGCGGCCCACGCCGTCGACGCGCATGAGCTGCGTGTGACCACCGGAGACGAGCAGCGCGACGAACGGAAATTCCGGCGCATCGGCGCTCAGGAAGGGCGACAGCAGGTGCCCCTCCAGGTGATGCACGCCGAGCACCGGCCGCTCCAGCGCAGCGCCCAGCGCGCAGGCCACGCCGGCCCCCACCAGCAGCGCGCCGGCCAGGCCCGGCCCGCGCGTGTACGCCACCACGTCCACGTCGCCCAGTGACCGGCCGGCTTCCTTGAACACCGTCCGGGCCAGCGGCAGCACGCGACGGATGTGGTCGCGACTGGCCAGCTCGGGCACGACGCCGCCGTAGGCCTGGTGCATGGCGATCTGACTGTGCAGCGCGTGGGACAGCAGCACCGGCAGGCCGGCGCCGGCCTCGGCGCGGGTTTCGACGAGGGCCACGCCCGTTTCGTCGCAGGAGGATTCGATTCCGAGGACCAGCATGCGGCCGAGTGTAGGCGGCGGTCGTCGGCGAGGCACGGTTGTTGCTGGATGCCCCGCCCACGATGAAATCCGGACTGAGCTTTCTGGTCGCCGCCCTGCGTTGCGAGATCGACGAACTCGACCAGCTCGGGCGCACGAGCGAACTCGTCGGCGCGATCGGGCGGCTGGTGCACGCGCTGCAGCGCGAGCGCGGGCTCTCCAACGTGGTGCTGGCGTCCGGAGGGCAACGCTTCGTGGCCGAGCGCGAGGCGCAGGTCGCGCAGAGCCTCCGGCTGGAGCAGGAGGTGCGCCGGCGGCTCGACCGGCTCGATGCGCCGGGCGCCGCCAGCGCGCCGGCCGGGGCTGGTGACATCGATCCCGACGCCGATCCCGATCGTCCGTTCGTCTTCGGCGCGCACCTGCGCAACGGCGCGCGGCTGTTCAGCCGCATCGCCTGGGTGCTGCCCGGCCTGGACGCCCTGCCCGGCCTGCGCGAACGCGTCGGCCTGCTGGCCTTGCCAGTGGCGGAGTCCACCGCCGCCTACGGCCGCCTCGTCGCCGGCTGGCTGGCCGTGGTCTTCGAGGCCGCCGACGGCGCGACCGACCCGGAGATCTCGCGCCTGCTCGCGGCGATGTTCAATTTCATGCAGGGCAAGGAATTCGCCGGCCAGGAGCGGGCCTGCGGCGGCGTCGCCTTCGCCTCCGGACACACCGAGCGCGTGCGCCAGCAGGACTGGCTCGAGTTGATCGAGTCGCAGGAACGCTGCTTCGAGGTCTTCGCCGAATTCGCCGGCGAGGCGCTGGAAGCCCAGTGGCTGGCCAACCTGCCGCCCGCGCAGATGGCCGAGCTCGAGCGCCTGCGCCGCATCGCCTGCGCATCGCCACCGGGCGTGGCGCTGGACCCCGAGCTGAGCGCGGCTTGGTTCGACTGCTGCACACGCCGCATCGACGCCATGCAGACCGTCGAGGAGCGCCTGGCCGACGACCTGCGCCGGCTGTGCGAGACCAAGACCGCCCACGCCCGCACCGAACTCGCCGCGCACGAGACGCTCCTGGTGCGCTGGGCCGACGGCCCGTCGCCGCCGTCGAACGCCTTCTTCGACGCGACCCACCCACCCGCGAGCGTCGCGCCGCAGCGCGCCAACCCCGCGCTCTACGGCCGGCAGCTCGAACGCTCGATCCTGGACCTGGTGCGCGACCAGTCGGACCGGTTGCAGGCCATGAGCCACGAACTCGACACGGTGCGGGCGGCGCTCAACGAGCGCAAGCTGGTCGAGCGCGCCAAGGGGCTGCTGATGGCGCATCGCCAGTTGAGCGAGCAGGACGCCCACAAGATGCTGCGCCAGACCGCCATGAACCAGAACCGCCGGCTCGTCGACGTGGCCGAGTCGGTGCTGGCGATGGCGGAGTACCTGCCCGCCGCGCCGCCCCGGCGGCCCTGAATGGTGCGCCGCACCACAACCGGACCGCGAAAAGCTGGCATGCGGTTTGCATCGGATGCCACGACAGGTCATCGACGGCCTGCGAATCCGGACGGCATCCAACGAAGGCTGCCGCCCATCGATCGGACAAAGGCGTCCGTATCCCCAAGCATCCGGCCGCGTGGCCGGACGCGACGGGATGCGGACGCCTTTTCCGTTGGCACCACGTCTTCCGCATTTTTTCCTGGAGCTTCCACAGCATGACCGAATCGATGAAACCTGGATTGAGCCGCCGCACGCTGCTGCAGGCCGCCGCCGTCGGGGCCGTGGCGATCGATCCCGCGCTGCGCGCCGCCGTCTACGCCCAGGGCTCGGACAAGCCCGAAAAGGAGGAGGTGAAGATCGGCTTCATTCCACTGACCGACTGCGCCAGCGTCGTGATGGCGTCGGTCCTGGGGATCGACAAGAAGTACGGCGTGAAGATCGTGCCGAGCAAGGAGGCGAGCTGGGCCGGCGTGCGCGACAAGCTCGTCAACGGCGACCTCGACTTCGCCCACGTGCTCTATGGGCTGGTCTACGGCGTGCACCTGGGCGTCTCCGGCCCGAAGAAGGACATGGCCGTGCTGATGACGCTCAACAACAACGGCCAGGCGATCACGCTGTCGAAGAAGCTGGCCGACAAGGGCGCGATCGACGGGCCCTCCCTGAACAAGGCGATGGCGGTGGAGAAGCGCGAATACACCTTCGCCCAGACCTTCCCGACCGGCACCCACGCGATGTGGCTGAACTACTGGCTGGCGGCCAACGGCATCAATCCGGTCCAGGACGTGAAGTCCATCGTGGTGCCGCCACCGCAGATGGTGGCGAACATGCGCATCGGCAACATGGACGGCTTCTGCGTCGGCGAACCCTGGGGCCAGCGCGCCATCATGGACGGCATCGGCATCACCGCGATCACCACGCAGGACATCTGGAAGGACCACCCCGAGAAGGTGCTGGGCTGCACCGCCGAGTTCGCGAAGAAGAACCCGAACACCGCGCGCGCGGTGACCGCCGCCATCCTGGAGGCGAGCCGCTGGATCGATTCGAGCCTGCAGAACAAGAACAAGATGGCCGAGACCATCGCCGACAAGAGCTATGTCAACACCAGCGTCGACGCCATCAACCAGCGCATCCTGGGCCGCTACACCAACGGCCTGGGCAAGAACTGGGACGATCCCAACCACATGAAGTTCTACAACGACGGCGCCGTCGGCTTCCCCTACCTGTCCGACGGCATGTGGTTCCTCACCCAGCACAAGCGCTGGGGACTGCTCAAGGCGCATCCCGACTACCTCAAGGTCGCCACCGAGATCAACCAGATCGAGCTCTACAAGCAGGCCGCCGCCGCGTCCAAGACGCCGGTGCCCAAGGAGACGATGCGCACCAGCAAGTTGATGGACGGCGTGGTGTGGGACGGCAGGAACCCCCAGGCCTACGCCGACGGCTTCAAGGTCAAGGCTTAAAGGTCAAGGCTTAAAGGAGAACCACCATGGTCAGCGCCGTCTTCCACCCTCCGCTCGATGCCGCCCCCGCGGCACCGGCCTCCGCTTCCGGGGCTTCGACCCCGTCCCCCGCCCTCGCCAGGGCCGCCCGATCCGGGGCGCGCAGGTCGCTCGACCTGCGCGGCTTCTGGATGCGCGTGCTGCCGCCGCTCGCGGGCTTCGGTGCGCTTCTGCTGGTCTGGGAACTGATCGCCGTGCGCAGCGCCGGCACCTTTCCCGGGCCGTGGGAGACCTGGCTGCAGGCGGTGCAGGTCTTCAGCGACCCGTTCTACAGCAAGGGCCCCAACGACCAGGGCGTGGGCTGGAACGTGCTGTCCTCGCTGCAGCGCGTGGCGCTGGGCTTCGGCCTGGCCGCGCTGGTGGGCATCCCGGCGGGCTTCGCCATCGGGCGCTTCGAGTTCATGTCGCGCATGTTCAACCCGCTCATCAGCCTGCTGCGGCCGGTGTCGCCGCTGGCCTGGCTGCCGATCGGCCTGCTGGTGTTCAAGGGCGCCAACCCGGCCGCCATCTGGACCATCTTCATCTGCTCGATTTGGCCGATGATCATCAACACCGCCGTGGGCGTGCAGCGCGTGCCCAGCGACTACATGAACGTCGCCAAGGTGCTCAACCTGAGCGAGTGGAAGATTATCACCAAGATCCTCTTCCCGGCCGTGCTGCCCTACATGCTGACCGGCGTGCGCCTGGCCGTGGGCACCGCGTGGCTGGTGATCGTCGCGGCCGAGATGCTGACCGGCGGCGTGGGCATCGGCTTCTGGGTCTGGGACGAGTGGAACAACCTCAACGTCAAGAACATCATCATCGCGATCTTCGTAATCGGCATCGTCGGCCTGATCCTGGAATTCGCGCTCATCAAGATCGCCACCGCGTTCACGTTCGAAGAGGTGAAATCATGATCGCTCCCCCGGAACTGCGCTCCGACCGCAAATTCATCGACATCCAGGACGTCGAGCAGACCTTCAAGACGCCCAAGGGCAGCTTCCAGGCCCTGCGCGACATCCACCTGACGGTCGCCAAGGGCGAGTTCGTCGCCCTGATCGGCCATTCGGGCTGCGGCAAGTCGACCTTGCTCAACCTCATCGCCGGACTGACCCGGCCGACGCACGGCGTGCTGCTGTGCGCCGACAAGGAGATCGCCGGCCCCGGCCCGGAGCGCGCGGTGGTGTTCCAGAACCACTCGCTGCTGCCCTGGCTGACCTGCTACGAGAACATCTTCCTGGGCGTGGAGCGCGTCTTCGCCGCCACCGAGGGCCGCGCCCAGCTCAAGGCGCGCACCGACGCGGCGCTGGCGCTGGTCGGGCTGACGCCAGCGACCAACAAGCGCCCCGGCGAGATCTCCGGCGGCATGAAGCAGCGCGTGGGCATCGCCCGGGCGCTGGCGATGGAGCCCAAGGTGCTGCTGATGGACGAGCCCTTCGGCGCGCTCGACGCGCTGACCCGCGCGCGGCTGCAGGACGAGCTGCTGGCCATCGTGCAGAAGACGCGCAGCACGGTGGTGATGGTCACGCACGACGTGGACGAAGCGGTGCTGCTGTCCGACAAGATCGTGATGATGACCAACGGCCCCTCGGCCACCATCGGCGAGGTGCTCAGCATCAACCTGGAACGCCCGCGCAACCGCGTGCAGCTCGCCGAAGACCGCCAGTACGTGCACTACCGCAAGGCCGTGATCGACTTCCTCTACACGCGCCAGGGCCACGTCGAGAAGGCGGCCTGAGTCCGGTTCCGCCGCGAGGAGCATCACCATGAAGACCTTCATCCGTGCCATCGAGTACTGGGTGCCCGATGCCACCGGCGAGTCGCTGACCTTCGGCGGCGGCCTGTTCGGCGATGCCGCCGCGCTGGCCGACGCCAGCGCCGGCCTGCGCTTCTCCCGGGGCGAGGGCCTGCCCGGACGCGCCTGGGACACGGGCCGGCCGATCGTGCTCCAGCAGCTCGAAGGCTCGTACTTCCGTCGCGCCGAGGCCGCTCGCGCCGCCGGGCTGACCTGCGGCATCGCGGTGCCGATGCGGCGCGGCGAACGCGTCGCCGCGGTGGTCGTGTTCTTCTGCGGCGACGACGCCGCGCATGCCGGCGCCATCGAGCTCTGGGGCAACGACCCGGAGGAATCGCACGACATGACGCTGGTCGATGGCTACTACGGCACCACCGGCGACACCTTCGAATTCATCTCGCGCGCCACCGCCTTCCGCAAGGGCAACGGCCTGCCGGGCATGGCCTGGGCGCGGCACAGGCCGGTGTTCCTGCCCGACCTGGGCAAGGGCTCGGGCTTCCTGCGTGCCGACGACGCGGTGAAGGTCGGCATCAACCGCGGCTTCGCCATTCCGTGCGCCGCGCTCGACGGCTCGAACCTCGTCATGGCGTTCCTCTCCGCGCTGGCCACGCCCATC
This sequence comes from Comamonadaceae bacterium OTU4NAUVB1, assembly GCA_024372625.1. NCBI lineage: Bacteria > Pseudomonadati > Pseudomonadota > Betaproteobacteria > Burkholderiales > Comamonadaceae > Comamonadaceae bacterium OTU4NAUVB1. The sequence goes on along the minus strand of CP099605.1, from coordinate 1,165,107 downwards.
GCCCGCCACGTGGAGACCTGGGAGCCCGACCCCGACGCGACGACGCTGCAGCGCACCTTCGGGTTCTCCGAGGACACGCGGGGCGCGGCGGCGCCGACACCGGGCAGCCTCGCGTTGACGGTGGCGTGCGACGGCCCGCTCGCACGCGCCTTCCTCACCGGCCTGCCGTGCGTGGCCGACGCCACCATCGCCATCCCCGTGGCGCCACTGGGCCGCGTGACGGCGGTCGTCGCCCTGCAGCTCTGAGGTCGCGGCACCGGTCCGGTCACATCCCACGACCACGGCATAAGCCCGTTCTGGTTCCGGCATAAGGCTTGCGGGAGAATCCTCCGACCCATGGGAATCAGTCACTACATCAAGGAAATCGGCCGCGGCGCCCGCGGCGCGAAGCCGCTCGCGCGCGAGCAGGCGGCCGACCTCTTCGGCCAGGTGCTCGACGGCAACGTCACCGACCTGGAGATCGGGGCCTTCTGCCTGGCGATGCGCATCAAGGGCGAGACGCCCGAGGAGATGGCGGGCTTTCTCGACGCCACGCACGCGCGGCTCGCGATGGTGCCGGCGGGGACGCGTGCGCTGGTCTCGTTGCCGAGCTACAACGGCGCGCGCAAGCTGCCGGTGCTCACGCCGCTGCTGGCGCTGCTGGTCGCGCGCGAGGGCCTGCCGGTGCTGGTGCACGGCACCGCCACCGAAGCGAACCGCGTGCTGGCCTCCGGCGTCCTGGCGGCGCTGGATGTCGCGCCACTCGAACGCATCCGGCCCGTCGCCCCGGGCGAAGTCGCCTTCGCGCCGACCGAGCTGCTCAACCCGGCGCTCAAGCGGCTGCTCGACGTGCGCCGCGTGGTGGGCCTGCGCAATCCGGCCCACAGCGTGACGAAGCTGATCCGGCCGACCGCCGGGCCGTGCGTGGTGGTGGCGAGCTACACGCACCCGGAGTACGCGCGCACCATGGGCGAGACCTTCGAGTTGGTGGGTGCGACCGCCCTGCTCTCGCGCGGGCTCGAAGGCGAGGTGGTGTCCGATCCACGCCGCACGGCGCAGGTCGACGGTTTCGTGCGCGGCGAGCGCCTCGAACTCCAGGCCCAGCAGCCCGGCACCGCGTCGGAAGTCGAAGGCCTGCCCGGCGAGATCGACATCGCGACCACGGCCGCCTACACGCGCGCCGTGCTCGCCGGCGACATGCCGCTGCCGCCGGCCATCGCGCGGCAGGTCGAATTCATCCTGCGCCTGGCCGGACGCGCATGACCGCTTCCACGCCCTTCTCCTCCCCCGCCGCCGCCGGCAGCTGCACGCTGGTGGGGGCCGGCCCGGGCGACCCGGAGCTGCTGACGATCAAGGCCGCGCGCGCCATCGCCGCGGCCACCGTGCTGTTCGTCGACGACCTGGTCGACGAGGCCGTCGTCACGGCCCACGCGCGCCCGGGCGCGCGCATCGTCCACGTGGGCAAGCGAGGCGGCTGCAAGAGCACGCCCCAGGCCTTCATCGAGCGCCTCATGATCACCGCCGTGCGCGAGGGCGAGACGGTGGTGCGCCTGAAGGGCGGCGACCCCTTCATCTTCGGGCGCGGGGGCGAGGAGGTCGAGCACCTGAGGCAGGCGGGCATCGCCTGCGCGGTGGTCAACGGCATCACCGCCGGGCTCGCCGCGGTCACTTCCCTGGGCGTGCCGCTGACCCACCGCGACCACGCCCAGGGCGTGGTGTTCGTCACCGGCCACGCCAAGACCGGCGCGGCCGCCCCCCAGGACCCCACCGACTGGCGCGCGCTGGCCGCGACGGTGCGCGAGGCGCGCCTCACGCTGGTGATCTACATGGGCGTGGCCGGGGCGGCGCACATCCAGGCCGAGCTGCTCCACGGCCTGCCCGGGGACACGCCCGTGGCGGTGATCCAGCACGCGAGCCTGCCGCACCAGCGCCACGTCGCCACCACCCTCGCGCGCCTGGGCGTGGCCATCGTGCAGGCCGGCCTGGGCAGCCCCTCGGTCATCGTCGTGGGCGACGTCCTCCACGGCCTGGCCGCCGCCGCCCGGCCGGCCGAACCACCGGCGCGGGCCATGCCCACCCCGCCCGTGGCCGGGCGGCGGCGCTGAGTCCGGCGCTCGGCCCGCGCCTGCCTAGAATTCCGGCCTCCGCGGCGTCGCGCCCACCTTCTCCCGGCATGTCCGACTCGTCCACCGCCCCCACCACCCCCACGGTTCCCGCCGCCCAGGCGCCCCTTCCTCCTGCGTTCCAGTGCGCCGCCGATGCGGCGTCGTTCGACGCCGTCGTCATCGGCGCCGGCGCGGCCGGCCTGTTCTGCGCGGCGCTGGCCGGCCAGCGCGGACTGCGCGTGCTGCTGGTCGACCATGCCGAGCGCGTGGCCGAGAAGATCCGCATCTCCGGCGGCGGGCGCTGCAACTTCACCAACCGCGACATCGACGTGCGCGCGCCGCAGCGTCATTTCATCGGCGAGAACCCCAACTTCTGCCGCTCCGCGCTGTCGCGCTACACGCCGCAGCACTTCATCGCGCTGGTCGAGAAGCACGGCATCGCCTATCACGAGAAGCACAAGGGCCAACTGTTCTGCGACGGACCGTCGCAGCAGATCGTCGACCTGCTGCTGGCCGAATGCGCGGCCGGTGGCGTCGAGCGCTGGCAGCCTTGCGCCGTGCGTGCCGTCGCGGCCCTGCCGACGGGCGGCTATCGCATCGAGACCGCGCGCGGGCCGGTGGAGACGCCGCAACTGGTCGTCGCCACCGGCGGCCTGGCGATCCCGCAGATCGGCGCCAGCGACTTCGGCTATCGCATCGCCGAGCAGTTCGGCCTGCGCGTGGTCGCGCCGCGTCCGGCGCTGGTGCCCCTGACGTTCGCGGGCGAGGGCTGGGCGCCGTACGCGCAACTCTCGGGGCTGGCGCTGCCGGTGCGCATCGAGGTCGGCGCGAAGAAGGAACGCGTGGCCTTCTTGGAGGACCTGCTGTTCACGCACCGGGGCCTGTCCGGTCCGGCGGTGCTGCAGATCTCCAGCTACTGGCGCGAGGGCCAGCCGCTGGCCATCGACCTCGCGCCCGACACCGACGTCTCGGCGGCCCTGGGGGCGGCCAAGTCACGCTCGCGCAAGCGCATCGCCAACGAGCTCGCGACGCTGGTGCCCTCGCGCCTGGCCGATGCCTGGGTCGGCGACGACCCGGCGCTGCAGCGCCCCATCAACGAGGCCGCCGATCGCGCGCTGGCGGCCCTTGCCGAGCGCGTCGCCGGCTGGCGCGTCACGCCGACGGGCACCGAGGGCCATCGCAAGGCCGAAGTGACCGCGGGCGGCGTCGACACGCGCGAGCTGTCGTCGCAGACGCTGGAATCGAAGCGCCAGGCGGGTCTCCATTTCATCGGCGAGGTGACCGACGTGACCGGCTGGCTCGGTGGCTACAACTTCCAGTGGGCCTGGGCCAGCGCCTTCGCCTGCGCCCAGGCACTCAAGCCGCTCGCGTGAGTCCCGCGCGAGCGGGCTATAATCTCCGGCTCACTTTGGCCTCCCCTCAACGGCCGCAAAACTTCTCCAGTTGAGGAACCCCGGCGCCAGGCCTCGATCTCCTGGGGCCAACTTCGATTCAACGATTCATCAATGACCACCATCCGCGTTAAAGAAAACGAGCCCTTCGACGTCGCCCTGCGCCGCTTCAAGCGCACCATCGAGAAGCTTGGCCTGCTGACCGACCTGCGCGCCCGCGAGTTCTACGAGAAGCCGACCGCCGAGCGCAAGCGCAAGAAGGCCGCTGCGGTCAAGCGCCACTACAAGCGCGTGCGCAGCATGCAGCTGCCCAAGAAGCTGTACTGAGTCCCGTCAGGCCGGGCCGGTCCGCTGCTTCCATCGAGCACCGGCGACGCCCACCGAGACACGCACCGGCCGCGCCAGGGAAACCTGCCGCGGCCTTGTTTTTGCCTCCACCTCTCCCGATGTTCGATTTCCAAGGAAGACGCCCATGAGCCTCAAGCACCAGATCACCGAAGACATGAAGACCGCCATGCGCGCCAAGGACGCCGAACGCCTGGGCACCATCCGCCTGCTGCTCGCGGCGATGAAGCAGAAGGAAGTCGACGAGCGCGTCGAACTCGACGACGTGGCGGTCGTCGCCATCGTCGACAAGCTGGTCAAGCAGCGCAAGGACTCGGTCACCGCCTTCACCCAGGGCGGCCGCATCGACCTGGCCGACAAGGAAGCCGCCGAGATCAAGGTGCTGGAGGTCTACCTGCCGCAGCGCCTGAGCGCCGACGAGGTGGCCGTCGAGGTCAGGGCGATCGTGGCCGAACTGGGCGCCAAGGGCCCGGGCGACATGGGCAAGGTCATGGGCGCCGTGAAGACCCGCCTGGCCGGCAAGGCCGACATGGGCCAGGTCAGCGCGGCCGTCAAGACCGCACTCGCCGGTTGACGCGTTCCCGGGCGCGTCCACCGACGGCGCGCGATGCGCTGCCGGCCCGGCGGTGCCGCCTCAGCTGCCGGCGATCTTCATCCGGTTGACGAGCAGCGATCCGGTCGTCTTGGCGCCGTGGTTGTAGGCATCGGCACCGACCGCCTCGATGCCCAGCAGCATGTCCTTGAGATTTCCGGCAATCGTGATCTCCTGCACCGGGTACGCGATGCGGCCCTTCTCGACCCAGAAGCCGCTCGCACCGCGCGAATAGTCGCCGGTCACGTAGTTCACGCCCTGGCCCATGAGTTCGATCACGAACAGGCCCGTGCCCAGCTTGCGCAGCATGGCGTCGAGGTCGTCCCCGGGGTTCGTCAGGCGTGAGGTGAGCGTCAGGTTGTGCGAGCCGCCGGCGTTGCCCGTGGTGCGCATGCCCAGCTTGCGCGCCGAGTACGTGCTCAGGAAATAGCCCTGCAGGCGGCCGCCGTCGACCACCTTGCGCGCCCGCGTCTCCACGCCCTCGTCGTCGAACGGCGAACTGCCCTTGCCGCGCGGGACGTGCGGGTCCTCGGCGACGTCCATGTGCTTGGGCAGCACCTGCTTGCCGAGCGAATCGAGCAGGAAAGTGCTCTTGCGGTAGAGGGCCCCGCCGCTGGTGGCCTGCACCAGTCCACCGAGCAGCCCGGCCGCCAGGGGCGATTCGAACAGCACCGGGCATTGCGTCGTCTTGATCTTGCGCGACCCGAGACGCGAGAGCGCCCGCTCGGCGGCATAGCGGCCCACCGCCTGGGGACTGGCGAGCTCGTCGGCCGAGCGCATCGAGCTGTACCAGGCATCGCGCTGCATGTCGTCGCCCTTGCCGGCGATCGGTGCCACCGAGATCGAGTGCCGCGAGCTGGCATAGCCGCCGCGAAAGCCGTGCGTGTGGGCGCTGAAGAAGTGGCTCTGCTGGGCCGACACGCCCGCGCCCTCGCTGTTGGTGATGCGGCGGTCGGTCGTGAGCGCGGCGGCCTCGCATTCGAGGGCCAGCGTGGCGGCGCGCTCGCTGTCGATGTCCCACGGATGGAACAGGTCGAGGTCGGGCTGCTCGCGCACGATGTCGGCTTCGTCGGGCAGGCCGCTGAGCGGGTCCTCGGCGGTGAACCGGGCGATGTCGTAGGCGGCCTGCACGGTCTGCGCGATGGCGGCGTCGGAGAAGTCGGAGGTGCTGGCGTTGCCGCGCCGGTTGCCGATGTAGACGGTGATGCCCAGCGACTTGTCGCGGTTGCGCTCGACGTTCTCCAGCTCGCCCTTGCGCACCGACACGCTCAGGCCGCAGCCTTCGGAGGCTTCGGCGCCGGCGTTGGTGGCCCCGAGCTTCTTCGCATGCGCGAGGGCCGAGTCGACCAGGTTTTCGAAGAAGGAGCGGCTGTAGGCGAAGCCGGATTCGGCGCGCGAAGTGGATGTCGTCATGTGCTGGCTATGATACTTGCGCCCCCCTTTCCCTCTCTGACACGGTCCATTGCGGCCACCGATCGACCTATGTCCCGCAAACCCAAAAAAGGCTACTACGTGCGCGGCGAATTCGTTGCCGAAGGCAGCGAACTCGACCTCGAGCTCAAACGCGAGCTCAAGGGCACCGACGAAGCCAGCAAGACCGATCTGAAGCGCGAGAGCGCCGAGCTGCAGAAGATCGGCGAGGACCTGCTGGGCCTGCGCGCGGGCCTGTTCGACAGGCTGCCGTTGAGCGAGAAGTTCGTCGACGCCGTGGCGGAAGCGCGCCGCATCACCAACTTCGAGGGCCGGCGCCGTCAGATGCAGTTCATCGGCAAACTCATGCGTGGCCTGGATCCGGCCACGCTCGACCTCGTGCGCGCCGCGCTGGACGAGCAGCATCGCGGGCCCGCCGAGGAAACCGCGACCCTGCACGAGGCCGAGCGCTGGCGCGACCGCCTGATCGCCGAGGACGACGCGTTCGGTGGCTGGATCGAGGCGCATCCGGCCACCGACAGCCAGCAGCTGCGCGCGCTGGTGCGACAGGCGCGCAAGGACCTCAAGGCCGGCCCCGCCGGCGAGGCCCCGCGCCAGGGCAAGGCCTACCGCGAGATCTTCCAGGTCGTGCGTGCCGGGCTCTCCGGGCGGGACGCCGACGCGCCCGACGACGGGGAAGAAACCCGGAGCGCGTCGTGAGCATCGCCTTCGACCCGGTGCGCATCGGCATCGTCTCGGTCAGCGACCGCGCCTCCACCGGCGTCTACGTCGATCAGGGCCTGCCCGCGCTGCAGGCCTGGCTCACGCGCGCCCTGCGCAATCCGGTCGTCTTCGAGGCGCGCCTCATTCCGGACGAACGCTCCGTCATCGCCGCGACGCTGATCGAACTGGTCGACGCCGGGTGTTCGCTGGTGCTGACCACGGGCGGCACCGGACCGGCGTTGCGCGACGTCACGCCCGAGGCCACGCTGGAGGTGGCGCACAAGGAACTGCCCGGCTTCGGCGAGCAGATGCGCCAGATCGGCCTGCGCTTCGTGCCCACGGCGATCCTGTCGCGTCAGGTCGCCGTCGTCCGCGACCGCGCGCTGATCCTGAACCTGCCCGGGCAGCCGAAGGCCATCGCCGAGACATTGGAGGGCCTGCGCGACGACGATGGCTCGCAGGCGGTCGCCGGCATCTTCGCCGCCGTGCCCTACTGCATCGACCTGATCGGCGGGCCCTACCTGGAGACCGACGCGACGGTCTGCGCAGCCTTCCGCCCGAAGTCCGCGCGCCGGCCGGTGGCCTGACCAATCCGGTTCTTTTCGCTCCCGTGTCCGTGTAACCCCCGACGCGAAACGGGGCCGGGGTGACGCATAGTCCGGCGGGGCGCCGCTGGGGCGCCAGACCATCCCGGAGACACACGACCCATGAACAACGGCATCCTCGCCACGGCCCTCGCGCTCGCCCTCGGCTTCGCGGGCGCCTCCGGCGTCCAGGCACAGACCACCACGCTGAAGATCGGCTACGCCACCTCCAAGGAATCGCACTACGGCGTCGGCTCGACCGTCTTCTGCGACGAGGTCGAGAAGGGCACCCAGGGGCGCTACAAGTGCCAGCACTTCGCCAACTCCGCGCTCGGCGGCGAGCGCGAGCAGATCGAGGCCATCCAGCTGGGCACGCAGGACCTGCTCAACACCTCCACCGGCCCGGTGGGCAACTTCGTGCCCGAGGTCCGCATCGTCGACCTGCCGTTCCTCTTCCGCGACTACGACCACGCGCGCAAGGTCATGGACGGGCCGATCGGCCAGGACCTCCTGACCAAGTTCCCCGCCAAGGGGATCGTCGCGCTGGCCTGGACGGAGAACGGCTTTCGCCACATGACGAACAACAAGCGCGACATCGTCAAGCCGACCGACGCGGCCGGACTGAAGATGCGCACCATGGAGAACAAGGTGCACATGGACGGCTACCGCACCTTCGGCATCCTGCCCACGCCGATGGCGTTCCCGGAACTGTTCGGCGCCCTGCAGCAGGGCACGGTCGACGGCCAGGAGAACCCGATCCCGGTGATCCTGGCGTCGAAGTTCTCCCAGGTGCAGAAGCACCTGTCGATGACCGGTCACGTCTACTCACCGGCCCTGCTGCTGATGTCGCCCAAGACCTGGAACAAGCTCTCCGACGCCGACAAGAAGGTCTTCGTCGCGGCGGCGCAGACCGCCGCGGTGGCCCAGCGCAAGAAGGTCAACGACGACGAGAACAGCGGCATCGCCCTGCTCGAGAGCCAGGGCATGAAGGTCACGCGGACCGTCGACGGCGCCGCCTTCCGCGAGGCGCTCAAGCCGGCCTATGTCGGGTACGCCAAGGAGTTCGGCGCCGACAACATCAAGAAGATCACCGACGTCAAGTAAGAGGCCTCCCGGACCGTGCAAGCCTTCGAGCGCCATTTCACAGCCGCCAACCGCTGGGCGCTGATCCTCCTGCTGGCTGCGATGTCGGTCATCATCTTCGTCAACGTGGCGCTGCGCTACCTCACCAACCATTCGCTCGAATGGGCCGAGGAGGTGTCGCGCCACATGATGATCTGGCTGACGTTCCTGGGCGCCGGGCCGGTGTTGCGCTACGGCGGCCACATCGCGGTGGAGAACCTGCAGGACGCCCTGCCCGGGCGGGGCGCCGTCGTGGTGCGCGCGATCGTCGCGGCGCTGCTGTTCGCCTTCTTCGGCTTCCTGGTCTGGTACGGCTGGCTCTACATCCAGCGCACCATGTTCCAGCTCACCGCGGTCACGCAGCTGCCCTTCGGCTACATCTACAGCGCGATGTCGATCGGCGGCGTGCTGCTGATCGTGCATTTCGCCTTCGTCGTCAAGGGCTACGTGTTGCGGCGGGAATTCCGCTCCGACGCGCATTTCGACGCCAACGCCAGCGCTTCGCTGTAGGAGCCGCGGCATGGATGCCAGCATCGTTCTCATCGTCTCCGCCTGCGTGTTCCTGGCCATCGGCGTGCCGGTGGCCTTCGCGCTGGGCATGGCCACGGCCGCCACCCTGATCCTGGCGGAGAGCTACCCGCTCCTCGTGCTGCTCAAGGAGACCTTCACGGGCATCGACAGCTTTCCGCTGATGGCGGTGCCCTTCTTCATCCTGGCGGCCGAACTGATGAGCGGCGGCTCGCTCACCGAGGTGCTGCTGCGCTTCGCCGGGCAGTTCGTCGGCCACAAGCGCGGCGGGCTGGGCTACACCAACGTGGTGTCGCTCACCTTCTTCTCCGGCATCTCCGGCTCTGCGCTGGCCGATGCGGCCGGGCCGGGGTCGATGCTCATCAAGATGATGGGCAAGGCCGGCTACGACCGCTCCTACGCCGCCGCGCTCACCGCCTCGACCGCCATCGTCGGGCCGATCATCCCGCCCTCGATCATCATGATCATCTATGCGCTGCAGGACGAGACGGTCTCCGTCGGCTCGCTGTTCGTCGCGGGCATCCTGCCGGGCCTCCTGATCGCGGGGGCGATGTGCGCGGTCAACTTCCACGTCTCCAGGCAGCGCAACTACAAGGGCGACGGCCGGCTGCCGCCGCTGCGCGAGATCCTCGTCACGAGCTGGAAGGCGCTGCCGGCGATCCTGCTGCCGGTGGTGATCCTGGGGGGCATGCGCGCGGGCTGGTTCACGCCGACCGAAGCCTCGGTGGTGGCGGTGTTCTATGCGCTGCTGTGCGGCAAGTTCGTCTACCGCACGCTCGAATGGAAGGCGCTGCCCAACATCCTGGAGCGCTCGGCGCTGCTGTCGGCCTCGGTGCTGATCATCATCGGCCTGTCGGCGTCCTTCGCCTGGGTGCTGACCATCGAGGGCATCCCGCAGCAGATGGCCGAGTGGCTGATCTCGATGAAGCTGTCGCCGTGGATGTTCCTCATCATCGTCAACGTCTTCCTGCTGCTGTTCGGCATCTTCATCGAGCCGCTGCCCGGCGTGATGGTGCTCGCGCCGATCCTCGCGCCGGTGGCGATCAAGCTGGGCGTCGACCCGGTGCATTTCGCGATGATCGTGATCTACAACCTCACCCTGGGGATGATCACCCCGCCGGTGGGCGGGCTGCTGTTCGTGACCTGCAACGTCTCGAAGGTGCCGATGTCGCAACTGGTGCGCGAACTCGTGCCGTTCCTGTGGGCGCACGGGGCGGTGCTGGTGCTGCTGACGTTCGTGCCGGCGCTGAGCACCTGGCTGCCGCGCGCGCTCGGTTTCAAGTAGCGACACACCCGTCAGCGGGCGACGCGGCATCCTCCACTACACTCGCCCGGGTCAGGAGAGAGCCTTCCCAGCGAAGGCCGCCGAAGGCGCAGGATCATTTCCAAACGCTCAGGCAAAAGGACTGACGAAGCGTCCGCTCAGGCGGGCGTTTCCCTGCTGGAGAGAGACCGGTGCGCGCTCGAGGGCGACGGAGCCGGTCCACCGAAGGAGCAACCCCCGGGACCGGTGCGAGGACGGGGCGAATCTCTCAGGTAGAGCGGACAGCAGGGGTGGCCCACGGCTTGCGAGCCGTGGAATTCGATCCGCCCCTCGTTCACCGGAAAGCGTTCCATGACCGCCGCCCCCGCTTCTCCCGTCGATGCCGCCGACACTGCCGCGTTGCTGCGCACCCCGCTGCACGACCTGCACGTCGCGCTCGGCGCGCGCATGGTGCCCTTCGCCGGCTACGCGATGCCTGTGCAGTACCCCACCGGCCTCGTCGCCGAGCATCGCCACACGCGTGCCGCCGCCGGGCTCTTCGACATCTCCCACATGGGCCAGCTGCGCCTCGTCGGTCCCGACGCCGCTGCCGCCCTCGAATCGCTGATGCCGATCGACGTCATCGGGCTCGCGCCCGGCCGGCAGCGCTACGGACTGCTGCTCGACGACGAGGGCGGCATCCTCGACGACCTGATGTGCTTCAACGAGGGAGGCGGTTCCTACTTCGTGATCGTCAACGGCGCCTGCAAGGCGGCCGACCTCGCGCACATCCGGACCCGCATCGCAGCGCGCTGCGAGGTGCAGCCCCTGCCCGACCACGCCCTGCTCGCCCTGCAGGGTCCGCGGGCCGCGGCCGTGCTGGAACGGCTGTCGCCCGGCATCGATCGCTTCGTCTTCATGACCGGCGGCGCGGTGCGCATCGGCGCGGGCGATGCCGCCATCGCCGCCTTCGTCATGCGCAGCGGCTACACCGGCGAGGACGGCTTCGAGCTCTCGGTGCGCGCCAGGGATGCCGAACCGCTCGCGCGCTGGCTGCTGGCCGAGCCCGAGGTGCTGCCGATCGGCCTGGGCGCGCGCAACGCGCTGCGGCTCGAGGCCGGCCTGTGCCTCTACGGCCACGACATCGACCGCACCACGACGCCGGTCGAGGCCGCGCTGACCTGGGCGATGCAGAAGGTGCGGCGCACCGGGGGCGCGCGCGCCGGCGGCTTTCCCGGCGCCGACCGCGTGCTGGCGCAGCTCGACGCGGCCGATGGCGGGGCGACCGCGCGCCGGCGCGTCGGCCTGGTCGCGCTCGAGCGCGTGCCGGTGCGCGACGGCACGCCGCTCGAATCGGTCGACGGCCAGTGGGTCGGCCAGGTCACCAGCGGCCTGCTCGCGCCGACCGTCGACCGACCCATCGCGATGGGCTACGTGCCCCTGGCCCTGGCCACGCACGGCACCCGGCTGCAGGCGCGCGTGCGCGGCAAGGCCGTGCCGATGGAGGTGGTGCCGCTGCCCTTCGTGCCGGCGCGCTATTTCCGGGGCTGATCCCGTGCGTCCGCCGCCGACGCCGCCCGCCCGCCGACACGCGCCGCCGCCGGCCCCGCTACGCTTCTCCCTTCCCTTTGCTTCCTCTTCCTTCCCTTTCCCAGGAGCCCTCCCCATGACCGTCAAGTTCACCAAAGACCACGAGTGGGTCGACACCACCGGCGCCGATGCCGCCACCGTCGGCATCACGGTGCACGCGCAGGACGCGCTGGGCGACGTGGTGTTCGTCGACCTGCCGGAGGTCGGCACGACCTACGCGCAGGGCGACGTCGCCGGCGTGGTCGAGTCGGTCAAGGCCGCCGCCGATGTCTTCATGCCCGTCTCGGGCGAGGTCACCGAGGTCAACGAGGCCCTGCGCGCCGACCCCGGTCTGGCCAACACCGACCCGCTGGGCGCCGGCTGGTTCTTCAAGGTCAAGCTGTCCGACGCCGCGCAGGTCGACGCCCTCCTCGACGCGGCCGACTACGACGCCTTCGCCGCCGGCTGAAGCCCGCCATCCTTGCGCACCGCCATGCCATCCAACGCTTCCTCCCTTCCGAGCGACCTCGACACCGCCGGTGAATTTATTCCCAGGCACATCGGCATCTCGCCGGCCGACGAGGCACGCATGCTGCCGGTCATCGGTTCGGCCACGCGCGCCGCACTGATCGACGGCATCGTGCCCGCGGCCATCCGCCGCACGCGGCCGATGAACCTGCCGGGCGCCGCGAGCGAGGCCGAGGCGCTGGCCGAACTCAAGGCCATGGCGGCGAAGAACAAGGTCGCGCGCAATTTCATCGGCCAGGGCTACTACGGCACGCACACGCCGGGCGTGATCCTGCGCAACGTGCTGGAGAACCCGGCCTGGTACACCGCCTACACGCCCTACCAGGCCGAGATCTCGCAGGGCCGCATGGAGGCGCTGCTGAACTTCCAGACCATGGTGTGCGACCTCACGGGCATGGCCATCGCCAACGCCTCGATGCTCGACGAGGCGACCGCCGCCGCCGAGGCCATGACGCTCGCGCGCCGCAGCGTGAAGGCGAAGAGCACCGTCTTCCTGGTGGCGGGCGATTGCCACCCGCAGACCATCGAGGTGCTGCGCACGCGCGCGGCGCCGCTGGGCATCGAGCTCAGGGTCAGCACCGCGGCGCAGTCGCTGCCGCAGCTGATGGAGGCGGGCGACTTCTTCGGCGCGCTCGCGCAGTACCCGGCCACCACCGGGCAGGTGCACGACCTGCGCGCGCTGGCCGACCTCGCCCACCGCCACGATGCCGCCCTGTGCGTGGCGGCCGACCTGCTGGCGCTCACGCTGCTCGCGCCGCCAGGCGAATGGGACGCCGACATCGTCTGCGGCACCACCCAGCGCTTCGGCATGCCGATGTGCAACGGCGGCCCGCACGCGGCCTACCTGGCCTGCCGCGACGCCTACAAGCGCTCGCTGCCCGGCCGCCTGGTGGGCGTGAGCGTCGACGCCCACGGCGCACCCGCCCTGCGCCTGGCGCTGCAGACGCGCGAGCAGCACATCCGGCGCGAGAAGGCGACCTCGAACATCTGCACGGCGCAGGTGCTGCCCGCGGTGGTGGCGAGCATGTACGCCGTCTACCACGGCCCCGACGGCCTCGCGCGCATCGCGCGCCGCGTGGCCACCCTCACCGGCCTGCTGGCGCGCGGCCTGGCGCAGATGGGCTTCGAGACCGTCAACGACACCGCCTTCGACTCCCTGACCGTGAAGACCGGCGAGGCCACCGCCGCCATCGTCGCGCGCGCCGAGGCCGCCGGCGTCAACCTGCGCCACCGGCTGCAGCAGCACCTGGGCGTCTCGCTCGACGAGACCACCACGCGCCCCGACATCGAGACGCTGTGGGCGCTGTTCGTGCCCGCCGGCGTGGCGATGCCGCGCTTCGAGGCGCTCGCCGCCGACGCCACGCCGATGATCCCCGAGGCCCTGCGCCGCACCAGCGCCTTCCTCGCGCACCCGGTGTTCAACACGCACCGCAGCGAGACGGCCATGCTGCGCTACATCCGTGCCCTCTCCGACAAGGACCTCGCGCTCGACCGCACCATGATCCCGCTGGGCAGCTGCACCATGAAGCTCAACGCGACCAGCGAGATGATTCCCGTCACCTGGCCCGAATTCGCGGACATCCACCCGTTCGCGCCGGCCGACCAGCGCGAGGGCTACGCCGAACTCGACCGGCAGCTGCGCGACTGGCTCTGCGAGGCCACCGGCTACGCCGGCATCAGCCTGCAGCCCAACGCCGGCTCGCAGGGCGAGTACGCCGGCCTGCTGGCCATCCGGGCCTGGCACGCCTCGCGCGGCGACAGCGCGCGCGACGTCTGCCTGATCCCGTCATCGGCGCACGGCACCAACCCGGCCAGCGCGCAGATGGTCGGCATGCGGGTGGTCGTGACGGCCTGCGACGCCAACGGCAACGTCGACATGGACGACCTGAAACGCGCCTGCGAGAAGCACGCCTCCGACCTCGCCGCCGTGATGATCACCTACCCCAGCACGCACGGCGTCTTCGAGACGCGCGTGAAGGAGTTGTGCGAGCTGGTGCACGCCCATGGCGGTCGCGTGTACGTCGACGGTGCGAACATGAACGCGCTGGTCGGCGTGGCGGCGCCGGGCGAGTTCGGCGGCGACGTCAGCCACCTGAACCTGCACAAGACCTTCTGCATCCCGCACGGCGGCGGCGGCCCCGGCGTCGGCCCGGTGTGCGTGGTGGCCGACCTGGTGCCCTTCCTGCCCGGCCACGCGAGCGCCAACCCCGACGCCGCGGTGCTGCCCGAGCACGCCGTGGGCGTCGTCTCCGCCGCGCCGCTGGGCAACGCGGCGGTGCTGCCGATCAGCTGGATGTACTGCCGCATGATGGGCGCCGACGGCCTCCAGGCCGCCACCGAGACCGCCATCCTGAGCGCCAACTACGTCAGCGCCCGCCTGCTCGACCACTACCCCACGCTCTACGCCAGCCCCAACGGCCACGTCGCGCACGAGTGCATCCTGGACCTGCGCCCGATCGCCAAGCGCTGCGGCATCACCGCCGAGGATGTCGCCAAGCGGCTGATCGACTACGGCTTCCACGCGCCGACGCTGAGCTTCCCGGTGCCCGGCACGCTGATGGTCGAGCCCACCGAGAGCGAGCCGCTGGCCGAGCTCGACCGCTTCATCGACGCCATGATCGCCATCCGGGGCGAGATCCGCCGCGTCGAGGAAGGCGTCTGGCCCAAGGACGTCAACCCGCTCAAGCACGCCCCGCACACGGCCGCGAGCCTGCTGGGCACCGAATGGTCGCGGCCCTATGCGCGCGAACTCGGCGCCTACCCGATCGCCGCGCTCCGGTCGGCGAAGTACTGGCCGCCGGTGGGCCGCGTCGACAACGTCTACGGCGACCGCAACCTGTTCTGCAGCTGCCTGCCCGTCGAGGCCTACGCCGAGGCCGACTGAACGCCGGCGGCGCCGGGCCGGCGCGCCGGCGACGGCTTCAGCGCCGGGTCGCGACGGCGCCCGCGGCGATGCGTTCGCGGAACGCCGCGAGCCGTGCCTTCAGCCGGCGTTCGTTGGCCACGCCCATGCGCACCAGGAGCTTCTGGCCGCTGGAGAGCGATTCCAGTTCGGGGTCGACGAACTCGTAGCGCGTCCAGGGCCGGGGCGTCGCGTACTCGCCCTTCACCTCGACCAGCGTCACCGCCACGGGCCCCTCGGGCTCGGGCGCCTGCAGCAGGTGGTCGATGACGGCGATCAGGCGGTCGTTGAAATAGCGCCCCGGATAGCCCAGCTCCTCGTACGCCTCCTGGAACAGCGGGTACAGCCGGGCGTAGAGCGCCGCGGCGCGCCCGACGTCGATGGTCTCGACGAAGGCGACGAAGGCCCCGTGGCGCGCCGCGTTGGCGACGTCGATGGTCTGCGGGCCGCCCGCCGCGCCTGCCACCGTGAAGCGTCCGGGCGCGGGCTGGACCGGCCACATGCGCGCGGCCGCCTGGGGGCGCACGAGGTTGTCGACCGTGGCCACCACGCGCCGCACGAAACCGTCGAGCTGCAGGAAGGACAGCGATTTCGCACCGCCGAGCAGTTCGCCCAGCGCCGCCGTGACGCGCGCGTCGGCATCGTTCAGGCGCGGCAGCGCGCCCTCGGGCGGGGCCACGGCGTCGATCGGGTGCTGCGGACCGATGGCCTGCTCGGACGCGGGCGGCGGCGTTTCGGCCGCGGGTTGGTCGGGCACGCTCGCCGACGGCGGCGACACGTCGGCCGGCACCGGGGGCTGCCGCAGCCAGTACCACCAGGCGAAACCGGCGGCGCCGGCCAGGATGGCCAGGACCAGCAACACGCCACCGAAGCCACGCGAGGACTCGGGCACGGGTCTGAAATCCGATGAATGACGCTCGGGCATGGACGAAATCCGTTGTTTGACGACCACCCGATTAAAACCGCGACCGGCACCCGCGCCGTAACGCGCTGTGAATGCCGGCGGCCTCCGCCTACGGAATGGCGCGGAGGCGCTTCCTATCATGGCCCGATGCCTTCCACAGCGAACTCCTCCTCCCCCGCTTCCTCCACCACCGCCTGGCCACGGACGCTCTGGCTCATCCGCCATGGCCAGAGCGCCGGCAACGTCGCGCGCGACGCCGCCGAATCCGGCGGCCTGCCGGTCATCGACATCGCCTGGCGCGACATCGACGTGCCGCTGTCGGACCTCGGCGTCGAGCAGGCGCAGGCGGTGGGCGACTGGTTCGGGCGGCTGCCCCCGGACGAGCGGCCCGAGGTCATCCTGTGCTCGCCCTACGTGCGGGCCCGCGAGACGGCCCGCCTGCTGGCCGAGAGCGCCGGTCTGGGCGCCGGACAGGGCGTGCGCCTGCGCCTGGACGAGCGGCTGCGCGAGAAGGAATTCGGCATCCTGGACCGCCTGACGCGCTTCGGCATCCAGCAGAAGCACCCCGAACTCGACGAACAGCGCGGCCACGTCGGCAAGTTCTATTTCCGCCCGCCGGGCGGCGAGAGCTGGTGCGACGTCATCCTGCGCCTGCGCAGCCTGCTGGAGATGGTGACGCGCGAGTACGCCGGACGGCGCGTGCTGGTGGTGGGCCACCAGGTGATCGTCAACTGCATGCGCTACCTGATGGAGCACATGGACGAGCAGCGGATCCTCGACATCGACCGCCAGGGCGACGTGCCCAATTGCGCGGTCACCTCCTACCGCGCGCGTCCGGACGACAGCCCCGCCGACCAGGACGACGTGATGGCGCTCGACCTGGTGAACTTCCTCGCGCCGCTGCGCGAGGCGGCGACGCCGGTCACCACCGAGCCCGACGAGCAGACCTCGCCCAAGCCATGACCGCCGCTTCCCCACGGCCGCGCCGCGCGGCCGACGCCATTGCCGATGCGCCGGCGAAGACCCGCGCACGTCCGCGGACCGGCGCTGCACCGGCGGCGCCCCGGCGCATCGACGACGCCGCGCTCGCGCGCTGGCCGCTGCCAGCCCCCGAAGGCACGGCCGACAAGGAGACGCGCGGCCACGTGCTGGTCGTGGCGGGCAGCCACGAGATCCCGGGCGCGGCGCTCCTGGCCGCCGTCGCGGCCCTGCGCGTCGGCGCGGGAAAACTGACCATCGCCGCGCCCGAGCGCGTGGCGCTCGGCCTGGCGCTGGCGATTCCCGAGGCGCGCGTCATCGCCCTGGCCGAGAACAAGGGCGGCGGCCTGCTGGCCCGGGGGCGCGCGGCGCTGGAATCGGTCGCCGCGAAGGCCGGTGCCGTGGTGCTGGGCCCGGGCATGCTCGACGAGACGCGCAGCGTCGCCTTCGTGCGCGGGCTGCTGCCGCTGCTGCGCGAGGCCGTGGTCGTGCTGGACGCCTACGCCATGTCGGTGGCGCGCGACGGTCCCTTCGACCAGCCGGTGGTGCTGACGCCTCACCCGGGCGAGATGGCGCACCTGACCGGGCTGACCAAGGAGGCGGTGTGCGACGACCCGTTGGGCACCGCGCGGGAGGCCGCCGCGCGCTGGAACGCGTGCGTCGCGCTCAAGGGCGCGGAGACCTTCATCGTGCAACCGGGCGAAGGCGCCTGGCGCTTCGACGGCGGAACGCCCGGGCTGGCCACGTCGGGCTCGGGCGACACCCTCGCCGGTCTGATCGGCGGGCTGGCGGCGCGCGGACTGTCGCCCCTGCAGGCCAGCGCCTGGGGCGTGCTGCTGCACGCGCGCGCCGGCCACGCGCTCGGGCGGCGCCACGGACCGTTGGGCTATCTGGCGCGCGAACTGTCGGCCGAGGTCCCGGCCATCGTCCACGCCATCGGCAAGAAGCACGCGGCGCGCAGCGGCTGACGTCGCGGCACACGGGCCGGCAGCCGGGAACGCCACCGCCGCCGCGTGCGCGCAAGCCTCAGGCCGACATCACCTGGGACGGCTGGGCGCCGGCGATCTGACGCAGCGCGCGCTCGAACACCTCGACCGGCTGGCCGCCCGAGATCAGGTGCCGGTCGTTCAGGATGATCGCCGGCACCGAATGGATGCCGGCGTCGGTGTAGAGGCGCTCGCGCTCGCGCACCGCGTCGGCGTGGTCGTCGCCGGCCAGGATCTCGCGCGCGCGCGCCGGGTCCAGGCCCGCGTCGCCGGCGAGCCGCACCAGCGTGTCGTGGTCCGACGGATCGAGGCCGTCGGTGAAATAGGCCTTCAGCAGCGCTTTCTTGAGCGCGTACTGGCGCGCCGGGCTCTCGAGCCCCGCCCAGTGCAGCAGGCGGTGCGCGTCGAAGGTGTTGTAAATGCGTCGGCGGGCGCCGGACGTGAAGGTGAAGCCGACGGCCTCGCCGCGCTGGCGGATCGCCTCGCTCGCCTGGGCCCGCTGTTCCGGGGTGGACCCGTACTTCTCCTGCAGGTGCTCGCCGATGTCCTGCCCCTCGGCGGCCATCCCGGGATTGAGCTCGAACGGCTGGAAGTGCAGTTCGGCCCGCACCTCGGGCGCGACGCGCGCGAGGGCGGCCTCGAGCGCCCCCAGGCCGACGGCGCACCACGGGCACGAGACATCGGAGACGAAATCGATCTTGAGGGGGGTGGCCATGGATGGGACTCCGGTCGGTAGAAGGTGGGAACGCGTCGGTTCGGAACTCCGATGGTGGCGACGACCGGGCGGACGTCAACCCGCCCCCGGCGTCAGCGCCGGCTGCCGAACGGGATCTGCCCGCGCCAATAGCGCAGCGTGAGCCAGCCGCCGAGGATGCCGCCCAGGTGCGCGAAGTGCGCCACGCCGCTCATGCTGCCGGTGACGCCCAGCGTCAGTTCGACCAGACCGTAGAGCACCACGAAGAGCCAGGCCGGCATCGGGATCGGCGGGATGAGCGGCACGATGGTGCGCTTGGGAAACAGCATCGCGAAGCCCGCGAGCAGGCCGAACAGCCCGCCCGAGGCGCCGATGGTGGGGTTGGGGCTGCCGCTCCAGGCCGCGACCGCCAGCTGCGCCAGGGCGGCGCACAGCACGCTGGCGGCATAGAACACCAGGAAGCGCCAGGCGCCCCAGACCCGTTCGAGCTCGGCGCCGAACATGAACAGGCCGAACATGTTGAACACGAGGTGCGACAGACCGCCGTGCAGGAAGGCGTAGGTCACCACCTGCCACGGCAGGAAGCCGCCCGAGTCCCAGGGCCACAGCGCGAAGGCCGCGAGGCCGTCCACGCCCAGCGACTGGAGGACGAAGACGACGACGCAGCTGAGGATCAGCGCCTGGGTGGCGGGCGGCATGGAAAACATCGGGAGGTCCGTTCGGAAAAGGATGGGCGGCGGCCGGTGGGCGGTCGCCACGACCGGCAGGCGTGTCGGAGCACGTCACCCCGGAAAAGTGCCGCTTAAAGGAAAGACGCCTGGAGCCGCCCCGTGTCGGCACCCGCCGCCGCGGCGGGCTCACCGCACTGCGCGCGCTGGCGCAGGGCGTGCTCCATCACCACCAGCGCCAGCATGGCCTCGGCGATCGGCGTCGCGCGGATGCCCACGCAGGGGTCGTGGCGGCCCTTGGTGACGACCTCCACCGGCTGGTCGTTGACGTCGATCGACTGGCGCGGGCTGAGGATCGAACTGGTCGGCTTGATGGCGATGCCCACCTCCAGGTCCTGCCCGGTGCTGATGCCGCCGAGCACGCCGCCGGCGTTGTTGGTCGCGAACCCCCCGGGCGTGATCGAGTCGCCGTGCGTGGTGCCGCGCTGCGCGACGCTGGCGAAACCGGCGCCGATCTCCACGCCCTTGACCGCGTTGATGCCCATCATGGCGTAGGCGATCTCGGCGTCGAGCTTGTCGAACAGCGGTTCGCCCAGGCCCACCGGCACGCCCGAGGCCGTGACGCGGATGCGCGCGCCGCACGAGTCGCCGGACTTGCGCAGGGCGTCCATGTAGGCCTCCAGGTGCGACACGTCGGCCACCGGGGCGAAGAACGGATTGGCCGGCACGTGCGACCAGTCCTCGAACGGAATGGCGACCTCGCCGATCTGCGTCATGCAGCCGCGGAACACCGTGCCGTATTTCTCCAGCAGCCACTTCTTGGCCACCGCGCCGGCCGCGACCATCGGCGCGGTCAGCCGCGCCGACGAGCGCCCGCCGCCGCGCGGGTCGCGGATGCCGTATTTCTTCCAGTAGGTGAAGTCGGCGTGGCCGGGCCGGAACTGCTGGGCGATCTGGCCGTAGTCCTTGCTGCGCTGGTCGGTGTTCTGGATCAGCAGCGCGATCGGCGTGCCGGTGGTGCGGCCTTCGTGGACGCCGCTGAGGATCTGCACCGCGTCGGGCTCGTTGCGCTGCGTGACGTGGCGGCTGGTGCCGGGGCGGCGGCGGTCGAGGTCGCCCTGGATGTCCGCCTCCGAGAGCGCCATGCCCGGCGGACACCCGTCGATGACGCAGCCGATCGCGGGACCGTGGGATTCACCGAAGTTGGTGACTGCGAAGAGATTTCCGAATGTGTTGCCGCTCATGGGACGGAATTATCCGCACAACCGCGCGGCGGACCGCCATCGCCCTGCCCCGCTCCCGGTCGAAGCGGTCGCGGCCCGGAGGCCTTGCCGGCTACAGCGCGAGCCGTTCGCGGGCGGCCTGGTACTGGCGCCGCAACCTGTCGACGTAGGCGGCCGCGCTGGTCACCTCGCCGATGGCGCCGATGCCCTGGCCCGAGCCCCAGATGTCCTTCCAGGCCTTGGCCTTGGAACCGTCGCCGGTGGCGAAGTTCATGGTCTTGAGGTCGCCCTGGGGCAGGTTGGCCGGGTCGAGCCCGGCGGCCACGATGCTGGGCGCGAGGTAGTTGCCGTGCACGCCCGTGAAAAGGTTGGAGTAGACGATGTCGTCGGAGCTGCCCTCGACGATGGCGCGCTTGTAGTCGTCGCTCGCGCGCGCTTCCTCGGTGGCGATGAAGGCGGTGCCGATGTAGGCGAAGTCGGCCCCCATCGCCTGCGCGGCCAGCACGGCGTCGCCGGTGGCGATGGCCCCCGACAGCGCCACCGGGCCGTCGAACCATTGCCGGATCTCCTGGATCAGGGCGAACGGGCTCTTCACGCCCGCGTGGCCGCCGGCGCCGGCAGCCACCGCGATGAGGCCGTCGGCGCCCTTCTCGATCGCCTTCCTGGCATAGACGTTGTTGATGATGTCGTGCAGCGTGACGCCGCCGTAGGCGTGCACCGCGTCGTTGACGTCGGTGCGCGCGCCCAGGGAAGTGATGACGATCGGCACCTTGTACTTGGCGACGAGTTCCATGTCGTGCTCGAGCCGGTCGTTGCTCTTGTGGACGATCTGGTTGATGGCGAACGGCGCGGCGGGCCGGTCGGGGTGCGCGCGGTCGTGCGCGGCCAGGGCCTCGGTGATCTCGGCGAGCCACTCGTCGAGCAGCGACGCCGGCCGCGCGTTGAGCGCCGGCATCGACCCCACCACCCCGGCCGTGCACTGCGCGATGACCAGCTTCGGGTTGCTGATGATGAACAGCGGCGAACCGATGATGGGCAACGGCAGGTTGGCGAGCACGGGAGGCAGTCGGGACATGGAAACTCCGTTCGGGGGAAGGAAGGCGTTATAGGCCGCGGGGCGGCAGGAGCAGGTCGAACGGGCGACAGGGCGGGCCGCCCGGGGGATCAGAACGCGTCCGGCGCCAGCGCCATGACGCTGTCGGCGCCATGGACGATGCTGTCGCGCACGCCCGGCGCCTTGTTCAGGATGTGCTCGGCGTAGAAGCGCGCCGTGGCGGTCTTGGCGTGCAGGAAGGCCGCCTCGGCGCCGGCGCCCTCCTCGATCAGCGTCTGGGCGACCAGCAGCGAGCGCGCCAGCTGCCAGCCGGCCACCAGGTTGCCCGCCAGCATCAGGTAGGGCACGCTGCCCGCGAAGACGGCGTTGGGCGCGGCCTTGGCCTGCGCGACCACGAAATCGACCACCTCGACGAAGGCCTCGCGCGCGGCCCGCAGGCGCGCGCGCACGGCCAGCGCCGCCTCGCTGCCGCTGGCCTCGAGTTCCGCCTCGGTCCGCGCGATCCGCTCGGCCAGCGCGCGCGCGGTCCGTCCGCCGTCGCGCGCGGTCTTGCGCCCGACCAGGTCGTTGGCCTGGATGGCGGTGGTGCCCTCGTAGATCGTCAGGATGCGCGCGTCGCGCAGGTACTGCGCCGCGCCGGTCTCCTCGATGAAGCCCATGCCGCCGTGCACCTGCACGCCCAGCGAGGCCACCTCGATGCCGATCTCGGTCGAATAGCCCTTGACCAGCGGCACCAGGAACTCGTGGACGGTGGCGTTCTCGCGGCGCGCCGCCTCGTCGGTCGCGTGGTGCGCGGCGTCGTAGGCGGCGGCGGCCACGCTGGCCATGGCGCGGCAGCCCTCGGTCTGGGCCCGCATGGTCATGAGCATGCGGCGCACGTCGGGGTGCTGAATGATCGCCACGCTCGCGTTCGCGGACCCGTCGACCGGGCGGCTCTGCACGCGCTCGCGGGCATAGGCCACGGCGTGCTGGTAGGCGCGGTCGGCGATCGCCACGCCCTGCACGCCCACCGCATAGCGCGCCGCGTTCATCATGATGAACATGTACTCCAGCCCGCGGTTCTCCTCGCCCACCAGCCAGCCCAGCGCGCCGCCGTGGTCGCCGTACTGCAGCACCGCCGTGGGCGAGGCCTTGATGCCCAGCTTGTGCTCGATGCTCACGCAATGCACGTCGTTGCGCTCGCCCGGCGCGCCGTCGGCCGTGGGCAGGAACTTGGGCACCACGAACAGGCTGATGCCCTTGACGCCCTCGGGCGCGCCGACCACCCGCGCGAGCACCAGGTGCACGATGTTGGCGGCCATGTCGTGCTCGCCGTAGGTGATGTAGATCTTGGTGCCGAAGACCTTGTAGGTGCCGTCGCCCACGGGCTCGGCGCGCGTGCGCACCAGCGACAGGTCGCTGCCGGCCTGAGGCTCGGTCAGGTTCATGGTGCCGGTCCACTCGCCGCTCACCAGCTTGCCGAGGTAGGTCGACTTGAGCGCGTCGGAGCCGGCCGTGAGCAGCGCCTCGATGGCGCCGTCGGACAGCAGCGGGCACAGCGCGAAGCTCATGTTGGCCGCGTTCAGCATCTCCGCGCAGGCCGCGCCGATGGTCTTGGGCAGGCCCTGGCCGCCGAAGTCCAGCGGATGCTGCAGGCCCTGCCAGCCCCCCGCCGTGTACTGCGCGAACGCGTCCCTGAAACCCGGCGTGGTGGTGACCACGCCGTCCCTGAACGACGAGGGTTCGCGGTCGCCCGCCACGTTCAGCGGTGCGACCACGTCCTGCGTGAAGCGCGCGCATTCGGCCAGCACGGCGCGCGCGGTCTCCAGGCCGGCGTCCTCGAAGCCCGGCAGCGCGGCGATGGCGTCGAGCCGCGCGAG
The DNA here is from genome assembly GCA_024372625.1 of Comamonadaceae bacterium OTU4NAUVB1. NCBI lineage: Bacteria > Pseudomonadati > Pseudomonadota > Betaproteobacteria > Burkholderiales > Comamonadaceae > Comamonadaceae bacterium OTU4NAUVB1. Next base: position 1,141,720 of record CP099605.1, on the reverse strand, counting down.
GTGTTCCATGTCGAACAGCATATCTTCGAGCGGGGCGCGGTAGGTCATTTCTCTGGGTCTCCGGATGAGGACGGGGAAATCGCGACGGGCCGCGCGACACGCGCGACCCCGTCGTTCAGATACGAAAAAGGCACCGCGAACGATGCCTTCTGGATGCCTGTGGTGAGCGCGAGGGCGCCCGTCCTCAGATCTTCCCGACGAGTTCCGGCACGGCGACGAACAGGTCGGCCACGAGGCCGTAGTCGGCCACCGAGAAGATCGGCGCCTCCTCGTCCTTGTTGATCGCCACGATCACCTTGGAGTCCTTCATGCCCGCCAGATGCTGGATCGCCCCGGAGATGCCCGCGGCGATGTAGAGCTGCGGCGCCACGATCTTGCCGGTCTGCCCGACCTGCCAGTCGTTGGGCGCGTAGCCCGCGTCCACCGCCGCGCGGCTCGCGCCCAGCCCGGCGTTGAGCTTGTCGGCCAGCGGCGTCATCACTTCCGTGAACTTCTCCGCGCTGCCCAGGGCGCGCCCGCCCGAGACGATGATCTTGGCCGCGGTGAGTTCGGGCCGGTCGCTCTTGGTGACCTCGCGACCGACGAAGCTGGACTTGCCCGAGTCGGCGACCGCCTCGGCGTTCTCCACCGTCGCGCTGCCGCCGGTGGCCGCCGCGGCGTCGAAACCGGTGGTGCGCACCGTGATCACGATCGTCTTGTCGGCGCTCTGCACCGTGGCGATGGCGTTGCCCGCGTAGATCGGGCGCTCGAACGTGTCCGGCGCCACGACCCGCGTGATGTCGCTGACCTGCGCCACGTCGAGCCTGGCGGCCACGCGCGGGGCGACGTTCTTGCCCGCGGCGGTCGAGGGGAACAGGATGTGGCTGTAGTTGCCGGCGATGGCCAGCACCTGCGCGGCGACGTTCTCCGCCAGCCCTTCGGTCAGGCTCGCGCCGTCGGCGACGATGACCTTGGCGACGCCGGCGATCTGCGCGGCGGCCGCGCCCGCCTCGGCGGCATTGGCGCCGGCGACGAGCACGTGCACGTCGCCCCCGATGGCGAGCGCGGCCGTGACGGTGTTGAGGGTGGCCGGCTTGACGCTGGCGTGGTCGTGTTCGGCAATGACGAGGATGGGCATGGTCAGATCACCTTGGCTTCGTTCTTGAGTTTGTCCACCAGGGCGGCCACGTCGGCCACCTTGACGCCGGCGCCGCGCTTGGGCGGCTCGGCGACCTTCAGGGTCTTCAGGCGCGGCGCGACGTCCACGCCCAGGTCCTCGGGCTTGAGGACGTCGAGCGTCTTCTTCTTGGCCTTCATGATGTTGGGCAACGTCACGTAGCGCGGCTCGTTCAGGCGCAGGTCGGTCGTGACGATGGCCGGCAGCGTGAGCGAGACCGTCTCCAGGCCGCCGTCGACCTCGCGCGTGACGCTCACCCTGTCGCCCGAGACCTCGACCTTGCTCGCGAACGTGCCCTGGGGCAGCTCGGCCAGCGCGGCGAGCATCTGCCCGGTCTGGTTGGCGTCGTCGTCGATGGCCTGCTTGCCCAGGATCACCAGCTGCGGCTGCTCCTTGTCGATCAGCGCCTTGAGCAGCTTGGCCACCGCCAGGGGCTGCAGCTCGACGCCCGTCTCCACCAGGATGGCGCGGTCCGCGCCGATCGCCAGCGCCGTGCGCAGGGTCTCCTGGCACTTGGTCTCGCCGCAGGACACGGCGATGATCTCCGTGACCACGCCCTTCTCCTTCAACCGCACCGCCTCCTCGACGGCGATCTCGTCGAAGGGGTTCATGCTGTGCTTCACATTGGCCACGTCCACACCGCTGCCGTCGGATTTCACCCGAACCTTCACGTTGTAGTCGACGACCCGCTTGACTGGGACCAGAACCTTCATTGATATGACTCCATGAGATGGCAAAACCGCGTGCCTCCGAGAGGGCAACCGATCATTCTAGGGTCGGTCTCTTTGGACGGATGTCCGTTTCTGTCACCGCCGTGGCGGTCAGGCTCGAAGGAGTGTCCAGAAAAAAGAACGATCGTTCTTTTCTTTCAAATTATAAAGTAGCTTCGGACCCCGGGGGGAAGTTCCTGGGCCAGCGCTCCGGAAGGGACATCACCCGCAGCACCCGCTGCGGGCCGGGAATCTCGATCCCGGCCGCCCTCAGTCCTTCCAGGATGGCGATGTTGGTGGCCGAGCGCACGTTGTCCTTGCCCTTGTCCGGGTCGGCGACCCAGAAATGCAGGGTGAACTCGATGCCGTCCGGCGCGAAGGCCGTGAGGAAAGCGACCGGCGCCGGCTCCGTCATCACGCGCGGCTGAGCCCGCGCGGCGTCGGCGAGGATGGCCTGGACCTGCGCCACGTCGCTGTCGTAGCCCACCACGATGGCCGTCGTGAGGTTGAACTTGAGGTCGGCCAGGGAGAGGTTCTCCACTCGGCTGGTCATGAGCGACTCGTTGGGCACGATCGCCTCGCGCCCGTTGCCGGCGCGCACCAGGGTGTAGCGCGTCTTGATGTCGGTGATGCGGCCCTCGAAGCTGTCGATCTTCACGTTGTCGCCGATGCGGATCGAGCGCTCCAGCAGGATCACGAAGCCGCTGACGTAGTTGGCCGCCAGCTTCTGCAGGCCGAAGCCCAGCCCCACCCCCAGCGCGCCGCCGAGCACCGACAGCGCCGTCAGGTCGACGCCCACCGCCGACAGCGCGAACAGCAGCCCCACCAGCAGGAGGAAGGCGCGGATCGCGTTGGAGGCCACCTTGCGCATCGACAGATCGCTCACGGCGCGGCTTAGAACGCGTTTCTCGATCGTGGCGGCGATCCACAGCGCGATCACCAGCACCAGCCCGGCCGACAGCGTGCCTTCCAGGATCGTGCGCAGGCTCACGCGGTCCTTCCCGAAGACCAGCGTGATCCCGTCGAGTTCGGCCAGGACGGGCGGCAGCAATCCGACGATCCACAACACCGCGCCGAGCCAGGCGATCCACGACACCGTGCGCTCCACCAGCCCGACCAGCGCCGAATTCGGGAACACCGCGCGCAGCACGCGGGCGATGAAACGGATCGCCACCAGCGAGGCGAACACCGAGACCGCGATCCGCAGCACGACCACCACCTGGTGGTCCAGCACGGCGCGACGCGCGAGGTCGACGAAGACCAGGGACAGCAGCGGGAACAGGAGCCCGTCGAACGTGCGCTGGCCGAACCAGATCGAATCGCGCGGCTGGCCGCGGCCGGACCAGCGGCTCAGGCCCCAGGCCAGCGCGAGACAGCCGGCGAGCACCGCCAGTTCGAGCCACAGGCCGCCCATGCGCACCTGCCGAAGGCGTTCGAGGAAATCATCGAGGCGCATCGGTCGTCGCGACGTCCCGTCACAGGTCGGCCAGCACGCGCACGTGGGCCTCGACGCTGGTGGCCAGCGCGCCGAGGTGATAGCCGCCTTCGAGCATCGACACGATTCGCCCGCCCGCATGGCGCTGCGCGACGCCGCGCACGCGCTCGGTGATCCAGGCGAAGTCCTGTTCGTTGAGCCGCAGCTGGCCCAGCTCGTCGTCGCGGTGGGCGTCGAAGCCGGCGCTGATGAAGACCATCTGCGGCCGGAACGCCTCCAAGCGCGGCATCCACATGGCCTCGATCAGCTCACGCACGTCCATGCCCCGGGTGTAGGCCGGCACGGGCAGATTGAGCATGTTGGCAGCCGCGTGGTCGATGTCGGTGTGGGGATAGAACGGGTGCTGGAAGATGCCCACCATCAGCACGCGCTCGTCGCCGGCCAGGATGTCCTCGGTGCCGTTGCCGTGGTGGACGTCGAAGTCGACCACCGCCACGCGGTCGAGACCGTGCGCCTCCAGCGCGTGGCGCGCGGCGATGGCGACGTTGTTGAGAAAACAGAAGCCCATCGCCTGCGCGCGACCGGCGTGGTGACCCGGCGGACGCACGGCGCAGAAGGCGTTCTCCAGCGCGCCGGACATCACCGCGTCGGTCGCCGCCACGGCCGCGCCGGCGGCGCGACGGGCGGCCAGCACGGTGTGGCGCATGAGGACGGTGTCGGGATCGAGCAGGGCATGGTCGGGGCCGCCGGCGGGCGCGTCGGCCACCAGCCGCTGATGCAGGGACTCGAGGTGCTCCAGGTGCTCGACGGTGTGGGCCCGGGCGATCTGCGCCAGCGTGGCCAGGGGCACCTCAACGCGTTCGAGCGCGTCGCCCACGCCGGTCAGCAGCAGGCGGTCCTCGATGGCGTCGAGGCGCTGCGGACATTCCGGATGCCCGTCGCCCATGTCGTGCTTCCAGCAGTCGCGATGGGTGAAATAACCTGTCTTGCCCATGTCTCTGTCGCCTGCTCCGGCCCTACGTCGCGTGGGGCCGTCGGACCGTGCGTTATGGTTTGCATATGGATACAAAGATGGACGTGGCCGCGAAGCTCGCCAGTTTGCTGGGTCAGCTTAACACGGTGATCGTGGGCAAGGAGGCGCAGGTCCGCGACTGCGTGGCGTGCCTGCTGGCCGGGGGCCACCTGCTGATCGAGGACGTTCCGGGCGTCGGCAAGACGACGCTGGCGCACGCCCTTTCGCACACCTTCGGCCTGCAGTTCTCGCGCGTGCAGTTCACCGCCGACCTGATGCCCGGCGACCTCTCCGGCGTCGCCATCTACGACCGCAACAGCCAGACCTTCGTCTTCCATCCCGGCCCCGTCTTCGCCCAGGTGCTGCTGGCCGACGAGATCAACCGCGCCAGTCCCAAGACCCAGAGCGCGCTGCTCGAGGCGATGGAGGAGAAGCAGGTCACTATCGAAGGCGAGACCCGGCCGCTGCCCACGCCGTTCTTCGTGATCGCGACGCAGAACCCGCACGACCAGCTGGGCACCTACGCCCTGCCCGAATCGCAACTCGACCGCTTCCTGATGCGCATTTCGCTGGGCCATCCCGACCGCGCGGCGGAGCGCGAGCTGCTCGCCGGCGCCGACCGGCGCGAGATGCTGGCGCACCTGCCGGCCCTGCTCACGGCCGGCGAACTCCACGCGATCCAGCAGCGCGTCCAGCAGGTCCATGCCTCGGAGCCGCTGCTGGACTACCTCCAGGACCTCATCGCCGCCACGCGCAGCGGGCGCTGGTTCCTGCAGGGGCTGTCGCCGCGCGCGGGCATCGCGATCCTCCGGGCGGCCAAGGCGCAGGCACTGCTGGCCAACCGCGACTACGTGGCGCCCGACGACATCCAGGCCGTGCTGCCGCAGACCGTGGCGCATCGCGTGACCCCGGTGGGCGATGCTGGGCGCGGTGCCCAGGAACAGGTGCGCGCGATGATCGCCGCCGTGCCGCTGCCCTAGGACCGCGGCGATGACGACCGCGGCGCTGCGCCGGCGCATCGACGGCTGGTTCCTCTCGCGCCAGCCGGCCTCCGACCTCCTCGAACTCACCCAGCGCAACGTCTACATCGTGCCGACGGCCGCCGGCTGGCTGCTGGCCGCGACGCTCGTCGTCCAGCTGGTCGCGTCGATCAACTACCAGCTCAACCTGGGCTACCTGCTGACCTTCATGATCACCGGCTGCGTCGCCGTGGGCATGCACGTCGGCCACGCGACCCTGCGCGGACTGAGCCTGCACCTGCTGGCTCCTGAGGCGCAGTTCGCCGGCAGCGCGGCGGTGTTCCGCGTCGTGCTGCACAACGCGCGGCGGCGCGTGCGCTTCGGCATCGGCCTGGCCGTGCGCGGCAGCGGCCAGTGGGCCTGGACCGACGTGCCCGCCCAGGGCGGCGCCACCGTCGAGATCGCCTTCCGGCCCGAGCGGCGCGGCCTGCACGCGATGCCGGCGCTGACGGCGGAGACGCGGTTCCCGCTGGGCACCTTCCGCGTGTGGACGGTGTGGCGGCCGGCCTCGCAGCTGCTGGTCTACCCCGCGCCCGAGCCGCACCCGCCGCCGCTGCCCGTGGGCGAGGCGCCGCCCGCCAGCGCCGGCGCGCCGACCACGCGCACCGGCGGCGCGGGCGAATACGACGGCGTGCGCGCCTACCAGCGCGGCGATTCGCAGCGCCTGGTGGTCTGGAAGAAAGCCGCGCGCGCGCAGGCCGCCGGCTCCGACGACCTGGTCAGCCGCGACACCCGCCAGACCCAGCGCCGCGAGCTGTGGCTCGATGCCCGGGCCACCGGCCTGGCCGATGCCGAGGCCGCCCTCTCGCGCCTGTGCGCCTGGGTGCTGGCGGCCGACCGGCTGGGCCTGGACTACGGCCTGCGCGCCGGCGGCCGCCGGGTGGCGCCGGGCCATGGCGAGGTGCACCGGCGGCGCTGCCTGGAGGTGCTCGCCACATGCTGAGCGCGCGCACGACCTGGCGCGGCCTCGACCCGCGCACCCTGCCGCGCGACGCGCGCGACACGCTGTTCCTGCTCGGCGTGATCGCGCTGGTGGTGCTGCCGCAGCTGCCGACCCTGCCGACGTGGTGCGGCGCGCTGGTGGCGGGGGTGCTGCTCTGGCGCGGCACGCTCGCCGTGCGTGGCGCGCCGCTGCCGCACCGGGGCTGGCGTCTGGCGCTGCTCGCGCTCACGCTCGCCGCGACCTTCGCCACGCATCGCACGCTGCTCGGGCGCGATGCCGGGGTGACGCTGGTGGTGGTGCTGCTGGCGCTCAAGACGATGGAGCTGCGCGCGCGGCGCGATGCCTTCGTCGTCTTCTTCCTGGGCTTCTTCACGATGCTCACCAACTTCTTCCAGTCGCAGACGCTGCTCACGGCCGCGGCGATGCTGCTGGCCCTGCTGGGCCTGCTGACCGCGCTGGTCAACGCGCACATGCCGGTGGGACGGCCGCCGCTCGCGCAGGCCGCGCGCACGGCCGGCGGCATGGCGCTGCTGGGCGCGCCGATCATGCTGGCGCTGTTCCTGCTGTTCCCGCGCCTGGCGCCGCTGTGGGGCACGCCCAACGACGAGGTCACGGGGCGCTCGGGCCTGTCGAGCACCATGCGCGTGGGCAGCATCGCGCGCCTGGCGCTGGACGACGGCATCGCCGCGCGCATCCGCTTCGACGGCGGCCGCGTGCCGGACCAGCGCGCGCTGTACTTCCGGGGGCCGGTGCTGTCGGAATTCGACGGCCGCACCTGGACCGCGCCGCAGCCGTGGGAGCGCGGCTTCCTGTCGTCGGAGTTGCGCGTGCGTGGCGAGCCGGTCGGCTACGAGGTCACGCTCGAGCCCAGCAACCGGCCCTGGCTGCTGGCGCTGGACGCGCCCGCGCGCCCGCCCGACGTCTCGCACGTGCCCGGCCTGCGCGTGGTGGCGACGCCCGACCTGCAGTGGCTGGCCAACCGCCCGCTCGGCGACCTGCTGCGCTACCGCGCCGAGAGCCATCCCGATTTCCAGAGCGGCCCGCTGCGGCGCACCGCCGCCCTGCAGCGCGACGTGGCGCTGCCGCCGGGCGGCAATCCGCGCACCGTCGCGCTGGCCGCCCGGATGAAGGCCGATCCCGCGCTGGCCGCCGCCGGCACCCCGGGCTACGTGCGCGCGGCCCTGGAGCGCCTGCGCACCGGGGGCTATTCGTACACGCTGGAGCCCGGCGTCTACGGCGACGAGACCGCCGACGAGTTCTGGTTCGACCGCAAGGAAGGCTTCTGCGAGCACATCGCCTCGGCGTTCGTCGTGCTGATGCGCGCGCTCGACGTGCCCGCGCGCATCGTCACGGGCTACCAGGGTGGCGAGCTCAACGGCCTGGACGACACGTGGGTGGTGCGCCAGAGCGACGCCCATGCCTGGGCCGAGGTGTGGCAGGCCGGCGCGGGGTGGGTGCGCGTCGATCCGACCGGGGCCATCTCGCCCGAACGCATCGGCGCCTTCCGGCGCCTGGCGCCGCAACCGGGCTTTCTCGCCGGCGCGATCGGCACGATGAGCCCGACGCTCCTGCAGAATTTCCGCCAGGCCTGGGAGGCGCTCAACAACGCCTGGAACCAGCGCGTCCTCAACCACACGCAGAGCCGCCAGCTCGACCTGCTCAGGTGGCTGGGCTTCGAGGCGCCGAGTCCGCAGGACCTGGCGATCGTCCTGCTGTGGCTGCTGGTGGCGGCGACGGCGGCGGGCGGCGGCTGGACCCTGTGGGAGCGCCGCCGGCGCGACCCGTGGCTGCGCCTGCTGGCCCAGGCGCGCGCACGCCTGGCGAAGGCCGGGCTGGACCTGGACGCCGCCACACCGCCGCGCCGCATGGCCGAGCAGGCGACGGCGCGCTTCGGACCGGCCGCGCGGGCGGCGCACGACTGGCTGCTGCGGCTCGAAGCCCAGCGCTACGCGAAGTCGCCCGAGGCCGGCCTGCCCGCGTTGCTCGCCGAGTTCCGGCGCCTCGCCTGGCCGCGCCGGGACGCCGGCTGAAGCCGCGCGGTCGGATCGGCTCCTGCCCGGAGGAAGAGGGCGCGGGATGGGAACCTCCAGCCGCACGGGGTCGGCGTCCGGCCGGCACAATCCCTCGATGCATCGTTCCTTCCTCCGCATCGCGCCGGCCGGCGCCCCGGTCGCTCCGCGCCACGCCGCCACGCGCGCCGCCCTCCTCGCCTTCGCACTCGCCTGTGGCGCGTCGAGCGGCGTCGCGGCGGCGCCCCAGCAAGCGAAGCGCAAGGTCGCCCAGACGGTCGAGGCGACGCCCTACGCCACGCGCGAGGACGCCATGCGCTTCGCCGACGACGTCGCCGCGCGGCGCAACCTCGACCGCGAGTGGGTCCGCGCCACCATCGGCGCGGCGCGCTTGCTGCCCAACGTGCCGCGCCTGATGCTGCCGGCCACGCGGGGCACGGCCAAGAACTGGCGCGCCTACCGGGGCCGCTTCATCGACCCGGTGCGCATCGCCGCGGGCGTGCGCTTCTGGCGCGACAACGCCGCCACGCTCGCCCGCGCCGAGGCCGAATACGGCGTGCCGCCGGAAATCGTGGTGGGCATCATCGGCGTGGAGACCATCTACGGGCGCAACATGGGCAGCTTCCGCGTCATCGACGCACTGGCCACGCTGTCCTTCGACTTCCCCGCCGGCCATCCCCGCGCCGCCGAGCGCGAGGCCTTCTTCCGCGGCGAGCTGGAGAGTTTCCTCAGCACCGAAAGCCGCACCGCCCAGGACCCGCTCGCCCCACTGGGCAGCTATGCCGGTGCCATGGGCATGCCGCAGTTCATGCCCAGCAGCATCGCCAAGTACGCGGTCGACTTCGACGGCGACGGGCGCATCGACCTGGTCGACAACCCGGCCGACGTGATCGGCTCCGTGGCGAACTACTTCAAGGCCTTCGGCTGGCGACGCGGCATGCCCTCGACCTACCCGGTCGCCTTCGACCCGGCACGCCTGCGGATGGACGTGCTGATGGCGCCCGACATCCTGCCGACCTTCAGCGCCGACAGCTTCGTCGCCGCCGGCGCGGTGCTCCAGGGTCCGGCCCTCTCCCACCCAGGGCTGCTCGCGCTGATCGAACTGCAGAACGGCGCCGACGCGCCCACCTACGTCGCCGGCACGCGCAACTTCTACGTCATCACGCGCTACAACTGGAGCAGCTACTACGCGATGTCGGTGCTGGACCTGGGCGACGAGGTCAAGGCGGCGATGGCGCAGTGACGCCCGGACCGACGGACATCGATGCCATGCGGACGCTCGACGGGCTCGGCGAGCGCATCTGCATCCTGGGACCGTCCAACAGCGGCAAGTCCACCCTGGCCGCGGCCATCGCACGCCGGCACGGGCTGCCGGCCGTCCACCTCGACCGGCTGTTCCACCTGCCCCGCACCGACTGGCGACCCCGTCCGGAGGCCGACTTCCTGCGTCTGCACGACGAGGCGATCCGGCAGGCGCGCTGGGTCATGGACGGCAACTACACGCGCTGCCTGGATCGGCGCCTCGAACGCGCCACGGGCCTGATCCTGCTGGACGTCCCGACGGCCGTCGGCCTGCTGCGCTACGTCCGACGGACCTGGTTCGACCGCCGACGGCACGGCGCGCTGGACGGCGCCAGGGACAGCGTGAAGTGGTCGATGGTGCGCCACATCGCCATCGACACGCCACCCAAGCGACGGGCCTGGGCGGCATTGTTCGAGCGCGCCGACCTGCCCAAGGTGCGCCTGGCGACCACGGCGGCGTTCACCCGCTTCTATCGCGCCGAAGGCCTGACGCGCGAGGCTGCGGGCCCCACGCCACGCTGACCCCCCGGCGCCGGGCCGGACCCGCCGTCGGTCACGTCCGGCGTCGCGTCAGAGCCGCGCCTGGGCGCGCACGGCGCCCGCCGCGTCGACGACGAAGCCCTCGCCCGACGCCGCGAAGCGGCCCGTGAGCGCGGTGATGTTGACCTGGTGCGTCACCCACACCTCGAAGCCCGTGGCCGGGATGGCGCGCAACGCTTCCCGCAGCCGGGCCGTGGCGGCGGGCGACAGCGCCGCGTCGTCGAAGGTGGAATTGAGCGGCGCCCACACGTCGGACGCGCCGAAGGCCAGGCGCGCCGTGTCCTGGCAGCGGCACCAGGCGCTCGAACGCACGGCCGCCGGCCGCAGTCCATGGCTGGCGAACCACTCGCCGATGCGGCGCGCCTGCGCCCGACCCTCGTCGTTCAGGTTGCGCTGGGTCGCGCAGGAGGCCAGCGCGAAGCCCGGCGGATCACCGATGCCCGCCACCGTCTGCGCGTGACGGAACACCACGGCGCAACCACCCTGGCGCACCGCGCGCGGGAATGCCTCGTCGCCGGCCGCCCGGGCGTCGACCCAGGGCAGCAGCGCCAGACCCGCCAGTTCACGCCGTCGCATGCGCGACCTCCCGTCCGGAGCACGCCGCCAGCCAGGCGCCGACCGCCGCGCGCTGCTCGGCCGTGTAGCGCAGGCCCAGCTTGGAGCGACGCCACAACGCATCGTCGGCGGTGCGGACCCATTCCTGCGCCCGCATGAAGCGCAGTTCGCGCTCGTGCAGGCCGGGTGCGACCTCGGCGCCCAGATCGGCCGGCGACGCGGCGTCGCCCAGCACGTCGGCGATGCGGGCGCCGTAGGCGTGCGCCAGCCGGCGCGCGAGCGTCGCGTCGAGCCAGGGATGGCGCGCCAAGACGGCGGCGACGAAGCGCTCGAACTCGTCCACGGGCCGCTCGCCGCGCCGGCGCGGCCCGATCCAGCCCGACAGGTCGCCACCGGCGAGGAAGGCGCCGGCGGTCCACGCCGGGCGCCGCGCCGGTCCCTGACCGAGCAGGGTGCCGACCTCGTCGGCCGCGTCCTCGGCCAGCTTGCGGAAGGTGGTGATCTTGCCGCCCCACACCGACAGGAGCGGCGCGCCGTCGGTGTTGGCCTCGAGCAGGTAGTCGCGCGTGACGGCCGACGGATCGCCCGAGGCGTCGTCGAGCAGCGGCCGCACGCCGGAGTAGGTCCAGACCACGTCGGCCGGCGTCACGGGCCGCTCGAAGTAGCGGCTGACCTGCTCGCACAGGTAGGCGATCTCGTCGGGGCTGGCGCGGGCGGCGCCGGGATCGTCGCTCTTGATCTCGACGTCGGTGGTGCCGATCAGCGTGAACGCGTCCTCGTAGGGGATGGCGAAGATGATCCGCTTGTCGGGGTTCTGGAAGATGTAGGCGTGGTCGTGGTCGAACAGGCGCTTCACCACGATGTGGCTGCCCTTGACCAGGCGCAGGCTCTTGGTGGCCATGGTCTCGCCCCGGGCCGACTCCGCCACGCCGCGCAGGAAGGCCTCGGCCCACGGACCGGCCGCGTTGACGACGGCGCGGGCGCGCACGGTGCGCGTGCCGTCCGGGCCGTCGAGCGTGGCGGTCCAGCCGTCGGCCGCGCGCACGGCGCGGGTGCAGCGCGTGCGCGTCAGGACCTCGGCGCCGTGGTCGCGCGCGTCGACCGCGGTGAGCAGGACCAGCCGGGCATCGTCGACCCAGCCGTCGGAGTAGACGAAGCCGCGCCGGTAACGCGGCTTGAGCGGCCCGCCCGCCGCGTGGCGCCGCAGGTCGATGCCGCGCGAGCCCGGCAGCACCTCGCGCTTGGCCAGGTGGTCGTAGAGGAACAGCCCGACGCGGATCATCCACGCCGGCCGCGTCGCCGGGTCGTGCGGCATCACGAAACGCAGCGGCCACATGATGTGCGGCGCGCTGCGCAGCAGCACCTCGCGCTCGCGCAGCGCCTTCCTCACCAGCGAGAACTCGTAGTACTCCAGGTAGCGCAGGCCGCCGTGGATCAGCTTGGTCGAGGACGACGAGGTGTGCGAGGCCAGGTCGTCCTGCTCGCACAGGGTCACGCGCCAGCCCCGGCCGGCCAGGTCGCGCGCGATGCCGCAGCCGTTGATGCCCCCGCCGATGACCAGCACGTCGCAATCGCCGACTCCGGGGTCGGTCCCGGGAACCTGGGGCATGGGGGTGGTGGTCACGGTCGAGGTGGAGGTGGGGGTCGCGGCGGTCGTCGGCGTTGGCGCGTCGGAACGCCCTCGGGCGCCGGCGCTTTCGCATCCGTTCATTGTCTTTCCTTTGCGCACGGTTCTGCCGGATATTTTCCCTCGAACCGGTTCGTTTTGGTTCGTTCTACAGTAGAGCCCCTCGCACCGCCCGCCCCCATCCGTCGCACGTGAACACCAACCCCCGCCAGATCCGACTACTCGACACGGTGCGCGACCGCGGTTCGGCCACCGTCGAGGAACTCGCCGACCTGCTGGGCGTGACCCTGCAGACGGTGCGGCGGGACGTCCGGCGCCTGGCCGACGAGGGCCTGCTGGGCCGCTTCCACGGCGGCGTGCGATGCCCCGGCCCGTCGACCACGGAGAACATCGCCTACCGGCAGCGCGCCTCGCTCCACGCCGAGGCCAAGGCGCGCATCGCGCGCGCCGTGGCGGCCCGCGTGCCCGACGACTGCTCGCTGATCCTGAACATCGGCACCACGACCGAGGCCATCGCGCGGCAGCTGATGCGCCACACGGGCCTGCGCGTGATCACCAACAACCTCAACGTGGCGACCATCCTGAGCGGCAACACGGCCTGCGAGGTGATCGTGGCGGGCGGCTCGGTGCGCTCGCGCGACCGCGCGGTGGTGGGCGAGGCGACGATCGACTTCATCCGCCAGTTCAAGGTCGACATCGCGCTCATCGGCGTCTCCAGCATCGAGGCCGACGGGTCGCTGCGCGACTTCGACCTGCGCGAGGTGAAGGTCGCCCAGACCATCATCGCGCAGGCCCGCGAGGTCTGGCTGGCGGCCGACGCGAGCAAGTTCAACCGGCCCGCCATGATCGCGCTGGGCACGCTGGCGCAGATCGACCGGCTGTTCACCGACGCGCCGCCGCCCGCGCCCTTCCCCGAACTGCTCGAGCGCGCCGGGGTGCGCTGCGAGATCGCCGCCCCCTGAGGACCCACTTGGAGATCCCATCCCCATGACCTACCTGCTCGCCCTCGACCAGGGCACCTCCAGTTCGCGCAGCATCGTGTTCGACGCCGAGGGCCGCATCGTCGCGGTGGCGCAGAAGGAGCTGACGCAGTTCTATCCGCGGCCCGGCTGGGTCGAGCACGACCCGCAGGAGATCTGGACCGGCCAGCTCGCCACCGCGCGCGAGGTGCTGGCCAGGGCCGGATTGACGGCGCGCGACATCCGGGCCGTCGGCATCACCAACCAGCGCGAGACCACGCTGCTGTGGGACCGCCGCACCGGCGAGCCCGTGCATCGCGCCATCGTCTGGCAGGACCGCCGCGCCGAGCCCCTGTGCGCGCGGCTGCGCGAGGACGGCGCCGACGCGTTGATCCGCGCGCGCACCGGCCTGGTCGTCGATGCCTACTTCTCCGCCACCAAGCTGCGCTGGCTGCTGGACCACGTGCCCGGCGCCCGCGCGCAGGCCGAGCGCGGCGAGCTGGCTTTCGGCACGGTCGACAGCTGGCTCGTCTGGCGGCTCACGGGTGGCCGGGTGCACGTCACCGACGTCAGCAACGCCTCGCGCACGATGCTCTTCGACATCCACGCGAACCGCTGGGACGCCGAGCTGCTGGCGCTGCTGGACATCCCGGCGTCGCTGCTGCCGGAGGTGCGGCCGTCGAGTTCGCACTTCGCCGACATCGACGCCGAGCTGCTCGGCGCCGCGCTGCCCATCGGCGGCGTGGCGGGCGACCAGCAGAGCGCCCTCTTCGGCCAGGCCTGCTTCGACGCCGGCATGGCCAAGAACACCTACGGCACCGGCTGCTTCCTGCTGATGCACACAGGCGAGTCGTTCCAGCCCTCGCGCAACGGCCTGCTGGTCACCAGCGCGGCGCAGACGGACGCCCGGACGCGCTATGCGATGGAAGGCAGCGTCTTCGTCGGCGGTGCGGTGGTGCAGTGGCTGCGCGACGGCCTGAAGGCGATCCAGGGCAGCGCCGAGGTGCAGTCGCTCGCCGAGCGCGTGCCCGACGCCGGCGGCGTGATGATGGTGCCGGCCTTCACCGGGCTGGGCGCGCCCTACTGGAACGCCGAGGCGCGCGGCATCATCACCGGCCTGACGCGCGGCACCTCGGTCGCCCACATCGCGCGCGCCGCGCTGGAGAGCATCGCCTACCAGAGCGCGGCGCTGCTGCAGGCCATGAGCCGCGACGCGGTGGCCGCCGGCGGCGCGCCGGTGAGCGAACTGCGGGTGGACGGCGGCGCCTGCGTCAACGACCTGCTGATGCAGTTCCAGGCCGACCTGCTGGGCATTCCGGTGGTGCGGCCCGAGGTCGTCGAGACCACCGCCCTGGGCGCGGCCTGCCTGGCCGGCCTCTCGTGCGGCGTCTTCCCCGATACCGCCGCGCTGTCGAAGCTCTGGCGCGTCGAGCGCCGCTTCGTGCCGACGATGGAACGCGCCCAGGCCGAGGAGGCGATGGCGCGCTGGGAGCGGGCGGTGCGGCAGGCGACCGCGCGCTGAGCGTCGGCCGCGGCGCGCGTCAGACCGTGCAGGTGCGGAACCCCACGAAGCCCTCGTCCCATTCCGGCGATGCGAAGCCGCGCCGCTGCGGCGAGCGCAGGCGCGCGTGCGTGGCGAGCGAGGCGCCGCGCAGCACGCGCGCCTGGCCGAAGACCGGGCGCGGATCGAAGCCGGTGCCGGCGCTCCACGGGTCGGGCCGGAAACCGGGCCACGGGCGCAGGACGTTGGCCGTCCATTCGTGCACGTCGCCCCAGCGGAAGCCGTGGTGCGCCGAGGCCCGCGCCGCGATCTCCCATTCGACTTCGGTGGCCAGGCGGCGACCGGCCCAGCGTGCCCAGGCGTCGGCCTCCCACCAGGCCACGTGGACGACGCTGCGCTGGCCGGCCAGGCGCACGGCGCGCCCGAATCGGCGCTGCGTGACGGCGCCACCGGTGCCCTGGTGCGCGACGCCGATGTGCTCCACATGGCGCGGCGCGCGCCGTCCCTCGCGCTGTCGCGCGAGCCACGCGACGCCCTCGGGGCGCCAGAGCTCGAGGCGGTCGTAGCCGCCGTCGTCGACGAACTCGGCGAACTGCGCCCACGTCACGGGCTGGGCGTCGATCTCGAAGGCCGGCACCTCGACCTCCTGGTGACCGCATTCCTGCGCGAACGCGAAGCCCTCGTCGGCGCGGCCGAGCGCCCACGCGGTCGCGGGCAGCGCCAGGGGCTCGCGCGCCAGCGGCGGCGCCTCCAGCGGCACGTCCAGCGGCAGGCCGAGCGTCTGCGCCCGGACCAGCAGTTCCTCGCCGCAGGAATCCTCGTGGAACAGCGCGAGCCGGTAGAAGTACAGGCCCGCGTCGGTCTCGACCGCGCGCTCCAGCATGTCGAGCGTGTTTTCCAGGGTCTCCAGCAGGTAGGCGCGCGTGGCGTGGGCATCGGGCAGCGGCTCGAACATGCCGTGCGCCAGGCCGGGCGGGCGCTGCGCCCACCAGGCATCGGCCCGCGATTCGATGGAGGCCAGCCGCGTCGGGCGCGGCGAGCATGCGATGCCGAAGGCGCGCTGCGTGTTGCGCGCGATCCACCACTCGCTGAACCAGCCGGCGTGGCCGGCGAGCCACAGCGCGTCGGGGGCGTCCGCGCACATCGACAGCAGGTGCAGCGTGCGGTTGCGCGCGTCGATCAGGGCCAGCGACAGGAGTTCGCGTCCGGCCTCGCGCATGTCCGGACCGTCGATGCTGCGGGCGTGGGCCGGACGCGCCCGGCCGGGTGGTGTGGGGGCCGTGGGGTCGGGTGCGGGAGGCATCGGCGGATTATGTTCTCGGGGCCGCCCTCAGGGAAAACCCGTCGATGGTTTGTCGGCACCAACGCGGGCGCGGCGGCTACCATCGCGGGCTTTGCGCGGTGTTGTCCGACAACGACCGATGTCCCCACCGCGCCGGAGATTCCCACCTTGTCCGCACTCCTTCGATTCGCGACCCTCATGGACTGGGTCAGCGAGAAACTCGGCAAGATCGCCGGCGTGGCCGTGCTGGCCGCCTCGCTGATCTCCGCGGGCAACGCGCTCGTGCGCTACGGCTTCGACTTCAGCAACAACGCGTGGCTGGAGATCCAGTGGTACCTCTTCGCGGCCACCGTGATGCTCGGCGCGCCGGTGGTGCTGCGGTTCAACGAGCACGTGCGGGTCGACATCGTCTACGGGAAGCTCAAGGGCCACGGGCCGGTCTGGGTCGACCTCTTCGGGCTGACCTTCTTCCTGCTGCCGGTGATGGGCCTGCTGACCTACCTCACGTGGCCCTTCTTCTGGAACATGTTCCAGACCAACGAGATCTCCGGGAACATCGGCGGGCTGATCCGCTGGCCGGCCGCGCTGCTGATGCCCGTGGGCTTCGCCGTCATGTTCCTGCAGGGCGTGGCCGAGATCGTCAAGCGCGTGGCCCACCTGCGCGGCGACCTGTCGATGAGCACGCAGTACGAGAAGCCGTTGCAATGAGCACCGTCCTCACGCCATCCCTCGTCGCCACCGCCGCCGACACCGCCTGACCCCGCGAGAGCCCCACACAATGCAAATGGAAAACTTCGCCCCGCTGATGTTCGCGGGGCTCGTGGTAATCATGCTGATCGGCTTCCCGGTCGCGTTCTCGCTCTCCGCGCTCGGTCTGCTCAGCGGCTTCATCGCCATCGAGATGGGCTGGTTCCCGGCCGGCTTCATGGCCAACCTGCCGCTCAACGTCTTCGGCATCCTGTCCAACGAGACGCTGCTGGCCATCCCGTTCTTCACGCTGATGGGGGCGGTGCTCGAGAAGTGCGGACTGGCCGAGGACATGCTCGACTCGATGGGCCAGCTCTTCGGCCCGGTGCGCGGGGGTCTGGGCTACTCGGTGATCATCGTGGGCTTCGTGCTCGGCGCCATCACCGGCACCGTGGCCGGCCAGGTCATCGCCATGGCCATGATCTCGCTGCCGGTCATGATGCGCTACGGCTACAACATGCGCTATTCGACCGGGGTGCTGGCGGCCTCGGGCACCATCACGCAACTGGTGCCGCCTTCGCTGGTGCTCATCGTCATGGCCGACCAGCTCGGCACCGACGTCGGCCAGATGTACAAGGGCGCCTGGGGTCCCTCGATCCTGCAGGTGCTGATCTTCGCGGCCTACACGTTCCTGGTCTCGCGCCTGCGCCCCGACCACGTGCCCGGCCTGCCGCCCACGGCGCGCACGCTGCACGGCTGGGCGCTGTGGCGCAAGTGCCTGCGCGGCATCATCCCCTCGGCCATCCTGATCTTCGCCGTGCTGGGTTCGATGGGCGGCCTGCCCTTCATGGACCACGCCATCGCCACGCCGACGGAGGCCGGCGCCATGGGCGCGGTGGGCGCGCTGATCCTGGCGGCCGTCCATGGACGGCTGACGTGGCAACTGCTCAAGGACGCCATGGAGGGCACCATGCGCCTCACGGCCATGGTGGTGTTCATCCTGATCGGCTCGCGCGTGTTCTCGCTGGTGTTCCAGGGCGTGGACGGCGCGGTGTGGATCGAGCACCTGCTCTCGGGCCTGCCCGGCGGGCAGATCGGCTTCCTGATCGCGGTCAACGTCTTCGTCTTCTTCCTGGCCTTCTTCCTCGACTTCTTCGAGATCGCCTTCATCATCCTGCCGATGCTCGGGCCGGTGGCGCACAAGCTGGGCATCGACATGGTGTGGTTCGGCGTGCTGCTGTGCGTGAACATGCAGACCTCGTTCATGCACCCGCCCTTCGGCTTCGCCCTGTTCTACCTGCGCGGCATCGCCGACACGCTGTTCAAGAACGGTGCCCTGCCGCGCAAGGTGGAGTCGCGCGACATCTACCTGGGCGCCATCCCGTGGGTGGCGATGCAGTTGCTGCTGGTAGCCATCGTGATCTTCTTCCCGCAGACCGTCACCGTCTTCCTCGACAAGCCGGTGGTGGTCGACACGGACAAGGTCCAGTTGGAAATGCCCACCGAGGGCCAGCAGCCCGACAGCGGCAACATCGACATGGAAAACCCGTTCGGCACCACGCAACCCGACCCGGCCGCGCCGGCCGCTCCCGCCGCGCCGGAGCCGGCGCCGCCCCGGTGACGACCGCATCCGCTGCGGTGACGCCGCCCACCGACGACGCGCCGGAGATGGATGCGCGGGAGGCCGAGCGGCCGGTGCTGGAGAGCCCGGCCTATCCGGCCTTCCTGCGCGTGCTGTCGGTGGTCATCGTGGTCGACGTGGTCGCCCTGGCGCTGTGGAGCCTGCCAGCGCTGCGTGCGGCCACGTGGTCGGCCGGCAGCCTCGCCGTGCTCGGGCTGGCGGGCGTCGGCGTGGTGTGGATGGGCGTCTGGGTGGTGCGCAGCCGCACGCGGCTCGATGGCGACGTGCTGAGCCAGACCTGGCTGTGGAACCGTCGCGCGCACGCCGGCGAGGTGGTGCAGCTCAAGCTGGTGCACTGGGCACCGCTGCAGAAGGTGATCGCGCCACGCCTGCTGGTCAAGCGCCGCAACGGCGCCATCGGCTGGTTCCAGTCGGCCGACCCGGCGCTGCTCACGGCCTTCGCGCAGCGCGTGGGCGAGCATGCCGGACGCGCCATGCTGCCCCGCGCCTGAAATGACGAAGGCCCCGCCGGCGTCGCCGGAAGGGCCTCGGGAGTCGTCGCGAAGGGCGCTCGGCGCGCCCCTGGGACCTCAGCTCACCTCACAGCTTCTGCTGCTGCATGAAGCGGTCGAAGGTGCCTTCGGTGAAGCGGAACCACGCGTTCTGGTCGGCCAGGAATTTCGAGTAGTCGGGGTAGATCTTCTTCCACTCCGGATTGGTGTTGTTCAGGCCGGCGTAGATCTCCTGGGCTGACTTGAAGGCCGCGTTCATCACGTCCTGCGGGAACGGACGCAGCTTGGTGCCCGATCCCACGAGTTGCTTGAGCGCGACGGGGTTGCGCGCGTCGTACTTGGCCGTCATGGTCACGTTGGCGTGCGAGGCGGCCGCCTCGACCACCGCCTTGTATTCCGACGACAGGCCTTCCCAGGCCTTGTTGTTGATGTAGAAGTCCAGCTGCGGGCCGCCCTCCCACCAGCCGGGGTAGTAGTAGAACGGCGCGACCTTGTTGAAGCCCAGCTTCTGGTCGTCGTAGGGGCCGACCCACTCGAGCGCGTCGAGCGTGCCCTTCTCCAGCGCCGGATACAGGTCCGCGCCGGGGATGGATTGCGGGATCACGCCGAAGGGTTCGAGCACACGGCCGGCGAAGGGATTGGTGCGGAACTTCAGGCCCTTGAGGTCGGCGACCGACTTGATCTCCTTCCTGAACCAGCCGCCCATCTGCGCGCCGGTATTGCCGCCGGGGAAATTGATGATGTTGTACTTGGCGTAGAACTCGCGCATGAGCTTCATGCCGTTGCCCTCGTACATCCAGGCGTTCATCTGGCGGGCATTGAAGCCGAAGGGCACCGCGCAGCCCAGGCAGAAGGTCGGGTCCTTGCCGTAGAAGTAGTAGGGCGCCGTGTGCGCCATCTCCACCGATGCGTTCTGCACGCCGTCCACCACGCCGAAGGCCGGCATCAGCTCGCCGCCGGCATGCACCGAGATCTGGAACTTGCCGCCGGTCATGTCGCTGACCTTCTTGGAGAAGACCTCGGCGGTGCCGTAGATGGTGTCGAGCGACTTGGGAAAGCTCGATGCGAGACGCCAGCGCACGGCCGCTTGCGCATGCACGGCCGGCGCGATGCCCGCGGCCAGGACACCGGCGACGCCCGCGTGCTTGATGAGGGAACGACGATCCATGGGGAATTGACTCCGAAATAGCGAGGGGAAAAGAAAAACGCGGCCAGAGCCGCGTTCCAGACCTTGTGGGCCGGCGCCATTGTAAAAAAGCGCATCCACCCGCCTGCCCGGGGTTTACCCTGCGGATTTCCCGTTCTAGGACAGGGCCGCCACCACCGCGGGCGCGACCGGTGCCAGCACCGCCGGCGTCGCCGGGAAGCGTTCCTGGATCGACCTGGCGATGCCCGTCGCGTCGAGGCCCAGGTCGGCCATCAGCCGCACCGGGTCGCCGTGCTCGACGAAGCGGTCGGGCAGGCCGAGCACCATCACGGGCCGCGCGATGCCGGCGTCCTGCAGCGCCTCGAGCACCGCGCTTCCCGCACCGCCCATCACCGCGCCCTCCTCCAGCGTCACCAGCGCATCGTGCGTCGCCGCGATGCGCAGCAGCAGTTCGACGTCCAGCGGCTTGGCCCAGCGCATGTTGACGACCGTGGCGTCCAGCACCTCGGCTGCCTGGAGCGCCGGATGCAGCAGCGTGCCGAAGCACAGGATGGCGATGCCCGATCCCTCGCGGCGGACCTCGCCGCGGCCGAACGGCAAGGCGTCGAGCGTGAGGGCGGGCGCGACACCGGCGCCGGCGCCGCGCGGATAGCGCACCGCCACCGGGTGGCTCTGCTCGTAGGCGGTGGTCAGCAGCAGCCGGCACTCGGCCTCGTCGGCCGGGCACGCGATGCTCATGTTCGGGATGCAGCGCAGGAACGGGATGTCGTAGGCGCCCGCGTGCGTCGCGCCGTCGGCGCCCACCAGGCCCGCGCGGTCGAGCGCGAAGACCACCGGCAGGTTCTGGATCGCGACGTCGTGGATCAGCTGGTCGTAGGCGCGCTGCAGGAAGGTCGAGTAGATGGCGACGACCGGCTTGAGTCCTTCGCACGCGAGGCCCGCGGCGAAGGTCACGGCGTGCTGCTCGGCGATGCCGACGTCGTGGTAGCGGCCGGGAAAGCGCCGCTCGAACTCCACCATGCCCGAGCCTTCGCGCATGGCCGGGGTGATGCCCACCAGCCGGCCGTCGTGCGCGGCCATGTCGCACAACCAGTCGCCGAACACCTGCGTGAAGGTCTGCCGGGGTGCCGTCGAGGGCTTGACCAGTCCGACCTGGGGGTCGAACTTGCCCGGGCCGTGATAGGCCACCGGATCGGCCTCGGCCAGCTTGTAACCCTGCCCCTTCTTGGTGACGACGTGCAGGAACTGCGGACCGTCGAGCAGCCGCAGGTTCTCCAGCGTGGGCACCAGCGAGTCGAGGTCGTGGCCGTCGATCGGCCCGACGTAGTTGAAGCCGAACTGCTCGAACAGCGTGGCCGGCACCACCATGCCCTTGGCATGCTCCTCCAGCCGCTTGGCCAGTTCGAACAGCGGCGGCGCCGCGCGCAGCACGGTCTTGCCGACGCTCTTGGCCGCCGCGTAGAAGTTGCCGCTCATGAGTTGCGCGAGGTAGCGGTTGAGCGCACCCACGGGTGGGCTAATCGACATGTCGTTGTCGTTCAGGATCACCAGCAGCCTGCAGTCGGACACCCCGGCGTTGTTCAGCGCCTCGAAGGCCATGCCGGCCGTCATGGCACCGTCGCCGATGATGGCCACGGCATGACGGTCCTCGCCCTTCTGCTTGGCCGCCATCGCCATGCCCAGCGCCGCGGAGATGCTGGTCGAGGAGTGGGCGGTGCCGAAGGTGTCGTACTCGCTCTCGCTGCGTTGCGGGAAGCCCGAGATGCCGCCCTGCTGGCGCAGGGTGGGCATGCGGTCGCGCCGGCCGGTGAGGATCTTGTGCGGATAGGTCTGGTGGCCCACGTCCCACACCAGGCGGTCGTGCGGCGTGTGGAAGACGTGATGCAGCGCGACGGTGAGCTCGACCGTGCCCAGGTTCGAGCTCAGGTGTCCGCCGGTGCGCGAGACGTTGTCGAGCACGCAGGCTCGGACTTCGTGGGCCAGCTGCTTGAGCTGATCGCGGTCGAGGGCGCGCAGCGCCGAGGGGTCGTGGATGGTGGGGAGCAGCTCGGCCATTTGTGGAAATCGTTATCGGTCGCGGTCGACGACCATGTGTGCCAGCGCGCGCAGCGCGGCGGTGTCGGCCAAGCCGCTGCCTTGGAGCGCGACCAGCGAGCGTTCCAGCAGCGCGGCGGCCTCGGCGCGCGCGGCGTCCAGGCCCAGCAGCGAGACGTAGGTGGGCTTGTCGGCGGCGGCGTCCTTGCCGGCGGTCTTGCCCAGCGTCTGCGAATCGGCGGTGACGTCCAGGATGTCGTCGACCACCTGGAACGCGAGCCCAAGGGCCGCGCCGTAGTCGCGCAGCGCCCGGGCCGCGGCGGGCGCGACCTCGCTCGTGGCGCACGCCATCCCCATCTCGACGCTGCCCTGCAGCAGCGCGCCGGTCTTCAGGCGGTGCATCTGGCGCAGCCGCGCCTCGTCGAGCATCACGCCCACGCTCGCCAGGTCGATCGCCTGCCCGCCCGCCATGCCCTGGCTGCCGGCGGCGCGCGCGAGCAGCCGGCACAGCATGGCCTGCATGGACGGCGTGACGGCCGGCTCGTCGTCGGGCGTGAGCAGCTCGAAGGCGAGCGCCTGCAGCGCGTCGCCCGCGAGCAGCGCGCTGGCCTCGCCGAAGCGCACGTGCACCGTGGGCTTGCCACGGCGCAGGACGTCGTTGTCCATCGAGGGCAGGTCGTCGTGGACCAGCGAATAGGCGTGGATCAACTCGGTCGCGCAGGCCGCGCGCAGGGCGGCGGGACCGCTGCCCCCGACGGCCTCGCTCGCCGCCAGGACCAGCAGCGGACGCAGCCGCTTGCCGCCGCCGAGCACCGCGTAGCGCATCGCATCGCCCAGTTGCGCGGGCGAATCGACGCCGACCCAGCGCGACAGCGCGTCCTCCACGCGGGCGAGCTGCGGTGCGCTCCAGTCGGCCAGCCGCCGCGGCGTCCAGGCGGCGACGGCGCCCGGCTCGTGGTCGGCCGCGCTCATTCGGGCGACCACGTCTTGAGCGTGCCGGCGTCGAGCACCTTGATCTGGTCCTCCACCGCCTGCAGCCGTTCGCGGCAGTGCGTCAGCAGGAACGCGCCGCGCCGGTAGCTGTCGAGCAGCCGGTCGAGCGGCAACTGGCCCGATTCGAGTTCGCCGACCAACCGCTCCAGTTCCTGCAGCCCGGCTTCGTAGCTGGCCGGCGGCGCGACGTCGGCCGAGGACACGGCCGGCATCGCGGCGGCGGAGGTGGGATCGACGGGGTTCGCCGGAGCGGTTCCGACGACGGGGGATGGCGCCTTGGGCATGCGTGGGGAGTCTTTGGAATGGACCTGGAGGTAAGCGGCGCATTTTAGGGCGACGCTGCGCGCGGTACCCGGCGGGTACAATGCCCCTCACATGCCGGTCCCGCCGGGATCGTTCTCGCGGTCGCCGCTCCTGCGCGCTCCAGGGCCTGACGGATGTTCGGGCGACGCCTTCCTTCTCTTTCTTTTCTCTCCCTGTGGGGAGCTTGGTCAGGTCACCCATGTCTGATTTAAGTCTTCAACTGCAGAAGGCCCAGAGCCAACTTCCGGTTTCCGCGTACTTCGACGAAGCACTCTACGCCCGCGAACTGCACACCCTCTTCGCCAATGGCCCGCGCTATGTCGGCCATCGGCTGGCGGTGCCCGAACGAGGCGATTTCCACACGCTGCCCCAGGAACACCAGGGTCGCGCGCTGGTGCACACGCCCAAGGGCGTGGAGCTGATCTCCAACGTGTGCCGCCATCGCCAGGCCACGATCCTGCAGGGCCGCGGCACGCTCGACGCCGGGGCGGGCGGCAACATCGTCTGCCCGCTGCACCGGTGGACCTACGCCGCGTCGGACCCGCGCACCACCGGCACCCTGATCGGTGCGCCGCACTTCGCGCAGGACCCGTGCCTGAACCTGCACAACTACCCGCTGGAGGAATGGAACGGCCTCCTGTTCGAGAAGAACCGCGACGGCAGCGGGCGCGACGTGGCGGCCGACTTCGCCGGGCTGGGCCCGCGCGCCGACCTCGACTTCACCGGCTACGCGCTCGACCGCGTCGAGCTGCACGAGTGCAACTACAACTGGAAGACCTTCATCGAGGTCTACCTCGAGGACTACCACGTCGGTCCGTTCCATCCCGGCCTGGGCAGCTTCGTGGCCTGCGAGGACCTGCGCTGGGAGTTCGCGCGCGACTTCTCCGTGCAGACCGTGGGCGTGGCCAACCGGCTCGGGCGCGCCGGCAGCCCGGTCTACCAGAAATGGCAGGAGCAGCTGCTGCAGTACCGCGACGGCCAGCCACCCAAGTACGGTGCCATCTGGCTGACCTACTACCCGCACGTGATGATCGAGTGGTATCCGCACGTGCTCACGGTCTCGACCCTGCATCCGGTGGGCCCGCAGAAGACGCTCAACATGGTGGAGTTCTTCTATCCCGAGGAGATCGTCGCCTTCGAGCGCGAGTTCATCGAGGCCCAGCAGGCCGCCTACATGGAGACCTGCGTCGAGGACGACGAGATCGCCGAGCGCATGGACGCCGGGCGCCGCGCGCTCATGCTGCGCGGCGACAACGAGACCGGTCCGTACCAGAGCCCGATGGAGGACGGCATGCAGCAGTTCCACGAGTGGTATCGCCGCGAGATGGCGCAGTCGCTCGCATGACGCGGCGAACGCCGCGCGCCGGGGCCTGAGCACGCGATGCAGGCCCTGTGGATGGTGCTGGCCGCCGTGCTGTTCGCCAGCATGGGCGTGTGCGTGAAGATCGCCTCGGCCTGGTTCTCCAGCGCCGAGCTGGTGTTCTATCGCGGGATGATCAGCGTCGTGTTCATGGGACTGCTCGCGCGCGCCGGGGGCATTTCGCTGGCCACCCGCCACCCCGGCATGCACGCCTGGCGCAGCACGGTCGGCGTGGTGTCGCTGGGCGCGTGGTTCTACGCCATCGCCCACCTGCCGCTGGCCACCGCCATGACGCTCAACTACATGAGCAGCGTCTGGATCGCCGCCTTCCTGGTCGGTGGTGCCCTGCTGGCCTGGATGCCGGTGCCCGGCCGCGACGACCGCGCCGACCGCCCGCCCCTGCAGGGCGCGCTGGTGGCGACCGTGCTCGCCGGCTTCGGCGGCGTGGTGATGATCCTCAAGCCCGACGTCGGCGGCACCGCCGGCGTCAACGGCTTGGCCAGCGCGATGGGGCTGATGTCGGGCCTCACGGCCGCCTTCGCCTACATGCAGGTCGTGGCGTTGTCGCGGATGGGCGAGCCGGAGGCGCGCACGGTGTTCTATTTCGCGGTCGGCTCGGCCGTGGCGGGAGGCATCGCCACGGCCCTCACGGGCTTCACGCCGTGGGACCGGTGGACCTGGGGCCACGCCCTGTGGCTGGTGCCGGTGGGCCTGCTGGCCTCCACCGGCCAGTTGTGCATGACGCGCGCGTACGCCTCGGCGAAAACCGAGAACGGCACGCTGGTCGTGGCCAACCTGCAGTACTCGGGCATCGTCTTCGCGGCGATCTACAGTGTGGTGCTCTTCGACGACCGCATCGACATGCTCGGCTGGGGCGGCATGGCGCTGATCATCGCCAGCGGCATCGCCGCCACGGTCCTGCGCCAGCGCTCGCTGCCCCGCGCGCCCGCCGAGGAGCACTGACGGCATGCCGCCGGCCGGCGGCTCAACCCACGCACGCAGGACATCCCACATGCACACGACCCTGATCTCCGCCGAAGCACTCTCCAGCCTCCTGGCGAACGGTGCCCCATCGATGGTCTTCGACTGCACCTTCGACCTGATGAAACCCGAGGCCGGTCCGGCGCAGTACCAGGCGGCCCACATTCCCGGCGCCGTCTACGCCAACCTCGACACCGACCTGAGCGCCCGCCACGGGGTGCCGGGCCGCCACGGCGTGGTGGTGGCGCAGGACGACGGCATTCCCGCCTCGGGCGGCCGTCATCCGCTGCCCAGCCGCGAACGCTTCTCGGCCTGGCTGTCCAGCGTGGGTTTCCGCAACGACATGCAGGCCGTCGTCTACGACCGCAACGGGGCCAACTTCTGTGGCCGCCTGTGGTGGATGCTCAAGTGGATGGGCCATGAGGCGGTGGCCGTGCTCGATGGCGGCCTGCAGGCCTGGCAGGCGGCCGGCGGCGCCGTCACCGACCGGACCGAGGCGGCACACTTCCAGTCGAACTTCGTGCCGGCCGATCCCCTGCTGCCCCTGGTGACCACGCCCGACGTCGTCCGCGGGCTCGAGCAGGCAGGCCAGACCCTCGTCGACGCCCGGGCCGGCGCACGCTACCGCGGCGAGATCGAGCCGCTGGACCCGGTCGCCGGCCACATCCCGGGCGCGCTGAACCGGCCGTTCTCGGACAATCTGGGACCCGATGGCAGGTTCAAGCCGGCGGCGCAGCTGAAGCAGGAGTTCGAGCAACTGCTCGGCGGCCGCGATCCCTCGACGGTGGTGCACCAGTGCGGCAGCGGCGTGAGCGCCGTTCCCAACCTCCTGGCGATGCAGATCGCGGGACTCGGAACGACGGGCCTGTACGCGGGCAGCTGGAGCGAATGGAGCAACACCCCCGGACTGCCGACACGCCAGGGCGCGCAGCCCTGACGGGCGGGACGTCCCGGACGTCCCGATGAAGCTCAGTCGGGCGCGTTGACGACGCGCTCGCTCTCTTCGTCGGCCGGCACGTTGTCGGCGTCGAGGTCGCTGGCGTCGGTCAGGTCGATGCCGGTCTCGTCCTCCAGCTCGTCGGGCGCCGCCGCCTCGAGATCGTCCGACGCGTCGAAGCCGTCGCCGAGCATCGGCAGTTCGCCGTCCTCGCGGGTCGACAAGCCGGTGCGCAGCGTGGGGTCTGGGTGAGTCATGGGGTGTCCCTGGTGTGTGGAAGAGCGCTCATGCTGCCCCCGGACGTGGCGCAGTGCAACAGCCGCTCGGCCACTCGCCTGTGGGAGAAAGCCTCCGCCGGGCGGCCAGCGTCCCGGTGTCGACGCGAAGCTCAGCGCGCCGGCCGCGAAACGCCGCCGGCTGGCGCGTCCGCACCGTGGTCGTGCCCGTCGCCCTCGTGATGCGATGCCTCGTGCCCATGCGCAGGGCCGCCCTCCCCGGCGTGCCCGTGGTCGTGGCCGCCGTGCGCCAGCGTGCTCACCAGCGTCACCACCACGATGCCGGTGGCGAGCCAGGCGATCTGCGCCGCGGTCTGCCGCGCCGGCAGACGCTTCTGCAGTTGCGGAATGAGGTCGGCCAGGGCCACGTAGATGAAGCTGCTGCTCGCCAGCACCAGGAAATACGGCAGCACGCCGTGGAGCTGGTCGAGCAGCCACCAGCCGATCAATCCCCCCAGCGCCGTCATCGTGCCGGCGAGCGAGACCTTGACGACCGCGGCGCGCGAACTGGCGGACGTCTGGCGCAGCACCACCAGATCGCCGATGTGGTGCGGCACCTCGTGCGCCAGCACCGACACGGCCGCCACCACCCCCAGGCGCGCATCGGCGGCGAAGGCCGAGGCGATCAGGATGCCGTCGCCGAAGCAATGCACGCTGTCGCCGGTCAGCACCGTCCAGCCCCCCGTGCGCGACGTCGCGTGGGCATGTGAGTGACCATGACCATGACCATGACCATGACCATGACCATGGTCGTGGTCGTTCGCATGCGCGTGGCCATGACCGGGCACCGTCGCGCCGCCGTGGTGTTCGTGCCCGTGATGCCATAGTTCCGCCTTGTCGAGCAGGAAGAAGAACACCACGCCGAAGAGCAGCGCGGCGAACAGGCGGGACGGCTCGACCCCGCCCTCGAAGGCTTCGGGCAGGAGGTGCATGAACGCGGTGGCGAGCAGCGCGCCGGCGGCCAGGCTCAGGAGGTGCTGGGCATTGAGCCCGCCCCCGCCGTTGCGCACGCCCACGCGCATGAGCAGCGCGGCGATCCACACGCTGCCGATGCCGGCGACGAGCGTGGCGGCGAGGATGAGGAACAGATTCATGGCGACGGACTTTCTGGCCGGCGGGCCAGGGAGGGGACGAAAACGGTGGGCGCCGAGTGTCCCATGACATCCGCCGACGGTTCATCGCCGGGCGGCGGTCACCGTCCGGCGCGGCGCCGGGTCAGGCGACGCCGTTCGCCTTGAACCAGGCCAGCGTGCGCTTCCAGCCGTCCTCCGCCGCCTCCTTGACGTAGCTCGGCCGGTAGTCGGCATGGAAGGCATGGCCGGCTTCCGGGTAGACGACGAACTGCGAGGCCCTGGCGGCGGCCGGGCCGGTGGCCAGCGCCGCCTTCATGCGCTCGACCGTGTCGAGCGGGATGCCCTGGTCGCGCCCGCCGTAGAGGCCCAGCACCGGCGCCTGCAGCTGCGCGGCGATGTCGACCGGGTGGCGCGGCGTGAGCTCGCTCGGCTGGCCCACGAGGCGTCCGTACCACGCCACGCCGGCCTTGACCTTGCCGGTGGCCGCGTACAGCCACGTGATGCGCCCGCCCCAGCAGAAGCCGGTGATGCCGGCACGCGAGACGTCGCCGCCCCGCGTGGCCGCGTAGCGCAGGGCGCCGTCGAGGTCGGCCATGACCTGGGCGTCGGGCACCTTGGCGACCAGTTCGCTCATCAGCTTCGGCAGCTCGGTGAACGAACGCGCGTCGCCCTGGCGCGCGTAGAGTTCCGGCGCGATGGCGAGGTAGCCCAGCCTGGCGAAGCGCCGGCAGGTGTCGGCGATGTATTCGTGCACGCCGAAGATCTCCTGGATCACCAGCACCACCGGCAGGCCGGTCTTGCCCGCTGGCGCGGCGGCGTAGGCCGGCACGTCGAAGCCGCCGACGTTGTAGGTGACCGGCCCGGCCGTCAGCCCGTCCGCCGGCGTGGTGACGAAGGTCTGCGCCGCGACGGGCACGGCCGCGGCCGCGTAGCCGACGCCGAGCGCGGCCATCAGGGCGGTGCGGCGCGTCGCGCCGGCGGCCGTGCTGCCGCCGGGACGCAGCGAATCGAATTCGGCGTCGAGGTCGTTGTGTTCCTGGCCGTTCGATGGGAAATGGGAGGGCATGGGCAATCGCTTTCAATGAGAGGCCGTGACGGCCGGAGGACCAACGAAAAAACGGGGCCGGCGCAGATCGATGCACCGGCCCCGCGCAGGATCGGACGCGGATCAGCGCGCGGTGGCGGGACCGGCGGCGGCGGACGCGGCGAACCGGCGGTTGACCTCGTTCCAGTTGACGACCTGCCACCAAGCGGCGAGGTAGTCGGCGCGCCGGTTCTGGTATTTCAGGTAGTAGGCGTGCTCCCAGACGTCGTTGCCCAGGATGGGCGTGCCGCGCACTTCGGCCAGGTCCATCAGCGGGTTGTCCTGATTGGGCGTCGAGGTCACGGCGAGCTTGCCGTCACGCACGATCAGCCAGGCCCAGCCGGAGCCGAAGCGCGAGGCACCGGCCTGGTTGAACTGGCGCATGAGGTTGTCCATGGAACCGAAGTCGGCCTGGACGCGTGCCATCAGCGCGGGCGACGGGGCACCGCCCTGGCCGACCGGCGCCATGATGTTCCAGAAGAAGGCGTGGTTCCAGGCCCCGCCCGCGTTGTTGCGCACCACCAGCGTCTGGCGCGACGCCGTGGCGACGAGTTGCTCGACGCTCGAGCGTGCGACTTCGGGGCTCGACGCGGCGGCGTTGTTGAGCGCGTCGTAGTACGCCTTGTGGTGGCGACCGTGGTGGATCTCCATGGTGGCCTTGTCGATCACCGGTTCCAGCGCGTCCGCCGCATAGGGCAGCGGGGCCTGGCGGAACACCTGGGCCGCCGGCGGCGTCACGGGCGGCGGTGGTGGCGCAGCCGGTGCCGCCATCGGCCCTGGCGCCATCGGGCCGCCGGCCGGGGGCATGGGCTTGGCCGACATCGGGCCGGTCGGGCCGGGTTGCGCGCACGCGGCGACGACGCCTGCGACCGCGAGCGTCGCGATGAGTCTGAACATGGAAAGACACTCCTTGCGTTGATGATGGGCGCATGGTCGACGACCAACCCGGGCGGACGCGTCGGACGACGGCGTGTCAGACCGCCGTGCCACGCCCTGCGCGAGCGCCTCAGTGCTTGTGGCCGCCCTGCGCACCCTGCGCGCCATGGGCGTCGTGCGTGCCGGCGGCGGGGGCGGCCGAGGCAGCGGTGGCCGCGAGAGCGCGCACCGCCGCCGTCACCTGCCGGGTCTCGCGCCGGCCGGCCTGGTCCTCGAACACCAGCGTCAGCGGCACGGTGTCGCCAGCTTTGACCTGCTGCTTCAGGTCCATCAGCATGACGTGGTAGCCGCCCGGCGTGAGTTCGACGGTCCCGCCAGCGGGCAGCGCCAGGGCCGGGACGCGGCGCATGCGCATCACGCCGTCCACCATCTTCATCTCGTGCACCTCAGCGACCGGCGTGAGCGGCGTGGTGACGGAGACGAGGCGGCTGTCGGCCGGTGCGCTCAGGCGCATGAAGGCGCTGGTCGCCTTCTGCTGCGGCACGGTGGCGCGCACCCAGGCGTCCGTGACGCTGACCTCCGCCTGGACCGGGAGGGCGACGGCCGCGACGGCGGCCAGGGTGATGGAACGCACGAGGGCGGGAACGAGCGATGGCTTCTTCATGGGGAGGCTCCGGAACGTGGCGTGGTCGACGACGTCGAACGAGGGATGGCGGGCGGACACGGCAAGGCCCGTCACGGGCCGACCTTGCCGCGCGCGATGTCCATGACGAGGCGCGTGACGAGGTACAGGCGCGGCTCGATCGAGTCGAGCAGCACGTACTCGGCATCGGCCGAATGCGCGCCGAAGCCCTGCAGGCCGAAACGCTCGACCACGGCGGCCTTGGTCGCGAGCCCCGCGAAGGCCGCGTCGGTGCCGCCGCCGGCGACCTTGTCATCGGCCGCGAGGCGCCGGCCGAGTTCGCCGTAGATGCCCTGCGCGTGCTTGGCCAGCGCGAGCGACGCGGCACTCGATTCCAGCGGCGGACGTCGCCGTTCGAAACGCGCCTCGACCTGGGCCTCGGGCACCAGCTGGTTCTTCACGCGCTCGGCCATGGCACGCTCGATGCGGTCGTAGTCGGCCACCTTGGTGACGCGCACGTCGGCGGTGGCCGTGGCCAGGGCCGGGATCACGTTGCGGTTGGTGCCCGCCTGGGCGGTGGTCCAGTTCATCTTCAGGCCGGTGGCCGGATCGGAGAGATCGCGCATCTGCAGCACCTGGTGCGCCATCTCGTAGAACGCGTTGACGCCGCGCTCGGGCGCCGAGCCCGCGTGCGAGGCCTTGCCGCGCACCGTGAGGGACACCGCGCCGATGCCCGCCGTCGCCAGCGAGAGCGTGTCCTGCGCGATGGAAGCGCCCTCGTGGGAGAGCACGGCATCCTGCATGCCGCCCAGCTGCGTGATCAGCGCGCGCGAACCCGGCGAGCTGATCTCCTCGTCGCCGTTGATGAGCACCGTGAGCGTCCCGTAGTCCCTGAAGTCGAGCTGGCGCAGCATGGCGAGCGCGTGCAGGATCACCGCGATGCCCTGCTTGTCGTCGGCGATGCCCAGCCCGTAGGCCTTGTCGCCCTCGACGCGGAACGGCTGGCCGGCGAGCATGCCGCGCTGGTAGACCGTGTCCATGTGCGCGATGAGCATGATCTTCCTGGTGCCCGTGCCCTTGAAGGTGGCCTTCACGACCTTGCCGATCTTCTCGGGCGTGTCCTCCATGCGGTAGACCTGCGGCGAGGCCGCGCTGCCGGGCTCGATCAGTTCGACCTCGCCGCCGAGCGCGCGCAGCCGCCCGGCGATGAGACCGGCGATGCGGTCGAGGCCTTCGAGGTCGCGGCTGCCCGACTCGATGCCCACGAGTTGCGAGAGCGAGTCGAGCAGCGGCTGCTTCTCGCGGGCGGCGAGTTCGGCGATGCGGGCATCGGGCGCGGCATGGGCGGTGGCGCCGAAGGCGCACGCGGCGGCGCACAGCAGCGCCAGCGCGGAGCGTCGAAGGGGAAAGCGGAGGGTGGTCATGGCGAATCTCATCGGATAGGAAGCTGGCGGGTCATGGATGGAGCGACGCGGGTCAATGTGCTTGATCCCAGTTGGGACCGATGCCCAGTTCGGCCAGCAAGGGCACCTTGAGCTCGGCCACGCCAGCCATCAGGCGCGGGATCTCGGCGCGCACCCAGTCGACCTCGGCCTCGGGCACCTCGAAGACCAGTTCGTCGTGCACCTGCATGATCATCTTCGTCGCGCGCCGCTCGGCGTCGAGCACGTCCTGCACCGCGACCATGCTCAGCTTGATCAGGTCGGCGGCGGTGCCCTGCATGGGCGCGTTGATGGCCGCGCGCTCGGCGCCGCCGCGGCGCGGACCGTTGGGCGAATTGATCTCCGGCAGGTAGAGCCGGCGGCCGAAGACGGTCTCCACGAAGCCCTGCTCCTTGGCGCTGGCGCGCGTCTCGTCCATGTAGCGCTTGACGCCCGGATAGCGCGCGAAATAGCGCTCGATGTAGGAGGCGGCGGCCTTGGTCTCGATGCCCAGGTTCTTCGCCAGGCCGAAGCTGCTCATCCCGTAGATGAGGCCGAAGTTGATGACCTTGGCATAGCGGCGCTGCTCGCTGGAGACCTTGTCCACGGGCGTGTTGAAGACCTCGGCGGCCGTCGCGCGATGCACGTCGATGCCCTCGGTGAAGGCGCGCAGCAGCGATTCGTCGCCGCTGATGTGGGCCATGATGCGCAACTCGATCTGCGAGTAGTCGGCGCTGGCGATCACATGGCCCGGCGGCGCCACGAAGGCCTCGCGCACGCGCCGGCCCTCGACCGTGCGGATCGGGATGTTCTGCAGGTTGGGCTCGTTGCTGCTCAGGCGTCCGGTCACGGCCACCGCCTGGGCGTAGTGGGTGTGCACGCGGCCGCTGCGCGGATTGGCGAGCTGGCCGAGCTTGTCGGTGTAGGTGCCCTTGAGCTTGGACAGGCTGCGGTGCGCGAGCAGCTTGGCCGGCAGCGGGAAGTCCTCGGCCAGTTTCTCCAGCACCTCCTCGTCGGTGCTCGGCGCGCCGCTGGGCGTCTTCTTGACGATCGGCAGGCCCAGCTTGGTGAAGAAGATCTCGCCGATCTGCTTGGGGCTGCCGAGGTTGAAGGGCTGGCCGGCGAGCTCGTAGGCCTCCTGCTCCAGCGCCATGATGCGCGTGCCCAGGTCGTGGCTCTGGGCGGCCAGGCGGTCCGCGTCGATCAGCACGCCGTTGCGCTCGATGCGGAACAGCGCCTCGCTGCTGCGCATCTCCAGCGCGTAGACGAAGCGCAGTTTCTCGTCGGCCTCGACCTGCGGCCACAGCACGCGGTGCACGTCCAGGGTCTGGTCGCTGTCCTCGCTGGAGTATTCGGCCGCCTTGTCGATCGAGACCTGCGCGAACGGGATCTGCTTGGCGCCCTTGCCGCAGAGGTCCTCGTAGTCGATGCCACTGCGCCCCAGGTGCCGCTCCGCCAGGCTGGCCAGGCCGTGCGGCTTGTGGACCTCCAGCACGTAGCTCTGCAGCATGGTGTCGTGGGCATAGCCGCGCACCTCGATGCCGTGGTTGGCGAAGACATGGCGGTCGTACTTGACGTTTTGTCCGAGCTTGGGACGCGACGGGTCCTCCAGCCACGGTTTCAGGCGCGCGAGCACCTCGTCGATGGGCAGCTGCGCGGGCGCGTCGGCATAGTCGTGCGCCAGCGGGACGTAGGCGGCGGCGCCCGGCTCGACGCTGAAGCTCACGCCGACGATCCGCGCGCGCATCTCGTCCAGCGAGGTGGTCTCGGTGTCGACGGCCACCAGCGCCGCGGCATCGATCTTCGCCATCCAGGCGTCGAACGCTTCCCACGTCAGGATGGTGTCGTAGGCGAGGTTGGAGGCCTGCTCGGCGGCCTGCGCCTCGGGCTCGTCGAACAGGCCGCCGCTGGCCTCGGGGCCCTTCTTCTTCTTGTTCTGCGCGATCAGCTCGGGCGGCACCGCGTGCGCCTCCAGCGTGCGCGCCAGGCTCTTGAAGCCGTAGCTTTCGTAGAAGGCCTTGAGCGGCTCGACCTGCTGCGCGCCGATGGCGATGCCGTCGAGCGCCGGCAGCCCCTGGACGTGGCCGTCGAGATCGCAGTCGGTGCGGATGGTCACCAGCCGGCGGCCCTGCGGCAGCCAGTCGACGGCCTTGCGCAGGTTCTCCCCGGCCTGGCCCTTGATCTCGGCGGCGTGTTCCATCAGGGCGTCGAGCGAGCCGTACTGCAGCAGCCACTTGGCCGCCGTCTTCGGGCCGACCTTGTCGACCCCGGGCACGTTGTCGACCGCGTCGCCCACCAGCGTCTGGTAGTCGACCATCAATGCGGGCGGCACGCCGAACTCGGCCGTGACGCCGGCGACGTCGCGCCGCTTGCCGTTCATGGTGTCGATGATGGTGATGTGCTCGTCGACCAGTTGGCTCAGGTCCTTGTCGCCGCTGGAGACGATCACCTCGACACCCTGGGCGGCGGCGACCTTGGCCAGCGTGCCGATCACGTCGTCGGCCTCGACGTCGGGCACGCAGAGCACCGGCCAGCCCAGCAGCCGCACCACCTCGTGGATCGGGGCGACCTGGGCGCGCAGGTCGTCGGGCATGGGCGAGCGGTGGGCCTTGTAGTCGGCGTACCAGTCGTCGCGGAAGGTCTTGCCCGGCGCGTCGAAGACGCAGGCGGCGTAGTCGGCACGCACCTCGCGGCGCAGCGACTGCATCATGTTGATCATGCCGCGGATGGCGCCGGTGGCGGGACTGGCGGCGTCGCCGGGCACCGCGCGCAGGTCGGGCATCGCGTGGAAGGCGCGGTACAGGTAGCTCGATCCATCGACGAGCAGCAGCGTTTTCTTGTCGGTCATCGGGCCATTCTGCCCGTGCGCGGCATGGCCGCTGGCAGGCTCGGACACCGCGCGCCGACACCGCGCGCCCGAGGGGCCGCACCTACAATCCCCGCATGGCCACCTCCACCGTTCCCCTCCTCCGCCACGCACTGCTGGCGACCGTCTGCGCCCTCACGGGCGCCGTCGCCTGCGCCCAGACCGGCGCGCTGCCGGCACCGACGGGGGGCACCCCGTCGACATCGGCCCAGGGCACCGCATCGCAGGATGCCGCGCAGACCCGCGCGGAGGGCCGGCGCAACCAGAAGATCGAGAACATCCACGTCGAGGACGGTGGCGCCAAGGTCGACGAGGTCCGCTACGGCGGCCAGACCCAGAGCATCACCGTGCAGCCCAAGGCCAACGTGCCCGCCTACGAGGTGCTGCCCAACGACGGGGGCCGCGAGCGCCAGGGGCAGGCCGAGACGGGCAGCACCGGCGTCGGCGCACGGGTGTGGAACCTGCTGAAGTTCTGAGCGCGGCGTGGCGGTCTATACCGAAGTCGGTCACGACGAGGCGGACGCGCTCGTGCGTCGCCTGGGGCTCGGCGCCCTGAAGGCCTTGCGCGGCATCGAGGGCGGCATCGAGAACACCAACTACTTCGCCACCACCGAGCGTGGCGAGTACGTGCTGACGCTGTTCGAGCGGCTGGGCCCGCGCCAGCTGCCCTACTACCTCTGCCTGATGGAACACCTGGCGAGCCGGGGCATCCCGGTGCCGGCACCGGTGGCCGATCCGACGATCGCTTCCGCGGCCGCCGTCCCGGGCACCTCGCCGTCCGATGCGCCATGCGCGCTTCTGCACACCGTGGCGGGCAAGCCCGCGGCGGTGGTCGATCGTTTGAGCGGCCACAGCGTGCTGTCGCCCGGCCCGGCCCATTGCGCCGAACTCGGCGGCTGGCTGGCGCGCATGCACCTGGCCGGCCGCGACTTCCCCAGGGTGCAGCCCAACCTGCGCGGCCTGGACTGGTGGAACGAGACCGCATCCATCGTGCTGCCGCACCTGGACGCGACCGATGCCGACCTGCTGCGCAGCGAACTCGCCTATCAGAACCAGGTCGCCGCATCGGCCTCCCATGCGGCCCTGCCACGCGGGCCGGTGCATGCCGACCTGTTCCGCGACAACGCGATGTTCGCGAGCGGCACTGCCGACGCCGGCGAGCCGCCCCGGCTGAGCGGTGTCTTCGACTTCTATTTCGCCGGCACCGACAGCTGGCTGTTCGACCTCGCGGTGAGCCTGAACGACTGGGCCATCGATCTGGCGACGGGCGAAGCCGACCTCGAACGCACGACCGCGCTGCTGGAGGCCTACGTCCGCGTGCGGCCGCTGACGGGCGCCGAACGCGCATTGCTCCCGGCCATGCTGCGCGCCGCCGCGCTGCGCTTCTGGATCTCCCGGCTGTGGGACTTCCATCTGCCACGCGAGGCCACCATGCTTAAAGCCCACGATCCGACGCATTTCGAGCGCGTGCTGCGCGAACGGGTCCGCGCACCGCTGACGGCGACCGCCGAGGCCCTGGGCGCCTGAACGCAACCGATGAAACTCAACCTCGTCCCGGCCCGCACCGGCGCCACCTGGGTCCGCAGCGGCCTCCAGACCTTCGCCCGGCGCCCCCTGGCCTTCATGGCGCTGTTCATGTTCTTCATGGCGCTCGTGTCGCTCGTCTCCCAGGTGCCCCTGCTGGGCACGGTGCTCGCGCTGGCGCTGCTGCCGACCATGACGCTGGGCCTCATGACGGCGGCCGCGGCGGTCTCCGGCGTCGGTGGCGGATCGATCCCGGCCAACCTCTTCGCCATCGCGTTCCAGGCCGTGCGCAAGGACGCCCGGCCGCTGGCGGTCCTCGGCGTCCTCTACGCGGTGCTGTTCCTGCTGGTCATGGGCATCTCCGCGCTGATCGATGGCGGCCAGTTCGCGCGCGCCTACCTGATGGGGAGCCAGATCACCCGGGAAGTGGCCGAAAGCGGCGCCTTCCAGGGCGCCCTGTGGGTGTCGCTGGCACTCTACCTGCCGCTGTCGCTGGCGTTCTGGCATGCGCCCGCGCTGGTCCACTGGCACCAGGTGCCGCCAGCCAAGAGCCTCTTCTTCAGTTTCGTGGCCTGCTTCAGGACCTTCGGCGCGCTGTCGGTCTTCGGCCTCGTCTGGATGGGTGTCGTCCTCGGCGCGGGCATGCTGCTGAGCACGATCACCGTCCTGCTAGCGGCCGTGGGCCTGTTCGGCAGCGGCGAAGGCGCCGGCATGGCGATGGGCAGCACCCTGGTGGTAGGCGGCGTGCTCGTCACGGCGGCGATGTTCTTCACCAGCGCGTGGTTCTCGTTCAAGGGCACTTTCGAAGCCGACGACGGCACCACGGTCGAGCGCCGCTGAGCGCGGCCGGCGCGGCGCGCCCGCTCAGACCACGGTCAGCTTGGCGACCGACAGCGCCAGCCACTTCACGCCGTGGCGCGGGAAATTGATCTGCGCGCGGGCATCGTCGCCCACGCCTTCGAGCGCGGTCACGGTGCCTTCGCCGAACTTGTTGTGGAACACCTTCACTCCCGCGCGCAGGCCGTGCGAAGGCGTCGATTTCTGCGGCGGCACGGGCGGACTGGCGAACGCCTCCTTGCTGAAACCCCCACCGCCACCCGCGCCGCCCGCCGCGCCGCGCGAGGTCGCGTAACCACCCCCGTAGCCGAAGGCCGAGGGCGCGAAGCCCTGGTTCTTCGGCGTCAGCCACTTGAGCGATTCCTCGGGCAGTTCCTCGAAGAAGCGGCTCTTGACGTTGTAGCGCGTCTGCCCATGGAGCATGCGGGTCTGCGAATGGCTCATGTAGAGGCGCTTGCGGGCGCGCGTGATGGCCACGTACATCAGGCGGCGCTCCTCCTCCAGGCCGTCGTGGTCGCTCATGGAGTTCTCGTGCGGGAACAGGCCCTCCTCCATGCCGGTGATGAAGACGCAGTCGAATTCCAGGCCCTTGGCCGCGTGCACGGTCATGAGCTGGATGGCGTCCTGGCCGGCCTGGGCCTGGTTGTCGCCCGACTCCAGCGCCGCGTGCGTGAGAAAGGCCGCGAGCGGGCTGAGGGTTTCGCCGGTCTCGGCGTCGGGCGCCAGCGCCTCCATCGGCTCGTCGAGCAG
This sequence comes from Comamonadaceae bacterium OTU4NAUVB1, assembly GCA_024372625.1. NCBI lineage: Bacteria > Pseudomonadati > Pseudomonadota > Betaproteobacteria > Burkholderiales > Comamonadaceae > Comamonadaceae bacterium OTU4NAUVB1. Next base: position 1,103,767 of record CP099605.1, on the reverse strand, counting down.
CGGCAGGTTCGCATCCAGCCCCTGGCTGGCCGGCGACTGGCGCAGTTCGTCGACCGGCAGGGCCACCGCGTCGCGCCCGAAGCCCTCCTGCGTGACGAAGCTCTCGGCCGCGTTCACGAGTTCGTTCAAGTTTTCGATGCGGTCGGCGCCCTCGCGGTCGGCCTTGTAGTGCTCGACCAGACCGCTGTGCTCCAGGACCATCTCGATGATCTCGCGCAGCGAACGGCCCACCGTCTGCTCGCGCATCACGTCGACGCGGGCGACGAAGGCCGACAGGTTGCCCCCCGCCTTGCCGCCCACCGCGCTGACCGCGTCGTGCAGCGACCGGCCGGCGGCGCGCGCGGTGTCCTGCAGTACCTCGATGCTGCGCGCGCCGATGCCGCGCGGCGGGAAGTTGACGATGCGCAGGAAGCTGGTGTCGTCGTCCTTGTTGTCCATCAGGCGCAGGTAGGCCAGCGCGTGCTTGATTTCGGCGCGTTCGAAGAAGCGCAGGCCGCCGTACACGCGATAGGGCACGGCCGCGTTGAAGAGCGCCGTCTCGATCACCCGGCTTTGCGCATTGCTGCGGTAGAGCACGGCGATCTCCTTGCGCTCGATGCCCTCGCGCACCAGTTGGCGCATCTCCTCGACCATCCACTGGGCCTCGGCGAAGTCACTGGTGGATTCGTAGACGCGCACCGGCTCGCCCGGTCCCTGCTCGGTGCGCAGGTTCTTGCCCAGGCGCTTGCTGTTGTGGCTGATGAGCGCGTTGGCCGAGTCGAGGATGTGGCTGTAGCTGCGGTAGTTCTGCTCCAGCTTGATCTGCCGCTCGACCTCGAACTCGCGCACGAAATCGGCCATGTTGCCCACCCGCGCGCCGCGGAAGGCGTAGATGCTCTGGTCGTCGTCGCCCACGGCGATCACGCTGTTGTGGGTGCCCGGCACGAAGCGGTCGTGCTCGACGTGGCCGGAAAGCATCTTGATCCAGGCGTACTGCAGGCGGTTGGTGTCCTGGAACTCGTCGATCATGATGTGGCGGAAGCGCCGCTGGTAATGCTCGCGCACGGCGTCGTTGTCGCGCAGCAGTTCGTAGCTGCGCAGCATCAGCTCGCCGAAGTCGACCACGCCCTCGCGCTGGCACTGGGCCTCGTAGAGCCGATAGAGCTCGACCTTCTTGCGGTCGTCCTCGGTGCGGGTCTCGACGGCGTCCGGACGCAGCCCGTCCTCCTTGGCGCCGGCGATGAACCATTGCGTCTGCTTGGCCGGAAAACGCTCGTCGTCGACCTGGTGCTGCTTCATCAGCCGCTTGATGGCCGAGAGCTGGTCCTGCGTGTCCAGGATCTGGAAGGTCGAGGGCAGGTTCGCCAGCTTCCAGTGCGAGCGCAGGAAGCGGTTGCACAGCCCGTGGAAGGTGCCGATCCACATGCCGCGCGCATTGACCGGCAGCATCGCCGTCAGGCGCGTGAGCATCTCCTTGGCGGCCTTGTTGGTGAAGGTCACGGCCAGGATGCCGCCCGGCGAGACCTGGCCGGTCTGCAGCAGCCAGGCGATGCGGGTGGTGAGCACCCGGGTCTTGCCCGAGCCCGCGCCCGCGAGGATCAGCGCGTTGCCCTCGGGCAGCGTGACGGCGGCGAGTTGCTCGGGATTGAGGTGGGCCAGCAGCGGGGAGGAGGCCGGATCGGCATGCGCCGAACCCGGGGAAGAGACGCCGGCGGAGGCATCGTTCGAGCCGAAAAGAGACATCCGTCGATTGTAGGAAGCCGCAACGCGCGACCCACCGCGCGCCGTATGAGGTCTATACGAAAGCCAGGGTACCGGACAGCGACGACCGTCCTAGAATCGCGCACCGGGCCCAAGTTTCTTGACGCCCGGTTTTTTTTTCGCCCGCCGCATCTGGCGCGGCACGGAAAACCGGACGTCGACCAAGCGCCCACGCCGCCGGCCCCACGTCCCGCGGCGCCTTCTTCCCCCTCCAGGAGCTTGGTTCCATGCAGATCTTCGATTACGACAACATCCTCCTGCTGCCGCGCAAGTGCCGCGTCGAGAGCCGCTCGGAATGCGATGCCAGCGTCACGCTCGGCGGCCGCAGCTTCCGCCTGCCGGTGGTGCCGGCCAACATGAAGACGGTGGTCGACGAGACCACCTGCCTGTGGCTGGCGCAGAACGGCTATTTCTACGTCATGCACCGCTTCGACCTCGACAACGTCGCGTTCGTGCGGCGCATGCACGCGCAGGGCGTCTTCGCCTCCATCTCGCTGGGTGTGAAACAGGCCGATCGCGACACCGTCGACCGCCTCGCCGAGGCCGATCTGGTGCCCGCGTACATCACCATCGACATCGCCCACGGCCATGCCGACAGCGTCAAGCACATGATCGAATACCTCAAGCGCAAGCTGCCGGCCTCGTTCGTGATCGCCGGCAACGTCGGCACGCCGGAAGCCGTCATCGACCTGGAGAACTGGGGCGCCGACGCGACCAAGGTCGGCATCGGCCCGGGCAAGGTCTGCATCACCAAGCTCAAGACCGGCTTCGGCACCGGCGGCTGGCAGTTGAGCGCGCTCAAGTGGTGCGCCCGCGTGGCGACCAAGCCGATCATTGCCGACGGCGGCATCCGCGACCACGGCGACATCGCCAAGAGCGTGCGCTTCGGCGCCTCGATGGTGATGATCGGTTCGCTGTTCGCCGGCCACGAGGAATCGCCCGGCAAGACGGTGGAGGTCGACGGCGTGCTGTTCAAGGAGTACTACGGCTCGGCCAGCGACTTCAACAAGGGCGAGTACAAGCACGTGGAAGGCAAGCGCATCCTGGAGCCGATCAAGGGCAAGCTCGCCGACACGCTCATCGAGATGGAACAGGACGTCCAGAGCTCGATCAGCTACGCCGGCGGCAAGGCGCTGATGGACATCCGCAAGGTCAACTACGTGACCCTGGGCGGCGACAACGCGGGCGAGCACCTGCTGATGTAAGCGCGCCGGAACGCCGCGTGCGCTCCGGGGTCGGGCATCGGGGTCCGTGCGAACGGACATCGATCTGACTAGAATCCGCCTTGTGTCGGGGGGGTAGCTCAGCTGGGAGAGCGCCGCGTTCGCAATGCGGAGGTCGTGAGTTCGATCCTCATCCTCTCCACCACACCCATCTCAAGCAGACCTGGACGGTCTGCATCGAAAAAGCCTCGGCCCGTCGCCGAGGCTTTTTTTTGGCCGATTGCGCCACGCCATCGGTTCGCGAAGCCGCCCGGAGGTTGCCAACCCCCTTCAACTGGCGCTGAAAAAGCCTCAAAACCGGTCAAATCTCACACTTCTCGACCCAGTCATCAAGAAAACGCAAATTGCACCAAACAAAAGGTGACATTTCAAATCTTCTTGGGCACAATTATTACTTAAGGTTTACATTTTTCCGGGGTGTCCCTCGGTCTTCGGCGGTTGTCGAAGCCGGTCGAACTCTCCGGTTGATCGATGCGAACAGCAACGATCGAAATGGAAGCCTGAAAACCGAGGTGTCGTGCCCTGAGAAAGCTTCTGAAATGAGGCCTTAGGTATACATCTATTGTATTGGTTGTAGCGAAATTGGATGCCATGAAAATATTGATTACTGGGAACATGGGATACGTCGGCTCGGTGGTCTCCAAGTACCTGAGGGCTGCCCATCCGGACGCCGTGTTGCACGGCTACGACAACGCCTACTTCGCCCACGGCCTCACCGGCACGACCGTCGTGCCCGAGCGCAGCCTCGACGAGCAGCTCTACGGCGACGTGCGCGAACTGGCGCCGGAAGCCCTCCAGGGCTACGACGCGGTCGTCCAACTCGCGGCGATCTCCAACGATCCGATGGGCAACCGGTTCGAAAAGCCCACGATGGACATCAACCAGGGTTCGGCCGTGTCGATCGCCAAGGCCGCTTCGGCGGCCGGCGTGAAGAACTACGTCTTCGCCTCGAGCTGCAGCGTCTACGGCATCGCGCTGGGCGGCCCGCGCAAGGAATCGGACGACCTCAACCCGATCACCGCCTATGCCAAGTCGAAGATCGGCGCCGAGCGCGAGCTGGCCGAACTCGACACCGGCATGACGATCACCTGCCTGCGCTTCGCGACGGCCTGCGGCATGTCGGACCGCCTGCGGCTCGACCTGGTGCTCAACGACTTCGTGGCCTGCGCGCTCAGCCAGGGCGAGATCACGGTGCTGTCGGACGGCTCGCCGTGGCGCCCGCTCATCGACGTGGCCGACATGGCGCGCGCCATCGACTGGGCCGCCTCGCGTTCCGCCGACAACGGTGGGCGCTACCTGGCGGTCAACGCCGGCGCCGACGAGTGCAACTACCAGGTGCGTGACCTCGCCAAGGCCGTGGCCGACGCCGTGCCCGGCACGAAGGTCTCGATCAACCTGGACGCGCCGGCAGACAGCCGCTCCTACCAGGTCGACTTCGCGCTCTACAAGTCGCTCGCGCCGCGGCATCAGCCGCAGGTCGACCTCGCGCGGTCGATCCAGAACCTGCTCGCCGGCATGCGCCGCATGAAGTTCGACGACGCCGACTTCCGCAAGTCGCTGCTGATCCGCCTGAACGTCCTGCAGGGCCACATCGACGAGAAGCGCCTGAACCAGGCCTTCGAGTGGCAGACCCTGGACGCCTGAGGATCGCGGGCCCCGGTTCCGGCCGGGGCACTTCCCAAACCATGACGGCAGCGGTGTGACCCGGACTGCCTCGCGAGGAGATACGACGATGGTGAAAGTAGTGTTGCTGGCGGGGGGCTACGGCACCCGCCTGAGCGAAGAGACGACCATCCGGCCCAAGCCGCTGGTCGAGGTCGGTGGCAAGCCGATCATGTGGCACATCATGAAGGTGTATGCGCACTACGGCTTCAACGATTTCGTGGTGCTGGGTGGCTACAAGGTCGACATGATCCGGGAGTACTTCCTGCGTCACCAGGCCCGTGACACCGACTTCACGATCGATCTGGGCACCGGCAAGGTCGACTGGCTGGAGCACCGCAGCGACAACTGGCGCGTGACGGTGCTCGACACCGGGCTGGAGACGATGACGGCCGGGCGCATCAAGCGCGCCCGCAAGTACCTCGACGGCGAACGCTTCTGCCTGACCTACGGCGACGGCGTGTCGGACGTGAACATGCACGAGCTCATGAGCTTCCACGAGAAGTCGGGCGCCCACTGCACGCTCACCGCCGTGACGCAGCCCGGTCGCTACGGCGCCCTGCACCTCTCAGACGACGGCAGCAACGTCAAGGGCTTCCGGGAAAAGGGCGCCACCGACGGCGGCCTGATCAACGGCGGCTTCTTCGTCTGCGAGCCGGAGATCTTCGACGTCATCGACGGCGACCACCAGATGTGGGAGGAAGAACCCATGGCGCGCCTGGTGGCGCAGGGCAAGCTGGCCAGCTACCACCACACCGGTTACTGGCAGAGCATGGATTCGCTGCGCGACAAGCAGGTCCTCGAGGGCCTGTGGGGCAAGGGTAAGTCAGCCCCTTGGAAAGTCTGGTCAGATTAATACTTAAGTATTGTCACAACTGCGCATCGCACCGAGGTTTACGGAGTAATTTGGAATGATCATTGTTGACACCGCGCTCAAGAAGCGTGCCGCCGCGGGCAATCCCATCAAGGTGGGTCTGGTCGGCGCCGGCTTCCAGGGCAGGGGCATCGCGCTGCAGATCATCGCGTCGACCCCGGGCATGCGCCTGTGCGCCATCGCCAACCGCCGCATCGAGCCGGCGCAGCGCGCCTATTCGGAGGCCAACGTCGAGGCGGTGCGCTGCGACACGCAGGCCGAACTCGAAGCCGCCATCGCCGCGGGCACGCCGGCGGTCACCGAGGACGCCGTGGCGCTCGCCCGCGCGGCGGGCCTGGACGCCATCATCGAAGTGACGGGATCGCTCGAGTACGCCGCCACGGTCGTGCTCGCCGCCATCGAGTCGGGCAAGCACGTCGTGCAGATGAACGCCGAGCTCGACGGCACGGTCGGCCCCATCCTCAAGCAGAAGGCGCAGGCGCGCGGCGTGGTCTACACCTTCTCCGACGGCGACCAGCCCGGCGTGCAGATGAACCTCTACCGCTTCGTCGAGGGCCTGGGCTGCAAGCCGGTGCTGTGCGGCAACATCAAGGGTCTGCACGACCCCTATCGCGATCCGACCACGCAGCGCGCGTTCGCGGAGAAGTGGGGCCAGAAGCCGGCCATGGTGGCCTCGTTCGCCGACGGCACCAAGATCTCCTTCGAGCAGGCCATCGTGGCCAACGGGACCGGCATGAAGGTCGCCCGGCGCGGCATGCTCGGCCCGGATTTCTCCGGCGGCAATCCCGGCGCACCCCTGGTGACGCTGGAGGAGACGGTCAGCGCCTTCGCCGAGCACCTGGACAAGGGCGGCCCGGGCATCGTCGACTACGTCGTGGGTGCGCGTCCCGGCCCCGGCGTCTTCGTCCTGGCCACGCACGACGACCCGCGCCAGCAGCACTACCTCAACCTGTACAAGCTGGGCACCGGCCCCTATTACTGCTTCTCCACGCCCTATCACCTCTGCCATTTCGAGGTGCCGACGTCGGTGGCGCGCGCGGTGCTGTTCGACGACCCGGTGCTCACGCCGCTGGCGGGGCCGGAAGTCGGCGTCATCGCGGTCGCCAAGAAGGACCTGGTCCCGGGCGACCTGATCGACGAGCTGGGCGGCTACGAGGTCTACGGCGTGGCCGAGAACATCGAGGCCATCCGTGGCGAGGCGCTGCTGCCGATCGGCTTGGCCGTGGGCTGCAGGGTCGTGCGGGCGGTGGCCAAGGACGCCGCGCTCACCTTCGACGACATCGAGATCCCGCACGGCCGGGTCATCGACGCGCTCTACGCCGAGCAGGAACGCACGTTCGCGCCGGCGTCCACCACCGCCGCGGCCTCGGCCTGACCCGCCACCCCACGCTCCCCTTCCCTCCCCGAACGCGCTCCATGATCTTCACCCCCACCACCCTCCAGGACGCCTGGATCATCGACCTGGAAAAGCGCGGCGACGCGCGTGGCTTCTTCGCTCGCACCATGTGCCAGAAGGAATTCGCGGCCCACGGCATGGTCACCACGTTCGTGCAGCAGAACACCTCGTTCTCGGCCGACAAGGGCACCCTGCGCGGCCTGCACTTCCAGCGCGGCGACGCCTCCGAGGCCAAGCTGGTGCGCTGCACCCAGGGCGCCATCGTCGACATCATCGTGGACCTGCGCGCGGGCTCGCCCAGCTACATGCGCCACGAGGCCTTCGAGCTCACCGCGACCAACCACCGCGAGCTCTACGTGCCGCCGGGCTTCGCGCACTCGTTCCAGACGCTGACCGAGAACGTCGAGGTCAGCTACCTGGTGTCGTCGCCCTACACGCCGGCGGCGGAGTGGGGCCTGCGCTATTGCGACCCCCGCCTGGGCATCTCGTGGCCGCTGCCGGTGACCGGGATCTCCGACAAGGACGCCGCCTGGCCACTGCTCGAGGCGGACACCCCGGCGTTCTTCTGAACCGCACGAACACGAGAAGACAATGACACAGACAACGAAGCGCTTTCTCGTCATCGGCCGCGTGGGCGGCAAGTCGCTGCACCGGGCGTGGACCGAGGACACCTCGTGCACGAGGACGTGGGACCTGCAGCTCAACGCCTACGGCGACACGGCCGCGCAGATCGCCGATGCGGACCTGCCCACCGTGGTCGACCAGGGAACCAAGTGGGACAGCCTCGCGCGCCACTTCCGCGCCCACCCCGAGCTCCTGGAGCGCTACGACTACGTCATGCTGCCCGACGACGACCTGCTGATGGACGCGCGCGGCATCAACCGCATCTTCGAGATGGCCGTGGCCCACGACCTCACCATCGCGCAGCCGGCCATGTCCATGGACAGCTTCGTGTCCTATCCGGTGCTCATGCAGTGCCCGGGCTTCAGCCTGCGCTACACCAACCACCTCGAGTGCATGTCCCCGTGCATCAAGACGTCCTACATGAAGACGCTGCTGCCGATCATCGAGAAGTACGTCTGCGGCTGGGGCGCCGACCACATCTGGGCGCTGCTGATGGCCGAGCCGGCCTACAAGGCGGCCGTGCTCGACGAGGTGACCATGACGCACACGCGCGCCTTCTACACCGGCACCCTGTACGACAGCTTCGCCAAGCAGGGCGTCAACCCCTTCGACGAGGTCAAGGTGGTGACGGCCCTGTTCGAGAACTTCCCGGAGCGCACGGTCGTCTACGGCGGCCTGCTGTCCAACGGCAAGCGGGTGGGCAACACGCAGGTGCAGTTGCGCAATGGCGCGCACCTCGTGCTCACCGCGCTGAAGACCCGCACGCCCTACAAGATCTTCCGCAAGGGCGTGGGCATGCTGATCCAGGTGTTCACCCAGTCGACCTACCGGCCCGCCCAGCTGCGTCTGAAGAAGACCAGTCCCGACGCCTGCAAGAGCCCCGAAACCAAGATCGCCGACCTCGTCGCCTGACCGACGGTCCGACCCGCACCGCTCGCGCACGCCTCTCGACCGCGATGACGCACCACCGGCCTCTCCGATGCCTCGACGCGTGGGACACCCGCGCCCGCGCGGACTGCGAGCGCCTGTGCATCCGTCCGGCGGTCTTCCGCGGCAGTGAACTCGCGCGAGGCCATTTCTTCTCCGTCACACCCCCCTAGATCGCGTCGTCCGGCGGCTTTCTTCCGTCCGGGTCGTAGAGCCGGCATCCCGCTTGCTCCCGTGTCTCCGGACACGCACGCGCGGGAGCGTCGGCGATCGATCCCGGCCACGACAGGATCCGAGCCCGCGTCTTGCTACGCGCCGTGCAGCGTCGCGCCCGATCCGGGCCTGCGCCAACGCCGGGCGGGCCGACGAGCGCTCATCTGAGGGGGTGAACATGAACGACTTCCATGCCTGTACCGATGCGCTCGCGCATCCGGCATGTTTCCAGGACCGGGGCGGGCCGACGTGGTCCGGCAACGCCGTGAGCGAGGCGCTGGCGCGCGCACGCGACCCGATCGTCTCGGGCGACGCCCTCTCGACGCGCGGCGATCTGCTGGGACCACCGATCTCCCAGGCGGCGATCCTGCCGTTCGGCATGAGCCTGCTGATGCTGGCCTGCCTCCTGGCCGCCGTGCTGGGCACGGCGATGCTGCTGTCGCGGCGCGTCCCGGGGCTGTCGTCGCAGGCGCATCCACGCACCCGCTGGCTCGACGGTCTGCGCGGACTGGCGGTCACGCTGGTGATGCTCAACCACGCGCCGCTCGTGCTGCAGAACCTCCAGCTCGCGCCGACGGGCTTCGCCCTGGGCGACGACACGCGGGCCCTGCTGGACTACCTAGGCAGCATCGGCGTCCAGATCTTCTTCTGCATCACCGGCTGCCTGTTCGCCCGCAAGCTGCTGCCGGCGCAGAACGTCGACTGGCCGCTGTTCTTCGTTCGGCGGATGCAGCGGCTGGTGCCCGCCTACCTGGTCGCCGTGCTGGCCACCATCGTCGTCGCCGCCCTGTTTTCGCGCATCGACCGGCATTTCATCGCTTCCGCCCTGGAGGCCATTCCCCGGCTGATGGCCTTCGGGTTCTATCCCCTGCCGCGCGTGGGCGCCTTCGAGACGTCGCGCCTCCTGGGGATGAGCTGGACGCTGGCCTTCGAATGGCGTTTCTATGTCCTGCTGCCGCTGGTGTTCATGGTGATCCGTCTGGGCAAGGCCCCCGGCAGCGTGGCCATCGCCCTGGTGACGATCGTGCTGATGCTCGTCGAGGGGCTTGGCGTGTGGATGTTCTTCGCGCTGGGCGCCCTCGCCTCGCCGCTCACACGCATGCAGCCGACGCCCCGGCAATGCGCGGTGGCGCAGGGCACCCTGTGCGTGTGCGCCGCCTCGATGCTCCTGAACTGGGAGGTCGTTGACCGGGACCGCGTCCTTCAGGGACTGCACGTGCTCGCGTTGTTCGCCTGCGCGGCCATCGTTCGGCCACGCTGCCTGTCGACCCGCAGCGCCGTGGCGCTCGGCACGCTCAGCTACAGCCTCTATCTGTTGCACGTGATGGTGTTCTTCGCCTGCTTCGGTCTGTGCCATGCGTACGTCCTCGACGTCGCGGCACTGTCGCCCGCCGCGTTCACCCTCCTCGCATGCCTGGCGGTGGCGGCGGTGATGACGGTCTCCACCCTGTCCTACCTGCTGCTCGAGCGCCGCTTCGTCGACTTCGAACCGAAGCCCGAACCCCGTCCGGTGCGTTGACGCACGCGCGTCTCGAAGGACGGTCCATTTTTTGCACAAGTCGATGTTCCATCCCCCTGGCGGCATCGAATTCTCAGGCTATAATCTCGGTCTTGCCTGAAGACAGCGATGTCGAACAGGGGCTCTTAGCTCAGTTGGTAGAGCAGCGGACTCTTAATCCGTAGGTCGAGTGTTCGAGTCACTCAGGGCCCACCACCAACAAGCCCGCATGGGCACTGAAAAGCCTGCTATTTAATCAATAGCAGGCTTTTTTTCTTGGGTGTGCCGAAAACAGCTCATGCAGCCACCATGTGGCCGGCGGTACAGGGTTCGGGCCGCAGCACGCCGACACCTTCCAGGTTTCGACTGGCACCGGCGCCGCGCTCCCATGCCATTCTTCGGACGGCTTGCCAGAGCCACCACGCTCGCCACACATGACACCTTCGGCCTTTCCCTGGCTTTTCCGGGCTGTAGCCACCGCTCCAGTTGCTCCACCAGCGCAGGCTTGAGCAGGGCCCGGGCCTGATCAACCTTCGACAGTTCATCGAAGTCCGCCGGAACCAGTTCGATGAAGGCGCGTTGTCCAATAGCATCGGCAGAGGAATTTCAGTTACTGCTCGGTGTACCGAACGGTCTCGGTGGGCGTAACCTGCACGACGAGCGTCGATCCGTCGAGACGAACCGGCTTGCATTCCTAGATACCTCTGTCGGTCGAGCAGACCTTGCTGTTCTCGACACGCCATGGCTTGCTGAAGTTGTTGCTGGACCCGCGACGTTGCACGCCGATGATGACGTAGCCATTGGACTTGTACTCTATTCTCCAAGGGCTTCCGTCCGTCCCCATGGTCGTGAACGTCTTCCCTGTCGATCGGGCAGTCAATTCGCTGGCCGACAATTCCGGAAGTTTCTCGAAATCTGCAATTGATTGAGACTTGGCAGCCATCGGCATCCATGCAAGCATGACCAGAGAAAAAGCACGTTCTTGGAACGGCATGAAGAGGCCTCCAATCCATCGGGTCCACGGCAACATCGGGTGTCTTTGATCAGGCTTTTTCTACCATCGACCCATTCGGTCAAGGCACTTTGCCTCCAGTCCGGCCCATACCTTTTGATGATCGACAAGCCAATTCGACGGGCGATCGATTCACTCTTGGGCTGCTACGAAAGCCACTCGGGATGCTGGGCAACCATCATCGATACGAACGTGATCACCGCCGCCAACGTCACCCTGTCGACGTCCAAGCTCGTGAGATGTTCCCGCCCCGCTGCCGCCATGCTCCCGTAGAGCACCGAAGCCATCGCCATCGCCATCAGTGCTGCAAACGCCAGTTCCACGTAATCCATGTCCTGCATTCTTGAAGAACTGGAGTGGCGTTGCATCGTCCTTTCGGATGAGGTTGCGAGCCGACTCGATCACTCGCACTTGAACAGCGCTTCTGCCTCAGGCCAGCCGCCAAGGGGCCCGGCCTCGGTCGGTTTGACGTCGATCACCCGAACCTTCTGGCCAGCCCTGCGGCAACAGGCCAGATGCAGCACGCAGGCACTCGAGGTGCTTGATTGCCGATTCCATCGAGTTGCAGGCTTCTGGAAGCATCGAAGGCGTCTGGGCGGCTGCAGGGCCGACTGCCGTCGCAGCCACGACGAGAACCGCTCCAAGCTACGAAGGCTCATGGCCGGCTTCATTCACCGGCAGCCTGCCGCAGGGCAGATCCTGGCGTACGAACGGCCTTGGCCGTCGACCCCTCGATGGAATGTTGCGCCACCGACGACCTGCGACGTTCCACGCCATGAAGCTCCGTCGGACGCGGTGCCCTGATGGAAGGCAGTGTTCCCGACCATCCTGCTGCTCTGGCGCCACGAGGTGCCCGTCTGCGTGTTCGTACCCTGGGCCTGGGTCGTGTTGCCATGGCGCTTGACCTCGTAGCTGTTGCCGGCGCTGTCATTGCAGGTCTGGAACGACCCAGTGCCGTAGCACGTTGCTCCTGCCACGGTACACGACAGCACGCTGGCCGCGAGGCAGACGACGCGCGTGAGTTTGTTCATGATGCTTCCTGGCCGATATCGAGATGAGGCGAGTGTGGGGCCGTGACACCGTCATGTCTCGAGGGTCTGCTTTTGCACGCCGCTGGTCACTTCGTCCTGAAGCTGAGCGAAGGTTTCAGCGCATGCGTCCTCGAGCGGCTGCTGTTGCGACCCAGCCGTCGCGTCACCGACGCTGGTGCTGCCTCGAAAGCTGACTGCCCGTTGATCCACCTTCGCGAGGATCGTGATGCCGCGTCAACCGTTTCGACCCATGACGATTCAAAGCTTCCGTTTCCGCCACTGCCCGCGCAGAAAGCGCGTTGAACGCTAATTCGCGTTGATCCACCGGGCTATTGCCGAGTGCTTCCATCGCCGGCTCGGGCCGGTCCGGAGCAATTGCCAGGACCTGAAGCGAAAGACATCGACATCGTGAAATTGATGCATTGCGAGGCACCAGAGCACGTGAGACGGCCGAATGGATGGGTGCGTGGCGAGGGCCGAAGGCCGAACTCACGATCAAGGCGGTCCGATGACAGGGCCAGCTTTCGCACGAGTGGTACTAAGTCGGCTCGCCGTGGAGATTCTCACGGTGCGACGCTGGAAGAAAAACGCACTGCGCGCGTTGACGATGAGAATCGCGTCAACAAAAGGATGCGCATGGACAAGTCAATGATTAAGGGTGTGGTGATCGGCGGTCTGGCCATGGTGGTGCTTGGCGCAGGTGCCGTGACCGGCTACAAGTCCTTGAACAAGCCGACCTTCGCTGACGTCGTTGCGGTCAAGGAAATCACGGAGACGGTCACCACGCCACGCCAGCACTGCGAAAACGTTCAGGTTCAGCATGCGGCGCCCGTGAAGGACGGCAACCGCATCGCCGGTACCGTGGTCGGCGGCGTTGCCGGGGGACTGCTGGGCAGCCTCGTCGGCGGGGGCAATGGAAAGACCTTGGCCACCGTCGCGGGCGCCGCAGCGGGTGGCTATGCCGGCAACCAGGTGCAGAAGAACATGCAGCAAAAGGATGTCGTTGTCTCGACGGAGCAGCGTTGCAGGACGGTCAACGAGAAGTCGCAAAAATCGGTTGGCTACAACGTCACGTATCGACTCGACGGCAAGGAGGCAATGACGCGGATGTCGTTCAAGCCCGGGGCAACACTGCCGGTCAAGGACGGACAAGTGGTGACGACGCCTCAGCCGATGTAGGGCTTCCCATCAAAGCGAGACGGTTTTCCTCGCTTGCTGCCCACATCTCGACCTCGACTGCGACGCAGGGGTCGCCTCTGTGATCGAGAGCGCAGCAGCAGTTCACATCATCACCGACGGAGATCGGCCGTCACGCGCTCGAATTGCAGCAACTGCAGCCGTAGCAACCGGCCGGGATCGGCCGGAAACAGCCCCCGCACCCGCCGTAGTAGCGCCCACCACTGGGCGTCGCGTGACCACATGCCCATGCCGTCACGCCGTGGCAGCCACCTGCGCCAGCTTCGCATGGATCTGGGCCACGACCGCCGCGCCTTCACCGATGGCACCGCCCACTCGCTTGACCGAGCTGGAACGCACGTCCCCCACGGCGAACACGCCCGGTACGCTGGTCTCCAGGGAACTCGCGTCGACCGCGTCGCGGCCGCCGATGTCGACGCCGGTTCGCACGAAGCCGTGGTGGTCCACCGCCACATCACAGCCCTTGAGCCACTGGGTCTCAGGCTCGGCTCCGACGAACATGAACAGGTTGCGTGCCGGACAGTCGTGCTGATCGCCAGTGCGGGCATCACGCCATGTGGCACCTTCCAGGCCGGTGTCGGGATCGCCTTTGAGACTCACCAGTTCGGTATGGGACCGCACCACAATGTTGGGAGAGGCTTCAATGCGGTCGATCAGGTAGCGCGACATGCTGGCCGCCAGCGACGGCCCACGCACCAGCACGTTGACCAACGCCGCGTGTTGCGAAAGGAACACCGCTGCCTGACCTGCCGAGTTGCCGCCGCCGACCAGCGCGACCTCCTGTTTCGCACACATCCTTGCCTCGATGGCTGAAGCCCAGTACCACACGCCACGGCCCTCAAACTCCGCCAGACGTGGCACCTGGGGCCGCCGGTAACGTGCACCGCTGGCCGCCACCACGGTGCGCGCCCGCAACTCTCGCCCGTCGGTCAGCCCCACCCGCAGCCCGTGGCCGGTGTGAGCACCACTGCAGTCCAGCGACGCCGCTTGGGCCGGGATCATCATCTCGGCGCCAAACTTCTGCGCCTGTACGAAAGCCCGCCCTGCCAGCGCGGCGCCCGAGATGCCGGTGGGAAATCCCAGGTAGTTCTCGATGCGCGCGCTGGCACCCGCCTGACCACCATAGCTGCGACAGTCCAGCACCATCACACGCAGCCCTTCCGAGGCCGCATAGACCGCCGTGGCCAGCCCGGCCGGCCCGGCGCCGACCACCACGACGTCGAACAGATCGGCGTGCTCCACGGTGTCGAGCATGCCGATGCAGCGGGCCAACGCCTCTTCGCTCGGATTGACCAACACCGCTCCATTGGGGCAAGCCACCAGCAGGCTGGCCTCGCCATACTGTTCCAACAGGACCGCGGCGCCTGGATCGGTGGACGAGTCGACCACATGGTAGGGCTGACCGTTGCGGCTCAAGAAGTTCTGCAGTCGCATGACATCGGCCGAGTTGGGCCGCCCGATCAACGCCGGGCCGCTGGCACCGGCGTCGATCAGCGCCACGCGCCGCAGGATCAACGCCCGCACCAGCCGCTCGCCCAGATCGGCTTCAGCGACGATCAGCGCCCTCAGGCGGTCGGGCGGCACCAGCAGCGCTTCCACGTCCTCTTCGGCATGACCATCCACCAGGGCCGATTGTCCCGACAGGGCGCCAACTTCCGCCAGGAACTGACCTTTGCCCTGCACGGCAACCGGCGTCACTCGACCGAGACCGTCACGCTGGCTGATGCTCACCGTGCCTGCCAGGACCAGATACATGCCCGGGCCCGGGTCACCGGCACGGAACAGGCAACTGCCTCGCGGGTAGCGGCGCACCTCGCCAAAACGCCTCATGCGGTCCGCATCAGCGGCATCGAGAACCGGGTACGTCTGGTGGCTGCGCGTCTGGCGCGTGGCCGATTCGATCGGCTCGGGGGTCGTCATGGGATCTCCACTTCTCTCGAGATGCGTTGAAGGGTGCTCGCCTTTTCATTCTGAGGGAGCGGCGAATCCATGGGCCACCAAGAGAACGTCGGATGGGACGCGGACGCGGCTCCCAGGCATTTGGCTTGCCGGGTGAACGTGCCTACCTCGCCGTTGCGAGAAGATCTTCGCTGCCCACTCGACCACAGTGACTGAAAAGGGAAAAACCCATGAACATGAACAAAGCCATTGCCAGCGCAGCGGAGGGCGCTAAGAAGCAGCCGATCAGCGCCGACACCCCCCCCGAACGGCAACCGGCGCCCAACGACGGTGAAACCCACTGGGCGCAAGGCAGCAACGATGCTTTGCAAAGGCCCGCACCCAAGCAATACAGTGAACTGGATGAGTCTG
Organism: Comamonadaceae bacterium OTU4NAUVB1; assembly: GCA_024372625.1. NCBI lineage: Bacteria > Pseudomonadati > Pseudomonadota > Betaproteobacteria > Burkholderiales > Comamonadaceae > Comamonadaceae bacterium OTU4NAUVB1. The sequence goes on along the minus strand of CP099605.1, from coordinate 1,088,060 downwards.
CCAGCAGCCAGGCTGCAGCGAGCCCCACCATGGAAACCGTGGGGAAACAGGCTTTTGAAGACGCCATGAACAGCGTTGACACTGATCGGGGGCCGGTGCTCGATGCTGTCTACAACGGCCCGGTCACCGAGGGACATCGAACTGGAGACAAGGAGAAAACGCCGGACGACCGACAGACTCCGGATCCGGCTCGATCAGGGAGTCGTTGAGCCTGCGAGATATATGCGGCAAAAACTCGCCAAGCGTTCACGGTTTGGCATGCGGCAGCGGCCGTCACCACCGGTCATGACGATTCGCCGTCCCTGCGCTTCACCATCTCCATCCAGGTCGTGTGCAGGACCTCGACCTTGCCGACCTGCCGCGCCATGGCCTCGGCATCGAGCGCCGCGCCCGATGTCACTGCGCGCATCAACTCGACGTGCTCGTCGTTGGCGCGTCGCCAGGCTTCATAGGCTTCGTTCAATTTGTCAGGCGTCGGCATGGTGGCTCCTTCTGGACCGTCTCGGGAAGACATTTCCCGTGATACGAACGGTCCCGTCGACGCTACCTCCCGTGCAAGCGTCCTCGCTGTAGGACCGTTGCGCCCGTCACGGCATGGCGCTCGCGCGAGACCGCCGGCCGCCCATGTCGTCCGTCGCGCCGGATCGCGGCCGTCGCGCTTTCGCGCCCCTTTCGGAGATCAGCCGATGCGCCGGGTCGTCATCGCCTCGACCCACTCGTTGTGGCCGCAGCGTCCGCACGTGTGCGTGGCCGTCGCGATGCGCGACACCCGCGCGCATTCGGTGCACGCGAAAGCGCCGGCCGCTTCCAGGACGCAGCGCTTCTTGCGGTATGGCTCGGGCGTGACCGGCAGTCCCGGCTTCACGTCGTCGTCGCGGAAGTAGTAGAAGCTCATGCTCCCCGTGGTCTCGAGGATGGCGATGCGGACCTGGCCGACGTGCTCGATCGACTGCTGCCGCATCTCCGAGAAGAACTCGTCCTTGGCGTAGAGCCGCTGCTGGGTGCCCGACAGCACGAACTCCCCGTCCGCGATGACGTAGACCGGATCGCCTTCGAGCAGGCTTTCGAAGCGCTCGCTGCGCGCGGAAATCCACATGATGCCCCGGTAGAACACCAGGATGCAGGCGAAGACCAGCAGCGCCGGCACGATCCCGAGATCGCGGTTGAACATCGGATCGCCCGCGGCCGAGCCCAGGCCGATGACGATCGCGACCTCGAAGATCGACAGCTGCCGCACGCCCTTCTTCCCCGACAGCCGCAGGAACGACAGGATGACGATGAACATGACGACCGTCCTGAAAACGATCTCCACGACGAACGGACCGTCGAGGTCGTTGAGGAGCACGGTCGCGAAATCGAAATCCATGGCGGGCGATTCTGCAGGGGGCGGGCATTTCCACACGAAACCCAGGAGACGCGCGCGACTGCTGGAATAATGGCTGCGACGCGGCGCCAGCCGATTGACAGAGCGTCCGGCGGCATCGCCATCCAGTCCGGAACGCGTTTCGCGACTTGCATGCCGCCAGCCGCGCGCGCCAGCCGCCGATCGCTCTCGCCACCGCGGGCGAGCACCCCATCCATACGAAAGGTCCTTCCATGACTGCTGAAAAATCAAAGATCATCTACACATTGACGGACGAAGCGCCCCTGCTCGCGACGGCTTCGCTGCTGCCCGTGATCCAGACCTTCGCCAAGGCAGCGGACATCGACGTCGTCACGAGCGACGTGTCGGTCGCCGCGCGCGTGCTGGCCGAGTTTCCCGATCTGCTGAGCGACGCGCAGCGCGTGCCGGACAACCTCGCCGAACTCGGCCGCCTCACGCAGTTCCCCGACACCAACATCATCAAGCTGCCCAACATCAGCGCGTCGGTGCCGCAGCTGGTGGCCACCATCCGTGAGCTCCAGGCCGCCGGCTACCCGATCCCCGACCTGCCCGAGGATCCGAAGACCGACGCGGACAAGGCGGTGCTGGCCAAGTACTCGAAGGTCCTGGGCAGCGCGGTCAACCCGGTCCTGCGCGAGGGCAACTCCGACCGCCGCGCGCCCGCCGCGGTCAAGCGCAACGCGCGCAAGAACCCCCATTCGATGAGCCCGTGGAGCCCGGCCTCGCGCACCCACGTCTCGCACATGCACGGCGGCGACTTCTACGCCGGCGAGAAGAGCATGACGCTGGACAAGGCGCGCGACGTGCAGATGGACCTCGTCACGGCGAGCGGCAAGACGATCGTGCTGAAGAAGAAGGTCGCCCTGCTCGAGGCCGAGGTGATCGACAGCATGTTCATGAGCAAGAACGCCCTGTGCAAGTTCTACGAGGAACAGATGGAGGACGCGCGCGAGACGGGCGTCATGTTCTCGCTGCACGTCAAGGCCACCATGATGAAGGTGTCGCACCCGATCGTGTTCGGCCACGCCGTGAAGATCTTCTACAAGGACGCCTTCGCCAAGCACGGCAAGCTGTTCGAGGAACTGGGCGTCAACGTCAACAACGGCCTGTCCAGCATCTACAGCAAGATCGAGAACCTGCCCACCTCGCAGCGCGACCAGATCATCAAGGACCTGCACGCCTGCCACGAGCACCGCCCCGAACTCGCCATGGTCGACTCGGCCAAGGGCATCACCAACCTGCACGCGCCCAACGACGTGATCGTCGACGCCTCGATGCCGGCCATGATCCGCCAGGGCGGCAAGATGTGGGGTCCGGACGGCCGTCCGAAGGACACCAAGGCGGTGATCCCCGAGAGCACCTTCGCGCGCATCTATCAGGAGATCATCAACTTCTGCAAGACCAACGGCGCCTTCGACCCGGCCACCATGGGCACCGTGCCCAACGTCGGCCTGATGGCGCAGAAGGCCGAGGAATACGGCTCGCACGACAAGACCTTCGAGATCCCCGAGGCCGGCGTCGCCCGCATCGTGGACCTCGCCACCGGCGAGGTGCTGCTCGAGCAGAACGTCGAGCAGGGCGACATCTGGCGCATGTGCCAGACCAAGGACGCGCCGATCCGCGACTGGGTCAAGCTGGCGGTCAACCGCGCGCGCCTGTCGGGCATGCCGGCCGTCTTCTGGCTCGACGAGTACCGCCCGCACGAGGCCGAGCTGATCAAGAAGGTCAAGACCTACCTGAAGGACCACGACACCAAGGGTCTCGACATCCAGATCATGTCGCAGGTGCGCGCGATGCGCTACACGCTCGAGCGCGTGATCCGCGGCAAGGACACCATCTCGGTGACCGGCAACATCCTGCGCGACTACCTGACCGACCTGTTCCCCATCATGGAACTCGGCACCAGTGCCAAGATGCTGTCGATCGTGCCGCTGATGGCCGGCGGCGCCATGTTCGAGACCGGCGCGGGCGGCTCGGCCCCCAAGCACGTCAAGCAGCTGGTCGAGGAGAACCACCTGCGCTGGGATTCGCTGGGCGAATTCCTGGCGCTGGCGGTCTCGCTGGAGGACCTGGGTCAGAAGACCGGCAACCGCAAGGCCGCCATCCTAGCCGAGACGCTCGACACGGCCACCGGCATGCTGCTGGACAACGGCAAGGGCCCGTCCACCCGCACCGGCGAGCTCGACAACCGGGGCAGCCATTTCTACCTCGCGCTCTACTGGGCCCAGGCCCTCGCCGCGCAGACCGAGGACAAGGACCTGCAGGCGCACTTCGCGCCCCTGGCCGAGTCGCTCTCCAAGAACGAGCAGAAGATCGTCGAGGAACTGAAGACGGTGCAGGGGCAGGCGGTGGACATCGGCGGCTACTACCGTCCCGACCCGGCCAAGACCGCCGCCGTCATGCGCCCGAGCGCGACGTTCAACGCGGCGCTGGAAGCCGTCGCCGGCTGAGTCCCGCGTGCCGGCGCCTCAGCGCCGGCCCTGCGACGACCGGCGCGGCGCGGTGCGCAGCGAGGCGTCCGCCAGGACGTCCTCGATCCAGAGCCGGGCCATGCGCTGGTGCGTCGTCTCGAAGGTGAAGCCCCGTGTCTTCACGGGCTCGTCGTGGGCGATGAGCGACATCAGGTCGCTGTCGGAGAAAGGTCCCGAACGCCGGGACTGATCGATCAGCATGTCCTCGAGCGGACGGCACGCCTCCGGCTCGAGCAGCGCGGCGATCCGGGCCAGCAACCGCAGAGCGATGGCCGCGCCCTTCGGGCTGAGCCGGGAGGCGGCATCGAAATGAGGTGCGAGGTCCATGCCTCGCCATGCAAGCAAGGCCGATGCCCGCACCCACTTCGACGGCGGTTATTCGATCGTCGCGCCCGAGGCCTCGACGATCCCCTTCCACTTGCGCACGTCGTCGGCGACGACTTTCGAGAACTCCTTCGATGTCATCGGCAACGCCTCCGCGCCCTGGGCCTGGACGGCGGCCTTCATGTCGGGCGTGGCCAGCAACTCGTTGACCTTCTGGTTCACCACCTCGACCACCGCCGCGGGCGTGCGCGCCGGCATGAAGATGCCGTACCAGGTGCTGACGTCGAAGCCCGGATAGCCCAGTTCGGCCACCGTGGGCACATCGGGCAGCGAACTGCTGCGCGTGGCCGATGTCACCGCCAGCGGGCGCAGCTTGCCCGACTTGATCTGCCCCATGGCCGAGGGCACCGACGACATCAGCAGGTCGACGTTGCCGGCGAGCACGTCCATCAGGGCCGGCCCGGAACCCTTGTAGGGCACGTGGCGCAACTGCACCTTGGCGGCCTTGCCGAAGATGTCCCCGGCCAGGTGGATCGTGGTGCCGTTGCCGGGCGAGCCGTAGGTGACGGCGTCCGGCGCGTTGCGGGCGGCCGCGACCACGTCGGCCAGCGTCTTGAAGCGCGAATTGACGCCGGTGGCGATGATGACCGGCGTGTAGGCGACGCTGGCCACGGCGACCAGATCGCGCGTCGGGTCGTAGCTCAGGTGCTTGTAGAGCCAGGGCGCCACGACCATGTTGTCCTTCTGGCCCATCACCATGTCGTAGCCGGTGGGCGGTGACTTGGCCGCCTCGGCGATGCCGATGGTGCCGCCGGCGCCGGCGCGGTTGTCGGCGACGATGGTCCACTTGGCGCTGTCACCCAGTTTGGTGGCCACCAGCCGGGCCAGGATGTCGGTGCCGCCTCCGGGTGGGAACGGCACGATCATGCGCACGGGCTTGGTGGGGTAGGCCTCCTGGGCCAGGGCGCCGGTGGTGGCGGCCGCGGCGCCCAGGGCGAGCGCGGCGATCAGGAACGGTCTCTTTTTCATTGTCGGATCTCGGATGGGTTCTGCCGCATCGGCGGTCGTCTCCGGCCCGGCCGGAGGGGCGCCCATGCTATTCGTTCGCGCAGGGAGCCACAACCCGGCGTGACGACAGAGCGCCACCGGGATCGCCGCGCGCCATGCGAACACGCGCACAATGCGAGGGCCACGACGCCAATGCCGAGCGCATCGCGTCATCACTGGAACCCCGTCATGACCTCTGCCGAAAACCCGATCTTCGACCGTGGACGTGCCGATCACCCACAGCGTCGGGCGCGCGGGGTCGCACATGACCGATGAATGGAAATTCGTGGCCATCGTCGCTTCCACCGAAGGCGTCGATGACCTGCATCGCGTGCTTCACCCCTTGCGCACGGGAATCGCCGCGGCCATCGTCGTGGTCATCAAGGAACCCGTGGATGGCCCGCCACTGACGCTCGACCAGATCGCTCGCGGCGTCTCGCTGCCCACCTCCCATGCCACGGACGGCGTTCACGTCGAGCCCGGGCACGTCTTCCTGGCGCCTCGCAAGCAGCGCCTGACGATCGACGACGAAGGCCGCTTCAGGGTCGATCGAGATCCCGCCACGGTCGATACCCAACTGGCCGACCTGCTGTTCGCGTCGGCCGCCCGGGTCTTCGGTGCGCGCGTGATCGGCGTCGTGATGAGCGGTCGCGGCCGTGATGGCACCGCCGGCCTGCGTGCCATCCATCGCGTGCCGGACGCCCTGGGCATCGTGCAGAGCCCGGCCGACGCCGCCGTGCCCGACATGACGATCAACGCCGTGCTGGGCGACAGCCCCGACTACCTTCCACTGGTGGACGACATGGGCAAGCTGCTCGAAACCCTGATCCATCGACCGATGGCGCCGAAGCGGTCCACCTGAGGCCGCCTCGACACCGCGCCGTGCTCAGGACGGCATGGCGTCCAGCGGCCGGTGCGGCGCCCGCTGCCGGGCCACGCAGACGCCACCCCGCACGCGACGCTTGACCTCGTAGAGCGCTTCGTCGGCCCGCGCCATCCAGTCGTCCGCGCTGGCGAGCGTGACATCGAAGCAGGCGATGCCGGTGCTCATCGTGAACGTCGGCACCGACCCGCCCGCGCCCCCTTCGACGCTCAGCTGCGACCACAGCCGCTCCACGAAGGTCCTGGCCTCGTCGCCATCGTGGTCGAGCAGCAGCAGGGCGAACTCGTCGCCGCCGTAGCGCGCCGCGACGTGGGGCATCCGGACATGGACGCGCAGACTCTCGCCGATGCTGCGGATGACCGCGTCGCCCGCGGCGTGACCGGCGCCATCGTTGATCCGCTTGAAGTGATCGACGTCGCACAGCACCAGCGAAGTGGGACGCCGCTGGGGACCCGTGCCCGCGTGGGCGTTGAGCAATCCCTCGAACGTGGCCTGGAACCCCACCTCGAACGTCCGCCGGTTGTAGAGCCCCGACAGCGGGTCGATCTGGCTCGCGCGGCGCAAGGCTTCCCGGCTGCGGTGCAGCGTCGTCGCCAAGCGGTGCGTGGTCCAGCCGAAGGCCGGCAGGTAAAGCACGATGACCGGCAGCACGGCCAGCTGCACCAGGATGCTGGAGTCGGAAGAAAAACGGAACGGCGCGATCGTCGCCATCGTGCCCGCCCCCAGCGTCGCCGCGACGACGCCCCAGGCGCACAGCCGCAATCCGCCGACGGCCGTGTTGTTCATGCAGACGATCGCCAGCGCCACGGCGCTGGGCACGAGATTGCCGCCGATGGCGAAGACGGCGGCCCCGGCCAGGAACGCGTCGATCATCAGGTTGCGCTCCTCGGCCCGGCCCGGTCGCCTCGCCCGGGACGACCATTGGTAGGCCACATGCGGCCAGACCAGGGCCGCGAAGGCGAAGAACGCCCAGACCCACGCAGAGGGAGTGCCCTCCCGCAGGGCCGCCGCCATGCCCAATCCCCCCAGTCCGAGACCGAGCGTTCGCGGCAGGTAGATCTGGCGCGGCAGACGCGCGCCGACGCGGGCGTTCACCGCACCGTTCCCTTGCTCGGAACGCCGGACCATGACGGGAAGGAGACAGGAAAATTCACGCGGGCGAGCATAGCGGCTCGCCGCGTGGCCCCCGTCCCGAAAGGATTTCTCCGAAGCCGACCGGCCTTCAGAACGTCACACGAAGACCCACTTTGAGGGAGCGCCCCGGCAATGGCGCCGCCGGGTAGACGGTGGTCGTCAGGATCGATGTCGCGCTGTAGGCGAGCCGGTTGGTGAGGTTGTCCAACCGCGCGTACCAGGTGAAGTCGGTGGCCTGCACCTTCATGCGGTAGGCCAGCGCGGCATTCCACAGCGTATAGCCGCCGGTGGACCGGGCGCCGACCTCGGGCACGCGGTCCTGCGCCGCGTAGTGGTCGAAACCGGCACGCGCCGACCACGCTCCCCGCGCCCAGGCCAGTCCGGCGCCCACGCGCACCGGCGCGATGCGCGGCAGCGGCTGGCCGGTGTCGGTGTTGGTGGCGCGTACCAGATCACCGCGCCAGCGCAGGTCAAGCGTGCCGCCGTCGGGCGCGCGCGCGAAACCGCCGGCACCGAGGAGGCGCCATTTGCCGCTCGCCTCGATGCCGGTGAAACGCGCGCGCGCGTTGCCATAGGCGTATTCGGCCAGGGCCTCGTCAGTGCCTGGCGCCGCCGGGGCGCCTTCCGCGTCGCGCTGGTTGCCGGTGGCGTTCAGGCCGATGTAGTTGCGAAAGCGTGTCACGTAGGCGTTCACCCGGGCTTCGTCGGCCCCGGATTTCCACTGCGCGCCCACGTCGAGCCCGAGCGATTTCTCCTTGGCCAGCCCGGCGTTGCCGACCTCCCAGGCCGCCGTCGCCAAATGCGGGCCGTTGGCGAAGAGTTCGTAGTCCTTGGGCGCGCGCTCGGTGTAGGCCAGGTTGGACGTCAACTGCCACTGCGGGGCGACGTCGACCAGCGCGCCGAACGCCGCGCTGTGCGGATCGAAGCGGCGCGTGCCCACGACGAAGCGGTCGATCGACGGGTCGTCCGGATAGCCCAGCGACTGGACCTGCACGCGTTCGGTGCGTGCGCCGAAGTTCAGCCGGCCCCAGGGCATGCCGAGTTCCTCGTGCAGGAAGAGCGCGTCGGACCGCGTGCGGCTGTGCGGCGCGAACGCCTCCTCGCCATCGGCGGAGAAGCGGTTGCGCTCGCTCGTGAAGCCGATCAGGCCCTCCAGGCCGCCGATCCGGCGGTGCCTGGCCTCGACGCGCAGGTCGTTGCTCAGGCTGGCGAAGGTGGTGCCGGCGGTGGCGCCCTCGTATTCGGTGTGGCGGTAATCCGTGTGCCCGAACTTGGCGTGCACGCTGGTGAAGAAGCCGCCCGGGCGCCATTCGCCCTCGAGCGCGTACCGGTCGGACTTCATGCCGATGGTGACATCGCTCTCGGCCACCGTGCCGTAGTCGCTGCGGTAGCTGCTGGCGGACGCGCCGACCCAGCCGCGATCGAGGAACAGCGTGCCGCCGACGGCGCCGCCGCTGGCGCGGTTCTGCGAATTGCAGATGCGCCGCGCGAGTCCGGGCGCGCCGGGCTTCTCGCAATCGAGTTCGATCGGCACGCGCACGTCGTCCGAGCGGCGTTCGAAGGCATCGACATGCAGGGCGTAGCGCTCGTTGCCGCCCTCGAGCACCACGGCGCCGCTCTTCTCGACGCTGCCGGCGGCGTAGCCGACGTCCGCCCGCCCACCGAAGCCGTCGATCGGCTCGGTCGGGATGCGGTTGTCGATGACGTTGACCACGCCGCCGATGGCGCTGCCGCCGTACTGCAGCGCGGAAGGCCCGCGCAGCACCTCGATCCGCTCCGTCACCAGTGCGTCGACCGGCACCGCGTGGTCGTAGCTCAGGGCGGAGGCGTCCGGCGCGGCACCGCCGTTCTGCAGGATCCGGATGCGGTCGCCGTCCAGGCCGCGGATGACGGGCCGGCTGGCATTGGGGCCGAAGTAGCTGCTGCTGACGCCGGGCAACCCCTCGAGCGTCTCGCCGAGCGTGGATCGCGAGCGCAGCAGCAATTCGTCGCGCTGCAGGACCTCGGTCGGCGCGATGAGTTCGGTGGCACCGAGCGGATTGCCGGTGACGGTGACCTCGCCCAGCGACGGCGTCGGGGTGCGGGTCTGGGCCGGCGCGTTCACGCCGAGAAGGGAAGCGAGGGAAAGGACGGCGATGCCGATGGCATGGCGCCGGAAATCATGGGACATGGATGCGAACTCGTTGAATCGGATGAAAGCCGGCCGACGCGCTCCCTTCAGGGAGCGCGATCGGGAGCCGGACGACAGGAGGATTCAGCGAGACGCGGGTGGGCCACGCGCGTCGAACAGCGTGACCCAGCGGGCGATGGCTTCGCCCAGGAAGAAATGGAAACGCGCCGTCGGCAGCGCGATCGGCAGCACCGCGGATGGCACCGACAGCGTGGCGAAGCCGCCCGACAGCTGGTCGTAGAGGCGACAGTCCTTCGGATCGCCATGCGCGCCGAACAGCATCGCGAACACGCTGCCGCCGGCATGTGCATGGGCACGCACGGCCATCGCGCCGGCAACGCCCGGATCACCGGACGGCACGACGGAGCGGACCGCCACGCCGGACACGCCCGGCGTATGCACCACCCGGTGCGCGAGGCCCAGCGACGCGGCCATCCACAGCGCCACCGCGAGCACGAGGACGACCGCGATCGACCCGCCGTCCGCGCGGTCGTCCCGGCGGGCCGCGGCCGTGCGACACCACGGGGGGCGACGCGAGGTGGTGTTCGTGCGACCCATGACGTCCAGCCCTGGCGACCCGTCAGCCCTTCACGCGCGCGGCGAAGGTCTTCTGGAACTTCTCGACCTTGGGGCCGACCACGAAGGCGCAGTACCCCTGGTTGGGGTGCTGCAGGAAGTAGTCCTGGTGATAGGCCTCGGCGGTGGAATAGTCCGCGAGCGGCACCACCTCCGTGACGATCGGCGCCCGGTAGGTGCCGCTCGCGCCGATCTCGCGGATCACGTCCTGCGCCACCTCGCGCTGGGCGTCGTCGGTGGTGTAGATGCCGCTGCGGTACTGCGTGCCGACGTCGTTGCCCTGGCGGTTGAGCGTCGTCGGATCGTGGATGACGAAGAAGATCTCCAGCAGTTCGCGCAGCGAGATCAGCGATGGATCGAACGCCACCTTGACCACCTCGACCGCACCCGTGCGGCCGGTGCAGACCTGCTCGTAGGTCGGACGGGCGACCTGGCCGTTGCTGTAGCCCGATTCGACATCCACCACGCCCTGGACGCGATCGAAGACGGCTTCGGTGCACCAGAAGCAGCCGCCGCCGAGCACGATGGAATCGATCGACGACGCGGCGGGCGCATTGCCGGCGGAGGAAACGGAAGAAGGTGGGGTGCTGGACATGTTGGGGTTCGGCGTGGATGGCGAAGGGCCGGGCATGCCATTGTCGTGTCTTGACGCTGTCGGGACGCTTCACTAGGATTAATAACCCACCAGTCATTAGTGCGCCACGCATGTCCCGTTTCATCAGCTCCTCGCTCTGCCCTGTCCGTGCCAAGCACGAGCGGCGCAAGGAAGCGAGGCCTGGCGAGCTGATCCGGGCGGCCCTCCAGTTGTTCGTCGAGAAGGGTTTCGTCGCCACGCGCTCCGAAGAGGTCGCCGCCCGCGCCGGCGTCTCCAAAGGCACCCTCTTCCTGTATTTCCCGAGCAAGACCGACCTGTTGAAGGCCGTCATCGCCGAGACGCTCGCCGGTCGCTACGCGGAGTGGAACGCCGAGTTCGCGCGTTTCGAGGGCACCACGGCCGACATGCTGCGCCATTGCCTGGACGTGTGGTGGGAACTCGTGGGCGCCACCCCCGCCTCGGGCATCGCCAAACTCATGATGACCGAAGGGAACAACTTTCCCGAACTGGCCGCCTACTACCGGCGCGAGGTCGTCGAGCCGGGCCATGCGCTGATCCGGCGCATCCTGCGGCGCGGCGTCGACAGCGGCGAGTTCGCCCCGGTGGACGTCGACCACGCGAGCTATGCGGTCGTCTCCACCATGGCCATGCTGACCCTCATGCGGCATTCCGCCATCAGCTGCATCGACGGCACCGTCGCGGTCGACCCGCGCCGCTATCTCTCGGTGCAGACCGACCTCCTCGTCGGCGGACTGCTCGCCGAGCGACCTAAAATCGCCGACTCCCCCCGGGCTCCCTCAGCCAGAAAATCTACGCCATGAACACCCCCGCAACGCCGGAGCGCCTGCGCTTCAACATGATCGAGCAGCAGATTCGCCCCTGGGACGTGCACGACGCGCAAGTCCTCGCACTGCTCGAGAGCATCCGGCGCGAAGACTACGTCCCCGCCGCGCACCGCGCGCTCGCCTTCTTCGACATGGAGCTGCCGCTCGGCGACGGCTCGGTCCCCGGCCAGACGATGCTGGCGCCCAAGGTCGAGGCGCGTCTCCTCAACGACCTGCACGTCCAGAAGCACGAGACCGTGCTGGAGATCGGTACCGGTTCGGGCTTCATGGCCGCGCTGCTGGCCCACCAGGCCGCGCGCGTGCTGACGCTGGAGATCGACCCGACGCTCGCCGAGCGCGCGGCCGCGACGTTGCGCCGCAACGGCGTCGCCAATGTCGACGTGCGCCAGGCCGACGGCTCCAAGCCGCTGCCCGGCGGTCCCACCTTCGACGTCATCGTGCTGAGCGGCTCGGTCGCTCACGTGCCGCAGAACCTGCTGGGTTCGCTCGCCATCGGCGGACGCCTGGCGGCCATCGTCGGCCAGGAACCGATGATGCGCGCCCACTTCGTCACCCGCGTGAGCGAGAGCAAATGGGACGTCGCACAGCCCTGGGACACGGTCGCTCCCCGGCTGCTGAATTTCCCCGAACCCTCGCGCTTCAGCTTCTGAGACCGCGGCGGACCGACGCGACGCATTCGCCCCGATTCCGCCGCCCCCGCATCCCGCATCCCGCTTTCCCGCTTCCTCCCGCAGCCTCCGTGCTGTTCCGGACGGGCCGCAGCGCCACCCCGCGCGCCTGCGGTCCGCCGCAATAGGTCGTCCGCATGATCGAACAAGTCCGCCCCGCCGAATTCGAAGCCTGGAGCACCGGCGTCTCCCCGAAGCCGCTGCTGCTCGACGTGCGTGAGCCATGGGAGCTGCAGACCGCGGCCGTGACCGCGCCGGCGGGCGTCGAACTGGTCGCGATCCCGATGAACGATATCCCCGCTCGCCTGGCCGAACTCGATCCGGCGCGACCGGTGGCCTGCCTGTGCCACCACGGCGCGCGCAGCCAGCGCGTGGCGGCCTTCCTCGCACAGCAGGGGTTCGCGGAGGTGGCCAACGTGGCCGGCGGCATCGACGCCTGGTCCGCCACGCGCGAACCCGCCGTGCCGCGCTACTGATCACCTCGCCCTCGTCGCACCCCATGCGAAGCGTCCTGTCCGCCAAGCGCCTGCCGGCCACCGGCCCGGCCACGCGCTCGCCCCTGCGCCGCCTGCTCGCGGCGGGCCCCTGGCTGCTGGCGGCGGCGTTCATGGCGCCTGCCCACGGCCAGGGCCTGGTCGCGCTGTACGAAGCGGCGCGCGGCTACGACGCCACCTACCAGGGCGCGCTGGCGCAGTACGACGCCAGCCTCGCCCGCGCCGCACAGGCGCGGGCCGGCATCCTGCCGCAGGTGGGCGTGCAGGCGGGCGTGACCCGCACCGACCTGGAAATCGACGTCATCTCCGGAGCACCGCGCGGCACGGCCACGCGTGCCTACACGGCCCAGAACGCCGGCATCAGCGCCAGCCAGCCGCTCTATCGGCCTGCCGCCTGGGCCGCGTACGAGCAGGGCCAGCGCCAGGCCGAGATCGCGCGGACCGTGCTCGCGACGGCCGAACAGGACCTGATCGTGCGCGTGGGCCAGGGCTATTTCGACGTGCTCGGCGCGCAGGACACCCTTGCGCTGGTGCGCGCGCAGAAGGCGGCGGTGGCCGAACAGCTGGCATCGGCGCAGCGCAACTTCGAGGTCGGCACCGCCACCATCACGGATTCGCGCGAGGCCCAGTCGCGCTACGACCTGGTGCTCGCCCAGGAGATCGCCGCCGGCAACGACCTGCAGGTCAAGCGCCTGGCGCTCGACACGCTGACCGGCCGGCGCGGCAGCGCGCCATTGCCGCTCGCCCTCCCCGTCGTGCTGCCGGCGTCCCTGCCGGCCGACATGGAAGCCTGGGTGACGCAGGCGCAGGACGCGCATCCGGCCATCGCCCAGGCCCGGCTGGGCGTCGATGTCGCCGCGCTCGAGGTGCAGAAGGCCGAGGCCGGCCACAAGCCCACCGTCGACGCCAGCCTGGGCTACAGCATCTCGCGCAATCCGAACGGCACCGTGCTCACCACGGTGGGCACGGCGGCCCGCGGGCCCAACGTCGGGGTGGTGCTCAACATGCCGCTGTTCGCGGGCTTCGCGACCCAGAACCGCATCCGCGAGACCCTGGCGCTGGAGGAGCAGTCGCGCGCCACGCTCGAATCCACGCGACGCGGCGTGGCGCAGGCGACGCGCACGGCTTACCTGGGCCTGATCTCCGGCGCCGGGCAGGTGCGCGCGCTCGAAGCCGCCGAGGCGTCGAGCCAGAGTGCGCTCGAAGCCAATCAGCTCGGCTACCAGGTCGGCGTGCGCATCAACATCGACGTGCTGAATTCCCAGAGCCAGCTGTTCCAGACCCGGCGCGACCTCGCCCTGGCGCGCTACAACGTGCTGCTCGGACAGCTGCGCCTGCGACAGGCCAACGGCACCCTGGCGGCGCCTGACCTGTCACCCATCGACGCCACGCTGGCGCGCGACGAAAGTCGCGCGACCGGTTCCGCTGCGCCGACGACCGGAGCGCCCACGCCCACGCCCGTGCCAGTGCCAGCACCGGTGAACCCGCGCTGATTCAGTCCAGCCAGGGTTCGGGACGTTCGCCCCGGGCGCTCGAGGACGGCGCCCTGCCGGCGGCGGGCGCCGTCGCCCCGCCCGTCGGCGCCATCGGCGCCCCCGGGTCGACCGGTTCGGTCCGGCCCGCGACGACCGGTTCGAGCAAAGGCTCGGACGAGCCGTTCGACGCCGATCCGTCCTGCAGCGCCGCCGCCTCGACCACGGCCAGCACCGACGTCGCCGTGCGCTGCGCGGCGCCCCGGTTGGCACCGGCGAAACCCTGTGCCGCCTCGGCCATGGCCTCGCGGCGTTCGGGATCGGCCACCAGGGCCAGCGCCGCCTTGACCGCCTGCTCCATCGTCTCGACGCGCAGCGAGGCGCCGGCGGCCAGCGACAGTTCCGCCGCCTCGGCGAAATTGAAGGTCGACGGACCCAGGATCAACGGGCAGCGGCAGGCCGCCGCCTCGATCAGGTTCTGCCCGCCGAGGTCCTCGAAGCTGCCGCCGAGCAGCGCCGCGTCGGCCAGCCCGTAGTAGAGCGCCATCTCGCCGAGCGAATCGCCCAGCCAGATCTCCGAAGCCGCCGGCGCACCGGCGACGCTGCGGCGCGCGACCGCGAAGCCATGGGCCTCGATCAGCGCCGCGACCTCGTCGAAGCGCTGCGGATGACGCGGCACGATCATCCACTGCACGGCGGCGACCTGCCGCGCGATCGAATCGATGCCCGTGTGCGCCGGCGGCGGCGTCGCCTCGGTCGCGCCGAAGCGCTTGAGCACCTCCAGGAGCAGACGCTCCTCGCCATCGCGCGAACTCGCCAGCACGACCAGCGGCCGGGGCAGCGTGCCGCGCAACGCCCTCGCCGTGGCGAGCTGGCGCGCGTCCGGCATGGCGTCGAATTTCAGGTTGCCGTAGATGCCCTCGACCTTGGCGCCGAGCGACACCAGGCGATGCGAATCGGCCTCGGTCTGGGCCCATACCGCGGTCAGCGCCGAATAGGCCGGCCGCGACAGCCAGCGCAGCCGCTCGGCCGCGGCCAGCGACTTCTCGCTCAGTCGCGCGTTGGCGAGCACCAGCGGAATGCTCCGCGCCCGGCAGGCGTCGACCATCACCGGCCACACCTCGGTCTCCATCAGCACGCCGATGCGGGGCGCGAAACGGTCGAGGAAACGCGCGACGGCGCCGGGCTCGTCCCACGGCTGCCAGACCTGGTGGTCGCCCGGCCGCAACAGCTTGGCGCCCTCCTCGCGACCGGTCGCGGTGCCATGCGTGAGCAGGATCGGGATGTCCGGATGCTGACGCCGCAACTCGGCGATCAGGATCGCGGCCGCCCGCGTCTCGCCCAGCGACACGGCATGCACCCAGCAACCGCCGGTGGCGGGTGCCTCGGTCCCCTCGGGCAGGGGGTCGTAGTGACCGAAACGTTCCTCGACCGCCACCGCGTAGCCGGGTTCGGCCACGGCACGGCGGCGCAGCTTGCGCCGGACCAGGGGTTGAGCGAGACGGGTAAAGGCGCCATAGAGGCGCAGCATCATCGAGGGCACGCGGAGAAAACGTCGGTCGCTGGGGAGCTCGTGAAGAAGAGGAACGGATCAGTGCGCCGCGGCACCGATGGTGGCGTCGGGCTTGGCGGTCTTCAGGAACGCCAGCATCTCGTGCTCGATGCGGTCGAGCGCCTCCTGCGTCTGGCCCTCGAAGCGCAGCACCAGCACCGGCGTGGTGTTGGAGGCACGGATCAGACCGAAGCCGTCGGGCCAGTCCACGCGCACGCCGTCGATGGTGGAGAGCTTGGCCGGAGCGGCGAAATCGGCCGTCTTCACGAGCTGCTCGACCACGGTGTGCGGCTCGCCCTCGGCGCACTTCACGTTCAGTTCGGGCGTCGAGAAGCTGGTGGGCAGGCCGTCGAGCACGGTGCTCGCGTTCGGGCTCTTGCTCAGGATCTCCAGCAGCCGGCAACCGGCATAGGTGCCGTCGTCGAAGCCGAACCAGCGTTCCTTGAAGAAGATGTGGCCGCTCATCTCGCCGCCCAGGGGCGAGTCGATCTCCTTCATCTTGGCCTTGATCAGCGAGTGGCCGGTCTTGAAGATCATCGGCACGCCGCCGGCGGCCTCGATCGCCGGGCCCAGTCGCTGCGAGCACTTCACGTCGTACACGATGGTGCCGCCCGGCACGCGCGAGAGCACGTCCTGCGCGAACAGCATCATCTGGCGGTCGGGATAGATGTTGTTGCCCTCGCGCGTGACGATGCCCAGGCGGTCGCCGTCGCCGTCGAACGCCAGGCCGATCTCGGCATCGCCGGACTTCAGGGCGGCGATCAGGTCGACCAGGTTCTCCGGCTTGCTCGGATCGGGATGGTGGTTGGGGAAGTCGCCATCGACCTCGCTGAACAGTTCGGTCACCTCGCAGCCGATGGCGCGCAGGATGGCCGGGGCCGATGCGCCGGCGATGCCGTTGCCCGAATCGACCACGATCTTGAGCGGGCGCGCCAGCTTGATGTCGCCGACGATGCGCTGCGTGTAGGCCTCCAGCACGTCGACCTTGCGCACGCTGCCGCCTTCGGCCAGGTTGGCGCTGCCGGCTTCCATGACGCGGCGCAGCGACTGGATCTCGTCGCCATAGATGGCGCGGCCCGCCAGCACCATCTTGAAGCCGTTGTAGTCCTTGGGGTTGTGGCTGCCGGTGACCTGGATGCCGCTGCTGGCCAGGGTATGGGCGGCGAAATAGAGCATCGGCGTGGTGACCGCGCCGACATCGATGACTTCGACGCCGGTGGCCACCAGGCCGCGGATGAGGGCTTCGGAGAGGGCCGGGCCCGAAAGCCGGCCGTCGCGTCCGACCGCCACGCTCTTCTCGCCGGCCGCGCGCGCGGCGCTGCCGAAGGCCCGGCCGAGCGCTTCCGCGATCTCCGCGTCGAGCGTGGTGGGGACGACGCCCCGGATGTCGTAGGCCTTGAAGATCGATGCGCTGATTTGCATGGAGGTGTGCCCCAAAAGTTCTCGGGAAAAACGAGGCGCCATTGTAGGCATGTGCCCTCGGCAGGGGCATGTCCGGAAACGGCCAGCATCGCGCGCACGCCTCCGTAAGATCGCCCGCATGACACCGACCCCTTCCGTCCCCGCGCTCGCCGACCTGCCCACCGGCCTGGGCGGCGACGCCTGCTATCGGGCCATGCAGGCCCACGACGCGCGTTTCGACGGTTCGTTCTTCACGGCCGTCACATCGACCGGCATCTATTGCCGTCCGGTCTGCCGGGTGCGCCTGCCGCTGCGCGAGAACTGCCGTTTCTATCGCCATGCGGCGCAGGCCGAAGCCGCGGGGTTCCGCCCCTGCCTGCGCTGCCGGCCCGAACTGGCCCCGCGCGCGGCGAGCTGGTCGACCGAGGACGCCTCCACCATCCTGGCCCTGCAGGCCGCGCGCCTGATCGACGAGCCCGACGCCTGGCACGCGCGAGGCCCCGGTGCCGCCGACATCGCCGCGCGACTGGGCGTGAGCGATCGCCACCTGCGCCGCCTCTTCGAGACGCGCTTCGGCGTGTCGCCCCTGCAATACCTCCAGACGCGACGCCTGCTCGCGGCCAAACAGCTCATCGCCGACACCGCCCTGCCCATGGCGCAAGTGGCGCAGGCCAGCGGCTTCGCGAGCGTGCGGCGCTTCAACGCCGCCTTCGTGGCGCACTACAAACTCAACCCGAGTGCCATGCGGCGTGCCGGCGGCGCCAGGCGCACGGAAGGCGATGGCCATGGCCATGGCCATGGGGATGACGATGGCGGCGGTGACGACGGTGGCGTGGCCGATGCCGTCGAGGTGCGGCTGGGTTTCCGGCCGCCCCTGGACATGGACGCGATGTTCGAATTCCATGCCCGTCACGCCCTCAAGGGCATGGAAACCGGCGGCACGGACGCCTCGACGCCCTTCGCCCGCACCCTGCGCGTCGTGCAGGCCGGCCGGACGCACACCGGCTGGCTGCGCCTGCATTTCGACGCCGGGCGCGAGCACGTGCGCCTGTCGGTGAGCGAGTCGCTCGCCGGCGTGCTGCCGGTGGTCATCAGCCGGGTGCGTGCCCTGCTCGACCTGGATGCCGAGCCGATGGCGATCAACGCGGTGCTCAACGCGCCGTTCCCGCAGGGCGACGGCCTGCGCGTGCCCGGCACGCTCGACGGCTTCGAGATGGCCGTGCGCATCGTGCTGGGCCAGCAGATCTCGGTGGCGGCGGCGCGCACCATCGGCGGCCGGCTCGTGATGGCCTTCGGCGAGCCGATCGCGACGCCCTTCGACGGGCTCGAGCGGCTGTTCCCGACGCCGGAGGCGCTGCTGGCGGCGAGCAGCGAGGCCCTCGGCCACCTGGGCATCGTGCGCCAGCGCCAGGGCGCCCTGCAGGCCCTGGCGCGCGAGACCCTGGCCGGTCGACTGGCCCTGCATCCGGGTGCCGACGTGGTCGCCACGCTGGCCGCCCTCCATGCCCTGCCGGGCGTGGGCGACTGGACCGCGCAGTGCATCGCCATGCGCGCGCTGCGCTGGCCGGACGCCTTTCCGTCCGGCGACGTGGCGCTGCAGAAGGCGATGGGCGTCGCCTCGGCGCGCGCCGCCGCCGAGGCCTCGCTCGCCTGGCGTCCCTGGCGCAGCTACGCGGTGCTGCGCGCCTGGCAGACGCTGATGCCGACCGTTGCCGCCCGCGAACCGCTCGAACCCGTGCCCGACCGGAGCGCCGTCGCGGAAGCGGCCGGCGATCCCGTCCCGGCGAGGAAGACCCGCCATCCCGGAAGGAAGACGTCATGAGATTCGAGACCCCGACGATCCGCACCGTGCATGTCGAGACCGCGCTGGGCGGCGTCACGCTGGCCGCGACCGACCTCGGCCTGTGCGGCCTCTGGTTCGACGCCCAGCGCCACGCGCCCGACACGGCCGGCTGGCAGGTCGCGGCCGACCATCCCGTGCTGCGCGAGGCGGCGGCGCAACTGGCCGACTACGTCGCCGGACGGCGCGCCGCGTTCGACCTGCCGCTGGACCTGTCGCACGGCACCGCCTTCCAGCAGGCCGTCTGGCAGGCGCTCCGCGCGATCCCGCGCGGTGCGACGACGAGCTACGGCGCGCTCGGCGCGTGCGTCGGCCGCCCGGCGGCGGTGCGCGCCGTGGGCGGCGCGGTCGGGCGCAACCCGATCAGCGTGATCGTGCCGTGCCACCGCGTGATCGGCGCGGGCGGCGCGCTCACCGGCTATGCCGGCGGCCTGGCGCGCAAGACCGCGCTGCTGGCCCTCGAAGGCGCGTTGTGAGTCCGCCCGCCGCCGTGGCCGTCCCCGCGCCGGCCGCCGTTCCGTCGCGGCGCTGGATCGTCGACCTGGTGCTGCTCGGCGCGCTCTGGGGTGCGTCGTTCCTGTTCATGCGCATCGCGGCGCCGGAGTTCGGCGCCGTGCCGGCCGCGTCGATGCGCGTGGGCATCGCGATGCTCTTCCTGGTGCCGCTGATGCTGCTGCGCGACCAGGGGCCCGCGCTGCGGCGGCACTGGCGCCCCATGCTGGGCATCGGCATCCTCAACTCCGGCCTGCCCTTCGCGCTGTTCTGCTATGCCCTGCTCACGCTCACCAGCGGCGCGGCCTCGGTGCTCAACGCGACGGTGCCGATGTTCGGCGCGCTCATCGCCTGGGGCTGGTTCGGCGAGCGGCCCTCCGGCGCGCGCATCGCCGGACTGGCCATCGGCTTCGTGGGCGTGGCGATGCTCGCGAGCCGCAGCGTCGGCGTGCACGCCGGTGCCGACGGCAGCCTGCTCGCCCCCCTGCTGGCCATCGGCGCCTGCCTGGGCGCCTGCGTCTGCTACGGCATCTCGGCCAGCGCGGCGCGGCGCCACCTCGCCGGACTGCCGCCGCTGGCGAGCGCCGCGGGCAGCCAGATCGGCGCGAGCCTGTTCCTGGCCCTGCCCGCGCTGCTGACTTGGCCCGCGCGCATGCCGAGCCTGCAGGCCTGGCTGGCCGTCGCCGTGCTGGGCGTGGCCTCCACGGGCTTCGCCTACGTGCTGTTCTTCCGCCTGATCGACACGGCCGGCCCGACCCGGGCGCTGACCGTGACCTTCCTGGTGCCGGTGTTCGCGGTGGCCTATGGCGTCGCGTTCCTCGACGAGCACGTGACCGCCTGGATGCTGCTGTGCGCCGCCGTGATCGTCTGCGGCGTGGCGCTGTCGACCGGACTGGTAAACCCGCGCCTCACACGGCGTGGCCGTGGTCCCGGATGACCGAACGCCAGTAGTCGAGCTGGAACTGCGGCCAGCCGTGGACGCCGAACGGCAGCGTCCCGGGGGACTGGCCGGAAAACGGCAGGTCGCCCGGATCGTAGTCCACGAACTCGGCGCCGAAGCGCTCGGCCACGGCCCGGGGCGGCAGCGAAAAGCGTCGCGACAGCCGGGGGAAATGCCGGTTGACCAGCATGTCCTCCCAGATGCCGCGCCCGCGCAGCCGCGCCACCGTGGCGTAGAGATCGAGCCAGGGCTTGAAGCGTTGCGTCAGCCGCAGGAAGGTCGCGACCTTCTTCAGCGCGAAGCCGCCGTTGGCGAGGTATTCCGTGCGTCGCGTGCGCAGCAGCCTGCGCAGAGCGGCGTTGACCCGCGCCTTGCGCGGCGACAGCGGCACGCCGTCCTTCCAGCCGAGGCGGTAGATCACCGAGCCCACGTAGTCGTAGCCGCGCTCGCACCATTCGAGCAGTTCGTCGCGGAAGACGAAGGCGTCGAGGTGGCAGATCAGCACGTAGTCGTAGGACCGGAAGCGGCGGTAGAACGCCGGGTGGAGCATCAGACGGCTGTATTCGAAGAAGCCGTGCCAATCGAAGCGCTCGAAGCGGACCTGCGCCTTGCCGCGGCAGAATTCCTCGTACCAGCGCACGTCCAGCCCGATCGGCACCACGAAGGTGATGGTGTGGCGATGCAGGACCGAGAGCGTCTGCGCCAGCGAGACCTTGCCCATGGCGTCGGGTTCGGGCAAATGCGTCGGCACGATCACCGTGACTGTCGGTTGCGTCATCTGCGGGGCCTGTCTGTTTTTTTGTAGTACTTGCCGGTCAATCTAACGCAACCGCCACGGCCCTGTCATCAGATCGCGCTGGCCACCACGTTGACCGACAGCGCCAGGACCAGCATGTTGAAGGCGAACGCCAGCACGCTGTGAACCAGCGCGACGCGGCGCAGCCGCGAAGTGGTCACCTGCACATCGGAGACCTGCGAGGTCATGCCGATGACGAAGGAAAAATAGACGAAATCGAAATAATCGGGGTCGGGCCTGCCAGGGAAGTCGAGGCTCGGTGCGTTGCCGGTCTTGCCGCGCCGGTCCTGGAGTTCCTGCTGGTAGTAGCGGTGCGCATAGTGGAAGGCATAGACGGTGTGGATCAGGAGCCACGAGGTCGCCAGGGCGACGAGCGCCAGCACGATGTGGCCGGCGCGCTCCCAGCCGGCCATGTCCTTGACCTGCTGAAGCAGCATCGCGATGGCCGCCACGCAGGCGCCGACGGCCGTCACCATGACCGCGAGGATCATCGCGTTGGGCGGATCGAGCGACTGCGAGCGTGCCCGCGTGCGCTCGGCATCGAAGGTGCTGCACAACCACCACGCCAGCGCCAGGTACACGCCGGCACCCGCGTTCCACCCGAGCAGGCATCGCGCGATGCCTCCCAGCGGCAGGGGAACGACGCCGACGGCGAGCCCGGCGAGGGCACCGCAGGCGAGCCGACGCAAGCCGGCGGCCTGGATGTAGGGCAGTTGCATGCGCGGACTCTAGCCCGGCTGCCTGACCGGAAGCGGACCGGGAGCGAACCGGACACGCCGGTCGCCACCGACCGCCGTCAGCCGCCCGCGAGCCGCACGTCGAGCGTGCCGATGCCTTCGAATTCCACCGTGGCCACGGCGTCCGGGCGCAGCGGGATCAGGCCGCACCACGTCCCGGTGGTGACGACCGTGCCGGCCGAGACGGTCTTGCCGCCACGTGTGACGTGACGCAGCCAGTGCGGCAGCAGCCACTGGGGCTCGCCCAGCGAGTGCGTGCCGGTGAACACCCGGGGCTCGCTGCCCTCGATGTGCACGCGGCAGGTCTGGCGCGACCAGTCGCGGGGCGTGTAGGGCACCCATCCGCCCAGTGCCAGCGCGCCGTGCGACTGGAAGTCGGCCAGTTTCAGGAGCGGGAAGGTGCGCCCGATGTCGTCCCAGCGCGAATCGACGATCTCCACCGAGACGGCCATCGCGTCGATCAATGCATCGACGTCCTCGGCGGCGAGCCCGGCCGCCATGTCGGGCGTGACATCGCGGCCGAGCCGCAAGGCGATCTCGGCCTCGAAGCCGGGAATGCGAAAGCGCATGTCGGCGAAACGCGCCGGACCGCCGCGCACGCCCGCCGGAGGCAGGGGTGCATGGGTGAGCGCGGCGCCACGCGAGGGGCCGCCGGACTTCCAGTGCCGGGGCACCTCGGAGCCGAAGACGCCGAGCGCGCGGCCGACGCCGTCCTGCACCCAGTAGGCCTGCTCGACGTCGGAGAGGGCATCGCCCCAGGCCGCGCCTTCGACGACGGTCCCGGCGCCGTGGGCCGACGCCAGGGTCTCGATCAGGCCGTCCAGTGTGTTCATCTTCATGGAAGTCACGCTTTCCCGAAAAAGGGACCGTCATCGTGGCACTCCGGCACCGCGATGGGGCAGAAACGAAAAAAGGGCCCCGTGGGCCCTCTTGGATGACGCTGCTGAAATGTGGAGCGGGATAAGAGACTCGAACTCTCGACCTCAACCTTGGCAAGGTTGCGCTCTACCAACTGAGCTAATCCCGCATTTCAAAGCGATTTCGATTATAGGGGGCAAAAAGTGATTTCCTCGCCGACGGCGATCGAATTTTTGTCGTCGCGACATGGTGGCGCGGCCGGACCGCCGCTCGCGAAGTCGTGGCACCGGGACAAAAAGTCCACCGCGCCATTGGCGCTCGCGCGGGAGAATGGCAGGAACCACCGGGCCGGCGCTGCACCCACGATGCACGCGCGAGGCTCCGGCAGACCTCCATCCACGACGCGAACCGCATGCCTTCGTCCGCCCGCAACGCACACGTCCCACGGTGGCGCACCGTCGCCGCGAGGCTTTCCCGCACCCTGGCGGGCGCGGCCCTGTTCGCGACGGCGCTGGCGGGCCGGACCGAGGCCGTCGCCCAGGGCCTGCCTTCCGCACCCGCCGTGCCCGACACCATCGCCCAGCGCGTGGCCGCCTGCATCGCCTGCCACGGTCGCGAGGGCGCCATCGGCAATGCCGCCTACTATCCGCGTCTGGCCGGCAAGCCCGCGGGCTACCTGTTCAACCAGCTCGCGAGCTTTCGCGACGGGCGACGCTTCAACTCGGACATGACGCACCTAGTGCGCCACCTCGGCGACGACTACCTGCGCGAGATGGCCGCGTACTTCGCCGGCCTCGACCTGCCCTACCCGAGCGTGCCGGCCACGAGCGATGCCGCCGTCGCGACGCTGGCGCGCGGCCGCGCGCTCGCGCTCGAAGGCGACGCCGCGCGCGGCATTCCGGCCTGCGTGCAATGCCACGGCGCGGCGCTCACCGGCGTGCAGCCCGGCATTCCGGCCCTGGTCGGCCTGCCGCGCCTCTACGTGGCCTCGCAACTGGGCGCCTGGCTCACCGACAGCCGCCACGCCCTGCCGAACGACTGCATGCGCGAGGTCGGCCGCCGGCTGACCACGGACGACGTCAACGCGGTGGCGAGCTGGCTGGCGATCCAGCCGGTGCCCGC
Source organism: Comamonadaceae bacterium OTU4NAUVB1 (assembly GCA_024372625.1). Lineage (NCBI taxonomy): Bacteria > Pseudomonadati > Pseudomonadota > Betaproteobacteria > Burkholderiales > Comamonadaceae > Comamonadaceae bacterium OTU4NAUVB1. Next base: position 1,064,259 of record CP099605.1, on the reverse strand, counting down.
CGAGGCCAGGGCGGTCGCCGCCCTGCCGCGCCCGCTGCCGCTGCCGTGCGGCTCGATGCCCGACGCCACCGTCGCGCGGAGGACGCCATGACGGCCGTGCGCGCAACCCCCGCTCCGGCGCGTCGACTCGCCGTCGCCGCGCTCGCATTCGTCGTGCTGGCCGCCGGCCTCGGTCTGGCCACGCTGGCGTGGCTGAACCTGCGCGACGAAGCGCCCGTCGGCGGGCCGGCCGCCGCCTTCGAGGCCACGCCGGCCCAGGTCGAGCGCGGTCGCTACCTCGCGTTCGCGGGCCACTGCGCCGGCTGCCACACCCAGCGCGGCGGTGCGGCCTACGCGGGCGGCCCGGGCATCGAGACGCCCTTCGGCACCGTCCACGCCAGCAACCTGACGCCCGACCCGACGCACGGCATCGGGGACTGGAGCGCCGCGCATTTCTGGCGCGCGATGCACCACGGCCGTTCGAAGGACGGCCGCCTGCTTTATCCGGCCTTCCCCTATCCGAGCTTCACGCGCGTGACGCGCGAGGACTCCGACGCCCTCTACGCCTACCTGCGCAGCGTGCCCGCCGCCGCCGTGCCCAACGCGCCGCACCGGCTGCGCTTTCCCTACGACACGCAGTTCGCGCTGGCGGTGTGGCGGGCGCTGTACTTCCAGCCCGCCGCCTTCGTGCCCGACCCGGCGCGCTCGGCCGAGTGGAACCGCGGCGCCTACCTGGTCGACGGACTGGGCCATTGCATCGCCTGCCACGGCGCGCGCAACGCGCTGGGCGCGACCGACCCGGCGCGCGGGCTCTCCGGCGGATCGATCCCGATCGAGAACTGGTATGCGCCGTCGCTGGTGTCACCGCGCGAGGCCGGCGTGGCCGATTGGGACCCCCGCAACATCGTGCGGCTGCTGCGCACCGGCACCTCGCCGCGCGGCTCGGTCATGGGGCCGATGGCCGACGTCGTGCATGGCAGCACCCAGCACCTGAGCGACGCCGACCTCGGCGCCATGGCGACCTACCTGCGACAACTGCCCGCCGACGGCGCCGTGGCCGCGCAGGCCCCCGTCCCGCCCCGCCCCGCCACGGAACGCGGCGACGCCGGCACGGTGGCGCGCGGGTCGCGCATCTACGACCAGCGCTGCGCCTACTGCCACGGCGACGCCGGCCAGGGCGCGTCCGGCGCCTACCCGCCGCTGGCGGGCAACCGTGCCGTCCTCATGGCGAACCCCGCCAACCTGGTCCAGATCGTGCGCCGGGGCGGTTTCCTGCCGGCCACCGCCGGCAACCCGCGCCCCTACGGCATGCCGCCCTTCGGACAGGTGCTCGACGACGGCGACATCGCGGCGGTGCTGACCTACGTGCGGGGCGCGTGGGGCAACGACGCGCCGCCGGTGTCGCTGCAGACGACCATGCGGCGGTGACGGTCCGCCCTCAGGCGGCCGGTCGCGGACCGAACAGGATGATCGCCATGCCGCACAGTCCGACCGCCGCACCGACCCAGTCGGTCGCGGTCGGCCGGACGCCGTCCACCACCCAGAGCCAGACGATCGCCACGCCGATGTAGACCCCGCCGTAGGCCGCGTAGACGCGTCCGGCGGCGGCCGGATGCAGCGTCAGCAGCCAGGCGAACGCCGCCAGCGCGATCGCCCCGGGCAGCAGCAGCCACGCCGTGCGGTCCTGTCGCAGCCAGAGGTAGGGCAGGTAACAGCCGACGATCTCCGCCAACGCGGTGGCGACGAAGAGGCCGAGGGTCTTGAGGACTTCCATCCGGCGATTGTCCGACGGTGCGGGCGTCCGGCCGGCCGGTCAGGCGACCTCGCGCGGCCACGCGGCCGTCGCGCCCGATGCGGATCGGACCGTCGTCCGGCACGTGCTCGGCGACGAACCGGGCCAGCGGCGCGGGTCGGCCCGCGATCAGTCGACGCGCGCCCCGGACGCCTTCACCACCGCTCCCATGGTGTCGTAGTCCGCGCGCAGCAGCTTCTGGAATTCCTCGGCGCTGCCGCTGCGCGGCTCCACGCCCAGGCGGGCGAAGCGTTCCTTCATCGCCGGCTCGCCCATGACCTGGGTCACCGCGGCGTTGAGCCGGTCGATCTCGGCCTTGGGCGTGCCCGCCGGCGCCAGCAGGCCGATCCACGAATCGAAGTCGTAGCCGGGCAGGCCGCTCTCCTCGACCGTGGGCAGGTTAGGCAAGAACGGGCTGCGGCGCTTGCCGGTGGAGGCCAGCGACTTCACGCGCGCGTCGTTCTGCAGGCCGATGACGCCGATGCTGGAGGAGATCACGGCCTGCACGCGGCCGGCGAGCACCTCGTTGACCGCCTCGCCGGTCGACTTCATCGGGATGTGCGTCATCTGCAGCCCGGCCTTGGCCAGGAAGGCGGCCATCGCCAGGTGCGTGGCGCTGCCGTTGCCGGCCGAGGCGTAGTTGTACTGGCCCGGATGCGCCTTGACCTCGCGGATGAAGTCGGCCGTGGTGGCGACGTTCAGCCCGCTCGACACCATCAGCACGTAGCCCGCGTTGCCCACGGTGGCGACGCCGACGAAATCCTTCAGCGTGTCGTAGGGCAGCTTGCTGTAGAGGTGGGCGGCGATGTTGTGGCTGGCCGCGGCCAGCACCAGCGTGTTGCCGTCGGGCGGCGCCTTGGCCACCAGCGCCGCCCCCACCGTGCCGCCCGCACCCGCGCGGTTCTCGACGATGACGCTCGCATTGAGCACGGCGCCCAGTTCGTTGTTGAACGAGCGTGCGACGGTGTCCTGCACCGCGCCGGTGCCGAAGGGCACCACGATGCGGATCACGCGCTGCGCGTGCGCGGGCAGCGCGGCGCCGGTCAGCGCCAGGGCGAACAGGCCGGTCGAGACGGCGGTGATGAAGGAACGGCGCGGGCGCGTCGGGATGGACATGGTGCGGGGTCTTTCTGAGGCGGTAAGGAAGAAGCGTGCGGCGCGAGGACGGCCTGCCGGCTCGGAGGGACGCGCGGGCGGCTCGCCGACGGGACGTGCGGCGCCGCGTCGTCGCTCAGCCGGCGACCGGCATCCAGCGTTCGACCAGCTTCACGAAATAGCTGGCGCCGATGGGAATGATCTCGTCGTTGAAGTCGAACGAGGTGTTATGGATGATGCAGGGCCCCGGCCCGTGACCGCCCAGGCGGTGCTCGCCGTCGCCGTTGCCCAGGAAGGCGTAGCAGCCCGGTCGAGCCTGCAGCATGTGGGCGAAGTCCTCGGCGCCCATCACGGCCGGGAAGTCCGTGGTGACCATGTCCGCGCCCACCACTTCGCGCATGACCTCGATGGCGAAGCCCGCCTCGGCCGCGTGGTTGACCACCGGCGGCGACGCGCGCACGAAGCTCACCTCGGCGCTGCATTCGTGCGCCTGGGCGATGCCCTGGGCCAGCGCGCGCACGCGCTCCTCGATGCGGTCGATGGCGCCGACGGAGAACGTGCGCACCGTGCCGCCGACCGTGGCGGTGTCGGGGATCACGTTGGGGGCGTCGGAGCCCTGGAGCTGCGTGACGGCCAGCAGCGCGCGCTCGGTGCTGGGGATGACGCTGGCCACCACGGTCTGCAGCGCCTGCGCGAGCGCGATCACCGCCTTCACGGGATCGATGCCGGTGTGGGGCAGCGACGCGTGCGTGCCGCGCCCGCGCACGGTGACCTTGTACGTGTTGCTCGAGGCCATCAGCGCGCCCTCGTTGAGCGCGAAGCGCCCGACCTCGCCGACGGGGAAGTTGTGCAGCGCGAACACCGCGTCGCACGGAAAGCGTTCGAACAGGCCGTCCTGGATCATCTTCTTCGCGCCCGCCTTCCCCATCTCCTCGGCCGGCTGGAAGATCAGGTGGACGGTGCCGTCGAACGGCGTGGCGTGGTGGGCCAGGTGCCAGGCCGCGGCCAGCAGCATCGTCGTGTGGCCGTCGTGCCCGCAGGCGTGCATGCGGCCGGCATGGACCGAGGCATGGGCGAACGCGTTGGCCTCGTGCATCGGCAGCGCGTCCATGTCGGCACGCAGGCCGATGGTGCGGCCCGACGTGCCGCGCCGCAGCACGCCGACCAGACCGGTGCCGGCGATGCCGCGATGCACCTCGATGCCCCATTCGGTCAACAGCCGCGCGACCAGATCGGACGTGCGGTGTTCCTCGAAACCGAGTTCGGGATGGGCGTGGATGTCGCGACGGATGTCGACGAAGCGGCTGATGTCCGCGAAGGAGTCGGCGATGTTCATGGGGTGCGATGGGTCATGCAATAAACAAGCCATCGATTCTGGCCGCTCGCCCGACACGCGTGCGCGCGGCCCCCCGGAACACCCAACGAAAAAAGGCCCGGCGATCAAGCCGGGCCTTCTGTCCTTCGATGTGTTGGTGGGCGGTCCAGGTTTCGAACCTGGGACCCCAGCAGTGTGAATGCTGTGCTCTACCCCTGAGCTAACCGCCCCTGCGAAACGCACCCGATGGGCCGCGCTTCGCTGGAAATCCGTTTCGCCATGCAGCGAAGCCCGCGATTATGCCACAGCCTTTCAGGCTTGCGCTTCCAGTCTGCGAAAAAGCGTCTTCCCCTTGCTCGACTTGTCGAGTTGCGCGAGCAGGTCCTCGTGCGCCGCCAGTTCGTCCTCGGCCGCGCGGATCACCGGCAGCTCGAACCGGCGCAGGTCGACCGCCACGACCACGCCGTGCGCGGGTTCGTCGGCGCCGGCGTCGATCAGCAGGGCGTCCTGGCCGCGCGTCAGGTTGATGTAGACATCGGCCAGCAGTTGCGCGTCGAGCTTGGCACCGTGGAAGGTGCGGTTGGAGCGGTCGACGCCGAAGCGGTCGCACAGCGCGTCGAGCGAGTTGCGCTTGCCCGGATACACCAGCTTGGCCATGGCGAGCGTGTCGGTCACTTCCGAGACGAAAGTGCGCAGCGGCGGCAGGCCGACGAGTTCGAGTTCCTTGTTCAGGAAGCCGACGTCGAAGGCGGCGTTGTGGATGATCAGTTCGGCCCCGCGCAGGTACTCGACCACGTCGTCGGCAAGCGTGGCGAACTTCGGCTTGTCGCGCAGGAAGTCCGTCGTCAGGCCGTGCACCTTGAGCGCCTCCTCGTGGCTCTCGCGCTCGGGGTTGAAATAGATGTGCAGGTCGTTGCCGGTCAGCTTGCGGTTGAGCAGCTCGACGCAGCCGAGTTCGATGACGCGATCACCACCCTCGGCGGACAGGCCGGTGGTCTCGGTGTCGAGCACGATCTGGCGCGACATCAGTGGTTTTCCTTGGCGTGGTTGATCGAGTACTTGGGGATCTCGATGGTCAGGTCCTGCTGCGCGAGGATGGCCTGGCAGCTCAGGCGCGACTGCGGCTCCAGCCCCCAGGCGCGGTCGAGCAGGTCGTCCTCGATCTCCTCGGACGGCGCGAGCGAGCCGAAGCCCTGGCGCACCACGACGTGACAGGTGGTGCACGCGGCGCTCATCTCGCAGGCGTGCTCGATGTCGATGTGGTGCTCGAGCAGGGCCTCGCAGATCGAGGTGCCCGCCGGCGCGGTGACCTCGGCGCCCTGCGGGCAGTACTCGGGATGGGGAAGGATCTTGATCGTGGGCATCGGGTCTTCGTCGTTCTACAGGGATTCGAGCTTGCGGCCAGCGAGTGCGCGCGCGATGCCGCGGTTCATGCGCTGCGCGGCGAAGGCCTCGGTGCCGTCGGCGAGCGCCTTGGTGGCGGCTTCGATGGCGGCGGCGTCGGTGCTGTCGGCACGGGCGACGTCGAGCGCCTCCAGCAGCCGCTCGACGGCCCCGCGCTCGCCGGCCTCGAGGAGGTCGCCGTCGGCGTCGAGCGCGCCGCGCGTGGCGATCAGCATGCGCTCGGCGTCGACGCGGGCCTCGACCAGGGCGCGCGATCGCATGTCCTGCTGCGCGGTGGCGAAGCTGTCCTGCAGCATGGTCGCGATCTGGTCGTCCGACAGGCCGTAGGACGGCTTGACGGCCACGCTGGCCTCCACGCCGCTGCCCTGCTCGCGCGCGGCGACCGAGAGCAGTCCGTCGGCGTCGACCGTGAAGGTGACGCGGATGCGCGCCGCGCCGGCGGCCATCGGCGGGATGCCGCGCAGGGTGAAGCGCGCGAGACTGCGGCAATCGGCCACGAGGTCGCGCTCGCCCTGCACCACGTGCAGCGCCAAGGCGGTCTGGCCGTCCTGGTAGGTCGTGAAGTCCTGCGCCATCGCCGTCGGGATGGTCTGATTGCGCGGCACGATGCGCTCGACCAGCCCGCCCATCGTCTCGATGCCCAGCGACAGCGGGATGACGTCGAGCAGCAGCAGGTCGTCGGCGCCGCCATTGCCGGCGAGCTGATCGGCCTGGATGGCGGCGCCCAGCGCGACCACCTCGTCGGGGTTCAGGTCGGTCAGGGGCGCGCGGCCGAAGAAGGCCGCCACGGCGGCCCTCACCTGCGGCATGCGCGTCGCGCCACCCACCAGCACGGTGCCCTGGAGGTCCTCGGTCGTCAGCCGCGCGTCGCGCAGCGCCTTGCGCACGGCGACGATGGTGCGTTCGGTCAGGGCCTTGGTGGCGGCCTCGAAGTCGTCGCGCGAGAGGTCGACGCGGACGTCCTCGTTCGCCAGCCGCGCCGCGAACGTCGCGGACGTCGCGTCGCTCAGGGCCTCCTTGGCGGCGCGCGCGGCCACCAGGAGCGCGGCGCGATCGTTGTCGGTGCGGGCCTGACGGCCCAGGCGCTCCAGCGCGAGACCGGCCAGCACGTGGTCGTAGTCGTCGCCGCCGAGCGCGGAGTCGCCGCCCGTCGCGATGACCTCGAAGACGCCCTGCGCGAGCCGCAGGATCGAGATGTCGAACGTGCCGCCACCCAGGTCGTAGACGGCATAGACGCCCTCGCTGGCGTTGTCCAGGCCGTAGGCGATGGCCGCGGCGGTGGGTTCGCTGATGAGGCGCAGGACGTTCAAGCCGGCGAGCTGCGCGGCGTCCTTGGTCGCCTGGCGCTGGCCCTCGTCGAAGTACGCCGGCACGGTGATGACGGCGCCGTGCAGCGCGTCGTCGTCGAAGGTGTCCTCGGCGCGGTAGCGCAGGGTCGCCAGGATCTCCGCGCTGACCTCGACCGGCGACTTCTCGCCGGCGACCGTCAGCACCTTGAGCATGCCGCCCGCGTCGGACAGGCGGTAGGGCATGGCCTCGCGGTGCGCGATGTCGGCGGCGCCACGCCCCATGAGGCGCTTGACGGAGGTGATGGTGTTGGTCGGGTCTTCGGCGCGCGCGGCCAGCGCGTCGTGGCCGATCTGGCGCCGGTCGCCGGCCAGGTAGCGCACGGCCGACGGCAGGATCACGCGGCCCTGCGCGTCGGGCAGGCATTCGGCCACGCCGTTGCGCACCGCCGCGACGAGCGAGTGCGTGGTGCCCAGGTCGATGCCGATCGCCACGCGCCGCTGATGCGGGTCGGGCGCCTGGCCCGGTTCTGAAATCTGAAGGAGTGCCATCGTTCTATTGTCCCAACCTGTCGGCGCGGTCCTCGACGTCCTGCGCAAAGCGCTCGATGAACATGAGGGCTCTCACCTGCTGCGCGGCCGCCGGATGATCACCCTGCCCGTCGATCAGCGCGCCGAGCGAGGACAGCGCGCTCGCACGGCCCGCGTCGACCTCCTCGCGCAGGCGCGCCACCGCCTCGGGCGACTCGGCCTCGTCGAGCGCCTCGCGCCATTCCATCTGCTGCATCAGGAACGCCGGCGGCATCGCCGTGTTGCGCTCCGCGTCCACCGGCGCGCCGTGGAGCTCGCACAGGTAGGCCGCCCGCCGCACCGGATCCTTCAGGCGCTGGTAGGCCTCGTTGATGCGCACCGACCATTGCATCGCCAGGCGCTGCGCCGCCGGCCCCTGGGCCGCGAAACGATCGGGATGCGCCTCGCGCTGCAGGTCCTTCCAGCGCGCGTCCAGCGTCGGGCGCTCCTGCGCGAAGGTGGCCGGCACGCCGAACAGTTCGAAGTCGGTGTCGTTCAGGTTCATGACAAACAAAAAAATGCCGCCGGCAGGACGCCGGCGGCTTTCATCCAGTTCAGGGCGTGGATCGGAACGGGCCTAGATCCGGAAGCTCTCGCCGCACCCGCAGCGATCACGCTCGTTCGGGTTGATGAACTTGAAGCCCTCGTTCAGGCCCTCGCGCACGAAGTCGAGCTGCGTGCCGTCGATGTAGGCGAGGCTCTTCGGATCGACCAGCACCTTGACGCCCTGGTCCTCGAACACGACGTCCTCGGGAGTGAACTCGTCCACGTATTCGAGCTTGTAGGCCAGGCCCGAGCAACCGGTCGTCTTGACGCCCAGACGCACGCCGACGCCCTTGCCCCGTTTGCCGAGGTATCGGTTGACATGGCGCGCGGCGGCGGGAGTGAGCGTCACGGCCATGTCAGTGGACCGCCGTCTCTTCGGCCGAAGCCACCGCGGGGGTGCCAGCGGCGACGTGCTTCTGCTTGTAATCGAGCACGGCCGCCTTGATGGCGTCCTCCGCCAGGATCGAGCAATGGATCTTCACAGGCGGCAGCGCCAGTTCCTCGGCGATCTGCGCGTTCTTGAGCGCGGCGGCCTCGTCGAGCGTCTTGCCCTTGACCCATTCCGTCACGAGCGAAGACGACGCGATGGCCGAGCCGCAGCCGTAGGTCTTGAAGCGCGCGTCCTCGATGACGCCGGTCTCGGGATTGACCTTGATCTGCAGCTTCATGACGTCACCGCAGGCCGGCGCGCCGACCATGCCGGTGCCGACGGAGTCGTCGCCCTTTTCGAAGGAGCCGACGTTGCGGGGGTTTTCGTAGTGGTCGATGACCTTGGGGGAGTAAGCCATGGTGGAATCCTTCTTGGTTTCGTCGTGGGTCGTGCGCGATCGTTCAGTGGGCGGACCACTGGATCGTGCTGATGTCGATGCCGTCCTTGAACATCTCCCACAGCGGGCTCAGCTCGCGGAGCTTGGCGACGTTGTGGCGGATGGTGGAGATCGCATAGTCGATCTCTTCCTCGGTCGTGAAGCGGCCGATGGTCATGCGAAGGCTGCTGTGGGCGAGTTCGTCGCTGCGGCCCAGGGCGCGCAGCACATAGCTCGGCTCCAGGCTCGCCGACGTGCAGGCCGACCCGCTGGACACGGCCAGCCCTTTGATGCCCATGATCAGCGACTCGCCCTCGACGTAGTTGAAGCTGATGTTCAGGTTGTGCGGCACGCGATGGGCCATGTCGCCGTTGATGAAGACCTGCTCGACATCGCTCAGGCCGTCGATCAGGCGCTTCTGCAGGGCCGTGGCCTTGGCGAGGTCGTCCTTCATCTCGACGCGGGCGATGCGGAACGCCTCGCCCATGCCCACGATCTGGTGCGTGGGCAGCGTGCCCGAACGCATGCCGCGCTCGTGGCCGCCACCGTGCATCTGGGCTTCCAGCCGCACGCGCGGCTTGCGACGCACGTACAGCGCGCCGATGCCCTTGGGACCGTAGGTCTTGTGCGAGGCCAAACTCATCAGGTCGATCGGCAGCTTCGTCATGTCGATCTCGACCTTGCCGGTGGCCTGCGCCGCGTCGACGTGGAAGATCACACCCTTCTCGCGACACAGGTTGCCCAGGGCGACCACGTCCTGGACGACGCCGATCTCGTTGTTGACGAACATCACGCTCGCCAGGATGGTGTCGGGACGGATCGCGGCCTTGAAGACCTCGAAATCGAGCAGGCCGTTCTCCTGGACGTCGAGGTAGGTCACCTCGAAGCCCTGACGCTCCAGCTCGCGCATGGTGTCGAGGACGGCCTTGTGCTCGGTCTTGACCGTGATCAGGTGCTTGCCCTTGCCCTTGTAGAACTGCGCCGCGCCCTTGATGGCGAGGTTGTTCGATTCGGTGGCACCCGAGGTCCAGACGATCTCGCGCGGGTCGGCGCCGATGAGCTGGGCGACTTCGCCACGCGCCTTCTCGACGGCTTCCTCGGCTTCCCAGCCCCATGCATGGCTGCGCGATGCGGGGTTGCCGAAGTGCTCGCGCAGCCACGGGATCATGGCGTCGACGACACGCGGATCGACGGGCGTGGTCGCACCGTAGTCGAGGTAGATGGGGAAATGAGGCGTGACGTCCATGGCTGGCTCTGGCTGGCGTAGGTGGCTGTGGAAATGAAGAGGTCGATGCCGCGGATGAGGCGGCAGGCGATCAGGACTTGGCGAAGGCGTTGCCCAGGGCGAAGACCGAGTTCGGCGCGTTCACGCGGATCGGCTTGACCACCGGCTGCGCCGAGATGGCGCGCTTGACGGCGGGCTTGTTCTCGATCTGCACGCCCTTGGCGATCTGGTCGTCCACGAGCTTCTGCAGCGTGACCGAATCCAGGAACTCGACCATGCGCTGGTTGAGCGACGCCCAGAGTTCGTGCGTCATGCAGCGGCCCGCCTCGCCCAGGCAGTTCTCCTTGCCGGCGCAATGCGTGGCGTCGATCGGCTCGTCGACCGACACGATGATGTCGGCCACCGTGATCTCCGACGCCTTGCGCCCGAGGCTGTAGCCGCCGCCGGGACCGCGGGTGGACTCCACCAGTTCATGGCGGCGCAGCTTGCCGAACAGCTGTTCCAGGTAGGACAGCGAGATCTGCTGGCGCTGGCTGATGGCCGCCAGCGTCACCGGGCCGGTGTTCTGGCGCAGTGCCAGATCGATCATCGCGGTGACTGCGAAACGACCTTTGGTTGTGAGACGCATCGAAAGCTCCTTGTGTGCTTCGTAACATGGACATCCAGCCCGCAAGGGCCCGGATGGCGCGGTCTCCGCCTCTACCGATCGCCTCGCCTCGGGGGCGGGAACCGGCTCTTCATCGCGAAGTTATTGTTGTTGACTAATTCGCTCAAGTATACCAGAAGGCCCTCGGTCCTGCTCGGGTTAACCCACCTCCCGGCCCGTGTCGGCGTAGGCGAGAAGCGCGACCGTTTTCAGAGGACGGCGATGTTGTCGCCGCCGCCCGCACCGAAGGCCTGCTCGCGCAGGATCGAGAGCTGGTCGCGCACCCGGGCGGCCTTCTCGAACTCGAGGTTGCGCGCGTGTTCGAGCATCAGCTTCTCCAGCCGCTTGATCTCGCGCGAGATGTCCTTCTCGCTCATGTCCTCGACCTTGGCGCGCTCGAGTTCCAGCTTTTCCGACTCGCGCCCGCTCTGCTCGCTGTAGACGCCGTCGATGAGGTCGCGCACCTTCTTCACGATGCTGCGCGGCGTGATGCCGTGGGCCTCGTTGTGGGCGATCTGCTTGATGCGCCGGCGTTCGGTCTCGTCGATGGCCTTCCTCATCGAATCGGTCATGCGGTCGGCGTAGAGGATGGCGCGGCCGTTGAGGTTGCGCGCCGCGCGGCCGATGGTCTGGATCAGGCTGCGCTCGGCGCGCAGGAAGCCTTCCTTGTCGGCGTCCAGGATCGCCACCAGCGACACCTCCGGGATGTCCAGGCCCTCGCGCAGCAGGTTGATGCCCACCAGCACGTCGAAGGCGCCCAGGCGCAGGTCGCGCAGGATCTCCACCCGCTCGACCGTGTCGACGTCGCTGTGCATGTAGCGCACCTTCACGCCGTTGTCGCCCAGGTAGTCGGTGAGCTGCTCGGCCATGCGCTTGGTCAGCGTGGTGATGAGCACGCGCTCGCTCTTCTCGACCCGCAATCGGATCTCGCCGAGCACGTCGTCGACCTGGTGCGTGGCCGGACGCACCTCGACGATCGGATCGACCAGGCCGGTCGGGCGCACCAGCTGCTCGACGACGTTGCCGGAATGGTCCTTCTCGTACTGCGCCGGCGTCGCCGAGACGAAGATGCACTGGCGCATGCGGGCCTCGAACTCCTCGAAGCGCAGGGGCCGGTTGTCCATCGCCGAGGGCAGCCGGAAACCGTACTCGACCAGCGTCGTCTTGCGCGCGCGGTCGCCGTTGTACATGCCGCCGAGCTGGCCGATCATCTGATGGCTCTCGTCCAGGAACATCAGCGCGTCCTTGGGCATGTAGTCCGTCAGCGTGGCCGGCGGCTGGCCGGGCGCGGCACCCGAGAGGTGGCGCGAGTAGTTCTCGATGCCCTTGCAGTGGCCGATCTCGGCGAGCATCTCCAGGTCGAAGCGCGTGCGCTGCTCGATGCGCTGGGCCTCCACCAGCTTGCCCTGCGCGACGAACTCCTTCAGGCGCGCGTCGAGCTCCAGCTTGATCGCCTCGACCGCCGTGAGCACCTTGTCGCGCGGCGTCACGTAGTGGCTCGACGGATAGATCGTGAAGCGCGGGATCTTCTGGCGGATGCGGCCGGTCAGGGGGTCGAACAGCTGGAGCGACTCGATCTCGTCGTCGAACAGCTCGATGCGGATGGCGAGCTCGCTGTGCTCGGCCGGAAAGACGTCGATGGTGTCGCCGCGCACGCGGAAGGTGCCGCGCGAGAAGTCCTGCTCGTTGCGCGTGTACTGCATGCGGATGAGCCGGCCGATGACGTCGCGCTGCCCGATCTCGTCGCCCACGCGCATGATGAAACGCATCTGGGTGTAGTCCTCGGGCGTGCCGATGCCGTAGATCGCGCTCACCGTCGCCACGATGATGGTGTCGCGCCGCTCCAGGACGCTCTTGGTGGCCGACAGGCGCATCTGCTCGATGTGCTCGTTGATCGAACTGTCCTTTTCGATGAACAGATCGCGCTGCGGCACGTAGGCCTCGGGCTGGTAGTAGTCGTAGTAGCTGACGAAGTACTCGACCGCGTTCTTCGGGAAGAACTCGCGGAATTCGCTGTAGAGCTGCGCGGCCAGCGTCTTGTTGGGCGCGAAGACGATCGCCGGTCGGCCCATGCGCGCGATCACGTTGGCCATCGTGAAGGTCTTGCCCGAGCCGGTGACGCCCAGCAGGGTCTGGAAGACCTCGCCGTTCTCCAGACCCTCCACCAGACCCTCGATGGCGGTGGGCTGGTCGCCGGCCGGCGGATAGGGCTGGAACAGCTCGAAAGGCGACCCGGGAAAAGTCAGGAAGGTCCCTTCCTTGAAGGGACCGGTCGGATCGGCGGCTGGGGACGGGGAGATGACTTCGGTGATGGGAGGCATGGCGTGTCCGTGTCAGTTGGCGAGCGGTCGGTAAAATTCAAGGCAACCTGAAAGCCTAATCCAGCTTCGGGGCCAGAGCCAGAGGCCGACCGGCCTCGTTGGCGATCCGAACCCTCCTGAGGACCTTTTCCCATGTCTATGTTCACCGCCGTCGAGATGGCGCCGCGCGACCCCATCCTGGGTCTCAACGAGCAATACGCCGCCGACGGCAATCCCAAGAAGGTCAACCTCGGCGTCGGCGTCTACTACGACGACGACGGCAAGCTGCCGCTGCTCGCCTGCGTGCGCGCGGTCGAGGAAGACATGTCGAAGGCGCCCAGCGCGCGCGGCTACCTCCCCATCGACGGCATCGCCGCCTACGACGCGGCCGTCAAGGGCCTGGTCTTCGGCGCCGACAGCGAACCCGTGAAATCCGGCCGCGTGGCCACGGTCCAGGCCATCGGCGGCACCGGCGGCCTGAAGGTCGGCGCCGACTTCCTCAAGCGCCTGCGTCCCGAGGCCAAGGTGCTGATCAGCGATCCGAGCTGGGAGAACCACCGCGCGCTGTTCACCAACGCCGGCTTCACCGTCGAGAGCTATCCCTACTACGACGCGGCACGGCGCGGCGTCGACTTCGACGCCATGCTCGGCGCGCTGGAAGCGGCCCCGGCCGGCACCGTCGTGGTGCTGCACGCCTGCTGCCACAACCCCACCGGCTACGACATCACGCCCGGGCAGTGGGACCGTGTGGTCGAGGCCGTCAAGGCGAAGGACCTGGTCGCGTTCCTCGACATGGCCTATCAGGGCTTCGGCAACGGCATCCAGGAGGACGGCGCGGTCATCGGCAAGTTCGTCGACGCCGACCTGACGTTCTTCGTCTCGACCTCGTTCTCCAAGAGCTTCAGCCTCTACGGCGAGCGCGTCGGCGCGCTGTCGGTGCTGTGCGCCGACAAGGACGAAGCCGCGCGCGTGCTCTCGCAGCTCAAGATCGTGATCCGCACCAACTACAGCAACCCCCCCATCCACGGCGGCGCCGTGGTGGCGGCCGTGCTGAACGACCCGGCGCGCCGGGCGGTCTGGGAGGGCGAGCTCGCCGAGATGCGCATCCGCATCAAGGCCATGCGCCAGAAGCTCGTGGACGGCCTGAAGGCCGCCGGCGTGACCCAGGACATGAGCTTCATCACGACGCAGATCGGCATGTTCAGTTATTCGGGTCTCACCAAGGACCAGATGGTGCGCCTGCGCAGCGAGTTCGGCGTCTACGGCACCGACACGGGCCGCATGTGCGTGGCCGCCCTCAACAGCAAGAACATCGACTACGTCTGCGAGAGCATCGCCAAGGTCGTCTGACCCGGGCGCGGGCCGGAACCTGTCCCCTGGCTAGGGGCAGCCCCCTACCATGTGGCTCGGTTATGTTGATATATTGCACTGCAACAATTTCAACCAGATTCCATTCCTACAGGTTCCAGCCCCATGCTCTATCAACTCTATGAAGCCCAGCGGTCCCTGATGGAGCCGCTCACCGACTTCGCCCAGGCCGCCTCGAAGCTCTACAGCAACGACAAGTCGCCGTTGTCGCACCTGCCGATGGCCCAGCGCATGGCCGCCGGTTACGACCTGCTGTTCCGGCTCGGCAAGGACTACGTGAAGCCGGAATTCGGCATCAAGAGCGTGAAGGTCGATGGCAGCGACGTCGTCATCCAGGAAGCCATCGCGCTGGACAAGCCTTTCTGCGAACTGCGCCGATTCAAGCGCTTCACGGACGAGCCCAGGACGCTGGGCAAGCTCAAGAAGCAGCCCGTGGTGCTGATCGTGGCACCGCTGTCGGGGCACTACGCCACGCTGCTGCGCGACACCGTGCGCACCATGCTGCAGGACCACAAGGTCTACATCACCGACTGGAAGAACGCCCGCACGGTGCCGCTGTCGGAAGGTGAATTCCACCTCGACGACTACATCGCCTACGTGCAGGAATTCATCCGCCACCTGCAGACCGAATACGGCAACTGCCATGTCGTGAGCGTGTGCCAGCCGACCGTGCCCGTGCTGGCCGCCGTGTCCCTCATGGCCAGCCGTGACGAGCAGATCCCGCTGTCGATGACGATGATGGGAGGCCCCATCGATGCCCGCAAGTCGCCGACCTCGGTCAACAACCTGGCGATGAACAAGAGTTTCGAGTGGTTCGAGAACAACGTCATCTACCGCGTGCCGCAAGGCTTCCCGGGCACCGGCCGTCGCGTGTATCCCGGTTTCCTGCAGCACACCGGCTTCGTGGCGATGAACCCGGACCGCCATGCCACCAGCCACTACGACTACTTCAAGGACCTGATCAAGGGCGACGACGCCAGCGTCGAGGCCCATCGCAAGTTCTACGACGAGTACAACGCCGTGCTCGACATGGATGCCGACTACTACCTGGAAACCATCCGCACGGTGTTCCAGGACTTCTCGCTCGTCAAGGGCGAATGGGACGTGACGGCGCCCGACGGGCGCATCGAGCGCGTGAAGCCCGCCGACATCACCAAGGCCGCGCTGCTCACCGTCGAGGGTGAACTCGACGACATCTCGGGTTCGGGTCAGACCCGCGCGGCGCACGACCTGTGCACCGGCATCACCAAGAACCAGCGTCGCCACCTCGAAGTTCCGGGCGCGGGCCACTACGGCATCTTCAGCGGTCGGCGCTGGCGCGAGATCGTCTATCCGGCCGTCACCTCGTTCATCCTGGCCCACGACCAGTCGCAAAAGCGCGCCGTCGCCCTGGAGGCGGCCGATGTCACGGCCGAGGACAAGGTCAAGATCGACCCGCCCAAGGCGAAGGCGGGCGCGCGCGTGAGCCGCAAGGCGCCGGCGGCGAAGAAGGCCGAGACCGCGGTCGCGCCGGCCAGGGCCCGGGCCGAGCCGGCGAAGGCCGTCACGGCATCGCGTCCGAAGGCCACCGTCCGGGTCGCCGCCGCGAAGCGCCAGCGCGCCGTGGCCACCGCGCCGGCGGCATCCGCCATCACGCCCGGCGCGCAGGCCGCGCTGCCCCAGCCGTCGGACGAGGCCACGGTGTCCACCGGGACCACCGAACTCATCCAGGCCATGGCCGACGACATCGCCAAGGGCGCCGAAGCGCTCACGTCGGCGACCGGGACGGCCGTGCGCGCGGCGACCGGCACCGAGGTCACCGCCGACGACCGCACGCCCGCGACGAAGCGGGCCGTCAGCGCGGCGGCGACGAAGACATCGGGTGTCCGTGCGATCGCCAAGGCGACGGCGACCCCCAAGGCCCGGCGTGCCGCGGCCTCGACCGCCGTCGCCACCCGGCGTGGCGGCGACGGATCCTGACCAGGACCGTCGCCATGTCGCCGGCCTCGTCGATGCGACCGCTCGCGGACCGCATCGACGACGTCCTGCCGCAGACGCAGTGCACGCGTTGCGGCTATCCCGACTGCCGTGCCTACGCGGAAGCCATCGCGCGGGACAATGCGCCCATCGACCGCTGTCCACCGGGCGGCGACGAGGGCATCGCACGCCTCGCGGCCGTGACGGGCCGGCGGCCTTCGCCGCTCGACCCCGCCTGCGGCGAGGAAGGGCCCCGGAGCCTGGCGGTCATCGACGAAGCGTGGTGCATCGGCTGCACGCTCTGCCTGGACGCATGCCCGACCGATGCCATCCTCGGCATCAACAAGCACATGCACACGGTGCTGGAGGCGCACTGCACCGGCTGCGAACTCTGCATCCCGGTCTGTCCGGTCGACTGCATCTCCCTGGAGGTGGCGACGCCCGGCCGAAGCGGCTGGCGAGCCTGGTCGGCGACGCAGGCCGAAGCGGCACGCCGGCGGTACGGCGTGCATCGGATGCGTCGGGCCCGGGTGACCGCCGAGAATGCCGTGCCGCCGGTGGCCGATGCCGACGCGGCGGCGTCCCGCAAGCGCGCCATCATCGAAGCCGCGCTGGCACGCGCGGCGGCGGCGCGACCGGCCCCGCACGACACCGGCGAGGCCTGAAGCGCGCGGCTCAGGGGGCGCTGGAGCCGCCCGCCGCCAGCGCCGCGAAGGCCCCGACCACCTCGGGCGGCGCCTGGACCATCTCCACCAGCACGCCCTCCCCGGCGATCGGGAACGCGTCGTTCGCCTTCGGATGCAGGAAGCAGATGTCGAAGCCGGCCGCGCCCTTGCGGATGCCGCCCGGCGCGAAGCGCACCCCCTGCGCCGCGAGCCACTCGACCGCCGCCGGCAGGTCGTCGATCCACAGGCCGACGTGATTGAGCGGCGTCGTGTGCACCGCCGGCTTGCCGTCGGGGTCGAGCGGCTGCATGAGGTCGACCTCGACCCGGAACGGGCCCTCGCCGATGGCGCAGATGTCCTCGTCGACGTTCTCGCGCTCGCTCCTGAACGTGCCGGTCACCTCGAGCCCGAGCATGTCCACCCACAGCCGGCGAAGGCGCAGCTTGTCGACCCCGCCGATGGCGATCTGCTGGATGCCCAGCACCTTGAAGGGACGCGATGCGGCATTCATGAAGCGACCTCGGGGGATGTCGACATGCGATGGCCTTTCAGGCCCAGCAGGGTGAGCAACTCGACATCGGCTCGCACGTCGGGGTTGCCCGTCACCAGCAGCTTGTCTCCGTAGAAGATGGAATTGGCCCCGGCCATGAAGCACAGCGCCTGCACCGCGTCGCCGAGCTGCTGGCGGCCGGCCGACAGTCGCACGCGGGCCCGGGGCATGGTGATGCGCGCGACCGCGATCACGCGCACGAAGTCCAGCGGATCGATCGGCTCGCTGTCGGCCAGTGGCGTGCCGGGCACTCGCACCAGACTGTTGATCGGCACCGATTCAGGGTATGGCGTCAGATTGGCCAGCTGGGCGAGCAGACCGGCGCGATGCACGGGCGCCTCGCCCATGCCGACGATGCCGCCGCAGCACACGCTGATGCCGGCGTCGCGCACGTGGCGCAGGGTGTCGAGCCGGTCCTGGTAGGCCCGGGTGCTGACGACGTCGGTGTAGTACTCGGGGGCGGTGTCGAGGTTGTGGTTGTAGTAGTCGAGGCCGGCATCGCGTAGCGCGCCGGCCTGGTGGGCCTCCAGCATGCCCAGCGTGGCGCAGGTCTGAAGACCCAGGTCCTTCACGGCGACGATCAGTTCGGCGATCTTCTCGATGTCGCGGTCCTTGGGCGCGCGCCAGGCTGCGCCCATGCAGAAGCGCGTCGCGCCCGCGTCCTTGGCGGCCTGCGCGGCACGGCGCACTTCGTCGACCGCCATGAGCTTCTCCGCCTTGACGCCGGTGTCGAACTCGGCCGATTGCGGGCAATAGCCGCAGTTCTCCGGGCAGCCGCCGGTCTTGACCGACAGCAGCGTGGCCAACTCAATGGTGCCCTCCGGCCAGTGCGCGCGGTGAACGGTCTGCGCCTGGAACAGCAGGTCCATGAAGGACTTGTCTAGCAACGCCTGGATTGCCTCGACCGTCCAGCGCATCGGCGTCGCGACCGCCGCAGTTGTCGTCGCGGGCGATCGGTGCAGCGTCACCGTCCGGGTGTCGTCGGCGCCCGTCATGCAAACTCCAGGATGATCTGGTCGACCGACAGCGAATCGCCCTTGGCCGCCGAGATGGTGCCGACGACGCCGTCGCGCGCGGCGAACAGCACGTTCTCCATCTTCATGGCCTCGATGACCGCCAGCTTCTCGCCGGCCTGCACCTGCTGGCCCGGCGCCACCGCCACCTCCACCAGCAAGCCGGGCATCGGCGACATCAGGAACTTGCTCAGGTCCGGTGGCGCCTTGTAGGGCATGAGCGCGTGCAGCCGCGCCCCCAGCGGCGACAGCACCACGGCGTCGATGCGCGTGCCGTGGTGCGCCACGCGCAGCGCGAGCGGGTTGCGCCCCGCGCCGCGCTCGACCTGGGCGAAGAACGGCCGGTCGTTGACGACGCCCTCCACGCGCGGGTCGCCCAGCAGGGCCGCGCTGTCGATCTGGTAGGTCCTGTCGCCCACCTGCACCGCGCTGGAGCCGGTCTTGCCCTTGAAGTCGGTGACCGAGACCGGCGTGTGGACGTTCTCGCCGCCGGTGCCCAGGGTGACGACGACGAAACGCTCGCCGACCTTCACGCCGTGGCCCTCGAGCTGGCCGCTGATGCCCGAGGCGCGCGCCCGGTAGCGCCGGTGCATGAAGGCCGCGAGCGCGACGAGGAAGTCGGGGTCCTCGTGCACCACGTCCTCGGCGCGGAAGCCCTGGCCGTAGTGCTCGGCGATGAAGCCGGTGTTGAAGTCGCCGGCGACGAACTTCGGGTGCGCGAGCAGCGCGGCCTGGAACGGGATGTTGCTGCCGACGCCCCGGATGACGAAGGCGTCGAGCGCCTCGCGCATCCGCGCGATCGCGTGCGCGCGGTCGCGCCCGTGCACGATCAGCTTGGCGATCATCGAGTCGTAGAACATCGGGATCTCGCCGCCGTCGTAGACCCCGGTGTCCACGCGCACGCCGTGCAGGTGCGCCGTGTCGGCGGCGAACATCGTCTCCCGGGGCGGCTGGAACTTCACCAGCCGGCCGGTGGACGGCAGGAAGTTGCGAAACGGGTCCTCCGCGTTGATGCGGCACTCGATGGCCCAGCCGTCGCGCTTCACCTCGGCCTGCGTCAGCGGCAGCGGCTCGCCGGCGGCCACGCGGATCATCAGCTCGACCAGGTCGAGTCCGGTGATGCACTCGGTCACCGGATGCTCCACCTGCAGCCGGGTGTTCATCTCCAGGAAGTAGAAGCCCTGGTCCTTGCCGACCACGAACTCCACCGTGCCCGCGCTCTGGTAGTTCACGGCCCTGGCCAGCGCGACGGCCTGCTCGCCCATCGCGCGCCGGGTCGCATCGCTGATGAAGGGCGACGGCGCCTCCTCGATCACCTTCTGGTGGCGCCGCTGGATCGAACACTCGCGCTCGTTCAAGTAGATGACCTGGCCCTGCGAGTCGCCCAGCACCTGGATCTCGATGTGGCGCGGCTCCTCGACGAACTTCTCGATGAAGACGCGGTCGTCGCCGAAGGAGTTGCGCGCCTCGTTGCGGCACGCCGTGAAGCCCTCGAAGGCCTCCTTGTCGTCGAAGGCCACGCGCAGGCCCTTGCCGCCGCCGCCCGCCGACGCCTTGATCATCACCGGGTAGCCGACGTCCCGAGCGATCTCGACGGCGCGCTCGGCCGTCTCGATGGCGTCGTTCCAGCCGGGGATGGTGTTGACGTTCGCCGCCTTGGCCAGCTTCTTCGAGGCGATCTTGTCGCCCATGGCCGCGATCGAATGGTGCTTCGGCCCGATGAAGACGATGCCGGCTTCCTCGACCTCGCGCGCGAAGGCCTCGTTCTCCGACAGGAAGCCGTAGCCCGGATGCACCGCCTCGGCGCCGGTCCGGCGACACGCCTCGATGATGCGGTCGGCCCGCAGGTAGCTCTCGCGGCTGGGCGACGCGCCGATGTGCACGGCCTCGTCGGCCAGCTCCACGTGGCGCGCGTCGCGGTCGGCGTCCGAATACACCGCCACCGTCGCGATGCCCATCTTCCGGGCGGTCTTGATGACGCGGCAGGCGATCTCGCCACGGTTGGCGATCAGGATTTTTTTAAACATGGTTCCGTCCGTCAGAGAGTCTGTTCGGGAAACAGCGCAGAACCGGCTTTGCCGGGCTGCTGGTGTTGCCCCCGGTAGGGGGTTGGCAAAGCGACACGAAGTGCGCGAAGACTGGGGGCGAGCCAGTCGTTCACAAAGGGATGTTGCCGTGCTTGCGCCACGGGTTCTCGAGCTTCTTGGCGCGCAGCATGACCAGGCTGCGGCAGATGCGCCGGCGCGTCTCGCTCGGCAGGATCACGTCGTCGATGTAGCCGCGCGTGCTCGCCACGTACGGGTTGGCGAAGCGGGCCTTGTACTCGGCCTCGCGCGCGGCGAGCTTCTCCGGATCGTGCTTGTCCTCGCGGAAGATGATCTCGACGGCGCCCTTGGCGCCCATCACCGCGATCTCCGCGCGTGGCCAGGCCAGGTTCACGTCGCCGCGCAGGTGCTTGGACGCCATCACGTCGTAGGCGCCGCCATAGGCCTTGCGCGTGATGACGGTGATCTTGGGCACCGTGCATTCGGCGTACGCGTAGAGCAGCTTGGCGCCGTGCTTGATGATGCCGCCGTACTCCTGGCTGGTGCCGGGCATGAAGCCGGGCACGTCCACGAAGGTGATCACCGGGATGTTGAAGGCGTCGCAGAAACGCACGAAGCGCGCCGCCTTGATCGACGAGCGGATGTCCAGACAGCCCGCCAGCACCAGCGGCTGGTTGGCCACGATGCCCACGCTCTGGCCTTCCATGCGCGCGAAGCCGATGACGATGTTCTTCGCGTAGTCGGGCTGCAGTTCGAAGAAGTCGCCGTCGTCGACCACCTTGGTGATCAGCTCGAGCATGTCGTAGGGCTTGTTGGCGTTGTCCGGCACCAGCGTGTCGAGCGAGGCGTCGGCGCGCTCGGCGGGGTCGCCGCTCGGGCGCACCGGCGGCTTCTCGCGGTTGTTCAGCGGCAGGTAGTTGTAGAGCCGGCGCAGCATCATCAGCGCCTCGACGTCGTTGTCGAAGGCCATGTCGGCCACGCCGCTCTTGGTGGTGTGCGTGAGCGCGCCGCCCAGTTCCTCGGCCGTCACGTCCTCGTGCGTGACGGTCTTCACGACCTCCGGGCCGGTGACGAACATGTAGGAGCTGTCGCGCACCATGAAGATGAAGTCGGTCATGGCCGGCGAGTACACCGCGCCGCCCGCGCACGGGCCCATGATCATGCTGATCTGCGGCACCACGCCGCTGGCGAGCACGTTGCGCTGGAACACGTCGGCGTAGCCGCCCAGCGAGGCCACGCCCTCCTGGATGCGCGCGCCGCCCGAGTCGTTCAGGCCGATCACCGGCGCGCCGACCTTCATGGCCTGGTCCATCACCTTGCAGATCTTCTCGGCGTGCGCCTCCGACAGCGCGCCGCCGAAGACGGTGAAGTCCTGGCTGAAGACGAACACCAGGCGGCCGTTGATCATCCCGTAGCCGGTGACCACGCCGTCGCCGGGAATCTTGTTGTCGGCCATGCCGAAGTCGCTCGAGCGGTGCTCGACGAACATGTCCCATTCCTCGAAGGTGTTGTCGTCGAGCAGCAGCTCGATGCGCTCGCGCGCGGTCAGCTTGCCCTTCTTGTGCTGTGCGTCGATGCGCTTCTGGCCACCGCCCAGCCGGGCCTGGGCACGGCGCTTTTCAAGTTGTTCGAGGATGTCTTTCATGGCGCTTGGTCTTGTGGGAGGAACAAAGAAGAGGAAGGACGGATCAGGACGGGCCGGGGCCCGGCGGATCGGCCGTCGACACGGACGCCGGCGCCGGAGCCGTTCCCGCGGGCGGGTGCACCGCCTCGCCGTGGCCGCCGTGCGCCGCCTGGCGTGCGAGCGCGAGCAGCTGGCGCGCGGCGGTCGATGCCGGCAGCGCGCCCGAGGCGACCTGCGCGACGGTGCGCGGCAGCAGTTCGCGCACCTGCGGATGCTGGCGGAACGCCTGCTTGAGTCCGGTGTCGATGCGCTCCCACATCCAGGCGAGCGACTGCTTCTCCCGCCGCGTGGCGAGCCGGCCGTTGGCCGCCTGCAGGCGCCGGAAGTCCGACACGGCCTCCCAGAAGGCATCGACGCCGGTTCCCGCCAGCGCGCTCAGCTGCAGCACGCGCGGCTGCCAGAAGCGGACCTCCGCCTCGGGCGATCCGGGCGCCGCGTGGGCGGCCCGCATCGCCTGGGCGTGCGCCGGATTGCCGTGGTGGCCGAACAGGCGCAGCGCCGAGGTGATCTGCGCCTGGGCGCGGGTGGCGGCGTCGCGGTCGAGGTCGGCCTTGTTGATGACCACCAGATCGGCGATCTCCATCACGCCCTTCTTGATCGCCTGGAGGTCGTCGCCGGCATTGGGCAGCTGCATCAGCACGAACATGTCGGTCATGCCCGCGACCGCCGTCTCGCTTTGGCCGACGCCGACCGTCTCGACGATCACGACGTCGTGGCCCGCGGCCTCGCACACCAGCATGGCCTCGCGCGTCTTCTCGGCCACGCCGCCGAGCGTGCCCGACGACGGACTCGGCCGGATGTAGGCGCGCTCGTGCACCGACAGGCGCTCCATGCGCGTCTTGTCGCCGAGGATCGAGCCGCCGGAGACGGTCGACGACGGGTCGATGGTGAGCACCGCCACACGATGGCCGCGCGCGATCAGCGACAGTCCCAGCGTCTCGATGAAGGTCGACTTGCCCACGCCCGGCACGCCGGAGATGCCCAGGCGGAAGGACGCGCCGGTGCGCGGCAGCAACGCCGTCAGCAGTTCGTCGCCCTGCGCGCGGTGATCCCCGCGCGTGGACTCCAGCAGCGTGATCGCCTTGGCGATGGCACGGCGCTGGCGTGGCGAGCCTTCGTCCGCGAGGGCCTCGATGAACACGGGCAACTGCATCGACGATGGCCCGTCAGGCCGCCACCGCCGCGCGGATCTGCTCGAGCACGTCCTTGGCGCTCGCCGGGATCGGCGTGCCGGGGCCGTAGATGCCCTTCACGCCGGCCTCGTAGAGCATCTCGTAGTCGCCGCGCGGGATCACGCCGCCCACGAAGACGATGATGTCGTCGGCGCCCTGCTTCTTCAGCTCCGCGATGATCGCCGGCACCAGCGTCTTGTGGCCGGCCGCGAGCGTGGAGACGCCCACGGCGTGCACGTCGTTCTCGATCGCCTGGCGCGCGCACTCCTCGGGGGTCTGGAACAGCGGCCCCATGTCGACGTCGAAGCCCAGGTCGGCGAAGGCCGTGGCCACCACCTTGGCGCCGCGGTCGTGGCCGTCCTGGCCGAGCTTGGAGATCATCACGCGCGGGCGGCGGCCCTGTTCCTCGGCGAAGGCGGCGATCTCGTGCTGCAGCGCCTCCCAGCCCTCGGCCGAGTCGTAGGCCGCGGCATACACGCCGGTCACCTTCTGCGTGTCGGCGCGGTGGCGTCCGTAGACCTTCTCCAGCGCGTCGCTGATCTCGCCGACCGTCGCGCGCAGGCGCACGGCGTCGATGGAGAGCGCCAGCAGGTTGCCCTCGCCGCTCTCGGCGGCGGCGGTCAGCGCGTCGAGGGCGGCCTGCACGGCGGCGCCGTCGCGCGTCGCGCGGATCGCCTGGAGCTTGGCGATCTGGCCATCGCGAACGCGCACGTTGTCGATGGAGAGGCTGTCGATCGCGTCCTCGGTCTTGAGCTTGTACTTGTTGACGCCGACGATCACGTCGCGGCCCGAGTCGATGCGCGCCTGCTTGTCGGCCGCCGCCGCCTCGATCTTCAGCTTGGCCCAGCCGCTGTCGACCGCGCGCGTCATCCCGCCCATCGCCTCGACCTCCTCGATCAGTGTCCAGGCGGCATCGGCCATGTCCTGCGTGAGCTTCTCCATCATGTAGCTGCCGGCCCAGGGGTCGATCACGCTCGTGATGTGCGTCTCCTCCTGGATGATGAGCTGGGTGTTGCGCGCGATGCGCGCCGAGAACTCGGTGGGCAGCGCGATGGCCTCGTCGAGCGCGTTGGTGTGCAGGCTCTGCGTGCCGCCGAAGACCGCCGCCATCGCCTCGATGGTGGTGCGCACGACGTTGTTGTAGGGGTCCTGCTCGGTGAGCGACCAGCCCGAGGTCTGGCAGTGCGTGCGCAGCATCAGGCTCTTGGGGTTCTTCGGCTCGAACTCCTTCATGATCCGGCACCACAGGAGCCGGGCCGCGCGCATCTTGGCCACCTCCAGGTAGAAGTTCATGCCGATGGCCCAGAAGAAGCTCAGGCGCCCCGCGAACACGTCCACGTCGAGCCCCTTGGCCAGGGCCGTCTTCACGTACTCCTTGCCGTCGGCCAGCGTGAAGGCCAGCTCCAGCGCCTGGTTGGCGCCGGCTTCCTGCATGTGGTAGCCGCTGATGCTGATCGAGTTGAACTTGGGCATCCGGTGCGCCGTGTACTCGATGATGTCGCCGATGATCCGCATGCTCGGCGCGGGCGGGAAGATGTATGTGTTGCGGACCATGAACTCCTTGAGGATGTCGTTCTGGATGGTTCCGCTCAGCTGGTCCTGCGCCACGCCCTGCTCCTCGGCGGCGACCACGTAGCCGGCCAGCACCGGCAGCACGGCGCCGTTCATGGTCATCGACACGCTCACCTTGTCCAGTGGGATCCGGTCGAACAGGATCTTCATGTCCTCCACCGAGTCGATCGCCACGCCGGCCTTGCCGACGTCGCCGGTCACGCGCGGGTGGTCGCTGTCGTAGCCGCGGTGCGTCGCCAGGTCGAAGGCGACCGAGACGCCCTGCCCGCCGGCGGCCAGCGCCTTGCGGTAGAAGGCGTTGGATTCCTCCGCCGTCGAGAAGCCCGCGTACTGCCGGATGGTCCACGGACGCACCGCGTACATGGTGGCCTGGGGGCCGCGCAGATAGGGCTCGAAGCCCGGCAGCGTGTCGGTGTATTGCAGGCCCTGCAGGTCGGCGGCGGTGTAGAGCGGCTTGACCTTGATGCCGTCGGGCGTGGTCCAGGTCAGCGCTTCCAGGTCGCCTCCCGGCGCGGACTTGGCGGCGGCGCGCGTCCAGGCAGCGAGGTCGGCGGTCTTGAAGGTCGGTTCGGGCATGCTCGTGGCGCCAGCGGCGGGTTCGTGGAGGTGGACCGGGCATGCCCGCGGTGTCGCGGTGATGCGCGTCGAAAAAGGCGCCGACACCCCGGTTCGCGAAGCATCGGCGCCGCAGTTTAACGCTTCTGTAATTATTAATTCAATTCATCTTCTGCGGTACATTCGCCGCCATGCCAGCCGCCACACTTACGCCCCGCGCGCTCTACCAGGAAGTGGCCGAGCGGGTGCGCCAGCGCATCTTCAGCCACGAACTCGCCCCTGGCGACTGGATCGACGAGATGAAGCTCGCCGAGGCCTACGGCATCAGCCGCACGCCGCTGCGCGAGGCGCTGAAGGTGCTCGCGGCGGAAGGCCTGGTGACCATGAAGGTGCGCCGAGGCGCCTACGTGACCGAGGTGTCGCGCCGGGACCTGGCCGATGTCTACCACCTGCTGGCACTGCTCGAGAGCGACGCGGCCGGCGCCGTGGCCAGTGGCGCCACGCAGGCCCAGCTCGACGAACTGCAGGCGCTGCACACGCAGCTCGAATCGGCGGTGGCGCCGGGTCAGGTCGATCGCAACCACTTCTTCTCGGTCAACGAACGTTTCCACATGCGATTGCTCGAGATCGCCGACAACCGCTGGCGCACGCAGATGGTCATGGACCTGCGCAAGGTGATGAAGCTCAACCGCTACGGCTCGCTGCTCAAGACCGGCCGCCTCGACGAGTCGCTCGCCGAGCATCGCGTGCTCATGGCCGCCTTGCTGGCACGCGATGCCGACGCGGCGACGAGGCGCATGCGCGAGCACTTCGGCAACGGCCTGGAAGCAGCGGCGTGAGGCGGGCCTAGGCGACGGCGTGCTCGGCCGGCGCGTGCGCCAGCGCCATCACGGCATGCGGCGCCAGCCCCTTCAGGCGGTGGTCGCTCCAGACCTGGCGCCAGCGGCGCGCGCCCGGCAGCCCGTTGCGCAGGCCGAGCATGTGGCGCGCGATGTTCGACCAGGGCGTGCCGTGCTCGGCGGCCTCGCGCGCCATGTAGTCGCACATCAGGGCCTCGATGTCCTCGCGCGTGCGCTCGAGCGCGGCGTCGCCGAAGAACGTCGCATCCCAGCCGGCCAGCCACCAGGGG
Source organism: Comamonadaceae bacterium OTU4NAUVB1 (assembly GCA_024372625.1). Classification (NCBI taxonomy): domain Bacteria; kingdom Pseudomonadati; phylum Pseudomonadota; class Betaproteobacteria; order Burkholderiales; family Comamonadaceae; species Comamonadaceae bacterium OTU4NAUVB1. The sequence continues at coordinate 1,037,586 of CP099605.1, read as the reverse complement.
TTGTGGTAGGCCTCCCGGCCGACCATCACGCCGTCGAGCAGCCGCAGGTGCTCGTGGACCTGGGTGTCCGCGACGATGCCGCCGTTGAGCGCGATGCGCAGGTGGGGGAAGTCGTGCTTGAGGCGGTGCACCAGGTCGTGTCGCAAGGGCGGAATCTCGCGGTTCTGCTTCGGCGACAGTCCCTTGAGCCAGGCATTGCGCGCGTGCACGACGAAGCTTCCGCATCCGGCCTCGCTCACGGTGCCCACGAAGTCGCGCACGAAGTCGTAGCTCTCCTGACGGTCGATGCCGATGCGGTGCTTGACCGTCACGGGGACGTCGACGCGGTCCACCATGGCCTTGACCCCATCGGCCACCAGCGCCGGCTCGGCCATCAGGCACGCGCCGAAGGCGCCTCGCTGGACGCGCTCGCTCGGGCACCCGCAGTTGAGATTGATCTCGTCGTAGCCCCATCGCTCGCCCAGCTCCGCGCAATGGGCGAGGTCGGCGGGCTCGCTGCCGCCCAGCTGCAGGGCCACCGGATGTTCGTCGGTGCCGAAGCGCAGATGGCGTTCGACGTCGCCATGGCGCAGCGCGCCGGTGGTCACCATCTCGGTGTAGAGCAACGCACGGCGCGACAGCAGCCGATGGAAATGGCGGCAGTGCCGATCGGTCCAGTCGAGCATCGGCGCCACCGAAAGCACCTTGGCCGCCAGGCTTCCAGTCACGGGCACGTCCGGACTCATGCCCGTGCCCGCTCGCGGTGTTGCGCACCGCACAACTGCACATAGGCGAGGAACTCCTCGAGCTGCGTGGTCTTGTCGAACACCGCGTCGGCACCTTGGGCGAGCGCGCGCGACGCGGACGCCTCGACGTAGTTCGTCAACACCACGACCCGCTGGTGTGCCTGTCGCGGCGCGCACACCTTCACGACCTCCATGCCGGAGCCTTCGGACAGGAACAGGTCGACGATCACCAGCTGCCACGCCTGTGCGTGTTCGAGCAGCCACCGGGTGGCCTCGTCCTGGGTCGGCGCCACGCCCACGACGGTGGCATCGCCGACCTCCTCCAGCATGCCGAGGAGGCCATCGCGAACGGAAAGGTTGTCTTCGACGAGAAAGACGCTGAACGTCATGAACGAAATCGAAAGTGCGGTTGAAGGAATCTCAAACCGCCAGGATGTCCGCGCATCGTTGCGGACCGGATGGAACGCAGCCCGCCCGGGCCCGCGTCTGCGGCTTGGAATGAAGCGGGGCGGCGGCTCCGTCGCCCTCGATGGCGGCCGGATCGGATGCGAAGGCGTGCTGCGCGCGCTTTCGCGGCCCCGGGCGACATGTTAATCGCCCGCCACGTTCACTCCCGCGGTCCACCCGAACCGAACATCCGCCGCATGGCCGCCATCCCCGCCACCAGCGCGTTCGCATAGCTGCCGTACGGATCGCTCGACGATTCGATCGGCAGATAAGGGAGGATGTCCTCGATGGCGTACTCCGCGCCTTCCATCAGAACCCAGTAGTACTCGCCGTCTTCGAGTTCGTGCACGGTGAGTGCAATGTTCCGCAAGTGCGACATAAATTAAAACTTTGGATTTCAGAATGCTCGAATCCTAAGGACCGCGCACTTCGCTCACCAGCGCAGGAATTCACGTTTTGATACAACTTTCATTATATTCCTTACAAATTGGTCGTGGGACGCGGTCGTGATCCCGGCGTCGACCAAGTTCCATGGTTTTCCTACAGTCCCGCATCGCCGAAGCCTTAGGCTTCCCGCTCACATCCGGACGGCGCGGTGCCTGTTCCGCTCAATCCATCGCGAGGAGACCGCATGCAGAACTTCACACTCGATCCGAGCATGACCGCCGCCATTGGCGGCGCTTTCTACCCCACCGGACACTCCTTCATCATGTTTCCGGAAGCGGACGATGCCCGGACGGTGGGACGCACGCTCGAAGAGAACGGCGTTCCCACCGATGCGGTGTACCTCGTTCCTCCGGAGATCGTGTTGTCGCAGATCACGCCCACCACGAGCGACGCCGACAATCCCCTGCCTTCCGCAGGGACCGAAGGTGCCGTGGTCAGGGCCTACACCAAGCTCGCTCGCGAGGGACACACCGGTCTGATGGTGAGGACCGAGGACGAGGAAGATGCCGAACGCGTCATGGAGGTCGTCCGCACCGTGCCTTATTCGATCGCGCAACGCTACCGGATGCTGGTGATCGAGGACCTCTGAGGACCGCGCCGCATCGTCGGCGGCGTGGTACCGGGGCGATCAGGACCCGGCGTGCTGCAGGACCCGCCGCGCCATCGACTGCGCCAGTTCGTGCTCGCCCAGGAAGACCGTCACGGAGATGTCCTTGGCCAGCAGCCCCGCCTCCTCCTCGTTGTGGCTGCGGATCACGGTCAAGATGCCCGGGTTGAGCAGTCGTGCCGTCTCGATCATTTGCTGCACGTGCAGGGTGTCGGGCGTCGCGATGACCAGGACCCTCGCCTTGGCGATGTGCGCCTGGACGAGAACGGTGGGCTCGGCGGCATCGCCCCAGACCGCCGCGATGCCCTCGGCGCGCAGCTTCTCCACCATCTCGCGATTCTGCTCGGCCACCACGAAGGGAATCTCGTGGGCCTTCATCTCGGCGGCGATGCGCCGCCCGACCCGCCCGTAGCCGACCAGCACCACCTGTCGCGACAGGTAGCGCGCCTCCGTCGACAGCGGAAGTTCGGCCAGCGGATCGTCACGCAGTTCGAGCGCACGGGCGAAGGCGAAGCTCTGGTGCAACCAGGCCTGCAGAGGCGCGATCAAACTGAACCACAACGGGTTGGTGGCGATGGAGATGAGCGCGCCGGCAAGCACCAGGCTCTGCGCCTCGTCCGGCAGAAGCCCCAGCGACATGCCCAGCGCGATCAGGATGAACGAGAACTCACCGATCTGGGCCAGGCTGGCGCTGACGGTGAGCGCGGTACGCAGTGGATAGCGGAACGCCAGAACCAGGACACCGGCCGCGATCGATTTGCCCACGATGATCACCAGGACCACCGCCAGCACCTGCAAGGGCCGCTCGATCAGCACCGCAGGATTGAACAGCATGCCCACCGAGACGAAGAACAGCACCGCGAAGGCGTCTCGCAGGGGCAGCGACTCCTCCGCCGCGCGATGGCTGAATTCCGATTCGCGCATCACCATGCCGGCAAAGAAGGCACCCAGCGCGAAGGAGACGCCGAAGAGCGCCGCGGACGCGAAGGCGATGCTCACCGCGGCGGCCACCACGCACAGCGTGAACAGTTCGCGTGAACCGGTGCGCGTCACCTGCCACAGGATCCACGGAAACACGCGGCGCCCGACCACCAGCATCAGCACGATGAAGCCGCCGACCTGCAGCAGCGTGAGGCCCAGCGTCTGCCAGATCGCTGCGGCGTCGCCGCCATGGTCACGCCCGCCCAGGACCCCGGCGAGCGGCGGCAGGAGCACCAGCACCATCACCATCGCCAGATCCTCCACGATCAGCCAGCCGACGGCGATGCGCCCGATGTAGCTGTCCAGCAGCCCGAGACTCTCCAGCGCGCGCAGCAGCACCACCGTGCTGGCCACCGACAGCGCGAGGCCGAAGACCAGCGCGGCGCCCAGGTGCCAGCCCCACCACATCGCCAGTGCCCCGCCCAGCAGCGTCGCCACGCCGATCTGCACCAGCGCGCCCGGCACGGCGATCTTGCGCACCGCCATCAGGTCGTCCAGCGAGAAATGCAGGCCGACACCGAACATCAACAGCATCACGCCGATCTCGGCGAGTTGCGCCGCGATCTCCGTGTCGGCGACGAACCCGGGCGTGAACGGACCGAGGATCACGCCCGCGACCAGGTAGCCGACCAGCGCCGGCAGGCGCAGCCGCACGGCGAAGAAACCCAGGATGAGCGCCAGCCCGAGGCCGGCGGCGATGGTGTTGATCAGGGAAACGCTGTGGGGCATCCTCGTCCAATGGCAAGAAGGGTGCGCAGACCGCGCGGAATCGATGGGAGGACGGGCCGGACCGGACGGTCGAAACCTGTCGCCGCAGGACCACTTTAGCGCCCTCGCACCGCTGCTCCCGCCAGAAAACGAAAAAACCCGCCGCAGCGGGTTTTCGATCCGGATGGCGGGCCTGCGCGCATCGCGCGTGACGCCCGTGGCCCCTCAGTGCATGTGCAGGCCGCCGTTGACGGAGAAATCCGCACCGGTGGAATAGCCGCCCTCGTCGGTCGCCAGCCAAGAGATGATCGATGCGATCTCGCTGGGTTCGCCCAGGCGTTTGACCGGAATGGTCGCCACGATCTTGTCGAGCACTTCCTGGCGGATGGCCTTGACCATGTCGGTGCCGATATAGCCCGGGCTCACGGTGTTGACGGTCACGCCCTTGGCGGCGAGTTCCTGCGCCAGGGCCATCGTGAAGCCGTGCATGCCGGCCTTCGCCGCCGAATAGTTGGTCTGCCCGGCCTGGCCCTTGGCGCCGTTGACCGAGCTGATGTTGATGATCCGGCCCCATCCCTTTTCCACCATGTCGCCCACCACCTGCTTGGTGACGTTGAACATGCTGTTGAGGTTGGTCTCGATCACCGCGCTCCAGTCCTCCGGCGACATCTTGAGGAACATGCGGTCGCGCGTGATGCCCGCGTTGTTGACCAGCACGTCGATGCTGCCGTGCTCGGACTTGGACTGATTGAAGGCTTCGACCGTGGACGCCCAATCACCGACATTGCCGACCGACGCGTGGAACTCGAATCCAAGTTCGCGCTGTTCGGCCAGCCATTTGGCGAAGTCGCGGGTGGGGCCACAACCGGCGATGACGGTGAATCCGTCCTTGTGCAGGCGCTGGCAGATGGCGGTTCCGATCCCACCCATACCACCGGTGACGTAGGCGACTTTTTTGCTCATGACGATTCCTTGATTTGTACTTGTCTCTCGGGAGACAAGGTCACTGTACCCAAAGTTCTCACTCCCACAGGTGCAGGAAAACACTGAGCGATGACCGAAATTGGCGTGCCCGGGGCATGCGGGGCATGCGGGACACATGGGAAAAAAGGTTGCGACGAAGGCGCCGGCGTCGGCGCGGGGCGCCACGCCGGAAACCGACTCAGCGCTCGATGGTGAGCGCCACGCCCATGCCGCCGCCGATGCACAGCGAGGCGATGCCCTTCTTGGCATCGCGACGCTGCATCTCGTGCAGCAGCGTCACCAGGATGCGACAGCCCGATGCACCGATCGGATGGCCGATGGCGATGGCCCCGCCATTCACGTTCACCTTGCTGGTGTCCCAGCCCATCTCGCGGTTCACCGCGCAAGCCTGGGCCGCGAAGGCTTCGTTGATCTCCAGCAGATCGAGGTCGGCGGCCTTCCAGCCGGCGCGCTGCAATGCCTTCTGCGATGCCGGCACCGGCCCCATGCCCATGACCTTCGGGTCCAGACCGGCGGTGGCGTAGCTGGCGATGCGGCCCAGTGGCGTGAGCCCCAGCGCCGCCGCCTTCTTCGCGGTCATGACGACCACGGCGGCGGCACCGTCGTTCAGTCCCGAAGCGTTGCCGGCCGTGACGCCGCCCGCCTTGTCGAAGGCCGGACGCAGGCCGGCGAGGCCTTCGGCATTGGTCTTGCGATTGATGAATTCGTCCTTCGCGAAGACGACGGGATCGCCTTTCTTCTGCGGAATGTTCACGCTGACGATCTCGTCGTTGAACCTGCCCGCATCCTGGGCGGCGGCGGCCTTGGTCTGGCTGCCCAGGGCCAATTCGTCCTGCATCGCGCGGCTGATGTCGTATTCCTTGGCGACGTTCTCCGCCGTGATGCCCATGTGGTACTGGTTGTAGACGTCCCACAGGCCGTCGACGATCATGGTGTCGACCATCTTCCAGTCGCCCATGCGCTGGCCGTTGCGCGAATTGGGAAGCACGTGGGGCGACAGGCTCATGTTCTCCTGCCCGCCCGCCACGACGATCTCGCTGTCGCCAGTGGCCACGGCCTGGGCCGCCAGCATCACCGCCTTCAGACCCGAACCGCACACGGCATTGATGGTCAAGGCCGGCGTCTCCTTGCCGATTCCGCTCTTCAGGAGCGCCTGACGCGCCGGATTCTGGCCCGCGCCGGCGGCCAGCACCTGACCCATGATCACCTCGCCGATCTGGTCGTTGCCCAGTCGTGCGCGCGCGAGCACTTCCTTGATGACCAAGGCGCCAAGTTCGGTCGCGGGAATGCCCGCGAGCGAGCCGCCGAACTTGCCCACGGCCGTGCGTGCGGCTGAAACGATGACGATGTCTTCCATGAATGCTCTCCGTTCTTTTCCAGTTTGATGATTCTTCGAATGTGCCGTGCGCGCTCGATCGTCAGGCGCGAGCCTTGACGTAGCGGCCCGGAGCAGGTTCGCTCGCCTTGTAGGCGCGGTCCCTGCCGTAGTTCCTGGGTGCGGGAATCTGTTTGCCGGCGTGCGTCTTGAGCCACTGCGACCAGTCCGTCCACCAGCTGCCGCGCCGTTCGCTGGCGCCCTCGAGCCATTCGGCGGAGGTGGCGGGAAACCGTGCGTCGTCGCGAATCCAGTGGCTGCGCTTGTTCTGGGCCGGCGGATTGATCACGCCGGCGATGTGGCCCGAGGCACCCATCACGAACCGCTTCTTGCCGTTCAGAACCTGGGTCGACGCGTAGGCACCACCGACGGGCACGATGTGGTCCTCGCGCGACCCGTAGATGTAGGTGGGCACGTCGATGCGGCCCAGGTCGACCGGTTCGCCGCACACCGTCAACGCGCCGGGCTCGACGAGCTTGTTCTCCAGGTACGTGTTGCGCAGGTACCAGGCGTAGAACGGCCCCGGCAGGTTGGTGGCGTCGCCGTTCCAGTAGAGCAGGTCGAACGCGGGCGGCTTCTCGCCCTTGAGGTAGTTGCCCACGACGTAGTTCCAGACCAGGTCGTTGGGCCGCAGGAAACTGAAGGTCGAGCCCAGTTCCTTGCCGGCTAGCATGCCGCCCTGCCCCATCTGCATCTCGCGGTATTTCACCATCTGCTCGTCGATGAAGATGTCCAGCACGCCGGTGTCGGTGAAGTCCAGCAGCGTGGTCAGCAGCGTCAGGGAGGCCACCGGCTTCTCGCCGCGCGAGGCCAGCACCGCGAGTGCCGTGCTCAGGATCGTGCCGCCCACGCAGAAGCCCAGCGCGTTGATCTGGTCGTCCTTGTTGCCGTGCGTGGCGATGTCCTGCACCACGTGGATGGCCTTGATCGCGGCATCCTCGATGTAGTCGTCCCAGGTGCGGTCGCGCATCGACTCGTCCGGGTTGCGCCAGCTCACCACGAAGACCCGGTGACCCTGCTCGACGGCATAGCGGATCAGCGAGTTCTCGGGCTGCAGGTCGAGGATGTAGAACTTGTTGATGCAAGGCGGCACCAGCAGGAACGGTCGCTCGTAGACCTTGGCCGTGAGCGGCTTGTATTCCAGCAGTTGGAAGATCTCGTTCTCGAACACCACGGCGCCTTCGCTGGTGGCGACGTTGCGTCCCACTTCGAATGCACTCTCGTCGGTCATGCTGAGCTGGCCCTGCTGGAGGTCGTGCAGCAGGTTCTGCATTCCCTGGGCGATGCTCTGGCCCTGCGTCTCCAGGGCCTTCTTCTGGGCGTCGGCGTTGAAGGCCAGCGAATTGCTCGGCGACGTGGCTGCGAGCCACTGCTCGACCGCGAAGCGCAGCCGGGCGCGCGTCTTCGCATCGGCGTCGACGGCATCGGCCATGCCCATCAACGTGCGGGCATTGAGCAGATAGACCGCCGCCGTGAATGCAGAAAGCGGATTGCCGGACCACGCCTCGGCGGAAAACCGTCGGTCGCCGACCGGCTTGGCGCTCAGCCCCTGGCGCCAGAGGTCGGTCGCCTCGGCGATGTACTGGCGCTGGATTTCCTGCATCTTCTCGGGCGCCAGAGAAAATTTCGGCAGCGCGGAGCGCATCTCCGCACCGTTCCCGGAATTCCCCGTGGGCCCCGCGCCCGAGGGGCCCGGCGTGCCGATCGACTGGAACGATTCCATGGCCTGCTGCCATCCACGTGCCAGCGCTTGTTGAAAAGGCCCGAACGCGTCGGTGGCGGTCGCCTGTTGTTTCATGATGTCTCCTGAATCCTCATCGAAATCCGTTCTTGTCGGAAGAAAGTATCCTGCATTCGCAAGTCGCCCACAACGCGACATCCCCCAAACCAGCGATCCTTTCGGTACACCCCTCCCATGCACATCGTCGTGATCGCCTGGCTCTACGTGGCCCTCATGATGGCCGTGGCCGAAGGCACCCACACGGCCGGCACCGTCATCGGCGCGATCTTCACGTTTCTGCTCTATGGCGTGGCGCCGGTCGCGTTGGTCGTGTACCTGCTGAATGCGCCGGCACGTCGCAAGCGCATCAGGGAACGCGAGCAGGCGCAGCAGGAAGCGGCTCGCACCGCAGGCGGGCCCGAACGCGGTCGTTCAGGCCTCGATCCAGACGCAGGCGGCGAAGCGCCCGGTGACCCGGTCGCGCCGGTGCGAAAAGAACCGTGACGGGTTGCGCACCGTGCACCAGGCGTCGTCGCCGTCGTTGCCATGGATGCTGCGGACGCCCGCCGATCGCAGGCGCCGCCTGGCGAGCATGGGAAGGTCCGCCCACCACTTGCCCGTCGCACCCGTGGAGCGGAAGCAGTCCGCCGACGCGGCATCCTGCGATTCGAAAGCCGCCCTCACCTCGTCTCCGACCTCGAACGCGCGCGGCCCGATGCACGGACCCAGCCAGGCGATCGGACGCAGGCCATCGTTCGTCGTCATTCCTGCCAGCGTGCGTTCGAGCACGCCGGCGGCCAGCCCTCGCCATCCCGCGTGAGCCGCTGCCACGTGCGTGCCGCATCCGCTGGCGAAAAGCACGGGCAGGCAGTCCGCGACCATGACCGTGCAGGCGATGTCTGGCCGCGTGGCGATGCAGGCGTCCGCACGCGTGCCGTCCGGCGTGGCCTCGTCGAGCAGGATCGCCTCCACCCCGTGAACCTGGTCCAGGAACACCGGACGCACGCCCAGGACGTCGCGCAGCTTCGCGCGGTTGAGGGTGACGTCCGCCTGCACGTCACCCACGTGAACGCCCAGATTGAAGCGGTCGTAGGGCGGCAGCGACACGCCACCGGCGCGTGTGGTGCACAGTGCGCGAACGCCACGTGGGGCGGGCCATGCGGGCACGATCCAGTCCGCGGGCGGCTGCCTTGTCGCCATCAGGCTTCCGCGTCGGGACACCGCGCGGGATGCGCCTGCTGCACGGCTTCGATCTCCATCGCCGCCTCGTAGGCGGCCATCGTGCGTGGCAGTTCGCTGAGATCGCAGTCGAAGCGTTGTGCGTTGAAGATCTGCGGCACCAGACAGCAGTCGGCCAGCGTGAAAGCGTTGCCGTAGCAGTGGCGTCCGGGCGATCGCAACGCCAGTTGGCGCTCGAACGCCTGCAGGCCCTCTCGCACCCAATGGCGATACCACGTCGTCTTCGCGGCATCGTCGAGCTTCAGCTCACGCACCAGGTATTTCAGGACCCGCAGATTGTTCACGGGATGCATGTCGCAAGCGATCATCTGCGCCAGGGCGCGGACGTGCGCACGGCCGGCCGGATCCGACGGGAGCAGCGGTGGCTCGGGATGGGTCTCGTCGAGGTACTCGATGATCGCCATCGATTGCGAGAAACGCTCCGGCGCCGCAGCGCCCTGTGCGCCGTCGACCTCCAGCAGCGGCAGCAGGGTGTCCGTCGAGATGGAGGCGAACGGTGCCTTCAGGTGTTCGCCGCGCACCAGGTGCACGGGCACGTACTCGTAGGCCAGGCCCTTCATTCCGAGCGCGATGCGCACCCGGTACGAAGCGGACGAACGGAAGTAGTTGTGAAGCTTCATCATGCGCAGCGAGCTTAACGGCAGCGCACGCCGGCCTCCATCGGGCTTCCACGGACCGACCTCGCGCGGACGGTTCGAAGTTCACTCTGGCACACTGCCGCACGCGCGAACAATTCGCTGCGAACAGGTTTGAAACTCGTCAGGACAAGGATGAAAGCAATGGCTTCCGAGTACGTCGTTCCCATGCCCGAAGTGGTGTCCATTCCCGTGGTCGGACAAGCCGGCCGTTTTCCGGTGCGCCGCATCTATTGCGTCGGCCGCAACTACGAGGATCATGCCAAGGAGATGGGATTCTCGGGTCGCGAGGCGCCCTTCTTCTTCATGAAGCCCGCCGACGCCATCGTGGTCGTCGAGGAAGGCCAGACCGGCACCATCGACTATCCCACGCTGACCCAGAACCTCCATCACGAGATCGAGCTGGTGGCGGCCATCGGAACGGGCGGCCGCGACATCGCCGCGGCCGATGCGCACCAACACATCTTCGGCTACGCCGTGGGCCTCGACATGACGCGCCGTGACCTGCAGGCCGACATGAAGAAACAAGGCCGGCCGTGGGACATCGCCAAGGGGTTCGACCAGAGCGCGCCGATCGGTCCGATCGTGCCGGTCGCCCAGGCCGGCGACGTGGAGAAGTCCGACATCGCATTGCATGTCAATGGCGCCGCGCGCCAGTCGAGCAACGTGGCCAAGTTGATCTGGACCATCGCCGAGACGATCGAGCATCTCTCCAAGGCCTGGGCCCTGCAGCCGGGTGACCTCATCTTCACCGGCACGCCGGAGGGCGTCGCGGCGGTGGTGGCCGGCGACAGACTGGAAGGAAGCGTCGGCGGGCTGCCGGTGCTGAAGCTCGAGATCGTCTGACCCATGAGCGTCGCGGGATCGATTCACCCCCTGGGCCGGAACATCCGGCACTGCCGGAATTGCGGAGTTGCCGTGATCTACCGCGTGCCAGACGACGGCGACACACGCGAACGCGCGGTGTGTCCGGCGTGCGGCACCATCCATTACGAGAATCCCATCAACGTGGTCGGCACGATTCCCGTGCTGGGTGACCGGGTGCTGCTCTGCAAGCGCAACATCGAGCCGCGTCGAGGCAAGTGGACGCTGCCGGCCGGTTTCATGGAACTGCGCGAAACCGCCGCTCAAGGTGCAGCGCGCGAGACCGACGAAGAAGCCGGCGCGCATTACGAGATGCAAGGGCTCTTCGCTGTCATGAGCGTCGTCCACGTCGGCCAAGTGCATCTGTTCTATCGGGCGGCGCTGCTCGATGACGTCTTCGACCCCGGTCACGAAACCATGGAGGTCGGCCTTTTCGCCGAACACGAGATTCCATGGGAGGAAATTGCCTTTCGCACCGTGCGTGAAGCCCTTCGTCTCTACTTCGAAGACCATCGTCGCGGCAGCTTCGATCGCGTTCACGCGTTCGACATTCACTGACGACGGGCAATTCCGATCCATGAAAAATTCCACTTCGCGACGAGCCGACCCTTCCACGTTCCGACGGTCCTGTCGCGCCTTCGTCCTCATGGCGGTCGCCGTGCTCACGGCGTCCGCCAAGGCCGAAACCGTCGGAGAAGTGGACACCGTGTTCAAGCTCATCGGCCCCGATCACAAGATCGTCGTCGAGGCGTACGACGATCCGAAGGTGAACGGGGTGACCTGCTACGTATCGCGCGCCAAGACCGGAGGCGTCAGCGGCGCCCTGGGGTTCGCCGAAGACAAGGCGGAAGCCTCGATCGCCTGCAGACAGGTCGGCCCCTTGTTGTTCACGGGTCCGCTGAAGAAGCGCGAGGAAGTCTTCAGTGAACGACTTTCCATCATGTTCAAGCGTTTGCGCGTGGTGCGAATGGTCGACACCAAGCGCAATGCGCTGATCTACCTTTCCTACTCCGACCGACTGGTCGAAGGCTCTCCCCAGAACAGCGTGACGGCCGTGCCGGTCGCGCTTGCCACGACGATTCCCGTGGCAGAGAAGTGACAGGGCTTCTTCCTGATCGTTGAAACCTGCAAAAAGCGGTGCAATTCACGGTGTTGCAAGGACCGGCTGATGCATTCGCCATCGGTCATCGCAAATAGGAGACGGTTCGACAAGAAGGTGTTTGAACCCTGATGAAGGGGGTGTACCCAACCTGCGATTACGCTGATCCGACGCTGATTGCATCAGCCGTGGCTCACCTGCAGTTGACCTTCTGGCGGACGAACAGGGTTTCAAGACTTCAGCACCAGTCAGAGTTCACTCCCATCCAACGACAATTTCCTGCGGATGAAGATTCCGTGACACTACCGATCGATGAAATAGTAGGAATTCTTCTGCTTTCCCGCTTTCTCGTCGATGCGAACGCAGAGTCGAGATCTGGAAGATGAATCGATGCAGGTCCTGACGGCACCGTGCATTTCTGCCTGACGAAGGTGATCGATCGTCTTGCGCATGTCGCTGATCTCGGTGGAGAGATGCATGGTCTTGGCGACCTTGTCCAAAGACCACCATACCGCTGCGGAACTGATGGCGGCACAGACAAAGATCACTGTCGATGCGCGACGCGCCTGCCTCAGAAAAGCCATTCCGGAACCATGCAATTTCGTCGACAGCTCGCCCAGCATTCGGGTCGACAGATCGAGACGCTTGGCAACGGTGGCACGCTCGGCACTCGATGCGTCCTGCTCGAAACACGTTTCAACCACTTGCCGGACCAGGACGGGAAGTTCATCCACTTTTCGAGCAATGGATGCGGCTGACGAGGAGAGTTGCAATCGGGTCGCCTCCGCATCCGCGTGGTAACGCCGTACCTCGGTCAACAACTCATTGGCCCTGATGACAAGTGCCGCGTCCCAGTTTTCATAACCCATGTCAACTCGCTCTTCTGCTCTCTTATGGTTCTCAGGAATGTCACGCAAAGACAGATGGATCGAGCGGTGCATTCAATGCAGTCGGAGCGACGAGTCCGCGTTCCTTGACCTGTTGGAGCAGCGCCGCCACCGAGTTCGCCGCCGGATTCAAAGACTCCTCTCAAGCAGCGCGGCTGCGCTCCGTTGCAACCTGTATCCCTGGCCATAGACCGTTCTCAGATGCACATCCCGTGTCCCCTCGAGTTGCAATTTGTTCCGCAATCGGTAGATGTGGATATCCAGAGAACGTGTGATCGATTCGGTGCTGTATCCGGCCGCTGCCAGCAAGTGACCTCGTGACACGGGGCGATCAAGATTGCGGAAAAGGGTCAAGGCAAACTTAAACTCTTTCTCGGTAAGGCGAACTTCCTCCAGTTTTCCATCGAGCACATTGCGGTATTTGACGATGTTCGTGGCGCTGTCGAAATCCCAACGTCCGAAACTCGACCCGGGCCCTGTCTTGCTTTTCAACGTCCGCTCGAACAGACGTGAAATGCGGGCGCGCATTTCCAAGGGACGAAAAGGCTTGAAGATGTAATCGTCAGCACCCAACGTCAGCGCTGCGGCAACGTCGCGTTCTGCGGCACGCGCGCTCAGCATGATCACAGGGGTGTTGTCGTTCCTCTCCGTTCTCAACCAATGCAACAGATCGAAGCCATCGAGATCGGGCATCATCCAATCCAACACGAGCACGTCGAACGTTTCCGTCCTCAAGGCACGGCGCAGGGACTCCCCGCTGGAAAAGGTGCTGCAGATGGTCTCACCGTCGATCGACAGGAACGGTGCCTTCAACGCGCCGATGAGTTGCTTGATCTGGGCTTCGTCGTCGTCAAGAAGAGCTATTCGCATGCAATTTTCACCAGATGAGCGGATTGCCGATAACTGCGAATCCGGGGCAGCAGGTTTCTGCTGCGACATGGATTATTCTTTCATCCATTGGGTCAGTTCCCACCCCTTGAAAACTGAACATTTATTAAGTTCTCACAGTAGTTTATGAAAGACCTGAATTCGCAATGTGAGTGTTCACCTTAGATGCGCCGTCTTACTTAAGATTAATAATTATTTGTTATTAGAATAGCAAACTCGCATAATTTTCTTAATTTGAAAAAGGTTTTCAAGATTTTTTGCAACTCAGGGACGACTTCGGCAGTTTGGACTCCAATCGCATTAACGACCTGAAAGACGACCCTGCTAACAATGTTTCAGCAGACTCGGCATCGACCTCGTGCTTACTATTTGCATAAACCGTGCCAGTCGATGAATTGTTGTGAGGCACGACACGTGAAAGCTTCCGGCATGAGGCTGGCCTTTTTGTTTACGTCACTGTTCCCGGACTCCAGGCCTCATTCAAAAAAAAAAGCCTGCACCGTTTGGACAGTGCAGGCTTGTGATCGATTTACCCGAGTGGTCCAAAGACCCTCAAGTCAGGATTCAGCGTCAGCGCGTGGGCTTGAAAGCCCGCTTTTGCGAGTCGCGCGGAACGAAAACCTTGCCGCCGCCAAAGCCGGCATTGTCGACCGACGCATTGCGCGAAAGTCCTTGGGTTTCGTTGCCGCGACCAGCGGGACGTCCACGCGATTCGGTTCCTTCATTGAACGCCGGCCGCCCGCGACCGCCGTGCTCGTTGAGCTCCCGATGGCCCCCGAAGCCGGCGCCTTGATTCGTTCCACGGGGACCCCGTGCAGCGGGTGAGACCGATGCGCCGCGCGGTCCGCGATCATTGAAGCCGCTCGCACCGGCGTAGTTGCTGGCGGCATTGCCGAAACCGGCCCCAGGGCGATGCGCACCGCCTGCACCGCCTCCACCAAACTTGCGATCACGTGGATTGACGTCACGGCCACGGCCACCGAAGTCGCCTTGAGGACGCGACTGTTGGATGCGCTGCTGCGGTTCCAGGCCTGGAATGACTTCCGCCTTGAACTGTTGACGGCTGTAGCCTTCGATGTCGAAGATCTTCCGGCGATCGCGGAACTCGGCAAACGTCACCGCGATGCCATCGCGTCCTGCACGACCTGTACGCCCGATGCGGTGCGTGTAGTCCTCGGCCTTCATCGGCAAGCCGAAGTTGAAGACGTGGGTGATGGTCGGCACGTCGATGCCACGCGCGGCCACGTCGGTCGCCACCAGTATCTGAACCTGCCCCTGGCGCAACGCCATCAGACGGCGATTGCGGAGCCCTTGGCTCAGCGCGCCGTGCAACGCAACGGCACTGAAGCCCTCCTGCTGGAGGTCGTTGGCCAAACCGTCGCATTCCACCTGAGTGCTGGCGAACACGATCGCTTGGTTGATCGATGTGTCACGCAGCCAGTGATCGAGCAGCTTGCGCTTGTGCGTGATGTTGTCGGCCCAGAACAGCACTTGCTTGATATTGGCGTGCTTTTCCTGCGGCGAATCGATCTGCACCTTTTGCGGTTGGCGCATGACGCGCGTCGCGAGTTGCTGGATTCGAGGCGCGAAAGTGGCGCTGAACATCATCGTCTGCCGACGCTCGATCGTGAGCTGGTTGACTTCGGCCAGATCGTCGGAGAAGCCCAGATCGAGCATCCGGTCGGCTTCGTCGACAACGAGGAACTGCACCTGATCGAGCTTGATCTGCATGGAGCGCTGCAGGTCGAGCAGGCGACCCGGCGTGGCGACCACGAGATTGGCATTCTGCAGCTTGGCGATCTGCAACTGGTAGGGCATGCCGCCGACCACGCTGGCCACACGCAGGCCACGGCAATGGCGCACGAGGTCGATCGCGTCGTGTGCCACCTGCTGGGCGAGTTCGCGCGTGGGGCACAGGATCAGGGCCCCGGGCGTGGCGGCCTTGAAGTTGCGGGAATTGGTCGGATCCTTGCGCTTGGCCTTCTTGGGAAGCACTTCGCCACGCTCGGCGGCTTCGGCCGAGAGCCGCTGGAATTCCGCTTTGGCGGCCGCTTCGGCTTCCGCTTCCTGCTTGAGCAGGGTGTGAAGCACGGGCAGCAGGAATGCGGCGGTCTTGCCGCTTCCGGTCTGGCTCGACACCATGAGGTCGACCAGACGCGCTTCGCCTTCGTCGGAATGGGTCAGTGCCAGCGGAATGACCTTGTCCTGAACGGTGGTCGGCTCGGTGTAGCCGAGGTCGGCGACAGCAGCGACGAGTTCAGGCGCCAAGCCCAGCAGAACGAAACCATTGGGGCCGGCGGGCGCCGTCTCGACGGCCTCTTCGGCGGCTGCCGGGACATCGGTCATGGATGAGGAGTCGGCAAGGAATTCGTGATCGCGGACGACGTCGGTCGGGGCGATGAATTCATCGGATTGCACAGGCGCGAAGTCGCCCTGCGCTTGATAAGCGTCAGTCATGATTCAATCTCATACGCAAGCGTGGCCGTGGGCAACGCTTCGTCGGGTGGTGAAAGACATCAACCATCCAACGACATTCAGAGAAGCAGCGGGACCTTCGTGAACAGGTCCTGCCAATCGCTTCAACTGCGGCCCGATTGGTCGGGCACGTGTGCAAGATAGGGAGATGCAAGAAACGCCGCAATCTGCAGCGTAGCCTTCGATTATGACATATCCATGGGGTTTTACCTAATCCTCAAGCCGCAGAAATGTCGTCCTGTAGTGCGCGAGTTCCTCGATGGATTCGTGCACGTCGGCCAGCGCCGTGTGCGCCTGCTGCTTCTTGAAGGCTGCGTAGGCAGCGGGCTTCCAACGCTTGGCCAGTTCCTTGAGGGTACTGACGTCGAGGTTGCGATAGTGGAAATAAGCCTCCAGCCGTGGCATGTACTTCACCAGGAAGCGCCGGTCCTGGCCGATGGTGTTGCCGCACATGGGCGATCCCTGTTTGGGGATGTAGCGCGCGATGAAGTCGAGCAACTGCTGTTCCGCAGTCGCCTCGTCCACGGTCGAAGCCTTGACCTTATCGATCAGGCCGCTCCTGCCGTGGGTGCCCTTGTTCCAGTTGTCCATGGCATCCAGCACGGCATCGCTTTGGTGGATGGCAATGACCGGCCCGTCGATCCGGGGGGACAGGTCGGGACCGGTGACGACCACGGCGATTTCGATCAGACGCTCCTTCTCGGGGTCGAGACCGGTCATTTCACAATCGAGCCAGACGAGGTTCTGGTCGCTCTTCTTGAGCACGGGGGTCGGCACGGCCGGGGTGAGGTCGGTGGTTTCGGACATCGGCTCATTGTCGCCCATGCCCCGACCGGCCTCGTCCGCCGGGGCTGGCGGACTAAACTCGATGCCATGTCCCACTCGCTCATCCTCACCTGTGCTTTTGCGGTCGCATTGACGATCGGTCTGGTCACGAAGTTCTGGCTTGCATCGCGGCAGATCCGGTACGTTGCGATGCATCGCGATGCCGTCCCGGCGGCCTTCAAGGACACCATGACCCTGGCGGCACACCGCAAGGCGGCCGATTACACGGTGGCGAGAGCGCGTTTCGGTCTGGCCGAGACGGCATGGTCGGCCGCGATGCTGCTCGGCTGGACGCTTCTGGGCGGCCTCGACGTGCTGAACAAGACTTTGCTCGACCTGCTCGGTGGCGGCCTGCTGCAGCAACTGGCATTGCTGGCCGCCTTCGCCGCGATCGGCGGCCTGATCGAACTCCCGTTCACGCTGTGGCAGACCTTCCGGCTTGAGCAGCGCTTCGGGTTCAACAAGATGACGTGGCGGATGTGGTTGGGCGATGCGCTCAAGGGTTTGGCGGTCGGGGTGGTCGTGGGCCTTCCCATCGCCGCCCTCATCCTCTGGATCATGGGCACTGCGGGGTCGACGTGGTGGCTCTGGGCATGGGGCACGTGGATGACCTTCAACCTGCTGCTGATGCTGATCTATCCCGCGTTCATCGCCCCGCTCTTCAACAAGTTCGCTCCGCTCGACGACGTCGGCCTCAAAGCCCGCGTGACGGCACTCATGCAGCGTTGCGGTTTCGCCGCCAAGGGGTTGTTCGTGATGGACGGCAGCCGTCGCAGTGCCCATGCGAACGCCTATTTCACAGGTTTCGGCGCCAGCAAGCGGGTGGTGTTCTACGACACCCTACTGCGTCAGCTGACCCCGGGTGAAGTGGAAGCCGTGCTGGCCCACGAACTCGGACATTTCAAGCACCGTCACATCGTCAAGCGGATGGTGATGCTGTTCGCGACGAGCTTCGCGGGCTTCGCGCTGCTGGGGTGGCTCTCGGGCCGTGCGTGGTTCTTCGCGGGGCTCGGCGTCCAGCCCGATTTCGGCGCGCCCAACGATGCGGTGGCGCTCCTCTTGTTCATGGCCGCGGCACCGGTCTTCGGCTTTTTCATCGCTCCCCTCTCGGCACGTCTGTCACGCCGCGACGAGTTTGAGGCCGATGCCTATGCCGTCGCGCAGACCAATGGCATCGATCTTTCGGCCGCGCTGCTCAAGCTCTATCAGGACAACGCCTCGACGCTGACTCCCGACCCCGTCTTCGTCAAGTTCTACTACTCGCATCCACCCGCCTCCGAGCGCCTCGCCCGGATCCAGGCCGCTGCGGCCTGAAAGCACACCACGTCATGACCCACAGCATGTTGATCCCGCGCGATTGGAAGACCGAACAACGCCGCGCGCTGAGCGCCACCGAGATCGTCAGCGGCCTGACCCGGCTCGATGGCTGGCGTCTCTCGGGCGATGGCGCCGACGTCGCCATCGAGAAGACGTTTCGTTTCGCCAACTATTTCGAAACCATCGCCTTCGTGAATGCGCTGGCCTTGATCGCGCATCGGCAGGACCATCATCCGGACCTCTCGGTGCATTACGACCGCTGCGTGGTGCGCTTCAGCACCCACGACGTCGCCGGCATCTCCACCACGGACCTCGAATGCGCCTCGCAGACCAATGCCTTGCTCGCCCCGGCCACGTCATCGTGATCCGGAGACATCGAGTTGGCTAAGCGACACGGCGCCTCCGGAGTCGCCGCCTCCACGTTGAACGAGGGACTCGTCGTCGCCGGCCATGGGCGCCACTGCATGGTGGAGACGCCGACGGGGGAAAGGCTGATCTGCCACCCGCGCGGCAAGAAGAGTCAGGCCGTCGTCGGCGACCGGGTGCGCTGGCAGAAGAGCGAGGACGAAGGCACCATCGAACAGGTGGTGCCACGCCGCAACCTGTTCTACCGGCAGGACGAGATCCGCACCAAGTCGTTCGCGGCCAACCTCGATCAGGTGCTGATCCTGATCGCGGCCGAACCGGAGTTCTCCGAGCATCAGCTCGCGCGTGCGCTCATCGCCGCCCGGGCCGAAGGGATCGATGCGGTCATCGCGCTCAACAAGCGCGATCTCGTGACGCCCTTCGAGCGCGCATGGTCGCGTCTCGCGCCTTATCGGCGCATGCAGCATGGCGTGCTGCCACTGTCGCTGACCGCTTCCAGCGAACCCGATCGCGCTTCGCTCACGACGCTGCTCCAGGGCAGGACGACGCTGGTGCTCGGACCGTCCGGTGCGGGCAAGAGCACCCTGATCAACCTGCTCGTTCCAGGTGCCAGGGCATTGACCAACGAGATCTCCCAGGCACTCAACTCGGGCAAGCACACGACCACCAGCACGACGTGGTACTGGGTCGACGAGGCACGCACCACCGGCCTGATCGACTCCCCCGGATTCCAGGAGTTCGGCCTTCACCACATCGAGCCGATGCGGCTCGCGCACCTGATGCCCGACCTCGCCGAACATGCGGGGGACTGCAAGTTCTACAACTGCACGCACCTGCACGAACCGGGCTGCGGCGTCATCGCGAACGTCCAGACAGCCGCCCATCCTGATGGCGCGATCAGTGCCACCCGCTACCGCATCTACGGTGAGTTGTTCGCCGAACTCAGCCAGGCACGCACCTACTAGGCACAGCATCGGGCCTGCCGCCCGAGGATCGCGGCGCGATCGCTCCGTCGTGCGCTCAGCCCAGCAGCCGCGCGAGCGTCAGCAACGCCAGCAGCACCATCCACATCACGACGGACCGCCAGACCAACCCGACCACGCTGCGCAGATGGGTCAGATCGGGCTCGCGGCCCGGTGTGCTGCCGCTCTGGGTCGGCGACAACGCTGGCACCGTGTCGCCTGCCTGCGCGCGTGGCAGCTGATCGATCGAGGGTCCGGACGCAAGGATGCCTCCACCCAGGCGGACGTTCACGGCACCGGACGTGGCCGCAAGGATCACGCCGTCGTTGAGCTCGGGAAAGCGCCGTGCGTCGTTGCGCCAGCAGTCGATCGCATCCTCGAAGCTCCCGACCACGGCGAAGCCGAGCGCAGTGATGCGTGCCGGCAGCCAGTCGGTCGCCATCCAGGCCTTCTGCGCCACGTCCCGCACACCTCGGCTCGACGGCTGAAGGGGCGCTCCGTCCTTGTGCGCCCAATAGCGCGAGACGAATTCGCTCATCCGGTAGAACACGGCCCCCGACGGGCCGAGGCCCAGGGCGGCCAGGATCGAGAACCAGGCGAGCACACCGAAGACATGACGGTGCGCGGCGATCACCGAGTGCTCGATCACGTGCCGCACGATCTCGCTGCGCGGCAGGTTGGCGACGCCGATCTGTCGCCAGTGGGCCAGCAGCGATCGGGCGAGGGGTTCGTCGCCGTCTTCCAGTGCGTCCCGGATGCCGGTGAAATGATGGCTGAACTGCCGGAAGCCCAGGGTCGTGTAGAGCACCGCGATGCTCCAAAGCACGGCGAAGGGTAATCCCAGCGTCGCGACGAGCAGCCAGTGGACGCCCAGCACCAGCGCCGTCGGCATGAGCACCGCGATCGCCCAGACCACCCATCCATGGTTCGGCTTGCCGGCATCGAAGTTCCGACTGGTCCAGCGGGTCCACGCCAGCACGCCGCTATAGACCGCGTTGGGTGACGCGAGCGGCCGCGCCTGCTCGATCAGCAGGGCGCACAGGATGGCGAAAAAGCTCATGATTCGATGATAGCGATCACTTCCATGGCCCGGACGGGCGCTGGGCGCAGGGAAGATCAGGCCGACAGGAACCGGTAGAGGTTGCGCAGCATCCCGGCGGTGGCGCCCCAGACGTATCGCTCGCTTGCGCCATCCTGGTAGGGCATCGAGAACCACTGCCTTGCTTCCACCCCCTCGCCGGCCACCCGGTGACGACGGTGGTGGGCGGGATCCATCAGGTAGGCGAGCGGCACTTCGAACGCATCGGCCACTTCGTTCGGACTGAGGCGCAGCTCGAAGCCCGGCTGCACGATGGCGATGACCGGCGTCACGATGAAAGACGTGACCGTCGTGTAGGTGGGCAAGGCGCCCAGCACCTCGACGAACTCCGCCGACAGGCCGACCTCCTCCCAGGCCTCGCGCAACGCCGCAGCGGCCACGTTCGCATCGTCGGGATCGACCCGGCCGCCCGGGAACGCGACCTGTCCCGAGTGCGTCGACATCCGGGTCGCACGCTCGGTCAGCAGGACCATCGGCTGCTCGCGCTGCACGATGGGCACGAGCACCGCCGCCTGGGCCGGCGTTCGATCGCCGATGGCTGGCTCCCTGCGCAGTTCCGGCACCCAATGTGGTGGATTCGCGAAACGTCCGCGCAACGCCGCGACGGTCAGCCGCGATGCCGGAACGGCAGGCAGGTGGGCGTCGATCCCGATCACCGGAACGGCATGCGGATCGAAGGCGATCGACGACACGGCGTTGATCGGTTCGATGGTGGACGGAGCGGTCGACATGGCGGTGGCGATGAAATGGATGGGTTGGACCGAGACCGTCGAAACGCCGGTCCATGCCGCGAAAGGCACCGCCCATGAACGCGAAAAGCCGCCTGGAAAGGCGGCTTGTCTTGAGGCGGCGACGCTTTTTACTGAGCGGCTGCGGCTGCGGCGGAAGCTGCCTTCGCGGCACGGCTGGGCAGCTTTTCCTTGATGCGAGCCGAGCGGCCGCTGCGTTCGCGCAAGTAGTAGAGCTTGGCACGGCGCACGTCACCGCGGCGCTTGATCTCGATGCCGGCGATCAGCGGGCTGTAGGTCTGGAACGTCCGCTCCACACCTTCGCCACTGGAGATTTTGCGCACCGTGAAGCCGCTGTTGAGGCCACGGTTGCGCTTGGCGATCACGACGCCTTCGTAGGCCTGCACGCGCTTGCGCGTGCCTTCGACGACGCTCACGCTCACGATGACGGTGTCGCCGGGCATGAACGCGGGAATGGTCTTGTTGAGTCGAGCGATTTCTTCCTGCTCGAGCGTTTCGATGAGATTCATGGAGGTCCTGGTTTCGATCTTGCACGCGCTACACAAAAGGCGGCAGAGCAGGCAGCCTGCAGGTCCGCAGGTGTGCCGTTTCTTGCAGGGCCGCGGCCGGGCAGAGGATCGGAGAGCCTTCGATTATAGCCTTTTCGCCAACGCCTTTTCATCGGCCTTGTCGATGCGGCCCGAGGCGCGCGCCGCATCCACCAGTTCCGGGCGTCGCGCGGCCGAGATCGCCAGACGCTGGTCGCGTCGCCAGCGCTCGATCTGCGCATGGTGGCCGGACAGCAGGGGCGCCGGTACCGCACGACCGTTCCATTGCTCGGGGCGGGTGTAATGCGGGCAGTCGAGCAGGCCGTCGAGGACCGGGTTGAAGCTGTCCTGGACATGGCTCGCCTCGTCGCCCAACACGCCGGGTTGCAGCCGCGCCACCGCGTCCAGCAGCGCCATCGCGGCCACCTCTCCGCCCGACAGCACGAAGTCGCCCAGGCTGATCTGGTGCGTGACGCGCGCGTCGATGAACCGCTGGTCGACGCCTTCGTAGCGGCCGCAGACCAGCACGGCGCCCTCCCCCGACGCCCAGGTGGTGACCGTCGCGTGTCGCAGCACCTCGCCGACGGGCGAGAAGAGCACGACCGGCGCCGCCACGCCACGGCTCGCCAGGGCCGCGTCCAGGCAGGCCGACAACGGCTCGGCCATCATGACCATGCCCGGCCCGCCGCCGAACGGCCGATCGTCCACGCGGCGGTAGTTGCCGGAGGCGAAATCGCGGGGGTTCCAGAACACGACCTCGACCTGCCCGGACTCGTAGGCGCGTCGCGTCACGCCACTGGTCAGGAAAGGGGCGAAAAGTTCGGGAAACAGGGTGACGACATCGAAGCGCATCAGGAAGAACTCCGTGCACGGGGCATCTGGATGACTGGAAACAGACCCGTCATGCGGCCGCCGTGACGGTGCGGCGTCCGGCCGGCGCGCTCAGTAGTCGGGTTGCCAGTCGACGGTGATGGTACGGCCGACGAGATCGACCTCGTCGACGAAGGCGGAGACGAAGGGCACCATCCGCTCGATCGTCTTGCCGGCGCTGGCTTGGCCTGTTTCGTCCGAGGGCGCATCGGCGACGAGCACGAGCGTGGTCTGCGGTCCGGTCGCGAGCAGTTCGCGCACCGTGCCCAGGGCGATGCCTTCGCGATTGACGACGTCCAGACCGATGAGATCGACCCAGTAGTACTCGTCGTCCGCGGCGGTGGGAAAGCTCGAGCGCGGCACGAAAACGCGGGCCCCGCGCAACGCTTCCGCGGCATTGCGATCGGGGACGTCGTCGGACGTGGCGACGATGCAATCCGAATGTTCCTTGGCCTCGCGGATGGCGAGCCGGAAGGCCTGGGTCTGCGGCTTCGCGTGGACCGGGCCGGAAGGCTGGATGAACCAGCGCTTCGATGAGAAGAGCGCCTCGGGTCGGGCGCTGTGGGGCAGGACCTTGAACCAGCCCTTGATGCCCCAGGCATCGGCGATGCGACCCACCTCCACGGCGTCCGCCGGCAGTGCGGCGGTCTCGAGGGTGGGCAGCATCACCGCGCCGGAGCGATCAGGCCGCGGCCTTGGGGGCTGCGGCGGCAGCCTGCTTGATCAGGCGCGTGACCGTGGGCGAAGCCTGGGCACCGACGCTTTCCCAGTACGTCAGACGGTCCTGGGCGATGCGGATGCTTTCCTCGTTCGACTTGGCGATCGGGTTGTAGAAGCCCAGGCGCTCGATGAAGCGGCCATCGCGGCGCACACGCTTGTCGGAGACGACGATGTTGAAGAACGGACGGCCTTTGGAGCCGCCGCGGGAGAGTCGAATGACGACCATGATTTATCCTTGGGGTGGTGGCAAACCCGCAAGGTTCGCCCACAATGATCTTCCAGCGTTGAGACACGCGACATGGCCACCCGGCCAGCGACACGCTGAAAAGCCCGCGATTATAGCCCGCGCGCTTCCCCTCCCTCTTTCTTCCCGCGTCTCCCGCAGCCATGACGATCCTCATCCGACCCAGCCTCGACGCGGACATCGCCGCGATCGCCGCCATCTACGCGCACCACGTGCGCCACGGCACCGGCACCTTCGAGACCGATCCGCCCAGCGTCGCCGACATGGCCGCGCGCCGTGCCGACGTCCTGTCGAAGGGACTGCCCTACCTCGTGGCCGAGCGCCAGGGAGACGGTGCGATTCTCGGCTTCGCCTATTGCAACTGGTTCAAGCCGAGGCCGGCCTACCGCTTCTCCGCCGAGGATTCGATCTACCTGGCCGACGACGCACGCGGCCAGGGCGTGGGCAAGTCGCTCCTGGGGGCGCTGATCGAGGCCGCCGAGGCGGCCGGCGTGCGCAAGCTGATCGCCGTGATCGGCGACGCGGGCAACGCCGGCTCGATCGGCGTGCACCGCGCGCAGGGATTCGCGCACGTGGGCGTGCTCGCGGACGTCGGCTGGAAGTTCGACCGCTGGCTCGACGTCGTCCTGATGGATCGCGTGCTCGGCGACGGCAGCCTGACCGAACCGGTCCGGGCCCCTTCGTGAAGCCCCGCGACAAGACGCTTGCCGCCTGGCTGGCCTTCCTGGGCGGACCGCTCGGCCTGCATCGCTTCTACCTGCACGGTGCGAACGACCTGCTCGGCTGGCTGCTGCCGATCCCGACGGCGCTGGGCGTCTACGGCATCGGACGCGCGCGAGAGCACGGACTCGACGACGGCCTGAGCTGGGTGCTGATCCCGCTGGTGGGCTTCACCGTCGCCGGCTGCGCGCTGACCGCGATCGTCTACGGCCTGATGGCGCCGGAGAAATGGAACGCGCGCTTCAACGCGGGCGGGGCGCCCGACGCGCCGCCCGGACGCACGGGCTGGCTGACCATCGGCGCGGTGGTCGTGGCGCTGCTGGTCGGCACCACGGTGCTCATGTCCAGCATCGTCTTCAGCTTCCAGCGCTACTTCGAGCACCAGGTCGAGGAAGGCCGCAAGATTTCACAGTAGCCCGGCAGACCGGTGCTCAGAAGATCTGCATGCTCACCCAGTAGGCGACACCGGCGACGAACGCCGAGGCGGGAATCGTGAAGATCCAGGCCCAGACGATGTTGCCTGCCACGCCCCAGCGCACGGCGCTCGCGCGCTGCACCGATCCAACGCCGACGATCGCGCCCGTGATGGTGTGGGTGGTCGAGACGGGGATTCCCAATGCCGTCGCCAGGAACAGCGTCAGCGCACCGCCGGTCTCGGCGCAGAAGCCGCCCACCGGCTTGAGCTTGGTGATCTTCTGACCCATCGTCTTCACGATGCGCCAGCCGCCGAACATGGTGCCCAGCGCGATCGCGGTGTAGCAGCTCACGATGGTCCAGGTCGGTGGCGTGTCGGTGCCGGAATGGCCGGTGGCGATCAGCAGCATCCAGATGATGCCGATGGTCTTCTGGGCGTCGTTGCCGCCGTGGCCCAGGCTGTAGGCACCGGCGGAGACCAGTTGCAGCCGCCGGAACCAGCGGTCCACCCGTGAGGGCGTCGCCCGCCGGCAGACCCATGCCACCAGCACCATCATGGCCGAGCCCAGGACGAAGCCCAGCACCGGCGAGACGAAGATGAAGGCGACCGTCTTCCAGATGCCGGCGGCCACCAGCGCGCTCGATCCGGCCTTGGCCATCACCGCGCCGACGATGCCGCCGATGAGGGCGTGCGACGAGCTGCTGGGAATGCCGTAGTACCACGTCACCAGGTTCCAGGTGATGGCGCCGATGAGGGCACCGAACACCACGTGCACGTCGACGATGCCCGGCTGCACGATGCCCTTGCCGACCGTCGCGGCCACGCTCAGGTGGAAGACGAAGATCGCCACCAGGTTGAAGAAAGCGGCGAAGACCACCGCCTGACCGGGCTTGAGCACCCCGGTGGAGACCACCGTCGCGATCGAGTTCGCCGCGTCGTGGAAGCCGTTCATGAAGTCGAACGCGATGGCCAGCACCACCAGCAGCACGACGACCCACAGCCCTACCTGAACCGATGCCATGGCGTGTCGCGTTTCAGGAGTTCTCGAGGACGATGCCCTCGATCACGTTGGCGACGTCCTCGCACTTGTCGGTGATCGTCTCGAGCAGTTCGTAGATGGCCTTGAGCTTGATCACCTCGCGCACGTCGGGCTCCTCGCGGAACAGCTTGCTCATCGCGCTGCGCATGACGCGGTCGGCGTCGGACTCGAGGCGGTCGATCTCCTCGCAGGTCTTGAGCGTCGCCTCCGCCACGGCCGGATCGGCGATCTTGCCGAGGAACTTGACCGCGTCCTTCAGGCGGTCGCAGCACTTCACGCTCAGCGCGGTCAGGCGCACGATCTCCTCGGTCATGTGGCGCACGTCGTAGAGCGCCATGGTCTCGGCCGAGTCCTGGATCAGGTCGGCCACGTCGTCCATCGTGTTGATGAGCTTGTGGATCTGTTCGCGGTCGATCGGCGTGATGAAGGTCTTGTGGATCAGGCGGTTGACGTCGTGCGTCACGCGGTCGGCGGCGCGCTCGGCGTTGTCGACGTCGCGGTTGTACTGTTCGCGCAGGTGCAGGTCGCCGTAGTTGGCGACCAGGTTCTCGAACGCGCGCGCGGCCTCGACGATGCGCTCCGCGTGCTGGTTGAACATCTCAAAAAAATTGCCCTCTCGGGGCAGCAGCTTGCCGAACATGACGTTGGCTCCTTAATCGATGCGGATGTCGTCGTGATGACGATTTCGTGACAGCCGGGAGTGTAAGGGCCGGGCTGCGCGCACCGCCCACGCGTCCGCCGGCGCGGCGCACGACGAGGAGCGCGGTCAGAGCCGCTCGATGGCCTGACCGGCGACGGCGTCGAGCTGCGCCGGCGTCACCAGTGCCGGCGCGATCTCCGCGAGCGGGCGCAGCACGAAGGCGCGCTCGTGCATGCGCGGGTGCGGCAGGCTCAGGCGCGCCGTGCGCAGCACCGCATCGCCATGGCGCAGCAGGTCCAGATCGAGCGTGCGCGGCGCGTTGCGGTAGGGGCGTTCGCGCAATGCGTCGTGCTCCAGGCGCTGCAGCTCGGCCAGCAAATCGGACGGATCGAGCGTCGTCTCCAGCGCCACCACCGCGTTGACGAAATCGGGCCCGGTGGCATCGACCGGCGCGCTGCGGTAGAGCGACGAGCGGGCCACGACGCGCGTGCCCGGCAGACCGTCGAGTGCGTCCATCGCGCGCAGCACTGCGGTGCGCGCGTCGCCGAGGTTGGCGCCGAGCCCGACGAAGGCCCGGGCGGCATCGCTCATGCGTCGTGGCCGTTGCCGCTCGCATCCGATGCGGGCTTCGACGCCCCCGAGGAGCCCTCGGCGCCCCCCTCGCCGCCGCCGCGCGGCTTGCGACGACGCCGGCGCTTGCGCGGGGCCGCTTCGCCATCGGGCGGCACGGCCGGGCCGTCGTTACCGTCCGGATCGTCACGTTCGTCGCGTTCGCCGGAAGCGATGCGGTCGTCGTCGCCGCCAGGCCGGGGGGCCTGCGCCGCACCCTTGCGCTCCACCCCGCCCTCCCCGGCCGGATTGCGCACGCGCACCCGGGTGCGCGC
This sequence comes from Comamonadaceae bacterium OTU4NAUVB1, assembly GCA_024372625.1. NCBI lineage: Bacteria > Pseudomonadati > Pseudomonadota > Betaproteobacteria > Burkholderiales > Comamonadaceae > Comamonadaceae bacterium OTU4NAUVB1. The sequence continues at coordinate 1,010,128 of CP099605.1, read as the reverse complement.
CGCCGGCTTCTGCTCCTCGCGCACCTGCTCGAGCAGGTCCTGGCGGCGCAGGTCGTCGGCGCTGCCGAATTCCTGCCACCACTCGGCGATCGCCTCGCTGACCTCGCCGACGTCCGCGCGCAGGCGCATGAAGTCGAACGCGGCGCGAAAGCGCGCCTGCTCGACCAGGCTGTAGGGCGTCGAGCCGACGCGCTTGTCGAAACGCGGCTGCATCATCCAGATCTCGCGCATGTCGCCGCCGAGCTTGCCGCGGCCCGAGACGTCGCCGATGCGCGTGTCGAAGACCTCGTCGATGGCCTCCTGCAGCGCCGGGAAGGCGGGCATGCCACGCTGGCCGTTGCGCCCCTCCACGCGATCGGCCCAGCCGTCGCGCACGTCGGCCCACAGGACGCAGGCCAGCAGGAAGCTCGGGGCCACCGGCTTGCCCTCGGCGACACGGCGGTCGGTGTCCTGCAGCGCGGCGCGCACGAAGGGCTGGTCGGCACGCTCGACGATGACGTCGAGCAGCGGATAGATGCCGCGCGCGAGGCCGAGCTTGCGCAACTGCGCGATCGTGGCCACGGCGTGGCCGGTCTGCAGCAGCTTGAGCATCTCGTCGAACAGGCGGCTCTGCGGCACGTCGGCCAGCAGGCGGGCCGATTCGACGAGCGGCGCCGCCGTCTTCGGCTCGATCTCGAAGCCCAGCGCGGCGAGCTTGGCCGAGAAGCGGATCGCCCGGATGATGCGCACCGGGTCCTCGCGGTAGCGCGTGACGGGGTCGCCGATCATGCGCAGCACCAGCTTCTTCGCGTCGCGGATGCCGCCGTGGTAGTCGACCACCACCTGGCTCGCGGGGTCGTAGTACATGGCGTTGACGCTGAAATCGCGGCGCGCGGCGTCCTCCTCCTGTGGGCCCCAGACGTTGTCGCGCAGCACGCGTCCGCTGGAATCGACCGCGTGCGTCATGCCGGCGAGCTCGCCCTTGCTGGTGCGCTCGTTGCCCTTGACCTGCTCGGCCGCGGCGTTGTCCATGTAGGCACGGAAGGTCGAGACCTCGATCACCTCGTGCTCGCGTCCCCGCCCGTACACCACGTGCACGATGCGAAAGCGCCGCCCGATGATGAAGGCGCGCCGGAACAGCGCCTTGACCTGCTCGGGCGTGGCATTCGTCGCCACGTCGAAATCCTTGGGACGCAGGCCCAGCAGCAGGTCGCGCACCGCGCCGCCGACGACGTAGGCCTCGTAGCCGGCGTCCTGCAGCGTGGTGACGACGTTCTTCGCGCGTTCGTCGACCAGGGCCGGGTCGATGCCGTGGACGCTGGCGGCCACCTCCTCGCGCTTGCCGAAGCGCGACTTGGCGCCGCGGGCCGACCCGGCGGACTTGCCGAGCAATTTGTCGATGAATGTCTTGATCATGGGGGCAGAGGTAAGGGGAAGCCGGGCGCCGGGCGCTCCGGGAGGGTTCATTCTGAAGGGCGGCGCGCCTACTGGTTCTCGAGCATCGAGCGGATCAGCGGGATCGTCACCGCGCGCTGCGTCTGCAGCGCGTAGCCATCGAGCTGGTCGAGCAGCTCCATGAGGCTGCCGAGGTCGCGGCTGAAGCGATGCAGCATGTAGTCGAGCACTTCGTCGGCCAGCAGCACGCCGCGCGCGTCGGCGGCCTGGCGCAGCACCGCGCGGCGCTCGGCCTCGTCGAGCAGCTGCAGGTGGAACACGTGGCCCCAGCCCAGGCGCGTGCGCAGGTCCTCGCGCAAGGCCAGGTCGGCCGGCGGCAGCCCGCCCGTGGCCAGCACCCCGCGCTGCAGGGCGTGCGCGGTGACGAACCATGCGAAGGCGACATGCTGCTGCACCGGGTTGTAGAGATGAACATCGTCCATCAGCACGGCGCCCCAGCGCTCGTCGAAGGCGAGCGGCTGCGTGGTGCCCGCGTGCAGCACGCCGACCAGCGCCCCGCGCTCGCGCAGGGCGCTGCGCACGGCCTCCAGCAGGTGCGTCTTGCCACTGCCGCTCTCGCCCCAGAGGTAGACTGGCACGGGCGACTGGCCGGCCGGGGGCGGTGCCTCGTCGACCCAGGCCGCGAGGTGGCGCAGCACGGCCGCGTTGGGTCCTGCGTGGAAGCCGGACAGCGTGGGCCCGCTCGCCAGTCCGATGTCGAGCGCGAGCTGCTTCATGCCGGGAGCGAAGCGGGCGGCTGCCGTGGCACGGAGGACGCGAAAGAAGGGTTCATGGGACCGGGCCGGACGGCCCTTAAAATCGTGGCGAATTCTATCGGCCCGGCCATTGCGGCCATGGACGCCACCGCAGCCGTTGCGCGCGGCGACCACGCCGGCCCCGTCGGGCCTCACCGGGTTCCCCCTTCGTCGTTCCTCCTTCTTCCGGCTTCCAAACCGTCCGACCCATGACTTCCAACTCGCCCACCCCGCTCAGCTACAAGGACGCCGGCGTCGACATCGATGCCGGGGACGCGCTGGTCGACCGCATCAAGCCGCTGGCGAAGAAGACGATGCGCGAAGGCGTGCTGGCGGGCATCGGCGGCTTCGGCGCGCTGTTCGAGGTGCCCAAGCGCTACAAGGAACCGGTGCTGGTCAGCGGCACCGACGGCGTGGGCACCAAGCTGCGCCTGGCCTTCGAATGGGACATGCACGACACCGTGGGCATCGACCTGGTCGCCATGAGCGTGAACGACGTGCTGGTCCAGGGTGCCGAGCCCTTGTTCTTCCTCGACTACTTCGCCTGCGGCAAGCTCGACGTCGACACGGCCGCGGCCGTGGTGGGCGGCATCGCGCGCGGCTGCGAACTCTCGGGCTGCGCGCTCATCGGTGGCGAGACGGCCGAGATGCCAGGCATGTATCCGCCGGGCGAGTACGACCTCGCAGGCTTCGCCGTCGGCGCCGTCGAGAAGTCGCTCATCCTGACCGGCCGGGACGTCGAGCCCGGCGACGTGGTGCTCGGCCTCGCCTCCAGCGGCGTGCATTCCAACGGCTTCAGCCTGGTGCGCAAGGTGATCGAGCGCGCGGGCGACGACCTGCCCGCCACGCTCGACGGCCAGCCCTTTCGCACGGCGGTGATGGCGCCCACGCGGCTCTACGTGAAGCCGGTGCTCGAGGCGCTCGCGCGCCACCCGATCAAGGCGCTCGCCCACATCACCGGCGGCGGCCTGCTGGAGAACATCCCGCGCGTGCTGCCCGAGGGCACCGCCGCCCACCTGGTCAAGGGCAGCTGGCCGCGCAGCGAACTCTTCGCTTGGCTGCAGCGGGTCGCCGGCATCGACGACCTGGAGATGAACCGCACCTTCAACAACGGCATCGGCATGGTGGTGGTGATCGAGGCGGCGCAGGCCGCCGCCTGCGCGGCGACCCTGCGCGCGGCGGGCGAGACGGTCCACGAGATCGGACGCATCGCCCCGCGCGGCGACGGCGCCGCGGTGATCGTCGCCTGAGCGTCCCGCCGCCGATCCGTCCGTGCGGCTCCCAGGCCGCCCGCCCACCGTCGCCGTCCACATCCTTCCGAGCGTGACCCTGCCCTCCGCCGCCGCGACTTCCGACGTTCCCTCCCGCGCCATCGTCGCGGCGAGCTTCGTGCTCATCTCGGCGACCCTGCTGCTGATCATGTGGCAGGGCCTGCTGCCCGGCCTGCTGTGCGTGTGCGTGGGCTTCCTTGCGACCCGCTGGCTCGCACGCATGCTGGACCTCGGACTCAAGCGCCGCGCGGGTGCATCGCGCGCCGCGCTCGCCGCGCCCGCGCCCCCGGCCGCCGTGTCCTCGTCGGGCGCGCGCATCGCCGCCGCGGTGCTGGTGATGCTCGCTCCGCTGGCGCTGCTGGTGTTCGCCTACGCGGAGGCCCGCGAGTTCGTGCTGAACGCGACCGAGCAGTACCGGGAACTGCTCGACTTCATCGCGCGCACCGTGCTGGAACTGCGCTCCAAGCTCCCGCCCGACATGGCGATCTACCTGCCCGAGGGTGCGGCGGAAGTCCAGCGCGTGGTCGCGGGCTACCTGCGCGCCCAGGCCGGCGCCATGGCGATGGCCGGGCGCGCCTGGCTGGGCGGGCTGCTGTTCGCCTACGTCGGCCTGATCGTGGGCACGCTGGCGGCCGTCGCGCACGGCCCGGCCGTGCGCCGGCCGCTGGCTCAGCAGATGTTCAGACGCATCTCCCGCTTCGGGGAGGCCTTCGGCCAGATCGTCGCGGCGCAGTTCTGGATCGCGGCGTTCAACACCTTCCTCACGGCCGTGTTCCTGCTCTTCCTGCTGCCGATGTGGGGCGAGGAACTGCCCTACACCCCCGCCCTCGTCACCCTCACCTTCGTCGCCGGCCTGGTGCCGATCGTGGGCAACCTGCTGTGCAACGTGGTCATCACGCTGGTCGGCCTGTCGGTCTCGCCGGCGACCGCGCTGGCCTGCCTGGGCTTCCTGGTGCTGATCCACAAAGCCGAGTACTTCATCAACGCCAAGGTGGTGGGCAGCCGCACGCAGATGGCGGTGTGGGAACTGCTGGCCGTGATGTTCATGGCCGAGGCGGTCTTCGGACCGGCCGGTCTGGTGGCGGCGCCGCTGTTCTACGCGTATTGCAAGAAGGAACTGCAGGCCGCCGGTCTGGTCTGACCGGCGATGCCGGGACCGTCGGCGTCGCCCGGCATGCGCCCGGCGTGCTCAGGCCGCGACGCGATCCCCGGCGTCGCCGTCCGCCGCATGCGTGCTCCGGAGCAGCCATTCGTCGGCATGCGCGCGCAACGCGTCGATCTGCAGCCACACGAGCGTGAGTTGGGTGCGCAGCAGGCGCGCCGCCGGATTGCGCTCGTCGCCCGCCTCGACCGAGGCCGCCAGCGCGTCGCGCAGGGCAGTCTCGGCCGCCCGGGCCGCGGCCACGGCGGGATCGCCGGCCGGCGCGCCGGACGCCGCGGCGGGGTCGACGGCCTCGGCACCGCCCGCTTCGAGGCCGCCTCGCGCGGCTTCGGTTTGGCTCGCGGCGCTGCTACGCTTCGGCTCGTGGAACGTGCCGCGCGCCACCAGCGTGACCGCCAGGGCATCGAGCGCCGCCGCCGCTCCCTCGGCGGCGTCCAGCAATGCGCGCACGCCCGCCGATCCGGCCGGCCCGACCACCGCGCGATGCGCGCCCAGCGCCGACAGATAGCTCAGCAGCGTGTGCGCGCGGATCAGGAAGCGCAGCGCCACGCCCGCGCGCGGACGCACGAAGCCCGGCTCGCGGAACATGTCCGACACCGCGCTTGACAGCGCCGAATCGGCGTTGTGCGCATCGCGCCGCGCCACGCGGTAGGCCAGGTCGTCGCGCGCGCCCGAGCGGTACTGGCGGGCGATCTGCCGCAGGTAGCCCGCCTGGGCCCGCAGGGCCGTGGCGGCGAGCGCGTCGATGCGCCGGGCCTGCCAGTGCGGCAGCACCAGCAGCATCGCGAGGCCGGCGATGACGCTGCCGATGGCGGTGTCGACCAGGCGCGGCACCAGCAGCACGCCGCTGTCGCCGACCTGGTTGAAGCACATCAGCACCAGCAGCGTCATGGCGGCGGTGGCCAGCAGGTAGCGGCGCGTGCGGGTGGCGAAGAACACCACGCCGGCGGCCACGGCCAGCAGGGACTGCAGCCACGGCTGCGGGAACAGTTCGAGCAACGCCCATCCGGCGACGACGCCCAGGATGGTGCCGGCGATGCGCTGGCCCATGCGGGCGATGGTGCCGCCGTAGGTCTGCTGGCAGACGAACAGCGTCGTCAGCAGGATCCAGTACCCCTGTGCCGGATGGATCACGCGCATCACGACGTAGCCCGCGGTCAACGCCACCGCCAGGCGAGAGGCATGGCGGAACAGGGCCGATCCGGGCGTGAGCTGGCGCCGCACGCGCTCGAGGATGTCGCGCCAGCCGTGCGGCGAGCCATCGGCCAGGCCCATGTCGATGCGCCCGGCCTGGGCCGAGGGCTGGCTGGCGCCGGCGAGCTGGCCGTCGAGCTGGGCCAAATTGCGCGCCAGCGCCTCGACCGACGCCAGCAGCGCCAGCGGTCCGGACTCCCGCGTGCGCGCGCGTTCGTGCTCGATCGCCCCGCGCAGGTCGGCCAGCGCCTGCACGGTGGCGTCGCCCTTCACGAACGGTTCGCGCCGCGCGATCGACGCCGCCAGGCGCTGGCACTCGACGCCCTGCAGCGCCAGCACGCGCCGACAGCGGTAGAGCAGGTCGCTGTGGAAGAAGGTGTCGGCCAGCGCGTTGTAGTCGTCGTGCGAGGAACTGGCGCGCTCGTGCACGTCCTGGGCGATCAGGTAGAGGCCGCGATAGCGCGAGATGCGCCCGGTCGGCGCGCGCTTGCCGATGCGCCGGAAGATGCCTTCCTTGGCGGCATTGAGCTCGGTCACGACGTCGGTGTTGAGCTGCGCGAGCGACAGGCGCTTCTGCTCGATGTCCACGCCGCGCAGCGGCTCGAAGAGCGAGGCCTTGAAACGCACGTACTCGCCCAGGACGGTGTAGAGCCGCACCAGCAGGGCCTGCACCGGCTGGGCCGGGAACAGGGCCGCCCAGGCGACCGAGAACACGCCGTACCAGGCGGCGCCGGCCAGCAGCAGCACCGGCCCCTGGCGCCTGGCGATCGCGCCGACCTCGGCCGGTGCGCTGGCGGCGTGGTCGAGGTTGAGGGTGGCGTAGATCGACAGGATCAGGGTCGCGTAGCCGATGGCGCGGTAGCGCGCGTCGACCGCGCCGAGCATCGTGAGGCAGAACGCCGCGAGCGCCAGGCCGGCGATGAAGAGGATCGGCCGGTCGAACAGCACCTGCACCGCCAGCGCCGCCGCCGCGAAGCACGCGAGCGTGAGGACCTGGGCCCGCAGGCGCTTGCGCCAGCCGTCGTCGGTCTCGGACAGGGCGCTGGCGATGGCGCCGAGGAACGACGGGATCACCGCCTCCGAGCGCTGGCCGAGCAGGCACATGGCCATCAGGCTGCCCAGGGTGAGCAGCACGCGCAGCGGCTGGCCACCCGCGGGGATGCCGCGCAGGCGCTCGCGCAATCGCAGGTGGAAGGAAAGGGACGGCATGTCGATGGTGAAAACGGCCATGGTGGCACGCCTGCAGGTTGCATGCCACCCGCGGCGCCCGGGCGACCGGATCGGTCAGGGCGTCGGCAGGTAGCCCGAGAAGCGCAGCACGTGCCCGTCGGGCTCGCGCACGGCGAACTCACGCAGGCCCCAGGGTTGGGACTGCGGCGGCTCGACCACCGCCACGCCGCGCCGGACGTAGGCCGCGTGGAGCCCGTCGAGGTCGCGGCCGACGTGGATCACGATCTCGCCACGCCAGGCGCGCGCATCGTGCGGACCGCACTGCCACAGCCGCAGGTAGACCGGGTCGCCTTCACCGGGCTCGCCGCGGCGCCCGGCACCGATCTTCACGCGCGCGTAGCTGGGCGGCTCGCCCGCGATGAAGTCCAGCTCGAAGCCGAGCACCTCGCAGAAATAGCGGGCCGCGCGGGCCGCGTCGGCCACCGGCAACACCGGCTGGACGCCGTGGAAGCGGTGGCGGTCGCCGAGCCGTTCGGCGGCATCCGCGACCGACGCCGGGCCGGGGGTCACCGGTTCTCCGCCCGCCGCAGGGCGGCCACGCGCTCGGCGATGACGTCGAGGTCGAGCGCGTCCTCGGCATGGCGCAGGTAGGTCTCGAGGTCGTGCACGGCGCGCGTCGCGTGGCCCTGGGCCGCGTGCGCGAGGCCACGGTCGCGCCATTCGCCCCAGGCATCGGGCGAGAGCGTGATCAGGCGGTCCTGCACGGCGATCGTGCGCTGCCAGTCCTCCTGTGCCGCGTGCACCTCCTTGAGGTTGCGCAGCATGCGGTGGATGATCTCGCGCGGCGTGGCCGGCTGCAGGTAGAGCCCGAGCGGCACGTCGAATTCGCCGACCACGCCGTCACCGCGCTTGTACGGTTCCAGCCGCTCGACCAGTTCCTCCCGCGAGAGCGACTTGCCGGTGAACGGATCGATCACGACCTGTCCCTTGGGCAGGGTCACCTTGATCATGAAGTGCCCGGGAAAGGAGACGCCACGGGCCTGCAGGCCCAGCCCCTGCGCCAGCTCCATCCACAGCACCGCCAGCGAGATCGGGATGCCGCGGCGCGTGCGCAGCACGGCGTTGAGGTAGCTGTTGTCGGGGTCGTAGTAGTCGTTGAGATTGCCGCCGAAGTTCAGATCGTGGAAGAAGAACTGGTTGAGCAGGCGCAGCCGGGCGAGCGGCGCGGCGTCGGCCGGCAGGCGGCGCTTCAGGCGGGCGAGGAGCTGGTCGACGTCGCCGAGCACCTGGGCGACGTCGAGTTCGGGGTACTCGTCCTGGGCGATGCTGGTGGCGGCCTCGAGCAGCGGGAAGTGTTCGTCGCTCTGCACCAGCGAGGCGAAATATTCGAGGGCGGTCGGTGTCGAGAGACTGAACTTCATGCGGGCTTTGTAGAGGAGCGCGCCGACAGCGTCAAGGCGCTTGCGGCAGCCGCCGGCGCCGGTGGCTGCCGGCGCGGCCCGCTCAGCGCTTCATGAAGTTGCGCGGCCGCACCCCCATCAGCCCCAGCACGGCGAAGTACAGCATCGCGCCCCCGGCGACGAAGAGCGCGAGCAGCCCCATGCGCTGGACGCGCGCCGCGCGCAGGCCGACCCAGTCGACGTGCTGCGACCCCCAGGCCAGCAGCAGGCCCAGCGCCGCCGACGCCACGATCACCTTGAGCACGAAGCGGCCCCAGCCGGGCTCCGGGCGGTAGCTGCCGCGCCGCACCAGGCCGATCAGCAGCCACAGCGCGTTGACGACCGCGCCGAGGGCGATGGTCAGCGTCAGCGCCGCGTGCTGCAGCACCGGCACCAGGACCAGGTTGAGCAGCTGCGTGAGCACCAGGACGCACACGGCGATGCGCATCGGCGAGCGCATGTCGTGCCTGGCGTAGTAGCCGGGCGCCAGCACCTTGATCGCGACGATGCCCACCAGGCCGGCGCCATAGCCCATCAGCGCGACCGTGGTGCGCTGCACGTCGACGTCGCCGAAGGCGCCGTTGTGGAACAGCACCGCCACCAGCGGGCGCGAGAACAGCAGCAGCGCCACCGCGCACGGCACCGACAGCAGCACCACCAGGCGCAGGCCCCAGTCGAGCAGCGACGAATAGCGCTGCTCGTCCTTGGCGGCGCGGGCGGAGGCGAGCTGCGGCATCAGCACCACGCCGAGCGCGACGCCGAGCATGGCGGTCGGGAACTCCATGAGCCGGTCGGCGTAGCTGACCCACGTGACGCTGCCCGGCGCGAGGTACGAGGCGATCTGCGTGTTGATGAGCAGCGAGATCTGCGCCACGCTCACGCCGACGAGGGCCGGCAGCATCAGCGTCAGGACGCGGCGCGTGGTGGGGTCGGCCCAGGCGGCGCGCAAGGCGCGCACGCTGGTGCCCACGTGCGGCAGCATGCCGATGCGGCGCAGGGCCGGCAGCTGGATGCCCAGCTGCAGCGCCCCCCCGACCATCACGCCCACGCACTGGGCGTAGATCGGCTCGATGCCCCAGCGCCGGAACAGCGGCGCGCCGATCAGGATCGACAGGATCAGCGCCAGGTTCAGCAGCACCGGCGAGGCCGCCGGCACCGCGAAACGGCGCCAGGTGTTGAGGATGCCGCCGGCCAGCGCCACCAGCGACATGAAGCCGATGTAGGGGAACATCCAGCGCGTCATGAACACCGCCGCGTCATGGCCCTGCGCCGTCTGCGCCAGGCCGCTGGCCATCGCCCAGACCATCAGCGGCGCCCCGGCCATGCCCGCGATGCACAACACCACCAGCGTCCAGGTCAGCAGCGTGGCGACATGGTCGACGAGGGCGCGTGCGCCCTCGTCGCCCCGCTCGGTGCGCGTCGCGGCCAGCACCGGCACGAAGGCCTGGCTGAAGGCGCCCTCCCCCAGCACGCGCCGGAACAGGTTGGGGATGCGGAAGGCGACGTTGAAGGCGTCGGTCAGCGCGCTGACCCCGAAGACGGAGGCCATCAGCAGGTCGCGCGCCAGGCCGGCGACGCGGGACGCCAGCGTGAGCAGCGAGACGGTAGAGGCGGATTTGAAGAGGGACACGGCGCCGCGAGTGTAGGTCCCGGCCCGGGCGTTCTATAATCGTTGGCTTTGCCGCATCATCCCCAGACACACAAGGACACACATCAATGGCATCCGCTAAACCCAAGAAGAAGAACCCGCGCCTCGCGTCGGGCCGCAAACGCGTCCGTCAGGACACCAAGCTCAACGCCGCCAACACGTCGCTGCGCTCCAAGTACCGCACCGCGGTGAAGAACGTCGAGAAGGCCGTGCTGGCCGGCGACAAGACCAAGGCCACCGAGCTGTTCGCCAAGGCGCAGGCCGTGGTCGACACCGTCGCCGACAAGGGCATCTTCCACAAGAACAAGGCCGCTCGCGACAAGAGCCGCCTGTCCGCCAAGGTCAAGGCCCTGGCACTCGCCCCTGAGAAGGCCGCCGCCTGACGCTCAGGTAACCAGCCCGGAACGGTTCGATGCCCCGTGCATCACGCCGCTCCGCCGTTTGATCGGGGTGCGCTGCGGCAGCAAAGCAAAAAAGTGGAAAACCGCCTTCGGGCGGTTTTTTCATGGGCGAACGCAACGTCGCTTCCGCCGGGCGTCCACGGCATGACGGTCAGGGCTTCTCCTGGGGCACCAGGCAAGCCTCGACGATCTGCAGGCCGTTGTCGCGCGCGAAGTTCATGACGAAGTCCCAGGCCATCACGTTGTAGTCGCGCAGGTCGACATGGACGACCACGCACTTGACGCCGTTGATGTTGGTGGGCACGCACCAGGGCGAATAGCTCAGGTGGCTGCCGGGCGTGGCGCCGCCGGGACGGAACGAACTCATCACGCCGGCGAGGCGTTCGGCCCAGTCGCTGGGGCGGAAGGTTCGGCCATCGCTCGTGATGCCCTGGATGAAGACTTCTTTGGCGCTGGGGGAGATCATCGTTTGAAAGGGCTGGGCGCGTGCTGCAGCGCACCACGGATTCTATCCGGGCGACCCGTCGCGGCACCGGCAATCGCACAGGGCTGGCCCGGACATTGCTGCGATGCCGAATCCTCAACAAAGATGAAATAACGCACGCCTAGAATCCGCCTTCCCTTTCCCGGAGTACCCCGTATGAGCGCCCCCGCCGTCCCCACATCGCCCCACGTCATGAATACTTATGGCCGACTGCCCATCGCGCTGTCGCATGGTCAGGGCTGCCGCGTGTGGGACACCGAGGGCCGCGCCTACCTCGACGGCCTGGGCGGCATCGCGGTGAACACGCTCGGCCACAACCACCCCGAGCTGGTGCCCGCGCTGCAGGACCAGGTGGCCAAGCTCATCCACAGCTCCAACTACTACCACGTGCCCGGCCAGGAACAGCTCGCGGCCAAGCTGGTCGAACTCTCGGGCCTGACCAACGCGTTCTTCTGTTCCACCGGCCTGGAAGCCAACGAGGCGGCGCTCAAGCTGGCGCGCAAGTTCGGCCACGACAAGGGCATCGAGCGTCCGGAGATCGTGGTCTACGAGCACGCCTTCCACGGCCGCTCGATCGCCACGCTGTCGGCCACCGGCAATCCCAAGGTGCAGAAGGGCTTCGGCCCGCTGGTCGAGGGCTTCATCCGCGTGCCGCTCAACGACATCGAGGCCCTGAAGGGGGCCACCGAGGGCAACCCGAACGTCGTGGCGGTGTTCTTCGAGACCATCCAGGGCGAAGGCGGCATCCATCCGATGCGCGTCGAATACCTGAAGCAAGTGCGCGCGCTGTGCGACGAGCGCGACTGGCTGCTGATGATCGACGAGGTGCAGTGCGGCATGGGCCGCACCGGCAAGTGGTTCGCCCATCAGTGGGCCGGCATCCTGCCCGACGTGATGCCCCTGGCCAAGGGCCTGGGCTCGGGCGTGCCGATCGGCGCGGTGGTGGCCGGGCCGCGCGCGGCCAACATCTTCGGCCCCGGCAACCACGGCACGACCTTCGGCGGCAATCCGCTGGCGATGCGCGCCGGCGTCGAGACCATCCGCATCATGGAGAAGGACGGCCTGGTCGAGCACGCCGCCGCCGTGGGCGCCCACCTCAAGGCGGCGCTGGAGCGCGAGTTCGAGGGCCTGGCCGGCGTGCGCGAGGTGCGCGGCCACGGCCTGATGCTGGGCATCGAGCTCGACCGGCCCTGCGGCGTGATCCTCAACCGCGCCTGCGACGCCGGCCTGCTGCTGAGCGTCACGGCCGACAACGTGATCCGTCTCGTGCCGCCGCTCGTCCTGAGCGTCGCCGAGGCGGACGAGATCGTCGCGATCCTCGCGCCGCTGGTCCACACCTTCCTCTCGGAACCCACCCCATGACGACGACCATGACCGGCCAACCGGCGATCCGGCACTACCTGCAGTTCTCGGATTTCACGACCGACGACTACGCCTATCTCTTCGAACGCGCCGCCCTCATCAAGCGCAAGTTCAAGGCCTACGAGAAGCACCAGCCGCTGGTCGACCGCACGCTGGTCATGATCTTCGAGAAGGCCTCGACGCGCACCCGCGTGAGCTTCGAGGCCGGCATGTACCAGCTCGGCGGCAGCGTGGTCCACCTGACCACCGGCGACACCCAGCTGGGGCGCTCCGAGCCGATCGAGGACAGCGCCCGCGTCATCAGCCGCATGGTCGACGCGGTGATGATCCGCACCTTCGGGCAGGACAAGATCGAGCTGTTCGCCCGGCACTCGCGCGTGCCGGTCATCAACGGCCTGACCAACGAATTCCACCCCTGCCAGATCCTGGCGGACATCTTCACCTACATCGAGCACCGCGGCTCGATCCGCGGCAAGACGGTGGCCTGGGTGGGCGACGGCAACAACATGGCCAACACCTGGCTGCAGGCCAGCGAGATCCTGGGCTTCACGGTGCACGTGAGCACGCCCAGCGGCTACGGCGTCGACCAGTCGGTCGCGGGACTGCGCTCGGCCGACAGCTACAAGGTCTTCACCGATCCGATGGAAGCCTGCCGGGGCGCCGACCTGGTGACCACCGACGTCTGGACCAGCATGGGCTACGAGGCCGAGAACGACGCGCGCCGCGCCGCCTTCGCCGACTGGCGCGTGGACGCCGAGATGATGCGCGTCGCCCAGCCCGACGCCCTGTTCATGCACTGCCTGCCCGCGCACCGCGGCGAGGAGGTCGATGCCGACGTCATCGACGGACCGCAGTCGGTCGTGTGGGACGAGGCGGAGAACCGCATGCACGTGCAGAAGGCGCTGCTGGAGTTCCTGCTGCTGGGGCGGCTGCGGGCCTGAGCGGACCGCTTCGTCCCGGGGCCATCGATCCGGGGCCCATCGATCCGGGGTGGTCGATCCAGGTCTCCGGGTGTTACCGCGACGTTGGGAATAACCGACACCACGCCCTGTCGCACGGCGCTACCTTCGCGCCATGCCTGACTCCCTACCCCACGTCCGGGACATCTCCCCGCCCGTCCATGAAGGCGCGCCGGTCTTTCCCGGCGACACGCCCTACCGCCAGCGCTGGGCCGCGCGCATCGGCGCGGACGGCCCGGTCAACGTGGGCGAGCTCACGCTGTCGCCGCACGTGGGCGCGCACGCCGACGCGCCGCTGCACTACGACCCCGAGGGCGCGGCCATCGGCCTGGTCGACCTGGCGCCCTTCCTCGGCCGCTGCCGCGTCGTCCACGTCATCGACCGCGGCCCCCTGATCGCCTGGGCGCACCTCGCGCATGCGCTGGACGACCTGCCTCCGCGCGTGCTCGTGCGCACCCGCGCGCGGGCCGTGGTCGACCGCTGGGACCCGGACCTCGTCGCCTTCGCGCCCGACACCATCGAGCGGCTGGCCGCGCGCGGCGTGACGCTGGTGGGCATCGACAGCGCCAGCATCGACCCGGCCACGAGCAAGACGCTCGACAGCCACCAGGCGATCCGCCGCCTGGGGCTGCGCGTGCTGGAGAACCTGGTGCTCGACGACGTGCCCGAGGGCGACTACGAACTCATCGCCCTGCCGCTGCGGCTCACGACCGCCGACGCCTCGCCCGTGCGCGCGGTGCTGCGCGACCTCCCGCCCGCCGCCGGCACCTCGCCGACGGCGCCTGCGACGGCCTGCGCCGACCGCCCCGCCGCCCCGACCCTCGACGACTGCCGCGCCCTGGACGCGCGGGACCCGCTGCGCGCCCTGCGCGCGCTGTTCACGCTGCCCGAGGACGTGATCTACCTCGACGGCAACTCGCTCGGCGCACTGCCGAAGGCCGCCCCGGGGCGCATCGCCGAGGTCGTGGCGCGCGAATGGGGCGAGGGCCTGATCCGCTCCTGGAACACGGCGGGGTGGGTCGACCTGCCGCAGCGCCTGGGCGACAAGGTGGCGCGCCTCGTCGGCGCCGCGCCCGGCAGCGTGGTGTGCACCGACAGCACCTCGGTCAACCTCTACAAGGTGCTGTTCGCCGCGATGACCCGGGTGCTGGAGCGCGACGGCCGGGGCGACGCGGCGCGCCGCGTGGTGCTCAGCGAGCGCGCCAACTTCCCGACCGACCTCTACATCGCACAGTCGCTGTGCCGGGAGCGCGGCTTCACGCTGGCGCTGCTCGACGACGCCGACGGGATCGACGCCGCCCTCGCCGCCGGCGACGTCGCCGTGCTGATGCTCACGCACGTCAACTACCGCACCGGGGCGATGCACGACATGCGCGCCGTCACCGCCGCCGCGCACGCTGCCGGTGCGCTGGCCGTCTGGGACCTGGCGCACAGCGCCGGCGCGGTGCCGGTGCGGCTGGACGACTGCGGGGCCGACTTCGCCGTCGGCTGCGGCTACAAGTACCTCAACGGCGGCCCGGGCGCGCCGGCCTTCGTGTGGGTGCACGCGCGCCACGCCGGGCAGTTCGAGCAGCCGCTCGCCGGCTGGTGGGGCCACGCGGCGCCGTTCGAGTTCACGCCCGGCTACCGGCCCGCCGCCGGGGTCGGGCGCTACCTGTGCGGCACCCAGCCGATCGTCGCGCTCGCCGGGCTCGAGTGCGGCCTGGACACCGTGCTGGCGGCCGCGCCCTTCGATGGCGATGTCGGACCGATGGGGGCGCTGAGGCACAAGTCGCTGGCCCTCACCGATGCCTTCATGGCGCTGGTCGAGGCGCGCTGCGACGGGCGCTTCGAGATCGCCACGCCACGCGCGCACGCGCGGCGCGGCTCGCAGGTCAGCCTGACCCTGGCGCGTTCCGGCGCGGCGTCGGTCGGCCCGGACGAGGCCGCGCCGACCGCCCATGCGATCGTCCAGGCCCTGATCGCGCGCGGCGTCATCGGCGACTTCCGCGCCGGCGATGCGCGCTCGCCCGACATCCTGCGCTTCGGCTTCACGCCGCTCTACCTCGGCTTCGAGGACGTCTGGCGGGCCGTCGACCACCTCGCGCGGGTGCTGGCGGCGCGCGAGTGGGAGCGCCCGGAATTCAACCGCAAGCAGGCGGTGACGTGATGGCCGCCGACACCCCCGCCACGGCGCACGACGCCGACGCCGCCGGACGCATCGTGCGCGACGAGGGCGCGCGGCTGGATTTCAGTGCCGCCATGAGCTATGGCGACTACCTGCACCTGGACGACCTGCTCGCGGCCCAGCACCCGCGCTCGCCCGCGCACGACGAGATGCTGTTCATCGTCCAGCACCAGACCAGCGAGTTGTGGATGAAGCTGATGCTGCACGAGCTGACGGCGGCCATCGACTGCGTCGCCGGCGACCGGCTGCCCGACGCGTTCAAGATGCTGGCGCGCGTGAGCCGCGTCATGGAACAGCTCGTGGGCGCCTGGAGCGTGCTGGCGACCATGACGCCACCCGAGTACAGCGCCATGCGGCCCTACCTCGCCAACTCGAGCGGCTTCCAGAGCGCGCAGTACCGCCGCATCGAATTCATGCTCGGCCACAAGAACGCCGCCATGCTGCAGCCCCACGCGCACCGGCCGGACCTCCTGGCCCAGGTCGAGGCCGCCTGGCGCGCGCCATCGCTCTACGACGAGGCGCTGCGCCTGCTGGCCCGCCACGGCCTGGCCGTGCCCGCGTCCCGGCTGGCGCGCGACTGGACGCGGCCCTGCGAGCCCGACGAGGCCGTGCGCGCCGCCTGGCTCGCCGTCTACCGCGACCCGCGCGCGCACTGGGACCTCTACCAGCTCGGCGAGAAGCTGATCGACATCGAGGACGCCTTCCGGCTCTGGCGCTTCCGCCACGTGACGACGGTCGAGCGCGTGATCGGCTTCAAGCGCGGCACCGGCGGCACGGGCGGCGTGAGCTACCTGCGCAGGATGCTCGACGTGGTGCTGTTCCCGGAACTGTGGGCGCTGCGCACCGACCTCTGAGTCAGCCGGCGTAGAGCCAGGGCACGTCCAGCAGCTTCGGGCCCAGGGCGCGCAGGCCGGCGTCGCGCGCGAGCCGGGCCGGACCCGACAGATGGAAGACGACCCCGTTGCGCCGGGCGCGCGCCTGTACCCGGGCGTTGCGCCGCCAGCGCGCGTCGGCATAGCGCGCCAGCGCGGCGGGCACGTCCGCGGCCGCCGCGTCGCCCAGCGCGTCGGCCAGCGCCACCGCGTCCTCGATCGCCATGCCCGCGCCCTGCGCCATGTACGGCAGCATCGGGTGCGCGGCGTCGCCGGCCAGCGCGACGCGCCCGCGCGCCATGCCGGACGGGCCGGCGAGCGGCGCGCGGTCGCACAGCGTCCAGGCGCGCCAGGCGGGCATCGCCTCGATCAGCGCCTGCAGCATCCCGCCGCAGCGGCCCGTGGCGCGCTGCAGGGCGTCGAGGCCGGTGGCCTGGTCCCAGTCGCGCGCGTCGCCGGCCGGGGCCGACTCGGCCAGCACGACGACGTTGAGCGCCGCGCCGCCACGCACCGGGTAGGCCACCGCGTGCAGTCGCGCGCCGAGCCAGACGCGCACGTCGGCGCCGCGCAGCGCGGCCGGCAGCGCGGCCTGCGGCACCAGCGCGCGCCACGCCGTGTGGCCGGTGACGCGCGGTGGCGGATCGGCCGGGCCGCTGACCTGGGCCCGCACGGCGCTCCACAGGCCGTCGGCGCCGATCAGGGCGTCGCCGGACCAGTGGCGGCCGTCGGCACCGTCGACGCGGACCGCTGCGTCGCCGGCGTCGATCCGGTCGATGCGCGCGCCCAGGTGGAGCGTGGTGCCGGCGCTGCCGCGCGCGGCGTCGAGCAGCATCGCGTGCAGGTCGGCGCGATGCACGCAGCAATAGGGCGCGCCGTAGCGCCGGCGCATGGCCTCCCCCAGCGGCAGCCGCGCGACGACGCCGTCGCCGCCGGTGCCACGCACCACCAGCGCATCGGGCACCGCCGCGATGCCGGCCAGCGCCCGCGCCAGCCCGAGCGCGTGCAGCCGCCGCGTGGCATTGGGACCCAGCTGCAGACCGGCGCCGACTTCGCCGAAGGCGTCGGCCTGCTCCAGCAGGTCGACGCGATGGCGCGGCGCCCGGACCGTGCGGTGCGCGGACATCGCGTCCCCATCGACGGCCGCGCCGCGCGCGAGCGCTAGCGCGCACGCAAGCCCGCCGATGCCGCCGCCGGCGACGAGGATGCGCGATGCCACGGCCGGCGTCAGCGTCCGGCGCGGGCCGGCGACGCGGGTCCCGCCGTGCCGGTCGCGCGCGCCGGGGCGGCCGCGCCGTCGACCGAGGCGCCGCCCCGCTGCGCGGCGGTCCCGCAGCTGCCGCAGCTGTCGCACGACCCGCAGCCCGAGGTCTTCGCGAGCGAGGCGGCCAGCGCCTCGGCGCGCCGCGCGTCGACCAGCCCGGCGCGCCGCGACCCGGCGGCGACCCGGCCCGCCGCCGCGCGCCGCCAGGTCGCCGGCATCCAGCGCCAGACGGCGTAGAGCGCGGCGCAGGCGACGATGAGTCCGACGATGATCTGCTGGGCCATTGGGAACCTCCGGTGGGATGGTCGCGTCAGCCCCAGCCCAGGGCCAGCGCGATGCGGTAGGTGACGAAGCACGCCAGGTAGGCGAGCCCGAAGAGGTAGCCGGCCATGATCCAGACGTAGCGCCAGGAGTTGGTCTCGCGGCGCACCGCCGCCAGGGTTGACAGGCACTGCGGTGCGAACACGAACCACACCAGCAGCGACAGCGCCGTCGCCAGCGACCAGCTGGTCGCGATCAGCGGCTCCAGCGCCGTGGCGACGCCCTCGCCGGTCGCCGACAGCGCGTACACCGTGCCCAGCGCACCCACCGCCACCTCGCGTGCGGCCATGCCCGGCACCAGCGCGATGGAGATCTGCCAGTTGAAGCCGATCGGCGCGAAGACGTGCTCCAGCCAGCCGCCGATCACGCCGGCGGCGCTGTACTGGATGGCCGGGCCGGTGGCGCCCTCGGGGGGCGACGGGAAGGTCGAGAGGAACCACAGCAGGATGGTCATCGTCAGGATGATCGTGCCCACGCGCTGCAGGAAGATCCAGGCGCGCTCGTACAGGCCGAGCGCCAGGTTGCGCGGGTTCGGCCAGCGGTAGGCCGGCAGTTCCATCAGCAGCGGGGAATGCACGCCGGCGTCGCCCGCCTGGCGGAAGCGCTTCATCACCCACGCCACGGCCATCGCCGAGACGATGCCGAAGACGTACAGCCCGAACAGCACCACGCCCTGCAGGTTGAAGACGCCACCGACCGTGCGCTCGGGGATGAACGCGGCGATCAGCAGGGCATACACCGGCAGCCGCGCCGAGCAGGTCATCAGCGGCGCGATCATGATGGTCGTCAGGCGGTCGCGCCAGTTGCTGATGGTGCGCGTGGCCATCACGCCGGGGATGGCGCAGGCGAAGCTCGAGAGCAGCGGGATGAACGAGCGCCCCGACAGCCCGACGGTGCCCATCACGCGGTCGAGCAGGAAGGCCGCGCGCGGCAGGTAGCCCGAATCCTCCAGCGCCAGGATGAACAGGAACAGGATCAGGATCTGCGGCAGGAAGACGATCACCCCGCCCAGGCCCGCCACCACGCCGTCGACCAGCAGGCTCTGCAGCAGGCCCTCGGGCAGGAGGCGGCCGACGAGTTCGCCGAGCGCCTCGGTGGCGCCCTTGATCAGGTCCATGGGCACGTTGGCCCAGCTGAAGACGGCCTGGAACATCAGGAACAGCGTCACGGCCAGCACCACCATGCCCCACACCGGATGCAGCACCACGCGGTCGATGCGGTCGCTCGCGGCCAGGCTGCCGACCGGCTCGGTGACCGCCAGACCCAGGATGCGGCGGACCTCGCGCTGCGTGGCGAGCACGTCGTCGAGCCGGGGCGCGATCCACGGCACCGGCGCCGCGGCGGCCACCGGCGCGTCGAGCGCGGCCAGCAGCCGGTCGGCGCCGCCGGCCTGCACGCCCACGGTCTCGATCACCGGCAGGCCCAGTTCGCGCGAGAGCACCGCGGTGTCCACGGCGATGCCCTGCTTCCTGGCCATGTCGGTCATGTTGAGCACCACCACCATCGGCAGGCCGAGCTGCCGGGCCTCCAGCACCAGGCGCAGGTTCAGGCGCAGGTTGGTGGCGTCGGTGACGCAGACGATCAGGTCGGGCAGCGCCTCCTTGCTGCGGCCGGTGACGATGTCGCGGGTGACGGCCTCGTCGGCCGACAGCGCGTTCAGGCTGTAGGCCCCCGGCAGGTCCAGCACGAAGACGCGGCGCCCGCCAGCGGTCTCCAGCACGCCCTCCTTGCGCTCGACCGTGACGCCCGCGTAGTTCGCGACCTTCTGGCGGCTGCCGGTCAGCAGGTTGAACAGCGCGGTCTTGCCGCAGTTCGGGTTGCCCAGCAGGGCGATGCGCTCCGGCGGCGCATCGGACGCCGGAGCCCCGGAACGCGCGGCGCCCGGATGGAAGACGAGCGTGGCCTCAGCCATGCCGCGTCGCCCCGGCCGTGACGTGGATGAACGACGCCTCGTGGCGCCGCAGGGCGAAGGTGGTGTGGCCCAGGCGCACGGCCAATGGCTCGCGCCCCGGCTGGCCGCTGGCCACGATGCGCACCGCCTCGCCGGGTACGAAGCCGATCTCGGTCAGGCGCAGGACGAGGTCGCGGTCCTCGGCCGCCTCGGGGCGGCGCAGGTCGATGACGGTCGCCCACTGGTGCGACGGGAATTGGTCGAGCCGCAGCACGGCGGCCTGCAGCGGCGCTGCGTCGGAGTCGGTATGGGGCACGGGCGGGACGCGCGTCGCGTCGGCGGACTGCGCGATGTCAAAAGCCAGATGCTAACCATTCTCAACTCGATCTGGGCCGAACCGCCTGCTTTTCCCTTCCGCGCTGCCGGCTCAGGCCGCCAGCAGTTGCCGCAGCACGAACGGCAGGATGCCGCCGTGGAGGTAGTAGTCGACCTCGATCGGCGTGTCGATGCGCAGGCGCACGGTGGCTTCCTGGCGGCTGCCGTCGGGCCGGTGCACGACCAGCTTCACGTCCATCTGCGGCCGCAGCGCGCCCTCGATCACGACGTCGATGCGCTCGTGGCCGGTCAGCCCCAGGCTCTGCCAGGAGTCGGCGCCGCGGAACTGCAGCGGCAGCACGCCCATGCCGACCAGGTTGGCGCGGTGGATGCGCTCGAAGCTGCGTGCCACCACGGCCTTGATGCCCAGCAGCTGGGTGCCCTTGGCGGCCCAGTCGCGCGACGAGCCGGTGCCGTACTCCTCGCCGCCGAAGACCACCGTGGGCACGCCCTGGTCGATGTAGGTCATGGCGGCGTCGTAGATCGCCATCTTCTCGTTGCCCGGCTGGAACAGCGTGTAGCCGCCCTCCTCCTGCGTGCCCTTGTCGTCCGGCGGCAGCATCAGGTTCTTGATGCGCACGTTGGCGAAGGTGCCGCGCATCATGATCTCGTGGTTGCCCCGGCGCGAGCCGTAGCTGTTGAAGTCGGCCTTGCCGACGCCGTGCGCCTTGAGCCACAGGCCGGCGGGCGAGCTGTCCTTGATGGCGCCGGCCGGCGAGATGTGGTCGGTGGTGATCGAGTCGCCGAACAGCGCCATGATCCGCGCGCCCTCGAAGCCGGGTGCCGCGCCCGCCTGCGGCGTCATCTCGAAGCCCTCGAAGAACGGCGGCTCGGCGATGTAGGTGGACGTCGGCCAGTCGTAGACCTCGCCGGTCGTGCCCTGGATGCTGGTCCAGAACTCGCCCGGGTCGGTCCGGACCTTGTCGTAGTTGGCGCGGAACGCCTTGGCGTTCATGGCGTGGCGCAGGTTCTCGTCGATCTCCTGGGGGGTCGGCCAGATGTCGCCGAGGTAGACGTCCTTGCCGCCCGTGCCCTGGCCCACCGGCTGGGTCATCAGGTCGACCATCACGTTGCCGGCGATGGCGAAGGCCACCACCAGCGGCGGCGAGGCCAGGAAGTTGGCCTTCAGGTTGGGATGGATGCGGGCCTCGAAGTTGCGGTTGCCCGACAGCACGGCCGCCGCGACCAGGTCGTTCTTGGTGATGACCTCGTTGATCTCCGGCGTCAGGTCGCCCGCGTTGCCGATGCAAGTGGTGCAGCCGTAGCCCGCCAGGTAGAAGCCCAGCTGTTCCAGGTAGGGCAGCAGGCCGGCCTTCTCCAGGTATTCGGTGACGATGCGCGAGCCTGGCGCCAGCGAGGTCTTGACGTGCGGCTTGACCTTCAGCCCCGCTTCCACCGCCTTCTTCGCCAGCAGGCCGGCACCCAGCATGACGCTCGGGTTGGAGGTGTTGGTGCAGGAGGTGATGGCGGCGATCAGCACGTCGCCGTTGCCGATGGTGATGCCGGCGTCCGCCCCGTCGGGCACGGTCGAGGCCGCCGCCGAGGCGCTGGTGTCGGCCGCCTCGCGGGTTGGGCGATTGGCCTCCATCTCGACCACCTGCCGGGGTTCGCCGGGCGCCGTGGGCGGCGCCTCGGCGTTGTCCGCCGCGCCGCCGGACGATGCCGGCGGGAGCGCGAAGCGGGCCTTGAGCTTGTCGGCCGGCTGGTTGAAGCCGTTGGCGTTGTTCGGCTTGCTGTAGAGCTCGGAGAACTTGGTCGAGAGGTGGCCGAGGTCGATGCGGTCCTGCGGACGCTTCGGGCCGGCCAGGCTCGGGGTGACGGTGCCCAGGTCGAGCTTGACGATCTTGGTGTAGTCGATGTCGCCCGGCGCGGGCATGCCGAACAGGCCCTGCGCCTTGTAGTAGGCCTCGAACCGCTCGATCTCCTCTTCGGTACGGCCGGTGCCCCGGAAGTACGCCACCGTCATGTCGTCGACCGGGAAGAAGCCCATCGTCGCGCCGTACTCGGGCGCCATGTTGCCGATGGTGGCGCGGTCGGGGACGGCGATGGAGGCGGCGCCGGGACCGAAGAACTCGACGAACTTGCCCACCACCTTCTCGCCGCGCAGGATGGCCGTGACGTAGAGCACCAGGTCGGTGGCCGTGACGCCCTCGCGCAGCTTGCCGGTGAGCTCGAAGCCCACCACGTCGGGCGTGAGCATGTAGACCGGCTGGCCGAGCATCGCCGCCTCCGCCTCGATGCCGCCGACGCCCCAGCCGACCACGCCGACGCCGTTGATCATGGTGGTATGGCTGTCGGTGCCCACCAGCGAGTCGGGGTAGTAGACCGGCACCTCGTCGGTGTCGTCGGCGCGCTTGTAGACGCCGCGCGCGAGGTACTCCAGGTTCACCTGGTGGACGATGCCGAAGCCCGGCGGCACGACGCCGAAGGTGTCGAACGCCTGCATGCCCCACTTCATGAACTGGTAGCGCTCGTGGTTGCGCTGGAATTCCAGTTTCATGTTGAGATCGAGCGCCTGCGGAGTGCCGTAGTGGTCGACCATCACCGAGTGGTCCACCACCAGATCGACCGGCACCAGCGGCTCGATGGCCTTGGGCGACTTGCCCAGTCGCGCGGCCACGCTGCGCATCGCGGCCAAGTCGGCCAGCAGCGGCACGCCGGTGAAATCCTGCAGCACCACGCGGGCGACGACGAACGGGATCTCGTCGGTGCGCTCGGCGTTGGGCAGCCAGTGGGCCAGTTGCTTGACGTTGTCCTCGCCGACCTTCAGGCCGTCGCAGTTGCGCAGCACCGACTCCAGCACGATGCGGATCGACACCGGCAGACGCGACACGCTCGGATACTGCTTGGCGAGCTCCTTGAGCGACCAGTACCGGCCCGAACGCCCCGACGGCGTTCGGAACGTCTTGAGCGTGGAGGCGAACGCGTGCGGGGCGGATGTGGCCATGAGGGGCTCCTTGGGAATGGCTGCGAACGTGGGGGGCGACATCGGCACGGGGATGGATCCGGTCCCGCGGACATCGACATCGGACGTTAACAGCCCGATGCCGCGACCGTCACCCGGACCGCCGACCAGCGCGCGTAGGACGGAGTCGCCTCGATCGTCGGCGACCGCGACAGCCTGGTGGGCCAGGACTTTCGTCGGTTCAGGACGACACGATCATCAGCCACGGGAAGGCCGGTGCGGGGCGCCCGCCGCCAGTAGGGTGCTCCGGTCACCAACCACACAACGGGAACTTCCAGATGGCCGACTCGAACGACAACACCCACCAGAAACTCTGGGAGCTGATCAAGGACACCCGCTTCGGCATGCTCACGCACCGCCACCACGACGGCCTGCTGCACAGCCACCCGTTGACCACCCAGAACAAGGACCTCGACGAGCACGCCACGCTGTACTTCTTCGTGCCCGCCGACGGCGACATCGCTCGCCACGTGGCGGAAGACGGCGTCGTGAACGTGGCCTACGCGAACACCGACAGCGACAGCTATGTCTCCGTGGCCGGCCGTGCCTCGATGCTCGACGACCTCGCCAAGAAGCAGGAACTCTTCAATCCCATGGCCAAGGCCTGGTTCCCCAACGGCCCGACCGATCCCAACACCGGTCTGCTGGCGGTGCACATCGAGGAAGCCGAGTACTGGGACGTCGACGACAGCAAGATGGTCCAGCTGCTGAAGATGGCCAAGGCCGCCCTGACCGGCGAAGTGCCGAAGAACCTCGGCGAGCACAAGAAGGTCGATCTCTGAGCCGGAAGACGCCCGGTGTCGCCCCGCGATGACGACGTGTTGGTCCGGCTCGCCGCGCTGCTCGCCGCCGGATCGGCGACGCCGACGCTCCAGGCCCTGATCGGGGCGGACACGGACCGTCTGCCACGGCCCGGCGCGGGCCGCACGCTCGCACGCTGGCGGGCACTGGCCGCCGTGGCCGCACGGGATCTCGCGCTGGTGAAGCTGTACGAGGGCCACACCGACGCCCTGGCCATCCTGGCCGAACTCGACGGTCCGCCCCCACCGGCCGCGAGCCGCTGGGGAACCTGGTGCGCGGAGCCGCCCGATGCGCGTGTCGAACTCCGCCCCGACCCGGACGGCCGGGGCGTCCGGCTCCACGGTACCAAGGCTTGGTGCTCGGGCGCCGCCATGTCGACGCACGCGCTGCTCAGCGCCTGGAACGACCGGGGCGAACCCTGTCTGGCCGCCGTCGCGCTCGACCAGCCGGGCGTCACGGTGACCTCCGATGGCTGGCACGCCGTGGGCATGGCGGACACGGGCAGCGTCGACGTGCGTTTCGACGGCGCCTTGGCGACCCCGGTCGGCCGGCCCGGCGCCTACGTGGCGCGTCCCGGCTTCTGGCAGGGGGGCGCCGGCATCGCCGCCTGCTGGTACGGCGGTGCCCAGGGCATCGCCGAAATGACACGCCGCCGGCTGGGGTCGAAACCCGACGCGCACCGGCTCGCGCATCTGGGAGCCATGGATGTCGCGCTGGCCGGGGCCGCCGCCACGCTGCGCGAGACGGCGGCGTGGATCGATGCCCATCCGCGCGCCGATGCCCAGCGTCCCGCGTCGCGCGCGCGGCTGACGGTCGAGGACGCGGCGACCCGGGTGCTCGACCACGCGGGCCGGGCGCTGGGCGCCGGTCCGCTGTGCCGCGATGCGCGCTTCGCGCGGGCGATGGCCGACCTGCCGGTCTTCCTGCGCCAGAGCCACGCCGAGCGCGACCTGGCGTCGCTCGGCGCCGGTCTGGTCATCGACGAGGATTCCCCGTGGACCCTGTGAACCCATCGCCCGCCGCCGAGCCGCCATCGGCGGACGAGGCCGCCAACGACCGCGCCATCGAAGGCGCCGGCACGCCGGAAGCCGACTGGCTTCCCTGGCTGACCCGGCGGCGGCTGCCCGAGATCGCGCCCGCCACCCTGGTGCCACCGGGCTGCCGCGCGGTGGTGGTGGCGCCGCACCCGGACGACGAGGTGCTGTCGGTCGGCGGCCTCTTCGGGCACCTGGCCGCCTTGGGACGCGAACTGCTGGTCGTGGCCGCGACCGACGGCACGGGCAGCCACGACGGGTCGCCGCTGTGGCCGCCCGAGCGGCTGGGCCGCGAGCGTCCCCTGGAGACCGAGCAGGCGCTCGCCCGGCTGGGCCTGTCGTGGTGCGAAGTGCGCCGCCTGGGTCTGCCCGACGGCGGCCTGATGGGATTGCGCGGCACGCTGGCCGAGCGCATCGCCGCCCTCCTGCGCCCGGGCGACGTCGTCTTCACCACGTGGCGTCTCGACGGCCATCCCGACCACGAGGCCACCGGCCAGGCCTGCGCCGCGGTGGCCGCGTGCATGGCGCTGCGACTCGTGGAGGTGCCGGTCTGGGCCTGGCACTGGGCGGCGGCGGGCGATGCACGCCTGCCCTGGTCGCGCGCGCACCGCGTGACGCTCGACGCTCCGATCGCGCGCCGCAAGGCCGACGCCGTCGAAGCCTTCCGCAGCCAGTTGCTGCCCGACCCGTCGACCGGCGCCGGACCGATCCTGCGGCCCACCACGGTCGAGCGGGCCCGGCGGCCGTTCGAGGTGGTGTTCGCATGAGCGCGATGGACAACGGGGGGAACGACGGCGGGAACGGCACCACCGACCGCCTGACCTACTTCGAGCGCCTCTACGGCGACAGTCCCGATCCCTACGGCCTGCGCACGCGCTGGTACGAGGCACGCAAGCGCGCCGCGCTGCTCGCCGCCCTGCCCCATCCGCGCTACGCCCGCGCCTACGAGCCGGGCTGCGGCGCCGGCGAGACGACCGCCGAACTCGCCATGCGCTGCGACGACCTGCTCGCCAGCGACTTCAGCCCGGGCGCGCTCGCGTCGGCCCGCGCGCGCACGGCGACGCTCGCCAACGTGCGCATCGCCTCGCACGTGCTGCCGCGCGACTGGCCCGAAGGCACCTTCGACCTCATCGTCGTGGGCGAACTCGGCTATTTCCTCGATGCGGAGGCGATGCGGTCGCTGGCGGCCCGCTGCCACGACGCGCTGGCCGAGGACGGCGTGCTGGCGGCCTGCCACTGGCGGCCCGACTTCGATGCCCGGGCACTGTCCACCGATGCCGTGCACGCCGCCCTGGCCGACCTGGGGCTGGCCCGTACCGTGCATCACGTCGAGGACGACTTCGTGCTCGACGTCTGGTGCCGCGACGCCCGCTCGGTCGCGCAACGCGAAGGCATCCGGTGATCGGCGTGATCGTTCCCGCGCACGACGAGGCCGACCACATCGGCGGCACGCTCGCCGCGCTGGCGCTGGCGGCACGCCATCCCGGCCTCGCCGGAGAGCCGGTGGAACTCCTGGTGGTGCTCGACAGCTGCGCGGACGCCACCGCGGACATCGTGCGGACGCACGGCGTGGCGTCCCTGTCGATCGCGGCGCGCAACGTCGGCCGGGCCCGGGCGGCCGGGGCGTCGGCGCTACTGGCGCGCGGCGCGCGCTGGCTGGCGTTCACCGACGCCGACACGCGGGTCGCGCCCGACTGGCTGGTGCGCCAGCTCGAACTGGACGCCGACGCGGTCTGCGGCTGCATCGGCGTGGCGGACTGGAGCGCGCATGGCGACCAGGCCGGCTTCATCCGTGACCACTTCGCCGTCACCTATCACGAGATGGACGGTCACCGCCACATCCACGGCGCGAACCTGGGCGTCTCGGCCGAAGCGTACGAGCGCGCCGGCGGCTTCCAGCCGCTGGCCTGCAGCGAGGACGTGGCGCTGGTCGAGGCGCTCCAGGCCAGCGGCGCGCGCATCGCCTGGAGCGCCGCGCCGCGCGTGACGACGAGCGCACGCGCCGATGCGCGTGCCCGTGGCGGGTTCGGCGACACCTTGCTGGCCGTCATCGCCGCGGGGCTGGCGGCCACCGCCGTCGCGACGACGGTGCAGCCGGCCATCGACTGACGGCCTCGGCCCGTCGCGGCGCGGCGCCCATGAAAAAGGCCCACCGGAGTGGGCCTCGTCATCGGGGCGCTGGCCCCGTGCGCATCGATCCGCGCGTCAGGCGGCGACGCCGTCGGCCACCGACTGGTAGTCCTCGATCTTGTCGAAGTTGAGGTACTGGTAGATCTGCGCGCTGGACGCGTCCAGCACGCCGACACCGTCCATGTACTCCTGCTTCGTCGGGATGCGGCCCAGGCGCGAGCAGATCGCGGCGAGTTCGGCGCTGCCGAGGTAGACGAAGGTGTTCTTGCCCAGGCGGTTGGGGAAGTTGCGCGTGGACGTCGACATCACGGTCGCGCCCTCGCGCACCTGTGCCTGGTTGCCCATGCACAGCGAGCAGCCGGGCATCTCGGTGCGCGCGCCGGCGTTGCCGAAGACGCCGTAGTGGCCTTCCTCGGTCAGCTGCTGCGCGTCCATCTTCGTCGGCGGCGCGATCCACAGCTTGACCGGGATGTCGCGCTTGCCCTCGAGCAGCTTGGAAGCCGCGCGGAAGTGGCCGATGTTGGTCATGCACGAGCCGATGAACACCTCGTCGATGGTGGCGCCGGCGACGTCGGACAGCGTCTTCACGTCGTCCGGGTCGTTCGGGCAGGCCACGATGGGTTCATGGATGTCGGCCAGGTCGATCTCGATGACGGCCGCGTACTCGGCGTCCTCGTCGCCCTTGAGCAGCTGCGGGTCCTTCAGCCAGGCTTCCTGGGCGGCGATGCGGCGCGCCAGTGTGCGGGCGTCGGCATAGCCCTCGGCGATCATCCAGCGCATCAGGGTGATGTTGCTGTTGATGTATTCCATGATCGGCGCCTTGTTCAGGTGCACGGTGCAGCCGGCGGCCGAGCGTTCGGCCGACGCGTCGCTCAGTTCGAAGGCCTGTTCGACCTTCAGGTCCGGCAGGCCCTCGATCTCCAGGATGCGGCCGGAGAAAATGTTCTTCTTGCCCTGCTTGGCGACCGTCAGCAGGCCGCTCTTGATGGCGTAGAGCGGGATGGCGTTGACCAGGTCGCGCAGCGTGACGCCCGGCTGCATCGTGCCCTTGAAGCGCACCAGCACCGATTCGGGCATGTCCAGCGGCATCACGCCGGTGGCCGCCGCGAAGGCGACCAGGCCGGAACCGGCCGGGAAGCTGATGCCGATCGGGAAGCGCGTGTGGCTGTCGCCGCCCGTGCCGACGGTGTCGGGCGTGAGCAGGCGGTTGAGCCAGCTGTGGATCACGCCGTCGCCCGGGCGCAGCGACACGCCGCCGCGGGTGGCCATGAAGTCGGGCAGCTCGTGGTGCATCTTCACGTCGACCTTCTTCGGGTAGGCCGCCGTGTGGCAGAACGACTGCATGACGAGGTCCGCCGAGAAGCCCAGGCAGGCCAGGTCCTTGAGCTCGTCGCGCGTCATCGGGCCGGTGGTGTCCTGCGAACCGACCGAGGTCATCTTCGGCTCGCAGTACGTGCCGGGGCGCACGCCCTGGCCTTCGGGCAGGCCGCAGGCACGGCCGACCATCTTCTGCGCGAGCGAGAAGCCCTTGCCGCTGTCCGCGGGGGCCTGCGGCAGGCGGAACAGCGTCGATGCCGGCAGGCCCAGCGCCTCGCGCGCCTTGCCCGTGAGGCCACGGCCGATGATCAGCGGAATGCGGCCACCGGCGCGCACTTCGTCGAACAGCACCTCGCTCTTGACCTGGAACTCGGCGATGACCTGGCCGTCCTTCAGGGCCTTGCCCTCGTAGGGGCGCAGCTCGATGGTGTCGCCCATCTCCATCTGGCTCACGTCCAGCTCGATGGGCAGCGCGCCGGCGTCTTCCATGGTGTTGTAGAAGATCGGCGCGATCTTGGCGCCCAGGCAGACGCCGCCGAACTTCTTGTTCGGGATGAAGGGGATGTCCTCGCCGGTGAACCAGAGCACCGAGTTGGTGGCCGACTTGCGGCTGGAGCCGGTGCCGACCACGTCGCCGACGTAGGCCACCGGCAGGCCGCGCGCCACGAGGTCCTGGATGAACCTGATGGGGCCGCGCTTGCCGTCCTCCTCGGGCTCGAAGGCGGCGCCGTCGCGCTTGTTCTTGAGCATGGCCAGCGCGTGCATCGGGATGTCCGGGCGCGTGGTGGCGTCGGGCGCGGGCGACAGGTCGTCGGTGTTGGTCTCGCCCGGGACCTTGAAGACGGTGAAGGTGATGCGCTGCGGCACCTCGGGACGGTCGGTGAACCACTCGGCGTCGGCCCAGCTCTGCATCACCGCGATGGCGTGGGCGTTGCCGCCGTCGGCCAGTTCCTTGACGTCGTGGAACTGGTCGAACATCAGCAGCGTCTTCTTCAGCCCTTCGGCGGCGACCGCGCCGACCTGCTCGTCCTTGAGCAGGTCGATCATCGGTCCGATGTTGTAGCCGCCCAGCATGGTGCCCAGCAGCTCGGTGGCGCGTTCGCGCGAGAGCAGCGGGTTCTTCTCGGTGCCGTGCGCCACGGCCGCGAGGTAGCTGGCCTTGACCTTGGCCGCATCGTCGACGCCCGCGGGCACGCGGTGGGTCAGCAGGTCGAGCAGGAACTCGCCGTCGGCACCGGGTTGCGCGGTCTTGAGCAGCTCGATCATCTCGGAGGTCTGCTTGGCCGTCAGGGGAAGCGGCGGGATACCGAGCGCGGCGCGCTCGGCGACATGGTCAACGTAGGCTTGCAACATCTTTTTCTCCAGGGCTGAAAGGAACTGACTTACTTGCCGGCGGCGCCGGGCTGCGGATCGGCGCCTTCGAACAGGCTCTTGGGCGGGTTCTTCTTCATCTCGTCGGCGAAGGCGAGCTGCTGCGGGGCCTGGCAGTCGTCGGCCAGCCGCAGGCCCATCTTCTGGTTCATGAGCATCGACTTGTTGGCGATCTGCAGCCACATGGCGCCCGCGCGAGGGTCTTCCAGGCGGATCGCGCCGGTGCGGCTCTCCACCGGATGCATGCGGTACTTCGCGCCCTTGGTGGAGACGCTGAAGAAGCCGGGCTTCTTCTCGTCGGCGGTGACGGTCACGTCGGCGCCGAGTTCGCACTGGATCTTGCCGGTGTGCACGAGCTGGGCGACGGCGAGGTCGGCGTCGTTGAGCGCGACGTCGGTGTTGGTGTCGACCGGCGTGACTTCCTCGACCGCCTTGGCGGCGCGGCGGGTGATCTGGCGGGTGGGCTTCTTCACGGCGGCCTTCGCGGCGGCGGTCTTGTCGGCGGCCTTGGGCGTCGCCTTGGCCGCGGGCTTGGCGGCGGCGCTCTTGGGCGCGGGCTTGGCCTTGTCGGCGTTCGCCGCACTCTGCGCGAACGTGGCGAAGGGCAGTGCCAGCGCGACGGCAGCGATCAGGACGTTGGTTTTCATGGAGCGGGGTTTCCTAGGAAGACAGGGACGGTGTGTGAGGAGTGCCTGGAGACGACCGCGTCGCCGGGGGCGATGCAAATCCGAGGCCAGGCCCGAAGTGGAGCGGGAAACGCGTCAACCGTTCCCCGCCGGTACGAACCAGGTCCGGGCCTCGGCCGGCAGGGACCGGCCCGTGGCATGGGCGCGTTCGAGCACCTGCCAGAAATGGCGGTAGCTCGCGCGGTCGTGCAGGACGCCGTCGATGCTGACGGGTGCCCACTGGGCGCGCCGGGCCGCCTCGACGATGCGGACGGCGACGTCGATCTCGCCCGCGTCGGGCGCGAAGGCTTCGAGGATCGGCCGGATCTGCGCCGGATGGATGCTCCACATGCGCGTGTAGCCGAACTCCCTCGCGGCGCGGCGCGCCGCCCGGCGCATCGCGTCCGCCTCGCCGAACTCGGTCACGACGCAGTGCGAGGGCACCTTGCCGTGCGCGTGCGCGGCCGAGGCGATCGCCAGCTTGGCACGCACCACCAGCGGATGCGAGAACTGGCCGGCCGCGCCCATGCCGCCGGCCGGGATGGCGCCGGCGTGGGCCGAGACGAAATCCATCAGGCCGAAGCTCAGCGACTGCACGCGCGGGTGTGCGGCGATGTCGAACGCGCGGTGCACCGCCAGCGGCGACTCGATCAGCACGTGCAGCGGCAGGTCGGCGGCGCCGGCGGCGTCGAGCGCGGCGGCGGCGCGCGCCACGTCGGCCACCGATTCGACCTTGGGCACCATCAAATGGCTCAGGCGCGCCCCGGCGTGGCCGGCGATGGCGGCCACGTCGGCCTCGAACGAGGAATGGTCCACCGGATGCACGCGCACGCCGACGCGGGCGCCGGGCGCGGCGCCCAGCGCCAGTTCGGTGACCAGCGCGGCGTGCTCGGTCTCGCCGCCGACGGGCGCGCCATCCTCGCAGTCGAGCGTGACGTCGAACACGCAGGCGCCGAATTCGGCCGTCATCTCGGCCTGCAGCGCGAGGCTCTTGCGCATGCGCGCCTCGACGCCGCTGTAGTGGTCGCACACCGGGAGCACCACGGCACCGGCCTGGGCGCCGAGCAGCACCGCGCGCGGGTGCGACGGATCGGAAGTCGTCGATGCGGTCATGTCGCCTTTCGCGCCACGATGAACAGTCGGGGGAACGCGAGCAGCCGCCGGCCATCGGCGCGTGGCGGGTAGGCCGCGTCGACGCGGCGCTCGTATTCGGCCAGGTAGCTCGTCCGCAAGGCGGGCGTCAGGCGGTCGATGAAGGGCTTGAGCCCGGTGGCCCGCACCCACTCGACGATCGCCTCGGGCGAGGCCAGCGGATGCTGGTAGATGGTGTGCCAGACGTCGACCGCCGCCGCGTCGCGCGAGAGCAGGTCGTAATAGCCGGCCAGCGGCAGCAGCTCGGTGCGCAGGCGGTCGGCATCGCCGATGGCCTCGCGCCAGGCCGGCTCGGCCGCGACCTCGCGCATCAGGCGATGCGTGGGCTCGGCGCGGTTGTCGGGCATCTGGATGGCCAGCACGCCGCCGGGGGCGAGCGCCGCGAACAGGCGCGGGATCAGCGCCTCGTGGTCGGGCACCCACTGCAGGGCGGCGTTGGCATAGATGAGATCGGGCGGAGCATCGGCGGCGGGCGTCCACCGCGCGATGTCGCCGGCTTCGAAGCGCGCGGCCGGCAGGCGCGTGCGCGCGGCGGCCAGCATGGCTTCGGAGTTGTCGATGCCGAGCAGCTCGGCATCGGGAAAACGTCGGGCGACGAGTTCGGTCGAGTTGCCCGGCCCGCAGCCGAGGTCGACCGCGCGCGTCGCGCCGGACAACGGAACCCGCGCCAGCAGCTCGGCGGCCGGGCGCGTGCGCTCGTCCTCGTAGCGGCCGTAGAGCGCGGGGTTCCAGTCGAGCATGGCGATGCTCAGCCCTTGATCAGGTGGGCCACGCCGGCCTGCTCGTCGGTCAGTTCCTTGAGCGTCTTGTCGATGCGTTCCTGGCTGAAGGCGTCGATCTCGAGGCCTTCGACGATCTTGTACTTGCCGCCTTCGGTGGTGACCGGGAAGCCGAACATCACGTCCTTCGGAATGCCGTATTCGCCGTTGGAGGGCACGCCCATGGTGACCCACTTGCCGTTGGAGCCCAGCGCCCAGTCGCGCATGTGGTCGATGGCGGCGTTGGCGGCCGAGGCGGCCGAGGACAGGCCGCGCGCCTCGATGATGGCCGCGCCGCGCTTGCCGACGGTCGGCAGGAAGGTGTCGGCATTCCAGGCCTGGTCGTTGATCTGGTCCTTGATGCCCTTGCCGCCGGCCGTGGCGAAACGGTAGTCGGCGTACATCGTGGGCGAATGGTTGCCCCAGACGGTGAGCTTCTCGATGTCGCCCACGGCGACGCCGGTCTTGGCGGCGATCTGGCTGGCGGCGCGGTTGTGGTCCAGGCGCAGCATGGCGGTGAAGTTCTCGCGCGGCAGGTCCGGCGCGCTCTTCATGGCGATGTAGGCGTTGGTGTTGGCCGGGTTGCCCACGACCAGCACCTTGACGTCGCGGCTGGCCACGTCGTTGAGCGCCTTGCCCTGCGCCGTGAAGATGGCGCCGTTGACGGCCAGCAGTTCGGCGCGTTCCATGCCGGGGCCGCGCGGGCGCGAGCCGACCAGCAGCGCGTAGTCGGCATCCTTGAAGGCGACCAGCGGATCGCCGGTGGGCACGACGCCGGCGAGCAGCGGGAACGCGCAGTCCTCGAGCTCCATGATCACGCCCTTGAGCGCCTTCTGGGCCTTCTCGTCGGGGATCTCGAGCAACTGCAGGATGACCGGCTGGTCCTTGCCGAGCATCTCGCCCGAAGCGATGCGGAACAACAGGGCATAACCGATTTGGCCTGCGGCGCCGGTGACGGCGACGCGAACGGGCTTCTTGCTCATGGGAAAAGACTCCAGAAGGTAATGGAAAACGGTGCCGGCGGGCGGATCCGGCCGCCGGGGCTGGCGTGCGCCGGATCGTCGGGGAAAACGCCATTGCACAAGTCCGGGCGGCATTTTAGTGCCGATTCTCACTTTGTTCGTTCATGTCTTGTGTCTTATATAAGATATGCCTTTTCGCCCCGTCCATGAACACACCTTCGTCCGCCCTCCTGCCGCCCCTGGCCCACGTCGCGGCGGAGAACGCGACGCCGTCGTTCAGCCCCCTCTACCAGCAGATCAAGGCATTGATCCTGCAACGGCTGCAGGCCGGCGAATGGAAGCCGGGCGAGCCCATCCCGAGCGAGATCGAGCTCGCCGCCCGGTTCCGCGTCAGCCAGGGCACGGTGCGCAAGGCGATCGACGAACTCGCCGCCGAGAACCTCGTGGTGCGGCGCCAGGGCAAGGGGACCTTCGTGGCCACGCACGCGGAGCACCACGTGCAGTACCGTTTCCTGCGCCTGGTGCCCGACCACGGCGACGCGCGCGCCGAGGGTCCGGCCGAGCGCACCATCGTCGACTGCCGGCGCCAGAGGGCCGCGGCCGACGTGGCACGGGCCCTGGGCCTTCGTGCGGGCGATGCCGTGCTGCAGGTGCGTCGCGTGCTGGCCTATGGCGGCGTACCGACGATCCTGGAGGACCTGTGGCTGCCGGGCACCCCCTTCAAGGGACTGACGGCGGAGCGTCTGCGCGACTGGCACGGCCCGATGTACGCCCTGTTCGAAACCGAATTCGGCGTGCGCATGGTGCGCGCCGAGGAGCGCATCCGCGCCGTGCACCCCGACGCGGAGCAGGCCGCCCTGCTGCAGTTGCCTGCGGACATGCCCCTTCTGAGCGTAGAGCGGGTGGCCCACACGTACCATGACGCACCCATGGAACTGCGCCGCGCGCTGTACCGGACCGACACGCACCACTATCGCAACGCACTCGGCTGAAAGCGATTCGACACGCCCGGATGCGCCGTCGAATGGTGCATTGCAATAGAATTTTGTGTTGTTTGCAAATTTGTCAAAGAACAAGTCGTTCATCAAAAGCAAAGAAAGCCCCCCATGACAGAGCTCGCCTCCTCCAGGCCGCCGCGCCGCCAGTTTCGCAACATCAACGCCTTCACGGACCTGACGACCTACCGGCTGCCACCTGCGGGCATCGTGTCGATCCTGCACCGCATCAGCGGTGTGATCATGTTCCTGTTGCTGCCGTTCATCATCTGGATGTTCGACACCTCGGTTTCGTCCGAGATCTCCTTCGCGCGCTTCAAGGCGGCCTTCAACAGCGGCCTGGGCTTCGCGCCCGGCTGGTTCCTCAAGCTCGTCGCGCTCGCGCTGATCTGGGCCTACCTCCATCACCTGATCGCCGGCCTGCGCCACCTGTGGATGGACGTGAGCCATGCGTCCGTCAACAAGAACTTCAGCCACAAGTCGGCCCTGTTCACGCTCGCATCGAGCATCGCGCTGACCGTCGTCCTCGGCGCCAAGCTCTTCGGTCTGTATTGAAGGAAAACTCCAAATGTCTGTGAACTACGGCTCCAAGCGCATCGTCGTCGGCGCGCACTACGGTCTGCGCGACTGGATGGCCCAGCATGTCACCGGGGGCCTGCTGGCCCTCTTCACGGTGCTGCTGCTGGCCCAGCTCGTCTTCTCGCGCGGCCCGATCGGCTACGAGACCTGGGCCGGCATCTTCGCCGCCCAGTGGATGAAGGTGCTCACGTTCGTCGTCATCGGCTCCATCCTGTATCACGTGTGGGTCGGCGCGCGGAACATTTTGATGGACTACGTCCAGCCCATCGGCATCCGCCTTACCTGCCAAATCTTCACCATCGTGTGGCTCGTGGGTTGCGCCGGCTGGGCCATCCAAGTGCTCTGGAGACTCTGAACCCCATGACCGCCTATACCAAAGACCAAATCACCAAGCGCAAGTTCGACGTCGTCATCGTCGGGGCCGGCGGCTCCGGCATGCGTGCCTCGCTGCAGCTCGCCCGCGCCGGCCTCAACGTGGCCGTGCTCTCCAAGGTGTTCCCGACGCGTTCGCACACCGTGGCCGCCCAGGGTGGCGTCGGCGCCTCGCTGGGCAACATGAGCGAGGACAACTGGCACTACCACTTCTACGACACCATCAAGGGCTCCGACTGGCTCGGCGACCAGGATGCGATCGAGTTCATGTGCCGTGAGGCCCCCAAGGTGGTCTACGAGCTCGAACACTTCGGCATGCCGTTCGACCGCAATCCCGACGGCACGATCTATCAGCGTCCGTTCGGTGGTCACACCGCCAACTACGGCGAGAAGCCGGTCCAGCGCGCCTGCGCGGCCGCAGACCGCACCGGCCACGCGATGCTGCACACGCTCTACCAGAAGAACGTCGAGGCCCGCACCCAGTTCTTCGTCGAATGGATGGCGCTCGACCTGATCCGCGACGAAGACGGCGACGTCGTCGGCGTGACCGCGCTCGAGATGGAGACCGGCGACCTGCACGTGCTGCAGGCCAAGACCGTGCTGCTGGCCACGGGCGGCGCGGGCCGCATCTTCCAGGCGTCCACCAACGCCTTCATCAACACCGGCGACGGCCTGGGCATGGCCGCGCGCGCGGGCATCCCGCTGCAGGACATGGAGTTCTGGCAATTCCACCCGACCGGCGTGGCCGGTGCCGGCGTGCTGCTGACCGAAGGCTGCCGTGGCGAAGGCGCCATCCTGCTCAACAGCAATGGCGAACGCTTCATGGAGCGCTATGCGCCCACCCTGAAGGACCTGGCGCCGCGCGACTTCGTCTCGCGGTGCATGGACCAGGAGATCAAGGAAGGTCGCGGCTGCGGTCCCAATAAGGACTACATCCACATGAAGCTCGATCACCTGGGCGCCGAGACGATCCACAAGCGACTGCCCTCGGTCTACGAGATCGGCATCAACTTCGCGAACGTCGACGTCACGAAGGAGCCGATCCCCGTGGTGCCGACCATCCACTACCAGATGGGCGGCATCCCGACCAACATCAACGGCCAGGTCGTCATCCAGAAGGGCGACGAGCACAGCGCCGTCGTCAACGGCCTCTATGCCGTGGGCGAATGCTCCTGCGTGAGCGTGCACGGCGCCAACCGCCTGGGCACCAACTCCCTGCTCGACCTGCTGGTGTTCGGCCGCGCCGCGGGCAACCACATCGTGCAGTTCAACGACAAGCTCAAGGAGCACAAGCCGCTGCCGGTCGACACGGCCGATCGCTCGCTGGCACGCCTGAACGAACTTGAGAACTCGACATCGGGCGAGTACGCGCAGGATGTCGCCAACGAGATCCGCACGGTCATGCAGCAGCATGCCGCGGTGTTCCGCAAGCAGGTGTCGATGGACGAGGGGGTCGCGAAGATCGCCGCCGTGCGCCAACGCGTCGCGGCCATCACGCTCAAGGACAAGTCGCGGGTGTTCAACACCGCGCGCATCGAGGCGCTCGAGGTGGACAACCTGATCGAGGTGGCGCAGGCCACGATGGTGTCGGCCGCCGCCCGCCGGGAATGCCGCGGCGCCCACACGGTCGAGGACTACGAGCGCCCGGCCGACGATCCGGTCTCGCCACTCGGCCGTGACGATGCCAACTGGATGAAGCACACGCTCTGGCACAGCGAGCCCAACAACCTCACCTACAAGCCCGTGCGCCTGCAACCGCTCACGGTCGCCTCGGTCCCGCCCAAGGTCCGCACGTTCTGATCCGGCCGCACGCCGCGATACGGAAGCCAAGAAACCAACGAAGGTCCCCACGATGAAGCGCACATTCCAGATCTACCGCTACGACCCGGACAAGGACGCCAAGCCCTACATGCAGACCATCGAGATCGAACTCGACGGTCACGAGCGCATGCTGCTCGACGCGCTGATGAAGCTCAAGGCACAGGATCCGACGCTGTCGTTCCGCCGCTCGTGCCGCGAAGGCGTCTGTGGCTCCGACGCCATGAACATCAACGGCAAGAACGGCCTGGCCTGCCTGACCAACATGCTCACGCTCAAGGGCACGATCGTGCTGAAGCCGCTCCCGGGTCTGCCGGTCATCCGCGACCTGATCGTGGACATGACCCAGTTCTTCAAGCAGTACAACTCGATCAAGCCGTACCTGCAGAACGACAACGTGCCGCCCGAGAAGGAACGCCTGCAGTCGCCCGAGGAACGCGAGGAGCTCGACGGCCTCTACGAATGCATCCTGTGCGCGAGCTGCTCCACCAGCTGCCCGAGCTTCTGGTGGAACCCCGACAAGTTCGTCGGCCCGGCCGGCCTGCTGCAGGCCTATCGCTTCATCGCCGACAGCCGCGACGAAGCCACCGGCGAGCGCCTGGACAACCTCGAGGATCCGTATCGCCTGTTCCGTTGCCACACGATCATGAACTGCGTCGACGTGTGCCCGAAGAACCTCAATCCCACCAAGGCGATCGGCAAGATCAAGGAACTGATGGTGCGGCGCGCCATCTGAACGGACACCTCTCGATGCAAGCCCCTGCCACCGACGACCTCGACCAGCCCCTGGACGAGCGAGCGCTCAGCAAACTGAGGTGGCGCTGCCGACGCGGCCTGCTCGAGAACGACCTGTTCATCGAGCGCTTCTTCCAGCGGCACGAGGCGGGCCTCACGGTCCGGCAGGCCCAGGCGCTCAACACCCTGATGGACCTTTCGGACCCGGACCTGCTGGACATCCTCCTGCAACGAAAGGAGCCCGAGCCCGCATGGGCCGGGGCCGATGTGGTCGATCTGTTGCGGCTGATGCGTGTCTAGCCGGCGCGAATTTCCCGTCCTCCAACCTTTTCGCATGTCCTCTTTGAAGAAAGCAACGCAATGAAAGCATCCGACACCAAAGCCACCCTGTCGTTCAGCAACGGCGGTGACAACGTCGAACTGCCGATCTACAAGGGCACCTTGGGCCCCGACGTCATCGACATCCGCAAGCTGTACGCGCAGACCGGCATGTTCACGTACGACCCAGGCTTCATGTCGACCGCCTCGTGCCAGTCGCACATCACCTACATCGATGGAGACAAGGGCGAACTGCTCTATCGCGGCTATCCGATCGAACAGCTCGCCACCAACTGCGACTTCCTCGAGACCTGCCACCTGCTGCTGTACGGAGAACTGCCCAACGAGACCCAGAAGGGCGACTTCACCAAGCTCGTGACCAACCACACGATGGTCAACGAGCAGATGCAGTTCTTCCTGCGCGGCTTCCGCCGCGACGCCCATCCGATGGCGATCATGACCGGGCTGGTCGGCGCGCTCTCGGCCTTCTATCACGACAGCACGGACATCAACAATCCGAAGCACCGCGAGATCGCGGCGATCCGCCTCATCGCGAAGATGCCCACGCTGGTGGCCATGGCGTACAAGTACACGATCGGCCAGCCGTACATGTATCCCAGGAACGACCTGAGCTACGCGGGCAATTTCCTGCACATGATGTTCGCCACGCCGTGCGAGGAATACAAGGTCAGCCCGGTGCTCGAACGCGCGCTCGACCGCATCTTCATCCTGCACGCCGATCATGAACAGAATGCCTCGACGTCCACCGTGCGCCTGTGCGGATCGTCCGGGACCAACCCGTTCGCCGCCATCGCGGCCGGCGTGGCGTGCCTCTGGGGTCCTGCCCATGGCGGTGCCAACGAGGCGGCGCTGAACATGCTCTACGACATCCAGAAGGCGGGCGGCGTCGAGAAGATCGGTGAGTTCATCAAGCAGGTCAAGGACAAGAACTCCAACGTCAAGCTGATGGGCTTCGGTCACCGGGTCTACAAGAACTACGATCCGCGCGCCAAGCTGATGCAGGAAACCTGCAAGGAAGTGCTCGCCGAGATGGGCCTGGAAAACGACCCGCTGTTCAAGCTGGCCATGGCCCTCGAGAAGATCGCCCTGGAAGACGAGTATTTCGTCTCGCGCAAGCTCTACCCGAACGTCGATTTCTATTCGGGCATCGTGCAGCGCGCGATCGGCATTCCAGTGCCGTTGTTCACCGCCGTGTTCGCCCTCGCCCGCACCGTGGGCTGGATCGCTCAGCTCAACGAGATGATCGGCGATCCGGAGTACAAGATCGGCCGGCCGCGCCAGCTCTTCGAAGGCTCGGTGCAGCGCGACGTGCAGGCGATCGCCACGCGCTGATTCGCAGGAACGAACGCCGGGTTGTTGGATTTGCAACACAGTTTCCCGGGTTGTCCCTGAAAGCTGCCCGAGGGCAGCTTTTTTGCCTTTTGGATTACAGGGTGTTTCGCGCGATCTGCTTACGCTCCTCGACGGTGGATCAACCCACTTCAATTCCATAAATCCCGAAGGAGTTCCCATGAAGAAACTTGCCGCACTGATCGCCGTTACCTTTGCCTTCGCCGTGCCCCTCGCAGGCTGCAACACGTTCAAGGGCGCTGGCCAGGACATCCAGAAGGGTGGCGAGAAGATCGAGAACGCCGCCGAGCGCAAGAAGTAAATCGGGTCGACCCCGTTGGAGAAAGCGGACTTCGGTCCGCTTTTTTCTGGGCGCTCGATGCTGGGGTTCATCGCCCATCGATGGCTTGGCCATCTCGCTTGGCGATGGCCAGACCCGTCCGAAGCGGAGAGAATATGGTCCCCCCATCTTTTCGCGCGATGCCCCTTCGTGATTGCCTCAGAACGCAGTTTCGCCCGCCGCATGGACCTGACCTCGCTGCAGCTGTTCGTGGCGGTGTGCGAGCTGGGCAGCATCGGCCGCGCCGCGGAGCGCGAATTCATCGCCGCTTCGGCGGTCAGCAAGCGCCTGTCCGACCTGGAGACCACCTTGTCCACGCGCCTGCTCTATCGCCACGCCCGCGGTGTCGACCTGACACCGGCCGGGGAGAGTCTGCTGCACCACGCGCGTTCGGTGCTCTACAGCCTCGAGAAGATGCAGGGCGAGCTCAGCGAATACGCCGATGGCGTGCGCGGCCATGTTCGCATGCACGCGAACATCTCCGCCATCGTCCAGTTCCTGCCGGAGGACCTGGGAGCCTTCCGCCACCGGCACGAGGAGATCAAGATCGATCTGGAGGAGCACCTGAGCACCGAAGTGCTGCGTGCCGTTCGGGAAGGTGCGGCCGACCTGGGCGTGTGCCACGCGCCGGAGGGGGCCAGCGAACTGCAGACCCAGCCTTATCGCACCGATCACCTGATGCTGGTCGTGCCGACCGGTCATGCCCTCCTGCGGGCAGAGTCCGGGGGTGATGACGGGTCCGCGCCAAGCG
This sequence comes from Comamonadaceae bacterium OTU4NAUVB1, assembly GCA_024372625.1. Classification (NCBI taxonomy): domain Bacteria; kingdom Pseudomonadati; phylum Pseudomonadota; class Betaproteobacteria; order Burkholderiales; family Comamonadaceae; species Comamonadaceae bacterium OTU4NAUVB1. Next base: position 969,570 of record CP099605.1, on the reverse strand, counting down.
TGGCGTTCGCCGAAGCGCTCGACTTCGACCACGTCGGCCTGCACACCAACAGTTCGATCTATGTCGCGACGCGCCAGGCGGCCCTGGAAGCCGGCCGCAACCTCCGATTGCGCATCCACGTGACCGGGCTGGACGCCATGTGCCGCATGATCGAGAACGGCCTGGGCATCGGCGTGATGCCGGGCCGTGCGTTCGACCTCATGCGCGCGGGCATCGGCCACCGGCTGCGCGGCCTTCCCCTCGCGGACGGGTGGGCCCGGCGCGAGATCCGGCTCGTGGCACGCGATTTCTCCACCTTGCCCGTCGCCGCACGGGCACTGGTCGCGCACCTGCGTGCCTCCGGCGAAGCGGTCGAGCCGGCGCCCGCCGGACTCGCCGCCTGAGGCACGGACGCTCCCGCGCCGCCGACACCCCACCACCGACACGCTCCCGAATCCCAAGAGAACCCACGAAGGAAAACCCACCATGGCACGCACGCTCTACGACAAGCTCTGGGACGAACACGTCGTCCACACCGAGGAGGACGGCACTTCCATCCTCTACATCGACCGCCACCTGGTCCACGAGGTGACCAGCCCGCAGGCCTTCGAGGGCCTGCGCGTCGCGGGGCGCAAGCTCTGGCGCATCAGTTCGGTGGTCGCCACGGCCGACCACAACACGCCCACCACAGGCTGGGAACGCGGCTACGACGGCATCACCGATCCGATCAGCAAGGAACAGGTCACCACGCTCGATCACAACATCGAGGAATTCGGCGCCGCCGCCTTCTTCCCGTTCCTGAGCAAGCGCCAGGGCATCGTCCACGTCATCGGCCCCGAGTCGGGCGCGACGCTGCCGGGCATGACCGTCGTCTGCGGCGACTCCCACACCTCCACGCACGGCGCGTTCGGCGCCCTCGCGCACGGCATCGGCACCAGCGAGGTCGAGCACGTGATGGCGACGCAGACGCTGCTGGCCAAGAAGGCCAAGAACCTGCTGATCAAGGTCGAGGGCAAGCTGCCCCTGGGCTGCACGGCCAAGGACATCGTGCTGGCGATCATCGGACGCATCGGCACCGCCGGGGGCACCGGCTACACCATCGAGTTCGGCGGCTCGGCGATCCGTGAACTGAGCATGGAAGGCCGCATGACCGTGTGCAACATGGCCATCGAGGCCGGTGCGCGCGCCGGGCTGGTGGCGGTCGACGACAAGACCATCGCCTACGTCAAGGGCCGCCCTTTCGCGCCGACCGGCGTCGAATGGGATCAGGCGGTGGCCTACTGGAAGACGCTGCAGTCGGACCCCGATGCACGCTTCGACGCCGTGGTCGAACTCGACGCGGCGCAGATCCCGCCGCAGGTCACCTGGGGCACTTCGCCCGAGATGGTGACGGCCATCGACGGCCGCGTGCCCGATCCTGACAAGGAAAAGGACGCCAACAAGCGTGGCGCCATCGAGCGCGCCCTCACCTACATGGGCCTGGAGCCCAACAAGCCGATGAACGACATCTTCGTCGACAAGGTCTTCATCGGCTCGTGCACCAACAGCCGGATCGAGGACATGCGCGAGGCCGCCGCGGTGGTCAAGCGACTCGGCCAGAAGGTGGCCGGGAACGTCAAGCTGGCGATGGTGGTGCCGGGGTCCGGACTCGTCAAGGAACAGGCCGAGCGCGAAGGACTCGACCAGATCTTCAAGGCCGCCGGCTTCGAGTGGCGCGAGCCCGGCTGCTCGATGTGCCTGGCGATGAACGCCGACCGGCTGGAGCCGGGCGAGCGTTGCGCCTCGACCAGCAACCGCAACTTCGAGGGCCGCCAGGGCGCCGGCGGACGCACCCACCTCGTGAGTCCGGCCATGGCCGCCGCCGCCGCGGTGCACGGCCACTTCGTCGACATCCGTCAATTCGCCTGATCGAGGAAAACCTCAAATGCAGAAATTCACCGTTCACAAAGGCCTCGCGGCACCGATGGATCGCGAGAACGTCGACACCGACGCCATCATCCCCAAGCAGTTCCTCAAGTCGATCCGCAAGACCGGCTTCGGCCCGAACCTGTTCGACGAGTGGCGCTACCTCGACCACGGCGAACCGGGACAGGACCCGGGCTCGCGCAGGCCCAATCCCGATTTCGTCCTCAACCAGCCGCGCTACGCCGGCGCCTCCGTGCTGCTGGCGCGGAAGAACTTCGGTTGCGGCTCGTCGCGCGAGCACGCGCCGTGGGCACTCGACCAGTTCGGCTTCCGCGCCATCATCGCGCCGAGCTACGCCGACATCTTCTTCAACAACAGCTTCAAGAACGGCCTGCTGCCGATCGTGCTGCCGGAGTCGCAGGTCGCGCAGCTGTTCGACGAGGTGTTCGCCTTTCCCGGCTATGCGCTCACCATCGACCTGGAGCGCCAGGTCGTCGTCAAGCCCGACGGCACCGAACTGGCCTTCGAGGTGCAGGCCTTCCGCAAGTTCTGCCTGCTCAACGGTCTCGACGACATCGGGCTCACGCTGCAGAAGAAGGACAAGATCCTGGCCTTCGAGACCGAGCGCCTGGCCACCAAGCCCTGGCTGGCGAAGACCGCGCTGGTCTGAACCGCCGAGGCGGATGCGCGCACCCGCCTCGCCCCCTCTCCAAGACAAAAGAAAAGACTCATGAAAATCGCAGTTCTCCCAGGTGACGGCATCGGCACCGAAATCGTCGCCGAGGCCGTTCGCGTGCTCGGCGCGCTCGACCTGAAGTTCGAGATGGAAACCGCGCTCGTCGGCGGCGCTGCCTTCGACGCCCATGGCCATCCGCTGCCCGACGCCACGCTGCAGTTGGCCAAGGACGCCGACGCCATCCTCTTCGGTGCTGTCGGCGACTGGAAATACGACACGCTGGACCGTCCCCTGCGCCCCGAGCAGGCCATCCTGGGCCTGCGCAAGCACCTCGGACTGTTCGCCAACTTCCGCCCCGCCATCTGCTACGAGCAGCTCGTCGGCGCTTCCAGCCTGAAGCCCGAACTGGTCGCCGGCCTGGACATCCTGATCGTGCGCGAGCTCACCGGTGACATCTATTTCGGGCAGCCGCGCGGTCGCCGCACCGCCATCGACGGGCACTTCCCCGGCGCCGAGGAGGCCTTCGACACGATGCGCTACTCGCGTCCGGAGATCGAGCGCATCGCGCGCGTCGCCTTCGATGCGGCACGCAAGCGCGGCAAGCGCGTGACCAGCGTCGACAAGGCCAACGTGCTGGAGACCTTCCAGTTCTGGAAGGACGTCGTCACCGAGGTCGGCAAGGACTACCCGGACGTCGAGCTCGACCACATGTACGTCGACAACGCCGCCATGCAGCTGGTGAAGGCGCCCAAGAAGTTCGACGTCGTGGTCACCGGCAACATGTTCGGCGACATCCTGTCGGACGCCGCAGCGATGCTGACGGGCTCGATCGGCATGCTGCCCTCGGCCTCGCTCAACGCCAGCAGCCAGGGCCTCTACGAGCCCAGCCACGGCAGCGCGCCGGACATCGCCGGCAAGGGCATCGCCAATCCGCTGGCTACAATCCTGTCCGCCGCCATGATGCTCCGCTTCTCCCTCCAACAGCCCGAGGCCGCCGACCGAATCGAGTCGGCGGTGAGCGCGGTGCTGGCGTCGGGATTGCGCACGGGAGACATCTGGTCGGCGGGCACGACGCGCGTCGGTACGCGCGAGATGGGCGATGCGGTGGTGGCCGCGCTGTCCTCGTCGCCGGCCTCGGCCATCACCAAAAAGACGATTACCGGCTGACCGCGGCCCGCTTCGTCATGCCCCCCGGCCCGACGAGCCGGGCGCAAAGAGAAACCCATCCTTCTTTTTCTCAAAGGGCACACTGAAATGGCGAACGCATCTCAACCTCTGGTCGGCCTCGTGGGCTGGCGCGGCATGGTCGGCTCGGTCCTGATGGACCGCATGCAGGCCGAAGACGACTTCGGTCTCATCGAGCCGGTCTTCTTCTCCACCTCCAACGCCGGCGGCAAGGCTCCGGCCTGGGCGAAGAACGAGACCACGCTCCAGGACGCCCACGACATCGAGGCGCTCAAGAAGTGCGAGATCGTCGTCACGGCGCAGGGCGGCGACTACACCTCCGCCGTGTTTTCCAAGCTGCGCGCGACCGGCTGGACCGGCCACTGGATCGACGCCGCCTCCACCCTGCGCATGCAGGACGATGCCGTCATCGTGCTGGACCCGGTCAACCTGCCCGTCATCCGCAACGCGCTGGTCAAGGGCGGCAAGAACTGGATCGGCGGCAATTGCACCGTCAGCTGCATGCTGATGGGCGTCGGCGCGCTGTACAAGGCCGGCCTGGTCGAGTGGATGACCAGCATGACCTACCAGGCCGCGTCGGGCGGCGGCGCGCAGCACATGCGCGAACTGCTCACGCAGTTCGGCACGCTCAACGCCGAGGTGCGCGCATTGCTGGACGACCCCAAGTCCGCCATCCTGGAGATCGACCGCAAGGTGCTGCAGAAGCAGCAGAACCTCGGCGCGAGCGAGATCGCGAACTTCGGCGCCCCCCTGGGCGGCTCGCTGATTCCCTGGATCGACAAGGACCTGGGCCTGGGCAAGGGCCAGGAAGAGGAAGGCTGGGGCACGTCCAAGGAAGAGTGGAAGGGCGGCGCGGAGACCAACAAGATCCTGGGCCAGGGCGCCGGCTTCGGCACCGCGGCGACGCCGGTCGACGGCTTCTGCGTGCGCGTCGGCGCCATGCGCTGCCACAGTCAGGCGCTGACCTTCAAGTTGAAGAAGAACGTGCCCGTGGCGGACATCGAGGCCATGATCGCCGCTGACAACCCATGGGCGAAGGTCGTGCCCAACACGCGCGAGGCGACGGTCAGGTCGCTCACCCCGGTGGCCGTGACCGGCACCATGGACATTCCGGTCGGCCGCATCCGCAAGCTGGCCATGGGGCCCGACTACGTCGGCGCCTTTACCATCGGCGACCAGCTGCTGTGGGGCGCGGCCGAGCCGCTGCGCCGCATGCTGCGCATCCTGCTGGAAGCCTGAGTTTCCCGACGACGCGGCGCCCGGTCGACAGGCCGCGCGCTGCCGGGCGGGGGTGATGGACGGCGCCTTGTCAGTGCGAAACGATAATGTTAACGTCCCCTTACAATTCTTAACGCTGTTTGGCTCCGCCCCGAATGAACAGATCTCCGGCACGCGCCGCTCCCCTCCTGCCTTCCCTCCCCCGCCGCCCCGCCCTGTCCCTCGTCGCGGCGGGCATCGCACTGGCCCTCGGCACGTTCGGCATCGACGCGGCAGCGCTCTCCCTGGGTCGGATCAACGTGCTGTCGTCCCTGGGGGAGCCGCTTCGCGCGGAAGTCGAACTGACGGACGTCACGGCCGCCGAGGCCGACGGCCTGCGGGTCCGCATCCCGTCGGCCGATGCGTTCCGTGCCATCGGCGTGCCCTACAACTCGGCGCTCGCGGACGTGCAGGCGACCGTGCAGCGCCGCCCGAACGGCCGCTATGTCGTGCAGCTGTCCAGCAGCCGGCAGATGGCCGATCCCTTCATCGACGTGCTGCTCGAAGCCAACGGCAGTTCGGGACGCGTGTTCCGCGACTACACCGTGCTGATCGATCCGGCGGGCGCCCGCCCGGTGGCCCCGCCCCCGGCCGTGGCGGCCGTGCCGGTCCCCGCGTCGCGTCCGGCGTCCGTCGCGGGCGAGGACCGCGCCAGACCCTCGACGCCGCCGACGGATCGGCCACGTGCCGTGCCCGCTCAACGGCCCACGAGCGTCACGCAAGCACCGGCGCCGGCGCCGGCACCGGCGGAACGCATCGTGCCTCCCACGGCCAGGAGCAGCGTCGACGGTGGCGGTGGTCGCCAGATCACCGTGCGCCCCGGCGACACCGCCAGCCGGATCGCCAACGCCGTCAAGCCCGCCGAGATCTCGCTCGACCAGATGCTCGTGGCGCTGCTGCGCGCCAATCCCGACGCCTTCATGGAAGGCAACCTCAATCGCGTCCGGGCCGGTGCCGTGATGGAAGTGCCCGATGCGTCGCAGGCCGGCGCCTTGTCGCCGCAGGACGCACGGCGCGCCGTCATCGCCCAGAGTCGCGACTTCGGTGACTACCGCCGCCAGCTGGCCGACAACGCGCCGGCTTCCGGCCTGGCGCCGCCGGGTCGGCAGGCGGCCGGCAGGGTGCAGTCCGACGTGCAGGCGCGCACGCCCGACACGCCCGCCGACCGGTTGACCATCGCACCGGGCGGCAGCGCGCCGGCATCCGCGAATGCCCCGACGCCGCAGGCGGGCGCCGGTGGTGGTGGCGTGGCCGGTTCCGCGCCCGGGGCGCCCACCGCGGGCGTCGCAGGTCCGCTGGGCGTCGCCAGCGCGCCCACTCCAGGTACGCCGGCGATCACGCCAGCGTCCGGCAGTACCGCCGCGACCGCCGTCGCAGCCGCACCCGCCGCAGCCGATGCGGCCGGCCCGGGCAACGGCACCGCCGCGCCGACGGCCAGCACGCCCACCACGCCCGCCACGCCCGCCGCGAGCGTGTCCGTGCCCGCTGCTGCCACCGCGGCCGGTTCCGAAGAGGCCTGGTACGAGTCCATCCTGGCCAACCCGCTGGCGCTCGGCGGCCTCGGCCTGATGGGTCTGCTGATCGCCTGGCTGGCGTTCCGTCTGAACAGCCGCAGGCGCCGGGATGCGGCCGACAGCGTCTTCCTGGAAAGCAACGTGCCCAAGGACTCGTTCTTCGCCGCGAGCGGCGGCGAATCGGTGGACACGCGCCAGCGCGGCGGCGCGTTGGCATCGTCGCTTTCCTATTCGCCCAGCCACGTCGATGCCGCCGATGTCGATCCGGTCGCGGAGGCCGATGTCTACCTCGCCTACGGCCGCGACCTGCAGGCCGAGGAAATCCTGCGCGAGGCCCTGAAGGCGCAACCGGAACGCGTGGCCATCCACCTGAAGCTGCTGGAGATCCATGCCAAGCGTCGCGACGTCCGTGCTTACGCGACGCTGGCGCAGGACGTCCACGCACTGACCGGCGGCACCGGCGGCGACTGGGCGCGCGTGCTGGAGATGGGCCGCGAACTGGACCCCGGCAATCCGGCCTACGACGCCGACGGCCGCGCCGGTGGCCTGGCGGGGGCCGCAGCCCTGAGCATGTCGGCCGAGGCGATCCGCGCGCAGACCGCGTCGGTGCCGGTGGCCGTGTCCGTGCCCGCGGCCGTGCCCTCCACGCCCGAGCCCGTGTCGGCGCTGCCCCCGGTCTTCACGTCGCAGGCACCGGCCTTCGTGCCTTCCGTGGCGCCGCTCGATTTCGATCTGGACCTCGATCGGCCCGATCCCGTCCCGCCCCCTGCGCCAGCCGCTCGCAAGCCCGTCGATCCCATGCAACCGCCCCTGGACACGACGATCTCGATGCCCCTCGAGAACCCGCCCGAGGCGAACCGGCCGCAGAACCCCTTCCTGTCCACCATGCCGCATCCGCCCCTCGACGGCGGTGCGGACCATCCGCTGACGATCGATCTGGCGGATTTCGACACGACGCCGGCCGCACTCGAGACGCCCCCCCCGCGTCAGGCACTGCCAGAGGTGCCCGAGAGCGAGTACGCCACCTTGCGTGCCGACCTGCCGCCGGACTCGGGCCTGATCGATTTCGACGTCCGCGACCTGTCCCAGACGCGCACGCCGGCAGCGGCCGACACGGTTCGCGCGAGCCTGGAGTCGCAGCGCCAGATCGACAGTGACCCGCAGGCGATCAAGCTGGCGCTGGCGCGCGAGCTGCAGGCCATGGGCGACCTCGAAGGCGCGCGGTCGCTGATCGAGGAGGTCGAATCCGAGAGTTCCGGCGAGCTGCGCCAGCAGGCCCGGCGGATGCTGAGCCAGCTCGAGTGATCGCAGGTGGGATGGCGCCTCGGGTGCCCCGTTTCGTCGCAGGGAAGTGACATGAGGATCGCGCTGGGCGTGCGCTACAACGGGCAGGCCTACCAGGGCTGGCAGAGTCAGCGCTCGGGACGGACCGTGCAGGACCGGCTCGAAGCCGCCTTGGGCCGATTCGCCGACGCCCCGATCTCGACGCTGTGCGCCGGTCGCACCGACGCCGGCGTGCACGCGCTCATGCAGGTGGCGCACTTCGACACCGACATCGAGCGCGCGCCGTTCTCCTGGGTTCGTGGCACCAACCGCTACCTGCCGGCGGACATCGCGTTGCAGTGGGCGCATCCGGTGCCCGACGCCTTCCACTGCCGGGCCAGCGCGCTGACGCGCCGCTACCGCTACGAGCTCTCGCAATCCCCGGTGCGCCCGAGCCTGGACGCCGGACGCGTCGGCTGGTCGATGCGCGCGCTCGACGGCGACGCCATGCGTGCGGCCGCCGCCCATTTGATCGGCACCCACGACTTCAGTTCGTTCCGGGCCTCGGCCTGCCAGGCGCGATCGCCGGTCAAGCACCTGCGGCGCATCGACATCCTCCGGCGTGACGCGTCCGCCGACGGCGAGCGCTGCCATTGGCGCTTCGAGTTCGAGGCCGATGCCTTCCTGCATCACATGATCCGCAACCTGATGGGCTGCCTGCTGCGGGTGGGTCATGGCGAGGCGCCGCCGGAGTGGATCGCCGAGGTGTTGGCCGCGCGCAGCCGCAAGGTCGCCGCGCCGACCTTCTCCGCCGACGGGCTGTATTTCCTCGGCCCGCTCTACGATGCGGCCTGGGGCCTGCCGGCCGAGGCCACGCTCGGCGCCTGAAGTCGGGTGCCGGCGTGCCGGGAGGGGCGTGCGTATCATCGTCCGCATGAGCCTTCCAACCGTTCCGTCCACTGCCGTCGCGAGGTCCGCGTCATCCCGCACGCGCATCAAGATCTGCGGCTTGACGCGCGAGGCCGACGTCGACGCGGCCGTCGAGTCCGGCGCCGACGCGGTCGGCTTCGTGCTCTATCCGCCGAGTCCGCGCGCCGTGTCGGTCGCGCGGGCGGCCGAGTTGGCGGCGCGCCTGCCGCCCTTCGTCACGCCGGTGCTGCTGTTCGTCAACGACGACGCGACCCGGGTGCGCGACGCCCTGCGGCGGGTGCCCGGCGCGATGGCCCAGTTCCACGGTGACGAATCGCCCGCGTGGTGCGTCGAGGCGAGCGGCGACGGCGCCCACCGCTTCCTGCGCGCGGCGCGCATTCCTCTGGGGGCGGCAGGGGCAAGTTTCGACCTCCTAAAATACGCATCCGATTTCTCCCACGCCCACGCCATCCTGCTCGACGCCGAAGTCGCGGGTTTCGGCGGCGGCGGCAATGCATTCGATTGGTCACTCCTTCCAACCGCCGTCGACGCTCACCTCGTCTTGAGTGGTGGACTCACACCTGCAAACGTGGCAGAGGGCATCGCCGCGCTGCGCCCGCGTTGCCGGTCGCTGGCCGTTGACGTCAGCTCCGGCGTCGAGGCCGACGGCCCGGGCATGAAAGGCATCAAGGACGCCGCCAAGGTCGGCGCCTTCATCGCCGCCGTGCGCACCGCCGACCTCGCGACCTGACCCCACCCGCCGCGCGACGCCCACTCATCCGGGCCGTCGCCGACGCTCCCCATCGAGAGACACAGAGAAAGCATCCCATGGACGCCAGCACCCGCTATCAGCAACCCGACGCCAGTGGCCATTTCGGCCCCTATGGCGGCACCTTCGCGAGCGAGACGCTCACCCACGCCATCGCCGAACTGCGCGAGGCCTACGCCCGCTACAAGGACGATCCGGCGTTCCTGGCCGAATTCCACTACGAACTGGCCCACTTCGTGGGGCGGCCCTCGCCGGTCTATCACGCCGCGCGCACCAGCCACGAGATGGGCGGCGCGCAGATCTACCTCAAGCGCGAGGACCTCAATCACACCGGCGCGCACAAGATCAACAACGTGATCGGCCAGGCGATGCTCGCCAAGCGCATGGGCAAGCCGCGCGTGATCGCCGAGACCGGCGCCGGCCAGCACGGGGTGGCCACGGCCACGATCTGCGCGCGCTACGGCCTCGAATGCGTGGTCTACATGGGCAGCCAGGACGTCCTGCGCCAGAGCCCCAACGTCTACCGCATGAACCTGCTGGGCGCGACGGTGGTGCCGGTCGAGTCGGGCAGCAAGACCCTGAAGGACGCGCTCAACGAGGCCATGCGCGACTGGGTCACCAACGTCGAGAACACTTTCTACATCATCGGCACCGTGGCCGGTCCGCACCCCTATCCGATGATGGTGCGCGACTTCCAGAGCGTCATCGGCACCGAATGCATCGCCCAGATGCCCGCGATGCTGGCGGTCGACGGCGTCACCGACCGCGCCGACCGGCAACCCGACGTGGTGGTCGCCTGCGTGGGCGGGGGCAGCAACGCGATGGGTATCTTCCATCCCTACATCCCGTACGAGCAGACGCGCCTGATCGGCGTCGAGGCCGCCGGTGAAGGCCTGGACAGCGGCAAGCACTCGGCCTCGATCCTGCGCGGCAGCCCCGGCGTGCTGCACGGCAACCGGACCTACCTGCTGCAGACCGAGGACGGCCAGATCACCGAGACGCACAGCATCAGCGCCGGCCTGGACTATCCCGGCGTCGGCCCCGAGCACGCGCACCTGGCCGACATCGGCCGCGCCGAGTACGTCGGCGTCACCGACGCCGAGGCGCTCGCGGCCTTCCACTACCTGTGCCGGACCGAGGGCATCATCCCCGCGCTCGAATCGGCCCACGCGGTGGCCTACGCCATGAAGCTGGCCCCGACGATGCGCGCCGACCAGTCGATCCTGGTCAACCTCTCGGGTCGCGGCGACAAGGACATCGGCACGGTGGCCGATCTGTCGGGCGTCGACTTCTACGACCGGCCGTCGATGCGCGGTCTGGGCGTGAAGGGAGGCAAGGCATGAGCCGCATCGCCGCGACCTTCGAGGCGCTGGCGCGTGACGGGCGAAAGGCCCTCATTCCCTACGTGACGGCGGGCTTCCCGTTCCCCGACGTCACGCCCGAGCTGATGCACGGCATGGTCGCGGCCGGCGCCGACGTCATCGAACTGGGCGTCCCCTTCTCCGACCCGATGGCCGACGGCCCGGTGATCCAGCAGGCCGGCGAGGCGGCACTCGCGCAGGGCGTCGGCACGCGCCAGGTGCTGGCGATGGTGGCGGACTTCCGCCGCGACGACACCCGCACGCCGGTCGTGCTGATGGGCTACGCCAACCCGGTCGAGCGCTACGACGGCGTCCACGGCAAGGGCAGCTTCGTGCGCGACGCGGCCACCGCCGGCGTCGACGGACTGCTGATCGTCGACTACCCGCCGGAGGAGTGCGAGGTCTTCGCCGCCGAGCTGCGCGCCGTGGGCATCGACCTGATCTTCCTGCTGGCCCCGACCAGCACCGAGGCGCGCATGGCGCAGGTCGCGCGCATCGCCACGGGCTACGTCTACTACGTCTCGCTCAAGGGCGTGACCGGCGCCGGCCACCTCGACACCGAGGCCGTCGGCCGCATGATCCCGCGCATCCGCGCGCACGTGACGGTGCCCGTGGGCGTGGGCTTCGGCATCCGCGACGCCCGCACGGCCCAGGCGGTGGGCTCGACCGCCGATGCGGTGGTGATCGGCACGCGGATCCTGCAGCTCATCGGCGACCAGCCGCGCGAGCGCGTCGTTCCGGTGGTGCGCGAGTTCCTCGGCGAGATCCGCCAGGCCCTCGACGCCCTGCCGGGCGCCACGCCCAAGAACGCGGCCGGCGGCTGATCCGCGAGGCGTTCGATCGGCCGATAATCGCCCCCCGCACCGACTTCAACGAGGACCGCCCATGAGCTGGCTAGAAAAACTCCTGCCCCCGAAGATCACGCAGACCGATCCCAGCGAGCGCCGTCAGGTGCCCGGCGGCCTGTGGACCAAGTGCCCGAGCTGCGAGACGGTGCTCTACAAGACCGACCTGGAGCACAACCAGAACGTCTGCCCCAACTGCAGCCACCACTTCCGCATCGGCGCCCGGGCGCGGCTGGACAAGTTCCTCGATCCCGAAGGCCGCTACGAGCTGGGCCAGGAAGTGCTGCCGGTCGACCCGCTCAAGTTCAAGGACAGCCGCAAGTATCCCGAGCGCCTGAAGGAGGCGATGGAGCACACCGGCGAGACCGACGCGCTGGTGGTGATGGGCGGATCGATCCACAGCATCAGCGCGGTGGTCGCCTGCTTCGAGTTCGAGTTCATGGGCGGCAGCATGGGCAGCGTGGTCGGCGAGCGCTTCGTGCGCGGCGTGGAGACCGCAATCGAGCAGAAGGTGCCGTTCGTGTGCTTCACCGCCACCGGCGGCGCGCGCATGCAGGAAGGCCTGCTGTCGCTCATGCAGATGGCCAAGACCAACGCCGCGCTCACGCACCTGGCCAAGAAGGGACTGCCCTACGTCAGCGTGCTGACCGATCCGACCATGGGTGGCGTCTCGGCGGGCTTCGCGTTCCTGGGCGACGTGGTGGTCGCCGAGCCCAAGGCGCTGATCGGATTCGCCGGGCCGCGCGTGATCGAGTCGACGGTTCGGGTCACCCTGCCCGAAGGCTTCCAGCGCTCGGAATTCCTGCAGACCAAAGGCGCCGTCGATTTCATCTGCGACCGCCGCGAGTTGCGCAAGACCGTGGCCAGCACGCTGGCGATGCTGCTGCGCCAGCCCGCCGACGCCGTCACCTGAGCAACGAACCCAGCACGCTGCCGACCACCATCCCTGCCACCTGCAGCAGCACGATGGCGGCCAGCGGCGACAGGTCGACACCGCCGACCAGAGGGATGAAGCGCCGCAACGGCGCCACCAGCGGATCGGCCAGGCGCGCGACGACGTCGCGCAGTGCGGGCGAGGCCCCCGGCACCCACGACAGCACGGCATGCACGATCAGCAGCATCGTGAGTCCCGACACCGCCAACTGCACCAGCCCGATCAGCGACAGCACGGGCAGCAGTCCCATCCGCGCGGTCTGGCCCGCCAGCAGGAACAGCAGCACGTACTTGACCGTGATCACGAGCCAGGCGGCGACGAGGCTGGCCAGATCCCAGCGCCGAAACGCGGGCACGATGCGGCGCAATGGCATGACGATCCAGTCGGTCAGCGCGAACACGAAACGACCGAGCGGATTGTCGAACGGTACGCGGTGATACTGCATGTACAGCCTCAACAGGCATGCTCCGCCCAGAAGGCCGGCAATGACATCGAGCAGGAACGCGGTGATCTGGTAGAGCATGGAGTCCGATGATAGCCAGCGAGGTGTTCCCATGACCCCCCTTCCCCTTCCCGCCGTCCTGCACGACCTGCCCCTCTTCCCGCTGGGCACCGTGCTGTTTCCCGACGGCCTGCTGCCGTTGCAGGTCTTCGAGGTGCGCTACCTCGACATGATCGGGCGCTGCCGCCGGCAGGGTTCGCCCTTCGGTGTGGTGAGCCTGGTGCAGGGCGCCGAAGTGCGCGTGGCCGGCGCCGGCACCGAGCGCTTCGCGACGATCGGCACGCTGGCCGTGATCCGCGAGTTCGACGCCCCGCAGCCCGGTCTGATGCGCGTCGAGTGCACCGGTACGCAGCGTTTCCGCATCCGCAGCAGCGCCTTGCAGAAGCACGGCCTGTGGACCGCCGAGGCCGAGGCGGTGGAGGCCGACGTGGCGCTCGCCGTGCCAGAGGACCTGCGTCACGTTGCCGATGCCCTGCGCCGGCTGGTCGACACGCTGGAGGAACGGCGCAAGGCCGGCGACGCCGATGCCCTGCGCCTGCCGATGACCGAGCCGCACCGTTTCGACGACTGCGGCTGGCTGGCCAACCGGTGGAGCGAACTGCTGCCGATGCAGCCGGAGGCGCGCCAGCGCCTGATGGAGCTCGACAGTCCGCTCATGCGCCTCGAACTGGTGGACGACCTGCTCTCGCGCAACGGCATCGGTGACCGCGCGCCTTAAAATCGAGGGTTCCGCGCCACGCCGGCGCGCCCTGCTTCCCTCTCGTGCGCGACGCCCGAGCCGGTCACGGTCCTTCCCGGGGCCGCGCCCGCCGGCCGTCGCGCCGTCCCCTTCCTGGCCCTTCCAATGACCGAATCCACGCCCTCCCCCGTGTCCGCCGCCGCGCCCACGCCCGCCGTCGACGACAACCAGCTGATCGCCGAGCGGCGCGAGAAGCTCAAGGCGATGCGCGCCGCGCAGGCCGACGGCCGGGGCGTCGCGTTTCCCAACGACTTCAAGCCGCGCGACCGCGCCGCCGCGCTGCTGGCGGCCCACGGCGAGACCACCGCCGAGGCGCTCGAGGCCGCCACCGCCACCTACAGCGTGGCCGGGCGCATGATGCTCAAGCGCGTCATGGGAAAGGCCAGCTTCGCGTCCGTGCAGGACGCCACCGGCCGCATCCAGATCTATGTCACGCGCGACGCCATCGGCGAGGCCGCCTATGCCGACTTCAAGCGCTGGGACCTGGGCGACATCGTCGGTGCCGAGGGCACGCTGATGAAGACCCGCACCGGCGAACTGTCGATCAAGGTGACCTCGATCCGCATGCTCACCAAGAGCCTGCGCCCGCTGCCCGACAAGTTCCACGGCATGGCCGATCAGGAGCAGAAGTACCGCCAGCGCCATGTCGACCTGATCACCGACGAATCGGCGCGCGAGCGTTTCAAGGCGCGCAGCAAGGCGGTCTCGGCCCTGCGCGAGTTCATGGTGGCCAACGACTTCCTGGAGGTCGAGACGCCGATGCTCCATCCGATCCCGGGCGGCGCCAACGCCAAGCCCTTCAAGACGCATCACAACGCACTCGACCAGGAGATGTTCCTGCGCATCGCGCCCGAGCTGTACCTCAAGCGCCTGATCGTCGGCGGCTTCGAGCGCGTCTTCGAGATCAACCGGAGCTACCGCAACGAAGGCATCTCGGTGCGGCACAACCCCGAATTCACGATGATGGAGTTCTACGCGGCCTACTGGAACTACCAGGACCTGATGGACTTCACCGAGCTGATCGTCCGCACGATCGCCCGGAAGACCACGGGCGGCGAGCAGCTCGTCTACCAGGGCCGCGAGGTCGACCTGAGCCGGCCCTTCGAGCGCCTGACGATCCGCGAGGCGATCGTGAAGTACACCGAGGCCGGCGCGCCTGTCGCGGAAGGCCCCGACGCGCCGGCGCGCGTGGACAGCGTCGAATGGCTGGTCGCCGACCTGCGCAGGCTCGGCCTGAGCGAGGAGAAGGACCGCCTCTCGCAGCGCAGCCTGCCGAGCCTGCAGGTGATGTACTTCGAGGAGACCGTGGAGGAAAAGCTCTGGCAGCCGACCTTCATCATGGAACACCCGACCGAGATCTCGCCGCTCGCGCGCGCCAACGACGACCGCCCCGAGGTCACCGAGCGCTTCGAGCTCTACATCACCGGGCGCGAGTTCGGCAACGGCTTCTCCGAGCTCAACGACGCCGAGGACCAGGCCGCACGTTTCAACGCGCAGGTCGCGGCCAAGGATTCCGGCGACGACGAGGCGATGTTCTTCGACCACGACTTCGTGCGCGCGCTCGAGTACGGCATGCCGCCCACCGGCGGCTGCGGCATCGGCATCGACCGCTTCATGATGCTGCTGACCGACTCGCCGAGCATCCGCGACGTGATCCTGTTCCCCGCACTGCGTCGCGAGGGTTGAGCGGCGCAATGATCGGCATCGACTTCGGCACCTCCAATTCCGCCGTCGCCTGGGCGCCCGAGGGCGAACTGGCGCGGGCGTTGCCGCTCGAGGGCACGGCCACGACGATGCCCACGGCCCTGTTCTACAACGCCGAGGACCGCAGCACGCACTTCGGCCGGGAGGCCGTCGCGCTCTACCTGGCGGGCGTCGAAGGGCGTCTGATGCGCTCGCTCAAGAGCCTGCTGGGCAGTTCGCTGATGCAGGAGACCACCGCCGTCTACGACGGGCTGGTGAGCTTCCAGGACATCGTCGCGCGCTTCCTGCTGGAGCTCGGCCACCGCGCCGAACGCACGCTGGGCGAGCGGCCCGCCAGCGTCGTGCTGGGACGGCCGGTGCATTTCGTCGACGACGACGCCAAACGCGACCGCCAGGCCGAGGACAGCCTGCGTCAGGCCGCGCGCACGGCGGGTTTCCGCGACGTCCGCTTCCAGTTCGAGCCCATCGCCGCGGCCTTCGACTACGAGCAGCGCGTGACCAAGGAGTCGCTGGTGCTGATCGTCGACATCGGCGGCGGCACCTCCGACTTCACCGTGGTGCGTCTGGGCCCCGAGCGCATGGGCCGCCCCGACCGCACCGCCGACGTGCTGGCCACCAGCGGCGTGCACATCGGGGGCACCGACTTCGACCAGCGCCTGAACCTGGAGCGCGTGATGCCGCAGTTCGGCTTTCGCCACAAGGACGCGCGTGGACGCGAAGTGCCCAGCAAGGTGTTCTTCGAGCTCTCGTCGTGGCACCTGATCAATTGGCTCTACGCGGCCAAGGCGGTGCGCCAGGCGAAGGAACTGCGCACCAGCTATGCCGACGCACGGCTGCACGACCGGCTGATGACGGTGCTGGAGGAACGCCACGGCCACCGCATCGCCAGCGCGGTCGAGGAGGCCAAGATCGAGGGCTCCCTCTCCGGCGGCGACACCGCGATCGACCTGTCGTGCGCCGAACGCGGCCTGGCCGTGACGCTGGGCGTGGCCGACATGGCGCGCGAACTGGCCGATCCCCTGGCCAAGGTGGTCGCCAGCGCGCACGAATGCGTGCGGCGGGCGGGCCTGCGCAGCAACGACCTCGACGCGCTCTATCTGACCGGCGGCTCGTCGGCGCTGCGGGCGTTCCAGGAGGCGCTGCGGCGCGGCTTCGCGGGTGTGAAGCTGGTCGAGGGCGACCGCTTCGGCGGCGTTGCCGCCGGGCTCGCCTACACCGCGCGCGCGGCCGGGGCGCCCCGGAGCACGGACAGCGTCGCCTGAACCGGCTCTCCGCCATGACCGCCGCCACGACCCCCCGCATGAAGTACATCGCCCACTACCCGGTCGGCGTGCAGGCGCAGGTGCGGCGGATGATCGACGAGGGGCGGCTGGGCGACCACCTGCGCGCGCGCCATCCCGAGGCGCACGCGGTGCGCACCGACCGCGCCCTGTACGACTACGTGACGGCGCTCAAGGGCGAGTTCCTGCGCAACGCCGACCCGCTGTCGAAGGTCGCCTTCGACAGCAAGCTGCACGTCGTGCGCCATGCCCTGGGCACCCACACGACGATCTCCCGCGTCCAGGGCGGCAAGCTCAAGGCCAAGCGCGAGATCCGCGTGGCGAGCCTGTTCAAGGCCGTGCCCGATGCCTGGCTGCGCATGATCGTCGTGCACGAACTCGCGCACATGAAGGAGCGCGACCACGACCGCGCCTTCTACGCCCTGTGCACGCACATGGAGCCCGACTACCACCAGCACGAGTTCGACCTGCGGCTGTACCTGACGCACCTGGAGGCCGGCGGCGCCCGGCTGTGGGGCGAGGAGACCCGCCGGGATGGCGGCGAAGACGACGCAATCCTCGCGACGGAGGCGATGCGCGCCGCCACCGGGTCGGTCTGAGGACCCGGGTGCTCGCCGGGCCGGAGAGGTCGCGCAGCGGCCGGCGGCCGCAACGACCCATCGGCGCGGCTTCAGTTCGGCTGCAGCCGCGCCAGCACGTGCTGCGCGCGCCGATAGGCCGGCGATGCCACCAACGCGTCCCAGTCGAGCGCGGACGCCTTGGGCAGCAGCGCGAGCCGGCGCGCCTCGCCGGCCACGTCGGGGCGCCAGCGACCGGACGCGGCAGCGGCGTCGAAGCCGTCGAGCAGTTCGTCGAGCGCCGCGCCCTCGCCCACGCTCTGGTTGCACAGCAGCGCCATGTCGCAGCCAGCGCCCAGCGCCGCGAGCGCGGCGTCGGTGTAGCTCAGCAGTTCGCCGTCGATGTAGCGGCCGGCTTCCATGCTGAGGTCGTCGCTGAAGATGGCCCCCTGGAAGCCGAGGCGGCCACGCAGGATGTCCCGGAGCCAGCGCGACGAGAAACCAGCCGGCCGCGCATCCACGCGGGCATAGATGACGTGCGCCGGCATGACGGCCGCCAGCGTGCCCGCCAGCCAGTCGAAGGGCCGTGCATCGTCGGCCAGCAGCGTCTTCAGGCCACGGCGATCGACGGGGATCGCGACGTGCGAATCCGCCTCGACGTGGCCGTGGCCGGGAAAGTGCTTGCCGCAGCTGGCCATGCCCGACTGCAGCAGCCCGTGCACCAGGGCCTGGGCCAGCAGCGCGACGACACGCGGATCGCGATGGAAGCTGCGGTCGCCGATGACGGTGCTGCCGCCATGGTCGAGGTCGAGCACCGGCGCGAAGGTGAAGTCGACGCCACAGGCGCGCAGTTCGCCGGCCAGCACGTGGCCGGCCGCCGTGGCGGCCTCGACGGCGCGCATCGGATCCTCCATCCACAGCGTCCCCAGGGCGCGCATCGACGGCAGCCGCGTGAAGCCGTCGGTGCGGAAGCGCTGCACGCGCCCGCCCTCGTGGTCGACACTGACGAGGAGGTCCGGGCGGATGGCCTTGATCTCCGCGTTGAGCGCACGCAACTGCGCGCGGTCACGCCAGTTGCGCGCGAAGTGGATCACGCCGCCGACCCCGGGGTGCGCGAGCCGACGGCGGTCGGCGGCGGTCAGCGCCGTGCCGGCGACGTCGATGACGAGCGGGCGCTGCATCGCAGTGCCGTCGGCGACGGGGTTCGCGGCGATGGGGGCGCTCGGGGGGCGACGGCTCACGGCACGTCGCTCCGGCGTTCCACGACCACGAAACTCGCCGCGTAGTCGGTCTCGTCGGTCACGGTGACGTGAGCCACCAGGCGCTCGCCGTCGAACCAGTCCTTGAGCGCGCCGTGCAGCACGATCACCGGCTTGCCGCTGCGTTCATTGGCGATCTCGCACAGCCGCCAGCTCATCGGCGAATGGATGCCGGTGCCGATGGCCTTGCTGAAAGCCTCCTTGGCGGAGAAGCGCGTCGCCAGGTAGCTCAGACCGCGCTTCGGCCAGCGCGTGCCGCGCGCCTGCCAGACCGCGAATTCGGTGTCGGCCAGCACGCGGCGCGCGAAGCGTTCGCCCTGGCGCTCGACGGTGGCGGCCATGCGCCGGATGTCGCAGATGTCGGTGCCGATGCCGTAGATCACGGATTCACGCCGCCGCGTCGATGCACCGCAGGTAGGCGCGCGTGGTGGCGGCATACCCGGCTTCCAGCGCATCGGCGACGAAGGCGTGGCCGATCGACACCTCGCGCACGCCCGGCACGCCGCGCAAAAAATCGGCCAGGTTGCCCTGGCTCAGATCGTGGCCGGCGTTGACCTCCAGGCCCGCGGCCTGGGCGGCGCGCGCCGCCTCGGCATAGCGCGCGAGCACGGCATCGGCGTCGGGCGTGCCGCGCGACGAGGCGTACGCCTCGGTGTAGAGCTCGACGCGGTCGGCGCCCACGGCCCGGGCAGCGGCCATCGCACCGGCGTCCGGGTCCATGAACAGACTCACGCGCACGCCCAGCGCGCGCGCTTCGGCGATCAAGGGCCGCAGGCGCTCGGCATCCTGCGGAAAGGTCCAGCCATGGTCGCTGGTGAACTGGTCCTCCCCATCGGGGACGAACGTCGCCTGGTGCGGACGCAATTCGCGCACGAAGTCCATCAGGTTCTGGAACGGGTTGCCCTCGATGTTGAACTCGGCCTGCGGCCAGTCGGCCTTCAGCAGGGCATGGAGTTCATGCACATCGCCGGCGCGGACATGGCGGGCATCGGGGCGTGGATGCACGGTGATGCCGTGCGCTCCCGCCTCCAGGCACAGGCGCGCCGCGCGCGCGACGCTCGGGATGCCGAGGTGGCGCGTGTTGCGCAGCAAGGCGACCTTGTTGACGTTGACCGACAGCGCGGTGGCGCGCGCGGCGGTGCGGGATCCGGAGGAATTGCTCATAGGTTTTGCAGCTCGCGCATCATCTGGCGCGTGCGCAGCGTGTTGACGCCGCAATGGTAGTTGAGCAGTGCGCGCAGCTGCATGCGCAGGGCCGCGTTGGTGCCGGGCGTGAGCTCGGCGACGCGACGCAGCAGCGCGGTGAACGGCGCCGTGTCGTCGAGTGCGCGCTGCAGGGCCTGCCAGTCGGCGCCCGGGAGCGAGGACTCGTCGCCGCCCGCCTCCCGCACGCCGGCCTCGGGCACGAGCGCATAGCGGCCGTCGACGGCCAGTGGCGCCAGCGTGAGTGTCTGGACGTCGAGCGTCGGCAGGAACCCGGTCTCGCGCAGCAGCAGCAGTTCGAAGGCGCGCAGGGCCGAGGCCTGCGCGGCCGCCTGAGCGCCCTCGTGCGACGACGCCAGCACCTGCACCACGCCGGCGTAGGCGTCGAACAGGGCCTCGTGCGCGTCGTCGCGCGCCAGCAGCCGCAGCAGCAGTTCGTTGACGTAGTAGCCCGACAGCAGCGCGTCCCCGGTGGGCATGACATGGCCGCCCATCCACTCGACCGCCTTGAGCGTGCGGATCTCGGTGTCGCCCCCGTAGCTCACCTGCAGCGGTTGCAACGGCAGCAGGATCGGCCGGAAGTTCGAACTCGGCCGCTTCGCTCCCTTGGCCACCAGCGCGATGCGCCCATGGTGGCGGGTGAAGGTCTCCAGGATCAGGCTCGACTCGCTCCAGTCGTAGCGATGCAGCACATAGGCCGGCTCGTGGGAGATCCGCTGGACGGCCACGCGCTACTCGTAGCCGAAGCTGCGCACGCGCGCCTCGTCGTCGGCCCAGCCGGAACGCACCTTGACCCACATCTCGATGAACACCTTGGCGTCGAGCAGCTTCTCCAGTTCCTGGCGCGTCTCGGTGCCGATGCGCTTGATGCGCTCGCCCTTGTCGCCGATGACCATCGCCTTGTGGCCCTCGCGCTCGACCACGATCGTCGCGGCGATCTTCAGCAGGCGCCGGTGGCCCTTGCGCTGGGGCGGCTCCTCGTCGAACTTGTCGATGATGACGGTCGAGGTGTAGGGCAGTTCGTCGCCGGTCAGGCGGAACAGCTTCTCGCGCACCGTCTCGCTGGCGAGGAACTTCTCGCTGCGGTCGGTGAGCTCGTCCTCGGCATACCACCAGGCCTGCTCGGGCAGGTACTTCTCGCAGATGCCGAACAGTCGCTCCACGTCCCGGGCGTTGTTGGCCGACATCGGCACGAACTCGGCGAACGGGTGCTTCTGCTGCATCGTCTGCAGCCAGGGCGCGATGTCGCCGCGCCGATGGATGTTGTCGAACTTGTTGGCGATCAGCAGCGCCGGAATGTCCTTGCCCAGCAGGGCCAGCACCTTGGCATCGGCCGGCGTGAAGCTCCCCGCCTCCACCACGAACAGGATCAGGTCGACGTCGGCGACGGCACCCTTGACGGTCTTGTTGAGCGACTTGTTGAGCGCATTGGCGCGCAGCGTCTGGAAGCCGGGCGTGTCGACGAACACGAACTGCGTGCCGCCGCCCTCGGGCGCGGCGCGCGTGCGCATGCCGGTGATGCGATGGCGGGTGGTCTGCGCCTTGCGCGAGGTGATGCTGATCTTCTGTCCGACCAGCGCGTTGAGCAAGGTCGACTTGCCCACGTTGGGCTTGCCGACGATGGCGATCAGCCCACAGCGCTGGACGCCTTCGCCGGTGCTCGAGGCGCGGCCCGCCGTCAGCTGGCGCAACTGGTCTTCGAGTCGCACGTCGGGAATGGCGTCGTCGCCGTGCTCGTGCGGGGCATCGGGTTCGGGTTCAGGTGCCGGCGGCGTCGCGTCAGGGATGGAATTCATTTGGCCTTGGAGGTCCCGCGGGACTTGAGTCGAATCAGCATGGCCGCGGCGGCGGCTTGCTCGCCAGCGCGGCGAGACCCACCGATGCCGCGTTCGAGCAGGCCCAGTTCGGGCACCTCGCACTCGACATCGAAGGTCTGTTGATGGGCCGCCCCCAGCGTGTCGGCGACGCGGTAGACGGGCAGTTTCATTTTGTGCCCCTGCAGCCATTCCTGCAATTCGGTCTTGGGGTCCTTGGAGGCGGCCTCCATGCGGGGGTTGATCTCCACGGACTCGTAGAGCCGGCGCACCAGTGCCTGCGCGGCGTCGTAGCCGGCATCGAGGTAGACCGCGCCGATCACGGCCTCCAGCGCATCGGCCAGGATCGACGGCCGCTCGGGGCCACCCGAGCGCGCCTCGCCCTCGCCCAGCCGCAGCAGCGGCGACAGCGCCAGACGAACGGCGATCCGGTGCAGCGTGTCCTGCTTGACGAGGTTGGCACGCACCCGCGAGAGATCGCCTTCGGGCAGGGCCGCGAGGCGCTCGTACAGCAGGTGCGAGACCGCCAGGTTCAGCACCGAATCGCCGAGGAATTCGAGACGCTCGTTGTGGTCGGCCGAGAAGCTCCGATGGGTCAGCGCGAGCTGCAGCAGGCGCGGGTCGCCGAAGGCATGCTTCAGGCGCGTGGCCAGGGCACCCAGCGTGGCGTCGGCCGGGCGCTGACGGGGGTCCGGTTTCGTCGAGGATGTCACCGGGCTCAGCGCGCCTGCCCCTGGCCCTTGTACTTGAGCACGAGGTAAGCCGGTCCGGCCAGATGGATCTCGCGGTCATAGGCGAAGGAGACCACGACCCGATCGCCGACCTTGCGCACGTCGAGGTCCTTGCCGCTGACGGACTTGAAGTCGTCGACGGCCTGCGCGCGGTCGAACAGGGCGCGCACCTCGGGCACCGTGTTGCCCTCGGCGGCCTTGTTGGCGGCCTTGCCGATGGCCTGGTACTCGATCACCGTCGGAATGACCTGCGCCAGCACCACGCCGGCGCAGCCCAGCACGACGGCGACGAACAACAGTCCGATGAACGAGATGCCGCGCTGCCGCGACGCCGATCGGATGGACCGGGAAATCCTCATGTGCCCTGCTCCTTGCATGCGTGCGCCGACGGCCCTCACTGGAAAGCGCCGATGCGCCCCAGGTTGCCGAAGTTCATCCAGACGAAGAAGGCGCGTCCGACGATGTTCCTGTCCGGGACGAACCCCCAGTAGCGGGAATCGAGCGAGTTGTCGCGGTTGTCGCCCATCATGAAGTAATGGCCGGCGGGCACCTTGCACACCACGCCTTCGACGCTGTAGCGGCAATTGTCCTGATTCGGAAACGTCATCACCTCGATCTCCGAGATTCCCGCGCGCCGCGTGTCGTCGTTCAGGATCTTGTGCTGGCGCGCGCCGAGGTTCTCGCTGTACTGCTTCAGGTAGCGCATGGCTTCCTCGTCGAAGTAGTCGGGAATCGCGTCCTTGTTGACCGGCTGGCCGTTGATGGTGAGTTTCTTGTTGAGGTAGGCCACTTCGTCGCCGGGCAGGCCGACGACGCGCTTGATGTAGTCCAGGCTGGGCTTGGGCGGATAGCGGAACACCATCACGTCGCCGCGTGCGGGGGGCGTCCCGTCGGTGACCTTGGTATTGAGCACGGGCAGGCGCAGGCCGTAGGTGAACTTGTTGACCAGGATCAGGTCGCCGGTGAGCAGCGTCGGCATCATCGAGCCCGAGGGAATCTTGAAGGGCTCGAACAGGAACGAACGCAGCAGGAACACGACCAGGATCACCGGGAACAGGCCGGCGGTCCAGTCGAGCCACCAGGGCTGCATCACCAGACGCTCGCGCGCCTTGGTGTCGACCGTGTCGACCTGCTTGATGCCCTGGCGCTCCAGTTCGGCACGCCGCTGTTCGAGCGAGGCGTCCAGGGCGGCGGCCGTGCGCCGGCGCCGGGGCAGGAAATACAGGCGTTCGGCCAGCCAGTAGAGACCGGTGACGACGGTCGCCAGGAACAGCAGGAGCGCGAAGTTGCCTTCGACCGCGCCGAAATACCAGGAACCGACGTATGCCGCGAACACGGCCAGGATCAGGGAGGTGAGGAGTGCCATGTTTTCTTAGTCTTCGACCTGCAGGATCGCGAGGAAGGCCTCTTGCGGAACCTCGACCGAGCCGATCTGCTTCATGCGCTTCTTGCCCGCCTTCTGCTTCTCGAGCAGCTTTTTCTTGCGGGAGATGTCGCCGCCATAGCACTTGGCGAGCACGTTCTTGCGCAGCGCCTTGATTGTCTCACGCGCGATGATGGTGACCCCGATGGCCGCCTGGATGGCGACGTCGTACATCTGGCGCGAGATGATCTCGCGCATCTTCGAGACCACGGCCCGCCCACGGTACTGGCTCTGGCTGCGGTGCACGATGATCGACAATGCGTCGACGCGGTCGCCGTTGAGCAGGATGTCGACCTTCACGACATCGGAGGCACGGTATTCCTTGAACTCGTAGTCCATCGACGCGTAGCCGCGACTCTGCGACTTCAGCTTGTCGAAGAAGTCCAGCACGATCTCGCCGAGCGGCATCTCGTAGGTCAACATGACCTGGCGGCCGTGATAGGCCATGTTCATCTGCACGCCGCGCTTCTGGTTGGCCAGCGTCATGACGGCGCCGACGTACTCCTGCGGCATGTAGAGGTGCACCGTGACGATCGGCTCGCGGATCTCGCTCATGCGCCCGACATCGGGCATCTTCGACGGGTTCTCCACCATGATGACCTCGCCGTCGTTGCGCACCACCTGGTAGACCACGCTGGGCGCGGTCGTGATGAGATCCTGGTCGAACTCGCGCTCCAGACGCTCTTGGACGATCTCCATGTGCAGCAGGCCCAGGAAGCCGCAGCGGAAGCCGAAACCCAGTGCCTGGCTCACCTCGGGCTCGTAGCGCAGCGACGAATCGTTGAGCTTGAGTTTCTCCAGCGCATCGCGCAGCGACTCGTATTCGCTGGCTTCGGTCGGATAGAGGCCGGCGAAGACCTGCGGCTGGATTTCCTTGAAACCGGGCAGCGCCTCGGTCGCCGTCGCGGCGGCGCCCCCGGTGCCGGTCTTGATGACCGTCACGGTGTCGCCGACCTTGGCCGCCTGCAGTTCCTTGATGCCCGCGATGATGAAGCCGACCTCGCCAGCTTCGAGGGAGTCGCGCTTTTCGGTCGCCGGCGTGAAGACGCCGAGGTTGTCCGCGTTGTAGGTGGCGCCGGAAGCCATCATCTTGATGCGCTCGCCCTTGACCAGCCGGCCGTCCACCACGCGCACCAGCATCACCACGCCCACATAGGCGTCGAACCAGCTGTCCACGATCATCGCGCGCAGGGGGCCTTCCGGATTGCCGCGCGGTGGCGGCATCCGCTGCACCACCGCCTCCAGGATCTCGTCGATGCCCATGCCGGTCTTGGCGGAGCAGGGAATCGCGTCGGTCGCGTCGATGCCGATCACATCCTCGATCTCGGTGCGCGCGTTCTGCGGATCGGCATTGGGCAGGTCCATCTTGTTGAGGACCGGCACCACCTCCACACCGAGGTCCAGCGCGGTGTAGCAGTTGGCCACCGTCTGCGCCTCGACGCCCTGCGACGCATCCACCACCAGCAGGGCACCCTCACACGCGGAAAGCGAGCGCGACACTTCGTAGGAGAAATCGACGTGGCCGGGCGTGTCGATGAGATTGAGGTTGTAGACCTTGCCGTCGTTGGCCTTGTAGCGCAGTGCCGCCGTCTGCGCCTTGATGGTTATCCCACGTTCCTTCTCGATGTCCATCGAATCGAGCACCTGGGCTTCCATTTCCCGTTCGGCGAGTCCCCCACAGCGCTGGATCAGTCGGTCGGCCAGTGTCGACTTGCCATGGTCGATGTGCGCAATGATGGAGAAATTTCTGATGTGATTCATCAACGAAGACGCTTAAGTACTTGAATTGCCTCGAACGCAGAACGCGTCGGACAAGAAAAAAGGGCGCGTCCGAAGGAGACGCGCCCTGAACCAACAAGCAATGGCAACTGCAGTAGTTGGGACTTCATTGTAGGCAAAAAGGGGGTGACGTCCATGTCGGTGCGGGGTCGGAAATGACGTTGCAGGTCCACAACGATTGGTTTATCAACAAGTTGTCCACACCTTCGGTGAATGGATTGGGGGACAACTTGTGGGCGATCTGTGGAGCATTGGCCAGCGACTCGGATCCGTACCGCATGGTGAACAGGTCCTGCATCCTTATGCCACTCCGATCCTTCGAAAGGAGTCCATTCTACTGAAAATCGTCGTTGGCCCTGCGCCGCCAGTTAGCGTTCGCTAACACATCGCGACGCAAAAAAATAGTCGTGCAAACCAAGAACGTCGCAAGGGCGCCACCAAAAAAAGCCCCAAACCCGACTGAGGGTTGGGGCCACTGCATCAGGGTGAAACGTCAGCGCGCCGGTCGAATCAGCGCGTACTGAGCCCAGTCGCCACGTCGGAACAGCACGCTCACGGGTTTGGACTTCTCGAGCTTCGCCAGGGCCGCATCGAATTCCTTGACGCTCGACACCTCGATGTTGCCGACCGCCAGGATCACGTCGCCTTCCTTCAGGCCGACCCGCGCGGCCGCATCGGTGGCCGCTTCGATCTTCACGCCACCGCGCACCTTCAACTCCTTCTTCTGCGCCTCGGGAAGATCGCTCACCGCGAGTCCGAGGGCCTTGGCCGCAGCGGACGAAGCCACCTTGGGCGGCTGCTCCTCGCGCTCGGCACTGGCCTTGCGCGTCGGCTTGTCGGGCTCGATCTCGGCGATCGTCACGGCCAGATCGCGCGAGGCGCCACGGCGGAACACGGTCACCGTGCTGCGCGTGCCCGGCTTCGTGTTGCCCACCATGCGCGGCAGATCGCTCGGCTTGTCGACCACCTTGCCGTCGAACTTGGTGATGATGTCGCCCGCCTCGATGCCCGCCTTCTCGCCGGGCGATCCGGCCTCGACGCTGCGCACCAGCACGCCCTGCCCCGTTCCCAGACCGATCGATTCGGCCACGTCCTTCGAGACACGGTCGATCTGCACCCCGATGCGACCGCGGGAGACGCGTCCGGTGGCCTGGAGCTGCTCGCTCACGCGGATCGCCTCGTCGATCGGGATCGAGAACGAGATGCCCATGAAGCCGCCCGAGCGCGAATAGATCTGGCTGTTGATGCCCACCACCTCGCCGCGCATGTTGATGAGGGGACCGCCGGAATTGCCCGGGTTGATCGCCACGTCGGTCTGGATGAAAGGCAGGTAGTCGCCCGTGTCGCGCTGCTTGGCACTCACGATGCCGGCCGTCACGGTGTTTTCGAGACCGAACGGCGATCCGATCGCCATCACCCACTCGCCGACCCGGAGCTTGGAGACGTCCCCCACCTTGAGTGCGGGCAGCCCCGTCGCATCGATCTTCACGACCGCCACGTCGGTGCGCTTGTCGGCGCCGACGATCCTCGCCTTGAACTCGCGCTTGTCTGTGAGGGTGACGATCACCTCGGACGCATCCTCCACGACGTGCGCATTGGTCATCACGTAGCCGTCCGGGCTCAGGATGAACCCCGATCCGACGCCGCGCGGACGCGACTCCTCCTGGGGCTCCTGCGGTTGCGGCGACGAGCGCGGTCCCTGACGGGGCGAATTGGGCGCATTGGGCGCGCCGGGCGCGTTCTGGCCGAAGAACCGGCGCAGGAATTCCTGCATCTCCTGGTCCATCTCGCCATTGGCGGCCCCGCCGCCAGAGCCACCACGCTGGGCAACGCGCTCCACCGTGCGGATGTTGACCACGGCGGGTCCGACCTGGTCGACCAGGTCCGTGAAATCGGGCAAGGCCCTCACCTGCGCCACCGCGGGCACCATTGGCAGGAAGGTGCCCGCTGTGGTCACCGCCATAGCACAGGCGAGAAGGGAAGAACGAAGTTTTCTGCGACCGTCGAAAGTGAGCATCATTGGATTTCTTTCCATGCAAGAACGCGAAACACGTCGCCTTGTGAATCTCTCGGGGCGTTTTGGTTCACGCTCCCGGCGAGCGGCATCCGATAAAGAAGTTCAGCGCACGCGAACGAGCGCCTGCGCGAAGGCATCCAGCGTCTGCGCGGGCACTTCGCCCACGGCGGTGAGCCACCAGTCGCCATCGCGGTCGGCGAGACGCCGTGTCATCGTGTGCGTGGCCCCGAGAGCGAGCGTGGCTTCACGTGCAGCACGCCGGACGTCGAACGGTTCCACGAACAGCGACACGGACGCGAGGCCGTCGGAGAACGTCCATTGCATCGTGCGTTCGGGCTTGGCATGGCCGTCGAGCGAACGCCGATAGCAATTGATGGCCCGGAACCCGGGAACGGACTCGCGCAGGTTCCAGCCTTCGGCCGCCGCCGTGGTGCGTTCGAGTTCGGCCTTCTCGATGCGGTAGCCGGTGGTGTCGCTCATCATCTGTTGAAGCGCCTTGACCTTCACAGGCGCGTTGAACTGCAGTTCGGAGAACGCCGACTGCTCGACCACACGGCCATCGCGATCGACGGTCTGCAGCGCGACGACCAGCCCGGTGCGGCGCTCGCACCAGACGCGATACCCGAAGCGCAGGGCATCGCGAGGCACGAGTTGGACCACGTCCGCATCCAGGGCGGCGACACGGCCTTTCCCCAGCATCTGCGCGTCGTAGAGCTCGCCGATGGTCGAGTCCGGCGCACCGGGCAGGTTGGGGAAGAAGTCGAGGTTCTCCCGCTTCTCGCTCTTCACGACCTTGTCCTCGGGAAGGAAGGTCATGATCTGGCCGTTGCGACGGAAGGTGGAGCGGGGCGCGCCCGACAGCGACTCGACGCGCTCCATGAGCAGATCGCCCTGTGCCACATGCCAGATGCGGGCGCTCGACAAGTTGCCGGTCGTCGCCGACACCACGAAAGTGCCCACGTAGCTGAACTGGCGCGACGCCGCATGCATGCGACGCAGCCAGTCCACGGTGCCGAGCTTCGATGGCTCGGTCGCGACCGGTCGGCGTGCCTCCTGCTCATCGCCTGTGCGCGGCTGCCCCACAGCGACTTCCACCAGACCGGCGGTGGAAAGGATCAGCAGGGACCTGCGGGCGACGATCGGCATCGTTGGAATTTCCTTGTGATCGTTCAGCGCGACGGGCCGTCGAAGGTCGCGTTGCGCAGGAAGCCCGAAGGCATCTGGGCCGCACCGCCGGCCTGCCGATGCGCCTCGAGCAGTTGATCGAGCCGGGCGTCGCGCAACATCACCTGCGGCTCGCCCGCGCCCGCAGCAACCCGCGTGGTCACTTGCGTCTGCGGTTCACCGGCAGCGAACGCGTCGTTCGGCGAAGCAGCGACCGGTACCACCAAGGGTGCTTCACGCGATGCTGTCTGGACCGCAGGCTGTGCCTGCTGTTGCGCAAGCTGGGATCCGGACGCCGGCAGGCCCACGCCTCCCACCAGATTCCAACCGATGGCCGCCACCGCCGCCAGCGACGCCACGCCGGCGACGAGCTTCCAGCGAAAGACCGGTTCGTTGGCGGCTTCGTTGCGTCCGATCCGTCCGGCGACGGTCGTCACCGGCTGGCGCACAGGCAGTTGCACCACGGAAGACACAGGCGCGGCGACCGCGACCGGGATCGATGCCGGCTCGGCGGCGAGACGCTGCTGAAAGCGTTCCAGAAAGGCGGCGTTGTCGGTGCATGGCCGGCGCGCACCGGCGCGCAACAGATCGCCCACGGCGTGGTGGTCCTGCCAGACCTGCTGCATGGACCGTTGCGCGCACAACGCCTCGATCGTGCGCGTCATGGCCTGCCCGTGCAGGGCGCCATCGGCCAAGGCGGAAATCTGTTCGCGGGAAGATTCGTCTGAGGGGTTCATTGCAATCACCTGATTACCAACGCTTGCCGGACTGGTTGTCGAGCATCGGCTTGACTCGTGCAGAAATCGCTTCGCGCGCCCGGAAAATCCGCGAACGCACCGTGCCGATCGGACAATCCATGACCTCGGCGATCTCTTCGTAACTCAAACCCTCGATCTCGCGCAGCGTGACCGCCTGCCGCAATTCGGCCGGCAGGGCTTCCATCGCCGCCTCGACCACCGCCGCGATCTCGTTGGCCGCCAGCACCGTTTCGGGGGTTTCGTCGCTGATTGGTTCGTTTCTCGGCTGGTAAGTTTCATCGTCGTCGGACGAAGAAGGCCTGAGCGCACTTTCGGAGATGGTCGGATCGCGTTTCATGTCCACGAGCGCCTTCTTGGCCGTGTTCACGGCGATCCGGTAGAGCCACGTGTAGAACTGCGCCTCGCCGCGGAACTGATGCAAGGCGCGGTAGGCGCGGATGAACGTCTCCTGCGCGATGTCCTCCACGAGATCCACATCCCGCACCATCCGCCCGATCAGGCGTTCGATGCGGCGCTGGTACTTGATGACCAGCATCTCGAATGCCTTCTGATCACCCGCCACGGTGCGCCGCACGAGTTCGAAATCGACGGCGCCCGGACGCGCTTCCGGGTGAACGGCCTCGGAAGGCTTGTCACCGGAAAGCTCCGGGGCCTCAGACGGCGGAACGGGCGGTGGGGGAACGGTCATGTCGCGGTCACCCCGTCACCCGGTCACCCGACGTCGTGAAAGCTTCAGCCTGGGCTTCCCTGCCCGCGCAGAGCGCGCGACGCAGGTCGCTCCAACACGATGGCATGGCGTCGCGATCGACCCACAGCCAGCGATCGGACCGTCCGGGCGTGCACAGGTGCAGGAGCATGGTTCCTTGCAGATCCAGGCATGTCCGGGGGCAATCGATCTGGGAGGCAGTGCCGGCTTCGGACTGCCAGGACCACTGGCCGCCGTCGAGCACGAGTTGGCCCTTCGACGATCGCCAGCGGAAATGCCACGACGCCAGACCGGCCAGCGCCGCCAGTGCACACGGTGCCCATGCGCGCCAGTCCGCCACGCCCGACAGACCGGGTGCGAACGCGGCGCCAGCGGCGCAGGCAGCGCCCGACAGCCAGCCCAGTCCCATCAGACGATCGGCGGTTCGTGATCGCCCGACCGGATAACAGACCGACGGCGGGCTATGCATCGAAAGACGGCAATGGATTCAAACGCGCTTGAACACCAGGGTTCCGTTGGTGCCGCCGAACCCGAAATTGTTCTTCACCGCGACATCGATGGGGAGATCCCTCGCCTCGTTGGCACAGTAATCAAGATCGCACTCGGGATCCTGATTGAAGATGTTGATCGTCGGTGGACTTTTCTGGTGGTGCAGCGCGAGGACCGTGAACACCGATTCGATGCCTCCCGCGCCGCCCAGGAGGTGGCCCGTCATCGATTTGGTCGAATTCACGACCAGCTCGCGGGCATGGTCGCCGAACGCGTTCTTGATCGCATTGGTCTCGTTCAGGTCACCCAGCGGCGTCGAGGTGCCATGCGCGTTGAGGTACTGGACCTGGTCCGCATTGACACCGGCGTTCTTCAGCGCGGCGGCCATCGAACGGCGCGGACCATCGACGTTGGGTGCGGTCATGTGGTAGGCGTCCGCGCTCATGCCGAAACCCGCCACCTCGGCGTAGATCTTGGCCCCGCGCGCCCGTGCGTGCTCGTACTCCTCGAGCACCACCACGCCCGCACCTTCGCCGAGAACAAAACCGTCACGGTCCTTGTCCCACGGCCGGGAAGCGGTCCGGGGATCGTCGTTGCGCGTGGACAAGGCCCGCGCGGCAGCGAAACCGCCGATGCCCAGCGGCGAGACGGTGGACTCGGCGCCGCCGGCGACCATCACGTCGGCATCGCCGTATTCGATCATCCGGGCCGACAGGCCGATGGCATGCAGTCCGGTGGTGCAGGCCGTGACGACCGCGACGTTGGGGCCCTCGAAGCCATACTTGATCGAGACGTGGCCCGAGATCATGTTGATGATCGAAGCCGGCACGAAGAATGGCGAGACGCGACGGGGGCCACGATTGACCAGTTCGTCGCGCGTCTGCTCGATCATCGGCAAGCCGCCGATGCCCGAACCGATGTTGCAACCGATGCGCGCCGCCTCGTCGGGGGAAAGCGCGTCGTTGGTCTTCAGACCACTGTCCTGCACGGCTTGCATGGCAGCGGCCATTCCGAGATGGATGAAGCGGTCCATGTGACGCGCTTCCTTCTCGGAGATGTATTGGGTGACGTCGAAGCCCTTGACCTCGCCCGCGAACTTGCAGGCGAAGGCACTGGCGTCGAACGAACGGATCGTGTCGATGCCCGACTGGCCGGCCAACAGATGGTCCCAGCATTCGGCCACCGTGTTTCCGACGGGAGCGATGCAACCGAGTCCGGTCACGACAACGCGGCGTTTGGTCATGCCGGCAAACCTTTCTGGAACAACACCGCCATCACGGGCCTTCGACGGGCGTGGACCGCGATCCCGCGTCGCGCGCCCATCAAGCGGTGGACGGCCAATCAGGCCTTCTGATTCTTGGTGGCGTAATCGACGGCGTTTTGCACCGTCGTGATCTTCTCGGCGTCCTCGTCGGGGATCTCGATGCCGAACTCGTCCTCGAGTGCCATCACGAGTTCCACCGTGTCGAGCGAATCCGCGCCGAGGTCGGCCACGAAAGCCTTCTCGTTGGTGACCTGGGACTCTTCCACGCCGAGTTGCTCGGCGATGATTTTTTTGACACGTGCTTCGATATCGCTCATTTGTTTCCCTCTGGGGGTTGTAAAGAATTGGTTGATTTTAACTGGCTGCCACAGGGCGGCCCGACGGCCCGATGGGGACCGGCGGATCGCGAACCAGCGCTACTGCATGTGCATGCCGCCATTGACGTGCAATTCCTGCCCCGTCACGTAGGAAGCTTGCGGCGATGCGAGGTAGGCGACGGCGTGCGCGACGTCGGCCGGCTTGCCCAGATGGCCCAACGGGATCTGGGCAAGCAGTGCCTGCTGCTGCGCTTCGGGCAGCCGCGAGGTCATGTCGGTCTCGATGAAGCCCGGCGCGACGCAGTTGACGGTGATGTTGCGGCTGCCGAGTTCGCGCGCCAGCGCGCGCGTCATGCCCGCGACACCGGCCTTGGCCGCGGCGTAGTTGGCCTGACCCGCGTTGCCGGCCGCGCCGACCACGCTGGTGATGCTGATGATGCGACCGTAGCGTTGCTTCATCATCGGACGTATCGCCGCGCGCGAGACGCGGAACACGGCTTTCAGGTTGGTGTCGAGCACGGCGTCCCAGTCGTCGTCCTTCAGGCGCATGGCCAGCATGTCGCGGGTGATTCCGGCGTTGTTCACCACGACATGCAGACCGCCACGGGTCTTGACGATGTCGTCGACCAATGCGTCGAGTGCCGCGCCGTCGTTGACGTCCAGGGGACGGCCCTGGCCTCCGAACGCGCCGAGCGCGGCGGTGATCTTCTGGGCGCTCTCGGTGCTGGTGCCGGTGCCGATCACCACCAGGCCGCGCTGCGCGAGTTCCAGGGCGATGGCCGCGCCGATGCCGCGCGATGCACCGGTGACCAGTGCGATCTGTCCTTCGAATTTGGGATGGGTCATGAAGTCGTCAGGAGTTGGCGGGTCTGCGCGAGCGACGCCGGATCGTAGAGAGCCGCCGAGGGCAGGTCCGGCGCGATTCGTTTGGCCATGCCGGCGAGCACGCGGCCCGGTCCGCACTCCACGATGGCGTCCACGCCGCGTGCTTGCAGCGCCTGTACCGTCTCGACCCAGCGCACCGGGCCCGCCGCCTGCCGCACCAGCGCGTCGCGGATGCGGCCCGCATCGGTCTCGACGGCCACGTCGATGTTGTTGATCACGGGAATTCGCGGCGTCTCGATCCGCACCGACGCCAGGCGCTCGCGCAGCGCCTCGGCGGCCGGCCGCATCAGGCTCGAATGGAACGGCGCCGACACCGGCAGCAACAGCGCGCGCTTCGCACCCCCCGTCTTCACGATCTCGCACGCCTTGTCGACCGCGGCCTTGCTGCCGGCAATGACGGTCTGCATCGGATCGTTGAAGTTCACGGCCTCCACCACCTCGCCACTGCCGATGTCGAAGGAGGCGGTCGCCTCGGCACAGCCGACGATGACACGGGCAGCGTCCATGCCGAGCACGGCGGCCATGGCGCCGACACCGACCGGCACCGCCTGCTGCATCGCCTGGGCACGAAAGCGGACCAGCGGCGCAGCCTGCGCCAGCGTGAGTGCACCGGCCGCCACGAGCGCCGAATATTCGCCCAGCGAATGCCCCGCCACGACCGACGGCTGGCGACCACCTTCGGCCAGCCAGGCACGCCACGCGGCCACGCCGGCGACCAGCATGACCGGCTGCGTGTTGGTCGTGAGTGCGAGCGCCTCCTTCGGACCCTGCTGGATCAGGGCGCCCACATCCTCGCCGAGCGCCTCGGATGCCTCGTCCAGCGTCTCGGCGATCACCGGGTGACCGGACCATGCGTCGAGCATGCCGACGGCCTGGGAACCCTGGCCGGGAAATACGAAAGCGAAGGAGTTCATCGTGTCTCGTTGTGTGAGGGTCGATCATCGAGGCGCGGACCGAAGGTCGGCGACCGTGGACGGGACGAGCCTAAAGATTCAGGAGGACGGCACCCCAGGTGAAACCCCCGCCCACGCCTTCGAGCATCACGGTGTCGCCGGGCTTCACCTGACTGCCACGCACCGCGACGTCGAGCGCGAGCGGAATGGAGGCGGCCGACGTGTTGCCGTGATCGTGCACGGTCACGACGAGCTTTTCCAGCGGCAATCGCAGCTTGCGGGCCGTGCCCTGCATGATGCGGAGGTTGGCCTGGTGCGGGATCAGCCAGTCGATGTCCTCGGGTGTCTTTCCGGCCTTGGCGAGCGTGGCGCGCGCCGCTTCCTCGAGGACGCGCACGGCCAGCTTGAAGACGGCCTGGCCGTCCATGCGCAGCAGCGGCGTGCCCACCACCTCGCCGCCGGCGACCTGCCCCGGCACGCACAGGATGCCGACATGCCTGCCATCGGCATGCAGGTCGCTCGCCAGGATGCCGGGCCGCTCGCTGGCCTCGAGCACCACGGCACCGGCGCCGTCGCCGAACAGCACGCAGGTGGTGCGGTCGTCGAAGTCCAGGATGCGGGAAAACACCTCGGCGCCGATCACCAGGGCACAGCGGGCAGTGCCGGTCTTGATCAGCGCGTCGGCCACGGTCAGCGCATAGATGAACCCGCTGCAGACCGCCTGCACGTCGAAGGCCGCGCAGCCCGCGATTCCCAGCTTGTGCTGCAGGATCGCGGCCGTCGAGGGAAACACCATGTCCGGCGTCGAGGTGGCGACGATGATCAGGTCGACGTCCTCGGCCGTTCGACCCGCTGCCTCGAGCGCGCGCCGGGCGGCTTCGAGGCCCAGGTCGCTGCTGGCCACGTCCGGCGCGGCGAAATGACGCGCGCGGATGCCGGTGCGCTCCACGATCCACTGATCCGACGTCTCGACGCCACGCTCGGCGAGTTCGCGGGCCAGATCGTCGTTGCTGAGGCAGCGAGGCGGCAGGTAACTGCCGGTACCGGTGATGCGGGAGAAGGAGGTCATCAAGCGTGCAATGCGGCGGATGCGGTGACTTCGGTCGACGCCCCCGGGGTTGCAGGCTGGGTGCGTGCGAGCAGGGGAGCGGCTCGGGCGATGCGGGAGCGCACGCGCTCGAGCAGGTTGTTGCGGGCGGCATCATAAGCGCGATCGAGCGCGTAGCCGAACGCCACCTCGTCGGCCGAACCATGGCTCTTGAAAACCAGTCCGCGCAGGCCCAGCAGCGCGGCGCCGTTGTATCGGCGGTGGTCGAGCCGCCGCTTCAGCGATTTCAGGACCGGATAGGACACCAGCGCGGCGAACTTGCTGAACAGCCCGTTGGAATACTCGAAGCGCAGGAACTCCACGATCATAGACGCCACGCCTTCGGTCGCCTTGAGCGTGATGTTGCCGACGAAGCCGTCACACACCACGATGTCCGTCGTGCCCTTGAAGATGTCGTTGCCTTCGACATTTCCGTAGAAGTTCAGGTCCTGCGAATTGGCGGCGGCGCGCAGCAGCAGACTTGCCTTCTTGATCGTCTCGCTGCCCTTGATGGCCTCCTCGCCGACGTTCAGGAGTCCGACCGTGGGCGACTCGTTGCCAGTGAGCGCGGAGACCAGCGCGGAGCCCAGCACCGCGAACTGCAGCAGGTCCTCGGCGTCGCAGTCGACATTGGCACCCAGGTCGAGCACCGTCGTGGCGCCGCCCTTGCGATTGGGCAACTGGGGCGCGATGGCCGGCCGGTCGATGCCGTCCATGGTCTTGAGGAGGTAACGCGCGATCGCCATGAGCGCACCGGTGTTGCCGGCCGACACCGCCGCCTGCGCCGCGCCATCCTTGACCTGCTGGATGGCGACCCGCATCGAGGAGTCCTTCTTCCGGCGCAGTGCGACTTCCAGGGGATCGTCCATGCCGACCACCTCGGTCGCCGCCACGATGCGGGCGCGCGGATGCACCAGACCCTGCAGCACGGCGGGCAGGCCGACCAGCAGGAGCGAGGCCTCGGGATGGCGGTCGAGGAAGGCGCGACAGGCCGCCAGCGTGATGCGCGGCCCGTGATCGCCACCCATGCAATCCACGGCAAGCGTGATCGCGGGCGGTACGGAAGCGGGGTTGGAGGCGACGACCATCAAAACAAAGGCCCGACGCTACGGCAGAGGTAGCTTCGGGCCTTGGCCTTGAATCAAGTGATCAGGATTCGGACTTGGTCTTCAGGACCTTGCGGCCGCGGTAGAAACCGGTCGGGCTGATGTGATGGCGCAGGTGGATCTCGCCGGTGGTCGGCTCCACGGCGATGCCGGGCACGTCCAGCGCATTGTGGGAACGGTGCATGCCGCGCTTGGAGGGCGACTTCTTGTTTTGTTGGACGGCCATGGAGGCTCCTGAATGTACGGTGAGGTGGGTGGGCTGCGGGACTGCGAAACGCCGGACACTGAGTCAGACGCCGTCAGCGGCGCGCGCGAAGCCTGCGATTATAGCGCGACGCCGGCGTCGATGCCACTCAGGACTTGCGCGGGCGCAGGCTGCCCAGCACCGCGAAAGGATTGGCACGCTCGCCCTCCCCTTCGTCGAATGCCTCGTCGGACGCGGTCAGCCGCACCGGCTGCGGGCACACGTCGTGCCGTGGGGTGAAGGGAATCTCCATCAGCAACTCGTCCTCGATCAGCTCACGGAGCGCGAAGTCGCGCGCGGCCACGAGCACATCCTCGTCGGCGAGCTCGTCCTCGACCGCCGCCGTGGCTTCGTCGGGCGCGAAACGGAACCACCGATCGACCTGCAGCGCGGTGTCGACCGGCGCGAGGCAGCGCTGGCAGATCAGCGGCACCACCGCGTCGGCCTGCAGATGGAGCCAGGGCTCGACGGCACCGCTCGCGCCCGCGCGGCGCGCCCCGGTGGCGGTCCACCGGACCGATGGCGCGTCGGGTGCGCCGGTGGCCCCCGGCGCCGACGGTGCCGTTTCCGCGGCGCCCGCCAGCTCGGCGGCCACGCGCGGAAAACCGCTCACGGGTTCTTCGCCCGCGAGCGTCGCGGCGGTGCTGGCGAAATCGATCACATCGAGTCTGGCGGGTGCGGCATCTCTTTTCATCACGGCCAGTCTAAACGGCTCACGCACAATTCCGACCCATGCAACGCCCTTTGATCCTCGCCTCGACTTCGCGCTATCGCCGCGAACTGCTCGCGCGCCTGCGCATGCCCTTCGACGTTCAGGCCCCGGAGGTCGACGAGACCCCGTTGCCTGGCGAGACCCCCCTGGCGCTCGCGCAACGGCTGGCCCTGTCCAAGGCCAACACGGTCGCGGCGCGCTTTCCGGAGGCGATCGTGATCGGCTCCGACCAGGTGGCCGATCTCGACGGCGAGCCGCTGGGCAAGCCTGGCGATCACGACCGCGCCACCGCCCAGCTGCGCCGCATGCGCGGGCACACCCTGGTGTTCCAGACGGCGGTGGCGGTGGTGTGCGCCGCCAGCGGCTTCGCCCACAGCGACGTGGCACCGGTGCGCGTGGTCTTCCGACCCCTGAGCGACGAGGCCATCGAGACCTACCTGCGCGCGGAGACGCCCTACGACTGCGCCGGCAGCGCCAAGAGCGAGGGCCTGGGCATCGCCCTGCTCGACGCCATCGACAGCGACGACCCCACCGCGCTGGTCGGCCTGCCGCTCATCCGCACGGCGCGGATGCTGCGCGCCGCCGGCCTGGAGCTGCTGTGAGCGGGGCCACCGCGCCCGCGCCCGCCCCGGGCGAGGCCGCCTCCGGAGGGGCCGCTGCCAGGGGCCGGCTGTACCTCGTGCCCGCGCCGCTGGACTTCGGCTGCGACGCCCAGTCGCCCCTGCAGGACGCGTTGCCGCTCGGCACGCTGCAGGCGGCCGCGCGCATCACGCACTGGATCTGCGAGAACGCGAAATCGGCCCGCGCCTACCTCAAGCGCATCGACGCCGTCGTGCCGCTGGCCGTGCCGCTGCAGTCGCAGCGCATCGACGAGCTGCCGCGCGAGGTGCACAAGAAGGGCGACCATGCCGGGGAGTTCGACGCTCGCGGCATGCTGGCGGCGGCGCTGCAGGGCCACGACATCGGCCTGCTGAGCGAGGCGGGAATGCCGGCGGTGGCCGACCCGGGCTCCTCGGTGGCGCGCGCGGCGCACCTCCTGGGCGTCGAGGTGGTGCCGCTGACCGGCCCGGTGTCGCTGTTGCTGGCCTTGGCCGCGAGCGGGCTCAACGGCCAGAATTTCGCCTTCGTGGGCTACCTGCCGCAGGACGCCGACGAACGCGTCGGGCGCATCCGCGAACTGGAGGCGCTGGCGCTGCGCACCGGACAGACCCAGCTCTTCATCGAGACGCCCTACCGCAACGCCGCGCTGCTGCAGGCGCTCAAGCAGTCGCTGCAGCACCACACCCGCCTGTCGGTGGCGCGTGGCCTGACGCTGGCCGGCGCCAGCGTGCGCAGCGACACGGTCAGGGGCTGGCGCGCCACCGCGCCGGAGACCGCCGACACGCGCCTGCCGGCCGTCTTCGCGATCGGCCGCTGATGGCGACGGAGCACGCGAACGCCGCCGCCGGTGGTGCCCTCGACCGATCGGTGCCCTCCACCGCCACGCGCTGGGCCTCGCGCACGCAGTTCTTCTGCGCCGGCTTCATCTTCGCCACCTGGGGCGTGCACATTCCCACCGTCAAGGCGCACTACGGCATCGACGAGGCCCAGCTCGGCCTGGCCCTTTTGGCCGCGGGCGTCGGCGCGCTGCTGGGCATCTCGCAGGCGGGCCGCGTCATCGGGCGCCACGGCGCGCGCCTCGTCTGCGGCCTGTGCGGCACGGTCTACGCGCTGCTGCTGACCGGCCTGATCGCGATGCCGGGCCTGATCGGCCTGCTGGCGCTGCTGGTGCTGTTCGGCCTGGTCACCAGCGTGTTCGACGTCGCCATCAACACCGAGGCCGCGCAGCTGGAGATGCGCGGGGGACAGCCCCTGATGAGCGGCATGCACGGCATGTTCAGCCTGGGCGGGATGGCCGGCGCGCTCACCGGGGGCGCCGCGATCGCCGCCGGCCTGCCGCCGCAGCACCACCTGTGGCTGGTGGCCGGCGCCATGCTGGTGGCCGTGGCGCTGGCGACGACGCGGATGCTGCCGGGCGCCGTCACCGCGACCGAACGCGGGCCCGGCGGCGGCACGGACGGGTTCCGGCTGCCGCGCGGCGCGCTGGCCGTGCTCGGCACCCTGGCGGCGCTGGGGCTGATCGCCGAAGGCGCCATCTACGACTGGAGCGTGCTGTACCTCCAGCAGGAGCTGGGCAGTCCGCAGCAGCAGGCCGCGCTGGCCTATGGCAGTTTCTCGGCCGCCATGGCCGCCGCGCGCTTCGGCGGCGACGCGCTGCGCAAGCGCTTCGAACCCGCCGCGCTGGTGCGCGGCAGCGCGCTGCTGGCGGCCGCGTCGATGGCGCTGGTGCTGGTCACCTCGACGCCGTGGGTCGCGCTGGCGGGGTTCGCCGGCGTCGGCGTCGGGTTCGCCAATGTCGTGCCGGTGCTGTTCGCCGCCTCGGCGCAGATGCCGGGCGTGCCGCCGGCGCAGGGCATCGCCTCGGTGTCGGCGATGGCGTACCTCGGCTTCATGACCGGGCCGCCGGTCATCGGCTTCCTGGCACGCGTCAGTTCGCTGACGCTCGCGCTGTGCGTGGTGGTGGCGTTCGCCCTGGCGCTGGCCCTGGCCGCGCGCCACGCGAATCCCCGGCCCTGACGGCGGTCGCGAGAAGCCGGCCCGCGCGAGGCGCGTGGCCGGCTTCTCGCGAACGGACCGGACAGTCTTCAGCGCAGGGCCG
This sequence comes from Comamonadaceae bacterium OTU4NAUVB1, assembly GCA_024372625.1. Lineage (NCBI taxonomy): Bacteria > Pseudomonadati > Pseudomonadota > Betaproteobacteria > Burkholderiales > Comamonadaceae > Comamonadaceae bacterium OTU4NAUVB1. The sequence goes on along the minus strand of CP099605.1, from coordinate 929,642 downwards.
GCACCGCGTGCAGCGCGCGCACCGAAGCGTCGCCCATCGCGGCGCCGAACTTCTTCGCCAGCTTCTCGGCGACGTTGTCGCGTCGCGTGTAGTCGTTGATCTCCTCGGCCTTGATCACTTCCCGCGCCACGTAGTCGACGTTGCCGACATGGTCGGCCAGGCCCAGCTCGATGGACCGCTGGCCACTCCAGAACAGGCCGCTGAACAGGCCGGGCGTGTCCAGCTTGAGCCGGTCGCCGCGCCCGGCCTTCACCACGGCGATGAACTGGTCGTGGATCTGGTCGAGCATCTGTTGCGCGTGGGCGCGCTGGGCATCGCTCACGGGGCTGAAGGGGTCGAGGAAGCCCTTGTTCTCGCCCGAGGTGAGCAGGCGCCGCTCGACGCCCAGCTTCTCCATGGTGCCGGTGAAGCCGAAACCGTCCATCAGCACGCCGATGCTGCCGACGATGCTGGCCTTGTCCACGTAGATGGCGTCGGTGGCCGCGGCGATGTAGTAGGCGGCCGAGGCGCAGGTCTCCTCGACCACGGCATAGATCGGCTTGCCGTGCTTGGCCTTCAGGCGCTTAATCTCGTCGCTGATGATGCCGGCCTGGACCGGGCTGCCGCCGGGCGAGTTGATGAGCAGCACGACGCCCTTGGCGCCGGCATCCTCGAACGCCGTCTTCATGGCCGCGACGACGAATTCGGCGCTGGCGTCCGCGCCGTTGGCGATCTCGCCCTTGATCTCCACCACGGCCGTGTGCGGCGAGGTGGTGGTCGACGTGGCGGCGGTGCGCGACATGCCCAGCCAGACGAGAAAGACGAAGAACGCGAGCCAACCCAGGCGCACGAAGGTCTTCCAGCGGCGCGCGGCGCGCTGCTCGCGCAAGGACGCGAAGGCGAGCTTCTCGAGCGTGGCGCGCTCCCAGCCGGGGGTGGAGGTCGGATCGTTCTTTGACATGGCGGAATGGGCGGGAGAAGACGCCGGAGGGCGCTCGAAAGGCTCGAAACCCTGAGGTTCCGTACGGGTCGGTTCGGTCATCGAGGCAACGGGAGTGAGGCTAGAAAGCCACCGGGCGGAGGTTCCAGGCAGTATGCCAGTGGACCACGCCGTCCCGCTCGCTCGTCTCGACCCTGACCAGGGCGCCACGGCAGGGTCCGCCGCCGCACTCGCCGGTGTCGGGCCGGTAGGCGGCGCCGTGCGAGGCGCACAGCAGCCACTGGCCGGTGTCGTCGAAGAAGCGGTCGGGCTGATGGTCCATCTCCATCGCGACGTGGGTGCAGCGATTGAGGTAGGCATGCACCTGCCCCTCGAAGCGGATCGCGAAGGCACGGCAGGTCTCGCCGGCGTACGTGAGGTCGAAGGGCACGGCAAGGCCGCCTTCGACCAGGTCGCTCGACTGGCACAGGGGAATGTTCTGAATCTCGCTCATCGGCAGCTCCTCTCGGGTGGTGCGGGACATCTCAGGCGTTGTCGACCAGCCAGCGATGCAGGTCGGCCACGGAATGCGCGACGTGCAGCGGACCCAGTGCGTCGAAGCTCGCCGGCTCGTGCGCGCCGTAGCTCACCCCGACGCTCGCGCAGCCGGCATTGATCGCGAGCTGCAGGTCGTGCGTGGTGTCGCCGATCATCAGGGTGCGCGCGGCCGGCACGTCCAGCGCCTCCATCAGTTCGAGCAGCATGCGCGGATGCGGCTTGCCGGCGGTCTCGTCGGCGGTGCGGGAGTCGTCGAAGCGATCGCGCAGTTCGGAGGTGGCCAGCACCTCGTTGAGCCCGCGGCGCGACTTGCCGGTGGCGACGGCCAGCCGGTGACCCCGTGCCCGCAGCGCGTCGAGCATCGGCAGCACGCCCTCGAACAGCACGAGGTCGTCCTGCCGCTTCACGTAGTGGTAGCGATAACGGGCGCCGAGCGCCACGTACTTCTCGCGCGGCACGTCGGGCGCGGCGCGCGCCAGCGCCTCGGCCAGGCCCAGGCCGATGACCCAGGCGGCGTCGCGCAGGCTCGGCCGGGCGCCGCCGACATCGACCACCGCGTCCTGGATGCAGTGCGCGATCAGCGCGGTGGAGTCGTAGAGCGTGCCGTCCCAGTCGAAGGCGATCAGGTCGAAGCGGCGGGTGGAGGGTTCGGTCATCGGGGGGTGCGGGTCCATCGTGGGAAATTCAGGCGGCGCCCTGGGGCGCGGGTTGGCGGGCCAGCGCGTCGAGCACGTCGGCGGACATCAGCGCGCGCAGTTCGGGCGGCAGGCCGGCCTCCAGCGCCGTGCGCTCGCCGGTCGCCGGGTGGTCGAACTGCAGTCGCCAGGCATGCAGGAACATGCGCTTCAGTCCGGCCTTCTGCAAATCGCGGTTGCGTTCGAAATCGCCATATTTGTCGTCGCCGGCGATGGCATGGCCGGCGGAAGCGAGGTGCACGCGGATCTGGTGCGTGCGCCCGGTCTTGATGGTGACGGCCAGCAGCGACATCGGCGTGGCGTCGCCGGCGAGCCGGACCAGGGCGACGACCCGCACCAGCGTCACGGCATGCATCGCGTCGGGATGGTCCTGGGGGACGACCCGCACCCGGCGCTCGCCCTCGGCCGCGCCCGCCGCCGCGGGGAGCAGGTAGCGGGCCAGGGACGCGTCCAGGACCTTGCGGTTGGCCGGCCAGGCGCCATCGACCAAAGCCAGGTAGGTCTTGCCCGTCTCGCGCTCGCGGAACTGTGCCTGCAGGGCCGTCAGGGCACTGCGTTTCCTCGCCACCAGCAGGATGCCGGAGGTCTCGCGGTCCAGCCGGTGCACCAGCTCGAGGAACTTGGCATCGGGGCGCGCCGCGCGCAACTGCTCGATGACGCCGAAGCTCACGCCGCTGCCGCCGTGCACCGCCACGCCGGCGGGCTTGTCGATGGCCAGCAGCGACGCATCCTCGAACAGGACCGGAAAATCGCGCGCCGGTGCGCCGGGGGCGCCGTCCTCCGCGGGCGCGGTCATCCGCATCGGCGGCAAGCGCAGTACGTCGCCGGCCGAGACGCGCGTCTCGGCCTGGACACGGCCCTTGTTCAGGCGCACCTCGCCCGAGCGGATGATGCGGTAGACGTGCGTCTTGGGCACGCCCTTCAAATGGCGGAAGAGAAAGTTGTCGAGACGCTGCCCGGCGGATTCTTCATCCACCGTAACAAAGCGGACCTCCGCGGCCGTGGGCCCGGGCTTCGCACCTATAATATTTTTCACCAGCGCGGTTCTGTAAGTGCTTGATTAAACAGAAGTTTAGAGCACCGCCGAACGCGCTGCGAGGTCGATGCCGCTGGGGCACCGAGACTGCAAACCCCGCGCTGGAGCGCAAAGTGGCAGCCGACGCACCCCAGTCAAGCCGACGTCCACGAAACACCGATACGGAATACCCAGCCGGCAGCTCCCAAGCAGCCGGCGGATCGAAGCGAGTTCTCTCAAGTGTTGATGCTGCTGCTGATTCATCGCTGCCTGCGCAAACCGACCTGGCCACTGCCAGCGGCCCGCGGCATCGGGTCGCGAGCGGCGCGCGCCATCCCTGCGCAACCGGCTGATCACGAGGCAGCCCGTCGACACCACCCCGGGCTCGCACCCTTCCACGCGCCACCACCACCCCTGCTGCTGTCGAGCTGAGGCTCGACGGGGCCGCCCGGCGTTTGCGCCGCACGGCCGAGGCAGCCGGGGCACCGCGGCAATTCCCCCTCGTTTCACCGGCGTCGTCCGTGCATCGTTGGCCCGTCATGGGCCGGTTCGAACGCATACATAAAAGGACAACGCACCATGAAGCGGATGTTGATCAACGCCACGCAGCCCGAAGAGCGCCGCCTGGCCATCGTCGATGGACAAAAACTCCTCGACTACGAAATCGAGATCGAAGGACGCGAGCAGCGCAAGGGCAACATCTACAAGGCCGTCGTCACGCGCGTCGAGCCTTCGCTGGAGGCCTGCTTCGTCGACTACGGCGAGGACCGCCACGGCTTCCTGCCGTTCAAGGAGATCTCGCGCCAGTACTTCGCCGAGGGCGTCTCCGCCAGCCAGGCCCGCATCCAGGACGCGATCCGCGAAGGCCAGGAACTGGTCGTGCAGGTCGAGAAGGAAGAGCGCGGCAACAAGGGCGCGGCGCTCACCACCTTCGTCTCGCTGGCGGGCCGCTATGTCGTTCTGATGCCCAACAACCCGCGCGGCGGCGGCGTCTCGCGCCGCATCGAGGGCGACGACCGCGCCGAACTCAAGGAGGCGATGGACCAGCTGGAGTACCCCAAGGGCGCCAGCATCATCGCCCGTACCGCCGGCATCGGCCGCTCGGCGCCCGAGCTGCAGTGGGACCTGAACTACCTGCTCAAGCTCTGGGGCGCCATCGACGGCGCCGCCAAGGGCGCCAAGGGCGCCTTCCTGATCTACCAGGAATCGAGCCTGGTGATCCGCGCGATCCGCGACTACTTCAATCACGACATCGGCGACATCCTGATCGACACCGACGACATCTACGAGCAGGCGCAGCAGTTCATGGCGCACGTCATGCCCGAGCATGCCGCCCGCGTGAAGCGCTACCGCGACGACGCGGCGCTGTTCAGCCGCTTCCAGATCGAGCACCAGATCGAGTCGGCCTACGCCCGCACGGTGCAGCTGCCCTCGGGCGGCGCCATCGTGATCGACCACACCGAGGCGCTGGTCTCGGTCGACGTCAACTCGGCGCGCGCCATCAAGGGCGGCGACATCGAGGAGACCGCCACCCGCACCAACCTGGAGGCCGCCGACGAGGTGGCCCGCCAGATGCGCCTGCGCGACCTCGGCGGCCTGATCGTCATCGACTTCATCGACATGGACGAGTCGAAGAACCGCCGCGAGGTCGAGAGCCGCCTGCGCGACGCGCTGCGCCAGGACCGCGCCCGCGTGCAGTTCGGCTCGATCAGCAAGTTCGGCCTGATGGAGATGAGCCGCCAGCGCCTGAAGCCGGCGCTCAGCGAAGGCGCGTCGATCCCCTGCCCCCGTTGCGGCGGCTCGGGCCACATCCGCGACACCGAATCGAGCGCGCTGCAGATCCTGCGCATCATCCAGGAGGAGTGCCTGAAGGACCACACGGCGGCCGTGCACGTGCAGGTCCCCGTCGAGGTGGCGTCCTTCCTGCTCAACGAGAAGCGCCCCGAGATCGCCAAGATCGAACTCAAGCAGCGTGTCACCGTGCTGATGGTGCCCAACAAGACGCTGGAGACGCCCAACTACCGGCTCGAACGCCTGAAGCACGACGACCCGCGCCTCGACCACATCGAGGCCAGCTACCGGATGGCCGACGAGATCGAGGACCCCACCTCCGTCACGCGCCGCTCGCAGGAACCCACCAACAAGCAGACGCCGGTCATCAAGGGCGTGCTGCCCGACGCGCCGGCGCCGGCCGCCGTTCCGCGTCCCGAGCCGGTGCGTCCGGCCGCCGCCGCCCCTGCGCCGGCCCCGGCACCCGCCCCGGCGCCCGCGCCCGCTGCGGCACCGGCCGAAACCGGCTTCTGGGCCCTGATCAAGAGCTTCTTCGGTTTCGGCGAGCCGCCAGCGCCCGCCGCATCGGCGCCGGTTGCGGCGCCCGCGCCGGTCGCGCCGTCGGCGGAGGCACCGCGCTCCGGACGTCGCGAAGGCGGCCGCGGTGGCCGCGAAGGCGAAGCGCGCGGCGCACGCGACGGTGAGGCACGACGTGGCGGGCGCGGTGAAGGCCGTGGCGGCCGCGATGGCGAAGGCCGCGCGGGCCGTGACGGCGAGCGCCGCAATGGTCGCGGCGGCGAGCGCCGCGAGACCGTCGAGGCACGCGGCGAGTCGCGTGTCGAAGGCGCGGTGCGCGAGCCGCGTGAACCGCGCGACGTCCGCGAGGCGCGTGAACCCCGCGAGGCCCGGGCGCCGCGCGATGGCGAGCGTCGCGGCGGACGCGGACCGCGCACCGACGGCGAGGCCCGTCCGGTGGTGAGCGAGTTGACCGAGGGCGCGGTGGTGGAAGGCGCCTCGGCGCTCGCGGAAGCTCCCACCAGCGATCGCGCGCCGGGAACGACCGACCGCGCCCCACGCGGCCGTGGCCGGGATCGCGATCGCGGCGAACGCCAGGAACGCGGCGAACGCGCGGATCTTGTCGATGGCGAGCGTGTCGAGCGCTCCGAGGAACGCGCCGATGCCCGCCCGGGCGAGCGCGAGCCCCGCAACGGACGGGAGCGCAGCGTGTACGCGGCGCGCGATCCGGGCTTCGTGGCCTCGTCCGACGCCGCCGCGGTGACGTCGCAGGACGTCTTGCCGCCCCAGGTGGACGAGCCCGCGCCGATGCCGGAACGTCCGATGCGCGAACCCGCCACCGGCGAAGGCCGTCGCGAGCGTCGCCCGGCCCATGGGGACGGTCCGCGTGACGAACGCCAGGCACGACCCGCCACGGTCCAGGCGCCCCAGGAAGGCACCGCGTCCGCCGCGCCGGTCCAGGCAGGCGCCGACGGCGGCGTCCCCGAGGACGCCGGCGTCATGACGAGTCCGGACGGCGCCGAGGCACCAGCACGTCGTGAAGGCGACGAGCGCCGTGGTCGTTCACGCGACCGCTATGGTCGCGACCGCCGCGAGCGCGCACCCCGCGACGAGGCATCCGCCTCGGCCGACCGCCCGCAAGCCACGGAAGCCGCCCGCGAACCGGACGTCGGCGTGGCCTTCGTCCAGCCGCTCGGGGATGACCGGAACGTCTCGGCGCCCGTGACTGTGTCCGAAAAGGCACAGTCGTCCGACGCACCGACGGCCGCATCCGCAGCCGCCCCCGACCATCTGGTGAGCATGGGTAACAACACGGAGACACCCAAGTCCGTCGGATCGCGCCAACGCACCGACGTGATGGAGGTCGGCAACGGCATGCCGAAGGTGCAGCCTTTCGAGCTTCCCCTGTCGGCACTGACGCGGCTTGCTGAAGGATCAGGCCTACAGTGGGTGAACTCCAATGCGGAGCGGATCGCCCAGGCCCAGGCGGCCATCGCCGCGGAACCCGCCGCAATCCATGTCCCGCGCGAGCGCATTCCGGTCGTCGTCGTCGACGAGGGCCCGCTGGTGCTGGTCGAGACGAAACGCAACCTCGCCAATACGGTGCTCCCCTTCGAGCGTTCCGAAGGCACCGGAGACGTCGTCCGGCACTGAACCGGTCCGACCACTTCGCCGACCCAAAAGGCCGGCCTGTCGCAAGACGGGCCGGCCTTTTTTTACGTAAGGCGTTGTCCGACAAACACATCACCACATGTAACGACGACGGTGACAATTCATCCGTTCATGGATGTGATATTTCTCACATTTATCTAGCTCAATCTGCTTGACAACGCGACACCCATGCATGGGCCTTTACTGAGCGTTTACCCGTGGATGTTTTAGATTTAGTTACTACTTGGCGTACGAATTCATTACAGGCATGATGCAATGCTGCGTTGCACAACCATTGATCGCGTGAAAAATTACTCGTTTCACCCCCCATGCGTGGTTGTCCTGAAGCTTTAACCTACGGACAAACTAGAACGAATGTGTTCAAATTCTTTCTGTTAGTAGTAAAGCGTTACAACAACTTTGCTGTAAGGCAAGCTCTTTGAGGGGAATCCCAAATGTTTCGTTCTGATTCGACCGCGCAAGCTAATCTGGTTCGTCGACTGCCCCGTGGCGGTGGAGATCCCCAGCCCGCCCCGCTGTATCTCCAGCCCCGCCAGTTCACGCTGATCGAACGGGCCGCCAAGCGCTCGATGGACATTGCGGGCGCATTGGTGTTCTTCGCGATCTTCGGGCCGCTGTACGTGCTGGTGGCGCTGGGTGTTCGCATCAGCATGGGCACGCCGGTGCATTTCGGCCAGACCCGCATGGGCGTGGACGGCAAGGCGTTCCGATTCTTCAAGTTCCGCTCGATGGTGCGCAATTCCGAGGACATCCTCGACGACTACCTCAGCAAGAACGACGAGGCCCGCAAGCAGTGGGACACCTTCCAGAAGCTCGACAACGACCCGCGCATCACGCCGCTGGGCCATTTCATCCGCAAGCTGAGCCTGGACGAGCTGCCCCAATTCTGGAACGTGCTCAAGGGCGACATGAGCATCGTCGGTCCCCGTCCCTGCATGGAACGCCAGCGCAGCCTCTACGGCAAGACCTGGGGCCACTACTGCGCCGTGCGTCCGGGCCTCACGGGTCTGTGGCAGGTCAGCGGCCGCAACCGCCTCTCGTATGCCCAGCGCGTCGAACTCGATGCCAAGTACGTGAACGAGTGGTCGCTCTGGCTGGACATCAAGATTCTTGCAAAAACTGTCTATACCGTGATTTCCGGCGATGGCTCGCGCTGATCACAGGCGCTAGCATTCAGTCCCCGGCCTGAACAGGGCCACCCCTTTGCGATCACGGCACGTGGTCGCACTGACCGAGGCGGAGTTTCGTGGCGACAGTCGCGGCCTCCCGCCTCGTTTACATTTGTTCACTCTCTTGCAGACGTCATCCCCATGAACGAGTTCCAGAAGCGCATCTATGTCGCCGGCCACCGAGGCATGGTGGGCAGCGCCATCGTGCGCCAATTGACCGCCCAGGGCCACAGCCGCCTCATCACGCGCACGCATGCCGAACTCGACCTGACCGACCAGGCGTCGGTGCGGCGCTTCTTCGCCGTGGAAAAGCCCGACGAGGTGTATCTGGCGGCGGCCAAGGTCGGCGGCATCCACGCCAACAACACCTATCCCGCGGATTTCCTCTACGACAACCTGATGCTGGAGGCCAACCTCATCCACGAGGCCTGGCGCAGCGGCGTGCGCAAGCTGCTGTTCCTCGGCTCGAGCTGCATCTATCCGCGTCTGGCGGCCCAGCCGATGGCAGAGGACGCCCTGCTCACGGGCAAGCTCGAACCGACCAACGAGCCCTACGCCATCGCCAAGATCGCCGGCATCAAGCTCTGCGAGAGCTACAACCGCCAGCACGGCACCGATTTCCGCAGCGTCATGCCCACCAACCTCTACGGTCCGGGCGACAACTACCACCCCGAGAACAGCCACGTCCTGCCAGCGCTCATCCGCCGTTTCCACGAAGCGCGCATGGCGGGCACGCCCACGGTCGTGATCTGGGGCACGGGCACGCCCAAGCGCGAGTTCCTCTACGTGGACGACATGGCCGCGGCCTGCGTGCACGTGATGAACCTCCCGCACGACACCTACGCCGCGTCGACCGAACCGATGAACAGCCACATCAACGTGGGCAGCGGCGAGGACCTGTCGATCCTGGAACTGGCGCGGCTCGTGGGCGACGTGGTGGGTTTCCGCGGCGAGATCCGCTGCGATGCCGACAAGCCCGATGGCGCACCGCGCAAGCTGCTGGACATCTCCCGCATCCGCGAACTGGGATGGACGCCGACCGTCGGCTTGCGCGAGGGCATCGAGAGCGCCTACGAGGACTTCAGGGCCTACCTCGCCAGCGCCTCGGCAGCGCAATTCGCGGCACCTGCGGTCCGCTGATCGCTGATCGCTTCATTTCGTCGTCCCCGATCGCCTTATTAATGCCAGTCATGTCGCGCGACAAGCCTTCTTCGCTCCAGTTGATCCCGCCCGGCGGCGGCGGCGTGTTCGACTACGCGGCCAAACTCGCGGACGATCTGCAGGCGCCGCTCAGGGAGCTCACCGAGACCACCGACGTGTCGGACTGGTCTGGCGACCTGCTGCTGCTGCACTACTCCAGCTACGGCTACCAGAAACGCGGCATCCCAACTTGGCTGGCCGAGCGGATCCGCACGCTGCGCCAGCGCTTCAAGGTCTTCGGCGTGGTCTTCCACGAAACCTACGCATTCGGTCCGCCCTGGCGCTCGGCGTTCTGGCTGAGCCCGATGCAGCAGCGCATCGCGCGCGATGTGCTGCGCGAGGCCGACTTTTGGCACACAAACCGCGAAGCGGCCGCGCAGTGGCTGCGCAAGTCGTCCCATGCGGCGGTGGCGCCGCACCGCGTGCTACCGGTATTCTCAAACATCGGCGAGCCGCCACCGGCCGAGGGCGAGCGCGAGCCTTCGCTGGTCGTGTTCGGCGCCACGTCCTCGCGCGAGCGGACCTACGCCTGGAACGACGGCGAAATCCACCGGTTCGCGCAGCACCACGGTCTGCGCATCCACGACATCGGCCGCATCCTGCCCGACGGTCCGATGGCCCAGCGCCTCGCTGAGTCGGGCGCCGTGATACACGGCATGCTGTCCGAGGCCGAGGTGAGCCGGGCGATGCTGGCTGCCCGTTTCGGCGTGGTGCGGTACGAGCCCATCTACGCCTGCAAGAGCGGCATCTTCGCGGCCTACGCGGCACACGGCATGTGCCCGATCCTGCTGTGGCACGACTACGACACGCACGACGGCCTGCAGGCCGGCGTGAACTACGCCGGCGGATTCGAGGCGTTCGCGAAGACGGGCGAAGGCGACCTGTCCGCCCACGCCGCCCGGATCGGCCGCGCCGCGCGGCAATGGTATGAACCCCACCGCGTCGATGCCCATGTCGACGCTCTGAAGAAACTGCACGCAGAGGCCCGCCCATGACGTCCACGACATCCGCTTCCCCACCCACGCGCCTCGCGCGGGTCGCGCCCGTGGCGCTCCCGGCCCGCCGCGCGGTCAGCGCGGCGCCGGCCGTCAAGCTCAGCCGGGCCGGCTACGCCTTCATCATCGTGTTGCTGACCGTGGTGCTGGAAGGTGCCGTGCGTAAGTGGATCACCGCCGGCGCCACCGCCCCGCTGCTGCTGCTGCGCGACGGCCTGGCGGTCTACCTGATCTTCCACGCCTGGCGCGGGGGCCACCTGCGACGCAACGCCAAGGTCACGACGGTGATGGTGGGATGGACCTGCTGCGTCCTGGTGTGGAGCCTGATCCAGCTCATGGCCGGGGAGAGTTCGCCCACCCTGCTGGCCGTCGGCCTGCGCTTCTGGCTGCTCTACAGCTGGTTCGCCGTGGCCGCCGCGGCGGCCATGAACCAGACCGACTACCGCGTCGCCATCCGCGTCGTGGCGCTCCTGATGCTGATGCTGGCCCCGCTGGCGGTGCTGCAGCACTATTCGCCGCAGGGCTCGACCGTCAACCGCCAGATCGACGGCGACGAGGAAAGCGTGTTCGTCGTGGTGGTGGGCGTGGTCCGCACCACCGGCACCTTCAGCTTCACTTCCGGCTACGCGGCGTTCCTGCTGCTGGCGGCACCGCTCGTGCTGGGCTACCTCGGTACGCGCAAGTACGCAAAGCGCCATTGGCTGTTCGCCCTGGCCGTCTTCGGCGCCCTGCTCGTGGGCAGCGTGGTCAGCGGCTCGCGCACGGCCGTGCTGTCGGCCGGCGGCCTGCTCGGGGCCTACGTGGCAGGCCGGGTGGTGCTCTCGCGCGACCGCGATCGTCCCACCGCGATCATCGCGGCGCTCATGGCGCTGCTGCTGGTGGGCGCCGCCGGCTACTTCTTCTCCGACGCCGTGACCGTGACGCAGGAACGTTTCGAGACCGCGGCGAGCCACGAGAACTTCCTCGACCGCCTGATGGCCGTGTTCTTCGGCGAGCCGACCGTCATGGCCGCCTTCGACTGGCTGGGTTCGGGCATCGGCACCGGTTCCAACCTCGCGACCTCACTGAAATCCGGCGCCGACAACTTCAGCCTCGCCGAATCGGAAGCCGGACGGATCCTGCTGGAGGGTGGCCTGCTGGGCTTCGCCTACATCGCGCTGAAGATCGTCGTCCTGCTGGCTGCGCTGGCGCAGAGCTGGCGCCTTTCCTTCAAGACGCATTCGCCGTTCCCGATGCTCATGGGCCTGGCCCTGCTGCTGGGGCTGTTCACGTGGCCGGCCATCGGCCAGTTGAGCGCCAACGCCATGATGGGCCTGTTGCTCGGCTTCTTCCTGCTGATGGCCAAATTCCCGGCGGCCGAACTGTTCGTCAAGAAGCGTCGATGAAGCTGCTGGTCTACGGCATCAATTTCGCGCCGGAACTCACGGGCATCGGCAAGTACTCCGGCGAGATGGTGGCCTGGCTGGCCGAACGGGGACACGAGGTCCGCGTCGTGACCGCGCCGCCCTACTACCCCGAATGGAAGGTCTGGCCCGGCTACAGCGCCACGCGCTACGCCACGCACGACTGGAAGGGCGCGCGCGTCTACCGCACGCCGGTCTGGGTGCCGAAGAAGGTCAACGGCCTGCGCCGCCTCCTGCACCTGGGAAGCTTCGCGCTGGCCAGCATCCCGGCCCTGCTGGCGCAGTGGCGCTGGAAACCCGACGTCGTCTGGATGACCGAGCCGCCGCTGTTCTGCACGCCGGCCGGCCTGGCGTTCGCCCGGATGCGCTCGTCGGTCGCGTGGCTGCACATCCAGGACTACGAGGTCGATGCCGCTTTCGAACTGGGCCTGCTCAAGGGCGCGCGGCTGCGCGCCGGCGTGACCCGCGTCGAGCGCGCGCTCATGGGCGCCTTCGACCGCGTCTCCACCATTTCCCAGCGCATGCTCGAACGCGCCGCCAGCAAGGGCGTGACCGCCGAGCGGCTGATCTCTTTTCCCAACTGGGCCGACGTCACGGCGATCCGGCCGCTCACCGGTCCGAGCCCGTTCCGGGCCGAACTCGGCATCGCCGAGGACACCGTGGTCGCGCTCTACTCGGGCAACATGGGCGGCAAGCAGGGCCTCGAGGTGCTCTCGGACATGGCCATCCTGCTGCGCGACGTGCCCAACATCGCCTTCGTCTTCTGCGGCATGGGCGCCGGACGCGCCGATCTGATGGCGCGCTGCGGCGGTCTGGCCAACGTCCACTTCATGGACCTGCAGCCGGTCGAACGCCTGGGCGACCTGCTGGGCCTCGCCGACATCCACCTGCTGCCCCAGCGCGCGGACGCGGCCGACCTGGTGATGCCGTCCAAGCTCACGGGCATGCTCAGCAGCGGGCGGCCCGTGCTGGCCGGCGCGCGGGCGGACACCGAACTGGGCCAGGTCGTCGCGACCTGCGGGCGCATCGTGCCTCCCGAGGACGCACCCGCCTTCGCCGACGCGATGCTCTCGCTGGCGTCCCAGCCCGAGCTGCGTCGCGAACTCGGCGCAAAGGCGCGGGCCTGCGCCGAGGCGCGCTTCGCCCGCGATGCCGTGCTGGAGCGCTTCGAGCGCGACCTGCAGGACAGCATCGACGCGCGACGCGCCCGCTGAACGGGGCGCGTCCCTCGCGGCGTTCCGCCGCTCGCTCCCCTCCCGCGCCCGACACGGCCGGTTCGATCGATCCAAAGGCCCTCGCAGGGCCTTTTCCTATTCCTCTTCCGTAGCGGGCCACGCATGGCGTGCATCCGGTTGGCCGGGTGCGGCACCGATCACGCCCCTCTTCGCACGCGCGGCTGCCGCCGGAGGCACGACGCCGCCGCCACAGCAGCAGCAGGAGATCCGGCCTCGAGGGACGGGACCACCAGCGAAAAAGCCATCGGCGCCGTTGCGGCGCCGATGGCTTTTCCTTCCCACGATCCGGCCGCTGCGGCCAGTGCCGTCCGGTCACCCGGACGGCGTCGCGGCACGCGACTCAGTGCAGCTTGCCGCCGGGCAGTTCCTCGGACGGCAGCACGCTCTCGTAGTTGTAGCTCGTGTAGCGGTAGCGGCCGTACTTGGGCGCCGAGTAGCCGCGGCGGTCCAGGTTCATGCCGTTGAGCAGCACGCCCGAGGCGACCTTGCCGGTCAGCGACAGCCGGCGCACGCTCTCCTTGAGCTCGCCCATGGTGGACAGGTCGGCGCGGGCCACCAGCAGCACCGTGCCGGCATGGGCCGCCATGGTGGCCGTGTCGGCCGCCACCAGCACCGGGGGCGAATCGATCACCACCAGGTCGTACTGTTGCGACAGCGTGTCCAGGATGCTCTTGAAGGACGACGACACCAGCAGTTCGGCCGGGTTGGGCGGCAGCTGGCCGGTGGCCAGGAAGTCCAGGTCCGGCGCGACCTGCTTGTGCACCGTCTGCTGTACCGACAGGCTGCCGGCGATCAGCTCGGACAGGCCGCCGTGGCGCTGCAGGCCGAAGTACTGGTGGGCATGGCCACGGCGCAGGTCGGCATCGATCAGCAGCGTGCGCTTGCCGGCGGCGGCCATCAGGGCGGCGAAGTTGGCCGTCACGAAGCTCTTGCCGACGCCCGGCGTGGCGCCGGTGATGACGACGCGGTTGTTCGGCGACTCCAGCATGGCGAACTGCATGGCGGTGCGCAGGCTGCGCAGGCTCTCGACGGCCGGATCGTCCGGCTTCTCGATGGCCAGCAGGCGGGCGCCGCTGGCGCCGGTCAGGCGGCGCTTGGCGATGGCGTCCTGCGCGTCGCTCAGCGGGATGGTGGAGAACACCGGCAGGCCGCTGTGGGTCTCGACCTCGTGCGGATCGCGGATGCGCTGCTCGGCCATCGCGCTGCGGATGAACGCCGTCAGCAGGCCCAGGAACAGGCCGAGCGCCAGGGCCGCGCCGATGATGGCGGTGCGGTTGGGCTTGATCGGGTATTCCGGCGTCACGGCGGCGTCGAGCACGCGCACGTTGCCGACCTTGCCCTCCTTCACCAGGCGCAGCTGCAGCGCGCTGTTGAGCAGCGACTGGTAGAGCTCGGTGTTGACCTTCACGTCGCGCTCCATGCGCACGGCTTCCTGCTGGATCGCGGGCAGGCCCTTGATGCGGGTCTGGATGCCGCCGATGTCGGCCTGCAGCGCGGCGATCTGCGCGTCGAGCGTCTGCACCGACGGGTGACCGGAGGTGAAGCGGCTCTCCAGCTCGCGGCGACGCTGCTGCGCTTCGAGCAGCTTGGTCTGGCGGTCCACCGACGAGGTCAGGATCAGGTTGGCTTCCTCGGAGAACGCGACGGTCGCCTTCTGGTTGCGATAGCGGTTGTAGACCTCCTCGGAGGCTTCGAGCTGCTGCTTGAACTGGGGCAGCTGCACGTCCAGGAAGGCCAGCGTCTTCTGCGCCTCGGCCGCCTTGCGCTCGATGTTCTGCTGCACGTACTGCTGGCCGACGGCGTTGAGCACGCGCGTGATGCGGTACGGGTCGTTGCCCTGCATCGACACGTTGATGATGCCCGAGGACTTGCCGCGCTCGATCAGCGCGAGCGACTCCTGCACGCCGGCGATCGTCGCCAGCTTGGGTGCGCGGGACAGGTCGAACTCGGCGCCCGGCTTGCCGGAGAGTTCGCTGACCAGCAGCGAGATCGGGCCGTGCACTGTGGTGGCGTTCAGGACGGTGCCGACGCGGCCGTTCAGGGCTTCACCGATGCGCGGATGCGACAGCGAATAGCCGCCGTTGGCCTGCGCCGTGAGCACGAAGGGCGAGCCCTCGAGGTCGGCCGGCACGTCGAAGGTCGCCACCGAGATGCGTTCCAGGCCCGACACGTAGCCGCCGAAGCCCAGGAAGCCCGGATTGGACAGGCCGCTCGCGCGGCGTGCCAGCCAGCCGCCGACCAGCGGGACGTAGCGCGGCGAGGCCGAGATGTAGAGCTTGGTCTGCTCGACGGCCGGTGCCACCACCATGCGCGAACGCACGATCTCCATCTCGGCGGTGGTGGGTGCGCGCATGTCGAACATGCCGCCGGCTTCGCTCAGGAAGCCCTTCGAGCCGTTGTCCGGCGCGTCCTCGACCTGCAGCACGATGAGCGACTCGTAGGTCGGGCGCGACAGCATCGCGATGGCGACGCCGATCGCCAGGACCACGACGGTGATGGCGAGGATGAGCCACTTGTTCGTGCGGATGACCTCGGCGTAGTGGCCGAAGTCGGCGGCGCCGCCTTCGTCCGCGGTGGTCGGCGGGCCGTCGCCCGAGTAGGAGGTGGTGGTGGTGTTCATCGGCTGATGGGTCTTTGGAGGAGGAGGACCGAAGGGGTGCTCAGCGGTTGGTCCTGGAGATGTCACGCACGGAGTTCAGCGTGGCGGTGGACGGCAGGATCAGGCTGATCACGCGGTTCCACTGGACCAGCGGGACCGGATCGACGTACACGACGTCCCGCGCCCGCAGGGCGAACCCGTCGGCCAGCGCGAGCGCCGTCGGCGTGCGCGCATCGAGGTGGAAGATCGCCTGGCCGCCGGTGGGCTCGTTGCGGATCACGTAGATCTGGCGCGGGTTGGCCAGGTTCAGGTTGACGCCGCCGGCCTCGTTGAGCGCTTCGTTCAGGCTCAGGTTGCCGTTGCGCATCAGGATCGGGGCCTGGACGTTCACCTCGCCCATGACCGAGACCTTGCGCTCGTCGCGGCCGCGCACCATGACGAGGTCGCCGCTCTTGAGCGGGATGCGCGTCGGGTCGAGGCCGGCGTTGGTGAGCGCGAACAGGTCGAGCGTCGTGGTCTTGCCGCCGCGCGTGAGCGTGACGAAGGAGCGGTCGCCCGTCGGGGTGATGCCGCCGGCGCGGTTGAGCGCTTCGGCCAGGGTCATCGGGATGTCGGTGAACACCAGCAGGCCGGGCAGCCGCACTTCGCCTTCGATGTAGGCGCGCTTGCTGCGGAACGCGGTCACGCGCACGCTGAGCTGGGGGTTCTTGAAGACGCGCGAGAGGCGCTGCACGAGGGTGTTCTCCAGGTCCTGCGACGTCATGCCGGCCGCCTGCAGCGGGCCGGCATAGGGGAACGTGAGCTGGCCGGTGTTGGAGACGATGAAGCCGGGTGCCGGCGACACGCTGCCCGGGTCCGCCACCGTGGTCGCGGGCACGCCGCTGAAGACGATTTCGGGATGGTCGTAGACCGTGATGCCGATCACGTCGCCGGGGCCGATCCGGTAGGGCTCGGGCTCGCCGACCAGGGCCAGCGCCTCGGGCGAGATCTGGCGCGGCGTGGCGTCACGCTGGGCCTGGATCAGTTGGGGGGTGATCTCCGTCAGCGCGCCGGGAGGCGGTGCATCCACACCCGGGGACGCGAAGCCCGACGGGGACACGGCGGAGGCCGCGTCGTTGCTGGCAGAACGGTAGCCCGGTGCCAACGGCGCACATCCCTGCAATGCGACCACGGCCGAAAGCAGCAGAGCAGCATGTAGTGAGAAACTTTTCAATTCGGACTCCGCAATAGCAAAATGAATACTTTTGGAAACAGTTACGAATGTACCTCACGTCGCTTATTTAAGTCCAAATGTTTCTTGGACGCCGGGCGATAAGCGTGAGGTATGCAACAAAACGGTTGGAAACAAGGGAATCGAAGAGAAAACCCTGTAGGTGTTCTCTGATAGTCGACCCCTCCAAAGTGAGGGGTCACTGCGCTAGCTAAGTCTTAAGTGTACTTTCGTGCGCAGGGCGCATCATGCCTGGATGGGCGTCAATGTCCATCCACCTGTGCGGCCTGCTTCCAGGCCTCGGCCGCCTGCCGTTCGTCGCCCCGGGTCTCGGCCAGGCGGGCCAGGGCCTGCCAGGCATGGCGCAGCAGCCGTGGATCGCGCAGTCCGCGTGCGGCCTGGGTGAGCAGTTGCTGCGCCTTGCCCCAGAGTTCGCGCTTCAGGCAGGCGATGCCCGCCAGGTACTGCAGCATCGGCTCGCGCGGGTTGTCGCGGTGCGCGGCCTCGATGCGTGCGAGCCAGTCCGGATCGACCGAATCCAGCCCGGCTTCCAGCGTGCGCACCAGCCGCGCGAGCAGCGGACCGCCCGGGGACGCGTCGCCGGCCACGGGCGGCCGCACCACCTCCTCCCACACGGGCAGCAGCCAGGCGCGTGCCAGGGCCAGGTCGCCGCCGAGCACGGTCATGCAGTGCGCCGCCTGGATGGCCACGTCGGGCATCGCCCGCTCGGTGGCTTCGAGCGAATCCCAGGCCCGCACCAGCTGCGCCGGATCGCGCGCGCCCGAGAGCAGTTCGGCCGCGAGCCCGCGCACGATGCTGCGCGCGGCGGCCTCGGAAAACGCCCGGTGCTTGGCCAGGAGCCGCGCGGTCTGCAGCGCCTCGGACGTGCGGCGGTCCTGCCGCGCGGCTTTCAGGCGCAGGCGCAGCGACAGCGTGCGGCGCTGGGCGCCCTGCGGCAGTTCCTCCAGGCGCGCGAGCGCGGCGGCGGCATCGCCCTCCTCCAGCGCCCAGCGGGCGGAGCGCAGCTGCACGCCTTCGCGCAGTTCCGATCCCGGCGCGCCGCTCTTCCACTCGTTCTGGCCAAGCGCCTGCAGCAGGTGCAGGTCGCGCGCCGGCCGGTCCTGCAGCGCCTGCGCGCCCTCGGCGGCCAGCAGATGGGCGATGGTGCGGATCTGCCGCGCCTGGGGCAGCGCCGCGCCCAGCGCCGCGAGCGTGCCTTCCTGGGCCAGCGCGGCCAGCGCCGCCTTGCGCGAGCGGGAGAAGCGTCCGGCCAGCAGCTGCACCAGCGCATCGAGCAGCGCCGCGTGGAGCGCCCGCTCCTTCTGCTGGATGCGCCACTGGCGGGCCTCGCGCGGCAGCGAGAACAGCGCCGACAGCGCGCGCAGCGCCACGTGCAGCAGGACGAACGCGCCGGCGACGATCAGCAGCACCAGGTTGAGCGAGAGGTCGATGCGCCACGACGGCCAGAACACCGTGACCGTGCCCTGGTTGTCGCCCGTGAACAGCGCCACCGCCGCGGCGGTGCCGAACAGCGCCAGGAACCAGAGTGCCGCGCGCATCAGCGTCCGGCCATGGCCGTCGACAGGGCGGCGAACGTGTCGTCCAGGCGCGGCGGCTCGACCGCGCGGACCTGCAGCTGAAGCTGCTGGAGTTGCGTGGCCGCGACCTGCACGCGGCGCGAGGACGGATCGAAATAGCGGTTGAGCGAGGCCGTCACGGCCGCCAGTTCGCTGCGCGCGGGCTCGACCTGGCGCGACATCAGCGACAACCGCACGCCCAGCAGCTTGAGCTTGAGGTTCTCGCGCAGGAAGAAGGCCTGGTCGGGCGACAGCAGCACGCTCTCGGGCCGGTCGATGCGCCCGACCCGCACCAGCGAGCGCGCCTCGTTGCGCACCGACGCCAGGATGCGCTGCCACATCGGCGCGTCGTCGGGGATGGGCTCGATCTGCCAGGCATCGGTGGCGCCACCGCTGCGCGCGGGCAGCGCGTTGACGGTGGGCAGGTCGTCGATGCCGCGCAGCAACTCGTCCAGGCGCGCCATGGCCTCGCTGCCGTCGCCGCTGGCGCTCGCGCGCAGGCGGTCGGCGTCGCGCTGCAGGGCGCGCTGCAGCGGCGCGAGGCGCGGCTGGGCGGCACGCGCGATGCGCTGGTCGACCGTGCGCAACGCGGCCAGCAACGCCCCGGTGTTGCCCGTGACCTGCGCCTGCTGCAACGCCAGACGCAGCGTGGATTCGACATCGACCATCAGGTTCTCGTCGCGGGAGCGCGACAGGCTCTGCAGCAGCTCCTCCAGTTGCGCGCGCTGCAACGCGACCTCGGCGACGCGGCCTTCGGCGAGCGACAGGCGCGCGGCCGTGTCGCGCACGGTGTCCTGGGCCTGGCGCGCCAGGGTGCGGGCTTCGAGCGACTGCGCCAGGGCGTCGGCACTCTGGCGCGCGAGCTGCTCCTGCATGCCCGAGACCTTCTGCCAGAGCATCAGGCCGATCACCAGGGCCACCAGCGCGAGCAGGCTCACGGCGACCAGCACGAGTCGCGCGAGCGCCGCGCCGCCGGCCGTGGGCGGTGACGGCAGCGTCGTCCTGGCCGCCACGTCCGCGACGGTGCGATCGGGAAGCGGCGAAGCGGGACTCATCTGAACGATTCTATCGACGCGACCAGATCGTCCAGGCGCGGCGAAGCCAGCGCCACGCGGCCGAAACCGGCCTCCCGCGCCGCCTGCGCGATGCGCGCGTGCGTGGCCACGGCGCGCCCGTGACGCCAGTGCGCTTGCGGCAGCGCACGGCACAGGTGGGCGACGGCCTCGGAGCTGCTGAAGACCCAGACCGACCCGTCCTCGGCCGCCGCCGTTGCCAGCGCGCGCGCCGGGGCGTCGAGCGCCGGTTCGAGCCGCCGGTAGGCGACCACGGTGTCGACCACGCCGCCCGCGGCCTCGATCGCGCGCGCGAGCCAGTCGCGCCCGGTGGGCCGCGCCCCTGCGTCGCCGCCGCGCACGATCAGCACGCGGGTGCCGGTGGCGACCTGCGCGCGCACGAGGCCCCACAGGGTCTCGGAATCGAAGGAGGCCGCCGCGCCCGACGGCGCATCGATCCGCGCCTCGGACACGCCGGCGCGGCGCAGGGCGAGCACGGTGCCGGGGCCGGTGGCCCAGCAGCGATGCGGCGGCGCCGGCGACACGCCGACCGGGACCGGGGCGAAGAAATGCTCGACGGCCGCCGCGCTGACGAACATCGCCGCGTGGCACCGCGCCACGTCGTGCCGGGCCCGGACCAGCGCCGCGCCCGCGACGGCGTCGTCGACCGGCGCGATGGCGATCAGGGGCAGCGCGTGGACGTCGAATCCGGCGGCGCGCAGGCCGTCGATCCAGCGCCGGGCCTCGCGCGCCGGGCGGGTGACGATCACGCTCTGACGCATGCGCTAGGACGGCGCGGCGACCGCGGCTCAGCGGGCGCCGGCCGCGCGCAGCAGGCCGGCCGCCGACTCGCCCAGCGCCCGGGCGCGGGCGAAGTCCCCGGTCGCGGCGGTCTCGCCGTCGGTCGCCGTGGCGGCCCCTTCCCCGTCCACGTCCCGCGTGCTGGCCGTGGCGTGCACCAGGGGAGCGTCGCCCTCCGCGTCGCCCCAGACGGCCTCGATGCCCAGCGTGCCGTCGGCCTGCCAGCGCGCGTGCGCGGCCAGCGGCATCGAGCAGCTGCCGCCCATCGTGCGGCTGACGGCGCGTTCGGCCGTGGTGGCGAGCCAGTCGCGACGGTGGGCGAGCGGCGCGAGCAGCGCGATCAGGTCGGCGCGCCCGGTACGCACCTCGATGCCGAGCGCGCCCTGTCCGGCCGACGGCAGCATGGTCTCGGGTTCGAAGGCCAGGCGGATGCGGTGTTCCAGGCCCAGTCGCTTGAGGCCGGCGGCGGCCAGCACGACGGCGTCGTAGTGGCCCTCGTCGAGCTTGCGCAGGCGCGTGTCGAGGTTGCCGCGCAAAGGCTCGATGCGCAGGTCCGGGCGCAGCGCGCGCAGCAGCACGACGCGGCGCAGGCTGGAGGTGCCGACGACCGCGCCCCGGGGCAGGTCCTCGACCGAAGCGTGGCGCGGGGAGACGAAGGCATCGCGCGGGTCCTCGCGCGACAGCACGCAGGCCAGCGTGAAACCCGCCGGCAGTTCCATCGGCACGTCCTTGAGCGAATGGACGGCGATGTCGGCGCGTCCCTCCTCCAGCGCGGTCTCGAGTTCCTTGACGAACAGGCCCTTTCCGCCGACCTTGCTGAGCGTGCGGTCGAGGATCTGGTCGCCCCGCGTGGTCATGCCCAGCAGTTCGACCGTGTGGCCCCGTTCTTGCAGCAAGGCACGCACGTGTTCGGCCTGCCACAGGGCCAGCCGGCTTTCCCGGGTGGCGATCACGATGTTGCTCACGACGATTCCCACTGATTGCACAAGAACCCCGGAATGCTAGCATGTTGCGCCGCAGCAACGCTGTCGGCGCGACGCCCTCGAAACAAGGAGAAAACGCGAATGACGACAGGCAAGAAGGCCCAGGCTTCCCCCGCTCAGAACAAGCCCGTGCGCGGCGACGACGAACCGCTCATCGACGACATCCGCCTGCTCGGACGCATCCTGGGCGACGTGATCCGCGAGCAGGAAGGCGAGGCCACCTACGCGCTGGTCGAGAAGGTGCGCACGCTGTCGGTGGCGTTCCGCCGCGATGCCGACCAGGCGGCCGACCGGGCGCTGAAGAACCTGCTCAAGGGCCTGAGCGCGGCCGAGACCGTGCGCGTGATCCGCGCCTTCACCTATTTCAGTCACCTGGCCAACCTGGCCGAGGACCGTCACCAGATCCGCCGCGCCACCGAAGCCGACCGCGCCGGCGCCACCGAGGACGGCAGCCTGGGCGCCGCGCTCGCGCGCATCCGCAAGGCCGGCATCGCGCCCGAGGCGGTGGTCGAGTCGCTCGCGCGCAGCTATGTCTCCCCGGTGCTGACCGCGCATCCGACCGAGGTGCAGCGCAAGAGCATTCTGGACGCCGAGCGCGCCATCGCGCAGCTCCTGACCGCGCGCGACGAGATCGGCTGGCGCCAGCGTGCCTTCGCCGGCGCCAAGGACGCCCTCACCCCGCGCGACTACGCCGACAACGAGGACCAGATCCGCATCCGCGTGACGCAGCTGTGGCAGACGCGGCTGCTGCGCTTCTCCAAGCTCACGGTGATCGACGAGGTGGAGAACGCGCTGAGCTATTACGAGGCCACCTTCCTGCGCGAGATCCCGCGCGTCTACGCCGAACTCGAGCGCGCGCTGGGCCACAAGGACATCGCGCCGTTCCTGCGCATGGGCCAGTGGATCGGCGGCGACCGCGACGGCAATCCCAACGTGACGGCCGACACGCTGGACTACGCCCTGCGCCGCCAGTGCGAACTGGCCCTGCGCCACTACCTCACCGAGGTCCACTACCTGGGCGGCGAACTGTCGCTGTCGGCCACGCTGGTGGACGTGTCGGTGGAGATGCAGGCCCTGGCCGAGGGCTCACCCGACCACAGCGAGCATCGCGTCGACGAGCCGTACCGGCGCGCGCTCACCGGCATGTACGCGCGCCTGGCCGCGACGCTGCGCGACCTGACCGGCGGCCAGGCGGCGCGCCACGCCATCGCGCCGCAGAACCCCTACCCGAGCGCCGAGGCGTTCCTGAGCGACCTGCGCACCATCGCCGAATCGCTCACCGACAAGCACGGTGCGGCGCTGATCGCGCACCGCCTCGGCCCGCTGATCCGCGCCGTCGAAGTCTTCGGGTTCCACCTGGCCACGGTCGACCTGCGCCAGAGTTCCGACAAGCACGAGGCGGTGGTCGCCGACCTGCTGGCACAGGCGCAGATCGAGCCCGACTACGGCGCGCTGGCCGAGGACGCCAAGCGCACCCTGCTGCTGCGGCTCCTGGGCGAGGCACGCCCCCTGCGCGTGCCCGATGCCGACTACGCGCCGCTCACGCACAGCGAGATCGCCATCTTCGCGGCCGCCCGCGCGTCGCGCGCGCGCTACGGCGACGCCGCCATCCGCCACTACATCATCAGCCACACGGAAAGCGTGAGCGACCTGCTGGAGGTGCTGGTGCTGCAGAAGGAAGTGGGCCTCCTGCGTGGCACGCTGGCGGCCACGGGCGTGTGCGACCTGATCGTGGTGCCGCTGTTCGAGACCATCGAGGACCTGCGCAACGCCGCGCCGATCATGCGGGAGTTCTACGCCCTGCCCGGCATCAAGGCGCTGGTGCAGCGCTCGGGCGCCCTGCAGGACGTGATGCTCGGCTACAGCGACAGCAACAAGGACGGAGGCATCTTCACCAGCAACTGGGAGCTCTACCGCACCGGCACGGCCTTGGTGGCGCTGTTCGACGAACTCAACGCCACGGCGGCGCCGGCCGCGGCGGCCGGCGCCGGCGCGAGGAAGGGCAAGGACGCCAAGGCGGGCGGCGCGTCCGGACCCGACGCCGGCCCAGCGATCGGCCTGCGCATGTTCCACGGCCGCGGCGGCACGGTCGGGCGCGGCGGCGGCCCCAGCTACCAGGCGATCCTGGCCCAGCCCCCGGGCACGGTGCGCGGCCAGATCCGCCTGACCGAGCAGGGCGAGGTGATCGGCTCCAAGTACGCCAACCGCGAGATCGGCCGGCGCAACCTGGAGACGCTGGTCGCCGCCACGCTCGAGGCCACGCTGCTGCCCGCGGGCAAGGCCGCCTCGGCCGCCTTCCTGGCGGCGGCGGCGGAGCTGTCGACCGCCAGCATGGCCGCCTACCGCGCGCTGGTCTACGAGACCCCGAACTTCGCCGACTACTTCTTCGGCGCGACGCCGATCCGCGAGATCGCCGAACTCAACATCGGCTCGCGCCCGGCCTCGCGCAACCCCAACCGCAGCATCGAGGACCTGCGGGCGGTCCCCTGGAGCTTCAGCTGGGGTCAGTGCCGCCTCACGCTGCCGGGCTGGTACGGCTTCGGCTCGGCCATCGCGCAGTTCCTGGAGAGCGCGGCCACGCCCGTGCAGCGCAAGGAACGCGAGGCGCTGCTGCAGCGCATGTACGCGCAGTGGCCGTTCTTCCGCACCCTCCTGTCCAACATGGACATGGTGCTGGCCAAGAGCGACCTGGCCCTCGCCTCGCGCTATTCCGAACTGGTCGCCGACCGCAAGCTGCGCCTGAAGGTGTTCGGCATGATCGAGGCGGAGTGGCGGCGCACGTCGGACGCGCTCACGCTCATCACGGGCGCGAAGCAGCGCCTGGAAGGCAACGCCGACATGCAGCGCTCGGTGAACCACCGCTTCCCCTACATCGATCCGCTGCACCACCTGCAGGTCGAACTGATGCGCCGCTACCGTGCCGGCGAGGGTGGCGAGCGGCTGCAGAACGGCATCCACATCTCGATCAACGGGGTGGCCGCCGGCCTGCGCAACACGGGCTGACGGCCGACGGCGCGGCGGCGTTCGCGACGCCGCCCGCCGCACCACAGTGCTTTTTCCTACGTCCTTATCCGCTTCGGAGGATCGACGGTTCTACCTAAAGGTATACCCTGGAGCGCAATACGCACACACCATTTCGCATTTCGCGCGGTCGTCAACGTCTTAACTTGGAACCGTCGTCATGCCCTCTTCGTCCGCTCTCGTCTCCCCCACCGGTCCGGTCACGGCGACGACGCCCGCCTTCGATTTCGTGAGCAGCGATTTCGACGACCTCTCCTCGCACATGGCGCATTGCTCGGCGGCGCAGGGACGCTGGTCGGCCTTGCGCAGCGGCTTGCGGCAGGTGCATTCGATCGCCGCCGGACGCCTCGTCACGCTGACGTGCGTCGCGGTGGCGGCCATCGTCGTGCTGGCCACCTTCGCCTGACGGCGTGGCGGCCTCGGTCCTCTCCCGCCTCGACTCGCTCAGCCCCTACGCTCGCACGCTGCTGTCGCGGCCGCACGCCATCGTGCAGCCGCCGGTGCGGGCCGAGTTGTTCGGCGCGCAGCGTTTCGCCGAGCACGGCCACAGTCTGGCGCGGGCCCAGGCCGTACAGGACGCCGACGTCGCGCGACCCGCGCCGCCCTTCTTCCCGCGCGTCGACGAGAACCTCGCCTCGCTGCGCGGTGCCTTCGACTACATCGCGCTGATCTCGCGCAGCGGGCGCTACGTCTCGCCGGCGGCCGAATGGCTGCTGGACAACTTCCACCTGGTGGAGGCCCAGCTCCAGCAGATCCGCGAAGGCGTGCCGCGCGGCTACTACGCGCGCCTGCCCAAGCTGGGGACGCCACCGCTCACGGGGCTGCCGCGCGTCTACGGCATCGCCTGGGCCTATGTCGCGCACACCGACAGCGTGCTCAACGCTGAGCTTTTCACGACCTTCCTGGACGCCTACCAGGACATCGACGAGCTCACCCTGGGCGAACTCTGGGCGCTGCCGACGACGCTGCGTGTGGTGCTGCTGGAGAACCTGCGCCGCGTGGCCCAGGGCATCGCCGCGAACAAGATCGCGCGCGAACTCGCGCATGCCGCCTGGGACGCGGCCGACGCGCTGTCGGCGTCGGAACTCGACGCCCTGTTCGCGCTGGTGCGCGAGCATGGGCTCGAGGCGACCTATTGCACCCAGCTCTGGCAGCGTCTGCCGGTCGAACGCCCCGCCAGCCCGCCGCCCCTGGTCGCCTGGACCGAGCGCAACTGCCCGAACGGCCCCGGCCTCATCGCCGAGGCGCAGGCCGACCAGGCCGCGGCCAACCTCACGGTGGGCAACATCATCACCACGCTGCGCGCGATCGGGCAGGTCGACTGGGCCGACCTGATCGAGCCGGTCAGCCGCTCGCTGCGCGTGCTGCGCGCGCTGCCGAGCTTCGGCGAGGAGAGCGAGCGCACGCGCCAGCAGATCACGCAGGCGATGGAGCGCCTCGCGCGCATCACCGGACGCACCGAACGCGCCGTCGCCGAGACCGTGCTGGGCCTGGCGCGCGGGGCATCGCGTCCGCGCGCCGCCGCCACCGCCGGCTACCACCTGCTCGGCCAGGGCCGCGAGGCGCTGGTGACCGCGCTGACGGCACAGTCGCCCTACCCCGCGATCCGGGGTGCCGCCGCGGCGGCCTCGCGCCACCCGTTCGCCCGGCACGACCGGCGCCTGACGCTGTACGTGCTGGCGATCGTCGCGAGCACCGCCTTGCTGCTGGCCGCGGTGGCCCACGCCCTGCACCGGCGCGGCATCGTCGGGTTCGACGGGCCGACGCTGGCGGCGCTGGCGCTGCTGGCCTGGCCCCTGTCGGAGGCGGTGATCGCCCTGATCCACCGCATGATCGCCGAGTCCACGCGCGTGCAGACGCTGCCCCGGCTCGACTTCGCCGCCGGCATCCCGGCCGCGCACCGCGTGCTGGTGGCGGTGCCCGCGATGCTGACGTCCCCGGCGGGCAACGCACGGCTGGCGCAGCGGCTCGAACTGCACTGGCTGTCCAATCGCGAGCCGCACGCGCAGTTCGCGCTGCTGAGCGACTTCGCCGATGCCGACGCGGCGGTGCAGTCCGGCGACGACGCCCTGCTGGCCGACGCCACGGGCCACATCGCGCGCCTGAACGCGGCCCATCCGGTCGCTCCGGGCGAGCCACCGCGCTTCGTGCTGCTGCATCGCCCGCGCACCTGGTGCGTCACGCAACGGCGCTGGATCGGCTGGGAGCGCAAGCGCGGCAAGCTGGAGATGCTGCTGCGCCTGCTGGCCACGGGCGACGCGGCCGGCTTCGTGCCACTGGCGTCCGGCCTGGCGCTGGCGAACCCCACCCCCTACGTCGTCACGCTCGACAGCGACACCGGCCTGCCACCGGGGGGCCTGCGCGACCTCGTCGCCATCGCGGCGCATCCCCTCAACGCGCCGCAGCTCGACGCCGGCGGCCGCCGGGTGGTCGCGGGCTTCGGCATCCTGCAGCCGCGCGTGGTCACGCCGCTGCCGGAACGCGAGGAGCGCTCGCCGTTCCACTGGATGTTCGCCGGCCGCTGCGGCATCGACCCCTACAGCAGCGGCGCCTCGGACATCTACCAGGACCTCTTCGGCACCGGCTCCTTCACCGGCAAGGGCCTGCTCAACGTGCAGGCCGTGCACGCCGTGCTCGACGCGCGCCTGCCGCCGGACGCCGTGCTCAGCCACGACCTGCTCGAAGGCACGGTCGCGCGCTGCGCGGTGGTCAGCGACCTGGTCCTGACCGAGGACCACCCGCACCATGCCGGCGTCGCCGCCTCGCGCATCCATCGCTGGACGCGCGGCGACTGGCAGCTGCTGCCGCTGATGCTGCGCGCGCGGCACTTCGGCATCGATGCCCTGGGGCTCTGGAAGATGGGCGACAACCTGCGCCGCTCCCTGGTGGTGCCGGCCTCGACCGCGCTGCTGGCGCTGGCGGTCTTCACGCGCCAGCTGCCGCTGTCCTGGGCCGTCGGCGCCGTCGCCGCGGCGCTGGTGCTGGGGCCGCTGCTGGGCGCGCTGGCCGCGCTGGTGCCGACGCGGCGCTCGATCGCGCTGCGGCATTTCTTCGCGGTGGGAGGCGTCGACCTGGCGCGTGCCGTGGCCGGCGCGGCCTGGCAGTTCACGCAGCTGGCGGCGTCCACGCGGTTGCTGCTGGACGCCACGCTGCGCGCCGTGTGGCGACTCGCCGCGAGCCGGCGCGACCTGCTCCAGTGGACCACCGCCGAGCAGGCGCAGGCCCAGGCGCGCTACGGCCTCGCATCGTTCGTGCGCGGCGCCGCGCCGACCGGCATCGCCTGCCTGGCGCTGGCGGGGGCGGCCGTCGCGTGGAGTCCGCACCCGGTGGCGGGCGCGCTGCTGTTCGGCCTGTGGGCGCTGGCGCCCGTGGCCGCGTGGTGGGCCAGCCGCGTGCCGGCGCACCGGCAGGCGCGCCATGCGCTCGATCCGGGCGACCGCGACTACCTGCACACGCTCGCGCACGACACCTGGCGCTTCTTCGAGCACGCCGTCGGCCCCGAGGACCACCACCTGCCGCCGGACAACCTGCAGCTCGAACCCGAGCCCACGCTCGCGCACCGCACCTCGCCCACCAACATCGGCATGTACCTGCTCGCATGCTGCTGCGCGCGCGACTTCGGCTGGATCGACGACGCCGCGCTGGTCGCTCGACTGCGGGCCACGCTCGACAGCGTGGACCGCCTGGGCAAGCATCGCGGTCATCTCTACAACTGGTACGACACGCGCACGCTGCAGCTGCTGCCGCCCGCCTACGTCTCCAGCGTGGACAGCGGCAACATGGCCGGGCACCTGCTGGCCGTGGCCGGCGCCTGCCGCGCGTTCGCGGCGCAGACGCCGCCGGTCGCCCCCGAGGCCGTGCGCGACGACCTGCGGGCGCTCGCCGCGCGCTGCGACGCGATGTGCCGGGCCATGGACTTCAGCGGCCTCTACGATCCCAAGCGCCACCTGTTCCACATCGGCCTGCGGGTCGAGGACGACGCCCTCGATGCCAGCTACTACGACCTGCTGGCCTCCGAGTCGCGCCTGCTGAGCTTCCTGGCCATCGCCAAGGGCGACGCGCCGCGGCGCCACTGGACGGCGCTCGGTCGGCCGTTCCTGTCGGTGGGGGCGCTGCCGGGCCTCAAGTCGTGGTCGGGCTCGATGTTTGAATACCTGATGCCCGCCCTGGTCATGACGGAGCCCGACGGCGGGCTGCTGCAGGTGGCCAACCTCGCCGCCGTGCGCGAGCAGCAGGCCTTCGGCGTGCAGCAGGGCCTGCCGTGGGGGGTGTCGGAATCGGCGTACTTCGCCCAGGACCACTCGCTGGCCTACCAGTATTCGCCCTTCGGCGTGTCGCGCCTGGCCCTGCGCCGCACGCCGCCCACCGATCGCGTGATCGCGCCCTACGCCAGCATGATGGCCACCATGGCCGCGCCCGCCGAGGCGGTGGCCAACCTGCGGCGGCTGGAGACGATGGGCGCGCGCGGCGAGTTCGGCTTCTTCGACGCCGTGGACTTCACGCTCGCACGCCAGCCCGCGGGCCAGCCCCTGAGCGTGGTGCGCAACTTCATGGCGCACCACCAGGGCATGGCCCTGGTCGCGCTGGGCAACGTGCTGCGCGACGATGCCCCGCGCCGCTGGTTCAGCGCCGCGGCGCTGGTGGAGGCGCACGTCTCGCTGCTGCACGAGCGCACGCCCCGCCAGATCATCGACAGCGCCGACCCGCGTCCGCCGCCCGAGCCGAGCACCGGGGAAGCGCCGGTGGCGCACCAGCCGCGCGTGGTCGATCCGACCGTGCCCGGCTTCCAGCCGACCCACCTGCTGTCCAACGGCCACTGCACGCTGGCGCTGCGCGCGAGCGGCGCGGGCGTGAGCCGCTGGCGCTCGTTCAACGTCACGCGCTGGCGCGACGACCCGCTGCGCGACGCCCACGGCACCTTCTTCTACGTGCGCGACGTCGGCGCGAGCGCGCTCACCTCGCTGACCGCCCTGCCCGCCCCGGGCCGGGACTGGCAGTACCGCACGCGCTTCCTGGCCGACCAGGCGCAGTTCGACGCCGTCGGCGACGGTCTGCACGCGCGCACGATGGTGCTGATCAGCCCGGAGGACGACACCGAGCTGCGCACGGTGACGCTGCGCAACGACGGGACGGCCGAGCGCACGCTCGAACTCGTCTCCTACCTCGAACCGGTGCTGTCCCAGCCCAAGGCCGACGAGGCGCACCCCGCGTTCGCCAACCTGTTCGTGCAGACGCGCTGGGAGCCGCGCTGGCGCGCCCTGCTGCTCGCGCGCAAGCCGCGCCTGCATGGCGACGCGGTGATGGCGGCGGCGCACTTCGTCGCGGCGACCGACGCCCACGTGGTCTCGGTCGATTGCATGACCGACCGCCGCGCCTTCATCGGACGCAACGGCTCGCTGGCCGCGCCGCGCCTGGACGCCCAGCCGCTGGACGCCGAGGGCGCGCCCGTCGACGGGCTCGACCCCATCGCCTGCCTGCGCGTGACGCTGCGCGTCCCCGCCGGCGCCACCGCGCGCGTGACCTTCGCCACGGCGGCCGACGAGAGCGTCGATGCGCTGATCCCCCGCATCGACCGCTACCTGCAACCCATGCACGTCGAGCGCGCCATGCGCATGGCCGCCACGCTGGCGCAGGTGCGCCTGCGCGACCTGGCCATCGATCCGGCCAAGAACTTCGCGCTGCAGGACCTCACGACCATCCTCACCTACACGACGCCGCGCGTGATGAGCGACCGCGGCCCGATCGACCTGCGCCAGCTCTGGCGCTTCGGCATCTCCGGCGACAAGCCGATCGTGCTGGTGCACATCCACTCGCTGGGCGGCATGAGCCTGATCGACACGCTGCTGCGCGCGCAGCCGTGGTGGGGCTTCGGCGGCGTGGCGTGCGACCTGGTGGTGCTCAACGGCGAACCGAATTCCTACCTGATGCCGCTGCAGCGCGAGATCGAGGCGCTGCGCAACCGCGTGACCCACGAGACGCAGAACAGCTTTCCCCGCAACGACGCGGCGGGCTTCTACCTGCTGCGCGACGCCGAGGTGGTGCCCGCCGAGCGCGCCGCGCTATCGAGCCTGGCACGGGCGGTCTTCACGGCCGACGGCCGCACGCTCGAGGCCCAGATGGCGGCGCTGCGGGACGCGGCCACGCCCGCGCTTGCCGAGCAGGCGGGCGAGGAGGACGACGCGGCGCCGGCGCCGCGCACGCGCCTGGCCGCGACGCGCGCCGCCCCGGCCCCGGCGTCCGGCGCGGTGCCACCGGCCGTCCACGGCGGCTTCGACGCCGCCAGCGGCGAGTTCCGCTTCGAGGTCGACGCCCTGCGGCGCACGCCCAAGCCGTGGGTCAACGTGATCGCCAACGCCTCGTTCGGCTTCCAGGTGTCGGAGGCCGGCACGGGCTACACCTGGGCCGTCAACAGCCGCATGCACCAGCTCACGCCGTGGTCGAACGACCCGGTGCAGGACCCGGCTTTCGAGCACTACCTGCTGCAGGACGTGGACACGCGTGAGCTGCTGCCCCTCACGCCGGCCAGCCGGGGCGACGGCACCGCCGCGCACCGCGTGCGCCATGGCCAGGGCTACAGCGTGTTCGAGTGCGCGACCGACGGCATGACGCTCGCCACCACGTTCTTCGCCGACCGCGACGAGCCCATGAAGCTGGTGCGGGTGACCGTGCGCAACGACGGTCGGACGCGGCGCCGGCTGCGCGCGCTGGCGCTGGTCGAATGGCAGCTGGGCGCGGCACGGGGCGAGCGGCGCACCATCCACACCTGGAAGGGCGACGACCTGCCGGCCGTGTTCGGCCAGCAGCGCGAATGCAGTGGCGGCCATGGCGGCGCCACCGCCTTCCTGGCGCTGGCGGGCCTGCCCGCGGGCGTCGCCGACGCCGTGCAGTGGACCTGCGAGCGCAGCGAGTTCTTCGCCGGACGCGGCGGCATCGAGTTGCCCGACCTGCTCGGGCGCCGCGCCGGACACGGCCTGGACGCCTGCGCGGCCATCGACGGCGAGTTCTTCCTGGAGGCCGGCGCCAGCGTGCGGCTGTGCTTCATGGTCGGCCATGCCCCCGACGCCGAGGCCGCCGTGGCGCTGGCGCGCCGCTGGCAGCAGCGCGACATCGACGCCGCGCTGGCGCAGGCGCGCGGGTTCTGGGACGAGCTGCTCGGCCGCCAGCAGGTGCGCACGCCCGATGCACGCTTCGACGCCCTGGTCAACCGCTGGCTGATGTACCAGACGCTGGTGTGCCGGCTGTGGTCGAAGGCCGGCTTCTACCAGGCCGGCGGCGCCTTCGGTTTCCGCGACCAGCTCCAGGACGCGATGGCCTTCGCGCTGACCGACCCGGACCGGCTGCGCGAGCAGATTCTGATCAACGCCGCGCGCCAGTTCCCGCAGGGCGATGTGCAGCACTGGTGGCACATGCCCGGCGGTGCCGGCGTGCGCACGCATTTCTCGGACGACCTGCTGTGGCTGCCGTACGCGGTGTCGCACCACGTCGAGGTGACGGGCGATGCGACGCTGCTCGACGCGCAGGTGCCGTTCGTCGACGGCCCGGGCATTCCCGACGGCGCCGAGGACGCCTACTACGCGCCCCGGGTGACCGAAGACCACGCCAGCGTCTACGAGCACGGCGCGCGCGCCATCGACCACAGCCTGGCCACCGGCGTCCACGGCCTGCCCCTGATGGGCACGGGCGACTGGAACGACGGCATGAACCGCGTCGGCCACGAGGGCCGGGGCGAATCGGTCTGGCTGGCCTGGTTCCTGTGCAGCGTGGTCGAGCGCTACGCGCCCCTGGCGCAGGCGCGCGGAGACGGCGAACGTGCCGGGCGCTGGCTCGACGCGCGGCGCGGCTGGATCGCCGCGCTGCACCACGCGGGCTGGGACGGCGCCTGGTTCCGGCGCGCGTTCTTCGACGACGGCACGCCGCTGGGCGCGTCGGTCAACGACGAATGCCGCATCGACCTGATCGCCCAGGCCTGGTCGGTGCTCTCCGGCGCCTCCGACGACGCCCACACGCGACCGGCGATGGCCGCGCTCCAGGAACGGCTGCACGACGAGCCGGCCGGACTGCTGCGCCTGCTGCACCCGCCGCTGGCCCAGTCGCAACCCAGTCCCGGCTACATCCAGGCCTACCCGCGCGGCGTGCGCGAGAACGGCGGGCAGTACGCGCACGCGGCCGTCTGGGCGCTGATGGCACAGGCGCTCTCGGGCGACACCGAAGCCGCCTGGCGGAGCTTCGAGGGCCTCAGCCCGGCGCACCGCGCCGCGCATCCGCTGCGCGGTCCGGTCTACGAACTGGAGCCCTACGTCATGGCCGGCGACATCTACGGCGCCGCCCCTTACGTCGGACGCGGCGGCTGGAGCTGGTACACCGGTTCGGCCGCCTGGCTGCATCGCGCGGCGACCGAGACGCTGCTGGGCCTGGCCGTGCGCGGCGACCGGCTCTGCCTGACCCCGCGCGTGCCCGCGCACTGGAGTGGCTTCGAGACGACGCTGCGGCTCGGCGGCAAGGCCTTCACGCTGCGCCACGGCACGCCGCCGGCGGACGCGACCTCCCAGGCACCGCCGCGCGAACCCACCCACCATGCCGCCCCCGGCGAGTGGATCGACTGGCGCGCCCTGCCCGACGGGGCCGTCGTGCGGATCGACAACTGACCTCGAATCGGAAGAGTGAAGACCGGGCCCCTGGCCTGAAGCTCGAATTCCATGCGAGTGCCTACTTGGCAGTCCTCCAAGCCGCCCGCACCAGCACCCACGTGATGGCGGCGTTGTCCGCATCGGCGGGCGGATGCATCAGGCGTGAATAGATCGCGGGCATCGGCTCGCCGGCTTCGACGCGCTGCAAGCGCTGGGGTGCCCTGGCCAGAAGGAAGGCGGCCGGATGGTCCGGCGGCAGGCTGGCCTGCCATACGCCACTCCGGGAGCACGGCTGGCCCACGCGAAGGCTGACGACGGGCACCTTCAAAGCCAGGATGGGCGGGTCCTTGTAGCCGGTGTCGATCTCCAGGCCGCTCAGCCGCGCCTTGGCCTCATCCTCGGCACGGGACTCGTTCAGGACTTTCGAGAACTCAGGCCACAGGGCTTTCCAGTTGTCGCGGTCCTTCTCACCAAAGTGACGACGCATGTACTGCTCCTCCGTCTCGAGCGTCATGGACATGAAATAGGCGCCGGGCTGATAAGGATCCATTCGATCGCCGTCCCGATTCATGGCAATGTCCATGTACACGCCGTTGGCCTGCAGTTTCCAGCTGGCACGGCGAATGCCAAAGGCCATCCATTCGCCGAGGGTCGGCACATAGCGCGCGTCCAAAGCGCTCGGATTGATCAACGAACTGCGCCCCTTGATGCGGGCTTCGCTGAAGTAGTAGCTCTGCTGCCAGCCTGCGTTTTGCAGGCGCTTGAGAAAGGCCATCACCTGCAACCGGGCTTCATCATGAGGAATCGCATTTCGAGGCGGCAAACCAAACGAGATCAGGATTTCGTATACGCCTGCAGCGAGTCGATCGGCATCCTCCGTTCCCATCACGCCAAGGACAGTGGTCAATTCGAAACCGTTGGCGCCGTGCCCAAAACGGGCGATGCCCGAAGTCTGATCAGGCCAATGGATTTCATAAAAATTCAAGCCCGCAGGTTGCCTGCTGACGCGTGCGTCCTCGCGTCCCAACGCAATTGCAAAATCCGGCCCGCTCCATCCAAGTTGCAGGGTTACTTCTGTCTTCATGGAATGACCTTTAAGTATGTTGCGGGTCGAGGCTTCAGTCGTGTCTGATGTTTGACGAGTGCAGGCACAGCACACCCAGCAAACAAGAAGAAGCACAACGCGACAGACGATTTGAATCTGCATGGAAATCAACGCATTGGTGGAGGAATAGGCAAAGGCGCTCGATCGTTCAACTGCGCCCAAGAGGCCATGGCTCTAAGCTCGCTTTCCATGTAAAACGGCTTTGTTTGCATAAGTCCATGGTATTTTTTCGCGGCTGAACTGATCCATTCGAATCGACTATCAAAGCTCTCCAGCACCGTGCCAATTGGCGCGACGGATTTGAATTCAGGGTCGTCGATGTCGCAGGCCGCTGCGAAGACCAGTTGCAAGGTCGGCGATGCCCAATTCACCCAAGCCTTGCGCTGCTGGCGCACCCACCACACGAATCCCTCGTCCTCGTAGATCAGGGGTTGCAGCACCATCTTCTGCTCGTGCATGGCCATGGCCAGCAGGTGGTCGAATTGGACTTTTTGGCGAGCAATCGTGTTTTTTACGGGATCGAGTTTTTCAATCTCTCGTGTCTTGTCAAAGGCGTCCTTGACGTGCTCATTGCTCTTGAGCCTGCCGATCCGGGGCAATGCGTCGGCCGACCAAGGCATCTTCTGCGTGGCCGTCAACAGCGCGGGGACCAGGTTGGTGTCGCTGCGGGTGCGCTCGTAGAGCACCATGCAGTCCGCCGCGTTGGCATGCATCCAGTGCCAGGGCGCGACCTCGTAGAACAGCCACATGTTTCCCTTGCCCAGCCCTTGTCGCACCTGGTCCGTGCCCGGCGGCATGCCCACCACGCGCGGGTCCTCCAGCGCGCAGGCCACCGTCTTGGCCGCGAACGCACCCAGGCCCATCCAGTAGAAGCGCCCCTTCTTGTCGGGCTGGCCGCCCTCCTCGGTCTCGAGATAGAAGCGTGCGTAGGTGGCGCTGATGCGCCGGGCCCGCACGTCGTAGTCGGCCAGCAGGTGCTTCCTGACCGTGACCTCGGGCACGCCCCACGGGTCGACCTTGTGGTCGCGGGTGGAGGTCAGCCGCACGTAGGCGAACTCCTGAGCCTCCGACCACATTTCCTTGTCGGTGTAGCGGATGGTGACCTTGCTGTCGGGCCGGGTGTTGGTGATGCCGGTCGCTGAATCTGCCATGGCGCGGGGGTCCTAGGACTTGGTTGGGGTGGTGGTGGCCGAAGGCGGTGTCGCATCGGGAATCTCGAACTCGGCCCAGACCCGTCGGACCTGGATCTCCTCGGGTGCCGCCGAATGGATGGTTGGCAACTGGCCGGTCTCGGGCGTCAGTCCGTGGTGACCGGCCTGGGCCGAACTGACGCCGTAGGGACGCTGCGCGAGCGGCGCACCTGTGGGGCTGAGCCATTCGAACTGCTCGCTGTGCGAGTCCGTGCGCCATCGGCCTGCCACATCGACCCCGATGCCCTTCGGCCGCGCCCTTGCATGGCTGGCCGCATGCACCGTGTGGGCTCCGGTGGTGCCGGAGGTGATGCCGCGGGCGTCCCACACCGTGTGGCTGCCCCCGCCGTTGATCGTCACGCGCTCCCGGGCGTTGAGGGTGATGCGGTTGGCCGTCTGGTTGATGTCGAGCTTGGCCAGCACGTTGATGCTTCGGTCCAGGGCCTGGATGTCGATGTCGGCCACGGCCGAGACGATCCTCAGACCGGCACGGTAGGCGAACATCCGTATGGCCTGCTCGGCGCTGGCGAGCCAGCTCTTGGCCGTGCTGACGCTCGCGTGCCCGCCAGCGGTGATCGCGTGGTGCTGGCCGCTGTGCTGGTGCGTGCTGCCGGCGGTGGTGCTCTGGATGCCCGCCGGGCTCGCCAGCGTGAGATGCGGCTCGCTCAGCTCCGGGAAGTCGCCTGCCTCACTGCCCTGCCCCCGTCCCTCTATGTCCGCGTTCTGCGCCTCGATGACCCGGGCCACCTCGTCCTGGTCACCCGCTTCCTGCGCCCGGTGCTGCTGCGCGAGGTCGGCCAGGCGCCCGTGCTGGTCCTGCCCGTGCGCCAGGCGCTGGGTGGTCTCGCCCATGGCCTTCGCGTGCGATCTCGCACCGACCCGACCCTCGGTGGTGATCAGCAGCCCGTCCTTCGCGCGCACCACCCCGTGGCCGTCGGTGCGCAGCTCGAAGCCCTCGCCCCGCGCGTCCTGGCGCCCCGCGTTGTCTTCGATGCGTGTGAGGTGGCCCAGGCTCAGGGAGCTGTGCTGGTGGTCCGACCTGAGCTGCGCCTGGATCGCTTGCGCCGTGTCGTCCAGGATCAGGTGGTTGCCGCGCCCGGGCGCGGCGTTGCCCCCGCCGGGGGTGAGCTCGCGGCTCCTCAGGCCGCTCAGGGCCTGCTGCGCGGGCAACTCCCAGGGCGGCGGGTTGAGCTGGTTGTGCACCCGCCCGGTGACCAGCGGCAGGTCCGGGTCGCCCCCGAGGAAGCTCACCACCACCTCCTGGCCCACCCGCGGCAGGTGCATGGCGCCCAGCTGGTTGCCCGCCCAGTCGTTGGCCACGCGCACCCAGCACGAGCTCAGGTGGTCGTGGCGGCCGTGGCGGTCCCAGGGGAACTGGACCTTGATGCGCCCCAGGCTGTCGGTGTAGAGGTTGGTCTCGGCCGTGGCGGCCCCGGGGCCCACGACCACGGCGGTCTCGGGCCCGCCGGTCTTAGGCTTGCGCTGGACTGCCTCCGGACGCAGCGCCTCGGCGAGGGGCTGCACGTCGAACTCGACGCCCACCCGCCAGCGCCCGCTCGGGCGTGCGGCGTCGCCCGGGACGGCGAGCTCGGCCGGACCCTGGGCGCCAGCCTCGCTCGCAGTCTGCGAGTCCTGCGCGCGCTGGGAGTCCTCCCCGACGTTCTCGATGACCAGGCGCGCCTCCAGCACGATGTACGCGACGTTGGCGCTCGCGCGCGGGTGGTGCGTGAGGGTGAAGGCATGGCCGGGCACGATGCCGCGCACGCGGCCCGCGCCCGTGGCGCGGTGGCCGCCCTGGCGCAGCAGCTCCATGCGCAGGCGCGCGAGGTGCTCGCCCTGGGCCTCGGTGCGGTTGGCGGTCCTGTCCGCGCCGCGGTTGGGCTGGCTGTAGTCGCTGCCGCCCAGGCCCGCGCGGTCGCCCCGCCACAGGTAGACCGCCTGGTGGGCGTGGCCGGTCGGGCGGGGTGCGGCGGCCTGCGCCTCCAGGGTGGCGCGCGGGCGGGTGTGGTCGTGGTCGCGGCTCGCGTAGCTGCCGCTGGTGAGCGCCTCGCAAGGACTCAGGGCGTGGATGTGCTCCTGGTCGATGCGCTGGCTCGGGGGGTGGAAGGGGATGCGGTGGTACGCCCCGGGGGCCTCGCCTCGATCGCGCCGACCATCCCGACCGTCCCGACCACCCCGACCATCCCGGCCGGGCTCGAAGGCCCCGAAGGCCCCGTTGTGGTCGCTCCACACCAGGCGGTGCACCCCGCCGGTGTGCTCGAAGTGGTAGTTGATGCCCCACGCCTGCATGAGGCGCGTGACGAACTCGAAGTCGCTCTCGTTGTACTGGACGGTGTAGTCCACGCGCGGGTAGGCCTCGATCAGGCGGCGCTCGCAGGCGAAGGCGTAGCGCGCGAGGATGCCCTCGATGATCTCGACCGGGCTCTGGTCCTGGAAGACGCGGCAGTCGGTGGTGAGGGTGGCCAGGTGCAGCCAGGGGCGCAGGGTGAGCGCGTAGCGGGCGTGGCGCCCGTGCTCGCCGAGGAAGCGCGCCTGGGTGACGAGCCCGCAGAGCTCGCGCACGCCCGCGCCGTGGTGGGCGCCCAGCCCGCCGGGCACCCCGGGCACGAAGCTGCCGTGGCCCTCCAGCTCGATGGCGCAGGTGAGCTCGCGCCCGACGAAGGCGCTCAGGTCGAAGTTCGCCCCCATGCCCGCGCCCGCGCTGGTCCCGAGGCCCGGGCCCGGGGCGTCCGGGGTCTGCAGCACCAGCCGGTACTCGAACAGGCTGTTGATGCCCTCCCGGCCCTGCAGACTCAGCGCCACCAGCGCGGGCTCGCCCGCGATCAGCGGGATCGCGGGGCCGTGAACCGCCAGGGCGCGATCCGCGTCGAAGAACATGGACATGCAGGGCTCGCGTTGTTACGCATGGAAACAAGAAGCCCCGAATGTAGTGAGCCCTCACGTAACGAGGCGCCGGAAGCGGTGGACCCGCCCAGGTTCATCCGAATTCGGTGACGTAGTGCGCAGATCGAACGCGTTCGGTTGCCATTTGGAAAGATTTGACAGCCAAGAACATCACGCGGCCGGCTGCGTCGGGCCTTCGTTGCCGCCCTCTGGAAAGGAGGAGGGTCAAGGCGACACGAAGTGCGCAAAGCCCGGGAGCCGGGCTCAATCCCCCAGCAGTTCGCCGATGGGCTGCAGGTCCTCGACCCGGTCGCACACCGACTTCACGATCATCATGATCGGGATGCCCAGCAGCAGCCCCCACACACCCCACAACCAGCCCCAGAAGATCACGCCCACGAACACCGCCACCGGGTTCATGCGGCTGGTGCGGCTGGTCAGCCACGGCGCGAGCAGGTTGCCCACCAGGGTGTGGATCAGCAGCGACGTGCCACCCACCAGTGCCGCCGTCCCGAGGCTGTTGAACTGCAGGAACGCCACCAGCGCCGAAGCGCCCAGCACCAGGATCGAGCCGACGTAGGGGATCAGGTTGGTCACCCCCGCGACGATGCCCCACACCGCCGCGTTCTCCAGCCCGATGGCCCAGAACGCCAGCCCGGTGGCGACGCCCACCAGCGCGCTGGTGAAGATCTGTACCAGCAGGTAGCGCTCGATGTTGCCGGTGATGTCGTCGAGCACGTGCACGGTGATCTTCTTCTTCTGCAGGCTGTGGCCGGTGATCTTCACCAGCTTGCGGCGGAACGTGTCGCCCGAGCACAGCGCGAAGAAGGTGAGGAAGGCCACCAGCGTGAGCTGGCCCAGCGCGCCCGCGAGGCCGACCGTGCCGCTCCAGAGATAGTCGCGCACGTTGAAGGGCGGCCGCTCGACGACGACGCGCGTGACGCCACGGCGCCCGGCCTGCACGGAGGCCGCCTGCGCGGCCTGCTCGAGTTGCGCGGCGGCCTGCTGCACGGTGTCGAGGGTGCTGGGATTGCTCGGGCTCGGCCGGCTCGTCATGGCCTGGCGCAGCTTCTGCGCCGCCACCGGCAGCGAATCGACCAGCTGCGCGGCGCTGCCCGAGAGCGAATAGCCGGTCGTGCCGATGGCCCCGGCGATGCCCAGCAGGATGGCCGCCGCGCCGATCACGCGGGGGACCTTCAGGCGTTCCAGCCGGTCGACCAGCGGCGACAGCGCGTAGGTCAGGATCAGGCTGAGCATCAGCGGGATGAACACCGCCGCCGCCCAGCGCAGCGTGAAGATGCCGGCCAGCACCGCGAGCACCACCAGCGAGGCGCTGCGCACGTCCACCGGCATGTGCAGCAGCACGCGCTCGCGGTGTTCCTCCGCGCGCTGCACCGCCTCGGTGGCGGCGAGCGCGCGCGCCTCGTCGGGCGTGGCGCCT
The DNA here is from genome assembly GCA_024372625.1 of Comamonadaceae bacterium OTU4NAUVB1. Classification (NCBI taxonomy): domain Bacteria; kingdom Pseudomonadati; phylum Pseudomonadota; class Betaproteobacteria; order Burkholderiales; family Comamonadaceae; species Comamonadaceae bacterium OTU4NAUVB1. The sequence goes on along the minus strand of CP099605.1, from coordinate 890,028 downwards.
TCGGGCGTCGTCACGGCGCTTCCTTCAAGGCCTCCCGCACGCTGGCGAGTTGCCGACGCGAGACCGCGATCGGTTCGGGAATGCCGTCGAGCCGCACGGCCCAGCCCTCGGCCTCGTCGCCGGACGCCACGCGTTCGAGCTTGCGCACCGCCGCCAGCGCCACCAGCGCGTTGCGGTGGACGCGCACGAAACGGCCCGCGTAGCGTTCCTCGAATTCGCTCAGCGAGCCCTCCAGGATGTAGCTGCGCGCGGAGGTCCGGACGGTGAGGTACTTGAATTCCGACTTCAGGTAGCGCACCGAGGCCAGCGGCACGCGCTCGACGCGGCCACGGTCCTGGATCAGGAGCGACTCCTGGGTCTGGCCGGTGGCCCCGCCCGCCTGCGCCTGCCGGTCCTTGCGGTGTCGCTCGACCTTCTGCAGCGCCTGCTGCAGGCGCTCCACCCGCACCGGCTTGGTCAGGTAGTCGACCACGTCGAGGTCGAACGCCGCGACGGCGTGCATCGAGTGCGCCGTCACGAACACCAGCGCCGGCGCGTCGGGCAGCGCCGCGAGCGCGCGCGCCAGTTCGAGTCCGTCCATGCCGGGCATGTGGATGTCCAGCAGCACCAGGTCGAAGGCCGTGCTCTGCACCAGCTGTTTGGCCTGCGCGGCGTGAGAGGCCTCGGAGACGACCTCCGCGGCCGGTTCCGTGCAGTCGCCCAGCAGGGTCCGCAGGCGCGAACGCGCCAGGGCTTCGTCATCGACGATGAGGGTTCTCAGGGACATGGACTCTTCTCCTGGCGCGGCATGCTCATGTCCCGATCGGGACGGCGATGCGCACGCGATAGTTGTTCTTTTCGACACCGGCGGCGAACTGGGCCTGCACGTCGTGCAGGAGCTGCAGCCGGTCCCGGACGTTTTCCAGCGCGATGCCGTTGCCGTCGGTGCGCACCGTGGCGTTCCAGGGTGGCGGCGCGAGGGTGTTGACCACCTCGATCACCGCCATGCCGCCACGGCGCTGGGTCCGCACCAGCAGCATGCCGCCCACGGGGCTGGGTTCGATGCCATGCTTGACCGAGTTCTCCACCAGCGGCTGCAGCAGCAGTGGCGGCAGGCGCGCGCCGTCGGCTGCCGGATCGATGTCCCACAGGACGCTCAGCCGGGCATCGAAGCGCACCTGCTCGATGGCCAGGTAGCGGCGCGCCAGCAGGATCTCGTCGGCCAGCGTGACCGACTCCCCGGGCTCGGCGAGCGCGCCGCGGAAGAGTTCGCTCAGGTCCTCCAGCATGGTCTCGGCCTTGACCGGGTCCTCGCGCACCAGGGCGATGGCGCTGTTGAGCGTGTTGAAGAGGAAATGCGGCCGGATGCGCGCCTGCAGTTCCTGCAGCCGGGCCGCCGTCGCCGCCGGCATGCGCCCGCGCGCGCGCAACACCAGCAGCGACATGAAGATCGCCGCGAGCAGCGCGCCTGCCACCGCCGAGGCGAACCAGGGCGCCGACTCCACGACACCGCTCAGGCGCAGCAGCGCGCAGCCGTAGAGCGCGGAGAGCGCGCCCAGCGCGATGCCGGCCGCGTGCTGGGCCCGGGGCGACCCGCGCGCCAGGAACGTCTTCGCCGCGCAGCTGGCCACCAGCCAGTGCACGACCGCGGGCAGCGCCCCGCCGGTGATGGAACCGGCGAGCACCAGCCAGGCGGCCGGGCTCGGCGCCAGGAACAGCGCCACCACGGCCACCACCGCCTCCACCAGCAACACCGCGCGCAGCACGGCCCCCACGTGACAGACGTCGAACAGCAGGTTCGCGGGGCGCGCGGGCACCCGCTTCGCTCCAGCGACGGCTGGCGAAGGTTCCCGGGGCACCGGAGAGGGAGTCGATAAGATCGACGGCTTGCGCATGACAGACTGCAGATACATCGAGTGACAAACTCATTATTGCCTCGCCAACGCCTTCCATGACCCAAAACCAATTCGACAAGAAATCCGAAGCCTGGTCGGCCCTGTTCTCCGAGCCGATGAGCGACCTCGTCAAACGCTACACATCCAGCGTGTTCTTCGACAAGCGGCTGTGGGAGGCCGACATCACGGGGTCCCTCGCGCACGCGGGCATGCTGGCCGCGCAGGGAATCATCGGGGCGCAGGACCATGCCGCGATCGAACGCGGGATGGCACAGGTGCGCTCGGAGATCGAGTCCGGCGCGTTCGAATGGAAGCTCGACCTCGAGGACGTGCACCTGAACATCGAGGCGCGCCTGACCCAGATCGTGGGCGACGCCGGCAAGCGCCTGCACACCGGGCGCAGCCGCAACGACCAGGTCGCGACCGACGTGCGGCTGTGGCTGCGCGGCGAGATCGACCTGATCGGCGATCTCCTGGTCGCCCTGCAGCACGCGCTGGTGGACATCGCCGAGCGCAACGTCGAGGTCATCCTGCCGGGCTTCACGCACCTGCAGGTGGCGCAGCCGGTGAGCTTCGGCCACCACATGCTGGCCTACGTGGAGATGTTCGCGCGCGATGCCGAGCGACTGCTCGACGTGAGGAAGCGCGTCAACCGCCTGCCGCTGGGCGCCGCGGCGCTGGCCGGCACCAGCTATCCGCTGGACCGCGAACGGGTCGCGCGCGCGCTGGGGATGGTCGACGAGGCGGGCGCGGCCGTGGTCTGCCAGAACAGCCTGGACGCGGTGAGCGACCGCGACTTCGCGATCGAGTTCACCGCCGCGGCCTCGCTGGCCATGATCCACGTCAGCAGGATGAGCGAGGAACTGATCCTGTGGATGAGCCAGAGCTTCGGCTTCATCGACATCGCCGACCGTTTCTGCACCGGCTCGTCGATCATGCCCCAGAAGAAGAACCCCGACGTGCCAGAACTCGCGCGCGGCAAGACCGGTCGCGTGGTGGGCCACCTGATGGGGCTGATCACGCTCATGAAGGCGCAGCCACTGGCCTACAACAAGGACAACCAGGAAGACAAGGAGCCGCTGTTCGACACTGTCGACACGCTCAAGGACACCCTGCGCATCTTCGCCGAGATGGTCGGCGGCATCATCGTCAAGCCCGAGGCGATGGAGCGTGCCGCCCTGCGCGGCTACGCCACGGCGACCGACCTGGCCGACTATCTGGTGAAGAAGGGCCTGCCGTTCCGCGACGCGCACGAGACCGTCGCGCACGCGGTCAAGGCGGCGATCGCGCGACAGGTGGACCTGTCGGAACTGCCGCTGGACGAACTCCAGCGCTTCAACCCCACGATCGAGCAGGACGTCTACGGCGTCCTGAGCCTGCGTGGCTCGCTGAACGCGCGCGACGTGCTCGGCGGTACCGCGCCGGCGCAGGTGCGCGCCCAGATCGCGCGGCACCGGGGCCGGCTCGGCGCCTGAACCCGGCACCGGCGACGGCCGGCGGCGGCCGCTGGTGCCCCTCGCCGGGCACCGTCGCGGATCACATCGCGCGATAGAAGATGTAGTCGGCCTGGTACTTCACGATCTGCTTCTGGGCCATGTTCGCCGTGCCGCAGGGCATCGACGGCGCCACGCCGCCACGGGTGGCGGTGCGCTGGATGTACGTCACGCCCTGCATCGCGCCCATGCCCATGGCGGGGTTGGCCTTGACCAGCTGGTGCGGGATGTTGTCCGGGCCGTTGGGCGCGACCGCGACCTGCGTGGCCGTGACCTTGGAGCCGTCCATGTGGGCCCAGGTGGCCGGCGGGCCGACATAGGTGCCGACCTGCTTGCCGGCCCGGTCCATCAGCTTGGCGTCGGGACCGACGAAGACCCATTCGAACTGGCCGGGCATGGCCGCCTTGGCGCGGCATTCGTAGGTGATGTCGCCGGCACCCACGGTCTCCATCGCCACCACGTTGCCGGCAGGCACCTTCACGGGCTCGGGCAGCATGGCCTGGGAAAAGGGCTTCGCGCCCATGGCCGAACCCATGGCGCCCATGGGCTTCATGCCGGTGCCCGAACACGCGGACAGGGCCGCGACGGCGCAAAGGACGGGAACGAGGAGGAGGCGTCGGTTGGTCATGGTCTTTTCCTTCGGAGTTGATGGCAATGAAAGTGCAGGAGCGTGATGGCAGTGCATCGGGGACGTTCCCGTCGGCGCCCTGCCCGAGCATGGGTACGCGGACGTCGCCACGACGGATTCAAATTTCCGCGCCTGAATCCAGCGCCGCCTCCACCCCGTATTCCCTGCATGGCCTACCCTGCACAATCCGGGCATGAACGTCCCCCTTTCCGATGCCGATCTCATGGCCCTCATCGACCGCGTCGGCCAGCGCGACCAGGCCGCGCTGCGACTGCTCTACGACAGCGCGTCGCCGCGTCTCTTCGGGCTGGCGCTGCGCGTCGTGCGGCAGCGCGAGTGGGCCGAGGACGCGCTGCAGGAGACGTTCATCACGATCTGGCGGGTGGCGGGCGACTACCGGGCCTCGCTGAGCCCGCCCATGGCCTGGATGGGTCTGATCGTGCGCAGCCGCTCGCTCGACCTGCTGCGTCGGCGCACCGCCGACCGGGCCCAGCTCACGCAGGAATTCGACGACGTGATGGCCGACACCCTGGCGTCCGACGGGCCCGGCCCGATGGACATCATCGAGGCGAGCGAACAGGCCTGGGCCCTGCAGCAGTGCCTGCAGCAGCTCGAGGGCCGGCAGCGCGAGGTGGTCAGCCTGGCCTACCTGCGCGACCTCAGCCATGGCGAACTGGCCGAGCAGCTCAAGCTGCCGCTGGGCACCGTCAAGACCTGGATCCGCCGCGGACTGGAAAAACTGCGTGTCTGCATGACGCGCTTCGCCTGAGGAGGGCCGTCGCATGAACATCTCGAACCCCGGCAAGCGCCTCGAACTCCTGGCCGCGAGCTATGCGCTGGGCACCCTGCGCGGCGGCGCGCGGCGGCGCTTCGAGACCCTGGCGCGCGAGCAGGCGCCCGTGCGCGCCGCCGCGCTGATCTGGCAGGGCCGCCTGTCCAGCCTGACCGAGATCGAGCCGGGCGTGAAGCCCGACGCGGCCGTCTGGAGCCGCATCCTCAACCAGATCGAGATCGACAAGAGCGAGCAGGCGCTGGAGCGTCAGCGCCGGACGGCGCGGCCCCTCGCGGCGCCCCGGCGCGGCTGGCTGGGCAGCCTGGCGCTGTGGCGCGGCGCGGCGGCGGCCGGCGCGCTGGCGACCGTGGCCGGCGCGGTAGTGGGCCTCAATCTGAACGAACAGCTGCGCAACGCGCCGGCCGTGCGCTACGTGGCGGTGCTCTCCGACGACGCCGCCCGGGCCTCGATGCTGGTGACCTTCGACCCGGTGCGCCAGCAGCTCACGCTGCAGCGCGTGGGCGCCTTCCAGGAGGGCCAGGACAAGTCGCTGCAGCTCTGGGCGCTGCCACCGGGTGGCGCGCCGCAGTCGCTGGGCGTGCTCGACCACGCGCAGGCCCTGCGGCTGCCGGCCCCGGAATCGGCGGTGCGCGCGGTGCCCGCGCTGGCGGTGAGCCTGGAGCCGGCGGGCGGGGCGCCGCGCGGCAGCGGGCCGACCGGTCCCGTGCTCTTCAAGGGCGCGCTGATTGAGAAGACGCTGTAGGGACTCACTCCGCGGCACACGGATGTCGGCGCGCAGGCCGTCGCGGCGTCGGGCGAAGCATCCGGATACGATTTTTCCCTCGATCACGGGTGAACCTGCCAACGCGAAGGCATCGAAGCACGTTGCCCTTTCCATGGTGCTCATGAAACCCCTTCTTTCATTCTGTGCTTCGGTCCTGGTCGTCCTGGCCGCCCAGGCCACGGCCCGCGCCCAGTCGCCGGCCGCCACCGGCTCCCTGCGTCCCGCCGCCACGGCGGCCGCCCCCCTCCCCGTCTCCCCGGCGTACGCCGCCGCGATGAGCCGCTGGCAGGGTTCGCTCTCGGCGTTCGACAGCGCCGACAAGGAGCGACTGCCGGGGGAAGGTGGCGTGCTCTTCGTGGGCAGTTCGACGATCCGCTTCTGGACGCACCTGGCGCAGGACTTCCGGGAACAGCCGGTGGTCATCAACCGGGGCTTCGGGGGCTCCACCATGGCCGACTGCAGCCTGTTCACCCGCGAGCTGGTGGTGCGCTACAAGCCGCGCCACGTGCTCGTCTATGCCGGCGACAACGACCTGGCCGAGGGCCGCACGCCGCTGCAGGTGCTCGACAGCTTCATCCAATTCGCCCGCACCGTGCGCGAGACGCTGCCGGACGCGCGCATCAGCTACATCTCGGTCAAGCCCAGCCCGGCGCGCGAGGCGCTGCTGCCGAAGGTCCGCGAGACCAACAACGTCATCTCGGCCTATGTGCGCACGCTGGACAACAGCGAGTACATCGACATCTTCACGCCCATGATGGGCACCGACGAGCGTCCGCGCGCCGACCTGTTCCTGGGCGACCGCCTGCACATGAACGAGGCCGGCTACCGCCTGTGGCACTCGGTGATCGCGTCGCACGTCGGACCGGCGCCGGCCGCGCTGGCCGCCGCGCCCGCCCTGCCGGCCGGCGGCACGGCCGTCACGACGGCGTCGAACGTGCCAGCGTCTTCGCGGCGCTGATGACGGCGCGGCGCCGCGCCGCGCGGCGCGCGTCGACCCACAGCGTGGCGCGCGCCACCGCGTAGAGCCCGCCGAACACCACCACCAGCAGCAGCGCGTCGCCCCACCAGGGCCGCGCGGTCTGGTTGCCGCCATAGAAGGCCAGCACCAGCAGCACCGCCACCAGATGCGCGCAGAACACCGGCAGCGAGGCCGAGCCCATCGCCTCCAGCCAGTGCAGGCGCGGCAGCCGCCGCATCAGGGCCGGCCCGAAGCCGATCGCCAGCACGCCCAGCGCCACCAGATCGACCAGGCGCAGGGGCCCGAGCAGCCACTTGTCGAACAACAGGTTGAGGTGGTCGTCGGCCCCGAACGGCGCCTGGCCATGGGGGCCGTGGTGACGCCAGTAGAAGCCGTAGAGCGCGATCACCGTCGCCACGACGAGCAGCCACGCGGGCATGCGCAGCGGCCGGGCACCCGGCGTGCTGCGCGTGGCACCCAGCCACAGGCCGACGAACCACAGGAACTGCCAGGCGTAGGCGTTGAAGGCGCCCATCTCGTGGAACGGCACCGGGATGCCGGTCCAGCGCACCGCGACGCCGTAGATCGCCTCGCTCAGCCCGAACTGCGCCGCCGCCCACACGGCCGTGCTCGTCAGGATCACGGCGCTCCATCCGTGGCGGAAGGCGAACGCCAGCACCCACGGACTCAGCAGCATGAAGAAGATGTACATCGGCAGGATGTCGAGCAGCGCCGGCTCGTAGACTAGCAGCAGGCCGAAGAGGAAGCCCTCGCGCGGCTGCGACAGGTAGTACGACATCAGGTTCTTGACCGCCGGCTGGTCGATCCGCAGGCCGACCGCCGCGATGATCGTGAACAGGAACAGCAGGGTCGCCGCCTGGGCCATGTAGATCTTGAGCGCGCGCTGCCAGAAGGCGCGGCGCATGGCGTCGATGCCGTCGCGGTGGCCGGTGCGGCTGTAGACCAGCCCGGCCATGAAGGCCGACAGCAGCACGAAGCCCTCGGCCGCCGAAACGAAGCCGAAGGGCTGGCCCAGCGGATCGGTCAGGCGCGTGGGCAGGTGCGTGACGGTCATCAGCACCAGCATCAGCCCGCGCAGGGCGTCGACCTCCCAGTAGCGCTGCGATGGCGCGGACGCCGGCCCGGTGCCGTGGGGCGGCGCGTCCTTCATCGCCTCAGGCAGGCGTGGCGGCGGCGGGCGTGACGCCTTCGAGCCGGCGGATGGCCTCGACCACGGTGTCGCCATAGGTGGTCCAGGAATAGCTCGCCGAATGGCGCGCGGCCTCCTCCTTCATCGCCACCAGCTCGGCGCGGTGCCGGTTGAGCCAGGAGAGCTTCTCGGCGATCTGCTGCGGCGAGCGGATCGGCACCAGGAAGCCGGTGCGGCCCTCGACCACCAGATCGGCACCGCCGGTGTTGGCGGTGATGACCACCGGCAGGCCCTGGCTCATCGCCTCCTGCATGACGAGCGCGCGGCCCTCGACGATCGAGGGCAGGCAGAACACGTCGCAGCTGCGCATCAGCGCCAGCACCTCGGCGTGCGGACGGCTCTTCTCATGGGTGAAGCCGGCGTACTGGCCCTTGTAGAACGCCATGCTCTCCATCGGCGAGCCGAGCACGACCAGCTCGATGTTCTCGCCGGCGAGCAGCTTCATGGCGGCGAACAGGTCGGCCAGGCCCTTGCGCTGGCCCATGGAGCCGGCGAACAGCACGCGCATCGGTCGCGCCGGGTCGAGCGCGTCGCGGGACCACTCGCCGGTCCAGCGCGCGGGCGAGCCGAAGGGCGACATCACGATCGCCTTGTGCGCGGCCGACACCGGCAGCGAATCGCGCACGAAGGTGCTGGCCACCACCACCAGGTCGGCGAGTTCGAGTTCCTGCGTCTTGCGCGCGAGCTTGGCGCGCGAATCGACCAGCCCCCCGCCGAGCGTGGCGGCCCAGTCGGGCAGGCGTTCGGCCTCTTCCTGCTGCAGCCGGTGGCCGAGTTCCCAGTAGGCGATGGGCAGGTCGTAGACGCGCTTGATGCCCAGCGCACCGGCGGCGCGAAAGGTGTCGAGCGCGCCGTCCTCGTAGGCATACACCGCGCCCAGCGGCTCGCGCCGCTGCACCGAGGGCAGCGAGCGCGCCACGAAACGGTCGAAGTCCTGGATCACGGCGTCGAGCGAGGCGAATCCCTGTTCGTGGCGCAGCGCCGACTGCCAGCCGGCACCGCCGCAGATCACGCGGGCGAGTTCGCGCCAGCGGTGCTGCAGGATCTTCTCGCGCGGCACGTCGAAGCGCCGGCGCAGCCAGTCGCGCCGCACGCCGGCGGGCATCAGGCGCAGCATGGCGCTGTGCTCGTCGGCGGCCACCGTGGTGGCGAAGCGCGCCATGAGCCCCGCACGGGTGAGCGCGTCCAGCATGGCGCGAACGTTTTGATTACCTGCGGAATGGCTCAATAGCACTTTCATAGCGGCCGATCATAGTGGAGCGCTCCAGGCCGAAAAGGCCTGTCCCGACACCGACTTGGGCTGGTCTTCCCGCCGCAGGGAGGAAGTCATGGACAGAAGAAAAAACATCGCCGTCGTGACCGTCGCGCTGCTCGCGCTGGCGGGCCCGCGCGCCCATGCGCTGCAGCTGGTGGACCTCTCGCCGCGCGGCGAGGTCGCGCGCGTGCGGCAGGTCGTCGCCACGTTCGACGAGCCCGCCGTCGACTTCGGCGATCCCAGCGCACCCGCTCCCTTCACGGTGCGCCGCGACGACGCGCAGGCCGGCAAGGGCACGCCGCGCTGGACCGGCGCGAAGCGGTGGGTGTTCGACTTCGCGGCCGACCTTCCGCCCGGCGTGCGCTGCACGGTCGAGCGCCTGGCGGGCTTCCGCTCGGCCGCGGGCGCGGCGCTCAAGGCCCCGAGCGATCGCGTTTCGACACTGGCGGACCGTCCGTGCGCACGCTCTGGCCGGCGGGCGGGAAGATCGACGAGCGGCAGACCTTCGTGCTCGAACTCAGCGGCGCGGCCACGCCCGCGAGCCTGCGTGAGCACGTCTGGTGCGCGGCCGACGGCCCGGGCGAACGCATCCCCGTCGCGCTCGTCGAGGACGCCGAACGCGACGCGGTGCTCCAGGCGGTCGGGCGGGACAAGGCCGCGCGTGCCGAACCGTCGCGCTTCGCCGCGCTGCGCTGCAACCGCACGCTGACCGCCGGAGGACGCGTGCAGGTGGTGTACGGCCAGGGGGGTCGCGACGCCCCCGGGCGTGGCCAGCCGCGTGGCGCAGCGCTTCGACTTCGAGGTCCGCGAACCCTTCGCCTGCGAGCGCGAGAACGCGCAGGCCGCGTGCCTGCCGCTGCGCCCCATGACGCTGCGCTTCAACGCGCCGGTCACGCGGGGAATCGCCGCGCGCATCCGCCTTGAAGGCCCCGGCGACGCCCGCCGCCCGCCGCATCGCCAGCGCGTGCGCTTGGCGGCCACCGGCGCGCACGACGACGGCCTGCGCTGGCACATCGACGGCCGCCTGCATACGCGCGGCGCGGGCCTCAGGGAAGGCGACGGCGACCCGGCGCCAGGGCCGCGCCGTCCGACGCTCGCGCGCCGCTGAGGACGGCGAAATCGGGCGCGCGGGGCCCGGGTGCGGAGGGCGGGTGCGGGGCGCGGGGGAGCGGATGGCCGGGTCCGCTTCCCGCGCGGCGCGTCGATGCGCCCTCAGTGAGGGGTGGTGCGACCGGCGTTGGCGGCCATCTGCGAATCCTTGGCCGTGACCAGCACCTCGGGCTCCTGGGCCTCGACCCAGGTCTCGTTGTTCAGGGCCGCGTGCAGGCGCTTCTCGTCGAGCTCGTCGGTCCACTTGGCCACCACCAGGGTCGCCACGCCGTTGCCGATCAGGTTGGTCAGCGCGCGCGCCTCGGACATGAAGCGGTCGATGCCCAGGATCAGCGCCAGGCCGGCGACGGGCACCGTGCCCACGGCCGACAGCGTCGCCGCCAGCACGATGAAGCCGCTGCCGGTGATCCCGGCGGCGCCCTTGGAGGTCAGCAGCAGCACCGCCAGCAGCGTGATCTCCTGCGTCAGCGTCATCGGCGTGTTGGTGGCCTGGGCGATGAACACCGCCGCCATCGTCAGGTAGATCGACGTGCCGTCGAGGTTGAAGGAGTAGCCCGTGGGGATCACCAGGCCGACGCAGGTCTTCTTCGCGCCCAGGTTCTCCATCTTCTCCATCATGCGCGGCAGTACCGACTCGGAGGACGACGTGCCCAGCACGATCAGCAGCTCTTCCTTGATGTACTTGATGAACTTCCAGATGCTGAAGCCGTGGAAGCGCGCGATCAGCCCCAGCACGACGAAGATGAACAGCAGGCAGGTCAGGTAGAACACGAACATCAGGTAGCCCAGCGACAGCAGCGTGCCCACGCCGTACTTGCCGATGGTGAAGGCCATGGCGCCGAAGGCGCCGATGGGCGCGAGCTTCATGATGTAGCCCACGATGGTGAAGAGCACGTGCGAACTCTTCTCGATCATGTCGAACACCATCGTGCCGCGGCCGCCGAAGCGGTGCAGCGCGAAGCCGAACAGCACGGCGATCAGCAGCACCTGCAGGATCTCGCCCTTGGCGAAGGCGTCGACCACCGTGGTGGGGATGACGTTGAGCAGGAAGTCGACCGTGCCGGTCATCTTGCCCGGGCCGGTGTAGGCGGCGATGGCCTTGGTGTCGAGCGTCGAGGCGTCGATGTTCATGCCCACGCCGGGCTTGAGCACGTTGACCAGCACCAGGCCGACGATCAGCGCGATGGTGCTGACGATCTCGAAGTACAGCAGCGCCAGGCCACCGGTCTTGCCGACCTTCTTCATGTCCTCCATGCCCGCGATGCCCACCACCACCGTGCAGAAGATGATCGGCGCGATGATCATCTTGATCAGCTTGATGAAACCGTCGCCCAGGGGCTTCATCGCCTCGCCCAGGTGCGGGAAGAAATGTCCCAGCGCCACGCCGATGATGACGGCCGTGATGACCTGCACGTACAGGGATCGATAGATCGGCAACTTGCCGGTGCTGGGCGGTGGTGTCATGATTTTTGCGTGATGGTTTCGGAAAAAGGCAACGGATTTTCCTTCTTTCGGTGTCGCTTGTGGGTCAGGTGGCGGTCAGGGTTTTCATCGGCACAACGCGCGGTCCGCAGGTGTACCGGGGAGGGGACGAGAATCCACGGCGTGAACGCTCCCGCCCCCCTCCCCCGGCGCATCGCCCACCTCGACATGGATGCGTTCTACGCCTCGGTGGAACTGCTGCGCTACCCGCAGCTCAAGGGCCTGCCGCTGGTCATCGGCGGCGGACGGCGCAAGGCCGACGAGGCCCTGCGCGACGTGCCCGATGGCGGCACGCTGGCCGACATCCCGGTGGCCGCGTTCCCGCGCCTGAAGGACTATGCCGGGCGCGGCGTCATCACCACCGCGACCTACGCGGCACGGCAGTTCGGCGTCGGCTCGGCCATGGGCCTGATGAAGGCGGCCAAGCTGTGTCCGCAGGCCCTCATCCTGCCCGTCGACTTCGACGAGTACCGGCGCTTCTCGCGCCGCTTCAAGGACGTCGTGACCGAACTCGCGCCGGTGATGGAGGACCGCGGCGTGGACGAGGTCTACATCGATTTCACCGACGTCCCCGGCGGCCAGCGCGAGGGCGGACGCGTGCTCGCGCGGCTCATCCAGCGCTCGATCCTCGAGGCCACCGGGCTGACCTGCTCGATCGGCGTGGCGCCCAACAAGCTCATCGCCAAGATGGCCAGCGAGTTCGACAAGCCCAACGGCATCTCGATCGTCCACGAGGACGACCTGGAGACGCGCATCTGGCCGCTGCCCGCGCGCAAGGTCAACGGCATCGGACCGAAGGCGGACGCGAAGCTGGAGGCGCTGGGCCTGCGCAGCGTGGGCGACATCGCCGCGCGCGAGCGCGACTGGCTGATGGCGCACTTCGGCAAGGCCACCGGCGCCTGGATGCACGAGGTCTCCTGGGGACGCGACGACCGCCCCGTGGTGACCGAGAGCGAGCCCGTGTCGATGAGCCGCGAGACCACCTTCGAGCGCAACCTGCACGCCGTGCGCGACCGCGCCGAGCTGGGCGCCATCTTCACGCGCCTGTGCGAGCGCGTGGCCGAGGACCTGCAGCGCAAGGGCTACGTCGGGCGCACCATCGGCATCAAGCTGCGCTACGACGATTTCCGCATCGCCACGCGCGACCGCACCATCGAGCGGTTCGTCGCCGATGCGAGGTCGATCCGGCAGGCCGCCGGCCAGTGCCTCAAGCGCGTGCCGCTGGAGCGGCCGCTGCGGCTGATCGGCGTGCGCGTGGGCGCGCTGGTGCGCGCAGGCAGCCCTGCGGCGCTCGCGGACGCTGCAGCGGCGGCCGGTGGCGCCGCAGCGGGGACGGCCGGGCCGCGCCGGCCGCCCCCATCGACCACCGCATCGCTGTTCTGAACGGCGCGCCGTAGCGGCTGGGCGCGGGCGGCCTCGCAGCGCGCGTGTCCACGAGCACGCCGCGCACCCGGCACATTTGCGGCGTCCTACAGGTGCCCGACGGGCGGCGCGCGCATCTTCGGACGCATCCTTCCAGAGACATCGAGACGCCATGCCCACCGCCCGCCCCACCGCCGCCGTCGCCGCCGCCACCGATGCCCCAGCGGGGAAGCTCGCCGGTGGCCTCGTCTACGTCGACCCCGACATGCCCGGCCTGCGCCGCGTCCGGCAGGGCGATCGTTTCCGCTACAAGGACGCCGCCGGGCGCTGGCTGCGCGATGCCGACGAGATCGCGCGCATCGACCGGCTCGCGATCCCGCCCGCCTACACCGACGTCTGGATCTGCCCGATCGCCCACGGCCACCTGCAGGCGATCGGTATCGACGCGCGCGGGCGCAAGCAGTACCGCTACCACACGCAGTGGCGGCTGCTGAAGGACGAGCGCAAGTTCGAGCGCCTGGAGGCCTTCGGCCGCGCCCTGCCGCGCATCCGCGCGCGCGTCGCCCGCGACCTGGCCGGCGCCGGCGACGCATCGCTCGACCGGCAACGCGTGCTGGCGACCCTGGTGCGGCTGCTCGATACCACCTTCCTGCGCGTGGGCAACGAGGAATACGCGGCCACCAACGGCTCCTACGGGCTCACCACGCTGCGCAACCGCCATGCGGACGTGAAGGGCACGACGCTCAAGCTGCACTTCAAGGGCAAGAGCGGCGTGATGCACACCGCCGAGGTCGACGACCCGCGCGTGGCGCGCATCGTGCGGCGCTGCCAGCAGTTGCCCGGCCAGGAGCTGTTCCAGTACCAGGACGCGGAAGGCCGCCCGCACGGTCTATCGTCGAGCGACGTCAACGCCTACCTGCGCGAAGCCTCGGGCGACCACCTGACCGCCAAGGACTTCCGCACGTGGCACGGCACGGTGCAGGCGCTCGAACTCACGCGGCTGGCCTGCGCGTCGTGCGGGGACGGCGACACCGTCTGCGCGATCGGAGAGGGAGACGAAGGGGCGGTGTCGAAGCGCTCGTTGCCGTCAGCGCGTTTCGACGCCAAGGCCATCGTCGCCGCCGTGGCCCGGCAACTCGGCAACACGCCGGCGGTGTGCCGCAAGGCCTACGTGCATCCGGCAGTGCTGTCGCTCGGGGCCCAGCTGGCCGCCGATCCCGGCACCATGACCGACATCTGGCAGACTGTGGCGGGCAAGGCGCGCGCCGTGCGCCGCCTGCACGCCGCCGAGGCGCGGCTGCTGGCCTTCCTGCAGCACCACCGGAAGGACCTGGCACGCCAGGTGTCGAAGAAACCGAGGGCCGTCGGGCGTCAGCCGGCCGCGAGCGGCAGGCGCACCGCGTCGCGCTCGATGGTCAGCGCGTAGCCCAGGTCGTCGGCCAGCGACTGCAGCGCGATGGCGTCGATGGCCAGCGCGCGAGGCGCGCGGTGGGCGCCGGTGTCCGAGGGCGTGGTGTCGGTGGCGCCCGACGTCGCACGCACCCAGAGGCCATCGTCGCCGTCGGCGCTGATGTCGATGCCCACGACCTGCGGCGCGTTGTCGTGCAGGTAGCCCAGCGCGCCCAGGAGGAGGTAGCGCAGCGAGGCCCCGGAAGGCCAGATCGTCGGCGCCACGGCGTCGGCGGCTGTCGCCGGCTCGGTCGCTCCGGTCTCCGGCGCGCGCTCGAACGCCTCGTCGCACGTGAGCCGCACGCCCTGGAAGTCGAAGGCCGCGCGCATCAGGTTGAGGCACTGGGCCACCAGCGCCGCGCGCGAGATCCCGTCGTCCTCGACGGCCAGTTCCCAGTCGCGCAGCGAACGCACCGCGGCGACGAGTTCGGCGATCTGGTGATCGATCAGCGCCACACGTTCCTCGCACACGGCCGGGTCGATGGTCGCCGCGCCCAGTTGCCGGCGCAGCATCAGCAGGCCCATGCGCATCACCGACACCGGCGCGGCCATGTCGTGGCGCAGGGCCGGGAGGGCGCGCGTGAGGAGCTCGTGGCGCACGCCGGCGGCGATCCAGCTGCGTGCGCCGGGAGAGGCCTTCATGAAGACGAGGCGGACTTGCCGGCCGCCTGCTCGAGGATGCGGTCGAGGGCGTCGAAATCGATCGGCTTCTGCAGGTGATGGTCGAACAGCTTCGGTTCGCGGCCCAGCGTGTCGTGCGAGGACAGACCGGTGACGGCCACCAGCAGGGCCGGTGGCCGGCTGGAGGCACGCAGGCGGCGCGCGACCTCGGTGCCCGGCAGGTCGGGCAGGGTGATGTCGATCAGCGCGATGTCGAAGGTCTCTTCGGCACCGGCGGCCAGTGCCTCCTGGGCCGAATAGGTGCAGCGCGCCGTGTGGTCCTGCAGCGAGAGAAGTTCCTGCAGCAAGTCGGCCGCGGCTTGGTTGTCGTCAACGATCAACACGTTCAAAGTGAGTACCCCAAATGCCAGGATGTGGCTGGAAAAGACAGTGGTCGAGTATCGATCCGTTGCGAAAACGCAAGCGTAGGAACGGACCTACTGGCGGGCCGTCCGCGCGTTGGCGGGAAGGGCCTGCGGGAAGCTGGTGCGGAACGGATTGATGTCGAGTCCGCCACGCCGCGTGTAGCGGGCGTAGACCGCCAGCTTGTGCGGCCGGCAGCGTTCCATGATGTCCCTGAACATGCGCTCCACGCAGGGTTCGTGGAACTCGTTGTGGTTGCGGAAGCTCACGATGTAGGCCAGCAGGCCGGCCTGGTCGATGGGCGCGCCGCTGTAGTGCACCTGCACGCTGCCCCAGTCGGGCTGGCCGGTGACCAGGCAGTTGCTCTTGAGCAGGCGGCTTGCGAGCGTCTCCTCGACCGCGGTCTGCGTGGCGTCGCTCGACAGCAGCTCGGGCGCCGGCTGGTAGTGCGAGCACTCGATGTCGAGCCGGTCCAGGTCAAGGCCTTCGAGCTCCTGCACCTTCTCGCGCGCGAACGCATCGGGCGCGACCAGCCGCACGCCGATGCCGCCGCTGCGGCCGCTGCCGCGCCAGGCCGCCTCGGTCAGGTCGGCGCGCAGGCGTTCGCGCACCGCCTCGGCATCGGCGAAGACGCTGTTGTTGAAGCTGTTGAGGTAGAGCTTGAAGGACTTGCTCTCGATGATGTGGGGCGTCTCGCAGGGCACGGTGACGTGGGCGATGGCCACCTGCGGGCGGCCGCGCGCGTTGAGCCAGCTCAGTTCGAAGGCGGTCCAGAGGTCGGCGCCGAAGAACGGCAAGGCGTCGCCGCGCAGGCCCATGGCCTCGCGCTGGGTGGCGCGCGCGATCGGGAACAGCAGCGTCGGGTCGTAACGGTCGGCGTAGGCCGAGGCGCGGCCGAGCTGCGACCCCTCGGGGGTGTTGTCGAGGGTCGGGGTCGTGGTCATGCGTGGATTCCTTGGGATTTGATGTCGCGCAGGAAGGGCGCGATGTGGACGAGCAGCATCTCGACCAGTCCGGGCGTGAGGTCGTGACCCATGCCCGGCACCAGCGCGAAGCGTGCGCCCGGGATGCGCCGGGCGGTGTCCAGTCCGCAGGCGATGGGCACCAGCGGATCGGCGTTGCCGTGCAGGACCAGGGTCGGGCTCTGGATGCGCGCGAGCAGGGCCGCGCGGTCGCCGTCGGCGGCCACGGCGGCGATCTGGCGCATCAGGCCGCGCGGCCGGTAGGCCCGCCGCAGCGCCTGCACGAGGCGCTCGCGGAGGGCGGCCTCGTCGGGCGGGAACACCGGGCCGGCGATGAGCTTCACCAGCCGCACGCTGTGCGCGACCAGCGAGGCCTCGTCGGTGCCCGGAGGCCGCCGCATCAGCAGGCGCAGCACGTCGGGACGCGGTCCCGGCAGACCGCGCGCGCCGCTGGAACTCATCACGCTCAGCAGGCTCGCGACGCGTTCGGGCGCCGTCGCGGCCACGCGCTGGGCGATCATCCCGCCCATCGAGGCGCCCATCACATGGGCGCGACGGATCCCCAGGGCGTCGAGCACGCCCAGCGAATCCAGGGCCATGTCCTGGAGCGTGTAGGCCGAGCGGACCTGCAGGCCGAGCCGGTAGCGCACGCCCTGCCAGACCAGGTTGCCGGTGCCGAGTTCGTCGAAGCCCTGGCTCAGGCCGGCGTCGCGGTTGTCGTGGCGCACCACGCGATAGCCCGCGCGGACCAGCCAGTCCACCAGGGCGTCCGGCCAGGCGACCAGCTGCATGCCCAGGCCCATGATCAGCAGCATGACGGGGCGGCCTTCGCCACCCGTGTCCTCGACCTCGATGTCGATGCCGTTGGCACGCACCTTCATGTGAACTCCCGCTCGCGCAGCCACTTGGTCGCGACCCACTTCTCGCCCGCGAGCACCGGTGCGCCACCGTGCAGCGTGCGGGTGGCCGGATCAGGCCGGTCGTAGCTGAAGAACACCGCCGTGCCGCGCTTGGGCGCGATCTCCAGGCCGATGTCGGGGAAGGTGGTCGCCCCGCCCTGCTCGGGCTCCTGCAGGTAGATGACGAGCGTGGCGACGCGCTGTCCGCCGCGACGCAGGATGGTGGGCGTGCCCGGCTCGCCGGGATCGAAGTAGTCGTAGTGCGGCCGGTACTGGGCCCCGGGCGCGTAGCGCAGCACCTGCAGGCCCTCGCCGTACTCGACCGGCCAGCGCAGCAGCGCGGCGATGCGCCGCTCGATGCGCGCGACGACCTCGTTCTCGCCACGCTCGAAGAACATGCCGTCGCTGGTGCGGTCGACATTGAGTGCCTCGCCGCCGGTGCGGGTCTCCACGGTGAGCGAACGCGCCAGGCGCTGGCCGGCGGTGGCCACCAGGGCGGCGCATTCCTCGTCGGACAGCAGGTCGCCGAAGACGATGACGCGTGGATCGCGCACGGTCTGCAGGACGTGGACGCGGCGGTCTCCGGCATCGAGGTAGAGCGGCGCGGTGGCGAGGTCGGGACCGGGCATGGCGCCCTGCGGCGGCCGCGCGGCGTCGGAGTCCGCGCCGGCGGACCGGCCCGGCGGCGCGAGCATGGCCAGCATGGCATCGGCCGCAGCGTCTTCCCAGCCGGCCTCGCACATCGAGCGGCGCAGCGCCGGCGCGTCGTGGCCGGCGGCGAGCTGCGCCCGCGCCCAATCGATCAGCTCGGGGGTGGGGGTGGCCGTCATGCGGCGCTCCGGCGACGGAACACCAGCCGCTCGGGCGTCGAGACCGCGCCTTCGAACGCATAGCCCTCGAGGTCGAAGCCTTCCAGCCGCCGGGGCGTGGCGGCCTCGTGCAGCACGGCCCAGCGCGCCATCAGGCCGCGCGCGCGCTTGGCATGGAAGCTCACCACCCGGTGCTGGCCGCCACCCCGGGCATCGGCCTTCCACTCCTCGAACACGCACTCCACGACCCGCGCCTTCAGCACGCGCCGGTCGACCGCCCTGAAGTACTCCTGCGAGGCCAGGTTCACAACCACCGGGGTGGCGTCGGCCGCGAGGCGCGCGTTGAGGTGCTCGGCGATGCGCGGACCCCAGAACGCGTAGAGGTCCTTGCCACGCGGATTGGCGAGCTTGGTGCCCATCTCCAGCCGGTAGGGCTGCAGGCGGTCGAGCGGCCGCAGCACGCCGTACAGGCCGCTCAGGATGACCACGTGCGCCTGCGCCCAGGCGAGGCGGGCCGCGTCGAGGCTGCGGGCGTCGAGGCCGCCGTAGACGTCACCGTCGAAGGCCAGCGCGGCCGGCCGCGCGTTGGCGTCGGTGCCGCGGGGCGACCACGCCGCGTAGCGCGCGAAGTTGAGCGCGGCGAGCTTGTCCGACAGGCTCATCAGCGTGGCGATCTGCTGGGGCGACTGCGCCCGCAGCAGCGCGACGATTTCGGCGGCGGGACCACGCGGCCCCTCGAAGACGGGCGCGGTGGCGGCGGGAGCGCGGGGCGGGAGCGGGGTTTCGTAGTCGAGCGACTTGGCTGGCGATAGCAGGAACAGCATGAGGCGGAATTATGGGTCCGGCCCATGGCGCGGCCGGCCGCGGCCGGGCGATGGCACCTGGGAGGCCCCGGCTAAAATCACCTCCTTCCCGCCACCTCCCACCCGTCGGCGGCGGTGCCCCAGCAGGCATCGCCGCCCTCCGCCACGCCATGAGCGACACCCTCCACGACTCCCCCGCCCAGCCCGGCCTCGACAGCCTGCCCAAATCCTTCGAGCCCGTCGCCATCGAGGCGCACTGGGGCCCGGAATGGGAACGCCGTGGCTATGCCGCCGCCGGCTTCCGCGGCACCGGCGCGCCCCGGGACGACGCCGGCGCCTTCGCCATCCAGCTGCCCCCGCCCAATGTCACGGGCACGCTGCACATGGGACATGCGTTCAACCAGACCATCATGGACAGCCTGGCGCGCTACCACCGCATGCAGGGCGACAACACCCTGTGGGTGCCGGGCACCGACCATGCCGGCATCGCCACCCAGATCGTGGTGGAGCGCCAGCTGCAGGAACAGAAGATCAGCCGCCACGACATGGGACCCACGCCGGCCGAGGCGCGCCGCAACTTCGTCGCCAAGGTGTGGGAGTGGAAGGAGAAGTCCGGCAACACCATCACCGGCCAGATGCGCCGCATGGGCGACACGGTCGACTGGACGCGCGAGTACTTCACGATGGACGAGGACCTGTCGAAGGTCGTGACCGACACGTTCGTGAAGCTCTATGAGGAAGGCCTCATCTACCGCGGCAAGCGCCTGGGCAACTGGGACCCGGTGCTCAAGACCTCCGTGAGCGACCTGGAGGTGGAGAGCCAGGAGGAGGACGGCTTCCTCTGGCACATCGCCTACCCGCTGGAGGACGGCAGCGGCACGCTGACCGTGGCCACCACCCGGCCCGAGACCCTGCTGGGCGACACCGCCGTGATGGTCCACCCCGAGGACGAGCGCTATTCGCACCTGATCGGGCGCCGGGTGCGCCTGCCGCTGGTCGACCGCCTCATCCCCGTCATCGCCGACGACTACGTCGACCGGGCCTTCGGCACCGGCGTGGTCAAGGTCACGCCGGCGCACGACTACAACGACTACGCGGTCGGCCAGCGCCACGGCCTGCCGATGATCGGCGTGCTCGCGCTCGATGCCACGATCAACGCCGAGGCCCCCGAGCCATACCGCGGCCTGGACCGCTTCGTCGCGCGCAAGGCCATCGTGGCCGACCTCGAGGCGCTGGGCCTGCTGGTGGAGACCCGCAAGCACAAGCTGATGGTGCCGCGCTGCGCGCGCTCCGGCGCCGTCGTCGAGCCCATGCTCACCGACCAGTGGTACGTGGCCATGAGGAAGCCCGGCGCCGACGGCCAGTCGATCGCGCAGAAGGCGATCGACGTGGTCAAGTCCGGCGAGGTGCGCTTCGTGCCCGAGAGCTGGGTCAACACCTACGACCACTGGATGGAGAACATCCAGGACTGGACCATCTCGCGCCAGCTCTGGTGGGGCCACCAGATCCCGGCGTGGTACGACGAGGACGGCAAGGTGTACGTGGCGCGCGACGAGGCCGCGGCGCAGGCGCAGGCGCCGGGCAAGGTCCTGCGCCGCGACGAGGACGTGCTCGACACCTGGTACTCGTCGGCGCTGGTGCCCTTCTCCTCGCTCGGCTGGCCGGAGAAGACGGACGACCTGGCGCGCTACCTGCCCTCCTCCGTGCTGGTCACGGGCTACGACATCATCTTCTTCTGGGTCGCCCGGATGATCATGCTGACCAAGCACTTCACCGGCGAGGTGCCCTTCAGGGACGTCTACATCCACGGCCTGGTGCGCGACGCGCAGGGCAAGAAGATGAGCAAGTCCGAAGGCAACGTGCTCGACCCGGTCGACCTGATCGACGGCATCGCGCTGCCCGAACTGCTCGACAAGCGCACGCAGGGCCTGCGCAGGCCGGAGACGGCGCCGCAGGTGCGCAAGAACACGCAGAAGGAATTCCCGGACGGCATCCCGGCCTTCGGCGCCGACGCGCTGCGCTTCACCTTCGCGTCCCTCGCCTCGCTCGGGCGCAGCATCAATTTCGACAGCAAGCGCTGCGAGGGCTACCGCAATTTCTGCAACAAGCTCTGGAACGCGACGCGCTTCGTGCTGATGAACTGCGAGGGCCAGGACTGCGGCCTGCGCGAGCACACGAAGGCCGATTGCGCCCCCGGCGGTCCGGCGCACGGCCACCTGGCATTCAGCCAGGCCGACCGCTGGATCGTCTCGCGCCTGCAGCGCGTCGAGGCCGACGTGGCCCGGGGTTTCGAGGACTACCGGCTGGACAACGTCGCCACGGCGGTCTATCAGTTCGCCTGGGACGAGTTCTGCGACTGGTACCTGGAGATCGCCAAGGTGCAGATCCAGACCGGCGACGCGGCGCAGCAGCGTGCCACCCGGCGCACGTTGATCCGCACGCTGGAGACGCTCCTGCGCCTGGCCCATCCGGTGATCCCGTTCATCACCGAGGAACTGTGGCAGAAGGTGGCCCCGGTGGCCGGCCGCGCGGGCGCGTCGATCATGATCGCCGCCTACCCCCAGAGCCAGCCCGAGCGCATCGACGAGGCGGCCGAGGCCCACGTCGCGCGCCTGAAGTCGCTGGTCGACGCCTGCCGCACCCTGCGTGGCGAGATGAACGTCTCGCCGGCCACGCGGCTGCCGCTGCTGGCCGTGGCGGACGACGCCGACGACGCGGTCTTCCTGCGCGCCGCCGCACCGGTGCTGCAGGCGCTCGCCAAGCTCAAGGAGGTGCGCGTGTTCGACGATGCCGCGGCCTGGGCGGCCGAGGCCGGCGCAGCGCCGGTCGCGCTGGTCGGCGCGGTGCGCCTGTGCCTGCACATGGAGGTCGACAAGGCGGCGGAGCGGCTGCGCATCGGCAAGGAACTCGCGCGTGTCGAGGGCGAGATCGCCCGGGTGAATGGCAAGCTCGGCAACGAGGCCTTCGTCGCCAAGGCGCCGCCCGCCGTCATCGAACAGGAGCGTAAGCGCCTGTCCGACTTCGGTGCCGCGGTCGTTCGGCTGCGGGATCAGCTGTCGCGCCTGGACTAAACGGACTTTTTGCACGTTAACTGACAGACGAATGTATTAATCGCCCGTTAACATCAAAAGCATTCGTAGCTTCCCCTTACAGAGATCAATGTCCAATACCACGCGCATCCGCAAGGCCGTCTTTCCCGTGGCCGGTTTCGGCACCCGTTTCCTGCCGGCCACCAAGGCGCAACCCAAGGAGATGCTGCCGGTCGTCGACAAGCCGCTCATCCAATACGCCGTCGAGGAGGCCTACGCGGCCGGCATCCGCGACATGATCTTCGTCACCGGCCGCAACAAGCGCGCCATCGAGGACCACTACGACACCGCCTATGAACTGGAAAGCCAGCTCGAGGCCAGCGGCAAGACGGCGCTCCTGAACATCGCCCGCTCGGTGATGCCCGACGACATGACGGTCTCCTACGTGCGCCAACCGCGCATGCTGGGCCTGGGCCATGCCGTGCTGTGCGCCGAGCATCTGGTGGGCAACGAGCCCTTCGCCGTGCTGCTGGCCGACGACCTGATGGTCGGCCCGGTCGACGGCCAGCCGGTCATGGCGCAGATGACGGCGGCCTTCGCCCAGCTCGGCCGCTCGCTGCTGGCGGTGCAGGAAGTGCCGCTCGACCAGGTCAAGCGCTACGGCATCGTGGCCGGCGACCAGATCGAGGACGGCCTGGTCAAGGTCAACCGCATGGTCGAGAAGCCGTCGCCCGAGTCGGCGCCTTCGCGCCTGGGCGTGGCCGGCCGCTACGTGCTGACGCCCGGCGTGTTCGCCGAGATCCGCAACCAGCCCAAGGGCGCCGGTGGCGAGATCCAGCTGACCGACGGCATCGCCTCGCTGATGAAGAAGGAAGCCGTCTACGCCTATGCCTACAAGGGCACGCGCTACGACTGCGGCAGCAAGGAAGGCTTCCTGCAGGCCAGCGTCGAACTGGCGCTCGCGCACCCGGAAGTCGGCGCCCAGTTCCGCGAATACCTCAAGGGCCTCCCGCTCTGACGTTGCACGGCAAGGCTCACGGCTTCGACGCCGTGGGCGACTTCGCCACCAGCGCCTCGACGAAGCGCGCGACCTCCTCGTCGCCGATCGGCGTCAGGGACAGGCCGAAGCCCTCCCGCAGGCATTCGACGAACGCTTGCGTCCACAGCGTGTTGTAGACCAGGCCCGCGTGGTGGTCGGCGAGGACGGCGTGCTCGGGTGCATCGCCCGTGCTGTTGGTCACGCGCAGCCCGGAACCGATCGAGACGCTCCGGTACGCCGGGCGGCCTTCGTCGTCGCGCGTTCCCCAGGTCCTGCGCACCCACGCGTCGTCGTCGAAGAAGACGGTGCGCGGCGTGGCGCGCGCCAGGGCCGAGATCGCGTCGTTGAAGTGCTTGAGCGCCGCGCCGATGCGCTCGGTCTCGACCCGGCTGTTCCACCGGGCGAAGGTGTCGGGATCGGCCGATTCGTCGGCCACGCCGACGAGCACGAGGCGCACGTCGGGCTGCACCGCGCGCACCCGGCGGATCGCCTCGGTCATGTGGCCGATGCAGCGCGCGATGGTGTCGCGCGTCGCCGGCAGGCCGGCCGCATCGGGCGCCGCCGCCTGCGCGTCCATCAGGCCGACCCAGTCGTTCAGGCCGATGCGGATCACCACCACCCCGCGCCGCCAGCGTCCGGGGTCCTCGGCCATGAGCACGGCCAGGTGCTGCGCCTGGCGCTGCGAACCCTCGGTCAGGTTGCTGCACACGGCCCCGGAGACGGCGAAGTTGTGGCGATGGTCCTGCTTGCGCGGCACGCGTCCCATCTCCATCCCGAGGACCGAGGCGGCCTTCGACCAGGCACCCGAATGGCCCCATTCGACCCAGGGCCCCGGATCGACCTCGCCGCCCCTCAGCCGCGCGAGCACCTCCGTCCACTGCAGGGTCGTCGCGTGGAAAGCGCCGCCGCGTGCGCCCGACCCGGCGGGAAACGCGAGCCCGTCCTGGTAGGCATGGCTGTTGGAATCGCCCAGCACCGCGAACGGGATGGCGGCCACGGAAGTGGCGGCCGATGGTGCGGCGGGTTGCCTGCCCCTCGCCATGGCCAGGACGCCAGCCACCGCCGCGACCACCAGCCCGACGGACACCACGGCCAGGACGATCGTGCCGGGACGACGCCCGAGCGCGGTCCGGCGCGACGCGCCGTCGGTGGTCGAGCCGTCGCGCATCACCGGACCGCAGACGTCAGCGCCGACGCAGGACGTGGATGAATTCGTCGTCCCGCGTCTGCTGTTCGACCAGCTCGTTGCCCGTCTGGCGCGCGAAGGCCTCGAAGTCGCGCAGCGATCCGGGATCGGTCGATGTCACCCGCAGCTGCTGGCCGCTCGTCATCTCGTTCAACGCGCGCTTGGCCTTGAGGATGGGGAGCGGGCAACGCAGGCCGCGCGTGTCGATCTCGCGGTCGACGACGATGGACGTGGACGTGGGATTCATTTCGGTCGGTCTCCTTCGCCGGGCTGCGGGTCCAGGCCGCGACGGCGTTCCTCGTTCTCCTCGGCGGTGAAGTACACCGGCTCGTGGCCTCGCGAACGCAGCCAGTCGGCCAGCGCGTGACCGGTGCCCGCCGGCCAGCATTTCAGGTCGTCCAGGTCGTGCAGCCGCCAGTCCAGCAGTTCGGGCGACAGGCGCACCTCGCCGTCGGCCACCACGTGGTAGGCGATGATCACCTGGTTCATGCGCTGGAAATCGTAGACGCCCACCAGATGCACCTCGCTCGCGTCGAGGTTGGTTTCCTCCTTGACCTCGCGCGCGATGCCCTCCTGCGGCGTCTCGCCGGCTTCCATGAAGCCGGTGATCAGCGCGAACATCTTCGGCGGCCAGGCCGCGTTGCGCGCCAGCAGCACCTGGCCCCTGTATTCGACGATGGCGGCGAGCACCGGCGTCGGATTGTTCCAGTGGGTGTAGTCGCAGGCCGGGCAGCGCAGGCGGGCCTTGGGGCCGCCGTCCTCCGTCGACTCGATCCATTCGAGCGGCGTGGCGCAGGCCGGGCAGAACTTGGGAGCTTGCATGGCGCGGCTCAGGCGGGGAACACGCCGGTGGAGAGGTAGCGGTCGCCACGGTCGCAGACGATGAAGACGATGGTCGCGTTCTCCGTCGTGCGCGAGACCTGGAGCGCCGCCCACAGTGCGCCGGCCGCCGAGATGCCGCCGAAGATGCCTTCCTCGCGCGCCAGCCGGCGGCACATCTCCTCGGCATCGTCCTGGCTCACGTTAATCAGCTGGTCGACATGGCTCGGGTCGTAGATGCGCGGCATGTACGCCTGCGGCCACTTGCGGATGCCCGGGATGCGCGAGCCGTCCTCGGGCTGCGCGCCCACGATGCGCACCGCCGGGTTCTTCTCCTTCAGGTAGCGCGACACGCCGGTGATGGTGCCGGTGGTGCCCATGGCACTGACGAAATGGGTGACGCGGCCCTGCGTGTCGTCCCAGATCTCGGGGCCGGTGGTCTCGTAGTGGATGCGCGGGTTGTCGGGGTTGGCGAACTGGTCGAGCACCCGGCCCTTGCCCTGGCGCACCATCTGGTCGGCCAGGTCGCGGGCGTATTCCATGCCGCCGCTCTTGGGGGTGAGCATCAGTTCCGCGCCGAACGCCTTCATCGTCTGGGCTCGCTCGATCGACAGGTCCTCCGGCATGATCAGCACCATCCGGTAGCCCTTGATCGCCGCGGCCATCGCCAGCGCGATGCCGGTGTTGCCCGACGTCGCTTCGATGAGGGTGTCGCCCGGCTTGATCTCGCCGCGCTCCTCCGCACGTCGGATCATCGACAGCGCGGGGCGGTCCTTCACCGAACCGGCCGGATTGTTGCCCTCCAGCTTGCCGAGGATGACGTT
The DNA here is from genome assembly GCA_024372625.1 of Comamonadaceae bacterium OTU4NAUVB1. Lineage (NCBI taxonomy): Bacteria > Pseudomonadati > Pseudomonadota > Betaproteobacteria > Burkholderiales > Comamonadaceae > Comamonadaceae bacterium OTU4NAUVB1. The sequence goes on along the minus strand of CP099605.1, from coordinate 864,258 downwards.
GCCGCGCCGAGCGCTCTCTTCGGCGTCGATGCGTTGCAGCGCCGCCAGCGGCGTCCTGCCGATGGCGTCTTCGATCGTGGGGTAGCTCATCTCGTCGTCCGTTCGAAAAAGCGTTGTGGAAACTCAACTTGGCGCCGGAGCACTGTGCCATAATTTTCGGCTGCGCTTCTTCGGCCGGATATCCGTATCGGGCCTTCCGGAAGCGTGGTGAAACAGGAGAATTGCGTTCCAGCCCGAGTGGTGAAATTGGTAGACGCAGGGGACTCAGACCAAATTTGAGCCCTCGGGAAGAAATTCCCGAGGTGAAGCCCGTCAAACTCGGCGAAGGCCCTGGACGCGAGTCCGAGCTAATACCGAGCCAAGCCCCGGACCGAAAGGCCCGGGGAAGGTGTAGAGAGCAGACGGCGGGCACCTAAAGTCGAAAGACCAAGGTGAAGGCGTGCTCCAGACCACGAACCCGTCACGGGGGCGGCGAAAGCCGAAGTGGTAAGAAAATCCCCCGCCGCAAGGCGTGCCGGTTCGATTCCGGCCTCGGGCACCAAGACGAAAAAAGCCCCCAGGAAATGTCGCCGCATGGCGACGGTTCCTGGGGGCTTTTTGCTGGGCGGGCCGATCGCACCGGGCGGTGCGGCCGGCCCGTGTCAGCCGGGAATCAACGCACCTTGCCGCGACGGAAGAAGTTGACGATCGCCAGCAGGATGACCGCGCCGATCAGCGAGGACAGCAGGCCCATGATGCTGAAGTCGTTCTGGTTGACCGTTGCCGATCCAAGGAGCGGGGCGACGAGCCATCCGCCGAGCATCGAACCCACGATGCCGACCACGATGTTCAGGAACACGCCCTGTTGTGCGTCGGTGTTCATGATCTTGCTGGCGACCCAACCGATGAGACCGCCTACCACGAGCCAGATGATGAAGTTCATTGCATTCCCCTTGAAAGATTGAAAGAACGGCAGCGTGCGTCCCCACAACGTGCAGGCCTATAGGACAACGCCACTTGTCCATGCACCCGATACGCCTTTTCAAACTTTTGTTCTAGTCCAACTTTACCGTGAAGCCCACCGATCCGGTGGCCTGCGGGTTGAGCACGCCGTCGAACATCCACCGAAGCGAGCCCGTGCCCCCGGGCGTCTGCAGCGCGGCGCAGCCCACCGCTGGCGCGGGGACGGCGTTGGCCGGCGTGTTCTTCGTGCAGCTCCCCAGCCCGAGCGGCGTCGGCGCACTCGCCGTGGCCGCCTGGAAGACCGTTTAGGCCGGCACCGAATCCATGACGACCACGTTCTTCATCGGTGTGGTCACGGTGTTGGTGTAGGTCACGCGGTATTCCAGCACCTGGCCGGACTTGGCCTGGTTGTCGGCGCCCCAGGGACCACCGGTGGTGACGTTGCGCACCTCCTTGAACAGCGACAGCGCGCTGTTGCCCACCGTGGTGCTGTCCACCAGCGTGTACCGTGGCGGTGAACAAGGCGTCGGCATCAAGGTGCCAGCTTTCCTATGTCGGGCTCGGTGTCCCGTCGAGACACGGCGCAACAAACTCGCACAGCCGGACGTCCTGGGACGGTCGGTGGCTGTAACGAGGAAATTCGGTCTGGGGAATTGCTAGCGGAAGATGTTGCCGGCCACGGTGTGCTCGGCGCCGCTCGACTCAGGAACGGCTCAGTTCAAGGCTTGATGGCTGCAGCGGGGGTCGAGCTCTGAGGCCCGCCGCACCCACGGCTGCCGCCGTCGGCGCACTGGTTTGAGGCACGACGGCTTCGACCTTGGCCCGCGCGACGACCGTGACGGATTTGGCTACGGGGGATCTGGCCGATCGTCCAGCGGATGTCACGGTATTCGTTGTACGGAACTGGTTCCGTCTTGCCCGCGAGCGACCTGCGCGACAGAGGCTCCACGCCGAACTGCTTGTCCTGCGCGGACATCCGCGTGCCACCGGTCGGCTTGGCGCTCTTCAGCACGTACTTCTAGGCCTTCGAGCAAAGGCAGGTTGGCAATGACCTGCGCCACCGGCTTGTCGGTCTTGTTGATGTAGGTAGCCTGGTACTCGATGACGTCGCCTGGCTTGCCCGTGTCCGCATCCACCAGCCGCTCCGTGCTGTTGTCGGACTGCACGACCTTCTTCTGAACCAGCGTCACTTCGACGGTAGGCTTCGACACGACCGCTTCTTTGGCGCCCGCAGCGCCCTTCTGCGGCGCGAATTGCGCGAAGACAGACACGGCGACCGACAGCCAGACCGCCAGAACAATTGATTTAGTTTTCATTTCATGATCCTTTTCAAACTTGATGCAAATGCTCTGAATGAACAGAGCCCGGCTCCCTGAAACTGCCGATCGATGCGTTCGAACTCATGCCCCATCGATCGCTGCCGGCATTACTTCTTCGCGTTCTCTGTTATCTGTCGATGCGGCGTTTCAGCATCGAAACGATCCCGTGACAGGCATCGGCAACACTGGGGCGGCGGGCATCGCGATCGCGTAGCCCTGCAGCCACTGAGCCCCGACACGCTGGGCCAACGCGAGGTCCTCTTTCTCCTCGATGCCTTCGAGCACCACGTGAGCCGCCAGGGTCTGGCAGTAGCCCACCAGCTTCTCCAACGTCGAAGTCGCCGCATGCGAATCGCGCTCGGCATGCAACAGCGATGCATCGACCTTGATCACGTCGGGACGAATCTCGCGTGCGAGGCTCAGGCTGCTGTAGCCGCTGCCCACGTCGTCCAAGGCAACGCCGCAACCCAGCGACTTGAGCTTCCGGAGAAACGTCAGGGCCGCCTCGAGGTCGGTCACCGGCATTGTCTCCGTGACCTCCACCATGAGTCGCGCAGCGACATCGGGGCGCGCGGTCAGGCGCTGCAGTGGGACGTTCCACCAGCCATCGAGCTTCAGACTCGCGGCTGAAATGTTGCAACCCAGGCGGTGGTCGGTCTCCAGTTCCAGACGGTCGATGACCGTCGACACGACCAGGCGGTCCAGCGGTCGCACCAGTCCGAGACGCTCCAGCGCCATGACGGCCATCCCCGCACTCAGCGTCTCAGCGTCGGAGGCGGCTTGTTCGTCCGCCACGCGCAGCAATGCCTCGTGGTAGAGGTCCTCTCCCGTGCGCGAATGGCGCACCGGTTGAAGCACCAGGCTCGCCCGGCCCTGTCCCAGGGCCATGTGCCACCGCCACGCCAGGTTCATGTCGCTGCGGTGGCGTTCCAGCCATTCGTTCGAGCGACCCTGCACAGGCGGTCGCTTCAACGAACTCGAGATTGCCAGCGGACGCAGGTCGGGAGCCGCGGACAAGGCATGCAGGATCTTCTCGCCTGGAGACGCGACCTCATGGATGGCGAGCAACGGCAACACGTGCTGCCCGCCCACATCCAGCGAATCGACGGACCATTGCGCCTGAAGCATTTCCAGACCGCAGGCGATGTCGTCATCCTGGGCATCAAAACCGTGATAGCCGCAGAGTCGAACCAACGCCTTAAACTGCCAGCGGGCAAGCACCGATGTCTCATGGAGCGCTTCTGTCTGCGCCCCCCAATGCAGCATCTTCTGATGCATGACCTGAAACGCCTGTGCCGCCACCTCGGCACCGTGCATTGCCTCGATCTCGGCATGGTTCAGCAACTCCACCAGAAGGTATATCTCCTCGTCCGCACGACAAGGACCGGTGATTGGCAGCACGGGCCAATGCATGCCGGAAGAGCCGCTCAAGACTGATTGCACAAGGATTTCCTGTTGCCGAAGTAAGCCGGGATCGCTGATTGATTCCTGCCAGGAGGAACGAAACAGTCTTCGGACAACCGGACGGAGATTCCTCGAATCAACCGACCGACCATTGATAACTGTTACTCAAGGATCAAATAAAATGTTCTTTAATTCAATAATAACCAATGGTTACACAACTTCTAACACATCTTCCTTAGACGCAACAATTATTCAAAATTTATTTGTTTTCCCATGAATCAATCAGTATTGAAAAACAATGATGACGTCCCGAATTCTCTGCAATCGGATTGTTCTTAATAATCGTGTCAACCCAGTCGGGCGATCAGCAACCATCATTCGGAGAAGCAGGAGCGAACGGCAATCGACCGCGTCCAGTCGAGGCAAGTCGGATCGAAGACGTGAACGCTCTGATTGATGCAAGACTAAAGTCGTCCGTGATCAAGGCGACAGCCAGCCCTAGTAAGCGATGCCTTCGTAGGCGAAGTTGGGCGCCGAGGCCATGACGAGGTCACGTTCATTGGCATTGATGGTGTGGAAATGAGCGGCATTGGAGCGATTCAGGAAGCGGTACATCGGCGGTGACTGCGATGCAGGGGCCGCTCCGGCGTACCGGATGACACCTTCATGAGTGAACCAGGGGATGGTACGAATCACTTGATCCCGTTCGCTCCGATGGAGCGGACAGACATTGATCCCTTTTTGCGTGTTGCAGAAGCGATAGACGACGTCGTTCACCACGACCGGGGTGCCATGTACACAGAAGGCAATTCCCCGATAGAGGCAGACACTTGGCTTCTCGACCGCCAGATCCCACGCTTCACCATTGGGCGTGTACAAGAACGTGTTGGTGCTGCTGTCATGGCGCCGTTAGATGGGTTGGCGCGTGGTTGGTGGGATCGCATCCGACATTGGTACAGAACCGCGCTGTAGGCTTTGTCGAGCCGGCCTTAGACATCACTTCCACCCGGATCGGCACACGAACTGCGGCCACCTCTCAGCCGTCCAACCAGACAGTCTCGGTCATTGAGCTTGATGAAGACGCTGGAGCCATTGCGGGCTGTCTCAGTGCCAACCGACACCCGGAACACGCAGGTAATTTGCATTGGAGGCACTCGGGTTGACGCAGTTCGTCGCAGCAAGGATCGCAGTGCCGAGACAAGTTGCCCACGCATACTTCCGGAAGCCGCCGCCAAGCTGACGGGCACCTTGAATGGCGTCGTCAGCGGTGGTTCCAAAAGGACTTGAGCCTGGATGGCTCGATGCTGGAATCTCCACCTCGATCGTGATCGCTTCGGCACCCAGGTTGGGCGACCAGAAATCCAGGCCTGCATCCAATCGAGTTTCTGAGTGCTGTCCGTGTCGACCACATCGCGTCCCGTGCCGATCTTGACGGGTGCGTGTCGGGCTCGGACCGAAGATGCCTTCGAACTGCCCGACGTCCTTCCTGATCGCAGACGTGCCCGGCAAAGCGCGCAGAACTCGAACGAAGCGAAACGTCTTTTGCTGACGCCCTCTTTTCCATCAACGTCATCGACGGACACAAAAAAGCCCTCTGGTCATTGCTGACCAGAGGGCTCGTCGAAGACTGAGAAAAGATTCAGAGAACCGCTACGGGCAGATTCTTGGGGTGGCTGATGGGACTCGAACCCACGACGACCAGAATCACAATCTGGGACTCTACCAGCTGAGCTACAGCCACCATTTGAGCCAGCGATTGTAGCTCGAAAATCGGCTTCGAGGCGCCTTACATGGCATCGGTGGGCTTCGGAACCAGAATTTCAGCCTTGAAGCGCTGCTTGAGCAGCTCATAGTAGGCCGCGTTTTCCGCCGTCGAGATCGCCTGCGTCACCTGATCGGCTTCCTGCTTGGCCACTTCGGCACTGGGTGCGGTGCGTGGCACCGACTTCACGGTCCGAACAACGACGTAGCCCTGATTGCCGAGGTCGACACCCGTCAGCGTCGGCAGCTTGGAAGCATCGGTCCGCAGCGCGCTGTCGACCACTTCCGGAGGTTGCGATTGCGCTTCGAGTCGCGAGACCGTGATGGCCGCACCGAACGGCGCGCCAGCGGGGTTGGTCTTCCAGACGGCGAGCTTGGCTTCGCCATCCGCCTTGGCCAGGGCCGCAGCGCGCTCGGCGACGAGTTGGGTGCGCACCTGCTCCTTGACTTCGTCCAGCGGCACGACGCGCGCGGGCGAGTACTGGGCGATGCGGCCGACGGCGAGCTGGTTGGCACCGACCTCGATGGCCTCGGTGTTGTGCTTGCGTTCGAGTGATTCCGGTGCAAAGAGCGCCGCGAGGAAATTCCGGTTGGCGAGGACGCCAGTGGCCCCGGGCACCGGCACGCGCGCGACGCCGGTCGACTTCTGCAGGAGCAGCTTGAGGCGGTCGGCTGCGGGTTGCAGGCTGTCGGGCTGCTGATAGACCGCATCGGACAGGGCCTCGGCGGCCTTGGCGAATTCCTGGGTCGCCTGCTGACCGCGGATGTCGTTCTCGATGGTGGCGCGCACCTGCTCGAAGGGCTGCACCACACTCGGCTTGATGTCGTCGAGCTGGATGACGTGGAAACCGAACTCACTTTCGACGACATCGCCGATGTCACCCTTCTTCAGGGCGAACATGGCATCTTCGAACGGCTTGACCATGGCCCCTCGCGCCACGAAGCCCAGGTCGCCACCCTTCTCGGCCGACCCCGGATCCTGGGAATTCTTGCGTGCCACGGCGGCGAAGGTGGCCGGAGCCTTGCGCACTTCGGCAAGCAGTTCGTTCGCACGGGCACGCGCCTTGTCGCGCTCCGCCGCCGGCGCCGTGGCGGGAGCCGTGATCAGGATGTGACTCGCGCGGCGTTCCTCGGGCGTGCCGAAGCGCGCCTTGTTCTGTTCGTAGTAGCTGCGCAGGTCGGCATCACTGATCGCGATGTTTTTCTTGACCGCGTCCATGTCGAGCACGACGTACTCGATGCTGGCCTGCTCCGGCGCCTGAAACTGGGCGGCGTGAGACTTGTAATAGGCCTCGAGATCGGCATCGGCGACATTGACCTTGGCGCGGAAGTCGGCCGGATTGAAACGCACGGTCTGGATCTCGCGGCGGTCGTGGAACGCGTCGAGCGCGAGGCGCTCCTGCGTCGGCGTCGCGAAAGTGGTGCCCGAGACCCCCAGCATGACCTGCTGGGTCGCCAGTTGGGCGCGCACCGATGCCTCGTATTGTTCGGGCGTGCTGCCGGTGGCCAGCATGAAGCGTTGGCGGTCGAACTTGCCGTCGGCCGTGCGGAAGGAGGCCAGGCCGGTGTCCTCGGCGAACAGGCGTGCGAGGCGTTCCTCGGACACCGACATGTGGGCCTTCTCCGCGGCCGCGGCCAGCACGCGGTCGCGGACCATGCGCTCGAGCGTCGCGTAGCGCGAGGCATCCGAATCGAGCAGCGCGGGATCGACATTGGCCATCTGCTGGCGAATGCGATCGACTTCGTTGCGATGCTGGGCGTCCCACTGGGGACGCGTGATGTCCTGACCGTCCACGCGCGCGACCTTCTCGCCCTTCTGGTCGCCGTCGTAGCGATCGACGCCAAACAGCACGAACGACGGGATGATCAACAAGAACAAGAATCCCATGACGATCTTGTTGTACTTGCGGAAAAACTCAAACATGCTTGAACACTCTCTGTGACGGTGCCGGGGACCAACAAAAAAGGCGAACGTCACGTTCGCCTTCTTGGCCGGGGTGGTGGGTGCTGAGGGGCTCGAACCCCCGACCTACGCCGTGTAAAGGCGCCGCTCTACCAACTGAGCTAAGCACCCCCGAATGACTGCGCCTCAGTTCAACGCGTCCTTCAAGGCCTTGCCCGGACGGAACTTCGGAATCTTGGCGGCCTTGATCTTAATCGCCTCGCCGGTGCGTGGATTGCGGCCGGTGCGCGCAGCGCGCTTTCCGACCGCGAACGTTCCGAAACCGACGAGCGACACAGAACCGCCTTTCTTGAGCGTGGTGCGAACGGCGCCGATGGTGGATTCCAGTGCGCGGGTGGCGGCGGCTTTCGAGATGTCGGCGTTCTTTGCGATGTGCTCAATCAGTTCGGTCTTGTTCACGAGGGCCTCTTAGGAAAAGGTGGGCGGATGGTCGTCGAGGGATCGCAGTCCGTGGCGGGCGGGCGATGGCGGTCCAGCCGATGCAGACGACGGGTTCGATGCGCGAACGGCACACGATCGTCGACGATTACAACCACGGGGCCGCGGGGTGTCAACAAGGCTTGCTTCGGATCTTCCCGGCGGCGAAGGAGGCGATTCTAGGGGTTTCGCCCACCCTGTTCGGCGTCTCGCCACGCGACGAAGCGGCCGGGGCGTGCACCGTGGCGGCGGCCGTTCGACGGTTTCAGCGGGTGCGCGCCCGGATCTCCGGAACCGCCTTCTGCAGGTAGTAGATCATCGACCAGACCGTGAGCACGGCCGACACCCAGATCAGCCACCGGCCCCAGAGCCCGGTGTCGATCGTGCCGAAGAGCGTGCCCTCGTACAGCAGGAAGGGAATGGCCACCATCTGCACCACGGTCTTGACCTTGCCAAGCATGTGCACCGCCACGCTCTTGCCCGCGCCGATCTGGGCCATCCACTCGCGCAGCGCCGAGATCGCGATCTCGCGGCCGATGATGATGAGGGCGACGAAGACGTCGGTGCGCTGCAGATGCACCAGCACCAGCAGTGACGCGCACACCAGGAACTTGTCCGCGACCGGGTCGAGGAAGGCGCCGAAGGCCGAGGTCTGGTTGAGCTTGCGCGCGAGGAAGCCGTCGAGCCAGTCGGTCGCGGCGAAGACCACGAACATGACCGTGGCGATCAGGTTGCGCGTCGGCTCGGCCATGGGCAGATAGAAGACGCCGACGATCAGCGGAATCGCGACGATGCGCGTCCAGGTCATGATGGTCGGAAGGGTCCAGAACATGCGCTCGATTGTGCATGAGCCCAGTGGCCGGACCGGCGCCGCGCCTCAATGCAGTGCGCGGTAGATTTCCTCGGCCAGTTCCGAGGCGATGCCCTCGACCGAGGCGATGTCCTCCACGCTGGCCGCCGCCACGCCGCGGATGCCGCCGAAGCGCTGCAGCAAGCGGGCCCGGCGCTTCGGGCCGATGCCGGGGATGTCCTCAAGCTGGCTGCCGCCCACGCGCACCTTGGCGCGCTTGGCGCGCATGCCGGTGATGGCGAAGCGGTGCGCCTCGTCGCGGATCTGCGCGACCAGCATCAGCGCCGCCGAATCGCGCCCGAGGTAGACCTTCTCGCGTCCGTCGGCGAAGACGAGTTCCTCCAGGCCGACCTTGCGGCCCTCGCCCTTCTCGACGCCGACGATCAAGGACAGCGGCAGGCCGAGCTCGCCGAAGACCTCGCGCGCCATCGAGACCTGGCCCTTGCCGCCGTCCACCAGCACCAGGTCGGGCATGCGCGCGGCGCGGGTGGCGGGTGGCGCGTCGCTGCCCGCGCCGGCCGCGTCGCCCGCCGGCGGCGCATCGCTCTCGGCGGCGATGGCCTCGGCCAGCTTGGCATAGCGCCGGCGCAGCACCTGGCGCATGGCCGCGTAGTCGTCGCCCGGCGTGATGCCCTCGATGTTGTAGCGGCGGTAGTCGCGGTTCTGCATCGCGTGGTGCTCGAACACCACGCACGAGGCCTGCGTGGCTTCGCCGGCGGTGTGGGAGATGTCGAAGCACTCGATGCGGAAGTTGTCGAGGTCGTCGGGGGCGAGTTCGAGTGCTTCGACCAGCGCGCGCGTGCGCGACTGCTGGGAGCCCTCCTCGGCCAGCAGCCGCGCGAGCTGCAGCCCGGCGTTCTTCTGCGCCATCTCCAGCCAGAGCCGACGCTGCTCGCGCGGCTGGAAGACGGCCGTGACGCGGGTGCCCGACTGCTGCACCACCGCCTCGATCAGTTCGCGGCCGACCGGCTCGCTCAGCACCAGGATGCCCGGCACCGGCACGTCGATGTAGTGCTGCGCGATGAACGCCTCCAGCACCCGCGTCTCGACCGAGGCCGGCGCCGCGCCACCCTCGGTGTCGAGCTCCTCGTGGTCCATCTGCGTGGCGTCCTCGACGTGCACGGGAAAGTAGGCGCGGTCGCCCAGGTGGCGCCCGCCGCGCACCATCGCCAGGTTCACGCAAGCGCGGCCGCCCTGCACCTTCACGGCGAGGACGTCGACGTCCTTGTCCGAGGCGATCTCGATGGACTGCTGGTGGAGCACGCGCGACAGCGCCGTCATCTGGTTGCGCAGTTCGGCGGCCTGCTCGAACTCCAGCCGCTCGGCGTGCGTCGTCATGCGCGACTCCAGCTGGCCGAGCACGGCCTGCGTGTCGCCCAGCAGGAAGGCCTCGGCGTTGGCGACGTCCTGCGCGTAGGCCTCGGGCGTGACGTGGCCCACGCACGGCGCGGTGCAGCGCTTGATCTGATAGAGCAGGCAGGGCCGCGTGCGGTTGGCGTAGACGGTGTCCTCGCAGGTGCGCAGCTTGAAGACCTTCTGCAATAGCTGGATCGACTCCTTGACCGCCCAGGCGCTCGGGTAGGGGCCGAAGTAGCGGTGCCGGCGATCGGTGGCGCCCCGGTAATAGGCCAGGCGCGGGAAGGCGTGCGAGGCGATCTTCAGGTAGGGATAGCTCTTGTCGTCGCGAAACAGGATGTTGTAGCGCGGCTTGAGGCTCTTGATGAGGTTGTTCTCCAGCAGCAGCGCCTCAGCCTCGGAGCGCACCACGGTGGTCTCCATGCGCGCGATCTTGCCGATCATGTGACCGATGCGCGTGCCGCCGTGGTTCTTCTGGAAGTAGTTGGCCACGCGCCGCTTGAGGTTGCGCGCCTTGCCCACGTAGAGCACGGTGCCGGCGGCGTCGAAATAGCGGTAGACGCCGGGGAGCTGTGGCAGGGCGGCCACTTCGCTGAGCAATTGATCGGAGTGCACGTCGGACATGGGGGTATTGTGGCGTCCGGGCCGGGTCGCCGCCTGCGGCTGGCGCGGTTCCTGCACGCATCGCCCCGGGCATTCGCATGCCCGGCCCCTACGCTGTTTTCCAACTTCGCATCGCTTCCGATGCACGGACGTCCGCCCATGAAAAAGAATCCGACGACCTGGCGCGAGCCCGCCGCCCTCGCCCTGTCCGTGTCGCTGTCGCTGGCCCTCGCGGGCTGCGGCGGCAGTTCCGACGACACGCCCGCCGCCGTCACGCCACCGGTCACCCAGACGCCCGTGACCCCGACCACGCCCGTCGCCGACAACGGCTGCCTGACCACCACCGGCGGCGCGCCCGTGGTGGTGGGCTCCGGCCTCGCCGGCGACCCGGCCGCGCCGGAGCCGGCCTCGGGCTACGTGGTCGGCCACAAGGTCGTGACCGCGAAGAGCTACATGGTCGTCGCCAACCATCCGCTGGCGACCAAGGCGGGCTGCGACATCCTGAAGGCCGGCGGCAGCGCGGTCGACGCGGCCGTCGCCGTGCAGGCCGTGCTGGGCCTGGTCGAGCCGCAGTCGAGCAGCATGGCCGGCGGCGCCTTCATGCTGCACTACGACGCGCAGACGAAGAAGGTGCAGGCCTACGACGGCCGCGAGACCGCGCCGGCCGCCGCCACCGCCAACTACCTGCGCTACATCGACGACGCGGGCAACCAGAACCCGCCCGTGCCCAACGCGCGCGCGAGCGGCCGCTCCATCGGCACGCCCGGCGTGATGCGGATGCTCGAACTGGCCCACGGCGACCACGGCACGCTGCCCTGGAACGCCCTGTTCGGCCAGGGCACCGACCTGGCGGCCAACGGCTTCAGGATCGGCGGACGCCTGGCCGCGGCCATCGCTTCGTCGGCATCCAACCTGAAGCGCGACGCCGAGGCCGCCGCCTACTTCCTCGACGCCGCCGGCAATCCCAAGCCGCTGGGCGCCACGCTGACCAATCCGGCCTACGCCGACGTCCTGCGCGCCCTCGCGAGCCAGGGCGCCGACGCGCTGCACACCGGCCCGATCGCCGCCGACATCGTCGCCAAGATCCAGATCGCGACCGGCGCCGACGGCTCGGCCATCACGCCCGGCAAGACCACGCTGGCCGACCTGCGCGCCTACCGGGCGGTGCGTCGCGAACCGGTCTGCACCACCTACCGCGCCTACTACGTGTGCAGCATGTCGCCGCCGTCGTCCGGCGGCATCGGCGTGCTGTCGTCGCTGGGTATCCTGGAGAACTTCGACATGGCGCGCAACGCGCCCACGGCCATCGACCTCGAGGGCGGCAGGCCGACCGTGCAGGGCGTCCACCTGGTGGCCGAGGCCGAGCGGCTGGCCTATGCCGACCGCGACAAGTACGTGGCCGACACCGACTACGTGCCGCTGCCCGGCGGCAGCGCCGACACGCTGCTCAACAAGGCCTACATGCGCTCGCGCGCCGGCCTCGTCAGCACGACGCGCAGCATGGGCGTGGCGCAGGCGGGCAACCTGGGCGCCGTCCCGCAAGGCATCGACACCACCGTCGAGCGCGGCACGACGCACCTGACCATCGTCGACCGCGCCGGCGACGTCGTGACCATGACGACGACGGTCGAGTCCACGCTCGGGTCCTACCACATGAGCCGCGGCATCATGCTCAACAACCAGCTGACCGACTTCAGCGCCTCGCCGGTGGACGCCGCCGGGCTGCCGGTGGCCAACCGCGTGGCGCCGGGCAAGCGCCCGCGCAGCACGATGGCACCGACGATGGTCTTCAACGGCAGCGCGCCGGGCGACTTCTTCATGGCCACCGGCTCGCCCGGCGGCGGCACCATCATCCAGTACGTCGTGAAGACCGTGGTCGGCGCGCTCGACTGGGGCCTGGACGCGCAGCAGGCCACCTCGCTGGTTGATTTCGGCGCCGCCAACAGCGCGACGACCAACGTCGGCGGCGAGCACCCGAACGTCGACACCAGCAACAACGGCAACAACGACACGCTGGTCGCCGGCCTGCGCGCGCTCGGCCACACGGTCTCCACCGCCGCGCAGTCCAGCGGCATCAGCACCGTCATCCGCCGGCAGGTCAATGGCACCACCGTGCTGACCGGCGGCGCCGATCCGCGCCGCGAGGGCATCGTGCTGGGGGACACCGTCACGCCCTGACGTCCCGGCATCTCGACGCACGTGTCCTTCCCAGGCCCCCGCCGTCGATCCGGACGCCGGGAGCCTGACTTCATGGGCGACGGCCAGAATCGAGGCATGCATCAACACGCGCACTGGGACCTGGCCTGCAAGGTCGTCGACAACTACGGCGACGCCGGCGTCTGCTGGCGACTGGCCCGCGGGCTCGCGCGGACCGGCGCGCACGTGCGGCTGTGGATCGACGACCCGGCGCTGGTCGCCTGGATGGCGCCCGGGGGCGAGCCGGGCGTCGCGGTGATCGACACGTCGGACCGGGCCGCCGTGCGCGCGGCCGTGGCGGCGCCTGCGCCGGACGTGCTGATCGAGGCGTTCGGCTGCGACCCGGCGCCCGAACTGGTGGCGCGCTTCGCGGCCGACATCGCCTCGGACGGCCGGGCGCGGCCCTGGATCAACCTCGAATACCTGTCCGCCGAGCCCTCCGTCGAGCGGCTGCACACGTTGCCCTCGCCCGTCTTCCGGGGACCTGGCGCGGGGCTAACCAAGCACTTCTTCTATCCCGGCTTCACGCCCGCGACCGGCGGCCTGCTGCGCGAGCCGGAGCTGGCCGAGCGGCGCGCGGCTTTCGACCGTGCCGATTGGCTGGCCGCGCACGGCATCGAACGGCGTGACGAAACGATCGTCACGCTGTTCTGCTACGAACCCCGCGCCTTGCCCGCGCTGCTGGCACGGTGGGCCGATGGCGACGAGCCGATCCGGTTGCTGGTGACCGCCGGTCGCGCCGCGCGGGCGGTGCGCGCCGCGCTGCCGGACCCGGTCGTCGGCACCGGCCGGCTCGCGATCACCTTCCTGCCGCTGCTCACCCAGATCGCGTTCGACGATCTGCTGTGGACCGGCGACTTCAACTTCGTGCGCGGCGAGGATTCGCTGGTGCGCGCGATCTGGGCCGGCGCGCCGTTCGCCTGGCAGATCTATCCGCAGGACGACGACGCCCATCACGCCAAGCTCCAGGCGCTGCTCGACGCCGTCGCCGCGCCGGCCTCGCTGCGCCGCTTCCACGCCGGGTGGAACGGCATCGACGACGCCCCCGCGGACTGGCCCGACGTGGCCACGCGCGCCGACTGGGCGGTCGCCGCGCGGGCCGCCCGCACGCGGCTGGTGGCCCAGGACGACCTCGTCACGCAGCTCGCGCGGTTCGCGGGCGCGCTGGGCGACCCATGGCCCGGACCCCGCGAAACCCGCTAAAATCGCGGGTTCCCCAACATGTGCCGCCCGCCGTTCGACCTGGACGCCTTTCCAGGTGCCTCGATGGCCCCCGGCCTGCCGCGCCCCGCGGCCAACCAGCCAGACAACCTATGAAAATCGCTCAAGAAATCCGCGCCGGCAACGTCATCATGCACGGCAAGGACCCGATGGTCGTCCTCAAGACCGAGTACAGCCGCGGCGGCCGCAACTCCGCCACCGTGCGCATGAAGATGAAGAGCCTGGTGGCCAACTTCAACACCGAAGTGGTCTTCAAGGCCGACGACAAGATCGACCAGATCGTGCTGGAGAAGAAGGAGTGCACCTATTCCTACTTCGCCGACCCGCTCTACGTCTGCATGGACACCGAGTACAACCAGTACGAGGTCGAGGCCGAGAACATGGGCGACGCCCTGAACTACCTGGAAGACGGCATGACCGTCGAAGTGGTGTTCTACGAAGGCAAGGCCATCTCCGTCGAACTGCCCACCAGCGTCGAGCGAGAGATCACCTGGACCGAACCCGCCGTCAAGGGCGACACGTCGGGCAAGGTGCTCAAGCCGGCCAAGATCGCCACCGGCTTCGAGGTGCCGGTGCCGCTGTTCGTGGCGCAGGGCGACCGCATCGAGATCGACACCCGCACGGGCGAATACCGTAAGCGCGTGTGAACTTCTGCGTACCATCCGCAAGGCTCCTTCGGGAGCCTTTTTTCATGGCCTTCTCCGAGGGCCCACCACCCGCCCGACCGGCGGCGACACGGAGCACCGCATGAGCGACAAGACGCACGACCTTCACGACAAACGCCTCGCCGACGCCTGGGCAACGCTCCAGGCCCACTCCAACGAAGGCCTGCCACTGGACAGCGATCCGGCGCGCCTGGCCTTCGCCGACCCCGAGTTCCTGCTGCGCCGCGAGACGCGCGGCATCCGGATGCAGCTCGAGCTGATGAAGCCCGACCTGCAGATGCGCGAGCACGGCATCGAGAACACGGTGGTGGTCTTCGGCAGCGCGCGCTTCCGAAGCCGGGAGGAATCGGACGCGCTGATCGCGCAGGCCGACGCGGCCGGAAACGCGGTGGCCGCCGCGCGCTGGCGCAAGCTCGCCCACAACTCGCACTACTACGAGGAGGCGCGCGCCTTCGGCAAGATGGTCGCGCAGTACAGCGCCGGCAAGGAAGCCGCCGACAAGCTGTTCGTCTGCACCGGTGGCGGCCCCGGCATCATGCAGGCGGCCAACCGCGGTTCGCACGAGGGTGGCGGCCTGAACATCGGCCTGGCGATCGCGCTGCCGATGGAGGAGGAACCCAACCCCTACGTCACGCCGGCGCTGAGCTTCAAGTTCCACTACTTCGCCATCCGCAAGATGCATTTCATGATGCGGGCCAAGGCGCTGGTGGCGTTCCCGGGCGGCTTCGGCACGCTCGACGAACTGTTCGAGGTCGTCACGCTGGTGCAGACGCGCAAGGCCAAGCCGGTGCCGATCGTGCTGTTCGGCTCAGACTACTGGAAGCGGCTGATCGACTTCGACTTCCTGGCCGAGGAAGGCGTGATCTCGCCCGAGGACGTGAAACTGTTCGAGTACGTCGACGCGCCGGCCGACGCGTGGGACGCGATCAAGCGCTTCTACAAGCTCTGAGTCCCCTCGGCGGGCGGCGGCACCCGCAGCCCGCCGACCGCGCGCGTTCCCAGCGCCACGACGCCGCCCACGACCCAGAAGACACCGGCCACGCCGATGAAGGCGCCAGCCGCGCCGAAGAGCATCGGCATGGCCACGCTCGACGCGTTGAGCGTGAGCACGCGCAATCCCAGCGCCTCGCCGTGGCGCGCATGCGGCGTGATCTGGTGCAGCATGCTCATCACCATCGGCTGGACGGCGCCCAGCGCGATGCCCAGCACCACCGAGCACGCCCCCATGCCGAGCGCCGACCCCGTCAGCGGGTAGACCGCGAACACCCCCGCCGTCACCACGTTGGACGCCGCGATCACCTGCCGCTCGTTCAATCGCGAGGCCACCAGCGGCAGCACCACCCGGATGCCGGCCGCGGCGATGGCGAAGGCGCCCAGCAGCGCGCCGATGACCGAGGCGCTCAGGCCGCGCTCGTGCCCCAGGATCGGCAGCACGAAGGTGTGCACGTCCCAGGCCGCCGACTGCAGCCAGTTGACGAACAGCAGGCGCCGGAACATCGGCTGGCGCAGCAGGTCGAGCGCGCGCGGCTTCGGCGTGCCCGGCGGCGGCGGCGGACTCGGACGCTCGCGCGTGCCGCGCGCCAGCAGCCAGCACGCCAGCGGCAGCAGCGCCAGCACGCCGAAGGCGATGCGGAAGCCCGGCAGGTCGGCCGGCGCGCGGCCCGCGTGGTCGATCAGCAGGCCGGCGGCGAACGGTCCGACGAAGTTCGCCGCCGCCGGCGAGATCGCCAGCCAGCTGAAGACCTGGCGCAGCTGCGTCGGGTTCTGCGCCACCCGCCCGACGTGGCGCTGCAGCGCGATCACCGCGATGCCGGTCGCCCCG
Source organism: Comamonadaceae bacterium OTU4NAUVB1 (assembly GCA_024372625.1). Lineage (NCBI taxonomy): Bacteria > Pseudomonadati > Pseudomonadota > Betaproteobacteria > Burkholderiales > Comamonadaceae > Comamonadaceae bacterium OTU4NAUVB1. The sequence continues at coordinate 847,739 of CP099605.1, read as the reverse complement.
CCGGTCAGCAGCGCCGCCAGGCACAGCACCGGGAAGACCGGGAACGCCGCCGCCAGCGCGGCGCCCAGCACGGCCGCCGCGACCGCGATGGCCAGCGGCCGCCGCAGCCCGTGGCGGTCGGCGTAGCGGCCGGCCGGCAATGCGAGGAACACCTGCGTCAGCGCGAACAACGCCAGCAGCACGCCCACCGCCGCCGCGCTGTACCCCTGCTGCAACGCCAGCAAGGGCGCGGCCAGCCGTGTGCCGGTCATGGCGGCGTGCAGGCAGACCTGCGCGGCGATCAGCCGGAGCAGCTCGGGCGTCACGGCGTGCGTTCGCCCTCGCGTTCGTCGGCCTCGATGTCGGCATCGCCCACCGGCAGCAGGGCCTGCGTCTGGAGTTCGGGCAGCGCCTCGACGCCCTTGAGCACGCGGCGCATCTGGCGCGCGCGCATGTCGGCCTTGTCCAGCGTGTCGGAGGCCTTGGCGACCTGCTCCTTGATGCGCGCGACCCAGTCGCCGAAGCGCTCGAACTCGGTCTTGACCGCGCCCAGCGTCTTCCAGACCTCCGAGGCCTGCTGCTCCAGCGCCAGCGTGCGGAAGCCCATGTGCAGGCTGTTGAGCATGGCCAGCAGCGTGGTCGGGCCCGCCAGCGTCACCCGGTGCTGGCGCTGCACGGCGTCCATCAGGCCGGGACGGCGCAGCACCTCGGCATAGAGGCTCTCCACCGGCAGGAACAGGATCGCGAAGTCGGTGGTGTGCGGGGCGCAGAGGTAGTTGTCGGCGATCGACTTGGCCTCCGTGCGGATGCGGGCCTCCAGCGCCTTGCCGGCCAGCTCGACCGCCGGCGCGTCGGCGCGCTCGTGGGCCTCGATCAGGCGCTCGTAGTCGTCGCGCGGGAACTTGGCGTCGATGGGCAGCCACACCGGCGCGCCGTCGGCGCTGCGGCCGGGAAAGCGCACCGCGAAGTCCACGCGCTGGCCGCTGCGCGGGCGCGTCTCGACCTGACGGGCGTACTGCTCGGTCGTGAGCACCTGCTCGAGCAGGGCCTCCAGCTGCACCTCGCCGAAGATGCCGCGCGTCTTCACGTTGGTCAGCACGCGCTGCAGGCTGCCCACGCCGACGGCCAGGTTCTGCATCTCGCCCAGGCCCTTGTGGACCTGGTCGAGGCGGTCGGCCACCTGCCGGAAGCTCTCGCCGATGCGCGCCTCCAGGGTGCTCTGGAGCTTCTCGTCGACGGTGCGACGCATCTCGTCGAGCTTGGCGGAGTTGGTCTGCTGCAGCTGCGCGAGCTGGGTCTCCATGGTGGCGCGCACCTCCGCCAGGCGCCGCGCGTTCGACTCCGACAGACCCTGGAGTTGCGTGTGCAGCGTGTCGGCCAGCGACTTCTGCATCAGCGCGAGCTGCTGCGCGAACGCGTCGATCTGCGCGTTCTGCGTGCGCGTGGCCTCGGCGCCCTGCTGCACCAGCGCGGCCTGGAAGCTCGCCAGGTTGTGCCCGAGCTCCTGGCGCGTGCCGCGCGCCGACTCGGCGATCTCGTGGCGCAGCGCCCGTTCGGTGCGCTCGCTCGAAGCGGCCAGCGCGTCGACCACCTGATCGGACAGCGCGTCGTCCGGCGGCGCGGCCGCCGGCGGCCGGCGCAGGAACAGCGCGACCAGCACGCCCAGGTTCAGGAGCGCGAGGCCGGCGAGCAGCCAGAGACCGAGGCCACTGCCGGCGGCGGTGGACGCCTCCACGTCAGCGCGCCGCGCCCGTGTCCGCGGGCGACGGGTTGGGCTGCACGGGCGTGAGCGCACCCCGGCCTTCGAGGAAGGAGATGAGGTTGTCGGCCGCCAGGTCGGCCATCGCGCGGCGCGTGGGGATCGAGGCACTGGCGATGTGCGGCGTGAGCACGACGTTGGGCACCGTGAGCAGCGCCGGATGGACCGACGGCTCGCCTTCGAACACGTCCAGCCCGGCGGCCGCGATGGTGCGCGCGCGCAGCGCCTCGGCCAGCGCCGCGTCGTCGACGATGCCGCCGCGCGCGAGATTGACCAGCGTGGCGGTGGGCTTCATGCGCGCGAGCTCGGCCGCGCCGATGGCATGGTGCGACGAGGCCGAGTACGGCAGCACCAGCACCAGGTGGTTGGCCTGGGCGAGCAGCTCGTCCTTGCCGACGTAGCGCGCGCCCAGTTCGGCCTCGACGTCGGCCGGCAGGCGCGAGCGGTTGTGATAGATCACCTTCATGCCGAAGCCGAGCGCGCCGCGCCGCGCGATGCCCTGCCCGATGCGGCCCATGCCCAGGATGCCGAGCGTCGCGCCGTGGATGTCGGCGCCGGCGAACATGTCGTAGCTCCACTTCTTCCACTCGCCGCGACGCAGGTAGTGCTCGCTCTCGGTGAGGCGGCGCGCGGTCGCCATGAGCAGCGCGAAGCCGAAGTCGGCGGTGGTCTCGGTCAGCACGTCGGGCGTGTTGGTGGCCACGACGCCGTGGCGCGTCATGGCGTCGATGTCGAAGTTGTTGTAGCCCACGGCCATGTTGGCGCAGATCCTCAGGTCCGGGCAGGCCGTGAGCAGCGCCTCGTCGACCTTCACGCTGCCGGTGGTGAAGGCGCCCTGGCGGCCCTGAAGCCGGGCGATCAGTTCGTCACGCGACCAGTCGGCGTCGTCGGGGTTGGACTCGACCTCGAAGTGCCGTTCGAGCTTGGCGACGACCTCGGGGAACACGGCGCGCGTGACGAGGATGCGGGGACGTTGGGAGGTGGCGGCGTCGGACATGGCGGAGGTTGAAGGATGGGGTTGAGGAAGGCGTCGGCCGACCGGCTCAGCGGACGAACACGACGGTGACGAGGACGAACAGCGGCACCAGGCAGACGAGCGACCAGGCCATGAAGCCGAAGAAGCCCGGCATGCGCACGCCCCGGTCCTCGGCGATGGCCTTGACCATGAGGTTGGGCGCGTTGCCGATGTAGGTGTTGGCGCCCATGAACACGGCGCCGGCGGAGATCGCCGCCAGCGTGGCGGCATGCGTGGTCATGAGCGTCGCCGCGTCGCCGCCGGCGGTGTTGAAGAAGACCAGATAGGTCGGCGCGTTGTCGAGGAACGAGCTCAGCAGTCCGGTGGCCCAGAAGTACATCGCCGGATCGGGCTGGCCGTCGGCGCGCGTGACGGCCGACACCACGGCGCCGAACGGCCCGGCCGCGCCCGCCTTGAGCATCGCGATGACCGGCACGATGGTCAGGAAGATGCCGGCGAAGAGCGTCCCCACCTCGGCCATCGGCGCCCAACCGAAGCGGTTGGCCGCATGCACCCGGCGCGGGGTCCACGCGAGCGACAGCCCCGTCAGCGCGAGCAGGCCCACGTCGCGCAGCAGGCCGGGCAAGCCGACGGGCGTGCCCATGACGTCGAACGCGATCGGCGACCTCCAGGTCCCGCTCATCAGCACCAGGCCGATCACGCCGGCGAGCAGCCAGAAGTTGCGCGCGCCCTCGATGCCGATCGGCCAGCGGCCGACGGTCGCGGTCCCGGTGGTCGTGATCGGGACCGGCGTGTCGGGCGTCGGGTCGACCGGTCGCACGCCATCGACCCTGAACAGGTGCCGGTCGACGACCCAGAACAGCGCCAGCAGCACGCCCAGCAGGCACAGGGTCTGCGGCAGCAGGTGCCGCACGGTCCAGAAGAAGTCGACGCCCTTCAGGAAACCCAGGAACAGCGGTGGATCGCCCAGCGGCGTGAGGGCGCCGCCGACGTTGGAGACGATGAAGATGAAGAACACCACCACGTGCGCGCAGCGGACGCGGTCGTCGTTGGCGCGGATCAGCGGGCGGATCAGCAGCATCGAAGCGCCGGTGGTGCCCATCACGCTCGCCAGCACCGCCCCCAGGGCGAGGATCGCCACGTTGAGTCCCGGAGCGCCACGCAGGTTGCCGCTCACGTGGATGCCGCCGGCCACCGTGAACAGCGCCGTGAGCAGGACGATGAAAGGCACGTACTCGGCCAGGGCCGCATGGACGAACTGCCCGAGGGCCATCGGCAAGCCGAAGGCGATCGTGAAAGGCAGCATGAAGGCCAGCACCCATCCCAGCACGACCTTGCCATCGTGGCGATGCCAGAAGGCGGGCGCGAACAGCGGCAGCAACGCGATCGACAGCAGCAGCCCGGCGAAGGGCACGCCCCACAGCGGCGACAGCGCGGCGCCGTCGAGCACTCCCGCGTGTCCGCCCGCCATCAGGCCGGCTGCTCGATCTGGAAGACCTGGCGCAGGTAGCCGAGGTAGCGCTCGTCGTCGCACATGTTCTTCGACGGCGTGTCGGAGAGCTTGGCCACCGGCTGGCCGTTGCAGCGCAGCATCTTGATGACGATCTGCAGCGGTTCGCAGCCGATGTCGTTGGTGAGGTTGGTGCCGATGCCGAACGCGAGCTGGCAGCGCCCCCGGAACTGGTGGTAGAGCTCGATCGTGCGCGGCACCGTCAGGCCGTCGCTGAAGATCAGCGTCTTGGTGCGCGGATCGACCCGGTTGGCGACGTAGTGCGCCAGCATCCGCTCGCCCCACTGGAACGGGTCGCCGCTGTCGTGGCGCGCGCCGTCGAAGAGCTTGCAGAAATACAGATCGAAGTCGCGCAGGAACGCGCTCATGCCGTAGACGTCCGACAGCGCGATGCCCAGGTCGCCCCGGTACTCGCGCGCCCAGGACTCGAAGCCGAAGATCTGGCTGTCGCGCAGGCGCGGGCCCAGCGCCTGGCAGGCCTGCAGGTACTCGTGCGCCATGGTGCCCAGCGGGATCAGGCCGAGCTTCATGGCGAACAGCACGTTGCTCGTGCCCGCGAGCTGCGCGGGACGACCGGGCACGGGCGTCGGCGCGGCCACGGGCACCTGCACCGGCACCGTGGTGGACGGCGGCGGCGGCGCCACGACCGCGCCCAGCCGGCTGGTGAGGGTCTGCAGCACCTCCTCGTGCCAGCCCTTCGCGAAGCGGCGGCGCGTGCCGTAGTCGGCGATCTTCAGGTCCCCCAGGCCGGCGCTCTGGAGTTGCGTGATCTTGGTCTCCAGCCGCCGCCGGCCCTCGTCGAAGTCGGGGTGCTTCTGCGTGTTGCGGAAGTACACCTCGTTGACGATGGCGAGCACCGGGATCTCGAACAGGATCGTGTGGAGCCACGGCCCCTCGATGCCGATCTCCAGTTCGCCCGACGGATGCGGGACGATGCGGATGTATTTCTCGTTGAGCCGGAACAGCCCCAGGAAATCGACGAAGTCGCTCTTGATGAAGCGCATCGAGCTCAGGTAGGCGAGTTCGGTCTCCGTGAACTGCAGCGAGCACAGGTGACGCACCTCCTCGCGGACCTCGTCGGCGAATCGCGCGAGGTCGATGCCGGGATTGCGGCACTTGAAGCGGTATTCGACGCGGGCGCCGGGAAAGTGATGCAGCACGACCTGCATCATCGTGAACTTGTAGAGGTCGGTGTCGAGCAGGCTCTGGATGATCATGGTGCGCAGGCGTGGGTGATTCGCGGGGGTCCGGCTCGATGAGCGATGCAAGGAGGCCGGCGCAAGACGATACCGGTCGGCCCCGCCGGGCGTGGCTCCGATTATCACGACCCTCGTCGGCATGTGCCTACGGGCGACTCTGCGGGAGTCCTACCACGTTCCAAATACCGGTGCTCCTACATTCCTTTTCACGTCATCGGGATGGGCCGGAAGCGATCCGCACCGCTTTTTCGCCATGCGACCCGGGACGTCATTTCACGCATGAACCGCAAAGGAGCAAGGCAATGAACAAAGACACGCTCGAAGGCAACTGGAAGCAGTTCAAGGGAAAGGTCAAGGAGCAATGGGGAAAGCTGACCGACGACGACTTCGACGTCATCGCGGGCAAGCGCGACCAGCTCCTGGGTCGCATCCAGGAGCGTCATGGCGTCAGCCGCGACGAAGCGGAGACGCAGGTGGCCGCCTGGGAAAACCGCGACGGCCGCACGCCGGCCGCGCTGTGGATGGAAAAGATCTGACGCACCCGGCTCCGCCAACATAGCGGCGGACCGCAGACATCGACGATTCGACAACCAATAAATAACAGAAGCACCAAGGAAAAAAATCATGAAGAAGCAACTCCTCGCCCTCGCCATCGTCTCCTCCTTTTTCGTCGCCAGCGGTGCAAGCGCGCTGACCAAGGACGAGTACAACGTCGCCAAGGAAAAAATCGAGGCCGACTACAAGGTCGCCAAGGCCCAGTGCGACACGATGAAGGACAACGCCAAGGACGTGTGTTCGAAGGAAGCGTCGGGCACCCAGAAGGTCGCCAAGGCGGACCTGGAGAACCAGTACAAGCCGACCGCTTCGCACGCCCGCAAGGTCGCCGAAGAGAAGGTCAGCATGGCCTACGACGTGGCCAAGGAAAAGTGCGACGACCAGTCGGGCGCCGCCAAGGACGCGTGCGTGAAGCAAGCCAAGGCCGATGAAGCCAAGGGCAAGGCCGACATCAAGAAGATGAAGATGTAATTCTGCGGGATGGCTCGATCGCTCGATGCGATCGACCGATCATCGAAACGGCGCCTCGGGCGCCGTTTTTCATGGCCAGACGAGTCGCTGCAGCAGCTGCGCCAGTCCGCCCGAGATCGGTACCGGCCGCTGCGTGGCGCGATCCACGTAGACATGCACGAAGTGACCCTGCGCGCACGCGTGCTCCTCGTCCTTGGGAAAGACCGCCAGTTCGTAGCGGACGCTCGACGTGCCGATGCGCCCGACACGGATGCCGATGTCGACCTCCTGCGGATAGGAGATGGGCGACAGGTAATTGCAGTGCGTCTCCACGACGAATCCGGCGATCGAACCCCCATGGAGGTCCAGCACGCCCTCCTCGATCAGCATCGAATTGATCGCCGTGTCGAACCACGTGTAGTAGACGACGTTGTTGACATGACCGTAGAGATCGTTGTCGGCCCAGCGCGTCGGGATGCGCCGGAAGGCACGGAATTCATGGCGCTGGCTGGCGGGAATGCGGGAGGTGCTCATGGGTCGGGATTCTCCCAGTCGGCGGAGAAACCATCCAAGAGCCGCTTTTTAGTAAGCTCTTTCTAAAAACCCCTGACGTAGGCCAAAACGCTTGCTCTGGCGTCGCAGCGGCCTATACTTCGATCCATGCTGCAGCGCAACATAACGATGTAGAAGCAGCGCAAGCCGATCCAATCCATCAACTTCTGGAGTTCCACCATGGCACTGACCGCTGACCAAATCCTCGCCGCACAAAAAGCCAACCTCGAAACGCTGTTCGGCCTGACCACCAAGGCCTTCGAAGGCGTCGAGAAGCTCGTCGAGCTGAACGTCACCGCTTCCAAGGCCGCCCTGAGCGAAGCCGCGAGCACCACGCAAGCCATGCTCAGCGTCAAGGACGCCCAGGAACTGCTGACGCTGCAAGCCAGCCTGTTCCAGCCGCTGGCCGAGAAGACCGCCGCCTACAGCCGTCACCTGTACGACATCGCCCAGGGCACCGGCGCCGAATTCGGCAAAGCGTTCGAGTCGAAGGCCGTCGAAGCCCAGCAGAACTTTGCCGGCCTGGTCGACAGCGCCGCCAAGAACGCGCCCGCTGGTTCGGAAACCGCCGTCGCCGTGATGAAGAGCGCCGTGGCCGCCGCCAACAACGCCTTCGAATCGGTGCAGAAGGCCGTCAAGCAGGCTTCCGACGTCGCCGAAGCCAACTTCCAGGCCGTCCAGAACACGGCTGTGAACGCCGCCAAGACGACCACGCAGACCGCTTCGCGCAAGCGCTGAGCGGCGGTGGCGGGCCGGTCCCGCCGCTGACTCGCCGGCCGCACGTCCTTCGGGACGCGCCATGGGCCCCGACCTCGGTCGGGGCCTTCGTCGTTCTGGGTCGGGCGTTTCCCACGGCCGATTGACGCACACGATTCGATAATCGCCGTTCGAACCACACACCAGGAGACAGACAGATGCAGATCGACGGCAGGGTATTTCTCGTCACGGGCGGCGCCTCCGGACTCGGCGAAGGCACGGCGCGCATGCTCGCGGCCAATGGCGCCACGGTGGTGATCGCCGACATGCAGGCCGACAAGGGCGAGGCCGTGGCGCGCGAGATCGGCGGTGTCTTCGTGACCTGCGACGTGACGCAGGAGGCCGATGGACAGGCCGCCGTGGCCGCGGCGCAGCAGCGCGGCAAGCTCGTCGGCCTGGTCAACTGCGCCGGCATCGCGCCGGCCGAGAAGGTGGTCGGCAAGAACGGCCCGCACGGACTGGCCTCGTTCAGCCGGGCGGTGACGATCAACCTGATCGGCAGCTTCAACATGATCCGTCTGGCCGCCGAGGCGATGACGCGGAACGAGCCCGAATCGACCGGCGAGCGCGGCGTGCTGATCTCCACCGCCTCGGTGGCGGCCTACGACGGCCAGATGGGCCAGGCCGCCTACAGCGCCTCCAAGGGCGGCATCGTGGGCATGACGCTGCCCATCGCGCGCGACCTGGCGCGCAGCGGCATCCGCAACATGACCATCGCGCCGGGCATCTTCGGCACGCCGATGCTCTTCGGCATGCCGCAGGAGGTGCAGGACGCGCTGGCCGCGAGCGTGCCCTTTCCGTCGCGCCTGGGCACGCCCAAGGACTACGCCAAGCTCGCACGCCACATCATCGAGAACGACATGCTCAACGGCGAGGTGATCCGCCTCGACGGCGCGATCCGCATGGCGCCGCGCTGAGGCGCTAGGCCGCCACCGCCGCCGCGGTCTGCTGGCGGTCCAGCCGCTCGTATTGCGCGATGACCTGGGCGCCGAAGAGCACCAGCGTGGCGGCGATCTCCAGGCTCAGCAGCACGACGATCGCGGTGGTGAGCGAGCCGTAGACCACGTTGACCTGCGAAAGCGTCGAGAAATACCACACCAGCACCCGCCGCGTGACCTCCCACAGCAGGGTCGCCGTCACGCCGCCGACCAGCGCGTGGCGCAGCGACAGGCGGCCCACCGGCATCACCATGTAGAGCGAGGTCAACAGGAAGATCTCGCCGCCCAGGCCCAGCAGGTAGAGCAGCAGGCCCGACACGCCGGACATCGACCAGCTGTAGCCCAGCAGTTCCACCCGCTCCTGGCCGATGATCTGCAGCGCGCCCGACACCAGCGTCACCAGCAGCAGCCCGAAGCACAGGCTGAGGATGTAGAGGTAGGGCATCACCGCCGAGACCAGGAAGTGCCTGGAGCGGTCGGCCTTGCGGTGGTTGAAGATCACCGACATCGCGTTCTCCAGCACCGTGAAGGCGAGCGAGCTGAAGAAGATCATCGTCACCAGCAGCACCGGGCCGAGCACGTCGCGGTGGGCGAGGAAGTTGGAAAGCTCGCCGACGATGGCGCGCGACTGGCCCGGCAGCAGCCATTCGAGGTAGCGCCCGATGGTGACCAGCAGCTCGCGCTGGTCGATGAAATGCGACAGCGCGATCACGCTGACGATGAGCAGCGGCACCATCGACAGCAGCGCGTAGTAGGCGACCGCGCCGGCCAACAGCAGGCCCTGGTTGGCACGGAATCCCTTGAGCGCCTCCCACAGGAATCGCAAGGGATGACGCAGCAACGGGTCGTCGAGGCGGAGGAATCTGCGGATCATGCGTGGCGCCGGCGGGCGGTTGGAAGGGCGGTGACGGGCCGCGCGAGTATGCCGTCCGGGCAACCCGGCAAGGCCGCTTGCGTATGATTTGCCGCTGCGCGCCTACATGTCCATCCCTCAAGCATTCATCCAGGAACTGATCGCCCGCGCCGACGTCGTGGAGATCGTCGGGCGCTATGTGCAGCTGCGCAAGGCCGGCGCCAACTTCATGGGCCTGTGCCCGTTCCATGGCGAGAAGTCGCCCTCGTTCTCGGTCAGCCCGAGCAAGCAGTTCTATCACTGCTTCGGCTGCAGCGCGCACGGCAACGCCATCGGCTTCCTGATGGAGCACGCCGGCATGGGTTTCGTCGAGGCGGTGCGCGACCTGGCGGGCGAATACGGCCTGCAGGTGCCCGAGGACGACGCCTCGCCCGAGGAGCGGGCCCGCGCGGCCGGCCAGCGCGAGAAGCAGGCCACGCTCACCGACGTGCTGGAGAAGGCGGGCGATGCCTACCGCAAGCACCTGCGCCAGTCCCCCGGCGCCATCGACTACCTCAAGGGTCGCGGCGTCTCCGGCGAGGTCGCCAAGCAGTTCGGCATCGGCTACGCGCCCGCGGGATGGCGCAGCCTGGCGAGCGTCTTCCCGAGCTACGACGATCCGTTGCTGGCCGAGAGCGGCCTGGTGATCGTCGGCGAGGAGGAGGACGGCAAGCGCTACGACCGCTTCCGCGACCGCGTGATGTTCCCGATCCGCAACGTCAAGGGCGAGACCATCGGCTTCGGCGGGCGCGTCCTGGGCGACGAGAAGCCCAAGTACCTCAACTCGCCCGAGACGCCGGTCTTCAGCAAGGGCCGCGAGCTCTACGGCCTGTACGAGGCGCGAACCGCTTTCCGCCAACTCGGCTACGCGCTGGTCACCGAAGGCTACATGGACGTCGTCGCGCTGGCGCAGCTGGGTTTTCCGAACACGGTCGCCACGCTGGGGACGGCCTGCACGCCCGAGCACGTGCAGAAGCTCTTCCGGTTCACCGATTCGGTGGTCTTCAGCTTCGACGGCGACGCCGCCGGCCGGCGCGCCGCGCGCAAGGCGCTCGACGGCGCCCTGCCCTACGCCAGCGACGTGCGCAGCATCAAGTTCCTGTTCCTGCCCGCCGAGCACGATCCCGACAGCTACATCCGCGCGTTCGGCGCCGAGGCCTTCGCCGGCTTCGTCGCCGAGGCCACGCCCCTGAGCCGCTTCATGCTGGAGGCGGCGCGCGAGGGCTGCGACCTGGGCAGCGCCGAAGGACGCGCCCGCATGACGAGCAACGCCCGCCCCCTGTGGAGCGCCCTGCCCGACGGCGCGCTCAAGCGCCAGCTGCTCGGCGAGATCGCCGAGAAAGTGCAGCTCGGCACGACCGAACTCACCGAACTGTGGGGCGCCGTCGCCGCGTCGCGCCGCTCCTCGGCGGCGGCCCGCCCGGCCCCGCGGCGCGACGACGCTCCGGAGGCGTTCGAAGGCCAGGACTTCCGCGACGACCGCGATGGCCGCGATCCTTCCGGTTGGGACGACCCGGGCGAACGCCGCGCCGCGCCGCGCCGTGCCGGTGGACGGGGCGCGCCACCGTCGCGGGCGCCGTCGCGCGCCCGCACGCTGCCGCCGAGCCGGCCCGACGTCGCGGCGCGCCGGCTGCTGTCGAACATGGCCGAGTGGGAAGTCCTGCCGCACGAACTCCACGACCTGCTGTGCGGCCTGCCGGGCGAGCACGGCCTGTTGTTCCGCTGGCTCGACAGCCAGTTGCACGAGCACGGCGTGCAGGCCTGGGCGGCCCTGCGCGAAGGCCTGCGCGGCCAGTCCTTCGAGGCCCTGGCGGAACGCCTGATGACCCATCCCGACGGCGATCCGGGGCACGCCCAGGCAGGCGAATCGGCCGCCGACGCGGCGCGGGAACTGCGCAACGTGCTCGACTTCATGCTCGACGACCTGCTCAAGGCGCGCCAGAGCGAGGCCATCGCCCAGGCGGAGACCGACCCCCTGGCGCTCGAGCGCTACCGGGCACTGGAAAAACGCCGGCTCGAACTGCGCCAGCGCCTCAAGCCCACCGCGGGCGGGATGTAACGATGCGTAGCCGGCGTCCGCCGGATGCCTTGAAATTGAGCAACCCGCTATAATGTGCGGCTTCGCTGATCGCGAAACCAGGCAAGAGCGACAGCAGCACCTCCGGACCCGGCCCCACGCGCAATGCATTTCCCCAGACGGGAAACGGGCCAATACACCGCAAGGACTGCATTCCAAATGTTCGCCCGACATCTTGCCGTTGGCCGTCGATGGCGCGAGGAGTACAACGCCCCGCGTTCTCCCGTGCTTCCTCGCTCTCCGTGTCCGTCCCCGCGCCGGGTTCGTGGCGCCTGATTCCGCTTGTCCATTCTTGTCGTACGAGGTTCCATGACCAGTCCAAAGAAGCCTGCCGCGTCCGCCGCCCCGCCCACCGCCGCGGCCCCACCGTTGAAAGCAGCCGCAGCGGCAGCACCTGTGAAGGGTGCCTCCGCAACGAAGGCGAATGCGACAACCCAAGTGAAAACCGTGCCCACCAAAAACCCGTCCGCCGATCTCCCCAAAGCCGCCGCCAAGGCCGCCGCCGCTTCCGACACCGCCACCGCCGCCGTGCCCGCCAAGAAGGTCGGCCGTCCGCCCAAGGCCGCCGCCACCGCCGATGCCGCGGCCCCCGCCACCGGCGCCAAGCGCGGCCGCAAGCCCAAGGCGGCCGCCGAGCCGTCCAGCGACGTCGACCTGTCCGACATCGAGGACGAGCTCGTCGGCGAGGAGCCGGCGGCCACCGGCGCGACGGGTTCGACCGAGGAGAAGGTCAAGCCGCTGCGCATGAAGATCAGCAAGGCCAAGGAGCGCGCGCTGATGAAGGAATTCGGTCTCGACGAGACCGTCCTGTCCGAGGAGGACATGGCCAAGCGCCGCTCGCGCCTGAAGACCCTGATCACGCTGGGCAAGACCCGCGGCTACCTGACGCAGGGCGAGATCTCCGACCACCTGCCCGACAAGCTGGTCGACGCCGAGACCATGGAGGTCGTGGTCACGATGCTCAACGACCTGGGCGTGGCCGTCTACGAACAGACGCCCGACGCCGAGACGCTGCTGCTCAACAACACCGCGCCCACCGCGACCACCGTCGAGGAGGCCGAGGAAGAGGCCGAGGCGGCCCTGTCCACCGTCGACAGCGAGTTCGGCCGCACGACCGACCCGGTGCGCATGTACATGCGCGAGATGGGCACCGTCGAGCTGCTCACGCGCGAGGGCGAGATCGAGATCGCCAAGCGCATCGAGGGCGGCCTGATGGCCATGATGGAGGCGATCTCCGCCTCGCCCTCGACCATCGCCGCCATCCTCGAGATGGCCGCCACCATCCGCGACGGCAAGGTCGTCATCTCCACCATCGTGGACGGCTTCTCCAACCCCAACGAGGCCGACGACTACGTGGCCGAGGAGGACTTCGACGAGTTCGACGAGGAGGACGACGACGACGGCAAGGGCGGCTCCAAGGCGCTGACCAAGAAGCTCGAGGAACTCAAGCGCGATGCGCTGGAGCGCTTCGACCGCATCGCGTCGATGTTCGAGAAGATCCACCAGATCTACGAGAAGGAAGGCTACGGCACGCCCGCCTACCTGAAGGCCCAGCAGGCCATGTCCGAGGAGCTGATGACGATCCGCTTCACGGCCAAGACCATCGAGAAGCTGTGCGACCTGGTGCGCACGCAGGTCGACGACGTGCGCAAGAAGGAGCGCGAACTGCGCCGCATCATCGTGGACAAGTGCGGCTTCCCGCAGGAGGACTTCATCCGCGACTTCAGCGGCTTCGACAAGAACGGCAACCGCGTCGCGTCGAACCTGCTCAACCTGAAATGGGTCGAGAAGCAGGCCGCCTCGGGCAAGCCGTGGAGCACGGTGCTCGCGCGCAACATCCCGCCGGTGCAGGAACTCCAGCAGAAGCTCGCCGACATCCAGTCGAGCGTGGTGGTGCCGCTCACGCAGCTGAAGGACATCAACAAGCGCATGAACGACGGCGAGCGCTCCTCGCGCGACGCCAAGAAGGAGATGATCGAGGCCAACCTGCGCCTGGTGATCTCCATCGCCAAGAAGTACACCAACCGCGGCCTGCAGTTCCTCGACCTGATCCAGGAAGGCAACATCGGCCTGATGAAGGCGGTCGACAAGTTCGAATACCGCCGCGGCTACAAGTTCTCGACGTACGCCACGTGGTGGATCCGCCAGGCCATCACGCGCTCGATCGCCGACCAGGCGCGCACCATCCGCATCCCGGTCCACATGATCGAGACGATCAACAAGATGAACCGCATCTCGCGCCAGCATCTGCAGGAGTTCGGCTTCGAGCCCGACGCCGGCATCCTGGCCGCCAAGATGGAGATCCCGGAAGACAAGATCCGCAAGATCATGAAGATCGCCAAGGAGCCGATCTCCATGGAGACGCCGATCGGCGATGACGACGATTCGCACCTGGGCGACTTCATCGAGGACAGCAGCAACACCGCGCCCATCGAGGCGGCCATGCAGGCGGGCCTGCGCGACGTGGTCAAGGACATCCTGGACTCCCTCACGCCGCGCGAGGCCAAGGTGCTGCGCATGCGTTTCGGCATCGAGATGTCGACCGACCACACGCTCGAGGAAGTCGGCAAGCAGTTCGACGTGACGCGCGAGCGCATCCGCCAGATCGAGGCGAAGGCGCTGCGCAAGCTCAAGCACCCGTCGCGTTCGGACAAGCTGCGCAGCTTCATCGATACGCTTTGACCACCGCCAGGCTTGCTCGCTTCGCGTAGCAGTGCCCACCCCCTTCGAGGGGGCGACACCTGCGGCCCGGCAGAGCCGGTTCCGCGGTGTCCGCGAACATGCAGACGAGCGCCTACGGGCGCTCGTCTGCTTTTGGGCGACGCTGTTCCTTCACTCGACAAAGACAGGAAAACGACCGCATGAACCCGGATGCCCACACCCTCTGGAAGGCGCCGCGCTGGGCGCTGGCGGTGCTGCTGGCCGTGCTGGGCATGCTCGGGCCGTTCTCCATCGACACCTACATCCCGGCGTTCTCGGGCATCGCCGCGTCGATCGGCGCGACGCCGGTGGAGATGCAGCAGACGCTCTCGGCCTACCTGTTCGGCTTCGCCTTCATGAACCTGTTCCACGGCGCGCTGTCCGACAGCTTCGGGCGCCGGCCGGTGGTGCTCGCGGGACTGGCGGTGTTCACCTTGGCCTCCCTGGGTTGCGCCCTGTCGCAGACCATCGGCCAACTGGTCTTCTTCCGCGCCATGCAGGGCCTGTCGACCGGCGCGGGCATCGTGGTCTCGCGCGCGGTCATCCGCGACATGTTCCCGCCGGCCGAGGCGCAGAAGGTGATGAGCCAGGTCACGATCTATTTCGGCGTGGCGCCGGCGATCGCGCCGATCGTCGGTGGCTTCCTGTTCGTGCACGCGGGCTGGCACGCGGTGTTCTGGTTCCTGGTGGCGGTCGGCGTGGTGCTGTTCGTGGCCAACTGGAAGCTGCTGCCCGAGACCCTGCACCTCGACCAGCGCCAGCCCTTCGCCCCGCGCCCGCTGATGCGCGGCTACCGCGAGCTGTGCTCGGACCCGCGCTTCCTGCTGCTGGCGCTGGCGAGCGGGGTGCCGTTCAACGGCATGTTCCTCTACGTGCTGTCGGCGCCGGCCTTCCTGGGCGATCTGCTGGGCCTGCCGCCCACGCGCTTCTTCTGGTTTTTCCTGCTGACCATCGGCGGGATCATGGCCGGCGCGTGGATCAGCGGCCGCATGGCCGGCAAGGTGCCACCCAAGCGCCAGATCCGGCACGGCTTCCTCATCATGGCGCTGGTGTCGCTGGTCAACATCGCCATCCACGCCGTCTTTCCGGCGCATCCGCTGTGGTCGCTGCCGCCGGTGGCGATCTTCGCCTTCGGCTGGGCGCTGATGGTGCCGGCCGTCACGCTGCTGGTGCTGGACCTGCACCCGGAGCGGCGCGGCATGGCGTCTTCGCTGCAGGCGGTGATCGGCTCGACCGCCAATGGCCTGGTGGCCGGCGCCATCGCGCCGCTGGTGATGCACTCGGCGATCGCCCTGGCGCTGACGTCGGGGCTGATGCTGGCGATCGGGCTGGTGGCCTGGTCCTGGCTGCACCGCCGGTGGCCCGCGATCGGCCGGTGACGGCCCGTCCCGGCTCCGCTTCCGTCAGGCCCGCGCCTCGCTCGGGGGACGCTTGGCCGCGTGATGACGGCCGGTGCCCCGGGTGACCACACGGTCCTCGGGCAACACGTCGCCGGGCTGATGGTCGGTCTGGCCGGCGATGCGCTCGTACAGCGGCGCGAAGTCGATGGCGGCGAGTTCGAGCAGTTGCGCCAGGCCGTCGATGACGAAGTAGCTCTCCTGGAAATCGTCGATGCGGTAGTTCGTCCGCATGACGCGTTCGAGGTCGAACGCGATGCGGTTGGGCGACGGATCGTCGAGCGCGAAGACGCTCTCGGTGTACGACGACGCGATGCCCGCGCCGTAGATGCGCAGGCCGCCGGCCTGCCGCACGAGGCCGAACTCCACCGTGTACCAGTAGGCGCGCGCCAGCTTGTCCAGCACGCCGAGCCGTTTCGCCCGCAGCCCGCCGACGCCATAGGCCTGGATGTAATCGGCGATCGACGGGTCCATCAGCATCGGCACGTGGCCGAAGACGTCGTGGAAGACATCGGGCTCCTCCAGGTAGTCGAGCTGATGCGCGCCGCGGATGAAGTTGCCCGCCGGAAAGCGCCGGTTGGCCAGGTGCTCGAAGAACACCTCGTCGGGCACCAGCCCCGGCACCGCCACCACCTGCCAGCCGGTGCGTTCCACGAGCACCTCGCTGAGTTCGACGAAGTTCGGGATGCGGTCGGCACCCATGGGCAGGCGCGCCATGCCGGCGACGAATTCGTCGCAGGCGCGGCCCGGCAGCAGCTTCGTCTGGCGCTCGAACAGCGTCTTCCAGACCGCATGGTCGGCCGGCGTGTAGCGCTCCCAGCCCTGGTCGATGGTCCAGTCCGGCCGCTGCGGCGCGGCCGCGCCGCCCGCCGCCAGGCCATGCTTCACCGAAGTTGCACCCTGATCGATCACCGACGTGTCCATGACGAACTCCTTGGGACGCGGGGGGTCAGGCGGGATCGGCTTCGAGGACGCCGCGCCGGATCTGGTCGCGTTCGAGCGATTCGAACAGCGCCTTGAAGTTGCCCTCGCCGAAGCCTTCGCGGTAGTCGCCCCGGCGCTCGATGAACTCGAAGAACACCGGTCCGAGCGAGGCCGTGGAGAAGATCTGCAGCAGCAGGCGCGGCTGGCCGCCCTCGGTCGTGCCGTCCATCAGGATGCCGCGCGCCTGCAGTTCGGCCACGTTCTCGCCATGGCCCGGCAGGCGCGTGTCGAGCATCTCGTAGTAGTAGTCGTTGGGCGCGGTGGCGGTCTGCACGCCGGCCAGCGCCAGCCGGTCGACCGTGGCCTTCAGGTCGTCGCAGATCAGGGCGATGTGCTGGATGCCCTCGCCGTTGAACTGCATCAGGAACTCCTCGATCTGCCCGCCGCCCTTCTTGGCTTCCTCGTTGAGCGGGATGCGGATCATGCCGTCCGGCGCCGTCATCGCCTTGGAGGTCAGGCCGGTGTATTCGCCCGAGATGTCGAAGTAGCGGATCTCGCGGAAGTTGAACAGGCGCTCGTAGAAGTCGGCCCAGAAGGCCATGCGGCCGCGATAGACGTTGTGCGTCAGGTGGTCGATGAGCTTGAGGCCGTGGCCCGCCGGATGGCGCTCCACGCCTTCGACGAACTCGAAGTCGATGTCGTAGATCGACTTGCCGTCCTCGAAGCGGTCGATCAGGTAGAGCGGCGCGCCGCCGATGCCCTTGATGGCCGGCAGGCGCAGCTCCATCGGTCCGGTGGCGATCTCCACCGGCTGGGCGCCGAGTTCGAGGGCGCGGTGGTAGGCCTTGTGGGCGTCCTTCACGCGGAACGCCATGCCGCAGGCCGACGGGCCGTGCTCGGCCGCGAAATAGGCCGCCGGGCTCCTGGGCTCGCGGTTGATGATGAAGTTGATCTCGCCCTGGCGGTAGAGCACGACGTCCTTGGAGCGGTGCCTGGCGACCAGCGTGAAGCCCAGCGTCTCGAACACCGGCTCCAGCACGCCGGGGGTGGGCGAGGCGAACTCGATGAACTCGAAGCCTTGCAGGCCCATGGGGTTGTCGAACAGATCGGTCATCGTCGTCTCCGGAAGTGGTGTGGGCGTCGGGTGGGGGGTGTGTCATCGAATGCTAGGCGCTCTCGGCACACGATTCCTGCAACTTGCGATGCCCGCGGCGGACGAACGCAGGATTCCTGCAAAATACTTCGGATGAACGCTTCAGTCGAACTCGATGCCATCGATCTGCGCGTGCTTCGCGCGCTCCAGAGCAACGGCCGCGCCACCTACGACGAGCTGGCCGCGCAGGTCAGCCTGTCGGCCTCGGCCACGCTGCGGCGCGTCAAGCGCCTGGAGGAGGCCGGCGTGATCGAAGGCTACGTCGCCCTGCTGCGGCCCGAGCGGGTCGGCCTGCCGCTGATGGCCTACATCAACGTGCGCCTGGAAAAGCACACCGAGCGCCACAAGCGCAATCCGATGGACGCCTTCCGCGCCTCCATCCAGGCCTGGCCGGAGGTGGTCGAGTGCGCCTCGCTCACCGGCGAGATGGACTACCTCCTGCGCGTGGTGGTGGCCGACATGGCGCACTACGCGCGCTTCGTCATGGACACGCTGCTCAAGCACCCGAGCGTGCAGGACTGCAAGACCAGCTTCGTGCTCGACCGCGTGAAGACGACGACCGCGCTGCCGATCTGAGCGGATCGGCTCACGCGCCGCCGGCCGCGCCCAGCCAGCGCGCGAGCAGGTCGGGCCGCGCCGCCAGTTCGCGCGCCGCCGAGGCGTGGGCGACGCGGCCCCGGTCGAGCACCAGCGCCTCGTCGGCGATGGCCAGCACGGCCTGCGGGTGCTGCTCGACGACGATCACGGCCAGTCCCTCCCCGCGCGTGAGCCGTTCGATGGCCGCGAGCACCTCGGCCGCCAGCACCGGCGCCAGCCCTTCGAGCGGCTCGTCGAGCAGCAGCAGGCGCGGCGCCAGCATCAGCGCCCGCCCGATGGCCAGCATCTGCTGCTCGCCCCCGGAGAGCTGGCGGCCGAGGTGGGCACGGCGTTCGGCCAGGCGTGGGAACAGCGCGTAGACGCGTCCGGGGGTCCAGGCCGGCGCGCGGCCGCGGCCGGCGCGCGCCGGCCGCGCGAAGGCCGCGAGGTGCTCGTGCACGGTGAGCGACGCGAACACGCCGCGCTCCTGGGGCACCCAGCCGATGCCCAGCGCCGCGCGCCGGTGCGCGGCGAGCGCGTGGAGCGCGACCGGCGTGCCCTCGCCCTCGCCCTGCCACAGGATGCGTCCGCCGCGCTGCCGCGCGGTGCCCGCGAGCGTGTCGATCAACGTGGTCTTGCCCGCGCCGTTGCGTCCGAGCAGCGCCAGCGTGCGCCCGGCCTGCAGCACGAAGCCGATGTCGTGCAGCACCACCGCGTCGCCGTGGCCGGCGACGAGGCCCTCTACGCGCAGCAGCGGTGCGCGCGTGGGCGGGACGGCGGCCGTCGGGCGGGCCGGCGCCGCCGTCCTGCCTGACGGCGCGGTCGCGGGCACCACGGACCCGGTGTCGCCGGTGCGCGCATCGGCGCACGGATCGGGACGCGGAGCGGTCCCGGCGCCGGCCGGACCCAGGTAGGCCGAGCGGACGCGCGCGTCCGCCGCGATCGCCGCCGGATCGCCCTCGGCCAGCACGGCCCCCTCGGCCAGCACCGTGATGCGCCGCGCGAAGCGGAACACCAGGTCCATGTCGTGCTCGATCAGCAGCACCGCGACCTCCGGGGGCAGCGCCGCGAGCGTCTCGAGCAGGGCCTCGCGCTCGGCCGGCGGCACGCCGGCCATGGGCTCGTCGAGCACCAGCACGCGCGGCTCGCAAGCCAGCGCCAGCGCGATCTCCAACAGCCGGCGCTGCCCGTAGGCCAGCGCGCGCGTGGGCCGGTCGGCGTCGGCGGCGAGGCGGAAGCGCTCGAGCAGCCACGTCGCGCCCTCCGCCGCCACGGCCGACGCCGCCAGCGGGCGCCACCCGTCCGCGCCCCCGGCGTGGCGGCGCGCGATGGCGAGCGCCAGCGTCTCGCGCGGCGTCAGGGTGTCGAACAGCGCGCCGACCTGGAACGAACGCACGAGGCCCCGGGCGGCACGCCGGTGCGGGGGCTCGCGCGTGACGTCCGTGCCGTCGAGCACGATGCGCCCCGCGTCGGGCGCGAGCACCCCGCCCAGCAGGTTGACCAGGGTGGTCTTGCCGGCGCCGTTCGGACCGATCAGCGCGTGCCGCGCGCCCCGGCGCAGTTCGAGGTCCACGCCGCGCACCGCGTCGACGCCGCCCAGCCGCACGGTCAGGCCGTGGCACGCCAGCACGACGTCGTCGGACCCGGCATCGACGGCCGCCGCGTTTCCCCAGGCGTTCCCCAAGGCGTTCCCGGCGGCGTGGCCGGCGGCGCCGGCACGGTCGGGACCGGTGCCCTCGGTCGCACGGCCGCCGGACGGCGCGCCGGTCCCGCGGCGGCCGGCGCCCAGACGTCCGAGCGTCCACGGCACCAGGTCGCGTCCGCCGAGCGCCAGCAGGACCAGCACCGAGCCGATCCAGAACATGCCCCACTGCGGCGCCAGCGACGCCAGCGCGTCCTGCAGCAGCTTGAACACGACCGCGCCCGCCACCCCGCCGTAGAGCCAGCCCGTGCCGCCGACCACCAGCATCAGCAGGCCGTCGGCCGAGCGCGCGAAGGACAGCACGTCGAGCGAGGCGAAGCCCGTGGTCTGCGCCAGCAGCGCGCCGGCCGCGCCGGCCACCCCGGCGGCGACGGTGTAGGTCGCGCCCAGGTGGCGCGCGGCCGGGATGCCGATGGCCTCGGCGCGCGGCCGGTGATCGCGCACCGCGCGCAGCGCGACGCCGAAGGGCGAACGCACCAGCCGCCGCAGCACGGCGAACAGCGCCAGCGCCACCGCCAGCGCGTACCCGGCCGCCGCGCGGCCGTCGAGATCGAACGTGAAGCCGCCCGGCAGCGGCCCCATCGCCACGCCCTGCAGGCCATCGGCGCCGCCGGTCAGGCCGTCGAAGGCGTTGGCGAGTTCATGCAGCAGCGCGGCGGTGCCCAGCGTGACCATCAGGCGCGTGAGGTCGCTGCCGCGCCGCACCGTCGGGCTGGCGAGCGCGCCGAAGGCGGCCGCGAGCGTCGTGGCCGCCAGCAGGCCGGCGACCGGATCGGGCGTCGCGTGCTTGGCGAACAGGCCGGCGGCGTACGCCCCCAGCCCGAAGAACGCCGCGTGGCCGAGCGAGACGATGCCCGCGTAGCCCACCACCAGGTCGAGCGACACCGCGAACAGCGCGACGATGGCGATCTCGCCCACGAGCGGCGCCTGGGACGGCACCACGGCGGGCAGCGCCAGCACCAGCGCCCAGCCGGCGATCTCCCCGGTCCGCCGCAGCCCGCTCACCGTGCGCCCCCCGGCGCGAACAGGCCGCGCGGGCGCCACAGCAGCAGCGCGATCGTCACCAGGTAGACCAGCGCACCGCCCAGCGCCGGCACGAAGTACCGGCCGGCCACCTCCGCGATGCCCAGCAGCAGCGCGGCGCGCAGCGGCCCGGTGACCGACGCCGTGCCGCCCACCGCCACGACGATCAGCATCGGCACCAGGCAACGCAGCGGAAAAGCCGGGTCGATGCCGACGAGCTCCGCGCCCAGCGCGCCGCCCAGGCCGGCGAGGCCCGAACCGGCGGCGAAGGTGACCGAGAACAGCCGCCCGACGTCGATGCCCATGCCGCCGGCCACGCGCGGATCGTCCACGGCGGCGCGCAGGCGCGCACCGAAGCGCGTGCGCGACCAGACCCACTGCAGCGCCGCCGCCAGGCCCGCGCACACCGCGATCACGAAGAGCCGGTAGTGGCCCATCGACAGCCGCAGCGCGCCCTCGCCGAGCTCGGTGCGACCGAGCAGCCAGGCCGGGGGGTCGAGGTGGCGCGGCGCGGCGCCGGCGAGGTGATCGGCCAGCGCCATGGCCATGAAGACGAGGCCGATGGAGAAGAGCACCTGATCGAGGTGCGGGCGGCGGTGCATCGGCCGGTAGAGCGTGCGCTCCAGCAGCGCGCCCGCCGCCGCCGCGCCGACGAAGGCCAGCAGCAGGCTCGCGAGGAACGGCAGTCCCAGCGACCGCATGGCGAACACCGCGACGTAGCCGCCCGCCATGGCGAAGGCGCCGTGCGCGAGGTGGACGAAATTCATCAGCCCCAGCGTGACGACCAGGCCCAGGCCCAGGACGAACAGCACCATGCCGTGGGCGACGCCGTCGAACAGCAGGGTCAGCATGGCGGACGGACGATGGGAGGCGACGGAGGACGGCGGGACATGGCGCGGGCGGGCGACGCAGGCGAGCAACGGAGGCGAGCGCGAGCGCCCGGGGCACCCGAGCGTAAGCGCTGCGGCGCGCGCGTTAACCTCGCCGCCGATGACCCCCCTGTTCCTGGCCTGGCTGCCGTCGCCGTCGCAGCACTTCCTCGTCGTCGCGATCGCGCTGCTGGTGTATGTGGTGACGACGCGGGCGCGCCGCGAGCAGCGCCCGCCGGCCACGGCCATCGCCTGGGTCATGGGGCTGGTGCTGATGCCCTACGTGGCGCTGCCGGGCTACCTGCTGTTCGGCCAGCGCAAGCTGCGCCCGGTCGGCCTGCCGAGGCCGGCGCGCACCCGGGTCCCGCTCCACTGGGCGGCCGAGCTGATCGAGAGCTTCGGGCTGCCCGCGCCCTCGCCCTGCCGCACGCGCTTCCATGCCGACGGCGCCGCCGCGCGCGAGGCGCTGTGGCGCGTGATCGACGGCGCGCGCCATCGCATCGACGTGTGCACCTTCATCATCGGCGACGACGCGCTGGGCGCCGAGGCCGTCGAACGCCTGGCCCGGCGCGCCCGCGAGGGCGTGCGCGTGCGCCTGCTGCTCGACGGCTTCGGCGCGCTCACGCTGCCGCGCCGGCGGCTCGACGCCCTGCGCGCGGCCGGCGCCGAGGTGGCCGTCTTCCGTCCCCTGCTGAGCCTGCGGCGCAGCGGACCGCGCAACCTGCGCAACCACCGCAAGCTGGTCGTCGCCGACGACGCCCGGCTGTGGGCCGGCGGGCGCAACCTGGCCGGCGAGTACTTCACCGGCAACGACGCCCACCCCCAGGCCTGGCGCGACCTGTCCTTCGACCTCGACGGCGGCGTCGCGCACGCGGCGGCGCAGCAGTTCGACCACGACTGGCGCTCGGTGCGCCAGGACGCGGCGCGCGACATCCCGGTGCCGCCCGCCGCGCCGCAGGACGGCGAGACCGCGCTGCCGCCCGCGCAGTTCCTGCCCAGCGGCCCCGACCAGACCGAGGACACCGCCAATTCGCTGCTGATCGACGCGTGCTTCCGCGCCGAGCACCGCGTGCTCGCCATCACGCCCTACTTCGTGCCCGACGACGGCCTGCGCAACGCCCTGCGGCTGGCGGCGCGGCGCGGCGTGCAGGTGACCATCGCGATGCCGCGGCGGTCCAACCACCGGCTGGCGGATTTCGTGCGCACGCGCGCCATGCGCGACCTCGCCGCCGCCGGCGTGATCTTCCGGATGCTGCCGTTCATGGCGCACGCCAAGGCGGTGGTGGTGGACGAGACGCTGGCGCTGTGCGGCTCGATCAACCTCGACCTGCGCAGCCTGCTGCTCAACCACGAGGCCGCCGTCGTCTTCTACGGCGCCCACGACATCGACTGGCTCGCCCAGTGGATCGAGACCACCGCCTCGGCCGGGGAGACCTTCCGCGCGCGCCGCCCGGGCGTGGTGCGCGACCTGGCCGAGGGCCTGCTGCTGACGATCGCGTTCCAGCTCTAGGCGCCGGTGGCCTTGCCCTTTCCGGATGGCTCCTGCTTCTCCGGCTTCTCGAACTTCTCCAGCGCCTCGCGCGCGGCCTCGGCCCGCTTCCGGACCTCGCGCTTCTTGTCCTTCTCCCGCCGCTCGGCCTCGGCCTTTTCCTCGCGGTGCTTCCTGCGGGCCTTGCGCCGGGCCTTCTCGTCGGCCGCCTCGTCCGGCTCGGGCTTGTTCGTGTAGCTGACGTTGCCCAGGCCGGTGCCGATGGTCAGGATGGCCCAGCGCTTGACGTCGCGCATGAAGGGCAGCTCGCTCAGGCCCTGCACCACGGCGTCGTTGTGCATGCGCACCATGGCCGGGATGCCGCCGACGGTGGGCAGCCGCTTCTGCAGCTCGCTGGGCAGGTGGAAGGTGTCGCTCTCCCAGTTGCCCGGCAGGTTCTGCGTGCCGCGCGCGATGGAGCCGTCCCGCCGGATCTGCCCCGGGCAGGCGATGCCGATGAAGGGCGCGAGGCTCAGGCCTTCCTCGTCGCAATGGTCGATGAGTTCCTGGAGCATCGCGGCGAGCCGGTCGACCAGCGCGCTGCGGGTGGGCTTGTCGTCCGCGTGGCGCCATTTCTGCCGCTCGAGCACCTTGGCCTTGGACAGGTCCGCGGCGCGCTTCCGGCGCAGCTTGACGATGCCGCAACGCAGGTTGGTGCCGCCGATGTCGACCGCGAGGATGGCGTCGTGGTGGCGCAGCATCGCCGGCGGCACCAGGTGCACCCAGCCGATCAGCCCACCGTCGTCGACCTCGTGCGACAGCCGTCCGAGCGGCACGTGGACGCGCTGCGAGTCCAGGATCACCGACGCCTGCAGGATGGCACGCTCGCCCACGTCGCTCTCCGGGAAGCCGCCGCCGATCACCACCCGCTCGACGCCTTTCCACGACGGCTCGCGCAGGAACCGCCGCGTGACGTGCGCGAGCTCGATGGCGAAGTCGTCGATCACGCCCCGCAGGATGCGGGCGGCCTCGCCGGGGCTCTCGTCGGCGAGGATGGCGTCGAGTTCCTTTTTCGCGAAGCTGCGCGAATGCCGGCGGCCGAACGGGTCCGGTCCTTCCTTCGGCCGGTCCTTGCGCGCCTGCTGCAGCAGTTCGCGGAACGCGGTCTGGCTGGCGCCGTCGCCGATGAAGCCGTCCTTGTCGCGCAACTGCAGGCTGTAGCCCTCGACCGTCACCAGGGGAAGTTCGCGCGCGCCGTGGATGTCGACGAGGGTGGCGTGTTCGGGAGGGTTGGAAGCCATGGGGGAGATGTCCTTCGTGAGGGTGATTCGAAGCCCGCGGACGTCGGGCGCCGTCCGTGGCCGCCGCGCAGCGGCGCTGCGACTGTCGCGGCGGCGCCCGCCACGACGCATCGGCCTCGCGCACGACCGTCTGTAGGAAGCCGACGTGAACCGGCCGGCCGTCGCGGACGGGCCCCTACACTGCCGCGATGCCCGCCCCGTCACCCGCCTCGTCACCCGCCCCGTCCCCGCCGGTGCCCGGCGTGCGTCCCGCCCGGTGGCGCACGGGGGCGGGCGGGTTCGCGCGCCGGCTCGCGATCGTCCTGCTGGCGATGTGCGGCCTGTCGTGCCTCGCGCAGACCCCATCCGCCCCGGACGCCGGACCCCTGCGCATCGGCTCCAAGCGCTTCACCGAGTCGTACATCCTGGCCGAGGTCATGGCCCAGACCGCGGCCGCGCGGACGACGGCGCCGCCGGTGCTGCGCCAGGGCCTGGGCAACACGGCCATCGTCCACGAGGCGCTGCGCTCCGGCGCCATCGACGTCTATGCCGAGTACACCGGCACCATCGCGCTGGAGATCCTCAAGGGCGGCGCGACGGACGCGGCCGCCCTCGCGCCGGAGGCGCTCAACGCCGCGCTCGCGCCGCTCGGCCTGGGCGTGGCGGTGCCGCTGGGCTTCAACGACGGCTATGCCCTGGCGATGCGCGCGGCCGACGCCGACCGCCTGGGCGTGCGCACGCTGTCCGACCTCGCGGCGCACCCGGCGCTGCGCCTGGGCCTGTCCAACGAGTTCATCGGCCGCGCCGACGGCTGGCGCGGGCTGGCCGCGCGCTACGGTCTCGCGCAACAGCCCGTGGGCATCGACCATGGCCTGGCCTACAACGCCATCGGCGCCGGCCGCATCGACGTCATCGACATCTACACCACCGACGCGCGAATCGACCACCTCGGCCTGCGCGTGCTGCGCGACGACCGGGCCTACTTCCCGCGCTACGACGCCGTGCTGCTGCACCGGCTCGACCTGCCCGCGCGCCACCCGGCCGCCTGGGCCGCGCTGCGCACGCTGGAAGGCCGCATCGACGAGCGCGCCATGATCGCCATGAACGCGCGCGCCGAACTGCAGGGCGCGGCCTTTGACACCATCGCGCGCGACTTCCTCGCCGGTGGCGCGGCGTCGCAGGCCCCGCGCGGCTTCGCGGCCAAGCTGTTCGGCGCCGACCTCGGCCGGCTCGCGCGCGAGCACCTGCTGCTGGTGGCCGTCGCGGTCGGGCTGGCGGTCCTGATCGGCGTGCCGGTGGCGGTGGCGGTGTTCGCGCACGCGCGCTGGCGGGCGCTGGCGCTGGGCGTCGCGAGCCTGCTGCAGACGGTGCCGTCGCTGGCGCTGCTGGCGGTGCTGATCTCCGCGCTGGGCGCCATCGGCACCCTGCCCGCGCTGATCGCGCTCACGCTCTACGCGCTGCTGCCCATCATGCGCAACACCGTCACCGGGCTGGGCGAGGTGCCCCAGGGCGTGCGCCAGGCCGGCATCGCGCTGGGCCTGACGCGCGCGCAGAACCTGCGCTTCGTGCTGCTGCCCATCGCGCTGCCGACCTTGGTGGCGGGCGTGCGCACGGCCACGGCGATCGCCATCGGCACGGCGACCATCGCGGCTTTCATCGGCGCGGGCGGCTTCGGCGAGCGCATCGTCACGGGGCTGGCGCTCAACGACCGCCAGCTGCTGTTGGCCGGCGCGCTGCCGGCCGCCGCGCTGGCGATCGCGAGCGAACTGCTGTTCGAGGCCGGTGCGTGGCTCGCCGCCCGGCGCCGGCGTCAGACCGGCGGGCGCACCGCCTGACGCGCCAGCAGGCGCCAGGCGCCGTCGGCCTGCCGCTGCCACACGCCGAGCACCTTGATGGCGACCTTGCCGGGCTTGCCGGCGTCGTTGGTGTCGGCCGTGAGGGTGTGGCGCACGATGGCCGCGTCGCCCACCACCTTCACGGTCTGGTCGCTGATGACCAGGGTCACGAAATCGGACTTCCCGTCCATCAGGTCGGCGATGAAGCTGGCCTTGGTGTCGACGCGGCCGGCCGAATGGCCGTAGCTCAGGTCGTCGGCCACCAGCGCGCCGAGCGCGGCCGGCGTGGGGTCGATCATCGCGAGGCGCAGGCGCTCGGCGGCGGCGGTCACGGCCTGGGTGGCGGCCGGCGTGCCGGTGGCTCCCATGGCCGGTCCCGGCATGTGCGGGCGCGGCAGGTCGGCGCAGCCGCTCGCGGCGGCGATCGCCAGCACGGCGGCGGCGATGAGGATGGTCTTCTTCGGCATGTCTTCGTCTCCTGTCGTTGTTGAATTCTTCGCCGTCCGGGACTCAGTCCAGGCGGATGTCGGCCTGCTTCACGACCGCCGCCCAGCGCGCGCGTTCCTTGTTGAAGAACTGCTCTTCCTCCTGCGGCGTCATGGTCACCACCTCGGCGCCCTGCCCGGCCAGGCGCGAGCGGATGTCGGCCGAGCGGATGACGGCGACGAGTTCCTTGTTGAGCCGGTTGACGATGGCGTCGGGCGTGCCGCGCGCCATCACCACGCCCTGCCAGGTGCCGGACTCGAAGCCGGTCGCGCCCTGCTCGGCCAGCGTGGGCACGTCGCCGATGAGGGGCATGCGGGTGGCCTTGGAGACGCCCAGCACCTTCAGCCGGCCGGCCTGCACCTGCGGCAGCGTGGCGAGCATGCCGTTCATGAGCACCTGCGTCTGGCCGGAGACGGTGTCCTGGATCGCCTGCACGCCGCCCTTGTAGGGCACGTAGGTCCACTTGGCGCCGCTGGCGCGTTCGAGCGCCACGCCCGCGAGGTGCGGCGCGCTGCCCGAGGCCGTGACGGCGAAGTTCAGGTCGCCGGTCTTGGACAGCGCCACCAGTTCCTTGAGGTTGTTGGCCTTGACCGACGGATGGACCACCAGCAGGTGGGGCGAATAGGCCAGCATGGTCACGCCGCGCAGGTCCTTGGAGGGGTCGAAGGCCAGCTTGGTGTAGACCGACGGGCTGATCGCCAGCGCGCCGACGTCGCACAGCAGGATGGTATAGCCGTCGGGCGCGGACTTGGCGACGAAATCGGCGCCGAGGTTGCCGTTGGCGCCGGGCTTGTTCTCCACCAGCACGGTCGTCTTGAGCGCTTCGGCCAGCGGTTGCGAGATGGCGCGCGCGATGATGTCGGACGAGCCGCCCGGGGGGTACGGCACCACGATGCGCAGCGGCTTGGAAGGCCAGGCGGCCGGCTGGGCCAGCGTGGCGAACGGCGTGGCGAGGCAAGCGGCGGCGAGGCAGCTGGCACCGAGATGGCGGCGGGAAAGCGTCATGGTCTGTCTCCTGGAAAAGGTCTTGGGCCCGGTCGATGCCCATTTGCAGTGATCAGTCATCGTATGACTGGATGAAAATGATTTCGCAACAGGGATTTCCCTGACCGCCCATCCGGCCGCTCAGGCGGCCGTGCCGGCCGTGCCGTCCGAGGACGGCGCGGCGGCGCCGTCGGCCGCCTCGAGGGTGCGCGCCGCGTGCTGCGACAGGCGCAGGCGCTCCCGGCTGTTGGTCAGGTGGATGCGCATCGCGGCGCGGGCCGATTCGGCGTCGTGGCGCGCGATGGCGGCATGGATCTCCTCGTGCTCGCGGTTCACGCGGCCGAGGTAGGCGCCGCCCCGCACGTGGTCGCGGATGGCCTTGATGCGCGTGCGCGGGATGATCGTGCGGCCCAGGTGGGCCAGGATCTCGGCGAAATACGGATTGCCGGTCGACTGGGCGATCTGCAGGTGGAAATCGAAGTCGGCCTCCACCGTGTCGTGCTCGAGCGCGACGTTGCGCTCGAACTCGTCGAGCGCCGCGCGCATGGCCTGGAGCTGCTCGGCGCTGCGGCGCACGGCGGCCAGGCCGGCGGCCTCGGTCTCCAGGCTGATGCGCAGCTCCAGTACCGCCAGCACGTCGACCGAGGTCGCGATGTCGCCGGCGTCGAGGCGGAACACCCCGCTCGCGCGCGGGTGCAGCACGAAGGTGCCGATCCCGTGGCGCGTCTCCACCAGACCGCCGGCCTGCAGCTTGGACAGCGCCTCGCGCACCACGGTGCGGCTGACACCGAAGACCTGCATGATCTCCGACTCGGTGGGCAGCTTGTCTCCCGGGCGCAGCACCGCGTCGCGGATGCGCACGCTGAAATCGTCGACCAGGCTGTGCGCCAGCCCGCGGCCGCGCAGCCGCTGGCGGGCCGACGCGGAAACCGGCGCGGCCGGCGCCAAGGCCGTGGCGGGGGCCTCGGACATGCTGGGAAGTTCTGTTGACACGCTCGCCATCGCTTCATGATAATCGCCGCATGGGTTGTATGACAACCGATAACTTACAAGAGACGATGCAGATGACCGACGCCGGCACACCCGCTCCCACCGAGACTTCCGACCCGTCCCGGGCCTCGCCCGCTTCCCGGGACGCCATGTTCCAGCGCCTGCTGCTGACCGGTGCCGCCGGCGGGCTGGGCAAGGTGCTGCGCGAGCGGCTGCGGCCCTTCGCACGGACGCTGCGCCTGTCGGACATCGCGGCGCTGGCTCCGGCGGCCCAGGCGCACGAGGAACTGGTGACCTGCGACCTCTCCGACAAGGCCGCCGTGGACGCGCTGGTCGACGGCTGCGACGCCATCGTCCACCTGGGCGGCGTGTCGGTCGAACGGCCGTTCGAGGAGATCCTGGAAGCCAACATCCGCGGCGTCTTCAACGTCTACGAGGCGGCGCGGCGCCACGGCGTGCGGCGCGTGGTCTTCGCCAGCTCCAACCACGCCATCGGCTTCTACAAACAGGACGAGACGATCGACGCCAACGCGCGGCGCCGGCCCGACGGCTACTACGGCCTGTCGAAGTCCTTCGGCGAGGACATGGCGCAGCTCTACTTCGACCGCTACGGCATCGAGACCGTCAGCATCCGCATCGGCTCGTCGTTCCCGGAGCCGCTCAACCGCCGGATGATGAGCACTTGGCTGAGCTACGACGACCTGACGGCGCTGATCGAGAAGGCCCTGTTCACGCCCGACGTCAAGCACACCGTGGTCTACGGCATGTCGGCCAACCGCGACATCTGGTGGGACAACACGCAGGCCGCCCACCTGGGCTTCGTCGCCAAGGACAGCTCCGAGCCCTTCCGCGCCAAGGTCGAGGCCCAGCCACCGGTGGCGGCGGACGATCCGAACGCCATCTACCAGGGCGGCGCCTTCACGGCGCAGGGCCCGTTCTGACCATGACGGGCGTCAACGGCCCCGTGGCCGAACTGGTCCTGGACGCGCGCTGCGCCACCGGTGAGAGCCCGGTCTGGCTGGCCGACGAACAGGCGCTCTGCTGGGTCGACATCCCGGCACGACGGCTGCACCGGCTCGACCCCGCCAGCGGCGCCCACGCCACGTGGACCGGCGACGAGATGCTGGCCTGCATCGCCCCGCGCGCGGGCCGGCCGGGCCAGTGGATCGCCGGCATGGAAAGCGGCCTGTTCGCCATCGCACCGCGCGAGGACGGTACCCTGGCGAGCACCCTGCTGGCCAACGCCGCGCATGCCGCGCCGGGCATGCGCTTCAACGACGGACGCTGCGACCGCCAGGGCCGCTTTCGCGCCGGCACGATGCTGATGGACATGGCCGCCGGCCGCTCCGTCGGCCGCGTCTACCGCTACCAGGGCGATGTCGTGGCCGAGGCCGCGCTGCGGGTCGAACTCGACGCGCTCATCGTGCCCAACGGGCTCGCCTTCAGTCCCGACGGCGCCACGATGTACCTGTCGGACTCGCATCCCGACGTCCAGGCGATCTGGGCCTTCGACTACGACACCGACACCGGCACGCCGCACGGGCGGCGCCTGTTCGTCGACATGCGCGCGCTGCCGGGCCGTCCCGACGGCGCGGCCGTGGACGCCGAGGGCTGCTACTGGATCTGCGGCAACGACGCCGGCCTGGTGCACCGCTTCACGCCCGACGGCCGGCTCGACCGGTCGCTGGCCGTGCCGGTGAAGAAGCCCGCCATGTGCGCCTTCGGCGGCGCGCGGCTCGACACGCTGTTCGTCACCTCCATCCGCCCGGGCGGCGACCTGTCGGACCAGCCGCTCGCCGGCGGCGTGTTCGCGCTGCGTCCCGGCGTGGCCGGCCTGCCCGAGCCGGCCTGCGTTTTCTGACCCTTCGAAGAACCACCCCAAACCACCACCCGCAGAGGAAGACAAATGAAATCGCATCGATTCAACCTGATCGCGCTGGCCGCCTGTGCCTGCGCCGCCTTCGCCAGCCTGACCGCCCAGGCGACGGAGTTCCGCTCGGCGGACATCCACCCGGACGACTACCCGACGGTGACGGCGGTGAAGTTCATGGGTGAGCGGCTCAAGGCGCTGTCCGGGGGCAAGCATTCGATCAAGGTGTTCAACAACTCCGCGCTGGGCAACGAGAAGGACACGATCGAGCAGACCAAGATCGGGGCGCTGCAGATGGTGCGGGTGAACATCGCGCCGATGAACAACATCTGCGCGGAGACCCAGGTGCCCACGATGCCGTTCCTGTTCCGCTCGGTGGACCACCTGCACAAGGTGCTCGACGGCCCGATCGGCGAGGACATCCTCAAGAGCTGCGAGAAGCAGGGCTTCGTGGGGCTGGCCTACTACGACAGCGGCGCGCGCTCGATGTTCACGGCCAAGCGGGCGGTGCGCAGCTTCGCCGACATGAAGGGGCTGAAGGTGCGGGTGCAGCAGTCGGACCTGTGGGTGACGATGCTCGAGGCGATGGGGGCGAACGCCACGCCCATGCCCATGGGGGAGGTCTACACGGGCCTGAAGACCGGGCTGATCGACGCGGCGGAGAACAACTACCCGACGTACGAGAGCGCGCGCGCCTTCGAGGTGGCCAAGTACTACACCAAGACCGAGCACTCGATGGCCCCGGAGATGCTCCTGTTCTCCAAGCGCGCCTGGGACCGGCTCTCCGCCGAGGAGCAGGGCTGGATCCGCCAGGCGGCCAAGGAGTCGGTGCCCTACATGCGCAAGCAGTGGGAGGCGCGCGAGGTGAAGTCGCTCGCCACCGTGAAGGCCGGGGGCGCGGAGATCATCGAGATCGACAAGGCGCCGTTCCAGGCGGCGATGAAGCCGGTGTATGACAAGTTCATCACCGACGACAAGCTCAAGGACCTGGTCAAGCGCGTGCAGGACACCAAGTAAGACGAGCACCCCCCTTCCCCATCATGTACACCAAGCTTTGCCGCGCGCTCGCGCGCCTGTGCATGTGGCTGGGCATCGTCGGGCTCATCGCGGTGATCTGCGCGGTGAGCTGGCAGGTGTTCGGCCGCTACGTCCTGAACAACACCCCCACCTGGGCGGAGAGCCTGGCGCTGCTGCTGGTGATCTACGTGACCATGTTCGGCGTGGCCGTGGGCGTGCGCGACGCGGGCCACATCGGGCTGGAGTCGTTCCTGGTGCTCGCGCCGGACTGGCTGCGCCTGAAGATGGAGTTCCTCATCCATGGGCTGGTGCTGGTCTTCGGCGCGGTCATGGCGTGGAACTGCGCCCTCTTGGCCGAGTCGGTGTGGGACTACCGGCTGCCCACCCTGTGGATCTCCGAGGGCTGGAAGTACGTGCCCGCGACGATCGCCGGCGTGCTCATCGTCATGTTCTCCATCGAGCACATCATCGCGCTGGCCAAGGGCCGCGAAGTCGAACCCGCCTGGGCCTGAACATGCTCACCCCCAGTCTTCGCGCACTTCGTGTCGCTTCGCCAACCCCCTTGCAGGGGGCAATACCAGCGGCCCGGCAAAGCCGGCTCCGCGGTATTCCCGGAAGTAACCCATGACCATCCCTCTCCTGATCCTGTGCGTGTCGTTCACGCTGTTCCTGCTGCTGGGCGTGCCCGTGGCGTTCTCCATCGGGCTGTCCGCGCTCGCCACGCTCGCCTACGAGGGCCTGCCCCTGGCCGTGGGCTTCCAGCAGATGACCTCGGGCATGGGCATCTTCTCCTTCCTGGCCATCCCGTTCTTCATCTTCGCCGGCGAGCTGATGCTCTACGGGGGCATCGCTGACCGCATCGTGGACTTCGCGCGCTCGATCGTGGGCCACGTGCGAGGCGGCCTGGGCATGTCCAACGTGGTGGCCTGCACGCTGTTCGGCGGCGTCTCCGGCTCCCCCGTGGCCGACGTCTCGGCCATGGGCGCGGTGATGATTCCGATGATGAAGAAGGAGGGCTATCACGCCGACTACGCGGTCAACGTGACCACTCACGCCGCCCTCGTGGGCGCGCTCATGCCCACCAGCCACAACCTGATCATCTACTCGCTGGCCGCCGGCGGGAAGGTCTCCATCGCCGCGCTGATCCTGGCCGCGCTGCTGCCCGCGGCCATCCTCACCATCAGCAACCTCGCCGCGGCCTACCTGGTGGCCGTCAAGCGCGGCTACCCCGCGGGCACCTTCCCCGGCTGGGCGATCGTCGCGCGGTCGTTCGCCGCGGCGCTGCCCGGCCTGTTCATCGTCGTGCTGATCCTGGGGGGCATCCTCTCGGGCATCTTCACGGCCACCGAGTCGGCCGCCGTGGCCGTGCTCTACGCGCTCGCCCTCACGGTGCTCGTCTACCGCAGCATCAAGTGGGAGCACTTCATCAAGGCGGCCTCCAAGGCCGTGCGCACCACCGGGGTCATCCTGCTGCTCATCGGCATCTCCAGCACCTTCGGCTACCTCATCAGCCTCTACGGCGTGGCCGAGCTCACCGGGCAGATGCTCTCCCAGATCACCACCACCCCGTGGCTGATCTTCCTGATGATCAACGTCATCCTGTTCGTGCTGGGCACCTTCCTGGACATGGCCGCCACCATCTTGCTGTGCACGCCGATCTTCCTGCCCATCGCCCAGCAGTACGGCATGACCTCCGTGCAGTTCGGCATCGTGCTGCTGATCAACTGCGCCCTCGGGCTGAACACCCCCCCCGTGGGCACCACCCAGTTCGTGGGCTGCGCCATCGGAGGGGTCTCCGTGGGCACCGTCATGCGCACCATCTGGCCCTTCTACGGCGCCCTCGTCTTCGCCCTCGCCCTCGTCACCTTCGTCCCCGCCTTCTCCACCTGGCTGCCCAGCATGTTCATGGCGGTCCGGTAGGCGCGCGCGGACCCGGCGCGCACGGCGCGCCACGGACCCCGGAAAGCACATCGCCCCGATGGCCTGCGAAGGCCGTCGGGGCGATGTGCCTTGCGGGAGGCCGGAGGCTCAATCCCCGGAATGCCGCCGGGCCGGTCGACGCCACCCGAACCAGACGCCCACGCCGACCGGAACGCCCAGCGCGACCCAGGCCACCACGTCGCCCGCTCCACCGTCGCTGAACAGCGCCGAGACCAGGCCGAGGGTCGTCAGCACCCCCAGCACGACGGGCCAGCCCCACAGCCGCCAGAACGACGACGGCGTGTGCCGGAACGGATGCGCCGGCGTGGTCGGCGCGGACGATGCCGGCGGCCTCACGCGCGCACCTTCAGGGCCGGCGCCGGCTGCGCCGAGGGCGGTGCCGACACGTCGCCCGCCGGGCGCGACGCATGGCCGGCCCGTGCCGCCGGCACACCGCTGCGGCGCTTCCACCACAGGTACAGCCCGCTGCCCAGCACCACGATCGTGGCGATGTCGAGCAACGCCCACAGGATCTGCATCGGCAGGCCGCCGTAGTCGCCGAAGTGCAGCGGCTGGGACACCAGCAGCGCCGTGAGGTACCACGGCAGCTTCGGCGACGCCGTCACCTCGGCCGTGCGGGCATCGACCAGCACCGGCTGCAGCAGCTTCGACGTGAACGGCTCGTCGCCGCGCAGGAAGAAGGTGTTGTGGTGCGGGCTGGAGAAGGAGGTGCCCGGGAACGCGATGAACGACAGCTTGGTGCCCGGCGCGCGCGCCTGCGCCACCTCGAGCGAGCGCTGCAGCGAGCCGCGCTCGGCCACCGGCACCGGGGCCTGCCCCTGGTAGGGTGCCAGCAGCGCGGTCAGCTGGTCGTGCTGCCAGTACTTGATGACCAGGTCGGCCCAGGTGTTGATCATGCCGGTGCCGCCCACCACGAAGGCCCACACCAGCGTGACGATGCCCAGCAGGTTGTGCAGGTCGAGCCACTTCAGGCGCGCGCGCTTCTCGCGTCGCACCGTGCCGAACTCGAGCTTGCGCATGAACGGCGCGTAGAGCACCACGCCCGAGACGATCGCCACCAGCAGCAGCAGGCCCATGAAGCCCAGGAACAGCTTGCCTGGCAGCCCCGCGAACAGGTCGACGTGCAGCTTGAACATCACGTACATGAAGCCCTCGTCGAACTTCGGCTGGCCCAGCACCTCGGCGGTGCGCGCGTCCACCACCACCGACTTGAAGTCGTCGGTGGGCGCCGGCGTCGGCGTGAGGGTGACGAACCACAGGTTGTCGTCGTCCTCCGCGTGCGAGGCGAACTGCACCACGCGGTCGGGATGCTTGGCCTTCGCCACCTCGAGGACGCGGTCGAGGCTCGCGCGCGGCGTGTCCGCCGGCATCTCGGGCGCCTCCACCTCGGTGCCCAGCAGGTGCCCGATCTCGTGATGGAAGATGAGCGGCAGGCCGGTCAGGCACAGCAGCAGCATGAATACGGTGCAGACCAGGCTGCTCCACTTGTGGACCCAGGCCCAGGTCTTGATCGTCTTGCTGTTCATCGGGGTCATGGTTTTCTCGTGGGGTGTGCGTCGCGGAAAAGGTCAGAAGCGGTAGTTCGCGCTGGCCACCACGTTGCGGCGGGCGCTGGACAGCATGCCCGCCGGGCCGTGCTGCACCACGAGGCGCTCCAGGGTGCAGGGCTCGGTGCGGACCCTCTGGTCACGCGTCACGACGCTCACCGACGGGGGCGTCTCGGCCAGCGGCGTGTCGGCCCTGGTGGCGCTGACCGCGCGCTTCGCCCCGTCGCCGACGATCGGCGAGACCGCGCGCTCGCGCTCCGGCGAGGCGTCGATCCGCACCTCCGGCAGGGTCGCGCCACCGACGTGCGCCGTAGCCTGGAACGAACGCAGGGCGAGGACGGCCGGCAACGCGGCACGGCGGCGTGACCGCTGGATCGTGCGAATCATCATTGATCAAGTTAATGAGAAAGATTCGCATTCTATTATCGGATCGTCCGGGAATTCCCCCGCGATGCGACGGGACACCGTGCACGTGGCGCGGCGCGGCGCTGTGCGGTGCGGCGCGGTGTGGCTCAGCTCGCCGTCGACGTGCGGGTGGCGTGTCCGTGGTCGGCGCCGGGCTGCGCCAGCACCCGGTCGATGCGCCGACCGTCGAGCGCCATGACCTCGAAGGTCCAGCCGGCGCATTCGACGCGCTCGCCCACCACGGGCAGCTCGCCGGAGACCGACATCAGCAGGCCCGCCAGCGTGTTGTAGCGCCCGCGCTCCTCTTCCGGCAGTTCGCGGATGGCCAGGCGGGCGCGCAGCTCGGACACCGGCATCAGGCCGTCGAGCTCCCAGGCGCCGTCCTCGCGCTCGCGCGCCCAGGCGTCGGCGACGGCATGGGGCTGGAGTTCGCCGGTGATGGCCTCGAGCAGGTCGCGCGGCGCCATCAGGCCCTGCACGACGCCGTATTCGTCGACCACGAAGACGAGTCGACCGGCGCGGGTGCGGAACTGCTCGAGCAGTTCCATGCCGGTCAGCGTCTCGGGCACGAAGAACGCCGGCTCGGCGACGGTCTCGATGGTGCCCACGTGCTGCGGCCCCAGGCGCAGCAGGTGCGCGACGCTGATCACGCCGACCACGTCGTCGAGCGATCCGCGGCACACCGGATACCAGGAATGGACCAGGTCCAGCGCGCCGGCGTCGGCCACCGTCTGCAGGCTCTGGGCCACCGTGCCGGCGGCATCGAGCCATTCGATGTCGGCGCGCGGCACCATCAGCGAGCTCAGCCGCCGGTCGTCGAGATGGAACACGTTGCGCACCATCTGGTGCTCGTGCATCTCGATGACGCCGGCGTCCACGCCCTCCTCCAGGCTGGCGGAGATTTCCTCCTCGGTCACCGTGCGGGCCGCGTTGGCATCGATGCGCAGCAGCTTGAGGATCGCGGCGGTGGCGCCCGAGAGCAGCAGCACGAAGGGCTTGGCGCCGGTGGCCAGCCCGCGCATCGGCCGCGAGACGAAGCGCGCCACCGGCTCGGGGTAGAGCTGGCCGATGCGCTTGGGCACCAGCTCGCCGAAGATGATTGTGAAGAAGGTGATGCAGGTCACCACCACGGCCGTGGACGCCACGCTGGCGGTGCCGGCTCCCAGGCCGGCGCTCTGTTCCATCCACACGGCCAGCGGCGTCGCGAACGCCGCCTCGCCCACGATGCCGCTGAGCATGCCGATGGACGTGATGCCGATCTGCACGGTGGAGAGGAACTGCGTCGGGTCCTCCATCAGCCGCAGCGCCGCGGCGGCGCCGGTGTCACCGGTCTCGGCCAGGGCGGCGAGCCGTGCGCGCCGGCTGGTGGACAGGGCCATTTCGGACATGGCGAACAACGCGTTGAGCGTCGTCAGCAACGCCAGCAGAAAGACATCCATGTACGGGGGAGAGAATGGGAACATGGCACTTTACTTGATCGGCGACGTGCAGGGCTGCGACGACGCCCTGGGCCGCCTCCTCGACCGCATCGACTTCTCCGCGAGCCGCGACACCCTGGTGCTGCTGGGCGACCTCGTCAACCGGGGTCCGGCCTCGGCCGCGGTGCTGCGCCGCGTCCAGCGCCTGGGCGCCTCGGCGCGCAGCCTGCTGGGCAACCACGACCTGCACCTGCTGGGCGTGGCCCACGGCGCGCGCCGCGCCGGCCGCAAGGACACCATCGACGACATCCTCGACGCCCCCGACCGCGCGGCGCTGCTCGACTGGCTGCGCCACCAGCGCATGGCCCTGCACCAGGCCATCGGCGGACGCGACCTGCTGATGGTGCACGCGGGCGTGCTGCCGCAATGGAGCGTCGAGCACGCGCTGGCGCTGGCGGCGGAGGTCGAGGCGGTGCTGCGCGGGCCCGACCTGGGCGAGTTCGTGCGCGTCATGTACGGCAACGAGCCCGATCACTGGCACGATGGGCTCACTGGCGCCGCGCGCCTGCGGGCCATCGTCAACGGCCTCACGCGGCTGCGCTTCTGCACGGCCGACGGGCGCATGGATTTCGACACCAAGGACAGCGCCGACGCGCCACCGCCCGGCTTCATGCCCTGGTTCGACGTGCCGGGCCGCCGCACGGCGGCCGCGACCGTCGCCTTCGGTCACTGGTCGACGCTGGGCTGGATCTCGCGGCCGGACCTGATGGCCACCGACACCGGCTGCGTCTGGGGCGGCTGCCTCGGCGCCGCGCGCATCGGCGCCACGCTCGACCAGCGCGAGCACATCGAAGTGACCTGCGAACAGGCCCAGGTGCCGGGCGCCTGAGGCATCGCACCGGGCGGGCCCGCCCCCGGGGCGCCCGATCGCGGCCGGCCCCGTGCTCAGTTCGGCTGGCGGTCCGATTCGGCGGCGCGCGGCTCGTCGGCGGCCTGGGGTTCGACGGCCCGGGGCGCCGCGGCCTTGAACAGCGCGGCGACCTTGCGGCGCGGCTTGATGTTGGCGGAAATGCCGCGCGCGGCCGGCGCGGTCTTCGCCGAGGCTTCCCAGGCGGGCTCGGCCTCGCGCT
Organism: Comamonadaceae bacterium OTU4NAUVB1; assembly: GCA_024372625.1. NCBI lineage: Bacteria > Pseudomonadati > Pseudomonadota > Betaproteobacteria > Burkholderiales > Comamonadaceae > Comamonadaceae bacterium OTU4NAUVB1. The sequence goes on along the minus strand of CP099605.1, from coordinate 809,381 downwards.
GCGGGGTCTCGTAGGGCTGCTCGAAGAACGGGTCGCGCGACGCCGAGGCGCCGCGCGCGGACCGCACGCCGCCGGCGCGCGAAACGCCGTTGCCGTTGCCGTTGCCGTTGCCGTTGCCGTTGCCGCCACGCTCGCGCGGAGGCGGTACCTCGGTCAGCGTGTCGAGCGCGTCGCGCACGTCGCCGGTCTCGCCCTCCTCGCGCCAGTGACGGCGTCCGTCGTTGATGCGACCGCGCGGACGGTCCTCCTCGAACTCCATCGCCTCGAGTTCGATCGGCTTCTTGATCAGCTTCTCGATGTCGGCCACCAGGCGCGCGTCGTTGCCGCCGCTCGCGAAGCTCACCGCCAGGCCCGACGCACCGGCGCGGCCGGTGCGACCGATGCGGTGCACATAGTCCTCGGCGTTGAACGGGATGTCGAAGTTGAAGACCGCCGGTACGTCCTTGATGTCCAGGCCGCGCGCGGCGACGTCGGTGCACACCAGCAGGTCGACCTCGCCCTTCTTGAAGGCGTCGAGGGCCTTCAGGCGCTCGTCCTGGCTCTTGTCGCCGTGCAGGGCGGTGGTCTTCATGCCTTCGCGCTCCAGCGAGCGAGCCAGCCGCGCGCAGCCGAGCTTGCTGTTGACGAAGACGAAGGCCTGGGTGATGCCGCGCTGACGCACGATCTGCTTGAGCGCGCGGCGCTTGTCGTCGTCACCGACGCTGAAGAAGCGCTGCTCGACGGTCGAGGCCGTCTCGTTGGGGCGCGCGACCTCGATGGTGACGGGGTTCTGCAGGTAGCTGCCGGCCAGGCGCTTGATCTCGGGCGAGAACGTGGCCGAGAACAACAGCGTCGTGCGCTGCTGGGGAAGGTAGCTCAGGATGCGCTGCAGGTCGGGCAGGAAGCCGATGTCGAGCATGCGGTCGGCCTCGTCGAGCACGACGTACTCGACCTGGTTGAGCACCGCGTTCTTGGCCTCGATGTGGTCGAGCAGCCGGCCGGGCGTGGCGACCAGCACCTCGACGCCCTTCTTCAGCTCCAGCGTCTGCGGCTTCATGTCCATGCCGCCGAACACCACGGCGCTGCGCAGGTTCGTGTACTTGGCGTAGAGCTTGACCTGCTGGGCGACCTGGTCGGCCAGCTCGCGCGTGGGCAGCAGCACCAGGGCACGCACGGGATGGCGCGCGGGCGACATCGAGGCGTTCTCGTGCTTGAGCATCCGCTGGAGCAGGGGCAGCGAGAACGCCGCCGTCTTGCCGGTGCCGGTCTGCGCCGCGCCCATCACGTCCTGTCCCGACAGCACGACCGGAATGGCCTGCTCCTGGATCGGTGTCATGGTTTCGTAGCCCATTTCGGCCACGGCGCGCGCCAGCGGTTCGGCCAGCGAGAGATTGGAAAAAGAGCTTGTCATGAAGCCCTCTATTGTGGCATCCGTCGATGCCGACCCTCATCGCAACGCTGTTTCAGAGACTTTGCGTGGAGAACGTGTCGCAGGATTTGATGTCGCCGCTCTGATAGCCGTTGCCGAACCAGCGCTGGCGCTGGGCGCTGGAGCCGTGCGTGAAGCTGTCGGGCACGACGGCCCGGCCGGCCGAGCGCTGCAGGGCGTCGTCGCCGATCTTGCGCGCGGCGTTCATGGCCGCCTCGATGTCGCCCGGGTCGAGCCACTGCTTGGATTGCTGCGAATGGTGCGCCCACACGCCGGCGAAGCAGTCGGCCTGCAGTTCGACGCGCACGCTCATCGCGTTGTTCTGGGTCTGGCTCATGCGGCCACGCGCGGCGTCGACCTTGGCGGTGATGCCGAGCTCGTCCTGCACATGGTGGCCGACCTCGTGCGCGATCACGTAGGCCTGCGCGAATTCGCCCGGCGCGCCGAGCTGGTTCTTCAGGGTGTCGTAGAAACCCAGGTCGATGTAGACCTTCTTGTCGCCCGGACAGTAGAACGGACCCATCGCCGATTCGCCGGTGCCGCACGCCGTGGGCGTGACGCCCCGGAACAGCACCAGCCGGGGCGCCTGGTAGCTGCCGCCGTTCTGCCGGAAGATGTCGCTCCACACCACTTCGGTGTTCTTCAGCACGGTCGAGACGAAGGCCGCCTCGCGGTCCTCGGGTGGCGGTTTCTGTGCCGGACCCTGCTGCTGGACCTGCGCCTGCTCGCCGCCGCCGCTCAAGAGCCCGAGGACGGTCAGCGGGTTGATGCCGAACACCCAGCCGGCGACGAGCGCCACCGCCACGGTCCCGATGCCCACGCTGCGCCCGCCGATCGGGAATCCGCCGCCCCCGCTGCCGCGGCGATCCTCGACGTTGTCAGACTGCTCGTTGCCTTCCCACTTCATGTCCGTTCCTCCTTCGCGCTCGTCGGGAGCGCGGCGCACGATGATGCGCCAGAACGGGGGCGCCGGCGGCTTGCACCGGCGTCAACGCTTGTAGGAGACGGGCGACTGCGCGCGCCGCGCCCGCGCGTCGCCGCGCTCAGGCGCGCGGCAGCGTGACGCCGCGCTGACCCTGGTACTTGCCGCCACGGTCCTTGTAGCTGACCTCGCAGACATCGTCCTTGTCGCTCTCGAAGAACAGCACCTGGGCGCAGCCCTCGCCGGCGTAGATCTTCGCCGGCAGCGGGGTCGTGTTGCTGAACTCCAGGGTCACGTAGCCCTCCCACTCGGGCTCGAACGGGGTCACGTTGACGATGATGCCGCAGCGCGCGTAGGTGCTCTTGCCCAGGCAGATGGTCAGCACGTTGCGCGGGATGCGGAAGTACTCGACGGTGCGCGCCAGCGCGAAGCTGTTGGGCGGGATGATGCAGCTGTCGCCGTGGAAATCGACGAAGCTCTTCTCGTCGAAGTTCTTGGGATCCACCACCGTGCTGTGGATGTTCGTGAAGACCTTGAATTCCGGGGCGCAGCGGATGTCGTAGCCGTAGCTCGACGTGCCGTAGCTGATGATCTTGCCGCCGTCCCGCTCACGGACCTGGCCGGGCTCGAAGGGCTCGATCATGCCGGTCTGCTCGGCCATGCGCCGGATCCACTTGTCGCTCTTGATGCTCATCTCGCCCCCAGTCTGCGCGCACTGCGTGCCGCTTCGCCAACCCCCCACCAGGGGCAACACCAGCGGCCCGGCAAAGCCGGTTCCGCGGTGTTTCACGAAGGAAGTCCACCGCGTTCGCTGGGGCGGGGATTGTCACATGAGCACCCGGCCGTCCGGCCCGTGATCGGGACTCAGCCGGCCTGCGAGATCACGGTGCGCTCGATCAGTCGGTCGTCGCCCAGCACGATCATGGAGAACAGCAGCTCCTCCAGGTTCTGCGCCAGCGCGGTCTTGCGCGCGAGCAGCGGCGTGGCTCCGGGGTCGATGACGACGAAGTCGGCCTCGCAGCCGGGCTGCAGGTTGCCGATGACGCCGTCGAGTCCCAGCGCCCGCGCCGCGCCGCCGGTGTGGCGCCACCACAGCTGCGACGGGGCGATGCTCACGCCGGGCTTGGTCTGCCCTTCGCGGCCGACGTAGTACGCCGCCATCATGGTCGTGAACGGACTGAAGCTGGTGCCGCCCCCGACGTCGCTGGCCAGCCCGTAGCGCATGCCGACGCGGTCGGCGCCCTCGACGTCGAAGAAGCCGCTGCCCAGGAACAGGTTGCTCGTCGGGCTGACGGCGGCGGCGGTCTTCGTCTCCCGCATCAGGCGGCGATCGTCGTCGTCGAAGTGGATGCAGTGGGCGTACACCGCGCGCTCGCGCATCAGGCCGAAGCCGCGGTAGACGTCGAGGTAGGAGCGCGCGTGCGGGAACAGCTCGCGCGCCCACTTCACCTCGTCCTTGTTCTCGGCGACGTGGGAGTGGATCCAGGTGTCCGGGTACTTCGCCGCCAGTTCGCCGGCGCCTTCGAGCTGCGCCTCGGTGCTGGTGGGCGCGAACCGCGGCGTGATGGCGTAGCCCAGGCGGTCGACGTCGTGCCAGCGGCGGATCAGCGATTCGGTGTCGGCCAGGCTCTGCGCGGTCTCGTCGCGCACGCCGTCGGGCGAGTGGCGGTCCTGCAGCACCTTGCCGCTGATCATGCGCAGGCCACGGCGCTGCGCGGCGGCGAAGAAGGCATCGACCGAGGCCACGTGCGAGGTCGCGAAGGTCAGCGCCGTGGTGACGCCGTTGCGCAGCAGCTCGTCGAGGAACACCTCGGCCACCTCGGCCGCGTGCACCGGGTCGGCGAAGCGGCTCTCGGCCGGGAAGGTGTAGTTCTCCAGCCAGGGCAGCAACCCCTCCGAGGGCGCGCCGATGATGTCGGTCTGCGGGAAGTGGATGTGCATGTCGACGAAGCCGGGCGCCAGGATGCGACCCGGCCAGTGCGTGACATGGGCGTCGGCGTGACGCGGCGCGACGCTGGCATGGTCGCCGGCGTCGACCACGCGCCAGCGGCCCTGCGCGTCGGGCGCGACGACCAGCAGGCCGTCGGTGTCGTACAGGGCGCGGCCGTCGCCGTCGAAGCGCAGGAGGGAGGCGCGATAGGCTTTTTTCATCGTGCGACGAGCCTAGCGCAAGGCGTGCCGGAGCGGATGCGCGAAACCGTATGGGGCTCATGGCGACGCGGCGACCGGCCGCATCACCGTTGCGGTCACGCCGCCGGAACGCCCCCGTCCGCCAGCCGCCCCGTCACCAGCCGCAGCACCCGGTCGCAGCGTCGCGCCAGCATCTCGTCGTGCGTCACCATGACGAACGCGGTGCCGTGCCGGCGCGCCAGGTCGATCATCAGCGCGAAGACGCCGTCGGCGGTCTTGCGGTCGAGGTTGCCGGTCGGCTCGTCGGCGAGCACGCAGTCGGGCCGGGTCACCAGCGCGCGCGCGATGGCCACGCGCTGGCGCTCGCCGCCCGACAGCTCCGCCGGCCGGTGATGCAGGCGCTCGCCCAGGCCGACGGACGTGAGCATGCGGGTGGCCGCGTCCTCGGCCTCGGCCGGCGGCGCGCGGCGGATCTTCAGCGGCATCGCGACGTTGTCGAGGGCGCTGAACTCGGGCAGCAGGTGGTGGAACTGGTAGACGAAGCCCAGGTGCCGATTGCGCAGCCGGCCCTGCTCGGCCGCGTCGGCGTGCGCGATGTTGCGCCCGTGCAGCTCGACGCTGCCGGCGCTGGGCGCGTCGAGGCCGCCCATCAGGTGCAGCAGCGTGCTCTTGCCCGAGCCCGACGAGCCGACGATGGCCAGCGTCTCGCCCGCGCGCACGTCGAGGTCCACGCCGTGGAGCACCGTGAGGTCGATGCGGCCCTCGTTGAAGCGCTTGGTCAGGCCGCGCACTTGCAGCACGACCTTGGCCGGGACGCCATCGGCGCCGGGGGTGGGGGCCGACTCACTCATAGCGCAGCGCCTCCGCCGGGTTGACGCGGCTGGCGCGCCAGCTCGGATAGAGCGTGGCGGCGAAGGCCAGCGCGAGCGAGATCAGGGTGATGGGCATGATGTCCGAGCGCTGCGGATCGCTCGGCATGCGGCTGATGAGGTAGATGTCCTTGGGCAGAAAATTGGCCTGGAACAGGCGCTCCAGTGCCGGCACGATGACGTCGATGTTGGTGGCGATGCCCAGGCCCAGCAGCAGCCCGCCGAGGGTGCCGATGACGCCCACCATCGCGCCCTGCACGACGAAGATGCCCATGATGCTGCGCGGACTGGCGCCCAGCGTGCGCAGGATGGCGATGTCGGCGCGCTTGTCGGTCACGGTCATGACCAGCGTCGAGACCAGGTTGAAGGCCGCCACCGCGACGATCAGCGTCAGGATGATGAACATCATGCGTTTCTCGACCTGCACGGCCGCGAACCACGTCTTGTTCTGCCGCGTCCAGTCGCGGATGAGAAAGGCGCCCGGCAGCGTCGTGGCCAGTTCGTCGGCCACCGCGCGGGCACGGTTGAGGTCCTTGAGCTTGATGCGGATGCCGCTCGGTCCGTCGAGGCGGAAGACGCGCGCGGCGTCCTGCACGTGCACCATGGCGAGGGCCGAGTCGTACTCGTAGTGACCCGAATCGAAGGTGCCCACCACCGTGAACTGCTTCAGGCGCGGCACCACGCCCGCCGGCGTGACCTGCCCGCCCGGCGCAACCAGCGTGACCTGGTCGCCGGTGCGCACGAACAGCGAGCGCGCCAGCTCGCCGCCCAGAACGATGCCGAACTCGCCCGGCACCAGCCTGGCGAGCACGCCCTGCTGCGCGGTGGTGGCGAAATCGGTGACCTGCGGCTCCAGCACCGGGTCGATGCCGCGCACCAGCGTGCCCTTCATGTCCTCGCCGCGCGCGATCAGGGCCTGGGTGGCGATGAAGGGCGCGACGCCGACCACCTCCGGATTGCGGCGGGCACCCGCCATGATGGGGTCGAGCTCGCCCAGCGCCTGGCCGTCGCGCGAGAAGATCTCGATGTGCGAGACCACGCCCAGCATGCGGTCGCGCACCTCCTTCTGGAAGCCGTTCATGACGCTCAGGACGATGATGAGCGCGGCCACGCCCAGGCCGATGCCGAGCATCGAGACGCCCGAGATGAAGGAGATGAAGCCGTTGCGCCGCGTGGCCCGGCCCGCACGCGTGTAGCGCCAGCCGAGCTGCAGTTCGTAGGGAAGGGGCATAGGGGCCGAATTGTGGCACCGCGCCCATCGGCCCCGGCCGCGCAACGACAATGCCCGGATGGCCGAACCCTCCCCCTCCCGACACCTCCTGATTCCGTTCGCCGGGCGCTCCTCGCCGGCGTGCCTCGCCGCGCTCGCCGGCCTGCGGCTGCCCAACCTGGACGCCCTGCTCGGTCGTCTGTCCCTGGCCGACGACGACGCGCAGGCCGCCACCACGCTGTCGCCACCGCACGAGCGCGCCCTGGCCCGCACGATGGGCATCGCGGCCCACGACGGCCTCATCCCGTGGGCCGCCAGCGAGGCGCACCGCGGCGGCCTGACGCGCGCCGACGCCGCCGAGCCCTGGGGCCTGCTCACGCTGTGCCACTGGGAGGTGGCGATCGACGAGGTGCTGCTGGAGGACCCGTCGGACATCGGCATCGACGAGGCGGAATCGCTGGCGCTCCTGGAGGCGGCGCGGCCGCTGTTCCAGAGCGAGGGCATCGCGCTGCGCGGCTCGGCCGTGCCGGGCCGATGGCTGGCGCGCGGCGAACTCTTCCGCAGCCTGCCCACCGCCTCGCTCGACCGCGTCGCCAACCGGCCGATCTCCGAGTGGGCGCCGCTGTCGGACGCGCTGCGCCCGGTGCGCAAGCTGCAGAACGAGATGCAGATGCTGCTCTACACGCAGCCCCTGAACGACGCGCGTGCATTGCGCGGTGCGCGGTCGGTCAATGCGTTCTGGCTCAGCGGCACCGGCGCCCTGCCCAAGTCGGCGCTGGTGACCGAAGTGCCCGCGCCGACGGTGCTCGACGCCCTGCGCGCCAGCGCGCTGGCCGACGACGCCGCCGGCTGGGCGGCGAGCTGGCAGGCGCTGGACGCCGGGCCGATCGCCGCGCTGCGCGCGGAGGAGGCGCGCGGCGCGGCCGTCGCGCTCACGCTGTGCGGCGATCGCGCCGCGCGGCGCTTCGTGCCGCAGCGCCGTGGCGCGGGCAGCTTCCTGCGCGGGCTGCTGCGCCGGCCGCAGGCCGCCGCCGTGCTGCAGGACCTGTGACGTGAAGATCGTCGAGCGCGACGCTCCCCCGCGCAGCGTGTGGGCGCTGGAACAGGCCGGCGTGCACCCCCTGCTCGCGCGCCTCTACGCGGCGCGCGGCGTCTCGGGCAAGGACGAGCTCGACGACGGCCTGGCGCGCCTGCTGCCGCCCGCCGCGCTGCGCGGCACCGGCGCGGCCGCCGTGCTGCTGGCCGACGCCATCGCCGCCGACCTGCGCCTGTGCGTGGTGGCCGACTACGACTGCGACGGCGCCACCGCCTGCGCCGTCGCGGTGCGCGGGCTGCGCCTGCTCGGCGCGCGGCACGTCACCTACCTCGTGCCCGACCGCGTGATCGACGGCTACGGGCTGACCCCGCCGATCTCCGAGCGCGTGGCCGACGGTGGCGCCGACGTGCTGGTCACGGTCGACAACGGCATCGCCAGCGTCGAGGGCGTGGCCGCCGCCCGCGCGCGCGGCCTGCAGGTCCTGGTGACCGATCACCACCTCCCCGCGGCAGTGCTGCCCGAGGCCGACGTGCTGGTCAACCCGAACCAGCCTGGGTGCGACTTCCCGAGCAAGAGCATCGCGGGCGTCGGCGTCATGTTCTACGTGCTGCTGGCGCTGCGCTCCGAACTGCGCGCACGCGGTGTCTTCGACACGGCCAGCCAGCCCAAGCTCGACGTGCTGCTGCCGCTGGTGGCGCTGGGCACGGTCGCCGACGTGGTGAAGCTCGACGTCAACAACCGTCGGCTGGTCGCGCAGGGGCTGCGCCGCATCCGTGCCGGCGCCCTGCCCGTCGGGCTCTCGGCGCTGTTCCGGGCGGCCGGACGCCAGGCCAGCGCCGCCACCACCTTCGACTTCGGCTTCGCGCTCGGTCCGCGCATCAACGCCGCCGGGCGGCTCGCCGACATGACGCTGGGCATCGAATGCCTGCTGACCGACGACCCGGCGCGCGCCGACGAACTTGCGCGGCTGCTCGACGGCATCAACCGCGAGCGGCGCACCATCGAGGGCGGCATGCGCGAGCAGGCGCTGCTGCTGGCCGAGTCGCTGTTCGCCACGCCCGGCCAGGACGGCGAAGGCGATGCCGTCGTCTCCCCGGGCGGCGCTGGACCCGACCTCCATGCCGGCATGCCCGCGGCGATCAGCGTGTTCGATCCCACCTTCCACGAAGGCGTGGTCGGCATCGTGGCCTCGCGCATCAAGGAACGCTTCCACCGGCCGACCTTCGTGTTCGCCGCCAGCGCGGCGCCGGGCAAGTCGCACGAGATCAAGGGCTCGGGCCGGTCGATCCCGGGCTTCCACCTGCGCGACGCGCTCGACCTCGTCGCCAAGCGCCATCCGGGCGTGCTGCTGCGCTTCGGCGGGCATGCGATGGCCGCGGGCTGCACCGTCGCACGCGAGCAGTTCGAGACGTTCGAGCGCGCGCTGGCCCAGGTCGCGCGCGAGTGGCTCGACGCCGCGACGCTCACGCGCCGCCTCGACACCGACGGACCGATCGCCCCCGAGTACATGCGCGTGGACCTGGTCGACACCCTGCACCGCGAGGTCTGGGGCCAGGGCTTCGCGCCACCGACCTTCAGCGACGAGGTGGAGGTGATCTCGCAGCGGCTGGTGGGCGAGAAGCACCTGGCGGTCAAGCTGCGCCACCGGGGCCGTCCGGTCGACGGCATCTGGTTCGGCCACACCGAGCCGCTGCCCTCGCGCGCGACCCTGGCGTTCCGGCTCGACGCCGACGAATGGCAGGGCGTGCGAAAGGTGCGCTTCCTCATCGAGGGCATGCAATCCGACTGACAGCCCGTCGGACAGACACCGACAGTCCGGTGGGTCGCAACTGAGGGCGGGGGGTCAGCCGAATGGACTACGCGACGGCGGCGGGCGACGGCCTAGAAACCCGTCATTCACCTCAACAACGGAGTTTTCCCCATGGCATCCCAAGGTTCGAACAAAGACACCAAGAAGACGAACGACGGCCTCACCGCAGGTAATCCGGACGCCGTCAAGCCTGATCTGGACCAGCCGAGCCACGAGACGCAGAAGTACGGCGAGATCGTCAAACTGCCCAACGGCCTGTCCGAGGACGCCTGCAAGGCCAGCGTCGCCCTCCTGAACCAGTGCCTGGCCGACACCATCACGCTGCGCGACATGTACAAGAAGCATCACTGGCAGGTCGTCGGCCCGACGTTCAACCAGTTGCACCTGATGTACGACCAGCACTTCGAAGGCCAGGTCCTGCTGGTGGACATCCTCGCCGAGCGCATCCAGCTGCTGGGCGGCATCGCGCTGGCCATGGCCGCCGACATCGCCGAGACCACCCGCATCCCCCGCCCGCCGCGCGGCCGTGAACCCGCCGCCGTGCAGATCCGCCGCCTGGCCGAAGCGCACGAGATGATCATCAAGCAGGCCCGCGAGGCCGCCGACAAGGTCGACGAGGTGGGCGATCCCGGCAGCAACGACGTGTTCGTGAGCAACGTGCTGCGCACCAACGAGCTGCAGGTCTGGTTCCTGACCGAGCACCTGGTCGCCGCCTCGCCCGTCGTTTCCTGAGCCTTTCGCGCGTGCGCCCCGGTCTTCGCGACCTGGGCCACGCCACCTCGATCACGCCCCGCACGCGGGGCGTTTTCCGTTGCGGGCCGACGGATCGATCGCCGGGCGCCGGTCCTAGCGCGACTGCAGCGCCCGGATGCGCTGCATCGCGACGCCGGCGGCGGCCGTGCGCGTCTCCACGCCCAGCTTGACGTAGACGCGCTCCAGGTGCTTCTTCACCGTCGCCGGGCTGCTGCCGACGATCTCGCCAATGTCGCGGTTGGTCTTGCCCTTGACGACCCAGTAGAGCACCTCGGCCTCGCGCGCGGTGAGCTTCAGACTCAGGCTGATGGTCTCGATCACGCCGGCGTCGGAGGTCTCGCGCATGATCACCAGCCAGTCGTCGCCGGCGTCGTCGTGGCCGGTCTGCTGGTGCAGGCGCAGGCTCAGGGTGCGCGCGCCCGATGCGATGTCGAGCGCGGGCGGCTCGATCTGGCGCTCCTGCGCGTCGCCCACGTGGCGCCGCAGCCAGTCGAGCACCGCCTGCGGCGCCTGGGGCGCCTGCGTGCCGCAGTAGCGCAGCAGCAGGTCGCGCGCGAGCGCGGTCTGCCAGATGATGCGGCCCTCGGGCAGACGCACCGTGGCGCTGGCGTAGCCGAAGGCGTCGAGCGCGTTGCGCGCCTGCCCGGCCTGCTGCGCCTCCTGCCGCGCGCGCCGCGCGCCCTGCAGGTGCACGTTCATGCGCGCGAGCACCTCCTTGGGCTTGATCGGCTTGGTGACGTAGTCGACGCCGCCAGCCTCCAGCGCGGCGACCAGGTGCTCGGTCTCGGTCAGGCCGGTCATGAAGACGATCGGGATGTGCGCGGTGGCGGGGTCGGCCTTCAGACGGCGCGCGACCTCGAAGCCGTCCATGCCGGGCATCAGGGCGTCGAGCAGCACGATGTCGGGCCGCGCCTGCGCAGCGCGGGCGAGCGCCGCCGCTCCGCTGGTGGCCACCAGCACCGTGTAGCCCGACTCGTCGAGCGCGTCGTGCAGCACGGCGAGGTTGTCGGGCACGTCGTCGACGATCAGCACCAGGTCGCCCTGGGCGGCCAGCGGCCGGGCGGGCGCGGGCACGGTGGCGGAAGCGCTCATGCGTCCATCGCCTCGAAGCGGAACTGCCGCGCGAGCGCGCGCTGCGCGGCGGTCCATGCGGCGCATTCGGGCTGGGCGAGGTCGATGGCGTCGAGCTGGTTCATGACGCCCCGAAAGTAACCCAGTCCGACGGCTTCCCGCAACGCGACCAGATGCGCCGCGGCCGGCCGCACGAGCGCGCCCGCCACGGGCGGGCCGGCGCCGGCGCCGTCCACCGGCGTCTCGCTCCAGCGCAGGGCGAGCCGGCGGCCGAGCCAGTCGATCAGCTCGCTGTGGCGCACCGGCTTGACGAAGAAATCCTCCGGCGCGATGCCCGCGTCGTTGTCCAGCCGCTTGTCGAAGGCGTTGGCCGAGACGACGGCCGCATGGCCCGGCGCCAGCCCGGGCGCGAAGCGCCGCGCGCGCCGCAGCGTCTCCCAGCCGTCGATGCCGGGCATCGCGAGGTCGACGAACATGGCGTCGGGCCGGAAACCGGCGGCGATCAGGTCGAGCGCATCGTGACCGCTCGCGGCCGTGCGCAGCTCGAAGCCCAGCGGCTCCAGCACGCGCACCAGCAGCTCGCGGTCGGCCTCCTCGTTGTCCACCACCAGCACGCGGCGGCGCGGGCCCGCATAGCCGCGCCGTGGCCGGCGCGCGGCGGCGGGCGGACGCGGGGGCGCGCCCGGGCCGGCCAGGGCGTCCGCATGGATGCGCGGCAGGAACAATCGCACCCGGAACACCGAGCCCGCCCCCGGCTGGCTGCGCACCGACATCTCGCCGCCCATCAGGTCGGTCAGCATCTTGGCGATGGTGAGGCCCAGGCCGGCGCCCGGCGCGCGCGGTCCGGCGCCACCCAGCGCGCCGCCCGGGGCATCGCCGCGCGCGAAGGGCTCGAAGATCCGCTCGATCTCGCGCGCCGACATGCCCGGTCCGGTGTCCTCGATCTCCAGCACCGCGAATTCGCGCGCGTAGCTCAGCCGCAGCGCGACGCGGCCGGTGGCCGTGAACTTGATCGCGTTGCCCAGCAGGTTGATCAGGATCTGGCGCACGCGCCGCTCGTCGGCCCGCACCGCCTCGGGCAACTCCCCGGCGGGCTCGTAGCGGAAGGCCAGGCCCTTCTCCGAGGCTTCGAGCTCGAACATGTCGGCCAGCTCGCGCATCGTCTCGGCGAAGCGCATCGGGCGCGCCTGCAGGGTCAGCTTGCCGGCCTCGATGTGGGCGATGTCCAGCGTGCCCTCGATGAGCGAGAGCAGGTGCTCGCCGCCGCGCTGGATCACGGCGACGGCCTGGCGGCGGTGCGGCGGCACGGCGGCGTCCTCGCCCATGAGCTGCGCGTAGCCCAGGATGCTGTTGAGCGGCGTGCGCAGTTCGTGGCTGATGGCGCTGATGTAGCGGCTCTTGGCCTGGTTGGCGTGGTCGGCCGCGCGCCGCGCCTGGTCGGCGGCGTGCTTGGCCTGCTCGGCGACCTCGCGGGCCTCGTCGGCGCGCTGCTTGGCCGCCTGCAGGGCCAGGTCGGTCTCGTGGTGCCGCTCGATCTCGCGCTGCAGCAGGCGGGTCTGGCGGTTCGACTCCTCCTGCGCCACGCGGCGGCTCTGGTGGGCCAGCACCAGCCACCAGGCCACGATGCCGGCGATCAGCAGCAGCGCCATGTACGACTTCAGGAAACCCGAGCGCAGCGACGCCACCTGCGCGCGCAGCACCGCCTCGGCGACCTCGCCCGAGGGCATCGGGCCCAGCGCGCCGTCCGCCAGGGCACGCAGTTCCTGCTGGTAGAGCACGCCGAAGACCGCCGCGAGCAGCGGCACCACCACCCCGGTGATGAGCAGGAAGTGACCCAGGCCGGTGTCGAGGTAGGGCCACACGCGGCGCGGCAGCAGCCAGCGCAGCGCCCCCGACCACTGGCGCGACAGGCTCGCCTGCGGCTTGCACAGGTCGCCGCAGCGCGCGTCGAGCGTGCAGCACAGCGAGCAGATCGCGCCCTGGTAGGCCGGGCAGTGCGCCATGTCGGGCGCCTCGTAGTCGCGCTCGCAGATCACGCAGCGCTGCACCTGCAGGCGCGCCGACGCCAGCGCCCGCGCGGCCGCCGGATCGCGCGCCACGCGGGCCCAGCGCACCGGCCGGGCGATCGCGCCGGGTGCCGGTGCCGCTGGGGCGACCGCGCCGGCGGACCCGGCGTCGCGGCCGGCTCGCGCCGCGTGTTCCGGTCCGCGCGCGAGGTAGTAGCGCCCGCCCGTGGCCCAGGCGATCAACGGCGACGCCACCAGCGCCGCGCCCAGCGCGATGAGCGCCGAGAACGCCTGTGCCAGCGGGCCGAAGGCGCCCAGGTGCGCGGTGATGGACAGCCCCGAGGCCAGGGCCATCGCGCCCACGCCCACCGGATTGACGTCCCAGAGGTGCGCGCGCTTGAACTCGATGCCCGGCGGCGACAGCCCGAGCGGCTTGTTGATCACCAGGTCGGCCACCACCGCCGTCATCCAGGCGATGGCGATGTTGGCGTAGACGCCCAGCACGTCGCCCAGCGCCTCGAACACGTTCATCTCCATCAGCATGAAGGCGATCAGCGCGTTGAAGACGACCCACACCACGCGGCCGGGATGGCTGTGCGTGACGCGCGAGAAGAAATTGCTCCATGCCAGCGAGCCGGCGTACGCGTTGGTGACGTTGATCTTCAGTTGCGAGACGACCACGAACAGCGCCGTCGCCGCCACCGCCCAGCCGTAGTCGTCGAAGACGTACTCGTAGGCCGCGAGGTACATCTGGTTGGGATCGACCGCGCGCTCGGGCGGCACCCGGTGCGTGATGGCCAGGTAGGCCAGCGCCGCGCCGCCCAGCATCTTCAGCACGCCCAGCACCACCCAGCCCGGTCCGCCCACCAGCACGCCGGCCCACCAGCGCGCGCGGTTGCCCGGCGTGCGCGCGGGCATGAAGCGCAGGTAGTCGGCCTGTTCGCCCATCTGCGTGATGAGCGCGATGCCCACGGTCAGTGCAGCACCGAAGAGGTGCATATTGAAGCCGGATGAAGCGCCCTTTACACCACCATAGTGCGTGATGCCGGCGAATGCACCGGGATCGCGCGCCAGCACGTAGCCGAAGGGCACCACCAGCATCACCAGCCAGAGCGGCTGCGTCCAGACCTGCAGCCGGCTGATGGCCGAGACCCCGTGCGTCACCAGCGGAATCACCACCAGCGCGCACACCAGGTAGCCCCACGCCGGCGGCACGCCCAGCGCCAGTTCCAGCGCGTAGGCCATCACCGCCGCCTCCAGGGCGAAGAAGATGAAGGTGAAGGAGGCGTAGATCAGCGAGGTGAGCGTCGAGCCGATGTAGCCGAAGCCCGCGCCGCGCGTGAGCAGGTCCATGTCCACGCCGTAGCGCGCGGCGCAGATGCTGATGGGCAGTCCGGCCAGGAAGATGATCAGTCCGGTCGCCAGGATCGCCCAGAACGCGTTGGAGAAGCCGTACTGCACGAGGAGCGTGGCGCCGACGGCCTCCAGGATCAGGAACGAGGCCGCGCCGCCGAAGGCCGTGCTGGCGACGCGCCACTCCGACATCCGGCGGAAGCGCTGGGGGGTGTAGCGCAGCGCGTAGTCCTCCAGGGTCTCGCTCGCCACCCAACTGTTGTAGTCGCGCCGGACCTTGACGATGCGCTGGGGTGCCTCGTGCGAGGTTCCGATCGGCATGGAAGCGGTGACGTCCGGGGTCTCGCGGGGCGGGGAAGGACGATGGTTCGGCACGGCTGCGCCGGCTGCACCATCCATGCCAGCCGACGCCAGCGCCCTGTCGCGGCCGGAGGCACGGCGCGAATCTCCTGCCCTCCTACAAGGACGTGTTCACGCGGTTCAAGGGTTTACCCTTTTCGCTCGTGCACAATCTTTCGCCTATGCGCTCGGTGTTCGTGGCTCTTCTGCTCCTGATGGTGACGTCCCTGTCGATGGGTCTGGTCGCCACGAAGCCGTGCACGTCCCTCACCGATCCGCAGCGTCTGACGGCCAAGGCGACGGTGCTGGTGCACGACGTGGTCGACGCCGCCGAGGAATTCTGGGACGACATCGCCAGCGCGCCGGTGTGCAGTGCGCTGACCGACGCCGCGTTCTCGCTGGACGATCACGGCGAGACGATCCCGACGGTCTCCAGACTCGCCCTCGCGCCCCTGCCGCGACCGGCGCGTCCGATCTTGATGGCCACCGGCGCCGTGCCCGAGCGGCACGAGCGCCTGCTGCGCCCGCCCCGACCCGCCTGACCCGCGCGCGACGCCGGGCCTGCCCGGCGTTCCACCCGTCGTTCCGCGCCGGCCGTGGCCGGCACCCCTTTCCGTTCCCTTCCTCGATCACTGCCCCCAGAAGGCAGCGTCAACCATGCACCTTCCACTGAACAAGGCCGCGCGTCGTGCGCTGACGGCCGCCCTCATCACGACCGGCGCCGCGCTGTGTCCCGCGTTGGCGCAGACGCCGGCCGGCCAGCGCGCGCCCGCGCCCACGGGCGACTCCCGCTCCCCGTCCCTCGCGACCGGCGAGGTCGCGCCGACCCGCGTCGGCGGCCAGCTGGCGCCGGTGTTCGGCCTGGACGAGCTGGTCCAGACCATCCTGACCCACAACCCGGCGCTGCTGTCGGCCGAGCAGGCCCGCGTGACCGCCGCGGCCGCCGTGGTCTCCGCCGGCGCGATCCCCAACCCGCGGCTCGAATACGGCACCGGGCGCCAGCGCGCCAGCCTGCCGACGTCGGTCAACGGCAACACCAGCACGTGGGGCATCTCGCAACTGATCGAGAACCCGGTGCTGCGTCGCGCCCGCGTCGAGGCGGCCCGCTTCGCCGTGCAGGGCACCGGGGCGTCGGCCGCGGCGGTGCGCAACGCGCTGGTCGGCGAGATCCGGCTGCGCGCCTACGAATACCTGCTGCGCCAGGCCGAGGCCGCGGCCGCGGCCGATTCGCTGGCGCTGCTCGAGCAGGTGCAGACGCGCGTCAACGCCCGCGTCTCCAGCGGCGAGGCGCCGCGCTACGAGCTCATCAAGGCCGAGGCCGAGATCATCAACGCGCGCCAGGTGCGCGATACCTCCGCGCTCATGGTCGAGCAGTCGCTGTTCACCCTCAACCGCCTCGCCGCCGGCCACCTGCCCGTGCGCTGGACCCTCAACGAGACCCTGGCGGGCGTACCGCCGCTGCCGCCGCGCGACCTGCTGGTGGAGGACGCGATGTCGCGCAATCCCGACCTGCTGGCCCTGCGCGCGGAGATCGACCGCTCGCAGGCGCTGGTCACCGGCGCGCGGGCCAACCGCTGGCCCGGCCTGGAAGTGCGCTACGACCAGGGGCGCGATCCCGAGGTGCGCACCGGCCGCGTCAGCGTGGGCGTGCAGATCCCGCTGTTCGACCAGCGCGCCGGCCCGATCGCCGAGGCGTCCTCCGAGCTGGTGCGCGCGCGCGGCCGCTACGAGGGCCTGCAGCTCGAGCTGCGCCAGCAGATCCTGCAGGCCGCCCAGCTGCAGGACATCGCCGCCCTGAAGGTGCAGGCGCTGAGCACCGGCGCGGTGCGCGACGCCGAGGCCGCCGTGCGCGTGGCCGAGGCCGCCTACCGCTATGGCGAACGCGGCATCCTGGACGTGCTGGACGCCCAGCGCGTCCTGCGCACCGTGCGCTCCGACCTGCTGGCCGCGCGCTTCCAGGTGCAGGCCGCGCGCATCGACCTCGACATCCTCGCCGGCCGTTTCGCCGGCACCCCCCTGCAGCCCTGAAGGCGGACCCCATGCCCCACTCACGCAAACTCTTCCCCGGCGCCGTCCTCCTGGCGTCCCTCCTGTTCCTGCAGGGCTGCGGCAAGTCCGCCGAGCCCGAAGCGGCCCCGGCGCCGCCGGCCGACCCGATGGTGGTCACCGTCAAGCCGGAGATGGCGCCCAACTTCGAGGTCCGCCCGCTGGCCATGGCCGAGATCGCGACGACCCAGACCGTGCCCGGCCGCGTGGCGGCCAACGAACGGCTGGTCACGCGCATCGGCGCGTCGGTCAGCGGCCGCATCATCGACGTGCTGGTCGAGGTCGGCGACACCGTGCGCCAGGGCCAGGTGCTGGCCCACGTCACGAGTCCCGAACTCACCACCGCCCAGCTCGCCGTGATGCGCGCGAGTTCCAACCTGCGCCTGGCCGCGAGTGCCGTCGAGCGCGCGCGCCAACTGATCCAGGCCGACGTCATCGGCTCGGCCGAAGTCCAGCGCCGCGAGGCCGAACTCGCCATCGCGCAGGCCGAACTGCGCGCGGCGACCGACCAGTTGCGCCTGATGGGCATCTCCGGCGACGCGCTGCAGAAGCTCCAGCGCCAGGGCACGATCGCCTCGGCCGCCGCCATCGTCGCCACGCAGAGCGGCGTGGTGCTCGAGCGCACGCTCAGCCAGGGCCAGGTGGCCCAGCCCGGCGACGCCCTCTTCACGGTGGCCGACCTGCGCAACGTCTGGGTCGTGGGCGCCCTGCCCGAGCAGGCCGCGCGCACCGTCGAGGCCGGCCAGTCGGTCGAGATCGAGGTGCCGGCGCTGGGCAACGACCTCATCGCCGGCAAGATCGTCCAGGTCGGCGACACCGTGGCGGCCGACACCCGCACCGTGGCGATCCGCACGCAGGTCGACAACCCGCACCGCGCGCTCAAGCCGCAGATGCTCGCGACCATGCGCATCACCGGCAAGACCCAGCGCGTGCTGGCCGTGCCCGAGGCCGCCGTGGTGCGCGACAACGACCGCGACCACATCTACACCCGCACCGCCGAGAACGTCTACCGGCTGGTGCCGGTGGAACTGGGCACGCCGAGCGACGGCATGCGCCCGGTCCTCAAGGGCATCGCCGAAGGCACGCCCTTCGTGTCCGGCGGCGCTTTCCATCTGAACAACGAGCGCAAGCGCTCCGAACTGGAGTAAGCGCCGATGATCGCTTCCCTGATACGGGCCACCCTCACCCAGCGGCTCGTGGTGATCGTGCTCGCGCTGGTGATGTGCGGCTTCGGCCTGCGCGCCGCGCTCAACCTGTCGGTCGACGCCTTCCCGGACGTGACCAACGTGCAGGTCCAGGTCGCCACCGAGGCCCCGGGCCGCTCGCCCGAGGAGATCGAGCGCTTCGTCACCGTGCCGCTGGAGATCGCCGTGACCGGATTGCCGGGACTGGTGGAGATGCGCTCGCTCAACAAGAGCGGGCTGTCGATCATCACGCTGGTGTTCACCGACGAGACCGACGTCTATTTCGCGCGCCAGCTCGTGACCGAGCGGCTCATCGAGGTCACGCCGCGCATGCCCGCGGGCATCGTGCCGGTGATGGGCCCGGTCTCCACCGGCCTGGGCGAGGTCTACCAGTACACGCTCGACCACCCCGACGACGGCCAGCGCGCCCTCACGCCCGAGGAGCTGGCCGAGCGCCGCACGGTGCAGGACTGGGTGGTGCGCCCGATGCTGCGCTCGATCCCCGGCGTGGCCGAGATCAACTCGCAGGGCGGCTACGTGCGCCAGTACCAGGCGCTGGTCGATCCGGGTCGGCTGCGCCACTACGGGCTGTCGGTGCAGCAGGTGGTGCAGTCCATCGCGCAGAACAACGCCAACGCCAGCGGCGGCGTGCTGCCCCTGGCCACCGAGCAGTACCTGATCCAGGGCGTGGGCATCATCCGCACGCTCGACGACATCGGCAACATCGTGCTGAAGGAGCAGGCCGGCGTGCCGGTGTTCGTGCGCGACGTGGCCGAGGTGCAGATCGGCAGCGAGGTGCGCCAGGGCGCCATCATCAAGGGCGGCTACACCGAGGCGGTCTCGGGCATCGTGCTGATGATGCGCGGGGGCAACGCCAAGGAGGTGGTCGGCCGCGTGAAGGAACGGGTCGCGGAGATCAACGCCCAGGGCCAGTTGCCCGGCGGCCTGCAGATCACGCCCTTCTACGACCGCACCGAGCTGGTCGACGCCGCGCTGTGGACCGTGGCCAAGGTGCTGCTGGAGGGCATCGCGCTGGTGGTGGTGGTGCTGTTCATCTTCCTGGGCGACGTGCGCTCCAGCCTGATCGTGGTGGCCACGCTGATCATCACGCCGCTGACGACCTTCATCGTCATGAACCGCTACGGCATCTCGGCCAACCTGATGTCGCTCGGGGGGCTGGCGATCGCCATCGGCCTGATGGTGGACGCCACGGTGGTGGTGGTGGAGAACGTCTACCACCGCCTGGGCCACGCCGAGCCGGGCAAGGGTTCGCGCATCCGCACCATCCTGCAGGCCACCACCGAGGTGGCCACGCCCACCATCTTCGGCATCCTGATCATCATCCTGGTGTTCCTGCCGCTGATGACGCTGGAGGGCCAGGAGGGCAAGATGTTCGGTCCGCTGGCCATGACCATCGCCATCTCGCTGTTCGTCTCGCTGGTGGTGTCGCTGCTGCTGTCGCCGGTGCTGTGCTCGTTCTTCCTCAAGGGCGGCACGGGCGAGGACACGCGCGTCATCGCCTTCATGAAGCGCCACTACCTCAACCTGCTGGACACCGCCACGCGCCGCAACCGCATGACGCTGGCCGTCGCGGTGGGCCTGCTGCTGATGTCGATGTCGCTGTTCCCGCTGCTGGGCAAGTCCTTCATGCCGACGATGCGCGAGGGCGCCCTCACCCCGCAGATCAACCGCGTCCCGAGCATCTCGCTGGACGAGTCGATCCGCATGGAGATGGCCGCGATGAAGAGCATCGCCGAGGTCAAGGGCGTCCGCTCGGTGGTCTCCAAGCTGGGTCGCGGCGAATCGCCGGCCGACCCCGCCGGACCCAACGAGTCCGACCCGATCGTGCTGCTCGAGCCGGACAGCGGCCGCTCGCAGGACGAGATCGACGAGGAGATCCGCCAGCGCCTGTCCAGCATCCCGGGCGTGCAGATCGTGCTGTCGCAGCCGATCTCCGAGCGGGTCGACGAGATGGTCACGGGCGTGCGCTCGCAGGTCGCGATCAAGGTCTTCGGCGACGACCTGACCCAGCTCAAGGACATCTCCGAAGGCGTGGCGCGCGTGCTCAAGGACGTCGCGGGCAGCCGCGACATCCGCATCGAGCGGCTGTCGGGGCAGCAGGCGCTGATGGTGGAGATCGACCGCGCGGTCATCGCGCGCTACGGCATCAACGTGTCGGACGTGCAGGACGTCATCGAGACGGCCATCGGCGGCAAGGAAGTCACCACCCTGTACGAGGGCGAGCGGCGCTTCTCGGTGGCGGTGCGCTTCCCCGAGGACGAGCGCGCCACGCCGGAGGCCATCGGCAACACGCTGCTGACGGCCGCCGGCGGCGCGCAGGTGACGCTGTCGACGGTGGCCAAGATCCGGCTGCTCGACGGCCCGGCTCAGATCAGCCGCGAGGCCGGCAAGCGCCGCGTCGTGGTGGGCGCCAACGTCGAGGGCCGCGACCTGGCCGGCTTCGTCCAGGAGGTCCAGGGCCGCATCGCCAAGGAAGTGAACGTGCCCCCGGGCTACACCTTCGTCTACGGCGGCCAGTTCGAGAACATGGAGCGCGCCATGAGCACGCTGGCGGTGATCGTGCCGCTGACCATCGCGGCCATCTTCTTCCTGCTGTTCATGCTGTTCAACTCGGTGCGCCTGGCCGGGCTGATCATCCTGGTGCTGCCCTTCGCCTCGATCGGCGGGCTGGTGGCGCTGTTCGTGACGCGGGAGTACCTCAGCGTGCCGGCCTCGGTCGGCTTCATCGCGCTGTGGGGCATCGCGGTGCTCAACGGCGTGGTGCTGGTCAGCGCCATCCGGCGCCTGCGCGAGGACGGGCTGGACGTGGCCGAGGCGGTCCGCGAAGGCTGCGTGCAACGCTTCCGCCCGGTGATGATGACCGCCACCGTGGCGCTGCTGGGCCTGGTGCCGTTCCTGTTCGCGACCGGACCGGGCTCGGAGGTCCAGCGTCCGCTGGCCATCGTGGTGATCGGCGGACTGATCTCGTCGACGCTGCTCACGCTCGTCGTGCTGCCCACCCTCTACCGCTGGTTCGACGAAAAACCCGTCGAAGCCTGATCCAAGGAGAAAACCATGAAAGAAATCCGAGCCATCGTGCGCCCGAGCCGGGTGGAGCGGCTGCGCGTCGCGCTGCGCGCCATCCCCAACTTCCCCGGCGTGACGCTGCTCAAGGCCGAGGGCTTCACCGCCCCGGCCGCCATCCATGCGCGTTCGGTGCGCGAGGAGCTGACCGACTTCTCCGGCAAGGTGATGGTCTGCCTGCTGGCCGACGACGCCATGGTGCCGACGATCCGCAAGGCCATCGTCGAGGCCTGCAGCACCGGCCAGATCGGCGACGGTCTGGTGTGGGTGGTGGAGATCGAGGAGATCCACCGCATCCGAGACGGCGGCGCCTACGAGGCCTGAGCGGGCCGGGCGCCGGCGGGCGTCGTGCGGGGTCGGCGGCGCGGCGACCCGACCTTCCGGCGTGGCCGGCACGACTGTTGCATCGGTGCGGGCCTGCCCATAATGGCTGTCCTTCCCAGCCACCCGCTGCCGATCCCATGGAACTCACCCCCCGCGAAAAAGACAAGCTGCTGATCTTCACGGCGGCGCTGCTGGCCGAGCGCCGGCGCGCCCGCGGCCTGAAGCTCAACTACCCCGAGGCCGTGGCGCTGATCTCCGCGGCCGTCATGGAAGGCGCGCGCGACGGCAAGAGCGTCGCCGCGCTCATGAGCGAGGGCCGCGCCGTCCTCACGCGCGATGACGTCATGGACGGCATCGCCGAGATGATTCCCGACATCCAGGTCGAGGCCACCTTCCCCGACGGCACCAAGCTGGTCACCGTGCACCAGCCGATCGTCTGAGCGGGGAGCCGGCGCCGTCCGCCTCTTCTCCTCTTCGCCGCTCCGTCTGCCCGTTTCCTTCCAACCACCTTCCCTTCGAGTGGAGTTCCCCATGCGCCGGATCCGTTCCTCCTTCGCCATCGTCCTGCCGGTCCTGGCCTTCGCGCCGCTGGCGGCGCTCGCGCACGTCGGCGCCGACGCGGCGGCGCACGCGCACGTCGGCTTCGCGCAGGGCCTGGCGCATCCGTTCACCGGCCTGGACCACCTCGCCGCGATGGTGGTGGTCGGTCTGTGGAGCGCATCGGCGGCGCGCGGCGGGCGCGATGCGCTGTGGGCGCCGCTGGGCTTCGCGTCCATGCTGCTGGCCGGCGCCCTGGCCGGCCTGGCGGGACTGCGCGTCCCGGCGGTCGAACCCATGATCGCGGCCTCCCTGCTGGTGATCGGCCTGCTGGCGGCCACGCGGCTGCGCCTGCCCGGACCGGTGGCGGCGGGGCTGGTCGGGCTGTTCGCGGCGTTCCACGGCGCGGCGCACGGCATCGAGCTCGCCGGTGACGGTAACGGCGGCGGCGGCGCCGTGCCGGCGCTCGTCGGCATGGTGATGGCCACCGCGCTGCTGCACGCCGCCGGCGTCGGCCTCGGCTGGACGCTGCGCCATCGCGACGCCTGGCTCCCGCGCGCCATCGGCGCCGTGGTGGCGCTCGCCGGCGTCGTGCTGCTGGGCCAGCTCGCCTGAGGCGCAACCCCAAGGACCGACATGATTCCCGGCGAACTCCTCACCGACGACGGCGACCATCCCCTCAACCCCGGCCGGCGGACCCTGACGATGGTCGTGCAGAACACCTCCGACCGCCCCATCCAGGTCGGTTCCCACTACCACTTCGCCGAGACCAACGGCGCGCTCGGCTTCGACCGCGCCGCCGCGCGCGGCATGCGTCTGAACATCGCCTCCGGCACGGCCGTGCGCTTCGAGCCCGGCCAGCAGCGCACGGTCGAGCTGTGCGACTTCGCCGGCGACCGCATCGTCCACGGCTTTCGCGGCCTCGTTCAAGGAAGGCTCTAGACATGGCAACGATCGGACGGCGTGCCTACGCCGAAATCTTCGGCCCCACCGTGGGCGACCGGGTGCGGCTGGCGGACACCGACCTGGTGATCGAGGTCGAGGCCGACCACACGCTGCGCGCCGGCGGCTACGGCGAGGAAGTGAAGTTCGGCGGCGGCAAGACCATCCGCGACGGCATGGCGCAGTCGCAGCGCACCCGCGCCGAAGGCGCCGTCGACACGGTCATGACCAACGCGCTGATCCTCGACCACTGGGGCATCGTCAAGGCCGACATCGGCCTGAAGGGCGGGCGCATCGTGGCCATCGGCAAGGCCGGCAACCCCGACGTGCAGCCGGGCGTGGACATCGTCATCGGTCCGGGCACCGAGGTCATCAGCTGCGAGGGCCACATCGTCACGGCCGGCGGCATCGACAGCCACATCCACTTCATCTGCCCGCAGCAGATCGAGGAGGCGCTCGCCTCGGGCGTCACCACCATGCTCGGCGGCGGCACCGGCCCGGCGACCGGCACCTTCGCCACCACCTCGACGCCCGGCCCCTGGCACATCGAGCGCATGCTGCAGGCGGCCGACGCCTTCCCGATGAACCTGGGCTTCCTCGGCAAGGGCAACGCCAGCCTGCCGGCGGCGCTGCACGAGCAGATCGACGCCGGCGTCATCGGCCTGAAGCTGCACGAGGACTGGGGCACCACGCCCGCGGCGATCAGCAACTGCCTGGACGTGGCCGACGCGACCGACACGCAGGTGGCGATCCACTCCGACACGCTCAACGAGTCGGGCTTCGTGGAGAACACCATCGCGGCCGTGAAGGGGCGCGGCATCTGCGCCTTCCACACCGAGGGCGCGGGCGGCGGCCATGCGCCGGACATCCTGCGCGTGGTGGGCGAGGACAACTTCCTGCCCTCGTCGACCAACCCGACCATGCCCTACACCGTGAACACGCTCGACGAACACGTCGACATGCTCATGGTCTGCCACCACCTGGACGCCGGCATCGCCGAGGACCTGGCCTTCGCCGAGTCGCGCATCCGCAAGGAGACCATCGCGGCCGAGGACATCCTGCACGACCTGGGCGCCATCAGCATGTTCAGCTCCGACTCGCAGGCCATGGGCCGCGTCGGCGAAGTCGTCATGCGCTGCTGGCAGACCGCGCACAAGATGAAGGTCCAGCGCGGCAAGCTGCCCGGGGACACCGAGCGCCACGACAACTTCCGTGCCCGGCGCTATGTCGCCAAGTACACGATCAATCCGGCCATCGCGCACGGCATCGCGCACGAGGTCGGCAGCATCGAGGTCGGCAAGTGGGCCGACCTGGTGGTCTGGAAGCCGGCCTTCTTCGGCGTCAAGCCCTTCACGATCATCAAGGGCGGCACCATCGCGATGGCCGCCATGGGTGACCCCAACGCCTCGATCCCGACGCCGCAACCGGTGCACTACCGGGCGATGTTCGGTGCCTTCGGCGGTTCGCTGCACCGCAGCTCGCTCACCTTCGTCTCGCAGGCCGGTCTGGCCGCCGGCATCGGCGAGCGCTACGGCCTGCGCAAGACGCTGAGCGCGGTGACGGGCATCCGGGGCGTGCGCAAGCAGCACATGGTCCACAACGCCTACACGCCGAGGATGGAGATCGACGCCCAGACCTACGCCGTGCGCGCCGACGGCCATCTGCTCACCTGCGAGCCCGCGACCTCGTTGCCGATGACGCAGCGGTACTTCCTGTTCTGACCCCCTTACATGCTCAACGCCAACAAACTCATGCCCCGGGGCGGCGGTCTCGCCGCCGTGCTGCTCAAGCGCGCCTCGACGGTCGAACTCGACTGGGACGTGCGCCAGAAGAGCCGCTTCGACGCCACCGACTCGCAGGGCCGCCGCATCGGCGTGTTCCTGCCGCGCGGCACCGCCGTGCGCGGCGGCGACGTGCTGGTGGTGGAGGACGGCTCGCTCGTCAAGGTGATCGCCGCGCCGCAGCCGGTGCTGGTCGTCACGCACTGCGCGCAGCACGGCACGCCGTTCGACCTGACGCGCGCGGCCTACCACCTGGGCAACCGTCATGTGCCGATCGAGCTGACGCCCACGCACCTGAAGATCGAGCCGGACCACGTGCTCGCCGACATGCTGCGCGCGATGCACCTGATCGTGCGCGCCGCCGACGAACCCTTCGAGCCGGAGAACGGCGCCTATGGCGCGCATGGCGCGGGCGGGCACGGCCATTCGCGCGGTGGTCACGATCATGGTCACTCGCACGCGCCCGCGACCGGACGGGCACCGGTCGGTCCCGTGCTGCATGCCGATGCCTACGGCGGCACCCCGCACGGCCACGACGATCACGGACATGACCATGACGGCCATGGTCACGATCACGACAAGTGCGAGCACGGCCATTCGCATTGAGTCGATGATCGATCCGCGCATCGAACGCCCTCGCGACGCCCGCAGCGTCGCCGGCGCTGGGGCCGGCGCCGAGACCGCCCTCCCTGGCACGCCGCCGGCCGCCCTTTCCGCCGCCGGCCTGCTCCAGCTGATCTGGCTCGCTTCCCCGGCGCTGCCCATCGGCGGCTTCTCGTACTCCGAAGGCCTGGAGGCCGGCGTCGAGTGGGCCGGACTCGCTTCGGAGGTTCGGGCCTCCGACTGGATCGCCGACCAGCTGCACCTGGGCCTCGCGCGGGGCGACCTGCCGGTGTTGGCCCAAGCCATCGTCGCCTGGCGCACGGGCGACGCGGCGCGCGTGCGCGGGCTCAACGACTGGGTGCTGCAGACACGCGAGTCGGCCGAATTCCTGCTGCAGACCGAACAGATGGGCCGCTCCTTCGTCGAATGGCTGAAGCTGCGCCACGACGATGTGGCGGAGGCCTTCGGCGATCTCGCCGCGCGCATCACCTATCCCGTGGCGTTCGCCTTCGCCGTCAGCCGCACGCAGGCGGGCGTGCGCGACGGCTGCCTGGCCTTCGCCTTCGGCTGGGCGGAGAACATGACCGGCGCGGCCGTCAAATCCGTGCCGCTCGGCCAGAGCGCCGGCCAGCGCATCCTCGGCCGGCTGGCGCTGGAGATTCCCGGCGCGGTCGACCGCGCGCTCGAACTTCCCGACGCCGAGCGCCAGGCCTTCGCGCCGATGCTGGCGGTGCTGTCGGCGCGCCACGAGACACAATATTCCCGGCTGTTCCGCAGTTGACGACCGCTGGCGTCGCGAACGCAGCCCCCCCTCCCCCACCGACTCCCAGGAAGCGACGCACGAGACCATGGCCTCCGCCCTCCATCACATCCCCCATCGCACCAAGCACCTGCCACCCCTGCGCGTGGGCATCGGCGGGCCGGTCGGCTCCGGCAAGACCACCCTGCTGGAGATGCTGTGCAAGGCGATGCGCGAGCGCTACGACCTGATCGCCATCACCAACGACATCTACACCAAGGAGGACCAGCGCCTTCTGACCGTCTCGGGCGCGCTGCCGGCCGAGCGCATCATGGGCGTGGAGACCGGCGGCTGCCCTCACACCGCCATCCGCGAGGACGCCTCCATCAACCTCGAGGCCATCGACCGCATGCTCGGCGAGTTTCCCGATGCCGACATCGTGTTCATCGAGAGCGGCGGCGACAACCTCGCGGCCACCTTCAGCCCCGAGCTGAGCGACCTCACGATCTACGTCATCGACGTCGCTGCCGGCGAGAAGATCCCGCGCAAGGGCGGCCCCGGCATCACCAAGAGCGACCTGTTCGTCATCAACAAGACCGACCTCGCCCCCCACGTGGGGGCCAACCTGGACGTGATGGAAGCCGACACGCGGCGCATGCGCAAGCAGCGCCCCTATGTCATGACCAACCTCAAGACCCTCACCGGCCTGGCCGAGGTCGTCTCGTTCATCGAGAAACGCGGCCTGCTGGTCGACGCCTGAGCCGGTCAGCGCTTGAACTGCGCGCGCGCCGACTGCGTGATCGCCACCACGCACGGGTGGCGCACGCGCCGCTCGACCGACACGCCGAAGAACTCCTCGACCAGTTCCGCCGCGCGCCCCAGCACCTCGACCCCGTATTGCGCGCAGGTCTCCTCCTCCAGCACGGTCGGCGACATGAACACGCCACGGCCCTCCGCGCCGAAGGCCTTGAGCAGGGCCGCGTCGTCGAACTCGCCGATCAGGCGCGGGCGCAGTCCGTGTTCGGCCAGCCACAGGTCCAGCCGCTGGCGCATCACCGACGACGCGCCCTGGATGAGCATCGGCGCGCCGTCCAGACAGTAGGGAAACGGCTTGTCTTCCAGCGCCGCGCTCAGCACCGGCGCGGCGAAGAAGCTCATGTCGGTCACACCCAGCGTGTGGTTGAACGCCTTCACGCTGGTCTGACGTCCCATCGGCTCGTTGGCGATCACCAGGTCCAGGCGATGCACCGACAGTTGCGCCAGCAGGTCGCGGAAATTGCCCTCGTGGCAGATCAGGCGGACCTGCTCGCGCGTGGTGAGTGCGGGCTCCAGGAGCCGGTAGGCGATCGCCTTGGGCACGGCATCGGCGATGCCGACCCGGAAGGTGAGCGTCTGCGCGCCGGTGTCGCGGTTGCCGACCGCCGCCTCCAGTTCGGTGCCCAGCGTGAAGATCTGGTCGGCGTAGCCCAGCGCGATCCGTCCGTCCGGAGTGAGCTCGACGCCACGCCCGCTCTTCTGCAGCAGGTGACAGCCCAGCGCCTCCTCCAGCAGCTTGATCTGCGCCGACAACGTCTGCGGCGTGATGTGCAGCTGCTCGCCGGCCCGCACCACGCCACCGGCCTTGGCAGCGGCCCAAAAATAGTAGAGGTGCTTGTAGTTCATCGAACTTCTCCTACAAAAGTCGAGTCATTCAATCGAAAGCGAATAAACGATGCTGAAAATACGACTTTTATCGAAGTCTCGTCGCCCCTACATTGAATGGGTCAACAACCCTTTCGGAATCCGATTCCTTCGTCCCAGAGGTTCAACCAGGAACACACCATGAACGACAACACCCAGGTCTACGGCAACGCCGGGACGCTTTCCACTCCGACGCAACGCAACCAGGTCCTGCGCAACACCTACTGGCTGCTCGCACTGTCGATGCTGCCGACGGTGCTGGGCGCCTGGGTCGGCATCGAGACCGGCATCGCGCGCGCGATGTCGCCCGGCA
The DNA here is from genome assembly GCA_024372625.1 of Comamonadaceae bacterium OTU4NAUVB1. NCBI lineage: Bacteria > Pseudomonadati > Pseudomonadota > Betaproteobacteria > Burkholderiales > Comamonadaceae > Comamonadaceae bacterium OTU4NAUVB1. The sequence goes on along the minus strand of CP099605.1, from coordinate 781,241 downwards.
TCGGAATGATCGTCTTCCTGGGCGGCGCCTTCGGTTTCATGTTCGCCATCGAGAAGACCAAGAATTCGGCCGCCGGCGTGCCGGTGCTGCTGGCCTTCACGTTCTTCATGGGCCTGATGCTCTCGCGCCTCGTCGGCACCGTGCTCGGCATGGCCAACGGCGCCGGCCTGGTGATGACGGCCTTCGCGGGAACCGGCGCGATCTTCTTCGGCATGGCGTCCCTGTCGTCGATCATCAAGCGCGACCTGTCGTCGATGGGCAAGTGGCTCTTCATCGGCGTGATCATGCTGCTGGTGGCGGGCATCGCCAACTTCTTCATCCAGTCGAGCGCGCTGATGATCACCCTGTCGGTGCTGGCCATCGGCATCTTCTCGGCCTTCATCCTGCATGACCTGAAGCGCGTGAAGGATGGCATCGAGACCAACTACATCACGGCCACGCTCGGCGTCTACCTGAGCCTCTACAACGTCTTCCAGTCGGTGCTGATGCTGCTGGGCATCGGCGGCGGCAGGGACGAGTGACGACGAGACCCAACGCAAGCACACCCACCACCGTCCAGGTCAGGAGAACAACACCATGAGACTCACCACCAAGGGCCGTCTGGCCGTCGTCGCGATGATCGACGTCGCGCTCCACCACAAGGCCGGACCGATCGCGCTGGGCGTGATCAGCCGCCGCCAGAGCATCTCCATCTCCTACCTCGAGCAGATGTTCTCGGACCTGCGTCGCCACGACCTCGTCGCCTCGACGCGGGGGCCCGGCGGCGGCTACACCCTGGGCCGGGCGAGCGAGGAGATCACGGTCGCCGACATCCTGTTCGCGGTGAACGGCCCGCCCGCCGAGGCACGTCGCGCCGGCACGGACAAGAAGGCCGGCCCGACGCAGGCCGAGCGCTGCACCACGCCGGAACTGTGGGATTCGCTCAACCGCAACGTGGTCGAGTTCCTGGACTCCATCACCTTGCGCAAGCTGGCGGACGACCAGATCGCGTCGGGCGTCCCGATGCTCGACCGCGAACCTGCGCGCAAGATAGAACCGGTACGCCGTCCCGTCAAACCGACACGGCCCAACGCGCCCAACTCGGTCTTCGAACTGAGCAAGTTCGGCCGTCTGGCCTGACGGGGAGCGCCGGCAAAACCGGCGTTGTTCCGTTCCGCCGGTCGGCTCGACCGTGCAGGAAACCCACCCGTCCCGCGCCTCGCGGGGCCGATAAAGTGTGCGCAAACTCTCCCGTCAAGGACCATGCGCACGCCCTCTTTCTCCGGTCCGACCCATGCCCGCCAAGCGATCCGGGCAAGAAGCTACCTCCTGGCGGCGGCCACGAACCTGCTGGCCCTGATGCTCATGCTGGCTTGGTATGGACTGGGCATGCTGCGCGGCCGGGTGTTCGGGCTCATCCTGGTGACGACGCTGCTGTTGCTGGCCTTCATCGCATGGCTTTTCCACGCCGGGCGAGACTCTCCCCGCAACGATGCCCGCCTCACCCTGGCGCAGATGGCGGCGGCATCGGTGGCCGTGCTTGGCGCGGCCTATGCCGCCGAAGGCGGCCGGGCCGTGTTTCTCGTGCTGCTGGTGATCGTGTGCCTGTTCGGCGCCCTGGGCCTGCGCATCCGCACGCTCATGGTCCACGCGTTGTGCGTCGTCGCGGGTTATGCGCTGGTCGTCGGCCTGCTGCACCGATTCCGTCCCCACGCGCTGGATCTGCGGCTGGAGCTCATCAACTTGTTCGTCTTCGGCGTGAGCATGCCGTGGTTCGCCTTGATGGCCGGTTACGTGAGCGAACTGCGCGAACGCCTCATGAAAGCCTTCCGCACCGTCGCCGAGAGCGAACGCACCCTGGCCGAGGCCCAGCGCCTCGCGCAATTCGGCAGCTGGACCTTCGATCCGGCGCGCCAGGAAACCACCGGTTCGGAACAGACCCGCCGGATCTTGGGGCTCGATCCCGGCGAGCGCGTGATCGGCGATGCGGGTTTCCTGGCGCTGGTGCACGAGGAAGACCGCGAACGCTACCTGCGCCTGATCCAGGACGCGCTGGTCCGGGGCCAGGAGTTCGACACCGAATGCCGCGTTTCCCTGCCGGCGGGCGGCGTGCGCTGGATCCATGCGCTCGCACGGCCGATCGCACGCGCCGCGGGTGGGCCGGCGGTGCTGCAAGGCCTGGTGATGGACATCACCCGGCGCAAGACGCACGAGGATCAGATCCGTCGCCTGGCGCATTTCGACGCCCTGACCGGCCTGCCCAACCGCAACCTGCTGATGCAACTGCTGCGCCAGGTCGTCGCCAGGGCACAGCTCGGCACGCCACTGGCGGTGCTGTTCATCGACCTCGACGGCTTCAAGGCCGTGAACGACTCGCTGGGCCACGAGACCGGAGACGCCTTGCTCGTCGCTTTCGCGCAGCGTCTGAAACACGCGTTGCGTCCGTCGGACGTGGCCGCCCGGCTGGGCGGCGACGAGTTCGTGGTCGTCGTCGAAGCATTCGAGTCGCGCGCCAGCGTCGAGGCCTTGGCCGGACGCATCGTGCGCTGCGGCGCGCTGCCCTTCCAGGTCAACGGCCACGGTTGCCGGGTCTCGGCGAGCATCGGCATCGCCTTGCACGGCCCGGCGTGCGCCGACATCGACCGCCTCGTCAAGGCCGCCGACACCGCCATGTACGCGGCCAAGCGGGAGGGCAAGAACGGTTTCCGCTTCCACGATCCGGTCGCCCTGGCCTGAGCGGCGCGACCGCCGCCTCCCGGCGGACCACCATGAAAAAAGCCCCTCGAAAGGGGCTTTTCCACGGTCGTCTTCCTCCCGTGACCCGCCGAAGCCGGCGCCGGCACCGGTGCGCGACTCAGACGAGGTCGAAACGATCCAGGTTCATGACCTTGGTCCAGGCCGCGACGAAATCGTCGACGAATTTCTGCTGGCCATCGGCGCTGGCATAGACCTCGGCGACGGCGCGCAGGATCGCGTTCGAGCCGAAGACCAGATCGGCGCGCGTGCCGGTCCAGCGGGCTTCGCCGGTCTTTCGGTCGCAGCCCTCGTACTGCTGATGACGGCCCGCGATCGCCTTCCATTCTGTGCCCATGTCGAGCAGGTTGACGAAGAAATCGTTGGTCAGCGTGCCCGGCTTGTGCGTGAGGACGCCATGCTTTGCGTCGCCGGCATTGGCGCCGAGCACGCGCAGGCCGCCCACGAGCACGGTCATCTCCGGCGCGGTCAGCGTCAGCAGCTGCGCCCTGTCGACCAGCAGCACTTCCGCGGGCACGCTGAAATCCGCCTTCGCGTAGTTGCGGAAGCCATCGGCGGCCGGCTCCAGCGGCACGAAGGACTCGACGTCGGTCTGGGCCTGCGACGCATCGGCGCGCCCGGGCGCGAACGGCACCTCGACCTCGCGGCCGGCGTCGCGCGCGGCCTTCTCGACCCCGGCATTGCCCGCGAGCACGATCAGATCGGCCAGCGACACCCGCTTGCCGCCTGAAGACGCGGCGTTGAACTCGTCAAGGATGCCTTCGAGCGTCCGCAGCACCTTCGACAGTTGCGCCGGCTGGTTGACGGCCCAGTCCTTCTGCGGTGCCAAGCGGATGCGCGCGCCATTGGCGCCGCCGCGCTTGTCGGAACCGCGGAAGGTGGAGGCCGATGACCAGGCGGTCGACACCAGTTCGGACACGCTCAGACCCGACGCCAGCACCTTGTCCTTGAGCGTCGCGACGTCGCCCGCATCCACCAGCGGATGGTCCACCGCAGGGATCGGGTCCTGCCAGATGAGTTCCTCGGCCGGCACTTCCGGGCCCAAGTAGCGCACGCGTGGTCCCATGTCGCGGTGCGTGAGCTTGAACCAGGCACGCGCGAAGGCGTCGGCGAACTGGTCGGGATTTTCCAGGAAGCGGCGCGAGATCTTCTCGTAGACCGGGTCGGCGCGCAGCGCGATGTCGGAAGTCAGCATGGTCGGCGCGAGCTTCTTGTTCGGGTCGTGCGCATGCGGGATGGTGCCGGCACCGGCGCCGTCCTTGGCGATCCACTGGTGCGCGCCAGCCGGGCTCTTGGTCAGCTCCCACTCGAACTTGAACAGGTTCTCGAAGTACTCGTTGGTCCACTGCGTCGGCTTGCTGGTCCAGGTGACTTCCAGGCCGCTGGTGATGGTGTCGCCGCCCTTGCCGGTGCCGAAGCGGTTGTGCCAGCCGAAGCCCTGCGCCTCGATGCCGGCCGCCTCGGGCTCGTGCGCCACGTTCTCGGACGGGCCGGCGCCGTGGGTCTTGCCGAAGGTGTGGCCGCCCGCGATCAGCGCCACGGTCTCCTCGTCGCCCATGGCCATGCGCCCGAAGGTGTCACGGATGTCGATGGCCGAGGCGACCGGGTCGGGCTTGCCGTCCGGGCCTTCGGGATTGACGTAGATCAGGCCCATCTGCACGGCGGCCAGGGGATTCTCCAGATCGCGGGAGTGGGTCACCTCGCTGTCGTCGTCCTTGTCGATGACGCCGTGGCCCTCGACGCCCGGCGAGCCGCGCGAATAGCGCTTGTCGCCGCCGAGCCACTTGTCCTCGCGGCCCCAGTACACGTCCTGGTCGGGCTCCCACACGTCGGCACGGCCGCCGGCGAAGCCGAAGGTCTTGAAGCCCATCGTCTCGAGCGCGACGTTGCCCGTCAGGATCAGCAGGTCGGCCCAGGAGATCTGGTTGCCGTACTTCTGCTTGATCGGCCAGAGCAGGCGACGGGCCTTGTCCAGGCTCACGTTGTCCGGCCAGCTGTTGAGCGGCGCGAAGCGCTGCTGGCCGCGGCCGGCGCCACCCCGCCCATCGCCGATGCGGTAGGTGCCGGCGCTGTGCCACGCCATGCGGACGAACAGCGGCCCGTAGTGGCCGAAGTCGGCCGGCCACCAGTCCTGCGAATCGGTCATCAGGGCCGCGAGGTCGGCTTTCACGGCCGCGAGGTCGAGACGCTTGAAGGCTTCCGCGTAGTCGAAGTCCCCGCCCATGGGGTTGGACTTGGACGAGTGTTGATGCAGCAGGTCCAGGCGCAATTGCTCGGGCCACCAGTCTCGGTTGGTTCTGCCGGCACCCGATGCCTGGCTGAAGGGACACTTCGCTTCGTTCTTGTCTTTTTCCATGAGGCAACTCCGTCATGCGGTGGGAAAGGAAGCGAAATTCTGTCCCAGAAGCATGATGCGGGCGAATAGGCACGCTGTATGCCGGTCATAGAAGCGGCGTCGGGCGGCTGGCCCGCAACGCAGGCGGCTCAGGCCGCGCGGCGCAGCGGCTGTCCCAGGGCGTCGCGCCAGCGCCGGATGAACGCGCGGTAGGCGTCGGGCTGCAAGTCGTGCGTCAGATCGGCATCCGGCTGGATCGGCCGCAGCGTCGCGCCGAGTTGACGTGACAGCTGCGCCGCCGTGGCCGCGCCCTTCACGTCGGCGCGCATGGCGTAGATGCCCTGGCGCTCGATCAGGGTCTGGCCGCGCTGCGACAGCGTATGGTCGAGCCACAGCCGCGCCGCGTTCGGCCGCGCGGCGCGCCGGGCGATCAACTGCAGCCGCGAGAGCACCAGCGTGTAGTCCTCGGGAAACACCACGCCGATGTCCGGATTGCGCCGTGCCTGCGCCAGCGCGTAGGCACCGAGCACGTTGTAGGCGATGGCTTCGCGGCCGCTGGCCACCCGGCCCAGCATCGTCGAGGTGGTCGCGGCGAAACGCACGTCGGCGCGGCCCAGGGCGCGCGCCACGTCCCAGAAGGCCGGGGTCGCGCGCGCGTCCTGCGCCGCCAGCAGAAACCCGAGGCCGGATTTCTCCACGTCGTACGTGATCACCTTGCCCTTGAGCGCCGGCGTGCGCTCCAGCAGCGCCGCCAGGTCGGCATGCGTGCGGGGCGGACGCGGCACCAGTTTCTTGTTGTAGGCCATGACGATCGGCTCGAAGGTCGTGGCCCAGGCCTGGTCGCGCAACCGCGCCCAGTCCGGCAGGCTCGCACCCTCGGGCGACGCGTACGCCAGCGCGTGATCCTGTTCGACCAGGCTGACCTGCAGGTCCATGGCCGAGCTCCACAGCACGTCCGCGCTGTCGCGCCCGAGCTGGGTCTCGGCGACGAAGCGGTGGTGCAGTTCGGTGCTGGTGAGGTCCTCGTACTCCACCGCGATGCGCGGATAGAGCGAGCGGAAATCATCGATCAGCGGCTGGACGACGGCGAGGTCGGTGGTCGAGTAGATGACCAGGCGCCCCTCGTCCTCGGCCGCGCGCACGATGGCGGCGTAGGCCGGTTCGTAGCCCGCCGGCGGGCGGCCGCGTGGCGCGAAGTCGAGCAGTTCGTCGGTGCGCTGCGCGTTGTGCTGCGCGGCCGCGAACGGGCTCACCCCCAGGGCGACGAGGCCCCCGACCGCGGCACGGCGCGTGGTCCCGCCCATCGAGTCCCCGGACATGCGCTTGTTCATTTCCACCTCCCGTTCAGCCGAATCGCACCAGCGGGATCACGCCGAGCAGCAGCGTGGTGGCCAGCATGACCACGGCCGAGGACATCGCCCACAGCAGCGTGAAACGCTGGTGGTCGCCGAACTCCACCTTGGCCAGCCCCACCAGCAGGTAGGTCGAGGCGACCAGCGGACTCAGCAGGTGCACCTGCTGGCCGATGAGCGAGGCGCGGCCGATCTCGGCGGCCGTGAAGCCATGCACCGCCCCGGCCTTGGCCAGGATCGGCAGGATGCCGAAATAGAACGCGTCGTTCGAGATGAAGAAGGTGAACGGCACGCTCAGGACCGCCGTCACCACCGCCAGGTAGGGCTCCAGCCAGTTGGGCAGGCCGGAGATCACGCTCGCCGCGATCGCGTCGACCATCTTGGTGCCCGACAGGATGCCCACGAAGATGCCGGCCGCGAAGATCAGCGCCACCACCGGCACGATGTTGGCCGCGTGCGCCTCGAGACGCTCCTTCTGCTGCTCCAGGCGCGGGTAGTTGATCATCAATGCGATCGCCGCGGCCACCATGAACAGCACCTGCAGCGGGAAGACGCCCATGATCAGCAGCACCATCAGTCCGACCGTCAGGGCCAGGTTGACCCAGATCAGGCCGGGCCGCGCCACGGAGGACACGGCGATCCCGTCGTCGCCCGGGGCGTCGTGCATCCTGGAGAAATCGATGGTGCCCAGGCGGCGCTTCTCGCGCCGGCCCAGCCAGAACGCCACCGCCAGACCCCAGGCGCCGGTGATGACCATGGGCAGGATCATCGGCACGAACAGCTGGCCCACGTCCACGCCCAGGGCGCTGGCCGCGCGCGCGGTCGGCCCGCCCCAGGGCAGGATGTTCATGTTGCCGCCGGCCATCATGACCACGCAGGTCAGCACGAGCCGGCTGATGCCCAGCCGGCGGTAGAGCGGCAGCATGGCCGCGCAGGTGATCATGTAGGTGGTGGAGCCGTCGCCGTCGAGCGAGACGCAGGTGGCCAGCACGAAGGTGCCCATGACGATCTTGGTCGGATCGTTGCCCACCAGCTTCAGGATCCAGCGCACCGCCGGATCGAACAGCCCGGCATCGATCATGATGCCGAAGTACAGGATCGCGAACATCAGCATCACGCCCGTGGGCGCGAGCTTCTTGATGCCGTCGAGCATCATCGGACCCAGCCCCATGCCGAATCCGCCGATCAGGCCGAAGACGATGGGCACCATGATCAGCGCCACCATGGCCGACAGGCGCTTGGTCATGATCAGCGCCATGAACACGAGGATCATGGCGTAAGCGAGTGCAGTCAGCATGTTGTACTTCTTCTGTCGGTGGTTGGCGGCGCCGACCTGGGCGGGCAGCCGGGCATCGTAAACGCAGCGGCGGACGACCAAGGTCGTCGATGCGATCTTTCGCTCTACCTGCAACGCGTGGTTGCGCACCGCCGGCATGCTTGTGGCCGACAGGGTTGGAGCGTGCTGGAAACGGATGGCGGTCGCGAGCGCGACGCGTCGATGGCGGAGAGTGTGTCCGCCTAAGCGCAACTAATAGAGGGGTTAAATCGTCTCTTCATGGTTTTTTCCATCAACCAGGCCATCAAAACGAATCTGATCCTAGTTCCATAGAGGTCTTGTTTGCCAGTCGGTCGGGAAGCCTGCAGCTTCCAAGGAAACAAGGTCAGACGCTGGAAACGTATTGATCTGCCGCTTCAAGTAGGTATGCCACTCCGAATGTGGCTGGATGGTTCGCAAAAGGAAGCGCATGCATGCAAGCGTCTCGTAGAGCTTGCCTCGTGGACCATCGCCCAGCCCGCTTAGATAGGGCACTCGATCGCCCTTGGGCAGCACTAAGGTTGAGGGATTGGTGCGGTTCCAAAGCCGACCGTGATGGGCGACCACGTTTCGCACGAAGGAGATGTTTCGAAGCCATGAGGCAATCATCCTGCCGTCGACAGGGCCGAAAGCGCTAGCGATGCTGCCTTGATCTCGAGGTTTCATCCCTTCGTAAAACCGAGAAAGTAGGCCGAAGTCCCACAACTCGATCGCCACCCAGATAGGCATCTGGCCGCCATACCTGTCCTTGTGATGCTTGACGAAGTCCTCCTTGGACTGCGTGCATAGCTTCTGATAGCGGACGATCCACTCGTCATGCTTCGAAGGTCGGTCGTATGAAGGTTTCTCGACGAATCGACCATCCAGAAACGCAGACTGCAAGTGAGCATCTGGTGCTAGCGGGCCCAGTTTGTATGCAATGGCCACACGAAACGCAACTTCAATCGTTTCAACCGCATGCATGACATGAACACGGAGCGCCTTGTCGAACTCTGCCAAGGCAACGATGAGATCGAAGGTTGCTCCATCCACAAACTCATCAAGGCGTCCTTGCTCACCACGAGGCTTAGTTTTCCTCAATGGATAAAAGTATCCTGATAGCCTGTAGTAACCAAATCTTTGAAGTGCAGCCAGGGCTTGAGCCCTGTCTCTGATTTCTAGACCACGCTCGGCAAGGCGATCAACTTGGTTCGGACGGGATAGATGAGGCTTCAGCACTACCATCAAGACTCGACGGGCCCCACAAAGAGAAACCCCCCACATGACACACCGCGCTTGCGCCGGGGCCAGAGGTGGGGGGCATATTGCTGTCGATCTTAGCTTCGGGAAGTAGGCAAAGTCAACGAAACGTTAATAACCTTTAGTATTAAAGCAGCAGAAAAGTTTGCATTTTTACGTGCTGACAAACCCTTTTTGCTTAACCGAAAAGGTTACTTCGTAAGCTGTTCTCTCATGACGTCAAACGAAGTGCTTAACCTGTGCCCTACCTACAAGGACTGAAGGCATGAGGACGGATGAGGTCGACATCATGATTTGGCGCCGCGACCTCCGTGCCTACTTCGGTGGCGTCAGCGACGAGACCGTGCGCCGCTGGATCAGGCAGGGCAAGCTGCCTAAGCCCGACGTTGACTTCAGTCTGCGCACCCGCGGCTGGAAGCTGTCGACGCTGCAGAAAGCTGGCATCAATCTGGTGATCCGCAAGCCTGCGTGAATGCTTGCAGCCAGTTCTTCCGTCTAGGCCTTTTGCGAGCCTCCTGCCGCCTGTTCCTCGTACTTCCCTGGCTGGTTGTAGTAGTGCGGGAAGCTGAAACCTGACGGGTAGTACTCGTGCTGGGCGGTCACGTTCTGGCGCCGCTCGCGTTGTGCAGGCTGTGCCTTTGGCGAAGGCGGCACCGCATCGGCGGAAAGGAACGCCGTCAGGGCACCCGCGATGAGGCGATCGCCGGTCACCCGGTAGCGCAGCATCAAAAAGCGCTTGAGGCCACCTGGCAGGCGCATCGGCGTGAAGGCCCAAGGCGTCGACGTCCGGATCTCCATGTCAGGGATGGGCGAGATTGCCCACGCGAAGCGCTGGCCGTCATCGGAGTGCAGCAGGCCCACCTCCAGCACCGACAGGCCTTCCGAGCGCGGCGCCACGCCGGCGGTGCGGATGTGCAGGAAGGGCCGCTCAGCATCGAGCAGGTTGCCCATCGACAAATTCTCGACGGGCTGGGACACGGCATCGCCAAGCGCCGGCAGGGATTGGACGGAGCTGAAAAGCTCGTTGGTGTTGATGATCATGCGGGTTCTCCTGTCAGGGTTTCTGGTAACCGAAGGCCAGTGCAGCCGGGTTCTGGGTGTCACCCTGCGCCAGGGCAGCGCCACCGGTCAGGGTGCGATTGATCTGTGCAGCAGGCAGGCCCACCAGGTCACCGGCGACGTTGATCGTGGCCTTGAGCAGTGCGAGGTCAGCGTCTCCCTGCTGCACCTGCGTGCTCAGGTTGGTGAGGTCGCCGACGATGCGCAGGCCAGCCGGGCCGCTGTAGCCGCGGGCGAAGTCGGAGACGCCCAGCAGCTTCTTCGCGGCCTCCGACAGCTCCCGACCGCCCACCACTAGGCCGAACAGGCTGTCCGCGCCGGCGGCAACCAGCTTGCGCCAGACCGCCTTGTCGTCGTCGCTGCCGTCGCCTGGGATCAGAGCGTCCTTCAGAAGCGACGTGATCATGCTGGGCACCATCACGATGAGGGTGAAGTCGACCACGCTATGCGCTGCTGACCGGTGCGTCATGCCGCGCGCCACCAGGATGTTCAGCGCGGTGTTCATGAACGAGTAGAACGACGTGAAGAGCTTCTGTGTCTGGCCGCCGCGCTCGATCGCGCTCAGGTCCTTGATGCCGCCGCCGCCCTGGGCATCGATCACCGACTGGTCGGCCAGCTGCACGGCTGTCGCCTCGTTCCTGCCGTCAGCGATCGCCTTCTCGTAGGCGCCGTGCCAGGTCGGCACGTCGACCATCTGCTGCACGCGCGACATCAGCACATAGCCGTTCGCCACGATGGCTTCCCGGATCGCGCTCTGGCCGTTCACCTTGTTGTTCAGCTCGGCCAGCTCGCGGAACTGCGTGCGCGTGCGGCTGGCCATGAACTCGGACTTGGCGCTGGCCTCGCGCGTCTTGACGATCGGCGCGCCCAAGTAGGCCTTCAGGCCCATGCCGAACCACTGCGGGCCGACCCGGGCAATGGACTGGGCCACACCAGTGAGCTGGGTTGCCGCGCTCACCACGTTGTAGCCCAGGCCCACGAAGCTGACGTTGCGCCGGACAGCGCCTGCCAGCTTGTCGATCTGCCGCTGCGCCGGCACGTCGCCCTCGGCGATGTCGTTGCGCCAGTCGCTGAACTGCTTGATGACCGCCGGCCCGAACGTGGAGCGGACCGCACCGTCAATCGCATCGGAGCGCAGCAGGCGGTTCAGGTCGATCAGCACCTCGTGATAGGCCAAGTCGCGCACCACCGCGTTCAGGCTGCCGTACATGCCTTGGAACGACAGCAGGAGCGGCCGGTTGTAGACCTCCTCGGCGCGGGTCTTGGTGAAGCTGCGGCGCGTCGTGGCGGCGTTGTAGGCGCCCTTCATCTGCTGGCGCGCCTCCTCGGCGTTGGCATGCTCCTCGGCTCTGATGCTGGCCGAGCTGTCGTAGGTCACTGGGAAGTAGCCGCCGCTCATCGTGACACCGGTCGACGTCACGAACGGCGTTGGCTCGATCCAGTTGGGCTCCTTCCCGAAAACGCGCAGTTCCTTGGCGGCGATGAGCGGGCGCAGCGACTCGAACAGGCTCCAGACGTTCTGCACCACGTGCCACTCCTCGGCTGTCACGCTGTCGAGCACGGGCTGCACCTGCTGCTCGGTCCAGTTCTCGCCACCGAGCAGGCGCTGTCGGTTCGAGGCGTTCCCCCAGTTCATGGCGATGGCCATGCGCTCCTGCCGGTTCAGGCTGCGACCGATGGTCGGGAAGAACTGGTCATTGCCGGTCATCGAAGCGCCGGACTCGAACAGAGGCGCCATGATGCCGGTGAGCTTTTCGGTCAGCTCAGCCTTCATGCGCGTCTCCATGTTGCCGGCCTCATTGACCGGACGGATCACGCGCTCCCACCAGGCGCCGCCGTCCTTGCCGCCGTCGAACACGCGCGCCAGGGTCGCCACCTTGATGTGCGAGGCACCGAAGTTGCGCAGGCCCTGCAGCTTGCGACCCAGCTCGGTCTTCGGCGTGCGCGTGTCTGCCTTGCGGCCCTGGGCATTGAAGGTCACGCTGCCGATCAGCTCGGCGCTGACCTCGGCGAAGTCGCGCTCGTCCTTGGCCGTCAGCATGCGCTCCTTCGTGCGGCCCAGGTGCTCGATCTGCTTCACGGTCTCGACCAGGCCACGGAACTCGTCCACCGTCAGATCCTTGACCGACACGCGGCGCGCCTCGTCCAGCAGCTCCTCGCTGATGTCCGGGTCTCGGCCAAGCTCACGCTGCTCGTCGACCCACTTGCGCAGGCTCTTGCGTCGCTCGATCGCTTTGTTCGACGTCCTCGGGCTCATGTCGAAGCGCTCGAGCAGCGCGTCGATCTGGGCCATGTAGTCGCTCGGGATGTCGGCCTTTACCACGCGCTGGAAGTACTTGTGTGCGGCCTCGATCTCGGTCTGGGCATTCGACGCGGCGCGCGCGGCGTGGATGTTCACCAGCTCATTGCGCTTGTGCATGGCGAGCTCGGCGGTGTTGCCCAGGCTCTGCATCGCCAGCTTGGCGCTGCGGCCGGCGGCGGCCATGTACTGCTTGGGCCGCACGTCCTTGATGCGCTGGCCGGCGATGACACGCTCGGCAAAGTCGCGGGCGGCGCGGCTCATCACGTCGACGCTGCCCTCACGGCCGTTGCCTGCCCTGGCCGCGGCGCGCAGTTCGGTCGCCACCATGCGGGCGCGGGCCTCGTTGGCGATGGCGCGCTCGGCCGCGCGCATGAGCGCCTCTGGGCTGGCGATGTCGCCGTGCGTCTCCAGCATGCGTTGATCGGTGAGCGCCTGGATGGCGTCGGCCGGCGGGCCCGCCATCGCGAGGCCCTGCAGCAGCTGGTCACCGGAACTGAAACCGAACATGTCGGCCACCAGGTCGGGGTGCATGCCCTCCTTCTCGCTGGTCATGCGCATGCGGCGCAGTTCGGCAAAGGCCTCCGGAGCGATCTCCTTCACCAGGGCCGTGCGCAGCTTGCCGTTGCCCAGCGTGGTGTCGACGTCCTCCGGCGCGATCTTTCCGGGCTGGATGCTGTCCTGCGCCTTGCCGGTGAGGAACTGGTGCGCGCGGTAGATCGGCTCAGCGAGCACCTCGCGGCGCACCTGCTGCTCGATCTCGGCACGCAGGGCGTCTGCCTCCTTCTGGGCAGCGCGCAGGGCCTTGTCTTTGGCCTTCGACAGCAGCCGCATGTCACGGATCATGCGGATCGACAGCTCGGCCTCTGCGTCGGCCGTAGCCTGCTTGCCGAGCGCCTGGTAGGCCTGGAAGTCCGCAGGTGTCATGCCGGCCTGTTCCGCGCTGGTGTAGAGCGGTCCCAGGTTGCGCGCGTCCTCTGCGGCCCGGATTGCGTCGTCCGACGCCAGCATCCGATCGAGCACACCGCGCACGTCTGGCGACAGATCGGCCTTCAGGTTGGACAGCTTCTTGTAGATCGACACCAGCCAGGAGCGGAAGCGATCGAAGACAGATTGCAGCTCGACGCTGGGCGCCTGGCCCTCCATGAAGTAGGTCTCGACACCGCGCGCGAACTTCTCGTGCTGGCTGCGCTTCTGCTCGAGCGGCGTTGATTGCCAGTCGGTGAGCGCGTCGAGCGTCGGCGTGCCGGTCACGCCCATCCACTTGAGCAGCGTGCCCATGTCCACAGCGATCTGGCGCTCGCTGGCGCTGACGTCCTCGCCGGCGTTGATGCGGCCCTGGATGCGGCCTGCAAGGTCGCTCTGCACCTCCAGGAAGAAATGTCCCCCCTCATGGAGGACGCTGCTCAAATCCGCGTTCTTCCCCAGGCCGATGACGCTGGCCGCCGCAGTGATGTCCTCGCCGAAGCTGAGCGTTGCGCGCGGGCCGCGCTGCTGTCCTTGGCTGACGGAGCGGCCACCAGGCGCAGCAGCGTTGGTGAACTCCAGGCGGTACCGGTCCAGGAAGACCTCGGGCGTCATGCCGGAGCGTTCGGCCTGGGTGCGGTAGTAGGCCTCAAACATCGACGCATAGGAAAGGCGGGCCTGGGCGGTGAAACGGTTCGTCGCGGCCAGCTGCTGCTCGAAGTAGAGCCGCACGTTGGCGTCGCGGCCAGCGATGTCGGCCTCGGTCACGGCGCGCGCCATCTCGCCCTCGACGGCGCTCTGCAGCTCCTGGCTCTGGTTGAGGGTGAACTGCTGGCTCTCGGCCCGGCTCATGTCCTCGGGCGTCACGCGCAAGTGATCGATCAACGATGCGGTGATGGCCGGATCGGCAGCCAGCAGCTCAGCGATGGGGATGCGGATGTCGGCCCCGGGCAGCTGGTTCTCAGCCTTCATCTGAGCGGCCACACCGGGCGCCAGGCGCTCGATCTCCGCTTGGCCGATGCCTGACTGGTTCAGAGTGTTGGCGAGCGTCTGGGCGTCGATGTAGAACTCTTTCGGCGCCTGGGCATTGGCCTCGGTCACTTGGTCGACGAACAGGCGGAAGCTCTCCGGGTCACGTGCGCGCAATTTGCTGGTGCTGGCCACCTTGGCCATCTGCTCGACCTGCTGGGCGCTCTGCTGGGCCTCCTGGGCTTGCCGATCGACGCCGGACACGCGGTCTGCGGCCGCCTGAACCGCCTTCATCACGCCGACCTGACCGCCTGAACCCACCACAGTGGCGATGAGCGTCGAGGCGGCAGCGCTGGGCCGCTCCGCGAGGTAAGCGCTGAAGGGCTTGGCGCGGTTCTCGGGCAGGACGGCCCACGAGTTGAGGTCCTGCAGCACGGTCGCGACCTGCTCGCCAGGGATCTCGGTCGCGACGTTGTGCGCCAGCGTCTTCATGAGGCCAGTGCCAGCCTTCAGGTCCTTCAGCAGCACGCCCAGCGGCAGCTTCTCCGTCGCGTACTCGATGGCGGCCTGGGAGGCGGCATACGGCAGCGCCTGGAACGGGCTCAGGCCCTGCGTGCGCGCCTCTTGGTAGGACTGGCCGCCCTGGTTCGCCGACATCATGGTGAGCACTGGTCCGGCGCCCGCACCGCGCGTCGCGATCAGCAGCGGCAGCATCGACAGATTGAAGCCCATCGACTGCACGCCGCTCGAGAACGCGTTCTCGGCCAAGCTGTCGGTCGCCGGGCTGAGTTCCTTGGCACGCGCGGCGGAGGTGGCGCCGGCCCAGGCCAGGTACTCGGCCACGGGCGTGAGCGGGTTGCTCGGGAGCAGGCTGCCCACCAGCGGATCGAGAGCCTTCGCCGGGATCTCGACGGCGGCTTGCAGGACGCCGGCCATGCCTTGGTTCGCCTTGAAGATCGCGCCGGCCAGCAGGTCCTTCGGCAGGCTGCGCTTCGCATCGCCCAGGCCAGTGAGGTACTTGGCCGCGCCGACGATGCCGCCCTCTAACTGCGACAGGACCCCGACGTCATCATGCGCAACAGCGGCGTTCTGCGGGTCAGTCAGGAAGCCCGTAGTAGCCGGATTCATTCGAGCCAGGGCTGTCGGGTTGATCTGCTGAAGTGCTATCTGCTGCTTGGACCAGTCGGGCAGCGCCTGGGCGGTGTCCACCGGCACGCCGATCGTCGCGGCGGTGCGGCGCCACTCGGCGGCCTGGTCAGGGTTCTTGGTTACTGCGTCGTAGAGGCTGCTGCGCAGTGCAACCTCGGGGTTTGGTGCAGCGCCATTCATGAAGCTTCGGACTGCGGCATCCGCATCGAATTGGTCGGCCATGTTCAATCTCCTGCAAGCGTCTTGGACAGGGTGCAGCCGGCACTGGCATAGCCCATGCGGCCGTACATCTCGAGGGTCTGCTCGACGTGCACGCCGGTGCTGACGCCTAGGATCACGGAGGCGGCGCCTTGCTCGATCGACCATGACTCAATCGCCTGGATGAGCCTGGGAAAGGCCCGGCTCGGTCGGTGCGTGGGCTTGATGAACACCACCAAGTCGGTGACGAATCGCTCATCGTGAAAGAGGTGCTGATCCAGGATTGCGAGAGCCATGCCGATCAGGGTGCCGTCGCGCTCGGCGACGAACATGCAGCCGCGCAGGCCGGGCGAGGTACCTTGCAGCATCGTGAGCAGGCGGCGCACCTTGGTTTCTGAAAAACCCATGGTCCGGAATCGCGGGCTCTCGGCGTGCATATCGCGGCCCATTGCAACGAGGTCGTCGACGTCCTGCTCAACGGCGAGGCGGATGGTGGTGGACATATCAGTCTCCGGTCTGTGGTTCGCGCAGGACCCATTCGCCACCCTCGCCAGGCGGGCCAGGAATGAAGACGCGGTCGAAGTAGAAAAGTGACCGCTCGGTCATCTTGTGGGCAAGGCTGCCGGGTTCGTACTGGGCAAGGCGCTGCTCCAGCTCTTCCCGGGTGGGTGGCATTGGTTGCGGAGGCAGCGCTCCATGCTTGCGGTAGTAGTCAACGTCTGCGTGGTACTTGGGCAGCCATTTCTTCCTCATGCGCTCGGCAAGCCCTTTGACTCCCAAGACACCCGCGGCACCACCACTCCGGCGCACGAGGTCGCGTTTGAGCTGTTCGAGCAGGCTGCGTGCGGTCATGTGCGTCCTTTGAACGGGTCGTAGAGCAGGCGACTCCTGTAGCTCGCCTGGAAGGCACGCTCGCGCATGGCTTCCTCGAAACCAATGCGCACTTGGCTGGGTTGCAGAGGCTTTTGGGGTGGTCTCGGCGCGGTGCCGGACCACTCTGGGCTCTGATGCCACCGGCGGCGCTCGTCGTCGACAGGGGATCGGTTCATCTCTTGCTCAGCTCCTCACGAAGTTGACGCACGTCCGCTGCGACTTGATCGAAGTCAGCGATTCGTGCGGCGTTGGCGATGCCGGCAAGCAGGTCAGAGCCAACGTCGGGTGCGATCTGTCCGCACACGATCGCCTTGACGATCAGGGCGGATTGCTCGGTCGCAGTGGTCGCGCCAGCCATGTCCAGCAGGACCGGCAGGCTCTCAGGCTTCACCGATGGCAGCACGCGCTCCATGAGCGTGCGCGCGGCCTGCACGTCACCCTCTTGAGCCAGGGCAAGCAGTTTTTCTACGACGGCAGGCATGCGATCCAGAATGTTCTGGCGCAGGGCGACACGGGCCTCGATCGTGCCCTTGCTCGCTCGGCCTGACGGGTTGCCGGACTGGCCTGGCTTCCAAGCAGGCATCGCGCTACTTGAACTTTCCCGCGCGACGGAAGGCTCGAGCGCTCTTGGCCAGGGCAGCAACGATGCTCGGATGGTTGCCCAGGCCCGTCAGGTCCAGATAAGCCTTGGCCTTCGGGTCAGCGGCGACCATCGTGCGCATGTCCTTCAGGATCTGGCCGGCGTCGTCGCCGTACTCCGAGCGCAGCAGCTGCATGCTCTGGCCAGCCCATTCCTGAACGCGCTCCGGCGGCGGAAGCTCACGCGTGACAGCGGCAACAGCGTCGGCAACCTGGCTCATGTCGCCACCGTCGGCGCTCAGGCGACCCAGGGCCGGCCACCACTGCCCGACGACCTCCTGGGCCTGCTCGGGCGTTGCGCCGCGGCTGACGTAGGCCTGCTCGATGGCGTTGAGGGATGTCTTGTACGTCGTGCGCGGGTCGTAGAAGCTGGACGCCAAGACTTCCTCTGGCGTGCGCTCCCAGGGCGCAGGAGGGCTATCGCTCACATGCTCGACCTTCTCGGCCGGCTGCTCGACGACAGGGGCCTGAGCCTCGGCCTGCTCTTCATCGACGGGCGCTGACTCGGCAGGCTCGGCCACCACAACGGGCGCAGGAACTGGTGCAGGAGCGGGTTCAGCTGGTGCAGCGGCAGGCTTGGAACCGTAGAACACTTCGACGTCACTCAAGCTCATGTCAGCTCCCGAGCAGCGAGTTGCTGCCAAGGTTGAGGGAGGCCGGATTGATGCCGCTCGCTCCGCTCAAGAGCGTGCTGCCATTGCCCGCGAGCGCGCCCTGGGCGGCCGTGGCATTGCGCTTGAGGAGTGCATTGCGGTCCACCGCCTGAGCAGCCTGCGCGGGCTTGTCGGCCTGGGTCAACGGCTTGGGCGCGTCGACCTTCGGCGATTTCGCCAGGGCGGAGGTTGCAGCAGCGCCAGCAGCAGCGGTGCCGGCGATCGAGGCGACGGTGCCCACGGTGGATGCGGTAGAGGCCGAGAGGCCCAGAGCGATCAAAGATTCAACGCACATGGCTTGCTCCTGGTGGTTCAGACATCGAATTGCGAGGGGTCGCGCAGCTTTTCCGCCATGAAGGCACGGACACGTCCGGCTTTCCACTTGCACGCCTCCGGATCGGGCTGGACGTGAGCGGTCTCAGCCAAGGCGCGCGTGATGGCCTCGAAGACTTGGGAGCGGCAGCGCCCGTCGACTACGTTGGGGGAGGCAGCTCGAACAAAGGCGGCGTGCGCCTCTTCGTCGGCTTTATAAAAGGCCTCGATGGAAACCTTGAGCTGTTCGAGTTGACTCGTGACAGCAGCAGCGAGCACGCTGCGGTACTCGGCTGCCTCACAGGCAAGCCGAGCCAAATGAGCATCGCGTGCCAAGCGTTGCTCGGCTTGGTCGTCTGCGCTTTGCTCGGAGGCGAGCATCGCCGCATGCTCGTAGGTGCCGAGGCGTTGGCGCAGAGCATTGCCGACAGCCGTCAGGCGCTCGAGCTCGTCCGTCAGATCGACATCCTTGCGTGTCATGTCAGACACACAGGCTTCTATCTCCGCTTGGTTAGTGGCAAGCAAAGAGCGGCACCGGTTGATGCCGTGACGGAGCGAAGAGGGAATGGCTGAGGTCATGCATTTGATGATCCCAGCGGGTGCCCGCCCGTCCTAGCTCAGGAATGGAGGTGGAACGGCATTGGCACGGTTTCGATGAAAAAGCCGGTCTCGCGGTCGAGCACACGGACCCAGACCTCGTCTCCGCGCATTTCGGTTTCGATCGTGCTCAGCGCGGCGGCCAGCTTCGTTGAGACGTTGCCGATCTGGTCGACGCCACGCAACAAGGCTTGTCGCACGCATTTGTCAGGACGGGTGCGCTCGGCACCTTCAAGCAGGCCGGATGCATTCACCCACTGCCCTCGTGATTCAGCCAAGGCATGGAGCATCGATGCTGTCTTCCTCGCGTTGGATCGCGGCGCATAGATCGCTGTGTTGCCGTCTAGGCCCAGGCGGTACACGTCCGGCGCAACCAGCACGAAAAGCACGGTTGCTCGGACTGTCTTGGCTTGCTGAATCAGGGCGCTCATGAGATGCCCTTCCCCTTGCAATCCGCGATCAGTTCGTTGAGCAGGTTCACGCCGGCCTGTCCTGATGCATCAAGCAGGCGGCTGTGCTGCAGCTCCGAGACATGCCTGCGGAAGGTGCGGGATAGCTCTTCGAACGATAGGAGCGCCGGGTGTTGGTCTGCGAGCGCAGCGGCCAAGTTGTCTCCGGTCTCCGCACTGGGTTCGTTCAGGAACGCCATGTAAGCCATCACCACGAACGCGTCATCGAAGCTACTCATGGCTCTCTCCTGGCGCAGTTCATGGTCGTCGCCCCCTGATGCGTCCTGCTTGCAGGCGCCAGTCTCCTGGCCGGGTTTGTCTCCTCTGTCTCTCCCCTATAGGGAGAGGAGACAGTTGGAGACACCTGAAACCTTGTCTCCGATTGCTCATTGGAGACATAGGAGACAAGTTGGAGACTCCCCTGGAAACCCGCATGGATGCTGGCTTTGCACACTGCACGTAGTTGGAGACAAGAGGAGAAAAGCGCCTCCCTCGCCTGCTTAATCTGAGGGCAGTTTTCTGCTGCCCACTTTTTCAGCAGTTGGAGACTTTCGTAACAGAGGTGTATCAAGGATTCACCCCCGGGCGGCCTGGTAGCGCGACGATGCCAACGGACTCGATCAAGAGGCCGGCGTCGAGCATCTTGTTGATCTCGCGATAGACCGACGTGCTCGGGTACCTGCCGTCGAAATGCTTCACCAAAGCTCCACGAAGGCATCCACTGCCGCGCACCGTCAGGAACTCGGTAATGGCTCCCGCGACCTCGCTGGGCCGCTTGCCGCGCGCCGGCTTGTCGGCGGCAATGGTGGGTTCGACGACGCACGACGTGCGCTGCTTCCCCCATTTCCCCGGGCCCATGTCGATGGTCTCCAGGCGGAAGCCGATGCGATCGCCCTTCCCTCCCATGTCACGCTGCTTCGTGATCTCGGCGGTGCGCGTGCCAGCGAGCTCGTCGGAGGTCACCTCGATCTCGGTGTCGGTCGCCGCACGCAGGCCGCTCCAGCCGCGCATGCCGCGCGCCGCGTCCTTGCCCGAGTGGTGGATGAGCATGAAGTGCGCGCCCGTCTCCGCGCGGATGCGGTCGACGTGCTTCACGACCACGCCCATGTCCTCCCCGCTGTTCTCGTTCGCGCCAGCGCTCAGGCGCGCAAGGGTGTCGCCGATGACCAAGCCACAGGTCATGCCGTGTTCGGTCTCCAGTTCCTTCACGAGCGCGATGAGCGCCTTGGTGTCGCCGTCAGTGTCGAACAGGTTCACTGGTGACGCGACGATGGCCAGCATCGGCACCTTGCATTCGTGGTGCCGGTGGTAGGCCTTCAAGCGCTCGCGCACTGAGCGCGGCGCTTCGGTGGCCAGGTACACCACCAGCGACGGCTCGACGTTCCGGCCCATCCACGGCGTGCCCAGACACACGGATGCGGCCAAGTCGATCGCCAGGAAGGTCTTCCCGCTGTTGCTGTCGCCGTAGATCACGGACATGGCTTGGCGGCCGATCAGGCCCTCGACCAGTTCGTCCTCGAACTCCGGCTCGTCCGGCAGATCCTGGGCCAGCTGGTAGATCAGGCGCCGCATTGGAAGCGCAGGGCCAGGCGCGGATCGCAGTGGGTGATCGAAGACCGCCGCTGTCTCCTCGTACGTCTTGGCGCGCGGCGTCATCCGACTTCCTCCGCGATGTATTCGATGCGTGAGGCGGCCTGCAGGAGTCGCTGTCGGTCGTCATCGGTCAGGACAACGCCCTTCGCGATGTTGCCAGCGGCGACAGCAGCCAGCAGCGCTTCGAAGCGCAGCACGGACAGTGCTTCCCGCGCCGAGAACGGCAGCGGCTTCATGCGGGATGGCCGGTCGTTCTCCTGCCAGGCGTCGAGGTCCTTGCAGGCCTGCACGAAGTCGACGCCGGCGATGAGCATGCGGTACGCCACGACGTCGCCGCCTTTGGCGCCGCAGCCGCTCATGCAGACGAATGCACCCGTCTCCGTGTTAATGCGCATCGAGTCGCTGCCGCCGTGGAAATCGCATTTCGCGGTCTTCCACTTGCCAGGGCCTGTGAGGCGCAGACCTTCGCTCTCGAAGTAGGGAATAGCCTCCGGCAGGCGGTCACGAACGAAGGCCATGCTTCGCTCCTGTGAGCTGCGCGAGGAAGCCTTCCAAGTCGTGGATGGTGCTGCAGTGGCGACTTTGTCCCCAGCGGTGCACCTCGTAGAACATGCTGTCGCTCTTGGTCACCACGCGCAGCTCGTGACCCAGCAGGGCAAAGCGAGCGCGCAGGGTGGCAAGCTGCTTCAGATCAGCAGGCGTGCTCGCGCCCGGCGTATCGCCGTGAATCGTTTCCATGGTGTCCGCCCTTTCAGAGAGAACGGATCAGGCTGTCGATCGTGGAAGCGCGCCATACGGTCAGCTTCGGGCCAAGCTTCACGCCCGCTGGAAAACGACCTGCCTTGACGCCGTCCCACCATGTCGAAGGCGACACTGGAATGCGGGTCAAGACCTCGGGGAGACGCAGCAGCCGCTCATCGGCAGGCTGCTGAACGGGAGTCTGAGATTGGTTCATGGTTGGTCAGTGGCTACTAGTCGAAAAACCACCCGACCCGATAAACTCGAACCCTCCGCCAAGAGGGGTGCTTGTTCTTCGGTTCAGGTGCTCAAGAGGGCCTCATCGCACTCCCCTGCCTTGAGGCCCTCGCTATTGCAGCTTTGAAAACTGCTTGGATGGACAGAAACGGGTTTGCTTAAAGCCAAAGGCATTGTTTGAAAGGAAGGCAATAGTCATGTACCCGTTTATCGAAAAATTCATTCGGTCGACTGAAGTCGATTGTTTTCTTCAATGTGCCAACCGAAGCTGAGGTCTATGACCTTGTAAGCGCAGCGTCGAAAGTGGGCCGGATCGTCAACGAACTCTCCAGCTGCAGAAAAAGTGTCGCCCTCGTTGGCGCCTTCACGCGTCTCGAGGATGGCGACCCCTGTCACTTCGCCCTGCAGTACACGCTCGAGAGCCTGGAAGAAGACTTCTTTCACCTTCGCTACTTTGTCGGCATGCACTTGCTCGTGCCCTTTCTTCCGATCCAGCCGGTATGCACTGAGGCTGCGCACAGCTTTCGGTAGGGGCCCACGGCGCTGCCGCTGTGCCACAGGCCCAGGAGCGGATGTAGGCAGGGCCAGGACAGCGGCGCTCATGCTCCCACCTCGTCGCCCAGGAGAGCAGTGATGCAGGACGGTGGCAACAACCACTGCTCGGCATGGCCATTGCGCATGGTGTTGATGCTGTCGAGGCGCTGCAGCGCGACATCGGCCATCCAGCCCATGCGCATCACGACATCGCGAAGCGTGTCGACCTCGATCGCGTCAATCTCACCGTCACCGCAGGGCAAAAGCCGCAGACGATGATCGGTGCGATGAGCTAAGGCCGCGATCTCTGAGAGCAGGCTCTCGATTGCAGGATCAGCGGAAGAAGCGACTTTTAGGAAGTCGTTCACGGACGCCGCGGGCGCGGCTTGGGTAGACTTGCGAGTAGCCATGGTGTGCGGTCCTTCAAGAGTTGCACGTTGTGGTTAGGTCGGTCGGGTGTTCCACCACCCTTCCGGCCGCCTGGATTCGCTGCAGATTCAGGGCCGTTCCACCGGTCCCGCCGCCCTACAGCAAGGCATCATTCTTTCGGCGTTGTCACCTTGGCTCTGTCGATCTTTTCGCGAACCCAAGGCGCTCCGCCGAGCTGTGCCAGCTTCTCGCGCTGTGCCCCAGTCATTCGGATTGCAACCGTGTGAGTCTCATTGCCCGGATCAATGGCGGGCCTGCCACGAGACTTCTTTGCGGGGGTAGCGGGTTTCTCTGCCATGAGTTTATTGTGGTGGCTTAATCCGCGGAATGCAACCTTTTTTGTGGTTGTTTTATCGCGGACTTACCGCCCTTCATGCCAGTATCCGAAATCATCGATTCGACGCAGTGCGCTGCCCTCCTCCGCTGTACGTCTGGCCAGATCGAGGAGCTTGCCCAGGCAGGTGAGATCCCAGGACTGCAGATTGGGAGTTCATGGCTTTTCGTCCGAGCCGACCTGTTAATTTTTCTGGCGCAGAAGGCAAGGTTCGACGCGAGCCAGCGTCGCCTATCGCCACACGCGAAACCCCTCGCGCCAAGTCCTCAGAAAGCGCCCGCGGTAGCACCGGCACCGACACCCATCGATTCCGAGCCAGCCCTCAAGCTCGTACCTGCGAAGGAAGCAGCGCGGCTACTGTCGATGGGCATCTCAACCTTCTGGCGCGAGGTCAGCAAGAAGAACCTACCGCAGCCGGTGAAGATTGGCGGGCTCACGCGCTGGCGGGTGGCAGACCTGGTGCGGTGTGTTGAGGAGCTGTCTGCCAAGAGAACCGAAACGCCTAAGCTGTTTTGAACTCCAGCACGTTCCCGCCCGTGTGCGTCTGGTCGAGAAAGTCGGCCCAGGCCTGCATCATGGCCGCGCGCTTGGCCAACATGTCGCCGCGCCGGTAGGCCGCCTCTACGGCGTTCTCGATCGCGTGGGCCAGCGCCATCTCGGCCAAGTCGCGCGGGTAGTTCGTGCGTTCGGCGGCCCAGTCGCGAAAGGTCGATCGGAACCCATGCGGCACGGCGGTCAACTTCAAGCGCCGCATGACAGCCGTCAGCGACATGTCGGATAGCGGGCCCTTCCGGCCGGGGAACAGCAGGTCCGATGCCTCGAAGCGCGGTAGCTGCTCCAGCATGGCGAGGGCCTGGGTCGACAGGGGAACACGGTGTTCCTTCTTCGCTTTCATCCGCTCGGCCGGCACGGTCCATACCCGGGCCTCAAGGTCGATTTCTGACCATCGCGCGCCGCGGACCTCGCCTGAGCGTGCAGCGGTTAGCACAGCCAGCTCGAGCGCGCGAGCGCTAGAACCGTCCACCTGGCGCAGGTCTGCCACGAACGCGGCCACGCCGTCGACGGGCACGGCCTTGTGATGCTTCACCTTCGCGATCTTCTTTGGCCTGGCCAGCAGTTGATCGAGGTGGCCGCGCCAGCGCGCCGGGTTCTCGCCGGTGCGGTAGCCGCGCGCCGTCGCCCAGTCGAGGATCGACTCGATACGTCCACGCAGTCGGGATGCCGTTTCCGTTTTTGTCGTCCAAATCGGTTCGAGCACCTTCAGCACGTTGGATACGTCGACGTCCGCCACCAGGAGGCTGCCGATGACGGGCGACGCATAGGTCTCGATCGTGGTCTCCCACTGGGTGTGGTGCTTGGCGTTGGCCCACTCGCCGGACTTGGCCTTGATGTACGCGGTAGCGCACTGGTCGAAGGTCCTGGCCTTGGCGGTGGCCGCCGCGACGGCGCTGCGGGCCTCTCTGCGGGCCTGGATGGGATCGGTGCCGGCGTGGATCTTCGCCCGTGCGTCCCGTGCTCGCTGCCGGGCCTCTGCCAGCGGCACGTCGGGAAAGCCGCCCAGGCCCATGTCTCGGCGCTTGCCAGCCACCATGGCACGGAGCACCCAGGACCGGGCGCCCTCCTCATTGATCTTGAGCTGCAGGCCAGCGACACCACCGACTGCGTGAGCACCGGGCTTCACCAGACGACTAACCTGGAGCGCGCCTAGCTCTGCTGCTTTTTTGGGCATGTCCGCATTTCCATCATCCTTGCTGCCAAAACGAAACCGATCTGGCTGGATGATATCGGACTAAACCGGAGTCATTTCTAAGCAGTGCCCCAATGAAAAAGGCCCTTTGCAGGGCCTCTTCATTTGGTGTGATGGCGGAGAGTGTGAGATTCGAACTCACGGACGGTCGCCCGTCGGCAGTTTTCAAGACTGCTGGTTTAAACCACTCACCCAACTCTCCGGAACCGTCTCCGGGTGGCGGAGACAGCCGACGATTCTAGCGGGACCGCGAACCCGGCCGCCACGCGGAACGCGCGGCGCGGCCGGGTCCGGCGCTCAGCCGGCCTCCGCCAGGAACAGCGCCTGCAGGTCGTTGAGGAAGTCGAATCCACGCTCGGTCGGCCAGGCGTGCCACAGGTCGCGCGCGAGCAGTCCCTTGCGCTCGGCCTCCTCCAGGGGACGCTGGATGGCGGCGATCGACAGGCCGGTGCGCTCGCCAAATTGCGCCAGCGTGAAGCCTTCCTTCAGGCGCAGCGCGTTCAGCATGAACTCGAACGGCAGGTCGGCCAGCGCGATGTCGTCGCTGCGCGAGACGGCCGCGCCCGCGAGAGCGCCCTCCATGTAGCGCACCGGATCGCGCCGGCGCACCTGCCGCAGCACGCGGTGCGCGAAGCTGAGCTTGCTGTGCGCGCCGGCGCCGATGCCCAGGTAGTCGCCGAACTGCCAGTAGTTCAGGTTGTGCGCGCAGCGGTGGCCGTCGCGCGCATAGGCCGACACCTCGTAGCGCGACAGACCCTGCACGCCGGTGCGCGCCGTGATGCGGTCGAGCATGTCGTAGGCGGTGTCGTCCTCGGGCACGGCCGGCGGAAACCTGGCGAAGTAGGTGTTGGGCTCGATGGTCAGGTGGTAGACCGACAGGTGCGGCGGCGCGAGCGCGAGCGCCTGGTCGAGGTCGGCGTCGAGCTGCTGCGGCGTCTGGCCGGGCAGCGCGTACATCAGGTCGAGGTTGAAGGTGTCGAAGGCGCTCGCGGCCTCCTCCACCGCGGCGATCGCCTGCGCGCGGTCGTGCACGCGACCCAGCGCCTTCAGGTGGTCGTCGTTGAAGCTCTGCACGCCCACCGACAGCCGCGTGACGCCGGCGGCGCGGTAGGCGCGGAAGCGGTCGCGCTCGAAGGTGCCGGGGTTGGCCTCCAGCGTGATCTCGCAGTCAGGCGCCAGCTTCAGGCGCGCGCGCAGGTCGCCCAGCAGGCGATCGATGGCCGCCGGCGAGAACAGGCTGGGCGTGCCGCCACCGATGAAGATCGTGTGCACCGTGCGGCCCCAGACGAGCGGCAGCGCCGCGTCGAGGTCGGCCACCAGCGCGTCGAGGTAGCGCGCCTCGGGGATCGACGGCGTGTCGCCACCGCCGCCACGCCATTCGTGCGAATTGAAATCGCAGTAGGGGCACTTGCGCAGGCACCACGGCAGGTGCACGTAGAGCGACAGCGGCGGCAACGCGGCGAGTTGCAGCGGCCCGGGGCGCATGTGGTGCAGCACGTCGTTGGCGCGCGCCGCGCCGCCGGCGACGTCGTCGCCGGACGCGTCCAGGCGCTGGATCGGGATGTTCATGGGGATGGCGAGGACGATGACGGTTGCGATGGCGCGGCGCGGCGGTGGTTCATCGCGTGCGCCAGGCCCCCCGCATGAGCGCGACCATGGTGCGCGCCGCCTGTCCGCGATGGCTGTTGGCGTTCTTGACCTCGGGCGACAGCTGCGCGAAGGTGCGGCCGAACTGCGGCAGGAACATCACCGGATCGAAGCCAAAGCCGTTCTCGCCCACCGGCTCGCGCGTGATCTCGCCGGCCGCACGGCCGACGGCCACCAGGGGCTCCGGGTCGTCGGCGCGCCGCAGCGCGACCAGGGTGCTGACCAGCGCGGCGCGGCGGTTGTCGACGCCGGCCATCTGTTCGAGCAGCGCGCGCACGTTGTTGGCATCGCCCTTGGCGTAGCCGAAGCGGGTGGCGTAGTAGGCGGTGTCGACGCCGGGCAGGCCGCCGAAGGCATCGACGCACAGCCCCGCGTCGTCGGCGATGGCGGGCAGTCCGGTCGCGGCCGACGCGTGGCGCGCCTTGGCCAGCGCGTTCTCGACGAAGGTGCGGAACGGCTCGGCGGCCTCGCCCACACCCAGGTCGGACTGGCGCACGAGTTCGAATCCCAGCGGCGCCAGGAGCGGCTGCAGTTCGGCGAGCTTGCCGGCGTTGTTGGAGGCGAGGACGAGCTTCATGGCACACGACGATCGGACGGGCCCGCGCCTCAGGCCGCCAGCGCCTGGCGCTGCAGCGAGACGAGTTCGCCGATGCCCTTGGCGGCCAGGTCGAGCAGCGCGCCCATCTCCGCGCGCGTGAACGCCGCGCCCTCGGCCGTGCCCTGCACCTCGATGAAATCGCCGGCGCCGGTCATGACGACGTTCATGTCGGTGTCGCAGGCCGAATCCTCGACGTATTCCAGGTCGAGCAGCGGCGTACCCGCGACGATGCCCACGGAGATCGCCGCCACGCTCTGGCGGATGGGCGACGCGGCGATCAGGCCGGCCGCCAGCAGCGTCGCGACGGCATCCTGCGCCGCCACGAACGCCCCCGTGATGGCGGCCGTGCGGGTGCCCCCGTCGGCCTGAAGCACGTCGCAGTCGAGGTGGATGGTGCGTTCGCCCAGCGCCGCCAGGTCGAACACGGCGCGCATGGAGCGGCCGATGAGGCGCTGGATCTCCTGCGTGCGGCCGGTCTGCTTGCCCTTGGCGGCCTCGCGGCTGCCCCGGGTGTGGGTGGCGCGCGGCAGCATGCCGTACTCGGCGGTCACCCAGCCCTCGCCGCTGCCCTTCTTGTGCGGCGGCACCTTCTCCTCGACCGAAGCGGTGCACAGCACGCGCGTCTGGCCGAACTCGATGAGCACGGAACCCTCGGCGTGGATCGTGAAGCCCCGGGTGATGCGCACGGGGCGCAACTGATTGGCGGCACGCTGGCCGCTGCGGATGAAATCGGTCATGTCGAAGGAAGAAGGGAGGAAGGGGGAAACGGAACGGGGCTCAGGCCTTGCGTGCCGCCGAGCGGCGGATCGCCTCGTTGATCTCCGCGATCGAGCGTTCGATGGTGTCCTCGTCGAGGTCGTCGAGCTCGTGATCGGCGGGTATGCCGGCCTGGATGGTGGAGGCGAAGACCCCGTCGTTGATGCTGTCGGTCGACACGCCCCGCGCCGTGCCGGCGGCGCCGGGCGAACCGGACGTCTCCCATTCGACGGCCACGAGCGTGACGTTGTCGCTGCGGACGCCTCCGCGGCGCAGTGCCAGCTCCGCCAGGTCCGGCGCGGCGTCGGAGACCGGCTTGCCCGATGAGAGCGTGTGCACGATGAGCGCGTCGTCGAGCACCCCCCACACGCCATCGGAGCACAGCATGATGCGGTCGCCGTGGAGCAACGGCATGGGCGCGGAGATGTCGAACACCGGCGGCGTGGGCGAGCCCAGGCACGTCAGCAGGAGATTGCGGTTGACGTGTTCGGCCGAGCTGCCCGGACGGGGACGCTCGGCATGCGAGTGGTCGCGCGTGCGCTTGAGCATCACGCCGTCGCGCACCACGTAGAGCCGCGAATCACCGCAATGCAGCCAGGTCGCGTGACCCCCCTGGATGACCGCCGCCACGAGCGTGGTGCGCGGGGTGTCGAGCATGCCCCGGTTGCCCGCGTACCGCATGATCTGCTGATGCGCCGTCATGGTGGCCGAGGCCAGGAACGAGGTCACGTCCTTGAGCACCGGCCGGGCCTCGCGCTGGAACAGCGCCGCGATGGTCTGCAGCGCCATCTGTGCGGCCACCTCGCCTTCGGGATGGCCGCCCATGCCGTCGGCCAGCAGGAACAGGCCCGATTCGCGCGTGTAGCAATAGCCCATGCGGTCCTCGTTCTTGACGCGTCCACCGCGGCGGGTGACCTGGAAGACGGAGAACTTCATGGTGGCTGCGTCGTCGGTGCGGGCGTCTTGGGCAGGCTCTTCTTGTCGAGCGAGCGCATGTTGTCGATCGACAGGCGCATCTTCTCGCCGACGGTGAGCTTGCTGTAGCGGCGCTCGCCGTCGCGGCTGAGTTCCCTCTGCAGCGCGAAGACCGACTGGGGGCGCGACAGCGGATCGAGCGACATGCACCACTCCACGACCTCGATCAGGTTGTCCGAATAGATGCCGCGCAGCCGGGAGAGCGACAGGCCGAGGCGGTCCTTCTCGATGCGCTGGGGGGCGTCGTTGGGTGGATAGCCCTGCATGCAGGCGTACATGCACGCGCCGATCGCATAGATGTCGGTCCACGGCCCCATCGACGAATCGCGGCGGTACATCTCCGGCGCGGCGAAGCCGGGGGTGTACATCGGGCGGATGAAATTGCCTTCCTTGGACAGCACCTCGCGCGCGGCGCCGAAATCGATCATCACGGCACGGTCGTCGTCGGTCACGAAGACATTGGCAGGCTTGATGTCGAGGTGCAGCATCTTGTGCTGGTGGACGATGCGCAACCCGCGCAGGATCTCGTCGAACAGCGAGCGGATGGTGGATTCTCGGAACACCTTCTGCCTGCGCAGGTCGCGGGCGGTGACGATGAAGTCCTGCAGGGTCGCGCCCTCCAGGTAGTTCATGACCATGTAGACGGTCTCGTTCTCCCGGAAGAAGTTCAGCACGCTCACGACCGACGCATGGGAGATCTGCGCCAGCGAGCGTCCTTCCTCGAAGAAGCTCTTGAGGCCGAGCCGGTAGAGGGACAGCTTCTCCGGCGGCACCTGAGGCGCGAGCTCGCCGATGCCGCGGGTGGCGAGCGAGGACGGCAGGTATTCCTTGATGGCCACCTGCTGACCCTCGCGGTCAACGGCCAGGTAGACGACCCCGAATCCCCCCGCCGACAACCGGCGCACGATGCGGTAATCGCCGATGGCCGTCTCCGGCAGCAGGGGCGAGGGTTTGACCTTTGACATAATCCGGGAGTTTCGCCGAAGGGCAATCCGAGGGCAGTGGTGCCGCCGCCCCGGCGCAGGCTACAAATCACAGTGAGGCGAGATGCCAGTTTACAGCATGACCGGCTATGCCAACGGCCAGAACGGACCCGTTGCCACCCAGCCAGACACCGAGTCCCGGCCATCGAACATCGGCCGTCTGGGCGTCGAGATCCGATCGGTCAACAGCCGCTTCCTGGACCTGACCTTCAAGCTTCCGGAGGAGTTGCGCCAGCACGAAGGCGCCCTGCGCGAGTTGCTCTCGTCGCGACTCAAGCGTGGCAAGGTCGAGTTGCGCGCGTCGCTCGAGAGCCTCGCGCCGTCCGGCGTCGCCGAGCCTTCCATCCGCCTCCTGCAGCGCCTCAACGGCATCCAGGACAACGTGCGCGCCTGGCTGCCCGCGGCATGCGAGCTGAGCGTGGCCGACGTGCTTCGCCTCGCCGCCAACGGCGACTCGTCGGTCCGTGCCGACGCGGGGCCCGATCTGCTCGACGTGACGCGGGACGCGCTGGACAGCCTGCTGGCCGCACGCGAACGCGAAGGCGCCCGCTTGGCCGACCTGCTGCGCGGCCAGCTCGAAAGGCTGCGCGGCCTCGTCGCGCAGGCCGCTCCGCTCGTCCCGAAGCTGGTCGAACAGCAGCGCACCCGTTTCCTGGAGCGCTGGGGAGAGGCCATGGGCCTGACCGGCAACGCGCTGCCCGAAGCCGCCCAGGACCGTGCCCTGAGCGAGGCCACGGCTTTCGCGATCCGCATCGACGTCGCCGAGGAACTGGCGAGGCTGGCTTCGCACCTCGACGAGATCGAGCGCCTGCTGCACAAGGGCGGCGAAGCCGGCAAGCGCCTGGATTTCCTCATCCAGGAACTGCATCGCGAGGCCAACACGCTGGGTTCCAAGTCGGCTGCCCTCGAACTGACGCACATCGGTGTCGACATGAAGGTGTTGATCGAGCAGATGCGCGAGCAGGTACAGAACATCGAGTGAAGGCACGCATGGACTACCCCGGCAATCTTTTCGTCGTCGCCGCGCCCAGCGGCGCGGGCAAATCCAGTCTGGTCAAGGCCCTGATGGAACTCGACTCGGCGGTGCAGCCGTCCGTCTCCCACACCACGCGCGCGCCCCGCGGCCAGGAAAAGCACGGCCGCGAATACTTCTTCGTCTCCCAGCCCGAATTCGACGCGATGGTCGAATCCGACGTGTTCCTGGAATGGGCGCATGTCCACGGACAGCGCTACGGCACTTCCAAGAAGGCGATCGAGGAGCGCGTCGCCCTCGGCGCGGACGTCATCCTGGAGATCGACTTCCAGGGCGCGATCCAGATTCGCAAGACGTTTTCCAACGCCGTCCTCATCTTCATCCTGCCGCCGAGCTGGGAGGAGTTGCGTTCACGCCTCGAGCGTCGCGGCGAGGACAGCGCCGAGGTCATCCAGTTGCGCCTGGGCAATGCGGCCGACGAGATGGCCCGTGCCGGCGAATTCGACTTCGTTATAATCAACGAGGTATTCGAGCGCGCGCTTTTCGACCTGAAAGCCATCGTCCACGCGCAACGCCTCCGGTATTCCGCCCAGCGCCGAGCGCGCGCCGACACCTTCTCGGCACTGAACATTCCCTGAGCGTCTCCCCCTCAACGATCCTTTCCGAAAGAAGACCCCATGGCCCGCATCACCGTCGAAGACTGCCTCGAGCAGATCCCCAACCGCTTCCAGCTCGTGCTGGCCGCGACCTATCGCGCCCGGATGCTCAGCCAGGGTCACGCCCCCAAGATCGAGAGCAAGAACAAGCCTGCGGTCACCGCCTTGCGCGAAATCGCCGAAGGCAAGATCGGCATCGAGATGCTCAAGAAGGTTCCCGGCTGAATCCGATGGATCCCCGCTACGAAGAAGCACCGCACCGCGGTGCTTTTTTTACGTCCGGACACGGCATCGGGCAGCCCGCGCTAAAGTGCAAGCCATGAGTGCGGTTGTGAAATCCCTGTCAGATGCGCCTGATGGCGCAGCCAGGCCGAGCCCGGCGGCCCTGAACGCCGCCGCCGCCAGCTTCGCCGCGCTCACGGCCCGGCTCGACTACCTGAGCGCGACCGACACGGACATGGTGCGTCGCGCCTACCGTTTCGCCGACGAGGCGCACCTGGGACAGTTGCGCAACAGCGGCGAGCCCTACATCACCCACCCGATCGCCGTCGCTGCCCAGTGCGCCGAATGGAAGCTCGATGCCCAGGCGCTCATGGCCGCCCTGCTGCACGACGCGATCGAGGATTGCGGCGTCACGAAGTCCGAACTCATCGAGCGCTTCGGCGCCCCGGTGGCCGAGCTCGTGGACGGCCTCACCAAGCTCGACAAACTCCAGTTCGACACGCGCGAGGAAAACCAGGCCGAATCGTTCCGCAAGATGCTGCTTGCCATGGCGCGCGACGTGCGCGTCATCCTCATCAAGCTCGCCGATCGCACCCACAACATGCGCACCCTGGACGATGCGCCGCGCCAGAAATGGACCCGCATCTCCAGCGAGACGCTGGACATCTACGCACCCATCGCCTACCGCCTGGGGCTCAACCAAACCTACCGGGAACTCCAGGAACTGTCGTTCCGCCACCTCCGTCCTTGGCGCCATTCGGTGCTCGCCAAGGCGGTTGCCAAGGCCCGTGGCCGTCGTCGCGACCTGATCCAGAAGGTCCAGCGCGAGGTCGAACTCGCCTTCGGTCAGGCGCAGATCAACGTGCGCATCGCCGGTCGCGAGAAGACGCTCTATTCGATCTACCGAAAGATGGAGGACAAACACCTGAGCTTCGCCCAGGTGACCGACATCTATGGTTTCCGCCTGATCGTGCCCAACGTGATCAGCTGCTACACCGGCTTGGGCATCCTGCACCAGATGTACAAGCCCCTGCCGGGCAAGTTCAAGGACCACATCGCGATCGCCAAGCTCAATGGCTACCAGTCGCTGCACACCACGCTGGTGGGTCCGGCGAGCGTGAATGTCGAATTTCAGCTGCGAACCGAGGCCATGCACGTGGTGGCGGAGTCGGGCGTGGCAGCACACTGGCTCTACAAGGCGGCCGATCCGAGCACCGCCGGCAACGATCGCCTGGGCACCAAGTGGCTGCAGTCGCTGCTCGACATCCAGGACGAGACACGCGACGCCACGGAGTTCTGGGACCATGTCAAGGTCGACCTCTTTCCCGACGCGGTCTACGTCTTCACGCCGAAGAGCCAGATCATGGCCCTGCCACGAGGCGCCACGGTGGTCGACTTCGCCTACGCCATCCACAGCAACATCGGCGATCACACCTCGGCGGCGCGGATCAATGGCGACCAGGTGCCCCTGCGCACTGAACTCAAGAACGGTGACGTGGTCGAGGTCATCACCGCCCCCGTCTCCACGCCCAATCCGGCATGGCTGGGTTTCGTCCGCACGGGCCGCGCGCGTTCCAAGATCCGCCACTACCTCAAGACCCTGGCGCATGCCGAGTCCGAAGGTCTGGGCGAGAAGCTGCTGGCGCAGGCCCTGCGCGCCGAGGGACTGGGCCGATTGCCGGCGGACGACGCCGACCATCAGCCCATCTGGGACAAGCTGCTGCGCTTCACCGGCAGCCGGACCCGGTCCGAACTGCTGATCGACATCGGCCTGGGCAAACGGGTGGCCAGCATCGTGGCCAAGCGGCTCATGGCGTTGTTGGCCGAGCGCGGCGAAAAGCCGGACGCCCTGATGCTCAGCCGCGAGCGTTTCACGGCCCACGAGACGGTGTCGCAGGGCGCGGTGACGCTCGACGGCAGCGAGAACTCGTCGGTCCGGTTCGCCCTGTGCTGTCGTCCCATTCCAGGCGATCCGATCGTCGGCTACCTCGGCCATGGCGAGGGCCTGGTTGTCCACACCGAGGGCTGCGGCGTCGGCCAACGGCTGCGCTACAAGGACAGCGAGCGTTTCTTCGCGGTGGAATGGAGCGACGAGCCCGTCCGGACCTTCGAGACGCGCATCCTGGTCACGGTGCGCAACGACAAGGGCATGCTGGCGCGCGTGGCCTCGACACTCACCGAAGCGGAAGCCGACATCACGCACGTGGAAATGGCCGACGAGACGCCCCAGGAACTGCTCGACCTGCGCTTCGTACTCGCGGTGCGCGACCACGCCCATCTCGAGGCCGTGCTGCGCGCGGTCAGGCGCACCACGTCGGTCCTCACGGCCACGCGGGTCGTGCCGGCGAACTGAGCCACCAGCGATCGCGTCGCTGACGGTTCAGTCGTCCAGCGCGGAGGGCGCCGGATAGCCGACCTCCAGGATCTCGATCTCGCGCGCGCCGCCCGGCGTCGCGAGTCTCACACTGTCGCCTACCCGGGATCGCAGCAATGAACGGGCGATGGGCGAGATCCAGCTCACCTGCGCCTGGGCGCTGTCGGCTTCGTCGATGCCCAGGATCGTCACGCTCTGCTCGTCGCCCCGTTCGTCGGCGTAGCGCACGGTGGCACCGAAGAAGACCTGATCGCTGCCGTGGTGCGCCGAGGGATCGGTGATCTCGGCGATCTCGAGCCGCTTGCCCAGGAAACGGATGCGCCGATCGATTTCCCGCAGCCGCTTCTTGCCATACAGGTAATCACCGTTTTCCGAACGATCGCCATTCTTGGCCGCCCAGTGCACCGCCTCCACCACCTGTGGTCGTTCCACGTCCATCAGGTTGACCAACTCGTCGCGCAGGCGCGCGAAGCCCTCGGGCGTGATGTAGTTCTTGCCGCCGCCCGGCAACGACGCCGCGGCGGCCTCGAGACCATCGTCCTGTTCGTCCGAATCGGACTCCTTGGTGAATGCCTTGCTCATCGCGTCCTGACTCCGAAAATCGAAAACCGTCCTGGTTTCTGGCATGGGGCCTCGAGGATAGCGGCGCGCCGACAGAGGCGCGCTCTTGGGCGGCGGAGCAGAAATCGGTGGCCGGAGCCGCACCGGACGTCCTGCACGAACGATGTTCAGACGTTGCGTCAAGGAAGTGAAAGTGTTTCCAAACCTACTTCCTCCGACCGGCGACTTTCCACGTCCGGACGAACGGCTCGCGGCCCAAAGAACTTTTTGACATGAGCTTCTCCAGTGGGCATGTTGTTGCATTGCAACAATTTTCACCAAGACACGATATTTGCGGAACTCTTTGCAATGCGGGCAATCAGTGTGCCCCTTCGTTACTTGACCAAGCGTTTATTACTTTGTCGGACAAATACGAGTTGAACGTAGGACTAAGCCCGCGTAAAAACTCCTTTTCTGTCTAACAAGAGGACGCTTAAGTGTCGAAAGTATTAAAGTGTGTGAATCTGAGCGCTGCGGCTTTGACCCTGGCCATGGTGTCGCTGTCGGCTCAGGCACAAAGCACCCTGCTGAGCAGCCAGAACGGAACCTTCAGGCTGACTGAGACGACGACCGTGCTCTACGGCGCATACGGCAAGTTCAACCAGAAAAGCCTTGGCGCGGGAACCTATTCCTGCACCGACGGCTTTTTCGGCGATCCTTTCCAAGGCGTCCTGAAAGCATGCTACACATCGGCCACCAGCACATCGTCGAGTGGTGGCGCGTCCACCCTGCTGGCCACCCAGCCTGCTTCGTTCACCTTGAACGCCACCACCACCGTCAGCTACGGCGCGAACGGAACCTTCACCCAGAAGTCGCTGACCGCCGGCACGTACCAGTGCGGTGACGGTCTCTTCGGCGATCCGCTTCGTGGCGTGCTCAAGTCCTGCTATTCCAACGGCACCACGTCGACGGCCGAAGCAGCGGCGTCCCCGTCCGTTTCCCAACCGACATCGACCCCGACGACCGTCGCCAGCAACGGCACGGTCACGGCCGTCTCCGGCGACGTGGTCGTCAACGGCGCGGTCTCCAACGCCGAGTACCAGGCCATGGCCCAGAAGATGGGCACCGAGGAGGCCATCGCCTACCGCTACGGCCCCTCCTCGGCCGAGTACGGCACGGCCAGCCAGGGCGGCCTGCCGACGTACGGCAAGCGCCAGAGCCAGTTGATGAACATGGTCTCCATCCAGAACCCCAACGGCCTGGGCAACCGCGGCTGCGCCTGGACCGTCTGGTGCGGCACTTGGCAGGTCGGCGGTCCCCTGGAGTACTACTGGGGCGACTACAGCTCCAACATCCTGAACTTCGCCTACGTCGCCGACGCCAACCCGGACGCGAGCTTCTACAGGAAGTCCTATGCCGCGGCCGTGGGCTCGGTCCAAGTGCTCAATGTCGGACACAACGTCAATTCGGTCGAGCCCGAGCCGAGTTGGACGACCTACGCCGGGGCGGCCAACGACGGCGGCGCGATCGACGCGAACATCGACACCTACCGGAAGTCGTTCACGATGGAAAAGCCCGTCGCCCTGGCCAAGTGCTACGGCCGTGGCGGCTGGTGCACCAACTCCCTGGCGGTGTACGCCGACGGGCGCATCATCGGCGTGGGCAGCAACACCTCCCACAACTTCGTGAGCACCAAGCTGCCCGCGGGCAAGGTGCCCACCGCCCTGACCATCACCAACAGCGGCGAGTTCGCCCTGGTCACGGTGTGGGACACCGCGGCCATGCGCGGCCAGATCGCGGTGGTCGCCCTGGGCGACGGCTGCCAGAGCTGCACCGCGACCAACGAAAGCAACTGGGGACCCAACTGGGGCAACTGGAAGCGCACGTACCCCGGCGCCCCGGGCCTGGGCAACTACAACTACGCCAAGCTCATCGGCTTCGTCGACCTGCCGGACTCGCTCAAGGCGCCCACCGAGATCTCGGCCTCCACCGGCCTCTCGCGCTGGGACTACGAATCGGTCAAGAGCTTCTGGAACACCGACCTGGACAACCAGAGCGTGCGCAACCGTTATGCGTCGGGCGACCTGTCCAACACCTACGCCCGTGCCGGCATGGCGGTGGTGATCTCCAAGTCGGAGAAGCGCGCGGCCTTCGTCGACCTGCGCCCGCTGTTCGCCTACTACAAGCAGCAGTACTTCGTGCAGTCGCAGTCGGGCTTCAACGCCATGATCGCCAACCGCGGCGACGGCGCCAGCCAGTGGCCCTACACCTTCGATGTCGTTTCGTCGCAGAAGCCCAGCGTGATCAAGGTCGTCGACCTGGCCAACCGCCCCACCGCCGTCAAGGTGAGCCTGGAGGCGCCGCACCGCGCCTTCATCGCCACCCAGGAAGGCAAGCTGCGGGTCTTCGACCTCGGCACGGGCTACCTCAACCAGGCCGGCGGCGGTTCGCCCTCGGACATCGCCGAGAAGTTCTCCGTCGACGTGGGCCGCAACCCGACCAACATCGGCTATGTCAAGGACCACGCGTCGGGCACCAACTCCGTGCTCAAGTCCATCTACCCGAACTCGATACAGAAGGAACTGATCGTCACGTCACGCGGTGATCGCAAGGTGCAGTGGGTGCGTTTCGACAGCGGCTTCAATTCCGCTTCGGTGGCGCGCACTTTCCAGGAAAGCCGCGTGATCGATCCGATCGCCACGGAAGACAACGAGAATCACGGCACCGAAAGCTACATCGTGAGCGTCGTCGACTACGCCGGCAAGGGCATCCACAACTTCCTCTACGGTCCCATCATCTGGCACACGAACGATTCATCGAAGGCCTGCGCACCGGCCAAGGGTGGCTGCCAGATGCTCAACGGCGGCCCGTTCGAGTACGGTGGCACCTTCAAGGTCCCGGGCAAACCCTTCCACGGCGCAGTAGCCAACATCAACTGATGCACGGTGTCGGTCCCCTGCCGACCGACACCTGTTTCGGTGAATGGAAGGACCGCTGCCTCGCGCAGCGACGGCGGGGCACGACAAAAGCCCCGCCAAAGAGAAATGGCTCCTTAGCGAAGGAGCCATTTCTCTTTGGCGGTCGGCCTTCCGGCCTCATGAACAAGCCGGTTCGGCTGGTCGGGAAAGGAAGACCGGCATTCGTGACACAAAGGAAAAAGCCCCGGAACATTGCTGTTCCGGGGCTATCCGTATGGTGCGGCTGGCAGGAATTGAACCCACGACCCCTTGGTTCGTAGCCAAGTACTCTATCCAACTGAGCTACAGCCGCTGAGCTTCGAATTATAGCATGCGAAATCTGCCATTTCTACGAAAACACAAATTTCATTGCATTTTTCACCTGGTAGGCCGTGTTGGACTTGAACCAACGACCAAAGGATTATGAGTCCTCTGCTCTGACCAGCTGAGCTAACGGCCCCTACGCGCCGCAGATTCTAGTGGTCCGCCACGCGTCACTTGCGATGCGTCAGCGCATTGGTCACCAGGCGCGAGGTGATGTCGACGATCTGAATCATCCGTTCGTAGGGCATGCGCGTCGGACCGATCACGCCCAGCCGGCCCACGACTTCGCCATCGACCTCGTAGTTGGCGCTGACGATCGACAGTTCCTCGAACGGAACGACTTGGCTCTCGCCGCCGATGAAGATGCGGACGCCTTCGGCCTTGCTCGACACGTCCAGCAGGCGCACCAGCTGCGCCTTCTGTTCGAAGAGATCGAAGGCGCGGCGCAGCTGGCCCATGTCGCTGGAGAAATCGCTCACGGCAAGCAGATTGCGCTCGCCGGAGATGACGACCTCATCCTGCGATTCGGTCATCGCGTCGGTGCTCGCCTGCACCGCCGCCTGCATGAGCGATGCGATCTCGCCACGCAGCTTCTCCACTTCCGACTGCAGCCGGTCGCGCACCTGTTCGATGGACAGCCCGGCATAGTGGGCGTTGATGTAGTTCGCCGCCTCCACGAGTTGCGACTGGGTGTGGTCGGTATCGGGAAAGATGACGCGGTTCTGCACGTCCCCGTCGGGCGCCACGATGATCACCAGCAGCCGGCGATCGGACAGGCGCACGAATTCGATCTGCTTGAAGACCGAGGTGCGACGCGGCGCCATCACGACACCCACGAACTGCGACAGGCTCGACAGCAGGTGCGCCGCGTTCGCGATGACTTTCTGCGGCTGGTCGGCCGCGAGGCTCGGCGTGGCGAACTGCTCGCGCTCGGCCGTGAGCATGGTGTCGACGAACATCCGATAGCCGCGTGCCGTGGGAATGCGACCGGCGGAGGTGTGGGGGCTGGTGATGAGGCCCAGTCCTTCCAGGTCGGACATCACGTTGCGGATGGTGGCCGGGGACAGTTCCAGCCCCGAAGCGCGCGAGAGCGTGCGCGAACCCACGGGTTGACCCTCGGCGATGTAGCGCTCGACGAGTGTCTTGAGAAGCAACTTGGCCCGGTCGTCCAGCATCGCCGGATTTTAGTGTTGTAATTTGACGCATGACCTCGCGTTTCCGGCATGTCGCGCTCATCGGCAAATACCAGGCATCGGGCCAGCGGGCCCAGGCGGGCGCCGAGGACGGCGTCATGGAGGACATCGGCGCCTTTCTCGAATCCCAGGGTTGCGAGGTGGTGGTCGAGCGCTCGACGGCCGACCACGTGGAGACCAGCCGGTACGCGTCGCTCACGGCCGAGGAGATCGGCGAACGCTGCGACCTCGGCCTGGTGGTCGGCGGCGACGGCACGATGCTGGGCATCGGCCGCCAGCTGGCGCCCTATGGCGTGCCGCTCATCGGCATCAACCGCGGACGCCTCGGCTTCATCACCGACATCGCCCTGGACAGCTACCAGTCGCGCCTCGTGCCCATGCTCGCGGGCGAGTACGAGGAAGACCACCGCAGCCTGATGCATGCGAGGGTCATGCGCGAGGGCGATTGCGTGTTCGATGCGCTGGCCATGAACGACGTGGTCGTCAATCGCGGGGCGACCTCGGGCATGGTCGAGCTGCGGGTGTCGGTGGGCGGCAATTTCATCGCGAACCAGCGCGCCGATGGCCTGATCGTCGCCTCGCCCACCGGTTCGACCGCGTACGCGCTGTCGGCCGGCGGACCGCTGATGCATCCCTCCATTCCAGGCTGGGTGCTGGTGCCGATCGCACCGCACACGCTGTCCAACCGCCCGATCCTTCTGCCCGACGCCGAGGAGATCACGCTCGAGCTGGTGTCGGGGCGGGGCGCCAGCGCGAACTTCGACATGCAGTCGCTCGCCTCCGTCGAGATCGGCGATCGCGTGGTGGTGCGGCGTTCCGACTACCGCGTGCGCTTCCTGCACCCGCGCGGCTGGAGCTATTTCGACACGCTGCGCAAGAAACTGCACTGGAACGAGGGCGGCTCCTAGACCATGCGCGTCCTCGCTCCCATCCTGTCCCCGACGACATCCCCGCATTTCCAGGAACGCTGATGGCATTGAGACGCATCGCCCTGCGCGATTTCGTGATCGTGCGCGCGCTCGACATCGACCTCTCCGCCGGCTTCACCGTGCTGACCGGCGAGACCGGCGCGGGCAAGTCGATCCTCATCGACGCCCTGCAACTCGCGCTGGGCAACCGCGCCGACGCGGGTGCGGTGCGCGAGGGCGCCGAACGCCTGGACGTGAGCGTCGAATTCGACACCGATCCAGATTTCGCCGCATGGCTGGACGCCGGCGGCTTCGAAGCCGGCGATTCGCTGCTCCTGCGCCGCACGGTCGATCTCCAGGGCCGCAGCCGCGGCTGGATCAACGGCAGCCCCGCCACGGCCACGCAGTTGCGCGAGATCGGCGACCGCCTGCTCGACATACACGGCCAGCACGCCTGGCAGAGCCTCACGCGGCCGGACGCCGTGCGCGGCCTGCTCGACGCCTACGCCGGTCTGCGTGGGGACGCGCTCGACGGCGTCTGGCAGCGCTGGCGTCAGGCGCTGGCCGCGCTTCAGTCGGCGCGCGGCGCTCAGGATTCCCTGCAGCGCGAGCGCGAGCGGCTGCAGTGGCAGATCGGCGAGGTCGCCAAGCTGGCGCCGGGTGCCGACGAGTGGGAGGAACTCTCGACCAGCCACTCCCGCATCGCCAACGCGCAGGCGCTGATCGAGGCCGCCGAGGGCGCGCGCACCGCCCTCGAGGACGACGACGGCGGCGCGCTCGCGGCGCTGCACCGCGCCCTGTCGCTGCTGCAGGACTGCGAGCACATCGAGCCCGAGTTCAAGGCATTGACCGAGGTGCTGGCCTCCAGCGTCGCCCAGGCGTCCGACGCCGCGCATTCGCTGCACGGCTACCTGCGCCACGCCGACCCCGATCCGCAGCGCCTGGCCGAACTCGACGAACGCATGGGCCTGTGGATGTCGCTGGCGCGCCGCTACAAGCGCTCGCCCGAGGATCTGCCGGCACTGCTCGCTGGCTGGCAGGACGAATTGCGCGCCCTGGATGCGCAGGGTGACCTCGATGCCCTGGAGCGCGCCGAGCAGCTTGCGCAGCAGGCCTATCTGAAGGAGGCGCGCGCGCTGGGCAAGGCACGGGCGCAGGCCGCGCCCCGGCTGTCGAAGGCCGTGACCCAGGCCATGCAGGGCCTGGGCATGCAGGGCGGCCGCTTCGAGGTCGCTCTGCAGCCGCTGGCCCAACCCGGCCGCGCCGGCCTGGAAGAGGTGGCCTTCCTCGTCAGCGGGCACCCGGGCAGCACGCCGCGTCCGATCGGCAAGGTGGCCTCGGGCGGCGAACTTTCGCGCGTGGCGCTGGCCATCGCGGTGACCACCAGCGAGCTCGGCGCGGCCCAGACGCTGATCTTCGACGAGGTCGACGCCGGCGTCGGCGGCGCGGTGGCGGAAACCGTCGGACGCCTGATGCAGCAGCTCGGCCGCGACCGACAGGTGCTCGCCGTGACCCACCTGCCCCAGGTGGCGGCCTGTGCCGACCACCATCTGCTCGTGGCCAAGCGACAGGTGCGCGCGGCCGGCGGCGAGGACGCGCGCACGGAGAGCGGCGTCGCCGTCCTCGCGGACGATCGCCGCGTGCAGGAAATCGCCCGCATGCTCGGTGGCGAGCGGGTGTCGACGACGTCGCTGGCGCATGCGCGCGAGATGCTCGGCCCACAGGATGCGAGGACCCCATGAACGACGAATTGCCACCCTCCCCGACGCCCGGTCCCCCGGCGGTGGCGGACCCGGCGCCGGGTCCCGACGCACCTGCGACCTCCGCGCTGGAGCTGGTGCTGATCACGGGCATGTCCGGCTCGGGCAAGTCGGTGGCGCTCAATGCCCTGGAAGACGCGGGCTACTACTGCGTCGACAACCTGCCGCCGGAACTGCTCGCGCCGTTCATCGCGTTGCAGCGGCAGCAGGACGCCCGTCAGGTGGCGGTGGCCATGGACGTGCGCAGCGGCGTCTCGCTGCCCCTGGTGCCGCAGCAGCTCGAGAGTCTGCGGCGCGAGGGACTGGTTTTGCGTTCACTGTTCCTGGAGGCCACCACCGAGGCCCTGGTGCGGCGCTATTCCGAATCCCGGCGGCGCCACCCGCTCTCGCGCGAGGACCGGCGCATCGAGGGCAACGACCAGCAGCGCCTGCTGATCCACGCCATCGACCTGGAACGCGAACTGCTCGCCGACCTGCGCGACGGTGCCGACGTGATCGACACCAGCATCATCCGGCCGGCGCAACTGCAGAGTTACGTGAAGGCGCTGATCTCCGCACCGCAGAGCGCGCTCACGCTGGTGTTCGAGTCGTTCGCCTTCAAGCGCGGCGTGCCACTCGATGCCGACTACGTCTTCGACGTTCGCATGCTGCCCAACCCGCATTACGTGCCTGCCCTGCGGCCGCTCACCGGGCGCGACGGCCCCGTGATCGACTGGCTGCGCGATCATCCCGACGTGGCGCGCATGTACGAGGACATCGCGCAGTTCCTGGAACGCTGGCTCGACGCGCTGGCCAGCGAC
Organism: Comamonadaceae bacterium OTU4NAUVB1; assembly: GCA_024372625.1. Taxonomy (NCBI): domain Bacteria; kingdom Pseudomonadati; phylum Pseudomonadota; class Betaproteobacteria; order Burkholderiales; family Comamonadaceae; species Comamonadaceae bacterium OTU4NAUVB1. The sequence continues at coordinate 738,826 of CP099605.1, read as the reverse complement.
CACCGCAGCTACGTCACCGTGGCGATCGGCTGCACCGGCGGTCAGCATCGCTCGGTGTTCCTGGTCGAGCAGCTCGCGCGCAGCTTCGGGACGCGCTGGGCCACGCTCAAGCGGCATCGCGAACTCGACGGCGTCTGAGCCCGCCTCCGGCGCGATCCGCTCACACGCTCACGGGACCCGGTTCGACGTCAGCCGCTTTCGCACGGCCGCGGGCAGGCCGAGCACCGTCCACTCGTCCGAGGACCTCCAGCGGCCGTCATGGCCGCGCAAGCCCGTCGCCGCCTCGAGCACCACGGCGACCGGATGGATGTGGAGGTCCTTGTGCGTCATCACGGCGACGAAGGGCTGCTCGTCGAGCGCCGTGACGCGCGCGGCGCTCGGCAGCGCATCGAGCAACAGGTCCCGGCTGTCGAACATCGGCGGCGCATGCAGTCCTGCCCAGACCCCGCTGGCCGGCCGCTTCTCCAGCCAGATGTTGCCGGCGCTGTCGCGCGCTTCCAGCATCCACAGCGACTGGGCACCGCGCTTGAGCTTGCGGGTCTTGACCGGATAGCGCTCAGGGTCGCCTTCCAGCCGCGCCGCGCAGACGTCGACGATCGGACAGAGGATGCAGGCCGGCCTGCGCGGGAGACAGACCGTCGCGCCCAGGTCCATCACGCCCTGGGTATAGCGCGAGATGGCGGCGTGATCGCCCTCGGGCGGCAGCAGTTGTCCGGCGATGTCCCACAGCGCGCGCTCCTGGGCCGCCGACGACATGTCGCCGGCGAAGCCCAGCACCCGCGTCAGCACGCGCTTGACGTTGCCGTCGAGGATCGCCACGCGTTCGCCGAAGCAGAAGGCGGCGATGGCCGCGGCGGTGGAACGGCCGATGCCCGGGAGCGTGGCCAGTTCGGCGGCGGTGCGCGGAAAAACCCCGCCGAAGCGCGTCACCACGTCCTGCGCGCAGCGATGCATGTTGCGCGCCCGGCTGTAATAGCCCAGGCCGCTCCACAGGCCCAAGACCTCGTCCTCGCTGCCCGCCGCGAGCGCGGCCACGTCCGGAAAGCGGTCCAGGAACCGGGCGAAATAGCCCAGCACGGTCACGACCTGGGTCTGCTGGAGCATCACTTCGGACAGCCACACGCGGTAGGGGTCGCGCGTGTTCTGCCACGGCAGTTCGCTGCGGCCGTGCGTCGCCTGCCAGGCGACGACGCGGGTGGCGAAGTCCGGCAGCGGCGAGGAAATCGGCGGGAGCGGCAAGGGTGTCAGGGCGGCGGCGGGGGATTCAGCGCTGTCCGACGGCATCGCGTTCGAACCGGCCATCCGACGACGAGGGCGACGGTGAGGACGGCTCGTGTTCGTCGATCTGGCTGGTGAGTTCGACCAGCCGCGCATGCAGCCCGACCAGCGCGCGCTCCTGCGTGGCGATCTCCACGAGGCGCTCCTCCAGGTTGCCGGCCGCGCCCTGGATGCGCTCGACCGACTCGATGCGCTTGCCGAAATTGCGCCGTTGTTCCTTGAGTTGCTGGTCGAGCTGCGCGCCGGCGCTCTTGGTCCAGCGTTCCACCTCGGTCATGGCCGCCTCGTTGACCACGCGCAGCCGGCTGGCGAGGGCGCGCACGAGCTTGTCGCAGAAGTCGCCCTGCGCGAGCTTGATCAGGTTGCCCACGCCCAGGTAGTGGATGTGGCTCTGCTCGATCTGGTCGAGCTGGTGCTCGAAGCCCAGCAGGTCCGGCTCGGCGGGTGCCTGCAGCGTGAAGCCGTGCTCGGCGTTGAGCTGGCGGAAGGTCGCGTGCAGCATCGACTGGATCTCGCCGGTGGTCGACTGCACCTCGCGCAGGTTGTTGCGCAAGGCGTCGAAGGTCTCGCCGTAGATCTTGCGCACGCTGAACTTGATGCCCGGACGCCTGAGGGCGTCGGACAGCTTGCTCATGTCGGCGCGCAGGGCCGAAGTGCCGAGCACCGAATAGACCTCGCGCAGCAGCTTGCCCTGCACCGAACGCAGCGCCAGGATGCGCGAGTTGCTGCCCTCGAACTCGTCCTGCTCCTGCTCGATGCGCGCGCGCATCTGGCGGATCACGGCCGAATTCTTCCCGCGCAGGCCCTCGAGCTCGATCGTCTGCTCGGCGAGGTTGCGCTCGCGCACGCCCAGGATGCGCGAGCCCTCCACCCGAAGCGACGCGATGCCCGAGCGGACCGCCGCCTGCAGCATCTTCTCGCGGTTGCCCAGCAGCCCCTCGCCGAGCACCGCTTCGAGCGCCGGCAGCCGGCTCGCCTGCAGCAGGGGCGCGTCCTGGCGAATCTTGGCCTGCAGGCCCTTCTGCGCCGACACCGGCAGCACCTGCGAGAGCGGCACTCCCAGCAGTTCCGCGGCGCCCCGGCACTGGCGCTCGACCTGGGCATCGACGTGCTCGGGCGTGTTGAGACTGTCCCAGAGCGTGTCGATCTTGTTGAGCACCACCACGCGGGTATCGCGGCCGCCCACGTCGGTGACGAGGTGCTCGCGCCAGATCGCCAGGTCGGAGCGGGTCACGCCCGTGTCGGCGCCCAGGATGAAGATCACCGCGTGGGCCTGCGGGATCAGGCTCACGGTCAGTTCGGGCTCGGCGCCGATGGCGTTGAGGCCGGGCGTGTCCAGGATCACGAGGCCCTGCTCCAGCAGCGGATGCGGCATGTTGAGCACCGCGTGGCGCCAGCGCGGGATCTCCACCAGACCCCGGGCGTCGCGGCGCGGGTTGTCGTCGGGGGTGCTGTCGTTCCAGAAACCCAGCCGGCGCGCGTCGTCCAGCGGCACCCAGAGCACCTCCGCCACCTTCGACATCGACTGCACCAGCTGGTCGGCATCGTCGACGTCGATGGGTACGTCGGTCCAGCGCGAGGGTTCCTCGCGCCAGTGCATCAGGGAGAAGGACTCCAGCCGCGTCTCGATCGGCAGCAGCCGCAGGCTCGGCGGCTGCGCGGCGTCGTAGCCGAGTTCGGTCGGACACATCGTCGTGCGGCCCGCGCTCGCCGGCATGATCCGGCGGCCGTAGCCGGCGAAGAAGATCGCGTTGATGAGTTCGGACTTGCCGCGCGAGAACTCGGCGACGAAGGCCACCATCACCTTGCTCGTGCGCAATTGCGTCTCGAGTTCGCGCAGGCGTTCGGCGACCGACACGTCGAGCAGGTCGTTTTCGCCCAGCCAGCCGGACAGCTCATCGAGCCGTCGGGCGACGTTGCGGCGCCAGACGCCGTGCTGGTCGAGTTGCTGATTGAAAGAGCGGCTCAAGTTGAAATGTAAAAGTTGCTTACAAAATATAGCATCGGGTTCGAGAACGCGACGAAAGAGGAAGCAGTATTTATTAGTACTTTTGACAATTAAGACAGAAAAACGTCGATCTTTGACCCTGACGCATCTGCCGGATGGGCGCACCACAGACACGGCAGGGCTCGCCCTGCCGGCCATAGACGGTGGTGTCGAGCTGGAAATGGCCCTGCTGACCGTCGATGTTCGAAAAATCGCGCAGCGTGGTTCCTCCGCGTTCGACCGCGCGTGCGAGCAGGTCCCGGATGACGGCGTGCAGGCGCAGCGCGCGCGGCCGGCTGATGCGCGATGCCGCGACGGTCGGCCGGATGCCCGAGAGGAACAGGGCCTCGGACGCGTAGATGTTGCCCACCCCCACCACCACGTCGCCCGTCAGCAGGACCTGCTTGATCGGCGCTCGCCGCTTTCGCAGCCCGGCGTGGAAGACCTCGAAATCGAAGCTGTCGTCCAGCGGTTCCATGCCGAGTCCGCCGAGCAGCTTGACGGCCAGGGGAGCGGTCTCGTGCTCGGCATGCACCACCGCGCCGAAGCGGCGCGGGTCGTTGAGCCGCAGGGTGCCACGGCTGGTCGCGAGGTCGAAATGATCGTGCGACCCGGGCTCGGGCAGCGCGGCGTCGAAGCGCAGGCTGCCGGACATGCCCAGGTGCAGGAGCAGCAACCCTTCGTCGAGGTCGATCAGCATGTACTTGCCGCGCCGGCGCACGGTGGTCACCGTGCGCCCGACCAGCAGGTCCGGCGCGATGCCGAGCGCCCAGCGCAGCGGCTTGCCCACGCGCACCGCGTCGATGCGGGCGCCGGCGATGCGGTCGACGAAGCCACGACGGGCGACTTCTACTTCGGGGAGTTCGGGCATGTGAAAGGGATGTGGACGGACAGCGCGAGCACGCCGGGGCGTGGATGAAGGGATGGTGCCGGGAACCCGATGTCCTCTCGGCGCGCACACGAAAACCCTTGGATTATTATGAGTTCGATGACCCCACCGCCCCGACGATTCCGCCTTGCGGCAGCCATTTCCCTCACGCTGCTCGCATTCGCGGCGCAGGCGCAGACCGGGCCCGTCGCTCCCGACCCCAGCGGGCTTCCGGCGCCCGCCCAGCCCACCAGCCCGGCGCCCATCGTCAACCCCGTGCCAGCGGCGGCCCCCGGCGAGGCCAAGCCCGTCCCCGGGAAGTCTGCCCTGACGGCCGAGCTCTTCTACGAAGTGCTCATGGGCGAGATCACGTTGCGCTCGGGCGACCCCGGTGCGGGCTATGCGCTGGTGCTCGATGCGGCACGGCGCACGCGCGACGAGGCCCTGTTCCAGCGGGCCGTCGAGATCGCGCTGCAGGCGCGTTCGGGCGAGGCCGCGCTGGCCGCGGCGCGTGCCTGGCAGCAGACCCTGCCCGAGACGCGCGAGGGCCGCCGCTACGAACTCCAGATCCTGATCGCGCTCAACCGCCTCGAGGAGACGGCGCCGCTGCTGCGCGCGGAGATCGCCGCCGCGCCCCTGCCCGAGCGGCCGGTGCTGATGGCCGTGATCGCCCGCAACTACGGCCGTGCCGCCGACAAGCAGGCCGCCGCCCGCGTGGTGGAGGCGGCCCTGGTGGACGAGATCAGGAACCCGGCCACCGCCGGCATCGCGTGGGCCACCATCGGGCGCCTGCGCATCGTGGCCGGCGACACGCCCGGTGCGCTGCAGGCGGCCGTCGCCGGGCAGGCGGCCGATGCCGCTTCCGAGGCACCGGCCGTGCTGGCGCTCGACCTGATGGGACTCGGGCAGTCGGAGGCCGAACCGATCGTCCAGCGTTACCTCGCCGGTGCCAAGGCGCTGCCGGACATCCGCGTCGGCTACGCGCAGACCCTGATCGAGCAGCGGCGCTATGCCGACGCGACGACCGAACTCGCCCGCCTGACGTCCGAACAGCCCGACCTGCCCGTGCCCTGGGTGCTGCTGGCCAGCCTGCAGGGACAGGCCCGCCAGGACGCCGCGGCCGAGAAGTCGGCATTGCGCTATGTGGCACTGGCGACCGCGGCCGATGCCCGGGAGGAAAGCAAGCGCGGCCTGACGCAGGCCTACCTCCTGCTCTCCCAACTCGCGGAGCGCCGCAAGGACTACACGGGCGCCGCGCGCTGGCTCTCGCGCATCGACGGTACCGAGGACCGCGCCGCCGTGCAGTTGCGCAGTGCCCTGTTGCTGTCACGCCAGGGCAAGGTACAGCAGGCGCGCGAAATGGTTCGCGCCCTGCCGGCAGGCACCGCCGAAGAGAAGACGCGGCAGCAGCAGGCCGAACTCCAGGTCCTGCGCGAAGCCAAGCAGTACCAGCTGGCCTACGACTTCCTGGCCGAAGCCCTCATCGCCAAACCCGACGATCCCGACCTGCTCTACGACCAGGCCATGACCGCCGAGAAGCTCCAGCGCCTGGACGAGATGGAGCGTCTGCTGCGACGCCTGATCGAACTCCGGCCCGACAACCACAACGCCTACAACGCGCTGGGCTACTCCCTCGCCGATCGCAAGCTGCGGCTCGACGAGGCGCGCGCGCTGATCCGCAAGGCCATCGACCTGTCGCCGCAGGACCCGTTCATCGCCGACAGCCTGGGATGGGTCGAGTTCCGGCTGGGCAACACCGCCAACGCGCGAGGCATCCTGGCGGCGGCCTACCAGCGTCGTCCGGACCCGGAGATCGGCGCCCACTTCGGCGAGGTGCTGTGGACGGCGGGCGAGCGCGAGGCGGCGCTCAAGGTGTGGCGCGAAGCCGCGCTCGCCGACGCGGAGAACGAGACGTTGCAGGAGACGCTCAAGCGCCTGCGCGTCAAGCTGTAGATGACCACCGCCTCTGTCGCCCCGCGCGCTGCCGCTCTCGCCGCCGCCCTCGGAAGCTGGAGCTTGGTGCTGCTGCTGGCCGGGTGCGCCTCACCGGTCGCCCGACCGGAGGCTCCGACCGCCGCGGTCGCGGTCCACGACACGGTCACCCGCGTCGACAGCTGGAGCGGCCGGCTGTCGCTGCAGGTGCACAGCGACCCGGCGCAGAGCTTCGCGGCGCTGTTCGACCTGCGCGGCACGCCGGAGCGCGGCAGCTTGGTGCTGACCAGTCCGATCGGCAGCACGCTGGCGGAACTGAGCTGGGCACCGGGCGAGGCGCGGCTGCGCAACGGCGCCGAGACGCGCCGCTACGACTCCGTCGACGCGCTCGTGACCGCGGCCACGGGCGCGGCCATCCCGGTGCGCGCGTTGTTCGGCTGGCTCGAAGGTCGGGACGAGCGCGTGGCCGGTTGGCGGCCCGACCTGCAGCAGGTCGCCCAGGGCCGCCTGCGCGCCGTGCGCGAGTCACCGCAGCCGGGCGCCGACCTGCGCATCGTGTTCGAACGACCCTGAACACGCGAACCGCCTGCTCCCGCTTTTTTCCGCTTCGCCGGCCGCGCCCGACCATGCAAACGCTCTACGACCTGCCGGCTCCGGCCAAGCTCAACCTCTTCCTGCACATCACCGGGCGGCGCGACGACGGCTATCACCTGCTGCAGTCGGTGTTCATGCTTGTCGACTGGTGCGACACGCTGCACATCGAGGCCCGCCGCGACGGCGGCCTCAGTCGCGAGGACCTCACCAGCCCGCTTCCCGAGGACGATCTGATCCTTCGCGCGGCACGCGCGCTCCAGCGCTTCGCCGGACCCGGACAGGGGGCTCACATCGCCGTCGACAAACAGGTGCCCGCGCAGGCCGGCATGGGCGGCGGCTCATCGGACGCGGCCACCTGCCTGCTGGCGCTCAACCGGCTGTGGAACCTGCGCCTGCCGCGTTCGACGCTCGCCGAGATCGGACTGTCGCTGGGTGCGGACATCCCTTTCTTTCTCGGCGGGCACCACGCCTGGGTCGAAGGGATCGGCGAGCGGATCACGCCGATCACCCTGCCGCCGGCGCGTTTCGTGATCGTCAAGCCCGTGGCGGGAATCGATACCCGCAGCATTTTTATGGCGCCGGACCTTGAACGTGCCACGCCTGCTGCTATACTCTCTGGCTTTGCTGCAGGACGCATCGATCAGACCTACGGGTTTGGACACAACGACCTGCAGCCGGTTGCTCAAAGGCTCTGTCCCGAGGTGTCCGAAGCCATCCGATGGCTCCGTTCGCAGGGATTCGATGCCCGGATGACCGGTTCAGGCAGTGCGGTGTTCGCTCCCATGAATGCCGTCGACGGACCGCTCGACAGCGACATGCCGCAGGACGCGGAATCGGCCATTCCTCACGAGGGCTGGCAGGTCCGCAGATGCGGCAACCTGGATGTCCATCCCTTGGCGGGCTGGGCAGACTGAAGCAGAAGGACCGGGCCGCGGGATGCGTTCCGGTGCCGCACATATCGGTTGATGGTGCAAGCCATCGACCCGTGTAGGGGAGTCGCCAAGCTGGTTAAGGCACTGGATTTTGATTCCAGCATGCAAAGGTTCGAATCCTTTCTCCCCTGCCAAAACATGGAAACCTCAGCCTTCGGGCTGCGGTGCCGGAAGCTCCGGTGATGGCTCCGAGGCACAGCGCTGCGAAGGCGCCAGAACATTGGCCGCTGCCGGTGGTTCTTCTCGATAGGCTTTTGCATTGCTGGACGCGCTCATGCAGGTTCAATCCCCTGACTTCATGCTTTTCACCGGCAATGCCAATCCTGGCTTGGCCGCGGACATCGCCAAGCACCTCGGCACGGAACTCGGTGCCGCCCGCGTCGGCCGTTTCTCCGACGGCGAAGTCACCGTGGAGATCAATCAGAACGTGCGTGCGCGCGATGTCTTCGTCATCCAGTCGACCTGCGCCCCGACCAACGAGAACCTGATGGAACTGCTGATCATGGTCGACGCGCTCAAGCGCGCCTCGGCCGAGCGGATCAGCGCCGTCATCCCCTACTACGGGTACGCCCGCCAGGATCGCCGTCCGCGTTCGAGCCGGGTGCCGATCTCGGCGCGTGTGGTGGCCAACCTGCTGGAGACCGTCGGCGTCGAGCGCGTGCTCACGATGGACCTCCATGCCGACCAGATCCAGGGCTTCTTCGACATTCCGGTCGACAACATCTATGCCTCGCCCGTGTTGCTGGGCGACCTGCGCCAGAAGAAGTACGACGACCTGATCGTGGTGTCGCCCGACGTCGGCGGCGTGGTGCGCGCCCGCGCGCTGGCCAAGCAGCTCAACACCGACCTCGCCATCATCGACAAGCGCCGCCCGAAGGCGAACGTGAGCGAGGTCATGAACGTGATCGGCGAGATCGACGGCCGCAACTGCGTGATCATGGACGACATGATCGACACCGCCGGCACGCTGGTGAAGGCGGCCGAGGTGCTCAAGGAGCGAGGTGCGAAGAAGGTGTATGCCTACATCACGCACCCGATCTTCTCGGGTCCGGCGATCGAGCGCATCCAGGGCTCGGCCCTCGACGAAATCGTCGTCACCAACACCATTCCACTGTCCGACAGCGCCCTGGCCTGCTCGAAGATCCGCCAGGTCTCCGTCGCGCCGCTGATCGGCGAGACGATCCAGCGCATCGCCAAGGGCGAGTCGGTGATGAGTTTGTTCTCGGACCAGGATTCCCTGTTCTGAGCCATTGGCCGGCTTTCCCTCGCGGAGAGCCAATTTGAAACCGGCGTCGCACTGGTCGCGGTGGACGTCGAAACGCAGCGAACGGCAATCCCGCCCTCGCTCCAAGGAGTTTGATCATGAAATTCGTCGCTTTTGAGCGCGCCAAGCAGGGCACGGGTGCGAGCCGCCGTCTCCGCATCTCGGGCAAGACCCCCGGGATCGTCTACGGTGGCGAAGCCACCCCGCAACTCATCGAGATCGACCACAACGCGCTGTGGCACGCTCTCAAGAAGGAAGCGTTCCACGCCTCCGTCCTCGAGATGGACCTCGGCGGCACCGTGAGCAAGGTGCTCCTGCGCGACGTGCAGTACCACCCGTTCCGCCAGCTCGTGCAGCACATCGACTTCCAGCGCGTCGATGCCCGCACCCGCATGACCATGAAGGTGCCGCTGCACTTCAAGGGCGAGGAAGAGTCCGACGCCGTCAAGCTCGAGCAGAACCTGGTCAGCCATGTGACGACCGAACTCGAAGTGAACTGCCTGCCGTCCGAACTGCCCGAGTTCATCGAGGTCGACCTCTCCGGCCTCAAGAAGAACGGCACCGTGACGCTCAAGGACATCAAGCTGCCGCGCGGCGTGCGCTGGGTCAGCCACGGCAAGGCCAATCCGGTGCTGGCCTCGGCCACGCCGCCGGCCGCCGAGGAAATCGATCCGGTGGTCGAAGGCGCGGAAGCCGCTGCCGCCGCACCGGCGGCCCCGGCCGGCAAGGGTGGCAAGGCCGCTCCGGCCAAGACGGCTGCCAAGCCCGCCGCCAAGAAGTAAGACTTCTCGCCCCCCGCAGCCGCGCTCGTTCGCCGGCCGCGGACCGACGGCCCGCCTCGCGCGGGCCGTTTTCGTTGGCGCGCCGCGCGCGCGACGGCCCTGGATAATCCCGCCCCATGATCAAATTGTTCGTCGGCCTGGGCAATCCGGGCCCGGAATACGAGGCCACGCGGCACAACGCCGGCTTCTGGTGGATCGACGCCCTGGCGCGCGATCTCAAGCTCCAGTTGACCCCCGAGCGCGCCTATCACGCGCGGGTCGCCCGCACGCAGATCGCCGGCCAGCCGGTCTGGCTGCTGGCGCCGCAGACCTTCATGAACCTGTCGGGCAAATCGGTGGCGGCACTGGCACGCTTCTTCAAGATCGAGCCGGCCGAGATCCTGGTGATCCACGACGAACTCGACGTCGTGCCGGGCGAGGCCAAGCTCAAGTTCGGCGGCAGCCACGCCGGCCACAACGGCCTGCGCGACATCCACGCGCAGCTCGGCACCGGCGACTACTGGCGGCTGCGCCTGGGCATCGGACATCCGGGCGCGAAATCGGAGGTGGTCGGCTGGGTGTTGAAGAAGCCCCTCAAGGAACAGCGCGACGCCATCGACGACGCCATCGCGCGCTCGCTGCACGCCGTGCCCGCGCTGCTCGCGGGCGACACGACCCGGGCCATGCAGCAGATCCACACCAGCAAGCCGCCGCGGCCGAAGCCGCCGCGGCGCGATCCCGGCGACGGTGCACCGCCCGCGCCGACCACGACGCCGGCCGGAGGCGCACCGCCACCGACGTCGTGAGGCATCGCGGCACGGGCCGCCGCGACGCGGAGATTCCGCAACGAAGACAGGGAGAGAAAAAAATGAAGAACGACCATCGATCCATCCGCGCCACGCACTGGCGGTCGCCGGTCCTGGCGGGACTGGCCTGGGCCTGCATCGCCATGGGGGCGACCGCCGCGCCGTCCTCCCCCACCGGTCCCGCCCCCTGGCGCTGCGGCAACGCCTATTCCGACACACCCTGCGTCGGCGGCCGGCGCATCGACACCGGCGGGGCGCCCGGCGAGGCGGCCCGTCGCGCCGCCGACGAGTCCACGCGCCGCATCGAACAGCGCGCCGACACCATGGAGCGCGACCGCCTGCGCGCCGAGCAGGCCGCCGCATCGCGCAACGGCGCGGTCATCCTGCCGGACCATCGCATCGCCGAAGCCAGGAACCGCGAAGCGGCGCGGCTCGCGGCATTGCGGCTCGCGCGGGACGAGGAGCGCCAGAGGAACCGGGCTTCCGGCCAGCGGACCGGTCGTCGTCCCGTGGCCGCGGGCCATGCCGAAGCCGCCGGTCGACGCCGCTAGGACGTCTTCGCGGCCTGAAGGCGCAGGTACCGCTCGAACAGGGTCTCGCGCGTCTCGACGTGGCCGGGACTGACCGGGATGCAGGCCACCGGGCAGATCTGCACGCATTGCGGCTCGTCGAAATGGCCGACGCATTCGGTGCACTTGCCCGGGTCGATCTCGTAGATCTGCTCGCCCATGGAGATCGCGTCGTTCGGGCACTCGGGCTCGCACACGTCGCAGTTGATGCATTCGTCGGTGATCATGAGTGCCATCGGGTGATTATCCAGCCCCGGGCATGTTCGTTGCGACGGTCCGGTTATGCTGCGCCCCGCCCCATGAGCATCTTCCTTCTCAAACGCTTCGCGACCCTGATCGGCACGCTCATCGGCGCATCGGCCATCGTGTTCCTGGTGCTGGAGATCCTGCCGGGCAACGCCGCGCAGATCCTCATGGGGCCGGACGCCTCCCCCGAGGCGGTGACCGCCCTGGCCACGAAGCTGGGACTCGACGCGCCGGCCTGGACGCGCTACGTGCACTGGGTGGGCGGCCTTCTCACGGGCAACCTCGGCGACAGCTACGCCTACGGCTCGCCGGTGCTCGACCTGATCCTCGAACGCCTCGCGCTGACCGTGCCGCTGGCGCTGCTGGCGATGACCCTCACGACCGTGCTGGCGCTGGTGGTGGGCGTGACGGCCGCCGCGCGCCACAACCGGCTCGGCGACGTCGGCCTGATGAGCCTCGCGCAGGTCGGCATCGCCATCCCCAACTTCTGGTTCGCGATCCTGCTGATCCTGGTGTTCTCGGTGAAGCTGCAGTGGTTCTCGGCCGGTGGCTTCGAAGGCTGGGGCGAAGGCGTGGGCGCGGGCCTGAAGTCGCTGCTGCTGCCGGCCCTGTCGCTGGCGGTGGTGCAGGCGGCGATCCTCGCGCGCATCACGCGCTCGGCGGTGCTGGAGGTGCTGCGCGAGGACTTCGTGCGCACGGCGCGCGCCAAGGGCGTGTCCCGGCGCGCGGTGCTGTGGCTGCACGTGCTGCGCAACGCCCTGATCCCGGTGATCACGGTGATGGGCATGCAGTTCTCCGAACTGCTCGCCGGCACCATCGTGGTGGAGAACGTGTTCTACCTGCCCGGCCTCGGCCGCCTGATCTTCCAGGCCATCAGCAACCGCGACTTGGTCGTGGTGCGCAACTGCGTGATGCTGCTCGCGGCCATGGTGGTGATCGTGAATTTCGTGGTCGACGTGCTCTACGCCGTGATCGACCCCCGCATCAAGGCCGCCGACGTATGAACACGAGCGCGATCAGCGGCGCGACGCCGTCGACGTCGCCCGGCTTCTGGCGGCGGGCGTGGCGGCACCGCAGCTTCTCAATCGGTTTCGTGCTGACGCTGCTGCTGGTCGCCGCGGCGCTGCTGTCCCTGGTCTGGACGCCGTGGTCGCCCTACGAGATGGACATGCCCGCCAAGCTGCAGGCGCCCACCCGGGCGCACTGGCTGGGCACCGACGCCTTCGGTCGCGACGTCGCCTCGCTGTTGCTGGTCGGGGCGCGGGCGTCCATCCTGGTGGGTGTGATCGCGGTGGGCATCGGCCTGGTCGTGGGGACCGCCCTCGGATTGCTGGCGGCGGCGCGGCGCGGCTGGGTGGAGGAGGCGGTGATGCGGGTGTGCGACTTCTCCATGGCGTTCCCGGCCATCCTGTCGGCGATCATGATGACGGCCGTTTTCGGCGCGGGCATCGTCAACGCCATCGTGGCCATCGGCATCTACAACATCCCGACCTTCGCGCGCATCACGCGCGCCTCGGCCAACACGGTGTGGTCGCGCGAGTACGTGGCCGCCGCGCGCGCCTGCGGCAAGGGCGCCTTCGCGATCACCTTCCAGCACGTGCTGCCCAACATCTCGGCGGTGCTGATCGTGCAGCTCACGATCCGCTTCGCCATCGCCATCCTGGCCGAGGCGGCGCTGTCGTACCTGGGCCTGGGCACCCAGCCACCGCAGCCCTCGTGGGGCCGCATGCTCAGCGAGGCACAGACCCTGATGTTCCAGCAGCCGTTGCTGGCCGTGTGGCCGGGGCTGGCGATCGCGCTGGCGGTGCTGGGCCTGAACCTGCTGGGCGACGGCCTGCGCGATCTGCTCGATCCCCGCCTGGCCAGAAGCCGATGACCTGACCCCTGAAACCATGCCCCTGCTCGAAGTCGAAGACCTCCACGTCCGCCTGCAGACGCAGCGTGGCCCGGCCGACGCGGTGCGCGGCGTCGATCTTTCGCTGGAACGCGGCCAGACGCTGGGCATCGTGGGAGAGTCGGGCAGTGGCAAGTCGATCACGGTGCAGTCGCTCATGGGGCTGCTGCCGGAGACGGCGGAGGTGTCGGGCCGCATCCGTTTCGACGGGCAGGACCTGGTGGGGCTTTCCGACCGCGCGATGTGCCGCGTCCGGGGCAACCGCATCGGCATGATCTTCCAGGAGCCGATGACCGCGCTCAACCCGCTGCACACCATCGCGCGCCAGGTGGGCGAACCGCTGCGCCTGCATCGCGGCCTGGGCGCCGCCGCGGCGCGCGCGGAGGCGCTCGCGCTGCTCGAGCGTGTGGGCATTCCCAACGCGGCGGCCCGCCTGGACGCCTACCCGCACCAGTTCTCCGGCGGCCAGCGCCAGCGCATCGGCATCGCCATGGCGTTGGCCTGCGGGCCGGATCTGCTGATCGCCGACGAGCCCACCACCGCGCTCGACGTGACGGTGCAGAAGCAGATCCTCGACCTGATCGCGGAGCTGGTGGCGGAGCGCGGCATGGCGCTGATCCTGATCTCGCACGACCTGGGCGTGATCGCCGACACCGTGGACCGGATGCTGGTGATGTACGGCGGCACGGTCGTGGAGAGCGGACCGACGAAGGCGCTGTTCGCGCGCCGCGCGCACCCCTACACGCAGGGCCTGTTCGCTGCCCGGCCGGTGCTGGGGGCGCCGCGCGGCGGCCGGCTGGCGACCATCCGGGGCAGCGTGCCCGAACTCGTCGACCTGCCGCCGGGCTGTCCCTTCGCCGGGCGCTGCGCCTTTACCGTCGAGGCCTGCCACGCCACCCGGCCGCCGGTCGTGGAATTCCCCGACGGCCACCGCGTGCGCTGCCTGCGGCTCGACGAGGTCGCGGCCGCCAGCGGGGGGCCCCCCGCATGACCGCCGGTGCGCCCGACCTGGCCCTCCCCGGCGGTTCCGCCGACGCGCCGCTGCTGGAGGTCGCCGGCCTCGTGCGGCATTACCCGCTGCCGCGCACGTCGCTCTTCGCGCCGGCGCCGGTGGTGCGGGCGCTCGACGGCGTGAGCTTCCGCGTCGAGGCCGGGCGCAGCCTGGGCATCGTGGGCGAATCGGGCTCGGGCAAGTCGACCCTCGCACGGCTGGTGATGGCGCTGGACAAGCCCACCGCGGGCCACGTGCGCCTGCAGGGACGCGACCTGAACGCCTTGGACGCACGCGAGCTGCGCGACGCGCGGCGCGACTTCCAGATGGTGTTCCAGGACCCCTACGGCTCGCTCGATCCGCGCCAGAGCGTCGCGCGCATCGTCGCCGAGCCGATCGAGGCCCTGGGCCTGGCCGGCCGCGCCGAGCGGCGCGAGCGCGCGGGCGAGGCGCTCGCCGCCGTCGGACTGCGCCCCACCGACCTCGACAAGTACCCGCACGAGTTCTCCGGCGGCCAGCGCCAGCGCATCGCCATCGCGCGCGCGCTGATCACGCGGCCGAAACTCATCGTCGCCGACGAGCCGGTGAGCGCGCTCGACGTGTCGGTCCAGGCGCAGGTGCTCAACCTGATGCAGGACCTGCAGCAGCGCGAGGGCATCAGCTTCCTGCTCATCAGCCACGACCTCGCGGTGGTCAACCACCTGTGCGACGACGTGGTCGTGCTGCTCGAGGGCAAGATCGTGGAGGCCGGACCGCCCGAGCGGCTGTTCCGCGACGCGCGGCACCCCTACACGCGCCGCCTGCTGGCAGCGGTGCCGCGCGGCCCGGCCCTGGTCCTCGCGCAGTCCTCGTAGTTCTTCTTCCAACCCGACCACCCGGAGTTCCATCGCATGCTCAACCGCCGCACCCTCCTCGCCACCGGAAGCGCCTCGCTCGCCCTCGGAATGCTCGCCGCCCCGGCCGCCGCGCTGGCGCAGGGCCGCAAGGACGCCCTGGTGCTGGGCATGACGCTGGAGCCGACCGGCCTGGACCCGACGGCCAGCGCCGCCGCCTCGATCGCGGAGGTCACCCTCTACAACATCTACGAGACGCTCACCCGCGTCAACGAGAACGGCAGCGTGAGCCCGCTGCTGGCCGAGAGCTGGGACGTCTCGCCCGACCTGAAGACCTACACCTTCCGCCTGAAGCGCGGCGTGAAGTTCCAGAACGGCGAGCCCTTCAACGCCCAGACCGTGAAGTTCAGCTTCGAGCGCGCGGGCGGCGAGAAGAGCACCAACAAGGACAAGCGCGCCTTCGCCGGCATGAGCGTGCAGGCGGTCGACGAGTTCACCGTCGTAATCCTGAACAAGGAGATCGATCCCGACCTGCCCTTCGCGCTCGGCCAGGCCACGGCCGTCATCGTCGAGCCCAGGAGCGCCGACACCAACGCGGCCAAGCCCGTGGGCACCGGTCCGTACCGGCTGGAGGCCTACAACAAGGGCGCCTCGCTGGTCCTCACCAAGTGGGACGGCTACCGCAATCCGGGCCAGGCGAAGATCAACCGCGTCACCTTCCGATTCATCTCCGACAGCGCCGCGCAGGCCGCCGCGCTGATGGCCGGCGACGTCGACGTGTTCCCGCGCGCGGCCACGCGCATCGTGGCGCAGTTCAGGGGCAATCCGCAGTTCCAGGTCATCCTGGCGGGCTCGCGCGCCAAGACGATCCTGGCGATCAACAGCGCCAGGAAGCCGCTCGACGACGTGCGCGTGCGTCGCGCCATCCTGGCGGCGGTCGACCGCAAGGCCGTGATCGAGGGCGCGGCCGACGGCTTCGGCGTGCCCATCGGCAGCCACTACGTGCCGGGCGCCGCGGGCTATGTCGATACCACCGCCATCAACCCCTTCGACCTCGAGAAGGCGAAGAAGCTGATGGCCGAGGCCGGCGTGAAGACGCCGCTCGAACTGACCCTGACCCTGCCGCCGCCGCCCTACGCGCGCCAGGGCGGCGAGATGATCGTGGCGCAGCTCGCCAGGATCGGCATCGTGGTCAAGGTGCAGAACGTGGAATGGGCGCAATGGCTCAGCGGCACCTACGGCAACAAGAACTACGACCTGTCGATCGTCTCGCACGTCGAACCCTTCGACCTGGGCAACTACGCCAAGGCGGACTACTACTGGGGCTACCAGTCCAAGGCCTTCAACACGCTCTACGACAAGATCCAGAACACGGCCGCGCCGGCCGAGCGCGCCCGGCTGCTGGGCGAGGCGCAGAAACTGCTGGCCACCGACGCCGCCAACGGCTACCTCTACCAGCCGCAGTTTCCGACCATCGCGAAGAAGAACGTCAAGGGCCTGTGGAAGGAACTGCCGATCTTCGCCAACGACCTGTCCGCGCTCTCGTGGGCATGAGCCGGCTCCACGACCATTCGGCGCGCGAACTCGGCGCGGCCTACCGGGACGGCTCGCTCTCGCCGGTCGAGGCGACGCGCGACGTCCTCGACCACATCGAGCGCTGGGAGCCGCACCTGCGCGCGACCTGGCTGCTGCGGCCCGAGGCCGCGCTGGAACAGGCCCGCGCCTCCGAGGCGCGCTGGCGGCGCGGCGAGGAGCGCGGCCCGCTCGACGGCGTGCCCGTCACGATCAAGGAGAACATCGCCACGCGCGGCGACCCGCTGCCCGCGGGCACCGCCGCCGTCGCGCTGGTGCCGGCGAAGCACGACGCGCCGCCGGCCGCGCGCCTGAAGGAAGCGGGCGCCGTGATCCTGGCCAAGACGACCATGCCCGACTACGGGATGCTGTCGTCGGGCCTCTCCAGCTTCCATGCGCTCTCGCGAAATCCGTGGGACCGCTCGCGCACGCCGGGCGGCTCCAGCGCCGGGGCCGCCGCCGCCGCCGCCGCCGGCTACGGGCCGCTGCACATCGGCACCGACATCGGCGGCTCGCTGCGCCTGCCGGCGGCGTGGTGCGGCATCTTCACGCTCAAGCCCAGCCTGGGTCGCGTGCCGATCGACCCGCCCTACATGGGACGCGCCGCCGGTCCGATGACGCGCACGGTCGGCGACGCCGCCCTGATGCTCGAGGCGCTCGCGCGCCCGGACGCGCGCGACAGCATGAACCTGCCGCCGCAGGACATCGCCTGGCGCGACTTCGACGTCGACCCCGACCACCTGCGCGGCCTGCGCATTGGCCTGCTGCTCGACGCCGGCTGCGGGCTGGCGGTGGAGCCGGAGATCCGCGCGGCGGTCGAGCACGCGGCGGCGCGCTTCGAAGCCGCCGGCGCCGTGGTCGAACCGATGCGTCCGTTCATGACGCGGACGATGCTCGACGGCATGGACCACCTCTGGCGCATGCGCTCGCACGTCGACCTGCAGGCGCTGGCGCCGGCGCAGCGCGACAAGGTGCTGCCCTACATCCGCCGCTGGGCCGAGAGCGCGGCCGATTTCGGCGGCGAGCACGTCTTCCGCGCCTTCAGCCAGTTCCACGCCACGCGCGTGGCGGCGGTGGCCGCCTGCGCCGACTTCGACTACGTCATTTCGCCGACCGCGCCCAACTCGCCCGCGCCGGCCGAGTGGCCCTCGCCGACCAACGACCCGCTGCGTCCGCTGGAGCACATCGGCTTCACGGTGCCCTTCAACATGTCGGAGCAGCCGGCCGCGTCGATCAACTGCGGCTACACCGGGGCGGGGCTGCCGATCGGCCTGCAGATCGCCGGTCGGCGCTTCGACGACCTGGGCGTGCTGCGGGTGGCGCGCGCCTTCGAACAGATCCGCGCGGCGCAACGGCCCTGGCCGGTGCCGCCCGAGGCCTGATACCGGACCGCGCCCGGCCGCGACCCATCGCCACGACACCATGACCACCACCACCGACTTCCTGGGCAACCCCGTGACGCTCGACGACCCCGGCGCGGCCGCGGCCATCGACGCCTTCGCCAGCGGCTTCATCGCCTGCGAGTCGACCGCCGCCGACGTGCTGAGCGCCGCCGGCGACACCACCCCGATGGTGCAGGCCTGCTGCGCCGCGCTGCACATGTTCTCGGAGTCGAAGGACGGCGCGCCCGGCGCGCGGCCCTTCATCGAGCGTGCCCGGGCCGGGGCGGCGCGCACCACGCCGCGCGAGCGGCGTTTCATCGCCGCCGTCGGCGCCTGGGTCGACGGCGACGTCGAGGGCGCCATCGCGCTGCACCAGGAGCAGGCGCGCGAGCACCCGCGCGACCTGGCCTCGGTCAAGCTCGGCCAGTACCACTGCTTCAACATCGGCGACTTTCCCGGCCTGCTGCGACTCGCCCAGACCGCCCTGCCGGCGGCCGCCGACGTCGCCCAGGCGCACGGCATGGTCGCCTTCGGCCACGAGCAGTGCCACCGGTTGCGCGAGGCCGAGGTCAGCGCGCGCCGCGCCATCGCCCTGAATCGCAAGGAACCCTGGGCACACCATGCGCTCGGCCACGTCATGCTCACCGAGGGGCGCCTGGCCGAGGGCCTCGAATTCATGCGGGACGTGAGCGACACCTGGGTGGGACTCAACTCCTTCATGGTCACGCACAACTGGTGGCACGTGGCGCTGTTCCTCATCGACCTGGACCGCGACGACGAGGCGCTCGCCATCCACGACGACCATGTCTGGGGCGTGGCCGTGGACTACACCCAGGACCAGATCGGCGCCGTGTCGCTGCTCGCGCGACTGGAGCTGGCGGGCATCGACGTCGGCGCGCGCTGGGACGACGTGGCGGCGCACCTGCTCCACCGGCTCGACGACCATGTGCTGCCCTTTCTCGACCTGCAGTACCTCTACGGCCTGGCGCGGGCCGGGCGCGACGAGGCCGACGTCCTGCTGGGGCGCATCGAGGCCTTCGCCGCGCGGGCGCCCGACCAGACCCGCGCCGCCTGGCAGCAGGTGTGCGTGCCGGCCGCGCACGGCCTGCTGGCGCATGCGCGCGGCGACTTCCCGCGCGCCATCGAGGCGCTGGGCACGGCGCTGCCGCGCATGGTCGAGATCGGTGGCAGCCACGCGCAGCGCGACCTGTTCGACCAGGTGCTGCTCGACGCCCGCGTGCGCGCCGGCACGCCCCGCTCCCTGGCGGCGGCGCAGGACGTGCTGCAGCGCCAGCTCAACGGCCAGCCCGAATCGCTGCGGCTGCGGCGCCAGGTGAGCGCCGTGAACCGGGCCCTGGGACTGATCTAAGGACGCCGGCTACTTCGCCATGTGCCGCCGCTGGTCGTACACCGGCTGCGCCGGCAGGTCGTCCAGGTGGCGGGTGTCGGCCCAGTCGAGGATCTCGATGTGGCCGGGCCGCGACGCATCGGGCAGGCGGATGCGGCTGACGCCGGCGTTGGGGATGTCGCTCTGGCGCGGGCCGTTCAGGCCCAGGCCGTGGGCGGTGCGCCAGACCATGTCGAGCACGCCGCCGTGCGTCACCACCAACAGCGTCCGCCCGGCATGCGCCGCGGCGATGGCGCCCAGCGTCTCGATCACGCGGGCGTGGAAGCGCCGGGGCGACTCGCCTTCGGGCATGGCGTGGTCCTCGCGGAATTCCAGCCATTCCTCCCAGGCGCGCGGATGCAGCGCGCGGATCTCGTCGCCACGCAGCCCCTCGACGAGGCCGAAGTGCTGCTCGCGCAGGCCCGCCAGCGTCACCACCGGCAGACCGAGGCGTTGCGCGGCCGGCGCGGCGGTCTGCTGGGCGCGCATCAGATCGCTGCAGAACAGGTGATCCACCGCCGCGTCCGCCAGGCGCAGCCCGAGGCGGCGCGCCTGCTCGTGGCCCATGTCGTTGAGTGGGACGTCGGCATGACCTTGGAAACGCAGTTCGCGGTTCCAGGCGGTCTCGCCGTGGCGCACCAGGACGAGTTCGGTGGCGAGGGGGAGCACGGGATCGGTGGCGGGCGTGGCGTTGGGTTCGGTCATGGCGCCGGCCATTGTCGGCGCCCGGCGTGACACGGGTCGATCCGCGGCGTGACGCCCGTGCGGCGTCACCGAGAATGCGGCGATGACCCGACTCGTCTTCCTGCCCGGCCTCGCCTGCGACGCCCGCCTCTGGCACGCGCAGCGCGCCGCCGTCCCGGCCGCCTTCGATGCCGTCGTCAGCGACGTGCACATGCGCCATGGCGTCATCGAGGCCATGGCGCGCGCCGTGCTGGCCGAACACGACGGTACGCTTGTGCTGTGCGGGGCCTCGATGGGCGGGATGATCGCCATGGAGGCCGCGCGGCAGGCCCCCGGACGCATCGCCGGCCTGGCCCTGCTGGGCACCAGCCCGCGCCCCGAGACGCCGGACATGTTCCGCCTGCGGGAGTCGGCCATCGGGTTGTTCGAGCGCGGCGAGGCGCGCGAGCTCATCGAGTTCAACGCCAACTTCGCCTTCCACCCGAAACAGGCGGCCGACAAGGCGCTGGTGCGGTGCTACGTGGAGATGGTGATGGACGCCGGCGTGGCGCAGCTGGTGGGCCAGAACCGCGCCGTGATGCAACGCCCCGACGCGCGGACGCATCTGGGCGCCTTGCGCTGCCCGGTGCTGGTCCTGTGCGGCGACACCGACCGACTGACGCCGCCCGAGTGCTCGCGCGAGATCGCCGAATGCGTCCCGCACGCCGAACTGCACTGGCTTCCGGACTGCGGCCACATGCTGACGATGGAGAAGCCGGCGCCGGTGAACGCGTTGCTGGCGGACTGGCTCGCGCGACTGCCGCCCGCTTGAGCGGCCCTCAGGCGGCCGTGGCCATGACCGCGATCCCCTCGCCTTCCAGCGCCGCGCGGATGCGCCGGGCGAAGGCCAGCGCGTGCGCGCCGTCGCCGTGCAGGCACACGGTCTGGGCGTTGACGGCCACCACGCTGCCGTCGATGGCCGTGACGCGGTGGTCGCGCACCAGCGACAGGGTCTGCGCCAGCGACGCCGCCTCGTCCTCGATCAGCGCCCCCGCCTGGCTGCGCGGCACCAGGCTGCCGTCGGGCATGTAGCCACGGTCGGCGAAGACCTCCTCCACCGGCCTCAGGCCGGCGCGTTCCGCGGCGGCGATCATGCCGCTGCCGGCCAGGCCGAAGAAGCGCAGGCCGGGGTCGAAGCGCCGCACGGCCTCGCAGATGGCGGCGGCGAGTTCGGGCTCCTTGACCGCCTGGTTGTAGAGCGCGCCGTGCGGCTTCACGTGGGCGAGCGTGCCACCCTCGGCCTTGACGATGGCCGCGAGCGCACCGATCTGATAGAGCAGGCCGTCGACGATCTCCTGCGGCGGCAGGTGCATGGTGCTGCGGCCGAAGTTGGCGCGGTCCGGAAAGCTCGGGTGAGCGCCGATCGCCACATGGCGATCGATCGCCCAGCGCACGCACTGGCGCATGGTGGACGCGTCGCCCGCGTGCCAGCCGCAGGCGATGTTGGCCGAGCTCACCAGCGCGAGCAGTTCCTCGTCGCTGCCCGCGCCTTCGCCGAGGTCGGCGTTCAGGTCAATCTGCATGGAATGGTCCTCCAACGTTGGAATCGGGGTTCGCTGCCGGCGACGCGGAAGCGGAGGCGGAAGCAGGCTCAGGAGCGGACGCGGCCGACCCGGTCGGCGCCGGCGCGATCGGCCAGCCCGCCGCGCTCAGGCCCTGCAAGGCCAGTGCCAGGTAACGGCGCTGCGCCTCCCAGGCGAGCCGGGCCTGAACCGCGTCGACCTGCACCAAGCGCA
Source organism: Comamonadaceae bacterium OTU4NAUVB1 (assembly GCA_024372625.1). Taxonomy (NCBI): domain Bacteria; kingdom Pseudomonadati; phylum Pseudomonadota; class Betaproteobacteria; order Burkholderiales; family Comamonadaceae; species Comamonadaceae bacterium OTU4NAUVB1. The sequence goes on along the minus strand of CP099605.1, from coordinate 717,071 downwards.
GCGCGCCCCCCAGCGGTGCCTGCGCGAGCTTCCACAGGTCGGCGCGGATCACGGCGCCAATGCGCGGATAGCCGCCGGTGGTCTGGGCATCGCCCATCAGGACGATCGGCTGGCCCGTGGGCGGCACCTGGACCGTGCCCGGCACGACGCCCGAGGACAGCATCTCCCCGGACCGCGCGCGCTGCAGGGCCGGGCCCTCGAGGCGGCTGCCCATGCGGTTGCTCTGCGGCGTGATGCGCCAGCGCGCGCGCCACAGCGCGGCCTGGGAAGCGCGCGTGAAGTGGTCGAACTCGGGCCCGGGCATGACGCGCAGGACGATCGCGTCGCCGTCATCGTCGCCTTCGTCGCGATGCCCGCCGAAGAGGCTGTGCGCCCGCGCGCCGGCCTTGGCGGCATCGGAGTCCGGCATCGCGTGGCGGTCGCGCTCGTCGATGCCGCCCTCGGGTCCGCGCAGGCCGAGGGCACGGCGCCCGCGCTGCGCGGCATCGAGCGCGGAGGGGCCCAGGGCCAGCCGGTCGCCCTTCTTCAGCGCCCGGCCGCGATGGCCGCCGAAGCCGGCCTTGAGGTCGGTGCTGCGCGAGCCGAGCACCATGGGCACGTCGATGCCGCCGGCCACCGCCAGCCAGGCCCGCAGCCCAGGGCCGGCGCCCGTTGCGCCCGCCCTGCCCTCGCCCAGCACCAGCGACTGCCCGGCCTGGACGGCCACGCTCCAGTACGGCGCCAGCGGCGTGCCGTCGAGCCGGGCACCGAAGTCGCCGCCGGCCAGCGCGATGCGCGTGTCGGCCTCGAAGCGCAGCTCGCAGCGTCCCATGGTCAGTTCGATCCCGGCGGCGCCGGGCGCGTTGCCCACCAGCCGGTTGGCCAGGGTCAGCGCCAGCGCATCGAGCGCGCCGCCGGGGCAGATGCCCAGGTCGCGGTGGCCGTGCCGGCCCAGGTCCTGCACCGAGGCCAGGAGGCCGGGCCTGACGACGACGATCATGGCTCGAAGCTTTCGACGACGAAGCGCACGCGGTCGCCCGGGCGCAGCAGGGTCGGCTCGGCCGCCTGCGGGTCGAACAGTTCGAGCGCGGTCCGCCCGATGAGCTGCCAGCCCCCGGGCGACGCGAGCGGGTAGATGCCGGTCTGGGCCCCGCCGATGCCCACGGAGCGCGCCGGCACGGTCAGGCGCGGCTCGGTCCGGCGCGGCGTGGCGAGTTCCGGCGCGAGCCCGCCCATGAAGGCGAAGCCCGGCAGGAAGCCCAGCAGGTAGACCACGTACTCGCCCCCCGCGTGGCGGCGCACCACCTCGGCGGGCGCGAGGCCGGTGTGGGCGGCGACGTCGGCCAGGTCGGGGCCGTGCGCGCCGCCATAGGCCACGGGGATCTCGACGGTGCGCCCGGGCGCGTCCATGTCCTCGCCGCCGGCGCCGAGCTGCGGCCACGCGGTCAGGACCTGGATCTCCAGCTCGGCCGCGTCGACCAGCGCCGGGTCGAACAGCAGGGTCAGGTTGTTCATCCCCGGCAGGGCCTCGCTCACCGCCGGCCACCGCAGGGCCTCCTCCCGCAGGGCCCAGATGCGTCGCTGCCGCGCCAGGGTGGCGGGCGCGGCCAGGGTGCAGACCAGGGCCCCGTCGCCCAGCGCGTGGAGTCGCGGCAGATCGCGCGGCGCGGCGCTCGTGATCGACGACACCATGGTCGTCGCCTAGCCGAGCGACAGTTCGCGCACCTTGGCTTCGAGCTTGCTCTGCACGAAGGGCGAGACGAACTTGTCGATCTCGCCGCCGAGCGTGGCGATCTCGCGCACGAAGGTGCTGGAGATGAACTGGTACTTGTCGCTGGGCGTGAGGAAGACCGTCTCGACGTCGGGCATGAGCGAGCGGTTCATCCCGGCGAGCTGAAATTCGTAGTCGAAGTCGGTGACCGCGCGCAGCCCGCGCACCATCGCCTTGCCGCCCCGGGAGACGACGAAGTCGCGCAGCAGGCCGGAGAAGCTCTCGATGGTGACGCGGTCGCGATAGGGCCGCGCCGCCTCCTCGGCCATGGCGATGCGCTCGGGCAGCGAGAACATCGCCTTCTTGTGGTGGCCGGCCGCGACGGCGACGATGACGTGCGAGAACAGCTGCGTGGCGCGCCGCACGACGTCCTCGTGGCCCAGCGTCATCGGGTCGAAAGTGCCGGGATAGACCGCGATCACGCTGGACATCGGGAGAGTCTCCTCTGGGTGGCCGTCGACGACGGCGGCTGCTGGAATCGGTGTCTTGGGCGGGCCCGGGTCCGGACCCTTCGGAATCCAGCGGATTATGCCGACGGATCGGTCCCGGTCGCGTCCTCGTCGGCGGGGCGCAGCAGGTGCGCGTGCACGGCGCCGGCCTTGAGGTGGCGGAAGACCCGCAGTCCGAAGCCGGCGAGCTCGTCGTCGTTCCACCGGCGCGCCGCCTCCAGATAGACGGCGCCGTCGGGACGCAGCGCCCGCGCGGCCGCGCGCAGGGCCGGCTCGTAGAGCGCCGGCGTCTCGAAGGGCGGATCGAGCAGTACCAGGTGCAGGCTGCCGGGCACCGCGCGCTCCAGCGCCGTCACGCCGTTGCCGCGCTCGACGCGCACCGCCTCGGCCATCAGCTTCGCCTTGATCTTCAGCAGGCGCTCGACGAGCTCGGCATCCTGCTCGCAGACCAGCACCTGCGCCGCGCCGCGCGAGGCCGCCTCGAACCCCAGCGCGCCCGTGCCGGCGAAGGCGTCCACGCAGTGCCAGCCGGGCAGCTCCCCACCGCCCGCGCCGGCCAGGCTGGCGAGCCAGTTGAAGAGCGTCTCGCGCACCCGGTCGGGCGTCGGGCGCAGGCCGGGCTTGTCGGCCACGGCCAGGCGCGTGCGCTTCCACTGGCCGCCGACGATGCGGACCTCGTGCGGGCGCTTGTCGTGCTGGGGCGCATTCGGCTTGGCGGCGCGGGCGGCCTTGCCGGTCGGCCCGACGCGGGGACCCGGGCGCGTCATGGCTTGCCTCCCACGACGACGGCGGCCATGCGATCGGGCTGCAGCTTGCGCGCGAAGGCGGCTCGGATGTCGGAGACGGTGACGGCGTTCATTCGGGTGGTCCAGGTATCGAGGTAGTCCAGCGGCAGGTCGTTCCAGGCGATGTTGGCGACGTTGCCGAGCAGTTTGGCGTTGCTGTCGAGCAGCAGCGGGAAGCCGCCGACGACATTGTCCTTCGCCGCCTTGAGTTCGGCCTGCGTCGGGCCGTCGGCGACGAACTTCGCCACCACCTCGCGCGACACGGCCAGCGCCTGCGCGGCTTGGTCGGGCCGGGTCTGGAAGGCCACGCGGAAGGCCCCGGCGTGCAGTCCCGGGGAGAAACCGCTGTAGACGCTGTAGGCCAGGCCGCGCTTCTCGCGCACCTCGCTGGTCAGGCGCGAGACGAAGCCGCCGCCACCCAGGACGTAGTTGCCCAGGGTGAGCGCGAAGTGGTCCGGATCACGCCGCTGGTAGCCCGGCTGGCCGAGCATCACGTGCGCCTGGGCGGAGTCGAACGGCATCTCCGTCACGCTCGCGGCGGCGAGCGGCGCCACCTCGGCGACCGGCGGCAACGGCGCGCAGCCGGCCTCGGCGGGCGGCGGCAGGCGCGACAGCAGCCGCGTGGCGATGGCCTCGGCCTGGGCGCGCGTGACGGCGCCGACGATGCTCAGCTTCGCGCGGCAGGGCTGGATCAGGCGCTCGTGGCGCGCGCGCATCGCCACCGTGTCGATCGCCGCGAGGGTCGCCTCGGTGGTCTCCTCGCCATAGGGGTGGCTGCCGTACACCTTCTGGGCGAACGTGCGGGCGACCACGGTGCCCGGACGGGTGTTGGCTTCCTTGATGGCGGCACCGATCTGCTCGCGCTCGCGCCGCCAGACGTCGTCCGGGAACGCCGGCTCGCCGATCTCGCGCGCGGCCAGGGCCACGGCACGATCGAGCAGCGCCGGATCGGCCAGGGTTCTCAGGGTGAAGCTGGTGCGCTCCGGGCCGGCCCCGGCGTCGAACGACGCACCGAGGTCGGCCCAGGCCTCGCCCAGGGCGTTCTCGTCGAGCGCGGGCTCGCCGCCGGCGGCGCGCAAGCCCTTCTCGATCATCAGGGCGCTGGTGCTCGCCAGGCCGGCCTGCGCGGGCGGGTCGCGCCGGCTGCCGGCGTCGAAGTCGACCTGCACGTCGACGATGGGCAGCGCGTCGGTCGCCGCCAGGTAGACGCGGGCGCCATTGGCGAGCGTCCAGTTCTGGATCGGCGGCGCGGCCTGCGCGGGAAGGGCGACGAGGGTGGTCGCGCCGGCCAGCAGCAGGCCGGCGGCGAGGGTTCTGAGGTTCTTCTGCAGCATGGAAACGGTGTCCTTCAACGCAGCTCGCCGGCGGGTGCGGGGCGCGGGCGGCGGTTCTTCTCGGGCGGCAGGGGGCGCAGCGTGGCCACGGTGAGCTGGTCGTCGCCGAAATAGCGGCCGGCCACGGCCTGCACCTGCTCGGCGGTCACGGCCTGGAGCCGCGCGATGATGCGCGCGCTGGCGTCCAGCGGCAGGCCCTGGACCCACTGGCTGCCCAGCTCGCGCGCCTGCGCCATGACGGAGTCGAGCTTGTAGGTCTCGCTGGCCACCCACTGCGTCTTGACGCGGGCGAGTTCGGCCGCGCCCACCCCCTCCTTCGCCACGCGGGCGATCTCGGCGCGCAATGCCGCCTCGACGGCCTCGGTGGTCTTGCCCGGCGCCGGCACGCCGTCGAGTTCGAAGAGCTGCGGACCGCGGCCGATGAAGCCGGCGCCACTGCCGGCGGAATCGGCCACGCGGTCGGGACCCTGCGTCAGCGCCCGGTCGAGCCGTGCGCCCGGATAGCCGTCGAGCAGGGCCGAGAGCACCACCAGCGCCCAGGCGTCGCTCTCGCCGTCGAGGCTTTCCAGGCGCGGCGTGCGGAACGCCAGCGAGACGTAGGCCTGTTCGGCCGGCGCCTTGAATTCCAGGCGCCGGATGCCGCGCTGCTCGGGCTCGGTGCGGGGCTTGCGCGCCGGCACCGCCCGCGCGGGAATGCGGCCGTAGTAGCGTTCGGCCAGCGTCCGCACCCTGGCGACGTCGACGTCGCCGGCCACCACGATCGCCGCGTTGGCGGGCACGTACCACTTGGCGTGGAAGTCGCGCACGTCGTCCGGCGTCATGGCGTCGAGGTCGCTCATCCAGCCGACGATCGGCCGGTGATAGGGCGAGGCCATGAAGACGGCGGCGTTCTGCTGCTCGCCGAGCAGGGCGCGCGGCTGGTCCTCGGTGCGCAGCCGGCGCTCCTCCTTGATGACCTCGATCTCGCGCTTGAACTCGGCATCGGGCCACTGGTTGTCGGCGAAGCGGTCGGCCTCGATCTTCATCACGTCCTCGAGCTTGCCCGCCGGGATCTGCTGGTAGTAGCCGGTGAAGTCGCGCGAGGTGAAGGCGTTCTCCTGACCGCCCAGCGCGGCCACCTGGCGCGAGAACTCGCCCGGCGGGATCCGCTTGGTGCCCTTGAACATCATGTGCTCGAGGGCGTGCGCAACGCCGGAGGTGCCGTCGACCTCGTCCATGGCACCCACCCGCACCCACACCATGTGCACCGCCGTGGGGGAGCGGCGGTCGGGCTTGACGATCAGGGTCATGCCGTTGGACAGCGTGAACTGCTGCGCGCGCGCGCTGTCGCCGGCCGGTGTCCCGGACGTCGGGGAGACAGGTGGCGCTGTGGGAGGGGAAGTCTGGGCGGAGGCCGGCAGGATCCAGGACGCCGAGAGCGCCAGGGCCAGCACCACGCCCGACGCCGAACGGCGTGGCAAGGGGTGTTTCATAGAATGGCTCGGATTGTAAAAAAGCACCGATGTTCAGTTTCTTCAAGAAAAAGCCGCAGCCCGACGACGTCGCGCCGCCCGCTGTCGCGTCCGAACCCGCCACGGCCCCGCCGCCGACGGTTCCAGCCGCGAAATCCGTGTTCTCGCCGTCGAGTTGGTTCGGCGGCAAGCCCGAAGCCGTGCCCGGGCCGGCGCCCGACGTGCCGGCCATCACGCCGATCGTGCCACGTCCTTCGCTGGCACCGGCGCCTCCCGCCCCGGGCCCCGTCGCCATTCCCGGCTCCAGGACGTCCCCGGGGTCGCCCGCCCGTCCCGCTCCGATGGCCGAGGCGGCGCGCCAGGGCTGGATCGACAAGCTCAAGACCGGGCTGCGCAAGACCGGCACCGGCATCCAGGCCGTCTTCGTCAATGCCCAGATCGACGAGGAACTCTACGAGGAGCTGGAGACCGCGCTGCTCATGGCGGACACGGGCGTCAAGGCCACCGAATACCTGCTCGACGACCTGCGCCGCCGCGTCAAGAGCCAGATCGCCACCAACGCGCAGCAGGTGCGCGTGCTGCTCGCCGAGGCCATCGCGGACCTGCTGCGCCCGCTGGAGAAGCCGCTGGAGATCGGTCGCCACGTGCCGACGGTGATCATGGTCGCCGGCGTCAACGGCGCGGGCAAGACGACCTCCATCGGCAAGCTCACCAAGCACCTTTCCAGCGAAGGCGCGTCGGTCCTGCTGGCGGCCGCCGACACCTTCCGTGCGGCGGCCCGCGAGCAACTGCTCGTCTGGGCCGACCGCAACACAGTGGAGATCGTCAGCAACGCCGGGGGTGATCCCTCGGCCGTCAGCTTCGACGCCGTGAATGCCGGCCGGGCGCGTGGCAAGGACGTGGTGCTCGTCGACACCGCCGGCCGCTTGCCCACGCAGTTGCATCTCATGGACGAACTGCGCAAGATCAAGCGCGTGGTCGCCAAGGCGGAGGCCACGGCGCCTCACGAGCTGCTGCTTGTCATCGACGGCAACACCGGGCAGAACGCGCTGGCGCAGGTCAAGGCGTTCGACGAGGCGCTGGGGCTGACTGGGCTGATCGTCACCAAGCTCGACGGCACCGCCAAGGGCGGCGTGCTGTGCGCCATCGCGCGCGAACGGCCGATCCCGGTCTACTTCATCGGCGTCGGCGAACGTCTCGAGGACCTCGAGACGTTCGACGCCCGCGAGTTCGCGCAGGCCCTCGTCGGGACCGACTGAGGCCACGGGATCGCTTCGGCCGGACGCCGCGCGGTCGGGATGACGTCGGTCATCGCGAGGGGCATCGACCGACATCGGCCGACAGCCGGGTCGCTCGGCATGGCCCATCTTGATGTTTGCGAAATCCATCCGGACGCGGTCCGCGATGCCTTCGCGACGCGCTTCCATCCCCCTTGCTTTGTTGCCGAATTCGGAACAATGAATTCCGAAAACCGCCTGATTGATGCAATTAGGCTCGGAACTACTGCTTTGGCACTCCCTCTAACCGAGTGCTAATATGACAATCCACAAAGGAGTTTCCCTGATGACATCGCTGTCTGGAGCCTCTATCGCGACCCACCAGCTCGCCGTCGCCAATCCATGGTCGATGGTGCCGCCGCTCGGCAACCTCGATGCCTACATTTCGACGGCCAACCGCCTGCCCCTGCTCACGCTCGAGGAAGAGCAGGGCTTCGCGCGCAAGCTGCGCGACCACAACGACCTCGAAGCCGCCGGCGCGCTGGTCCTGTCGCATCTGCGCCTCGTCATCTCGATCTCGCGCCAATACCTCGGCTATGGCCTCCCGCACGGCGACCTGATCCAGGAAGGCAACATCGGCCTGATGAAGGCGGTGAAGCGCTTCGACCCGGACCAGGGCGTGCGGCTCGTGAGCTACGCCATGCACTGGATCAAGGCCGAGATCCACGAGTACATCCTGAAGAACTGGCGGATGGTCAAGGTCGCGACGACCAAGGCGCAACGCAAGCTGTTCTTCAATCTGCGTTCCATGAAGCAGAACTTCAAGGCCGACGCCGCCGCCGCCGACCACGGGACGCACCGCGACACGCTCAGCCCGGCCGAGGTCAACGCCATGGCCGCCAAGCTGAACGTCAAGCGCGAGGAAGTCCTCGAGATGGAAACGCGTCTCTCGGGCGGCGACGTGATGCTCGATCCCGGTCCGGCCGACGACGGCGACGAAGGCTTCGGTCCGATCGCCTACTTGGCCGACGCGACCCAGGAGCCGACCGCGCAGCTGGAATCCCAGCAGCGCGACCGCCTGTCGAGCGAAGGCATCACGACCGCGCTCGAAGCGCTGGACGATCGCAGCCGCCGCATCGTCGAGGAACGCTGGCTCAAGGTGAACGACGACGGCTCGGGCGGCATGACGCTGCACGACCTCGCCGCGGTCTATGGCGTCTCGGCGGAGCGCATCCGTCAGATCGAGGTCGCGGCGATGAAGAAAATGAAGAAGGCGCTGGTCGAATACGCCTGAAGCCCGGGGTCGGGGTCCCGGCCCTCTTCCTGCTTCAGCCCTGGGCCAGCAGGGTCTTCACATCCGCCACCATCGGCTCCACGCCCGAGCCATAGCGCGAATACAGCCGCAACCGGCCCGCCGGGTCGTAGATGTAACTCGCGGCGGAATGGTCCATCGAGTAGCTCGTCGGGGTCGAGCCCTCGACCTTCTTGTAGTAGAACTTGAAGTCCTTCGACAGCGCGGCGAGTTCCTCGGGCGTCGGAATCAGGGCGACGATGCTCGGGTCGAAGGCCTGGGTGTAGGCCTTCATCACCGGTGCCGTGTCGCGCTCGGGATCGACGGTCACGAACACCACCTGCAACTTGTCCGCGTCCTTGCCCAGTTCCTGCCTGACCTGCGCCATCTCGGTCATCGTGGTGGGACACACGTCCGGGCACTGCGCATAGCCGAAGAACATCACCACGACCTTGCCCTTGAAGTCGGCCAACGTGCGTCGGCGCCCATCGGCATCCGTCAGGGAAAAGTCCTTGGCGTAATCGGCACCGGTCAGGTCGACGGCCCTGAAGCTTTGCTTGGGCGTCGATTCGGAACACGCCGCGAGACCGCTGCCGAGCAGCGTGAATCCGACGCCGCGGGCCAGCGCCGAGGCGCCGACGCAATGGAGGAAACGACGCTTGTCCATGGATGTTTTCGTGGGGTCGGGCCCCGGGGTGGTGTGGATGCGTGGATCAGAAAACGTAGTGATCGACCAGAAGGGCCGCGAACAGCACGCTCAGGTGGATCAACGAGAAGCGGAAGGTCTTGCGTGCCAGTGCGTCCGAGTAGTCGCGCCACAACGCGAACGCGTAGCCGCAGAAGCCCAGACTGACCGCCACCGCGACCGCGAGGTAGAGCCAGCCGCTCATGCCGTAGATGAACGGCAGCAGGCACGCGGCCAGCAGGATGAAGGTGTAGAGCAGCACCTGCAGCCGCGTGAAAGCGTTGCCGTGCGTGACCGGCAGCATCGGCAGCCCGGACTTGCGGTAGTCCTCGACGCGGTAGAGCGCCAGCGCCCAGAAATGCGGCGGCGTCCACAGGAAGATGATGAGGAAGAGGATCATGGCCTCCGGACCGACGTCACCGGTCATGGCGGACCACCCGAGCACGGGCGGCATGGCCCCGGACGCCCCGCCGATCACGATGTTCTGCGGCGTCAGCGGCTTCAGGATGACGGTGTAGATGACGGCATAGCCCACGAACGTGGCGAAGGTCAGCCACATGGTCAACGGATTCACGGTCAACCACAGCAATGCCGAACCCGTCGCGCACAGCGCCGCCGAGAACGCGAGCGCCTGGATGTCGCTCAATTCGCCACGCGCGGTGGGACGCCAGGCGGTGCGCTTCATGCGCGCGTCGATGCCCTTCTCCACCAGGCAATTGAAGGCGGCCGCCGCACCCGCCACCAGCCAGATGCCGATGCAGGCGAGCAGGCCGCGCTTGAGGTCGGCCCCGGTGGGCACGCCCGGGACGGCCAGCACCATGCCGATGAGGGCACAGAAGACGATCAGCTGCACCACGCGCGGCTTGGTCAGCGCGTAGAACTGGCGCACGACGTTCGTCAGCGAAGCGGCATGCGGCGCGGGGGTCGGCACGGGTTGGTGGCTCATGGCGCGGCGACGTTCGTGGCCGCGCGGGCTCGGTCGCCGCCCCGCAAGGCGGTCGCGGGCACCGTCCGGGCGGCGGCGTCCCGCGAGGCGACCCGCCGGCTTCCGCACAGGGTCCAGGTCAGCACCACGGCCAGCGCCGCGGCGCCGCCGGTGTGCAGCACGGCGGCCACCAGCGGCCAGCCCAGCAGCACGTTGCCCAGGCCGGTGGCGAGTTGCAGCAGCGCCAGTCCGGCGAGCCACCTGGCCTGGTCGCGCAAGGCGGGAACGTCACGATGCAGCCGCCAGGCCAGTGCGCCGAGCGCGGCGAACACCACGTAGGCGGTCAGCCGGTGGACGTAGTGGATCGCCGTGAGCGCGGAAAAATCGATCGGCGCACCGGCCGCGTCCACACCGAGTTCCCGCCAGACCTGAAAGCCCTGCGCGAAATTCATCGGGGGCCACCAGCTGCCCTGGCAGGTGGGGAACTGCGTGCAGGCCAGCACCGCGTAGTTGGTGCTGACCCAGCCGCCCAGGGCGATCTGCAGCGCCACCAGCACGGTGGTGGCCACCAGCAGGAGCCGCAGCGGCGTGGCCAACGCGACGGGCCCGCGCCCGGCGGCGGCCTGCTGATAGCGCACGGCCTGGATGCACAGCAGCGCCAGCAGCACGATCGCGCCCATCAGGTGGAGCGTGACGATCGCCGGAAACAGCTTCAGCGTGACGGTCAGCGCACCGAAGGCACCCTGCAGGCAGACCCAGGCGAGCGTCGCCGCCGGCCACCAGGCGCTGAGCGCGGTCGATGCCGGAGCCGGATCCGTGGCTGCGTGCGCCACCAGGCGCCGCTGGCGACGACGCACGATCCAGGTGGCGACGGCCAGGGTCAGGATGAGCACGCCGACGCCGGTGGCGAGGTAACGATGCACCATCTCGACCCAGGCCTTGCCATGCGTGACCGGACCGGTGGGCTGGACCGACTGCGCCATGGCGATCTCGTGGCGCGCGCCGAGCGGGCTGGCGTTGCCGTAGCAGCCTGGCCAGTCCGGACAGCCCAGGCCGGAATCGGTCAGGCGCGTGAAGGCACCGAAGAGGGTCAGGTCGAACGTGAGGAACAGCGTGAGGACGGTCAGCGCATGCAGCCGGCGCGCGGCGCCCGCACCGGCATGGCGACGCCACACCCACAGGAGCGGTCCGAGCGCGAGCAGGATGCCCACGGCCATCAGCCAGGCGATGGGCGCGAGATCGTAGAGGGAGGTGTGTTCCATGAAGGGGGTGTCGACGGCGTGCGGCGTCAGCGGCCGGGCTCGTCCCACGAGGAAGACGCGCGCAGCAGGCGTTCCAGATCGCGCTTGGCGCGCGCGGCACCCTCGGCATCCATGCCGGCCGGAAAGCGCATCATCCAGTTGCCCTGTGGATCCACGACGAAGAAGTGCTCGGCCGGCCCATGGCCTGCGGCCGGCGCGAGCCACGCTGCCAGGCGCGCGGCCGGCACGCGCAGCACGGTCGCGCCGCGCAGCCCGTTGTCGAGCCGGGGCGGGATCGGCGCGTCGTCGCTCACCAGCCAGACGCGATCGAGCCGGTCCTTCTCGCGTCCCAGGCTCTCGCGCAACTGCCGCTGGAGATAGAGCTGGCGCTCGCACAGGGCATCGCACGCGGCATCGGCGACCGCCACCAGCAACCACTGGCCCTGCAACGCACGCAGCGGGACGGCCCGGCCGTCCGGCGACGTCGCCTCCAGCGCCGGCATGGGGCGTTGCGGGTCGATCAGCTCGCCGTAGACGCGGCGGCCTTCCGGACGGATCACGTAGTAGGTGAAATACGACGCGATGACCGGTGCCGCGCAACACAGCAGCACGACCACCATCTTCCAGCGCCCCAGTCGCGTGCGCCGCGTGTCGCCCGCGCCGAGCGCCTGCTGGGGCGACGGCATCGAGTGCACCGTCAGTCCGAGCGGCTCGTCGCCCTCAGCCACGGCGGTGCCGGCGCGACCTGCGCCAGGGGACGATGAGTTGGAACCAGACATAGAGGAGTGCGACAAGGCCGGTCAAGCCGAACCACTGGAATGCATAGCCGTAATGCTTCTCGACGCCGAGGGCCGGGGCCGGCCAGTCGCGCAGAAGGCCTTCGGAGGCCGCGCCGGTCTGTTGCAGGGTGAGGTCGGTACGCAGCGGCAGCCGGGTCTCGGCGCGGAACGCGTTGAGGTCCAGATTCTGCCGGATGGGAGAAGACCCCACGGCGCGGTCCCGGGCGGCCGTGATGGCCGCTGCGGCGGCCGCGTTGCGCGCGGCGGCGGACGCGGGACGCGCGTTCCCGTCGCCCCCCACGATCGACTCCGAGGCCGGAGCGACGCCCGCCGTCGCATCCGCTGCGCGCGCGAGCGCATCGTTGCCTCGGCCCGGCGCCATGCCTTCGACCGCGACCGGCGAGGCAGCATCCGATGTCGCGGCCGGAGCGGCGGTCGGTCCGGGGGCGCCGTTGGCACCAGTGGGTGACATCGTCGAGACCACGGTCGCGACCGCGTCGGATGCCGCGCTGGCCGCCGCCGCGGCCCAGGCCCCGGGCATCGCGGCGCTCGGGGCCGCGCGCGACGGCGTACCCGCCATCGAACCCAGGTCCAGGAGCCGCCCCGGTGGCGACGCCACGAGCGCGGTGATCTCGACCAATCCACTGGGCGTTTCCACCGGCGCGAGCAACGCGCGGTCGTTGAAATTGCGCGGGATCCAGCCGCGCTGCACCAGCACGGTCCGCTCGCTGCCTTCGATGGCGAACGGCGTGAGCACGTAGAACCCGGTCAGGCCATGCATCTGGCGATTGTCGAGGTAGGTCGTCTGTGGCCCCAGCCACAGTCCGCGCAGACGCACCGGCCGATGCAGGACCGGCGCGGGGTCGCCCAGCGCGAGGAATTCGTCCTGGTCGAGTGGCGGCAGCAGCTGCTGGGCCTCGATGCCGGCTTGCAGGGCGATCTTCTGCGCGGCCCGCGAGCGCTGCCACTGACCCAGCGACGCGGTGGCCGCCAGGGTGAGCAACGTGGCCACCGTGACCAGTGCGAAGCGCCAAGGACGCCACGCCCGGACCGGAGGCGCCGACGGCACGGGCGGCGACGGCGCCGCGGGCACGGCTTGCACCTCCGGAACAGGCGGCGCGGGGGCGACACTGGCGACGCTGGCGGGCGGGGAGGAGGCCGAGAGCGACGGCATCATCGCGGGCTCCGGCCGGTCGGTCGCGGATTCGGGCCTGAGGTGAAGCGGAGGTCTGGCGGGCTGTGCCACCGGAGCCGCCGGCACGGACGATCGTGCCGGTTCCGGATGCCCACCGGTCGCCGACGGCACTCGGGGCCGCGGCTGCACCTGGCTTTGCGGCTGCGCCCACGGACGCACTCGAGCCCCGGTCCACGACGCAGCCTTGGCCGGCGCCGCGGCGGCACCCGGCCGATAATCCGGCGCATGAAATACCTCATCGCGGCGGCCTTCGTCGGCATCCTGGGCAGCCTGGGCTGGGCGCTCGTTTCGATGCTGCGAGGCGGCGGGCGCGACGGCCGCGCCCGAAGCGGCAACATGGCGCGCGCGCTGACCGTGCGCATCGGGCTTTCGGTGCTGCTGTTCGTCTGCCTGCTGGCGGCGTGGAAGCTGGGCTACATCCAGCCGGGCGGGCTCCCGATCGGCAAGTAGGTCGTGCTCGTTCCAGGTCCAGAACGACGCCCGCTCACCGCGACCGTTGCCGGGAAGCCATGAAAAAAGCGCCTCGCGGCGCTTGGTGGTCGTGCCGGGATGCTCGTTCAAAGCCAGTACACCATCACATAGAGGCCCAGCCAGACCACGTCGACGAAGTGCCAGTACCAGGCCGCGCCTTCGAAGCCGAAGTGGCGCTCGGGCGTGAAATGACCGCGCTGCAGGCGCAGCGTGATGAACAGCAGCATCAGCATGCCGATGAGGACGTGCAGGCCGTGAAAGCCGGTCAGCATGAAGAAGGTCGAACCGTAGGTGCCTGAACTCAGCTTGAGGTTGAGTTCGGTATAGAGGTGGTAGTACTCGTAACCCTGCACGCCGAGGAAGACAATGCCCAGAACGACGGTCAGCCACATGAAGCGCACGCACTGCGCGCGATGATCGGCACGCAATGCGTGGTGGGCGATGGTCAGCGTCACGCCGGAACTCAGCAGCAGCGCCGTGTTGATGGTGGGCAGCCAGAACGGGCCGACGGTCTGGAACGGCTCGACGATGTCGGCCGGTGAACCGGTCGCGCCGGCCGCCATGCTCGGCCACACGGCCTTGAAATCGGGCCACAGCAGCGCGTTGTCCAGGCTGCCGAGCGCGGGCAACGCATGGACGCGAGCCCACCAAAGCGCCGTGAAGAACGCACCGAAGAACATCACCTCGGAAAAGATGAACCAGCTCATGCTCCAGCGGTAGGACAGATCGATGCGATGGCTGTACTGTCCGCCCTCGCTTTCGCCGATCGCATCGCGGAACCATTGGTAGAGCACGCCCCACCACCACAGCAGGCCGAACGCGAGCGAATAGGCACCCCATTGCTGGCCGTTGATCCACTGGCCTGCGCCGAGGATGACGAAGAACAGCCCGATCGACGCCATGAGCGGATGACGCGACGGTCCGGGCACGAAATAGTAGGGTGTCGTGGCGTGCGTGGTTGAACTCATATCAGCTCCTGCTTTCTTCTCTCGATTCGGATGTTCTGTCGCATGCGATGCAAAAAAGGGATTTCAAGCCGCGACCACGTGCCGGACCAGCACGATCAGCGCGACGACGAACACGATCACGGCCACCAGTCCCACGATCACGACGTGCAGCGGCGTGAGGCGAGCGATGTCTTCCTGATAGGCACTGTTCTTCCGCACGCCGAAGAAACCCCAGGCCACCGCCTTGACGGTGCGCCAGACGCTGCCCCGCCCACCACGGGCCACCTCGCCGCCATCGCCGTTCGTTCTCACGAACGAGGCTCCGTGACGGGCACGATCGATCCGACCGATGCGCTCGGCGCGGCAGGCGTCTTGCCTCCCACCTCGAAGAACGTATAGGACAGGGTGATGGTCGTCACGTCCTTGGATATCTTCGGATCGATCACGAAGGCCACCGGCCATTCCTTCTTTTCGCCGGCCTCCAGCGTGTACTGGCTGAAGCAGAAGCACTCGAGCTTGTTGAAGTAAGGCGCTGCCTGCGCCGGCGCGTAGCTCGGGATCGCCTGCGCCGCCATTCGACGGTTCTGCACATTCTGGAATTCGTACATCACCGATTTCAACTCGCCCGGATGCACCTGGATGGAGCGTTGGGCCGGCTTGAAGTCCCACGGCCCCCGCACGTTGGCGTCGAACTCGACCGTGATGGTGCGGCTCATGTCGACCTGCGAATTCTCGGGCACGCGCACCTGTGCGCCGGCAGCGCCGTTTCCGGGCACCTGGCGCTCGGTCAACGAAAGAATGTTGATGCCGGTCATCTCGCAGATGTGTCGATACACCGGGATGAGCAGGTAGCCAAACGCGAACATGCCGCAGGCCACCACGGCGAGCTTGCCCACCATGCGGAGGTTCTCGCGATGCAGCCGTTGACCGATGCTCATGAGCGTCCTGGTGTCCTGGGAGATCGTCTAGCTGGCGGGATCGAGACGACGTTCAGCTCAGCGGCCGAACACCACCATGCGCACCAGGAAACCGATGAAGAACAGGATGGCGATCGACGCCAGCGTCAACCCCATGCGGCGGTTGTTCTTCTTTTGCTCGGGTGTCATGGCCATGGATGTGCGGCGTCCTGATCGGTCGTTGCGTCGGCTCAGCCGATGATCTTGGACGCCGTGGCATCCAGACGCGGCGGCGTCTCGAAGGTGTGGAACGGCGCCGGCGACGGCACTTCCCATTCGAGTCCTTCGGCGGCTTCCCACGGCTTCTGTGGGGCCTTCTCACCCTTGCCCATCATGGCGGGCAGGACGATGAACACGAAGAAATAGACCTGGGCAAGACCGAAGGCGAACGCGCCGACGCTGGCCACGGCGTTGAAGTCGGCGAACTGCATCGGATAGTCGGCATAGCGACGCGGCATGCCGGCGAGACCCAGGAAATGCATCGGGAAGAAAGTGACATTGAAGGAGATCAGCGACCACCAGAAGTGCAGCTTGCCGCGTGCCTCGCTGTACATCACCCCGGTCCATTTCGGCAGCCAGTAATACACGCCGGCGAACATGGCGTAGAGCGAGCCCGCCACCAGCACGTAGTGGAAGTGCGCCACCACGTAGTAGGTGTCCTGCAGCTGGATGTCGATGGGCGCCACGGCCAGGATCAGGCCGGTGAAGCCGCCCATGGTGAAGACGAAGATGAAGCCGACCGCGAACAGCATCGGCGTCTCGAAGGTCATCGAGCCTTGCCACATCGTCGCGATCCAGTTGAAGATCTTCACGGCCGTGGGCACGGCGATCAGCATCGTCGCGTACATGAAGAAGAGCTGGCCAGTGACCGGCATGCCGGTCGTGAACATGTGGTGCGCCCAGACGATGAACGACAGGATGGCGATCGACGAGGTGGCGTAGACCATCGACGCGTAGCCGAAAAGCTTCTTGCGCGAGAACGCCGGCACGATCTGGCTGATGATGCCGAAGGCCGGCAGGATCATGATGTAGACCTCGGGATGGCCGAAGAACCAGAAGATGTGCTGGTACATCACCGGGTCGCCGCCACCGGCGGGATTGAAGAAGCTGGTGCCGAAGTGACGATCGGTCAACGTCATCGTGATGGCGCCGGCGAGCACCGGCATCACGGCGATGAGCAGATAGGCGGTGATGAGCCAGGTCCAGCAGAACATCGGCATCTTCATGAGCGTCATGCCCGGAGCGCGCATGTTGAGGATCGTGACGATGATGTTGATGGAACCCATGATCGAAGAGGCCCCCAGCAGGTGCATCGCGAAGATGCCGGCGTCCATCGACGGGCCCATCTGCAACGTGAGCGGCGCGTAGAGCGTCCAGCCGGCCGCCGGAGCGCCGCCGGGCATGAAGAAGCTCGACACCAGGGTCAGCGCGGCCGGAATCATCAGCCAGAAGCTGAAGTTGTTCATGCGCGCGAACGCCATGTCGGACGCGCCGATCTGCAACGGAATCATCCAGTTCGCGAAACCGACGAAGGCCGGCATGATCGCGCCGAACACCATGATCAGACCGTGCATGGTGGTGAACTGGTTGAAGAGTTCAGGATTGACCAATTGCAGGCCGGGCTGGAACAACTCGGCGCGGATCAGCAACGCGAGCACACCGCCCACCATCAGCATGGTGAAGCTGAACAGCAGGTACAGCGTGCCGATGTCCTTGTGATTGGTCGCGAACAGCCAGCGACGCCAGCCGGTGGGAGCGTCGTGATGTTCGTCATGGGCATGGTCGCCGTGGGCGTGGCCGTGGGGGTCGAGGACTGCGCTCATGTCTTGGATTCCTTGGATGTCGGGGCGTCGCGGACTTCAGGCGCCGCTCAGAGCTTGGCCCGCTCGGCCTTGACTTCGGCTGGCTGCACCAGTTGGCCGGTCTTGTTGGACCAGCTGTTCTTCGTGAAGCTGATCACGGCGGCGAGATCGGTGTCGCTCAATTGCTTCCAGGCCGGCATGGCGCCGTTGTTCTGGCCCCTGAGCAGCACGTTGATCTGGTCGGCGTGGTTGGGGTCGAGCACCTTGGGCGAGCCGTCGAGCGGCTTGATCGGTCCCGCGCCCTTGCCGTTGGCCTGATGGCAGGCGGCGCAATTGGCGGCGTAGACGCGCTCGCCGCGCGCCATGATCTCGGGCAGCGCCCAGACCTTGTTCGGGTCGTCGAGCTTGGCCGCGGCTTCCTTGCGCTTGCCGTCGACCCAGGCGGTGTAGTCGGCCGCCGAGACCACCTTCACGTGGATGGGCATGTACGCATGCTCCTTGCCACACAGTTCCTGGCACTGGCCGTAGTAGTCGCCCACCTTCTCGGCCCGAAACCACGTGTCGCGCACGAAGCCGGGAATCGCATCCTGCTTGATGCCGAACTGAGGTACGGCAAAGGCGTGGATCACGTCGTTGGCGGTGGTGATCACGCGGATCTTCTTGTCGACCGGCACCACGAACGGGTTGTCCACCTTGAAAAGATAGTCGACCGGGATCGTGCCCTTGGCGCCGGCATCCGACATGGCCCGGTGCGAACTGTCGAGCGTGGAGATGAAGCCCAGCCCCTCGCCCTCCCCCTTGATGTAGTCGTAACCCCACTTCCACTGATAGCCGGTGACCTTGACGGTGAGGTCGGCGTTGGTGGTGTCCTTCTGTGCCACCAGCACCTTCGTGGCGGGAAGCGCCATGAGGATCACGATGACGAAAGGCACGATGGTCCAGATCACCTCGACCACCACGGACTCGTGAAAGTTGGCGGCCTTGTGGCCCACCGACTTGCGATGCTTCCAGATCGAATAGAACATCACCGCGAACACGGCGACGAAGATGACCGTGCACAGGATCATCATGAGCGTGTGCAGGAGATGCTGCTCCTGGGCGATCTTGGTGACGCCGGTGGGCAGGTTCAGCTGACGCACCATGGGCCCGCCGGGCAGGTCCTCGACCGCGTGCGCCATGCCGCCGAACGTCGCGCCGACGGCCAGCAGGAGATGTGCGGGACTGAACTTGTTGCGCCAAATGCTCTTCATCGTGATCACTTCTTCTTCATTCGTCCGTTGAATCCACACGGGCCCGTGTCATCGGCGACGCCCACACGCACCTGTCCGCTCAGGCACCGCGCAGCGCCATGCGGATCTCCCGCGCCAGCGCCGCCCTCAGTTCAGGACGCACGTAACGCCCCACCTTGACCGAACGTCCCTGACCCGACACCTTGATCAGCGAGCGGTCGCTGGCCTCGGGTTCGACACGCACCTGATGCGGCAGGAACTCGACGCGCTCGCGATGCCCGGCATTCTCCAGTTCAACCACCAGCCTTCCAGCCTGAAGCTCGATGCGCTCGCCATCCGTCGCATGCCGGGCATACATCAGGAACGCCACACCCACGGCCACCAGTTCCAGCCACGCGAAAGGCAGCACCATCGTCGCGCCGCACAACCAGAACGCCACACCGATGCCAAGCGAGACAAAACACAGCGAGGCGTACAACCAGCCGAGCTGGGACGGCGTCACCGAGCAGTTGCGCTTCAGCAGCCAGTGGGTGTCCTGGCCGGAAACGGTGGCAAAACGAAACACGGAATTCGACACGGGCGAGTTCGGCAGATCGGTTCGTCGACAGCCGCCGAACCCTCATCCGACGGACGTCGATCGCGGGGGGATTCCCGGGAGTTGGCGCAGCCCCGGATTGTAGCGGCTCACCTATCGAAAGCGAGGCGCTTTAGGGACGCCCGCGCTGCAGCATCTCGCGCATCTGACGCAGCGACACGGCGCTTTCGCCTGACAGCGCGACGCGCGGTGGCGGTTTGAAGGCATGGCCGTAGACGACCTCGAACGTCAGTGCGATGCGGCCGTCGTTGTGTCCGGGAACGGCCAGCGCCGCCAAGGCTTGGTGCAAGGCATCGCGCCAGCGTCTTCCGCGCAGCGCCCCGAAGCGCTGCGGGTGCAGGTTGCGTCCGAGACCGCGCAGTTCGGCCAGTGCGGCCTCGGGCGTGGCCCAGGTCAGCACGACGCGCTCCATGTCCATGATCGGCTCGGCGAAACCGGCGCCCACGAGCATGTCGCCCCAGTCGTGCATGTCGGTGAACTGGTGACCGGGCGGCGGCCAGCCGAACTGTTCGTAGAGGCCGCGCAACTCGTGCAGCGTGTCGGGCCCGAGGCACGAGAACATGAGGAAGCCATCGGTCGCCAGGCGCGCGTGCCAAGTGGCGATCAGCGCCTGGGGATCGGGCGCCATGTGCAGCGCCATGTTGGCCCAGAGCAGATCCACGCCCGCTTCCGGCGGCGCCTCGAAGCGCGCCTGACCGCCCTGCCAGCGCCGCGCGTTCCACCACGGCACGGCCAGGGTCCGGGCCGTGAGCGCCGCCAGGGGGGCGTCGGGTTCGATCACGAAGACCGGCGCATCGCGATAGCGCCTGGCGACGCGTGCGTGCGCCTCGAGACCGCCACGCAAAGGTGACCAGTCGGCCCAGCTGGCGGGCTTGGCGGTGATCCATTGCAGGCGATCCTCCATGCGCCGGCCGATCTCCTCGTGCAGCCACGGCGAGCCTTCCCCGACGATCGGCAGGCGCGCCCATCGCACGGCGGCCACGGGATCGATGGTGGGCGGACGCTGAGAGGATTCGGCAGGCATGGGAACGCTCAGTATATTGAGCGATGCGTTCCCGCCGGGCCGTGCGCCCTTTCCACTTTCCCCGCCTGCTGTCGTCCCTGGCGGACGCTCTGGCGACCCGCGTACCGAGCCAGTGCGCGATCTGCCGCGCCTGGCCGTCACGACCGCTGTGCGACCCATGCATCGCCCGGTTCGCGGCGCCCGTGGCGCGTTGCCCTGCCTGCGCCATTCCCGTGCCCCCCGGCGTCGAGCGCTGCAGCGACTGCGTGCGCCACCCCCCGCCGCTGGACGCCTGCATCGCCGCCTGCGCCTACGCCTGGCCTTGGCCCGTGCACATCGGCCACTTCAAGTTCCGTGGCGAGACCGGTTGGGCGGCCGTCTTCGCGCAGCTCATGCGCAGCGCGCCGTGGACCGAGCCGGCGCTCGAGCGCTGCGATGTGGTGCTGCCGATGCCACTGGCGAAGGCACGCCTGCGGGAGCGCGGGTTCAACCAGTCGCTCGAACTCGCGCGCCGCCTGTCGCCCGGCAAGACCGATGCGACCCTGTTGCTGCGTCTGCGCGACACGCCCGCGCAGCACGGACTCGCACGTGCGCAACGGCTGCTCAACCTGCAGGGTGCGTTCGCCGTCGAGCCACTGCGCGCGGCGTCGCTGCGCGGCCGTCGCGTCGTGCTGGTGGACGACGTCATGACCAGCGGCGCATCGCTGTTCGCTGCGGCACAGGTGCTGCGGGCCGCCGGTGCGGCGCACCTCACGGGCCTGGTGCTGGCCAGGACGGAAGCGCCAGCCTGAGGCCACGGACCGCCGCGTCGCTATCCTCCCGCATGCTCGCGTCCATCCGGCACCGTGCGGGTTCCACCTGCCTTCCCCGACCACTGCCGACCGTCGAAGCCATCCATCCCGCGCCATGTTCCACATCGTCCTCGTCGAACCCGAAATACCGCCCAACACCGGCAACGTGATCCGGCTGTCGGCCAACACCGGCTGCACGCTGCACCTGGTCGAGCCCCTGGGCTTCTCGATGGACGACCGCCTGCTGCGCCGCGCCGGCCTGGACTACCACGAGTACGCCGAGGTGCGTCGCCATGCCGGCTGGGACGCGCTGCTCGATGCCGAGCACCCGGCGCCCGATCGCATGTTCGCCCTCACCACGCGGGGCACCCGCACCGTGCACGACACGGCATTCGAGCCGGGGGACTGGCTGGTCTTCGGATCGGAGACACGCGGCCTGGCACCCGCGTTGCGCGAGCGGTTCCCCGCGGCGCAGCGACTGCGCCTGCCGATGCGCGAGCACCAGCGCAGCCTGAACCTCTCGAATGCCGTCGCCGTGACCGTCTTCGAAGCCTGGCGCCAGCAGGGTTTCGCGTGAATCCGGTGCCGCCGCGCGTCGCGACGCCGGCCCTGGCCGCGCGCCGTCAGACCGCCCCCGTCACGCCTCAGCGGTAGCGACGCACCACCGATTCCGCCACGCAGGCGGGCTTGGTCGCGCCTTCGAGCTCGACCGTCGTCTCCCACGTCATCTGGTAGCCGTCCCCGGCGATCGGTTCGGCCGACAAGAGCTTCATGCGGGCACGCAACCGGCTGCCCACGGGCACGGGGGACATGAAACGCACGCGGTTGAGTCCGTAGTTCACGCCCATGCCGGATTCGACGATCTCCAGCGCGGACTCGAAGAAACGCGGCAGCAGCGACAGCGTCAGAAAACCGTGTGCGATCGGCGCGCCGAACGGGCCGGCCTTGGCGCGTTCGGGGTCGACGTGGATCCACTGATGGTCGCCGGTGGCCTCGGCGAACCGGTCCACCTGCGCCTGCGTGACGACGAGCCAGTCGCTCACGGCGACGTCCTGGCCGGCCTGATCGGCCAGTTCGCGAAGGGTCTGGAAGGTCTTTTTCATGCGGCGCACTGTAAGGCGACGGGCTGGCGGCGCGGTGTCCATGGGGCGACAAGCCGCCGATGTCCGCAAGCGGGCGGCCGGAACGCCGCGACACGCGTCCGTGCGCTATGTTCGACGCATGACTCCATCTTCCGACGGCACGGCCGGCCGCCCCCGCATCTACCTCGTCGCGGCCCATCCGCGCTGGCGCGACTCGCACGTCAACCGCCGCCTGCTCGCGGCCGCCCGCTCGCTGGCCGCGGACGGCGACGGCGCGGTCGACATCGACGTGAACGACCTGTACGGCAGCTATCCCGACTTCGCCATCGACGTCGAGTCCGAGCGAGAACGGCTCGCGGGTGCCGACCTGCTGGTGCTGCTGCATCCGATCCAGTGGTATTCGATGCCGCCGCTGCAGAAGCTCTGGCTCGACGAGGTGCTGCGTTATGGCTGGGCCTACGGCCCGGGCGGCACGACACTGCGCGGCAAGGATGTCTGGCTGGTCGCCTCCACCGGCGGGACGCAGGAGAGCTACCACCCGCAGGGCTACAACCGCTACTTCTTCGACGCCTTCCTGCCGCCCTACGAGCAGACCGCGGCGCTGTGCGGCATGCGCTTCCTCCCACCGCTGCTGCTCCACGGCGCCAGCCGCGCCACCGAAGTCGAACTGCGCGCGCACACCGAGGTCTTCGCGCAGCGCCTGCGGCGATATCCCGACTGGCCGGAGATGGCCGAGATCGACGCCTGCCCGACGTGCACCGTGCCCTTGCGCGATCGCCCTGCCCCCGCGTCCTCCCCCGCGACGGTCGCCTGAGCGCCATGGAACACGCACCCGCCTGGCTCACCGCCAGCCTGATCTACCTGGGCGCCGCCGTGCTGGTCGTGCCGCTGTCCAAGGCGCTCGGCCTGGGCTCCATCATCGGCTACCTCGCCGCCGGCATCGCCATCGGTCCGTGGGGACTGGGACTGGTCTCCAGCGTCGAGCAGGTGCTGCATTTCGCCGAGTTCGGCGTCGTGCTGATGCTGTTCCTGGTGGGGCTCGAACTCGAACCCGAGCGACTGTGGAACCTGCGCCGGCCGATCTTCGGCTGGGGCTCGGCGCAGGTGCTGGGCTGCGCGGCGGTGCTGTTCGCGGTCGGCTGGATGGCCGGCGCCGGCTGGCGCGTGGCGCTCGTCGCGGCGCTGGGCCTGGCCCTGTCGTCCACGGCCATCGCGCTGCAGGTCTTCGGCGAGCGCAACCTGCTCGCCGCGTCCAGCGGCCAGGCCGGCTTCTCGATCCTGCTGTTCCAGGACGTCGCGGCGATCCCGATCCTGGCGCTGTTGCCGCTGCTCGCGGTGGCCGGCGCCGATGCGCCTGACGTCGCCGACGGCGCCGCGCGCGCCTGGCAGGCCGCCAGGATCGTCGGCGTAATCGCGGGCATCGTGCTGGGCGGGCGGCTGCTGGTGCGTCCGTTGCTGCGCTGGATCGCGCGCAGCAACACGCCGGAGATCTTCACCGCCACCGCGCTGCTGCTGGTCGTGGCGATCGCGGCGCTGATGCAGTTCGTCGGGCTGTCGATGGCCCTGGGCGCGTTCCTGGCGGGCGTGCTGCTCGCGGAGAGCGAGTACCGGCGCGAACTCGAGACCGACATCGAGCCGTTCAAGGGCCTGCTGCTGGGCCTGTTCTTCATCGCCGTGGGAATGAGCATCGACTTCGGGGTGCTGATGGCCCATCCGGGATTGATGGCGCTGGTGGTCGCGGGCTTCCTGGCACTGAAGTTCGCCGTCATCTATGCGCTGGGCAAGGCGATGGGGGTGCCCTACCAGCAGCGCCCGGTGTTCACGCTGCTGCTGGCACAGGGCGGCGAATTCGCCTTCGTGGTGTTCCAGGCGGCCGGACCGGACGTCCTGCCGCCGACGACGGCGTCGTTCCTGATCGCGGCGGTGGCGCTGTCGATGCTGGTGTCTCCGCTGCTGCTGGTGGCGATCGACAAATTCGTGCTCCCGCGCTACAGCCGGGGCGGCGCCACCACCATGGCCGAGATCTCCGAGCCGCAGGCGCCCAAGGTGCTGATCTGCGGCTTCGGGCGTTACGGGCAGATCGTCGGTCGGCTGCTGTTCTCCCAGGGCCTGGAGGTGACCGTGCTCGACCACGACCCCGACACCGTCGAGGGCCTGCGCGAGTTCGGCTTCCGCGTCTTCTACGGCGATGCCACGCGCCTCGACCTGCTGCGCAACGCGGGCGCCGGCACGGCGGAGGCGATCGTCGTGGCGGTCGACGACGTCGAGCAGTCGCTGGACATCGTCGACCTCGTGCGCGCGCATTTCCCGCAGGCGCGCATCGTGGCGCGCGCACGCAACGTCGGTCACCTCTACCAGCTGCAGGATCGCAAGGTCGAGTTCGTCGAGCGCGAGATGTTCGAGTCGTCCCTGCGCAGCGCGCGCTCGGTGCTCGAGGTGCTGGGCTGGCCGGCGCACGAGGCGCGCGAGTCGACGATGGTGTTCCGTCGCCGCAACCTCAAGCTCATGCAGGAGACCTATCCGCACTACAAGGATCGCGCCAAGCTCATCGCGGTGGCCAAGGAAGGCCGCCAGCAGTTCGCGCGCCAGATGGCCCGCGAGCGCGAGGAACGCGAGCGCCTCGCCAGCCGCCACTGGGACCACGAGTAGGGTCGACGATCAGCGGCCCTGGAACGCGTCGCTCACGAGCTTGAGGCCCGTGAGCAGCATGCCGGCGTAGACGAAGCGATAGAACCAGACCGGATCGATGCGCCGCGCGATGCGGATGCCGAGCCACACGCCGATCGGCGCGAACGGCAGCAGCACCAGCGAGGTCGCCATGTTGCGCAGGTCGAGCAGGCCCAGCCAGGCGTACGGAATCCACTTGCTCAGGTTGATGACGAAGAACAGGTAGGCCATCGTCGCCGTGAAGACGACCGGCTTCAACCGCATCGGAATGAGGTAGGCGCTCACGGGTGGGCCGCCCGCGTGCGCGATGAAGCTGGTGAAGCCGCCGACGGCCGCCAGCACGCCGCCCACCGCACGCGACGGCGCACGGGCATCCGCGCGCGGCGGAAAGACCAGGCGCTGCGCCAGGAACAGCAGCGTGCAACCGCCCACCAGGCCCGCGACCGTCGCCGCGTCCAGGACACTGAACAGCAGGGCGCCCACGACGGTCCCCACCAGACCGCAGGGGATCAGCAGTCTCAGCAGGCGGCCATCGAAATCGCGGCGGAAAGCGGCGATGCCCAGCAGGTCCATCAGCAGCAAGGCGGGCATCAGCATGGCCGCGGCCTGCGGCACACTGACCGCGAGCGCCATCATCGGCACGGCCAGCGAACCGAAGCCGGCGCCGAAGCCGCTCTTGCTCACGCCCAGCAGCAGCACGGCCGGAATGGCGACCGCGTAGAAGTGCCAGTCGGCGATGACGGGGAACACCAGCGACGCGCCGGGCTCAATCCACGCTGGCGCCGGATTCCTTCACGACCTTGCCCCATTTGGTCGTCTCCGCGCCGATGAAGGCGGCGAACTGTTCGGGCTTCTCCGGATGCGGCTCGGCCCCCTGCTCGGCCAGCTTGGTCTTGACTTCCGGATCGGCCAATGCCTTGACGATGGCGGCATTGAGCTTTGCGACGACATCGGCCGGTGTGCCCACGGGTGCCAGCAGACCGAACCACGACGAGGTGTCGTAGCCTGGCACGCCCGATTCCGCGATCGTCGGCACGTCGGGCAACGCGGGCGAGCGTCGGGCCGTCGTGACGGCCATCGCGCGCAGCTTGCCTGCCTTCACGTGCGGCATGACCGAGGGCATGTTGTCGAACATGATTGCCGTCTGCCCACCGATCAGGTCGGCCACCGCCGGAGCGCTGCCCTTGTAGGGGACGTGCTGCATCTCGACCTGCGTCATCTGCTTGAACAGTTCGGCCGACAGGTGGATCGACGTGCCGTTGCCCGAAGAGGCGAAATTGACCTTGCCCGGATTCGCCTTGGCATAGGCGATGAGTTCCTTCACGTTCTTGTAGGGTTGCGCGGGATTGGCGACCAGCAGGTTGGGCACCATGGCCACGCGCGAGAGCGGCGTGAAATCCTTGATCGGGTCGAAGGGCAGCTTCTTGTAGAGGCCCTGGTTGATGGCGTGCGTGCCGACCGTTCCCATCAGCAGCGTGTAGCCGTCGGCCGGGGCGCGCGCCACCGCCTGCGTGCCGATGTTGCCGCCCGCGCCAGCGCGGTTGTCGATGATCACCGGCTGGCCGAGCGTCTGCCCGACGTGCAGGCCCACCACGCGCGCCAGGATGTCGGTGGTGCCGCCGGCGGAGAACGGCACGATGATCGTGATCGGCTTGGACGGATAGGCCGTCTGCGCCAGCGCGCCCAAGGGCGAGAAGCAGAGGACGGTGGCCGTGGCGGCGATGGCGCCCAGTCCGAACAGGCGGCGGTTCGGCGCGGCGGTGAGTGGGATGCGTGGCATGGAGAAAACCTTTCGAGGACGGACCGCGAACGCGGTAGCGGATGCATGAGGGGACCGGGCCCGGCTCGAGGATGCCGGACCGGGTCGTCGTGCATGGTACCCAGCACCCCCGGCCCCACGGCCTCCGGTGCTACCCTCGAATCATGTTCAATCCCACCCAGGAAGAAGTGCGGCGCTTCTTCTGCGACGTCTACGCGAAGAGCCGGTCCGGCCAGCCGATGGAAGCCCTCGAGACCATCGCGGCCGGCTGGATCGACGCACACCCCGAATACCACGCCGACCTCGTCGATGCCGACGCCGCCGTGGCCCGCGTGTACGACGGTCAAGGCGGCCGCGAGAACCCGTTCCTCCACCTGTCGATGCACCTGTCGATCAGCGAACAGTGCTCGATCGACCAGCCCCGGGGCATCCGGCAGGCGGTGGAACTGCTCGCCTCGCGTCGAGGTTCGCTGCTCGACGCTCACCATGCCGCGATGGAGTGCCTGGGCCGCATGATGTGGGAGAGCCAGCGCGCCGGCCGACCACCCGACGGCCACGCCTACGTCGATTGCGTGCAGCGTCACGCGACACGGGACTGACGGAGGTTGCCGCACCGGCGCGCGAGCCGTCGAAGGCGTCGCTTCGCCGGGTGCCCGCTCAGCGGGCGGTCGTCTGGTGGAAGCGCGATTCAGGCACCGTCTTGAGTTCGCCCGGAAGCGAACCGATGTAGGCCGCGAGTTCCTTGAGTTCGTCGTTGCTGAACTTCTTGGCCTGACCGCTCATCACGCCGTTGGCGCGGCCGAGCTGGGCTCGGCTCTCGACCTTGTAAGCCTTCAAGGCCACATAGAGGTAGTCGGGGTGCTGGCCGGCGAGCTTGGCCACGGTGCCGTCGTTGGGCGTGTTGAAGTTGGCGCCATGGCACTTGGTGCAGGCGTTGTCGCGGTCGCGCGAGATCAGGGCCTGGACACGCTCGCTCGGCGCCTTGGCGGCCGCCGCCGGAGGAGCATCGCCCTGTTTGACGCCGAGTTGGGCGTAATAGGCCGCGAGGTCGGCCATGTCCTGCTCGCTCAGGGTGTCGGCGATGGCACGCATGGTCGGATGCTTCCGGTCACCGGCCTTGTACGCGGCGAGCGCCGCGGCGAGGTAGGTGGCGCTCTGGCCCGCGATCTTGGGCACCTTGTGCACCTCGGGAAAACTCGACTGATAGCCCACGATGCCATGGCAGCCGATGCACATCGCCGTCTTCCTCGAACCGTTCTCGACACTGCCGGTCACCGGCTGTGCCTGGGCCGAAAAGGTCACGCAAGCGACAGCGAGGGCAAATACCGTGGTCTTCAACTTGTTCATTTTGCGCGCACAATCTCGTGGAGAAACGGTTTCGAAGCAACGTTCGATTATATGCGGCAGCCTCCCGCGGGCCTGTGCCGCGAAGCTCACCGGATCTCCCGCCGCGCAGCGCCCGAGGGCGCCGGTTTCTTCCACATTCCAGCACGCCGCTCTCCCCATGAAATTCGAAGGTTCAGACAATTACGTCGCGACACGGGATCTGATGCTCGCGGTCAATGCTTCCATCACCCTGTCGCGGCCGTTGCTGGTCAAGGGCGAGCCGGGCACCGGCAAGACCATGCTGGCCGAGGAAGTGGCGCAGTCCCTGGGTCTGCCGTTGCTGCAATGGCACATCAAGTCCACCACCAAGGCCCAGCAGGGCCTGTACGAGTACGACGCGGTCAGCCGCCTGCGCGACTCGCAGCTCGCGGACGTCGACGGTGGCGAACGCGTCAAGGACATTCACAACTACATCGTCAAGGGCGTGCTGTGGCAGGCTTTCACGGCCGACCGGCCCGTGGCGCTCCTGATCGACGAGATCGACAAGGCCGACATCGAATTCCCGAACGATCTGCTGCGCGAGATCGACCGCATGGAGTTCTATTGCTACGAGACGCGCGAGCTCATCCGCGCGAAACACCGGCCGGTGGTGTTCATCACGTCCAACAACGAGAAGGAGTTGCCCGACGCCTTCCTGCGTCGCTGCTTCTTCCACTACATCAAGTTCCCGGACGCCGAGACGATGAAGCGCATCGTCGCGGTGCACTTCCCCACGCTCAAGCAGGACCTGTTGGCCGCGGCCATGAAGACCTTCTACGACGTGCGCAACCTTCCGGGCCTGAAGAAGAAGCCGTCGACCTCCGAACTGCTCGACTGGCTCAAGCTGCTGGTGGCCGAGGACATGCCGCTCGAAGCCCTCCAGAGCAGGGACGAGAAGGTCGCCGTGCCACCCCTGGTGGGAGCCTTGCTGAAGAACGAACAGGACGTGACGCTGTTCGAGAAGCTCGTCTTCATGCAGAAGAACAACCGCTAGGCGGACACGACGATGGCCTTCGTGGAACCCGTGACCCTGACGTCGCGCGGCGTCTCGCTGGTGCCGCTGACGCTGGCGCACGAGGAGGGACTGCGCGCGGCGGCGGCCGACGGCGAGCTGTGGAAGCTGCGCGTCACGTCCGTGCCGGAGCCACGCGACACGCGCGGCTACATCGAAGCGGCCCTGGCGATGCGCGAGGCCGGCAACCGCCTCGCCTTCGCGGTCACGGACACCGCGACCGGCACCGTGCTGGGCACCACCAGCTACCACGACATCCTGGCGGCGGTGAAACGTGTGGAGATCGGCTACACCTGGTATGCCCGGCGCTGTCAGCGCACCCACGTCAACACCACCTGCAAGCTGATGCTGCTCGGGCACGCCTTCGACACCCTGGGCTGCGAGGTGGTGGGATGGCGCACCGACAACTTCAATTTCGACTCGCAACGTGCCATCGAACGCCTGGGAGCGAGAAAGGACGGCGTGATCCGCGGTCACGCGTTGCGCCGCGACGGTACCGTTCGGGACACCGTGATGTACAGCCTGCGCGCGGGCGAGTGGCCCGAGGTCCGGGCACAGCTGCACGACCTGCTCGCACGCCGCGAGACCGCCTGAGCGCTGCTCGACGGACCTGATTTCGGCCATCTCCCGGGAGCCCACGCCATGCTGATCGATTTCTTCTACACGCTGCGCGCGGCCAAGCTGCCGGTGTCGGTCAAGGAGTTCCTGACGCTTCTGGAGGCGCTGCAGGCCGACGTGGTGGGCCCGGACTCGGACGGCGCCTTCGGCATGGAGGATTTCTATCACCTCAGCCGCACCGCGCTGGTGAAGGACGAGAAACACTACGACAAGTTCGACCGTGCCTTCGCGGGCTACTTCAAGGGCGTCGAGATGCTCACGGACTTCACGCGCGAGGTACCGCTCGACTGGCTGCGCAAGACGCTCGAGCGCGAGTTCTCGCCCGAGGAGAAGGCCGCCATCGAGAAGATGGGCTGGGACGAACTCATGGAGACGCTGAAGAAGCGCTTCGAGGAGCAGAAGGAACGCCACGAGGGCGGCAGCAAGTGGATCGGCACCGGTGGCACCTCCCCCTTCGGCCACGGCGGCTACAACCCGCAGGGCGTGCGCATCGGTGGGGCCGGCAAGAATCGCAGCGCCGTGAAGGTCTGGGACCAGCGTGCCTACAAGGACTACGACGATGGCCAGGAACTGGGCACGCGCAACATCAAGGTCGCGCTCAGGCGCCTGCGCAAGTTCGCGCGCGAGGGTCACGAGGACGAACTCGACCTCGACCACACTATCCGCTCGACGGCGGCGAACGCCGGATGGCTCGACATCAAGATGCGCCCGGAGCGCCACAACAACGTCAAGGTGCTGCTGCTGATGGACGTCGGCGGCACGATGGACGAGCATGTCCAGCGCATCGAGGAACTGTTCTCGGCCGTCAAGACCGAGTTCAAGCACCTGGAGTTCTACTATTTCCACAACTGCGTCTACGACTTCATGTGGAAGAACAACCGCCGGCGTTTTTCGGAGAAGTTCGCGACCTGGGACATCCTGCGCAGGTACAACCGCGACTACAAGCTGATCTTCGTGGGCGATGCCACCATGAGCCCCTACGAGATCCTTCAGCCCGGCGGCAGCGTCGAATACAACAACGAGGAAGCCGGCGCCGAATGGCTTCAACGCCTCACGCACGCCTTTCCGAAGTTCGCCTGGATCAATCCCGAGCCGCAGGGCGTGTGGTCCTATCGCCAGAGCATCTCGCTGATCCAGCAACTGATGTCCGGCCGCATGTACCCACTGACCCTCCGGGGCCTGGAAGACGCCATGCGGATGCTTTCCAAGTGAGCACGGCACCGGCGTCCATCCCCTGAACGCTCCAAGGCCACGCCGCCGGCAAGGCCCAGGAAAAGAATTCTCACTTTTTATTTAATTCACTTACATTTGATACTTAAGTCTTCTTTCACGGACGCCGTTTCGTCCGACTCCCTTTCTGGAAGCCCCAGTTCCATGTCCGCCTTGCTCTCTTTTCCATCGTCTCCACCCAGCCTGCGGGTGGTCGCCGAGCGCGCGGTGGATTTCGTGAGCATCCGCGGGGTGCGCCTGCGCATGGAGGACCTGGTGGACGCCGCGTTCTTCACGCCCGAGGCGACCGCGCGGCTGCACGAGCGCCTGAAGGCGGCCACGCCCTTCGCCCACCTGGTCCTCGAGGGGTTGTTCAACCCGGCCCTGCTCGAGCTGGTGCGCGAGGAGTTCGACCACCGCCCCGCCGACGGCTGGAAGGACGTCACCAGCGGCTACGAGTCCACCCGGCGCTCCGAGCTGGGCGCCGCGCTCGGGCCGGCCTCCCAGGTCTACTTCGACCTGATCGAGTCGGGCTGGTTCACCCGCTGGCTCTCCGCGGTGAGCGGCACGCCCTACCTGCTGACGGACCCCCAGCGCTTCGGCGGGGGCCTCCACGAGAGCCGCGTCGGGGGCACCTTCGCCATCCACCGCGACTTCAACTACCACCCCCACGTCGGGCTGAAGAACGAGATGGTGTGCATCACCTACCTCAACCACGACTGGCAGGATGCCTGGGGCGGGGTGCTGGAGCTGTGGGACGCCAAGGACGGGCAGTGCCGCGCGCGCGTGAGCCCGCAGTTCGGCCACACCCTCGTCCTGCCGCACGGCCCGGCGAGTTACCACGGCCACCCCGGCGCGCTGTGCCCGCCCGAGGGCGTCCAGCGCCGCTCGGTGGCCGCCTACTTCTACACCAGCCCCAAGGCCGGGCGCCAGGACCCCGACGAGGCCGTCTCGGTCTTCATGCACACCCGGCGCACCGACCGCGCCAAGAAGGCCCTGCGCCTGCTCACGCCTCCGCTCGTGTGGAAGGCCATGAAGCAACTCAAGCGCCGCTGACCTACAGCCTCTGGGGTCGCCCCGCACGGGACGCGTTTCTGCCTGCTGGCAGAATGAATCGATGTACAGGGTGGCTCACTTCAAGACGCCGGCATTGGTGCCGGCGTTGCTTTTTTCCAGCGCGCTTTTTTTGCAGGGTTGCAGCCTGTTGCCCAAGAGGGACGCGTCCGACGACGAATCCGGCGCCCGGCCGGTGGCCGGCGATGCCCGCGACGGTGGTGCGACCCGCCAGGGCGATGCCTTCACGCTGGCGGTACGCGGGCCCGACGACATCCGCGACTACCTGTCCCTCCACCTCGAGATCCAGCGCTATCGTCAGATCCCCGACCTCGGCGCGACCGAACTGTCGCGCCTGATGGTGGCCGCCGAGGCCAATGCCCGCGAACTGCTCGGCACCCTGGGCTACTTCACCCCCACTCTCACGCTGGAACTGCGCGAGACGCCGGCGAACGCCAAGGCCCCGCGCGAGGTGACGGTCACCGTCGAGCCCGGGGCACAGACCCGTGTGGCCGCTTTCCAGATCGACTTCGGGGGCGCCATCTCCAACACGACGCCCGACGATCCCGTCGCCCGGGCGCAGCGCGAGGCGATCCGCTCGGCCTGGGGCCTGCGCAACGGCGAATTCTTCACCCAGCAGGCCTGGGACAACGCCAAGGCTGCGGGCCTGCGCAACCTCACGGCCAAGCGCTATGCCACGGCCGGCATCACCCGCAGCCAGGCCGAGATCGACGCCGACCGCGGCGAAGCACGCCTGGGCGTGACCTACGACTCGGGTCCGGCCTACCGCTTCGGCGCGCTCGACGTCCGCGGGGTCCAGCGCTACTCGGCCGACGGCGCCCACCGCATCGCCCGCGTCCCCACGGGCACCGACTACGACCAGCAGAAGCTGCTCGACGCGCAGCAGCGTCTCGCGAGCAGCGGCTACTACGACTCGGTCTTCCTCACGCTGGACACCGACGGGAGCGATCCGGAGTCGGCGCCGGTCATCGCCCAAGTCCGCGAAGCGCCTTATCAGAAGTTGGTGGCCGGTGTCGGCTTCACCACCGACGGCGGTCCGCGTCTGTCGCTCGACCACATCCACAACCAGATGCCGCTGCTGGGATGGCGGGCGGTCTCCAAGCTGTCCTTCGACCGCAACACGCAGTCCCTGAGCACCGACTGGAACGCGATCCCCGACGACCGCGGCTGGCGCTGGTTCGGTTCCGGACTGCTCAAGCGCGAAGTCGCGGGCACCTACGACGTCAACAGCGGCCGCGTGCGCAGCGGCCGGGGCAAGACCGGCGACCGCATCGACCGCAGCTACTTCCTGCAGTACGACTACGCGACCTACACCGGCGGGACCGACGCACCGCCGTCGGCCTCCGCCGTGAGCGCGAACTGGGGCTGGACCGGGCGCTACTTCGACAACGCCGCCTCGCCCACGCGCGGCCAGGGCCTGGCGCTGGAGGTCGGACTCGGCCAGACGCTCATCGGCGAGCGCGCGCCCTTCGTGCGCACCTACGGCCGCTGGCTGGGTTTCGTGCCGATCGGCGAGGTGCGCGCCACGCAGGAAAGCGCCGCGCGCAGCAGCCGGCTGCAGTTCCGCGCCGAGGCCGGTGCGTTCATCGCCCGCGACAACGCGCAGGCGCCCGCCACCCTGCTGTTCCTGACCGGCGGCGACACCACCGTGCGCGGCTACAGCTATCGCCAGATCGGCACCGAGCGCGACGACGGCCAGATCGTCGCCGGCCGCTATCTCGGTGTCGGCAGCGTCGAGTGGCAGCGCCCGATCGTCTGGAACGGCAAGCTCACCGAGTTCGAGAGCACGCTGTTCGTCGACGCTGGCGCCGTGGCTGACCAGGTCAGCGCCCTCAAGACCAAGGTGGGCGTCGGCTTCGGCACGCGCTGGCGCAGCCCGGTCGGGCCGGTCCAGGCCGACCTGGCCTATGGCGTCGACGTCAAGAAGGTGCGGCTGCACCTGCGACTCGGCTTCACTTTCTAGGACAGGCAAGCCCGCACGATGCAGCCTCAGGATCCCACCTTGTCTTCGACCGCGCCCCTGCCGCCGGTACCTCCCGCCACCCCCTCCCCGACCCCACCGCCCGCACCGCGCCGCGCCACGACCCGAAGGGTGGTGCGCGTGCTGGCCTGGACCGTCGGCGTGCTGCTGATCCTGCTGGTCGCGCTGGGCGCCGCCGCATGGTGGTGGCTCGGCTCGGCCCAGTCGCTGGCGTTCTCGCTCGACCGGGCGGCGCGGTACATGCCGGCGGGCCAGACGCTGGAGAGCCGCGACGTGGCCGGCTCGCTGCGCCAGGGCGGCCGCATCGGTTTCCTGCGCTGGCAGAGCCCGACGCTCGCCGTCGAGGTGCGCGACGCCACGATCGGCTGGCAGCTGAGGCCGCTCCTGGACCGCCAAGTGCGCCTGGGCGATGTCCACGTCGGGCAGGTGCTGCTGGAACGCCGCGGCCCGGTCGAAAAGACGTCTTCGGAGCCGCTCGCGCCGCTGGCCCCGATCGTGCTGCCGGTGGACATCGAGCTGCCGTTCCGCGTCGACAGCATCCGCTGGGCCGGCCCGCCGGTCGTGGAGGCGAACAACCTCGCCGGCAGCTACCGCTATGCGCGCGCCACGACGCAGCATGCGCTCGTGGTCGACGGCGTGGACGTGGCCGACGGCCACTACACCGCGCGCGTCGGCCTGCAGGGCGCCGCGCCGATGGCCCTCGATGCCACGCTCGACGGCCGCGTGCGCGCACCGCTGACCGAGGGCCGCACCCTGGACGTGCTCGCGCAGGCCACCGCCAAGGGCGATCTCGCCGGTGCCGACGCGCGCGTGGCCGTGACGGCGCGAGTACGCCCGGCCGAGCCGGCCACCGATGCCACCATGCAGGCCGATGCGCGCGCCACCCTCGCGCCCTGGCAGCAGCAGCCGGTGGTCGACGCCGACGTCGCCCTGCGCGACATCGACCTCGCCGTGCTGCTGCCGCAGGCACCCACGACGCTGCTGAGCGGCACGGTGCGCGCCGGTCCCGATGCCGCCAAGGGCTGGCAGCTGGACGCCGACCTCCGCAACGCCCGGCCCGCGCCGTGGGACCGCGGCGGCCTGCCGCTCGACCGCATCGAGGCCCGCGCCCTGTTCGACGGCCAGACCTGGACCGTGCCGGCCGCCACGATCCGCACCGGCGGCGGCCGGATCGAGGCGGCGGGCCAATGGCGCCCGGCGCCGGCCCCTTGGAAGGTGGACGCCACCGTCAACGGCGTTCAGCCCGGCGCGCTGCACACGCAGCTCGCCGGCGCGCCGATCGGCGGTCGCGCCAGCGTCGAGCAGCGTGCCGACGCTGCCCTGCTGTTCGACGTCGCGCTGCAGGCGCAGGGCACCGCCGGCAGCACCGCGCTGCAGGGCGTGCGGCTCGACCGCGCGCTGGCACAGGGCCAATGGAAGGACCAGGTCCTCGATCTGCGCACCCTGCGCATCGAGGCCGCGCAGGCGCGCGTCGAAGGCACGCTGCAGGCGCGCGTGGCCGAGCGCGCGGGCAGCGGCGATCTGAAGGTCGAACTGCCCGGCGGCGGTGCGCAGGTGCAGGGCCGCATCGCGCCGGTCCAGGGCGGCGGCGAGATCCGGGCACGCATCGACGACGCGGCCGCGATGCAGCGCTGGATCGAACGGCTGCCGGGTCTGTCGAAAATCTTCGCGGGTGCGTCGGCCGACGGCAGCGCGCGTCTGGACGCGCGCTGGCAGGGCGGCTGGGAAGCGGTGCAGCGCCGCCTGCAGACCGCCACCACGCCCGCGCCGCGCGGCATGACCGAACCCACGCTGCAGGCCACTCTGGTCGCGCCACGCCTGGACCTGCGCCTGCCTGCAGCGGCCGCGACGGCTTCGGCCGGCGCGACACCCGCACCGTCGCCGCAGTCGCTGCAATTGCGCGACGTGCGCGCCGAAGTCGGCGGCAGCCTGGCGCAGGCGACGCTGGACCTGCGCGGTCAGGCGCGCACCGGCACGCTCGACCTCCGTCTCGACACGCGCGCCAGCGGCGCGCTCGAACGCGCCGGCCACTGGCGCGCCCAACTGGCCAGCCTGCGGCTGCAGGCCACCGACAGCACCCGGCCCGGGCCCTGGAGCGTCACGCTGGGCGGCGCGACCTCGGCCGAAATGCGCACCACGCCGGGCGGCTTGGAGATCGATGCCTCGGCCGGCAGCGCCACGGTGCAGGGTCCGGTGCCGGGAACGCTGCGCTTCGAATGGGAGCCGGTGCGTTTCCGACAGACCGGCGGCGCACAGGGCGCGATGCGCGTGCAGTCCAAGGGCCGCATGCTGGGCCTGCCCATGGCATGGGCCGAAGCCTTCGACGCCAGCACCTCGCTCGCCAGCCTGGGCATCGGCGGCGATCTGATCTTCGACGGCGATTGGGACATCGACGCCGGCGATGCCCTGCGCGCCAGCGCCCGGCTCGCGCGCCGCAGCGGCGACATTCGCGTGCAGGCCGGCGAGGCCGCGCTGGTCACCCGCATCCGCAGCCATGGCAGCGGCGCGAAGAGCGAGATCGTCATGGACTCGGCCTCCGGTGCCGGAACGGCCGGCCCCAGCACGCCCGCCGGATTGCGCCAGGCCGAACTGCGCCTCGATGCACAGGGCGAGGACGTACGCGCGCGCCTGGTCTGGGACAGCGAGCGCGCCGGCGAGGTCCGCGCCGATGCATCGACCCGCGTGGTGCAGCGCGATGGTGGCTGGCAATGGGCGGCCGACGCACCGCTGGCCGGCACCGTCAAGGCCCGGCTGCCGAACCTGGGCGTCTGGTCGATGCTGGCACCCCCTGGCTGGCGCATCGCCGGAACGCTCGATGCCGATGCCACGCTGTCGGGCAACCGCGCAGCGCCGCGCTGGAACGGCACCCTGGGTGCCGACAACCTGGCGCTGCGCGCGCTGGTGGAAGGCATCGACCTGCGCGACGGCCGCCTGCGCGCGACGCTCGCGGGCGACCGCGTCGACGTGACGGACTTCACGCTCAAGGGCGGCGCCGCCAGCGGTGCGCGCATCGCCGGACAGAGCGGCAACCTGAGCACGGCCGCCGGCGAGGCCGGCCGCGACGGCGGCACGCTGTCCGGCCGTGGCGAATTGCGCTGGGGCACGGCGGCCCCGGGTGGCGGCGCCTCGGGCATCCGGATGGCGTTGCAGGCCGAATTGCGCAGTTTGCGCCTACTGGTGCGCTCCGACCGTCAGATCACGGTGTCGGGCGATCTCCAGACGCGGCTGGACAATGGCCAGTTCACCGTGCGGGGCACGCTGCGGACCGATCGCGCCGTGATCATCCTGCCCGACGAGACGGCACCTAGCCTGGGCAGCGACGTGGTGGTGCGTTCGGCCGCGCGCACCCGGGAAGCCGAAGCGCAGGCCCTCAAGGCCCGAGGCGACATCGAGCGCAGCCAGGCGCAGGCCGCGCAGCCGCAGACGGCGAAGCCACCGGACATCGCCGTGAACTTCGACCTGGGCAAGGATTTCGCGGTCCAGGGACGCGGAATCACCACCCGCCTCGAGGGCAATCTCGACATCCGCAGCAACGCGCTGGGCGCTCCACCCCGCATCACCGGGGAAGTGCGCACGGTGCGCGGCCAGTACCGTGCCTATGGCCAGCAGCTCGACGTCGAAACCGGGATCGCCCGCTTCAACGGGCCCTACGACAATCCGTCGCTCGACATCCTGGCCATCCGTCCCAACATCGCCTACCGCGCCGGCGTGCAGATCAGCGGCACGGCACAGGCGCCGCGCGTGCGGCTCTACTCGGAGCCGCAACTCTCCGATGTCGAGACGTTGTCGTGGGTGGTCCTCGGCCGTGCCTCGGCCACCAGCGGCGGCGAATCGGTGCTGATGCAGCAGGCCGCGCTCGCGTTGCTGGGCGGGCTGGGCAAGGGCGGCTCGGGCGGCAGCCTGGCGAGTCGCCTGGGCCTGGACGAAATCGGCTTCAAGGGCCCGTCCAGCGGGAGCGATCTGCGCTCGACCGCCGTGACGGTCGGCAAGCGCATCTCCAAGGATTTCTACGTCACCTACGAGAGCAGTCTGGGCGGCGTGGTCGGCACCATCTACGTGTTCTACGACCTGACCCAGCGTCTGACCCTGCGTGGCCAGGCCGGCCAGAAGAGCGCGCTGGACCTGATCTACACCCTCAAGTACGACTAGGTTCCCCCGCGACCGGAGGGCGGCGAACTGCTAAAGTCGCCCTCTGTTCGCACAGCGTCTTCGTAGTTCAATGGACAGAACGGGGTCCTCCTAAGACTCAGATACAGGTTCGATTCCTGTCGAAGGCACCAGACACGCCCTTCCCTCCCCCTGTCTTTGCCTTCACCAGCGCCGCCACCACGGACGCTGCGACACCGAGGGCCCGGCAGCCTCCAGCAGGCCCATCTGCGAAGGCGTCGGCCCGATCCGGCGACTGAGTTCCGCCTCCAGTTCGCCCGCCGTCCGTTGCGCCTGTCGATCTCCCAGCTTTGCCCTTTGCCGCAGCACGTAGGCCGTGGCTGCGAGTTCCTCGTCGTCAAGGTTCTTGATGTCCATTGGACGATGGTCTCCGGATTCCGCCCGGCAAACATCCCCTGTTCGGGGGAGGCAGACCGGCCGATTCGCGAACGACCGGTCTGACGCGGTCGCGAAGACAACCATGGAGACCCGAGGCCTCATATGTAAGAAAAATTAACTTCGGGAACTTTTAATGATAATCTCATAAAACTAATACTAAAGTTTCCATTTTGGGACTTCGAGGACTCTCATGGAAAGAACACGACGGTCGATCGAGGGTGGAACGAGCTTGGTTCTGGACGGCCTGCGCCTGACAGCAGCGATCGCGGTGTTGTGCATCCATGCGCAGGACATGGGGTTCCCGTCGCTGCTCCATCGTCCCGACACGCCGGGCAACCTCTCGCACGCGGCGGTGATCGTGTTCTTCGTGCTTTCGGGCTTCGTGATCGCCTACACGGCGAGCACGCGCAATGCGGGTTCGGCCCCTACATCAAGGCCTGGCTGGGCCGCCTGTGCTCGATGGTCGTTCCCGCGCTGCTCTTGACGGCCGTGGTGGAAGTGGCGCTTCGGCTGCAGGGCGACCCCGGCCTCATGGCATCGTATGTGCGGGGCAGCTTCGGACCGCGCTACCTCCTGACCGGGACCTTCCTCAACGAAGTCTGGCTGTTCTCGGCCGCGCCTCCCGCCAACATCGCACTCTGGTCGCTGAGCTTCGAGTTCTGGTACTACCTCATCTTCGGCTTGTGGTTCTTCAACGGCAAGGGCTGGAAGTCGTGGCTGCTGGCGCTGGGTGCGTGCGTCGTCGCGGGACCGAAGATCCTCCTGATGATGCCGATCTGGCTGATGGGCTGCGCCGCCTACCGCCTACCGCCTGCCCCGTCCCGTGCTGGCACCGCGGCTGCGCTGGGTCGCCGTCGCCCTGCTGCTGGCCGTCGTCGCGCTGGCCATCGCCGTGGTGCCGCCCAATCCTTTTCCCATCGGTCGGGCACCGTTCTTCTTCGCCAATCAGTTCGTGACCGACTGGGTCGTCCGCTTGAGCGTGGCGCTGGTGCTATGGGTGCTGCCCGCGAGGGCGGCCGAGGACCGGCGCGATGGGCGACCCCTCTCTGCGGTGCTGGTGCGGCGGGTGCGACGGCTCGCCGACCTCACCTTCCCCATCTACCTGATGCACTACCCCCTGCTGGTGCTGTGGCGCGTGCTCTTCGGCACACGGTATGACGATCCGGTGCAATATGCCCAGGCCGTCGTCGCGGCGCTGGTGCTGTCGTCGATCCTCGGCCTCCTGCTGGAACCCCAGCGCCGTCACTGGGATCGCTTCTTCGGCCGCTTGTTCCAGAGCGTTTCGACGCCCTGGCGCAACGTCTTCGCGCGCT
Organism: Comamonadaceae bacterium OTU4NAUVB1; assembly: GCA_024372625.1. Classification (NCBI taxonomy): domain Bacteria; kingdom Pseudomonadati; phylum Pseudomonadota; class Betaproteobacteria; order Burkholderiales; family Comamonadaceae; species Comamonadaceae bacterium OTU4NAUVB1. Next base: position 677,550 of record CP099605.1, on the reverse strand, counting down.
GAGATCCCTGCCTGGGCAATCGGTAGAATTTCAGACATCCACTCGACCCGCCCCGCCCGCCAGGGCTTTCTCCGTCCGATGCCCGATCCACTTTCCACCTCCACGTCCGCCGCATTCGCCAAGTTCGTGGTCACGCACCGGACGCGGGACCTGCGCACCGCGTTGGCGACCCTGCTCAGGCTCACGGACTATCGATTCATCGGCCTGTGGCGCTTTCAGGATGGGAAGGCCAACGCGGTCGTTCATTACGATCGCGAGGACTCGACGGTCATCGACGCGCAGGAGGTCCCCGACACCGCCACGTACTGCTGCTTCGTGCGCGAACGCAAGGCGCCCTTCAAGACCCCGAACGCGCTGATCGACGAACGACTCGCCGAGCATGCCGCCCGTGAGCAGGTCGCCACCTACTGCGGTGTCCCCGTGATGGACAGCCACGGGAACGTGCTCGCGACCCTGTGCCACTACGACCTCGTTCCACGCGAGCCTGAACAGGTGAACCTCGAACTGATGCTCATGGTGGCGGCCTACATCGCCAACAACGGCCATCTGCCGCCCTATCCTTCGACGGCGCCGGTCGCCACGGTCTGATCCCACCATGACCGTGCGGTGCGATGCCTGCGGCACCGAAAACCGCGACAAGGCCATGTTCTGCCGCGGTTGCGCGGGCAAGCTTCCGGCCTTCGCCACGACGAAGAAGTCATCGTCCGGTGCATCCGATGTCCGGCATGCCGGTGCCTCCCCGGTCACCCCGACAACTTCACCGAACGTCCAGCGGTCGTCGCCATCGGCAATGTCGACCGGGTTGCTCTCCGGTCCGTCCTTCGGTCGGAGCGCCATGATCGCGATGCTCCTCGTCTTGTTCGTGACATCGCTCGCCTGGGTCGGCTGGCTTGCCACCGATGCTCCGCCTCCCCCGGGCCAACCGGTTGGAAAGACCGCCTCCTCGGAAGGTCGCCTCCCGCCCGAAGCATCCCTGTCGAAGGGGGAGACACTGGACGATGGCCCACAGCCCGATGCGACAACCCAGGCGATCACACCCTCACTTCCCGAGCCCGCCCACTCGTTACCGACCGTAGAAGCGCCTTCGGCTTCGAGCACATCGGAATCCATGTCCCTGGCCAATTCGTCCCCTGCGACACCCACAGCCCCTGGCCTGGACCCGTCATCGCCCGGCCGAGGCACGAGGCGAGCGGCGACGACGCCACCAGGCAGTGGTCGGACATCGGACCCAAGGGTCGGCTGCGAGCACCTCTTCTTCGCCTTCGCCGCGCGTTGCGAAGCCAATCACTGTCAGCAACCGGCGTACGCGCGTCATCCGCGATGCGATGCCGTCAGGGAACAACAGAAACGTGACGACGCGCGACGCAACCAGATGCCGGGCTCCTGAGCAAAGCCTTTACCGGAAGCGAGCGGTCATCAAGGCCTTCGGTTCCGACGGTCTGGTGACCCGTGCTCACTTGAGTGCCCGCAATGCCAAGACGGAGACTTCGACCCGCTCCGCCAGGACCGAATTGATGCCCTGCCATCCGCGATAGGTCGGCACGATCGTCAACCAGGCGACGCCGATCACGGAAAAAAGCAGAGCGAACAGATCAGGATGCATCGGGCCTCCATGGGGTTGAGCAAGTCTCAATTGTAAACAAAAGTACTCATTTGGCAACATCTCGACATCGATTCGGTCACAGGTTGCGCGTGTTCCGACGGTGAAGTTTCGATCTGGCCGGTGCTTTCGTTGCTGGAAACGTCTGCAGCATCCGCCTGCCGGAAGGCGTGATGCGCGTGACGATGGCGACGGGACTCGACAGTGTGAGCGAGGGCTCGATCGATGGAACGATCGCCTCGACGTGACCACTCAGCACCAGCACCCGGATGGCTTCCACCTTACGGATGCCATGGACTTCCACAGGAAGTTTCCTGCTGGCGAGCAGGTGAAGGATGTCGAGCGGCATCGGAGCGGAATTCTGGAGATCGTTCAACAATGCCCCGTCGCATCCCGGATGCCACGGATGGAAAGCGACTATTCGCCGTAACCTTCTTCGCGTCGCTTGGGTTGAGGCTCGGTCTTGCGAGGATCCTCGGGATCGCTCTTGGAGACACCGGGACCCGCACCGGAGCGACCCCAGAGGTCCTTGTCCACCGAGAAGGTGGCATGCGCCTCACGCGCATCGTCGTTCTTCAGGGCTTCGCGGAAGGCGGGCGAGTCCTTCGCCTTGTCACTGTTGTCGACCGTCGACGGGTTGGCCTTGGCCGGATCGCCCGGTTCCGGGGGTACGTGGCGCGACGAGGTTCGGTCCTGGTTCAAAAGCGACTCCTGAAGGCTGATCGGGTCATCAGGATCGGTGGCAACGTCCATTCCGGACGTACGTCGCAACGGTGTTTGCTGTAGGCGGGCACCGTCTCCCTCGCGATTCAGGAACGGGACCGTCCCAGCGCCACGTCGATGTGCATCGATGCGAAGACCGACGCCCAGCAGGTCAGGCGTCGCATGGCGCGAAGACCGGCACGCGCCGGGTTGCGCCTGCGTCGCGTCTCCAGGAGTTCGCCACGACGCTTCACGATCGTTTCGAGCGCATTGGCGACCACGACCGAGGCGGCACTGCCTTGCGCCTGCTGGCGCATCGCCCGCGCGATGTCGCTGAGGTCGGTATCGCTCAAGCGCGCGAAACGCTGGTGGTCGCCCACCATCACAACACCGACACGAGACGCAGCGCGACCGGTACCGCCATGAGCAGACCCAGGCGGACCAGATTGCGTCGCCAAGCGGCGGCATGCTGGTGCCGAAGGCTTTCCCTCACCAATGACAAGCGCATCTGGCGCTGGTTGTCGTTGAGACTGTCTTTCCACCATTCATGTGCTTGTTGATTGGATCGGTTCATGTAATCAATTGTGATTAATGTTCCGACGCTTGACAAGTGAAATTCAATCATAAAGTTCGTACGCACGGAAAGCGAAACTCATTTTGTGAATACTTTCGCTTTCTTGCCATCATCCAAACGATGTAGGCACCGACCCACGAAGTCGGTTTGTCTTATCCCTCAATGCGCAACCGCATCACGCACCTAATGTCAACGTCATTCCCTCAACGACAGGAGCAGTCCGTGAAAAGCATCATCCTCTGGCTGTGCGGTGTGCCCGTGGTGGTCATTATTGGCCTGAAGCTTTTCGGCATCCTGTGAAATGCCGAAGTGAAGAATTTTTGAGATTTGTCTGAACCAACAGCGACGACCGAACTCCAACCGTTTCCTCCTCGCGACGTCGCAAGACGTTGTTCCAAGCGCCCTCCGGGGCGCTTTTTTTTTCGTCGGTGCGAGCCCTGTGACCATGCGGCCTTGCCGGCCGGTCCAGGCCTCGGCCAGGCGGAGGAGCCTCAATGGGTCACGCGCCCCCGCATGGCGGCCGGGTGCCCCTGGAGTCCGACCGAACGACCGGTGTCGACCAGGGTGTCGCCTTCCACCCGAAGGATGGTGATGTCGCGATCGATGAAGTTGCCCACGTAGAGGTAACGACCGTCGGCACTGAACACCGCCCCTTCGGGGAGGCCGCGCACCACGACCTCGTTGCTCCGCGTAACTTTCTTGCCATCGATCTTCAAGGCCACGACGGAACCATTGCGCTGATGGAAATACGCATTCTTCGCTGCGTTGCTGCCGCGCAGGAGGACCGCCACGGCCAGCTTGCCGGTCGGGCTGATGGCCAGTCCCTCGGGACCGTCGCCGACCACGACCTTGTCGACGACGCGCGGCGGGACGGCTTCGAGATCGATCACGCTGACCGTGTCGGCCTGTCCGTCCGAAGCGCCGGCATTGCCGTTGTCGGCGGTGAGAGCGAGCCGTCCATCGGGTGTCACGTCGACGTTGTACGGCCACAGTCCGGCGGCCATGTCGGCCTTGGCGGGCGTCACCTTCTCGCCGTCGATGTCGAGCAGCGCGACCTTGTGACCCGGGAACTTGACGACCAGCGCGCGCTTTCCGTCCGGCGTGAAGCGCACGTGCGCCACCGACTCGCCCATCGCCACGGTGTCGATCAGCGTGACCTTGCGGCCTTCGATGCGCAGCACGCCGATCGAGTTGTCGGCGCGGTGCGCCACCAGCGCGAGCGTGCCGGCGCGGTTGATCGACAGCCCCGAGGGCTGACGACCGACGCTCAGCGTGTCGATCAGCGTCGGCGGCGTGGCGGCGAGGTCGATCACGAACAGGCGGTTGTCGGGCACCTGACGGCGCACGCCCGCTTCCTCGATCACGTTGAGCGAGTTCGCGACCAGTGCCAGCGTTTCGTCGGCGTTGATGGCGAGGTTGGTCGGTGGTCCGGCGATCGTGTTGTCCAGCGGCAGCGAGCCGATCGTCCGGGGGGCCAGGGGATCGGTGCCGATGTCGAGCACCTGCACGGTATCGCGCCCGTGGGGACCCAGGACGACGTTGCCGGCATCGGTCCAGGACTGCTTCTCGTCGTTGGCCACCAGCATGAGCTGGCGTTTCGGGACGGCGGCGGTGGAGGTCGCCGATGGCAGGCCGGCGCAACCGGCGAGCGTCGCGAGGGTCACCACCACGGCCCCTGCCGCGCCCCGGCGCGATGCGGGGGCGGAGCGGAGCGAAGCGAGCCATCGAGGCACGGAATGGAAGCAATGCATGGCGTTTGTCTCTCTTTGGGATCGTGACGGGAATGCCGGTCGCTGCACGGCGCATGCCCTCGCGGATCGCGTCCGCCGCGGCGGTGGTGACGTGCCTCAGTGCATCTCGCGCCGCAGCGCCTGCACGTCGGCATGCAGCGATGCGGCCCAGGCACGACGCTCGCGTCCCGCAGCCGGTTGCGGCGGACCGAAGCGAACGATCGCGCGCAGCGGTGGGGCGCCAAGCGTACGCCACAACGACGTGATCAGGTCGTCGTCGTCGATGTAGCGCGCGGCGCGGCTGGGCAGGCCGCTGGCGTCGTCGACGAAACGCAGCGCGATGGGTTGCACCGGGGCGTCCGCGGAGATCGCCGCCTGCAGCAGGTTGGCGTGGAACGGCAGCACGTCCTGGCCGTCGCTGGTGGTGCCTTCGGGAAACACCACGATGAGGTCGCCCGCCCGCAGGGCCTCGGTCATGTGGTGAGCCACGCGCAGCGCATCGCGGCGGCGCTCGCGCTCGATGTAGAGGGTGCCGGCGCCGTCGGCCAGCGTCCCGATCACCGGCCAGCGCCGGACATCCGATTTCGACACGAAGCGCACGTGTCGCGCGGCATGGATCACCAGGATGTCGAGCCATGACAGGTGGTTGCACACCAGCAGCAGCGGCCCTCCGGCGGGAGGTGTGCCCTGAATCTCCAGGCGCACGCCCATCTGCGCCAGCATGCCTCGCGACCAGCGCTCGACCTCGCGCTCGCGCTCGGCCGGCGTCAGGCGCGGGAAACGGCGCCGGATGATCCACCAGCCGACCAGCATGTGGGCGAAGGCACGCAGCAGTCGCCAGCCGGTGCGAAACGGTTTCATCGGACCGGACGCCCGCGCGCCGGAACGATCAGCCTTCCTGCGCCGCGGCTTCGGTCCACGTCGCGTGCTCGTGCATGATCCGCCCGCCCACCAGCGTGGCGCGCGCCGCGCCGCGCACGGCATAGCCGCCGAAGGGCGTGCTCTTGCCCTGGCTGCGCAACGCTTCGGGGCGCACCTGCCATTCGAGGTCCGGATCGATCACGCAAAGGTCCGCCCAGCCGCCTTCGACCAGCCGCCCGGCGCCCGCCGCCTCCGGCGCGGTGAGGATGCGCGCGGGCGCGGCGGTGACGACTTCGAGCGCACGCGCCAGACCGGCACCACTGTCCCGACCCCACTTGAGCGCCAGCGGCAGCAGCAGTTCGAGTCCGGTGGCGCCCGGCTCGCTCTCGGCGAAGGGCAACGTCTTGGCATCGGCGTCGACCGGCGTGTGGTCGGAGACCAGCGCGTCGATGGTGCCGTCGGCCAGCGCGGCGGACAGTGCGTCGCGGTCGCGTTGCTGGCGCAGGGGCGGACTCAGGCGCGCGCGGCTGTCGAAATAGCCGATGTCGGCATCGGTCAGGTGCAGCGAATTGATGCTCACGTCGCAGGTCACCGGCAGGCCGTCGGCCTTGGCCGCACGCACCAGCGCCACGCCGGCCGCGCTGGAGAGCCGGCACAGGTGAACGCGCGCGCCGGTGGCCTTGACCAGTTCGAAGATCGTGAACAGCGCGATGGTCTCCGCCGCCACCGGCACGCCGGCCAGGCCCAGCCGCGTCGCGATCGCGCCGCTGGCGGCCACGCCCTTGCCCAGGTCGCGGTCCTGCGGCCGCAGCCAGACCGTGTAGCCGAAGGTGCTGGCGTACGACAGCGCGCGCTGCAGCACCTGGGTGCTGGCCAGCGGCACGTCGGCCTGGCTGAAGCCGACGCAGCCGGCTTCGGTCAGTGCGACCATCTCGGTGAGCACCTCGCCCGCGAGTCCGCGCGTGACCGCGCCGAGCGGGAAGAGCCGCGCCCGGCGCAGCTTGCGGGCGCGGTAGTGCAGCATCTCCACCAGCCCGGGCTCGTCGAGCACGGGATCGGTGTCGGGCGGGCAGACCAGGCTGGTCACGCCACCGGCCACCGCCGCGGCGAGTTCGCTCTCCAGCATGCCCTCGTGCTCGTGACCGGGTTCGCGCAGCCGCGCGGCCAGGTCGACCAGGCCCGGTGCGACGATGCAGCCGGTCGCATCGAGCGTCCGCTCGGCCTCGAAGCCGGCCGGCGTCGCACCGATCGACAGGATCTTTCCCCCCGAGATGGCGATGTCGCCGGGCCGGTCGAGGCCCGAGCGGGGATCGACCACCCGGCCGTTGACGATAAGAAGGTTCATGCTTCGTTCCCCGCGACGATGCTCATCACCGCCATGCGCACCGCGATGCCGAAAGTGACCTGCGGCAGGATCACGCTCTGCGCGCCGTCGACCACGGCCGAGTCGATCTCGACGCCGCGGTTGATCGGCCCGGGGTGCATCACGATGCAGTCCGGCTTGGCCAGCCGGAGCTTCTCCGGCGTCAGGCCGTAGGTCTTGAAGAATTCCTGGCTGGAGGGCAGCAGCGCGCCGCTCATGCGTTCGTTCTGCAGGCGCAGCATGATGATCACGTCGCAGTCGCGGATGCCTTCTTCCAGCGTGTGGCACACGCGCACGCCCATGCCGGCCATGTCGCCGGGCACCAGCGTCCTCGGCCCCACGACCCGTACCTCGGCGCAGCCGAGCGTGGTGAGCGCGTGGATGTCCGAGCGCGCGACCCGCGAATGCAGCACGTCGCCGACGATGGCCACCGTCAGGTTGGCGAAATCCTTCTTGTAGTGGCGGATCGTGAACATGTCGAGCAGCCCCTGGGTGGGGTGCGCGTGGCGGCCGTCGCCGGCGTTGACCACGTGCACGTGGGGCGCGACGTGCTGGGCGATCAGGTAGGGCGCGCCCGACTCGCCGTGGCGCACCACGAAGATGTCGGCCGCCATCGCCGACAGATTGGCGATGGTGTCGAGCAGCGACTCGCCCTTGCTGGCCGAGGAGCGCGCGATGTCGAGGTTGAAGACGTCGGCCGACAGGCGCTTGGCCGCGATCTCGAAGGTGGTGCGGGTCCGCGTCGAGTTTTCGAAGAACAGGTTGAAGACGCTCTTGCCGCGCAGCAGCGGCACCTTCTTGACCTCGCGGTCGCTCACGCTGGTGAAGTTGGCGGCGGTGTCGAGGATGTGCGTCAGGATGGCCTTGGGCAGGCCCTCGATCGACAGCAGGTGGACCAGCTCGCCGTGCTTGTTGAGCTGCGGATTGCGCTTGTAGAGCATCAGGCGCTGGCCTCCACCTGCAGGCCGAACGCGCCCCGGGCGTCGCGCGCCAGGGCCAGCGACTGCGCCCCGGGCAGCGAGAGCCGCGCGGCCGCGAAATCCGCCGTCACCGGCAGCTCGCGCCCGCCCCGGTCGACGAGCACGGCCAGGCGCACGCGCGCCGGCCGGCCGAAGTCGAACAGTTCGTTGAGCACCGCGCGGATGGTGCGGCCGGTGTAGAGCACGTCGTCGAGCAGCAGCACGTCGGCCCCGTTGACGTCGAAGGGGAGCACGGTCTGGGCGCTGCTCGCGAGGCCGCGGCGCGCGAAGTCGTCGCGGTGCATGGCCGAGGAGATCGTGCCCGGCGCGCCGGCCAAGCCGAGGTCGCGGTGCAGCCGCTCGACCAGCCAGACGCCGCCGGAGGCGATGCCGACCAGCCGCGTGTCCGCGTTCATCAGGGTCTGCACGCCGCGCAGCAGGTCGCCGTAGAGCGCCTCGGCATCGGGAACGGGGTTCGTTGCACTCAAGAAAGACTCCTCAAAAATTGCTCCAGGATGATGCAGGCCGATGCGGCGTCGGCGTCGCGCGCGCCGGAGGCCAGGGCCTCGGTGGTGCTGTAGCGCTCGTCGACCTCGTGGACCGGCAGGCCGAAGCGCCCGCGCAGCTGGCGCGCGAAACGCCGTGCCTTGGCCGTGTTCTCGTGGCTCGCGCCATCGGGGTGGAACGGCACGCCCACCACCAGCGCGTCGGGCTGCCACTCCTTGATCCGCGCGGCCACCTGCACGAAGCGCGCATCGCCCTCGGCCTTGATGGTGGCCTGCGGCGACGCCGTGCCCAGCAACCGGTTGCCGGTGGCCACGCCGGTGCGCTTCTGGCCGTAGTCGAAGGCGAGGAAGGTCTGGCCCGGGACCGCGGCGGGCGTGGAGGCGGCGGAGGGCCCGGTGGCCGTCACGGCAGGATCGCCGCCGCCGGACTCACGCATGGCCCGCATCGGGCGAGAGGGTCCAGGCCTCCAGTCCCAGCAGGCGCAGCGCGCGGTCGTAGCGCTCGTCCACGGGCGTGTCGAAGATCACGGCCGGATCGGCACCCACGGTGAGCCAGCTGTTCTCGGCCAGTTCGGATTCGAGCTGGCCCTCGCCCCAGGCCGAGTAGCCCAGCGAGACCAGCACCCGGCGCGGTCCGGCGCCGGTGGCCATGGCTTCGAGCACGTCCTTGGAAGTGGTCATCTCCAGACCGCCGGGAATGGTCATGGTGGAGGCGTAGACCGACTCCTCGGGCCGGTCGGCGGCGGCGAAGACCGGCTCGTGCAGCACGAAGCCGCGCTCGGTCTGCACCGGACCGCCCTGGTAGACGGGCGCCGCGCCGAGTTCGGGCCGCGCGAGGTGGAGTTCGATCTTGTCGAACAGCGCCTGCAGGTTGATGTCGCTCGGTTTGTTGATCACCAGGCCGAGCGCGCCGCGCTCGCTGTGCTCGCAGAGGTAGACGACGCTGCGGCTGAAGGCCTGATCCTCCATCCCCGGCATCGCGATCAGGAAGTGATGCGTGAGGTTCATGCGGGCAGAATCGGAAGCCATATGCCCCCCATTTTACCGGCCGTCGACAAGACCTATCCCAAGGGACTCCTCTGGCTGCGCCGCGATCTGCGCGTGGACGACAACGCCGCGCTCTGGATGGCCCTGCGCCATTGCCGCGAGGTCCTGTGCGTCTTCGTGTTCGACCGCGCCATCCTCGACGACCTGCCGCGCGCCGACCGGCGCGTCGAATTCATCCGCGAATCGCTGGTCGAGCTCGAGGCCGACCTGCGCGCGCTCGGTGGCGGGCTCATCGTGCGCCACGCCGTCGCCCGGGACGAGATCCCGGCGCTGGCCGCCGCCCTGGGCGTGCAGGCGGTCTACGCCAACCGCGACCACGAGCCCGCCGCCATCGCGCGCGACGCCCAGGTGCTCGGCGCGCTCGCCAACGCGGGCATCGCCTTCCACACCGCCAAGGACCAGACGATCTTCGAACGCGACGAGGTGCTGACCAAGGCGGGCCAGCCCTATGGCGTGTTCACGCCCTACAAGCGCGCCTGGCTGGCCAAGCTCGACGACTACCACCTCAAGCCCTATCCCTCGCGCGGCTACGCCGATGCGCTGGTGCCGCCGCCGGCGGCCCACCGCGCCCCGGTGCCGTCGCTGGCCGACCTCGGCTTCGAGCCCACCAACCTGCAGGCGCTGGAGATCCCCACCGGCACCCAGGGCGGCGCGGCGCTGTTCGAGGACTTCTTCGGACGCATCGACCACTACGACAGCGCGCGCGACTTCCCGGCGGTGCGCGGACCGAGCTACCTGAGCGTGCACCTGCGCTTCGGCACGGTGTCGATCCGACAGCTCGCAGGCGTCGCCCACCGGCTCTCGCTGCAGGGCAACGCCGGCGCGGCGGTCTGGCTGAGCGAGCTGATCTGGCGCGACTTCTACTCCCAGGTGCTCACCCACCATCCCCGCATCGCCGAGGGCAAGAGCTACAAGCCCGAGTACGACCGCATCGCCTGGCACCACGGCAAGCAGGCCGACGCCCTCTTCGCCGCCTGGTGCGAGGGCCGCACCGGCTATCCCCTGGTCGACGCCGCGATGGCCCAGATCAACCAGAGCGGGTACATGCACAACCGCCTGCGCATGGTGGTCGCCTGCTTCCTGTGCAAGGACCTGGGCATCGACTGGCGGCGCGGCGAGGCCTATTTCGCCCTCCACCTCAACGACTACGAGTTGGCATCCAACAACGGCGGCTGGCAGTGGGCGAGTTCGAGCGGCTGCGATGCCCAGCCCTACTTCCGCATCTTCAACCCCGTCTCGCAGAGCAAACGCTTCGATCCGGAAGGCAAGTTCATCCGCCGCTACCTGCCGCAACTCGCCAAGCTCTCCAACGCCACGATCCACGCGCCCTGGACGGCCAGCCCGGTCGAACTCGTCGCGGCCGGACTGCGGCTGGGCGAGGACTACCCAAGCCCGGTCGTCGACCATGCCGAGGCCCGTGACCGCACGCTGGAGCGCTACGGCGCCGCGCGCGCGCCAGCGGTCGACGCATCGGCCAGGAAGCGCTGACGCCCGCGCGTCGGCCGCGTGATCGCGAAGCGTGTGTTAACTTGGATTCGGTGCCCGACGGGCCCGGAAGCCAGGTCGGCGAGCGTTCGCATGCGCCACGGGCCGCGTTTACAGCGGTTCGACGATCGGCGATGATCGTAACAACTTGTTCAGAATCGTCCGATTCCTTTCCCATCGATGGCCACCGCCGAACCTCACGCCAAGGACCACCCACCCGTCGCCCTTCCCGGACTCGCGCGCGCACTGATCTCGGCCGGCAAGCTCGAAGGCCGCGCGGCCGAGGACATCTACCGACGCTCGCTGGCCAGCCGCACGAGCTTCATCGCCGAACTCACGGGCACGGGCGCGGTGTCGGCCGCCGACCTCGCGCACACGCTGTCGAGCGCCTTCGGGGCGCCGCTGCTGGACCTCGACGCCATCGATCCGCAACGCCTGCCGAAGGACCTGCTCGACGCCAAGCTCTGCCAGGCCTATCGCATCGTGGTGCTGAGCAAGCGCAACAACCGCCTGATCGTCGCCACGGCCGACCCGTCCGACCAGCAGGCTGCGGAGAAGGTGAAGTTCGCCTCCCAGATGGGCGTGGACTGGGTCATCGCCGAGTACGACAAGCTCTCCCGCCTCATCGAGGCGACCGCCGCCTCGGCGGCCGAGATGATCGAGACCATCGTCGGCTTCGAGTTCGATGCGGGCGACTTCCACCTCGACGTCCCGGTCGAGGCGCACGAACCGAACATGACCGAGGTGGAGGACGCGCCGGTGGTGCGCTTCCTGCACCGCATGCTGCTCGACGCCTTCGCGATGCGGGCCTCCGACATCCACTTCGAGCCCTACGAGCACCAGTACCGGGTGCGCTTCCGCATCGACGGCGAACTGCGCGAGATCGCCAGCCCGCCGCCGGCCATCAAGGACCGGCTGGCCTCGCGCATCAAGGTCATCTCGCGGCTGGACATCTCCGAGAAGCGCATCCCGCAGGACGGGCGCATGAAGCTCAAGCTCGGCCCCGAACGCGTGATCGACTTCCGCGTGAGCACGCTGCCCACGCTGTTCGGCGAGAAGATCGTCATCCGGATCCTGGACCCCAACAGCGCCCGCCTGGGCATCGACGCCCTGGGCTACGACGCCGACGAGAAGGACCGCCTGCTCACGGCCATCGGCCGGCCCTACGGCATGGTGCTGGTCACCGGGCCGACGGGCTCGGGCAAGACGGTGTCGCTCTACACCTGCCTGAACCTGCTCAACAAGCCGGGCGTGAACATCGCCACCGCCGAGGACCCGTCGGAGATCAACCTGCCGGGCGTCAACCAGGTCAACGTGAACGAGAAAGCCGGCCTCACCTTCGCGACGGCGCTGCGCGCCTTCCTGCGGCAGGACCCGGACATCATCATGGTCGGCGAGATCCGCGACCTGGAGACCGCCGACATCTCGATCAAGGCGGCCCAGACCGGCCACCTCGTGCTCTCGACGCTGCACACCAACGACGCGCCGACCACGCTCACGCGCATGCGCAACATGGGCATCGCGCCCTTCAACATCGCCTCCAGCGTGATCCTCATCACCGCCCAGCGGCTCGCGCGGCGCCTGTGCATGGTCTGCCGGGAGCCGGTGGACGTGCCGCGCAAGGCGCTCGTGGAAGCCGGATTCAGGGCCGAGCAGCTCGACGGCGGGTGGAAGCCCTATCGCCCGGTGGGCTGCTCGTCCTGCAACAGCGGCTACAAGGGCCGCGTGGGCATCTACCAGGTGATGCCGATCTCCGAGGCGATCCAGGAAATCATCCTGCGCGACGGCAGCGCGCTCGACATCGCCCGCCAGGCCGAGGCCGACGGCGTGCGCTCGCTGCGCCAGTCCGGCCTGATCAAGGTCGTGCAGGGCCTGACGTCGCTCGAGGAAGTCCTCGCCGTGACCAACGAATAGCGCCGGGCGCCGTCCGCCCTTCCCTCCGCAATCCGCAACGAACCGAAGACCCTCCCATGGCAACGGCAGCATCCAACCGCACCCCCCACAAGGAATTCATCTTCGAGTGGGAGGGCAAGGACCGCAACGGCAAGCTGGTGCGCGGCGAATTGCGCGCGGCCGGCGCCAACCAAGCCCAGGCCACGCTGCGCCGCCAGGGCGTGCTCGTCTCGAAGATCAAGAAGCGCCGCGCGCGCTCGGGCAAGGCGATCCGGCCCAAGGACATCGCGATCTTCACCCGCCAGCTCGCCACCATGATGAAGGCCGGCGTGCCGCTGCTGCAGGCCTTCGACATCGTGGGCCGGGGCAACGCCAACGCCAGCGTCGCCAAGCTGCTCGGTGACATCCGCGCCGACGTCGAGACCGGCTCGTCGCTCTCGACGGCGTTCCGCAAGTTCCCGCGCTACTTCGACAACCTCTACTGCAACCTCGTGGAGGCCGGCGAGGCGGCGGGCATCCTGGAAGAACTGCTGGACCGCCTGGCGACCTACATGGAGAAGACCGAGGCCATCAAGTCGAAGATCAAGTCGGCGCTGATGTACCCGATCTCGGTGGTCATCGTGGCCTTCGTGGTCGTCGCGGTCATCATGATCTTCGTCATTCCCGCCTTCAAGGAGGTCTTCACCTCCTTCGGTGCCGACCTGCCCGCGCCCACGCTCATCGTGATGGGCATGAGCGAGTACTTCGTCTCCTACTGGTGGCTGATCTTCGGCACGCTGGGCGGCGGCGTCTATTTCTTCCTGCAGGCGTGGAAGCGCAACGAGCGCTTCCAGAAGGTCATGGACCGGCTGCTGCTGCGCATGCCGGTCTTCGGCGCGCTGATCGACAAGTCCTGCGTGGCACGCTGGACCCGCACGCTCGCGACGATGTTCGCCGCCGGCGTGCCCCTGGTCGAGGCGCTCGACTCGGTGGGCGGCGCCTCGGGCAATTCGGTCTATGCCGATGCGACGGTGAAGATCCAGCAGGAGGTGTCCACCGGGACGAGTCTCACGGCGGCCATGACCAACGCCAGCGTGTTTCCCTCGATGGTGCTGCAGATGACCGCGATCGGCGAGGAATCGGGCTCGATCGACCACATGCTGGGCAAGGCCGCCGATTTCTACGAATCCGAGGTCGACGACATGGTGGCCGGGCTCTCCAGCCTGATGGAGCCCATCATCATCGTCTTCCTGGGCACGCTGATCGGCGGCATCGTGGTGTCCATGTACCTGCCGATCTTCAAGCTCGGCCAGGTGGTCTGAGCCGCGTCATGGACGCGATCGGATTGGCGTCGCTGTCCCGCGGCGAGGCGGCCCTGCTGGCCGGCGTGCTGGGCCTCCTCGTGGGCAGCTTCCTCAACGTGGTGATCCATCGCCTGCCGAAGATGCTGGAGCGCCAGTGGGCCGTCGAGTGCGCGGGCCTGGAAGATCGCCGCGAGACCGACGCTCCCGCCCCGGGCGCGACGGCGTCCACCGTCGCCGCGTCGCCGAGCGAGGCGCCCTACAACCTGATGGTGCCGCGCTCGGCGTGCCCGTCGTGCGGCCACGCGATCCGCTGGTACGAGAACCTGCCGGTGGTCAGCTACCTCGCCCTGCGCGGCCGCTGCGCGGGCTGCGGCACGCGCATCGGCGCGCGTTATCCGCTGGTCGAGCTGGCGACGGCCCTCCTGTTCGCATGGTGCGCCTGGCAGGCCCCCGGCCGGGGGCCATGGGTGCCGCTGGCATGGTGCGGCTTCTCGGCGGCGCTGCTGACGCTGGCGCTGATCGACTGGGACACCACGCTGCTGCCGGACGACATCACGCTGCCGCTGCTGTGGGCCGGCCTGCTCGCGGCGATCTTCGGTCTGACCGGGGTCGCGCTCGCCGATGCGGTGTGGGGCGCAGTGGCCGGCTACCTGTCGCTCTGGTCGGTGTACTGGGCGTTCAAGCTGGCGACCGGCAAGGAAGGGATGGGATACGGCGACTTCAAGCTGTTCGCCGCCTTCGGTGCCTGGTTCGGCTGGCAGGCGCTGGTGCCGATCATCCTGATGGCCTCGGTCATCGGCGTGGTGGTGGGAGTGGCCCTCAAGCTCAACCGCAAGCTGCGCGAGGGCGGCTACGTGCCTTTCGGCCCGTTCCTGGCCGGTGCCGGCTTCACGGCGATGGTCGTCGGCCCGGCGGCCATGCTCCGGGCGGTGGGTCTGTGAACGCCCCGTCCACGGGGGCCCTGCGCATCGGGCTGACCGGCGGCATCGGCAGCGGCAAGAGCACCGTGGCGCGAGCGCTGGTCGCGCACGGCGCGGGACTGGTGGACACCGACGCCATCGCGCGCGCGCTCACGCTGCCCGGCGGGCTGGCGATGCCGGCGATCGAGGCCGCGTTCGGGTCGTCGCTGATCGCGCCGGACGGCGCCCTCGACCGTGCGCGCATGCGCGATCTGGTCTTCCACGAAGCGGCCGCCAAGCAGCGACTCGAAGCCATCCTGCATCCCATGATCGGCATCGAATGCGAACGGCGGGCCCGTGAACTGGCCGGGCGTCCGGCCATCGTCTTCGACGTGCCGCTGCTGGTCGAATCGGGGCGCTGGCGCGCACGGGTCGACCGGGTCCTGGTCGTCGATGCCACCGAAGCCACGCAGCGCCGGCGCGTCGTCGAGCGCTCGGGCTGGTCGCCGGCGGCCGTGGATGCCGTCATCGTGCAGCAGGCCACGCGCACGGCGCGCCGGGCCGCGGCGGATGCCGTCGTGTTCAACGACACGCTGACACTCGACGCGCTGGGCCATCAGATCGAGGTCCTTTGGCGGCGCTGGGTGCCGGGCTATGATCGACCGAGAAATTGATACTAAAGCGTGATTCTCTACGAGTACCCCTTCAACGAGCGCATCCGAACGTACCTACGGCTGGAGCATCTGTTCCGACGCCTGGGCGAGCTGGTGCCGGCCGAATCGGCCCTGTCGCATCACTACGCGCTCATGACGATCTTCGAGGTCATGGACGTCGCCGCGCGGGCCGACCTGAAGACCGACCTCCTGCGCGACCTCGAACGGCACAAGAGCGTCTTCAATGCCTACCGAGGCAATCCGGCTATCTCCGAGACCGCGCTCGACCAGATCGTCCAGCAGATCGACCACGCCTTCGGCGGCATCCACGCGCTCAACGGCCGTGCCGGCCAGGCGCTGACCGAGAACGAATGGCTGATGGGCGTGCGCAGCCGCGCGAGCATTCCGGGTGGCACCTGCGAATTCGATCTGCCGGCCTACCATGCCTGGCAGCACCATCCGATGACCGCGCGGCGGGCCGACCTGGAGCGCTGGCTGGGCGCACTGTCGCCACTGATCGAATCGGTCTTCCTGCTGCTCAAGCTGATGCGCGATGCCGACGTGCCCTACAAGGTCATCGCGACGGGCGGGCAGTTCCAGCAGAACCTGCCCCAGGGCCGCACGTTCCAGTTGCTTCGCCTGCGCATCGACCCCCGCCTGCGGGCCATTCCCGAGATCAGCGGCAACCGCCTGATCGTGCTGGTGCGACTGATGCGCCACGGCCAGGACGACCGGCTGCACGCGATCAAGGACGACGTGCCCTTCGAACTGACGCTCTGCGCATGAACGCCGGCAGGAAGACCACGCCCGACGGCGAACGCATCGTGCGCTGCCCGGCCTGCGGACAGGACAGCGTCTACGCGCCCAGCAATCCTTATCGGCCGTTCTGCAGCGCGCGCTGCAAGGGCATCGATCTGGGCGCCTGGGCGAGCGAGGAGTTCCGCATGCCCGCGGACGCGCCACCGGACGACGAACCCTTCGGCGATCCGCGCCAGCGTCAGACCTGAACGCTCGCGGTCGGACGAACCGAAGCCTGCCGTCCGGTGCCGCGTCAGTCGAGCGTCGTCGAGACGCCCGGACCCAGGATGTCGGTCACGCCGCGCTCGTCGGCCAGCCAGCGCAGCACCGGCAAGGCCCCCGGCAGGACCGGGCTCACGCCCAGCGGCAACTGCTGCCAGCGCATGGCCTGGCCCTCGCGCATCTCGAAGTCGCCTCGCCATTGCAGGACCTTGCACCAGTGCAACCGCACCCGCGCGTGCGGATAATCGTGCTCGGTGACGCGCCAGACCTCGGCGGCGTCGAGCGTGATGCCGAGTTCTTCATGCAGCTCGCGCCGCAAGGCCTGCTCGACCGTTTCGCCCATCTCGATCTTGCCGCCGGGAAATTCCCAGAAGCCCGCGTAGGGCTTGCCGGGAGGCCGCGTCGACAGGAGCAGCGCATCGTCGGCGGCGCGGATCAGGATGCCGACCGCGACCTCGGTGTGGGCGCGCGCGGACGGCGCGACCGGCGACGACGCCGTCATGGCGCCGCGACGTCCCCACCGGACGCGCGTCCGGCGAAATCCCGGGCGAACTGGTAGGCCACGCGCCCGCTGCGGGAGCCTCGCTCCAGCGCCCACACCAGTGCCGCGGGCCGCGCGGCCTCGATGGCCTGCGGATCGACGCCGAAGGACGACAGCCACTGCGCGACGATCGCGAGGTACTCGTTCTGGCTGAACGGATAGAAACTGACCCAGAGCCCGAAACGCTCGGACAGCGAGATCTTCTCCTCGATCACCTCGCCCGGATGGACCTCGCCGTCGTCCGTGTGCTTGTAGCTGAGGTTGTCCTTCATGTACTCGGGCAGCAGGTGACGACGGTTGCTGGTCGCATAGATCAGCACGTTCGGCGTCGACGCGGCCACCGAGCCGTCGAGGATCGACTTGAGCGCCTTGTAGCCGGGCTCGCCCTCATCGAAGCTCAGGTCGTCGCTGAAGACGATGAACTTCTCCGGGCGTTCGGCAACCACTTCGATGATGTCGGGCAGATCGGTGAGTTCGGCCTTGTCGACCTCGATCAGCCGCAGCCCCCGTGGCGCGTAGGCGTGCAGGCAGGCGCGGATGAGCGAGGACTTGCCCGTGCCGCGCGCTCCCGTCAACAGCACGTTGTTGGCCGGGCGGCCCTCGACGAACTGGCGCGTGTTGCGCTCGATCTTCTCCTTCTGGACGTCGATCTCCTTGAGCGCGTCGAGCGGCATCGGCCCCAGGTGGCGCACCGGCTCCAGCACGCCGTGGCCGGAACCGCGGCGCCGGTAGCGCCATGCGATCGACGCGCTCCAGTCCGCCGGTGCCTGCAGCGGCTGCGGCAGGATGGCCTCGATGCGTCCGATGAGTCGCTCGGCCCGCTCGATCAGGCGTTCGAACTTGTCGCTCATGAACGGTAGTCGGCGTTGATGGTGACGTAGTCGTGGCTCAGGTCGCAGGTCCAGACGGTGTCGCTGGCCTCACCCCGGCCGAGCCCGATGCGCACCGTGATCTCGCTCTGCTTCATCACGCGCTGGCCGTCCTCCTCGCGATAGGACGGGTTGCGACCGCCCTCCACGACCACGTGGACGTCGTCGAGGTGCAGGTCGATGCGGGTCTGGTCGAGGTCGTCAATGCCGGCGTAGCCGACGGCGGCCAGGATGCGGCCGAGGTTGGGGTCGCTGGCGAAGAAGGCCGTCTTGACCAGGGGCGAATGCGCCACGGCGTAGGCCACCTGGCGGCACTCGGCGGCGTCGCGTCCGCCCTCCACGCGGATGGCGATGAACTTGGTCGCGCCCTCGCCATCGCGCACGATGGCCTGGGCCAGCAGGCGCGAGACCTCGTGCATCGTCTCCAGCAGGAGGCGACCGTCGGGCGTGTCGAACGACTCGATCGGGTCGTGCGCGGCCTTCTGCGTGGCGATGACGACGAAGGAGTCGTTGGTCGAGGTGTCGCCGTCGATGGTCACGCGGTTGAACGAGGCATCGGCCAGGGTCCTGGCCAGGGGCTGCACCAGTGCCGGCACGATGCGTGCGTCGGTGGCGATGAAGCCGAGCATGGTCGCCATGTTCGGCCGGATCATGCCGGCGCCCTTGCTGATGCCGGTGACGGTGACCGTGGCGCCGCCGATCGTCACCTGCCGGCTGAAGGCCTTGGGCACCGTGTCGGTGGTCATGATGCCTTCGGCCGCGCGCGCCCAGTGGTCGGGCGCCGCATCGGCGATGGCATCGGGCAGGCCGGCCTCGATGCGCTCGACCGGCAGCGGCTCCATGATCACGCCGGTGGAGAACGGCAGAATTTCCTCGGGAGCGATGTCGAGCTCGCGCGCGAGCGCGACGCAACTC
Source organism: Comamonadaceae bacterium OTU4NAUVB1 (assembly GCA_024372625.1). Taxonomy (NCBI): domain Bacteria; kingdom Pseudomonadati; phylum Pseudomonadota; class Betaproteobacteria; order Burkholderiales; family Comamonadaceae; species Comamonadaceae bacterium OTU4NAUVB1. The sequence continues at coordinate 658,650 of CP099605.1, read as the reverse complement.
TGGTGCGTGCGCGCCAGGCCGTCCTCGCCGGTGCCGGCGTTGGCGTTGCCGGTGTTCACCAGCAGCGCCCGGATGCCGTAGTTCTTGGCCAGGTGATTGCGGCAGACCTGCACCGGCGCGGCGCAGAAGCGGTTCTGCGTGAAGACGCCGCCGACGGCCGCGCCCTCGTCGATGAGGACGACGGTCAGGTCCTTGCGGTTCGCCTTGCGCACGCCGGCTTCGGCGACGCCGATGCGCACGCCGGCCACGGCGTGGAGTTCGGAAGGAATGGGAGCGGAGAGATGGACGGGCATGGAAGTGGTGAGGGGAAGGAGGGATGACGAAAGCGGCGTGACCCGATCATGTCAGCGATCCACGACGCTGCCCACGCCCGTGGGCGAACCGCCGCCCCCGCTGGTGGCGGGGCCGCCGGAGACGCCGGATCAGGTCAACTTGCCGTGGCACTGTTTGAACTTCAGGCCGCTGCCGCAGGGACATGGATCGTTGCGTCCGACGCGCGCGAAAGCACCCCCCGCGGTCGCCGACGCGGCGGCGGCGGTGGCCGTGCGGCGCTGGTTCTCGTCGTCGACCCGCACCTCGACCTCGCCGGTCTCGGTCGGTGCGGTGTAGGTGAGGTTGGCGATCGACTCGGCCTGGCTCTCCATCTGCTCGGCCGCCTGCTCCAGCTGGTCGCCGGACTGCACGCGCACCGTCATGAGCTGGCGCGTGACCTCGTTCTTGACCGAATCGAGCAGCTGGCCGAAGAGTTCGAATGCTTCGCGCTTGTATTCCTGCTTGGGCTGCTTCTGCGCGTACCCGCGCAGGTGGATGCCCTGGCGCAGGTAGTCGAGCGAGGCGAGGTGTTCGCGCCAGTGGGTGTCGATGCTCTGCAACAGCACCATGCGTTCGAACTGGGTGAAGTTCTCCTTGCCGATCAATGCCAGCTTGGCGTCGAATTCGGCATTCGCCGCCTTGACGATGCGTTCGAGGAGATCTTCGTCGGACATGGCCGTCGCGGCCTCGACCTCCTGGCTCAGCGGCAGCGCCAGGCCCCATTCGGCGGCCAGCGCCTTTTCCAGGCCGGCCAGGTCCCACTGCTCCTCGACCGATTCGGCCGGTACGTACTGGCGCACCAGGTCGGTGAAGCACCCTTCGCGCAGTCCGGCGATCTGCGCCGTGAGATCGACGGCGTCCAGGATGTCGTTGCGCTGCTGGTAGATCACCTTGCGCTGGTCGTTGGAGACGTCGTCGTATTCGAGCAGCTGCTTGCGCACGTCGAAGTTGCGCGCCTCGACCTTGCGCTGCGCGCTCTCGATGCTGCGCGTGACGATGCCCGCCTCGATGGCCTCGCCATCGGGCATCTTGAGCCGGTCCATGATCGCCTTGACGCGGTCACCGGCGAAGATGCGCATCAGCGGATCGTCCAGGCTCAGGTAGAAGCGCGAGGAACCCGGGTCGCCCTGGCGGCCCGAGCGTCCGCGCAGCTGGTTGTCGATGCGCCGCGATTCGTGGCGCTCGGTGGCGATGATGCGCAGGCCGCCCAGCGCCTTGATGGCCTCGTGGTCCTGCGTCCATTCGGCGCGGACGTGCGCGATGTCGGCCTGCTTGGTGGCCTCGTCGCGACCCTCGTCGTTCTCGATCGCCTCGATCATCTTCTCGATGTTGCCGCCCAGCACGATGTCGGTGCCGCGACCGGCCATGTTGGTCGCGATGGTGATCATCTTGGCGCGGCCGGCCTGCGCCACGATGTCGGCCTCGCGGGCGTGCTGCTTGGCGTTGAGCACCTGGTGCGGGAGTCCGGCCTTGTTGAGCAGTTCGTCGATGATCTCGGAGTTCTCGATCGACGAGGTGCCCACCAGCACCGGCTGGCCACGCTCGTGGCACTCGCGGATGTCCTGGATGGCGGCCTCGTACTTCTCGCGCGTCGTCTTGTAGACGCGGTCGAGCTGGTCCTCGCGCTTGCTGATGCGGTTGGGCGGGATGATGACCGTCTCCAGGCCGTAGATCTCCTGGAACTCGTAGGCCTCGGTGTCGGCCGTGCCGGTCATGCCGGCGAGCTTGTTGTAGAGGCGGAAGTAGTTCTGGAAGGTGATCGAGGCCAGCGTCTGGTTCTCCGCCTGGATCTCGACGCCTTCCTTGGCCTCCACGGCCTGGTGCAGGCCATCGCTCCAGCGCCGCCCGCTCATCAGGCGGCCGGTGAACTCGTCGACGATGACGACCTCGCCCTGCTGCACCACGTAGTGCTGGTCGCGGTGGTAGAGATGGCGCGCGCGCAGGGCGGCGTTGAGGTGGTGCATCAGCGTGATGTTGGCCGGGTCGTAGAGCGACGCGCCCTCGGGCAGCAGGCCGAACTCGCCCAGGACCCGCTCGGCCTTCTCGTGGCCGTCCTCGGTCAGGAACACCTGATGCGTCTTCTCATCGACCGTGAAGTCGCCCGGCGTCGTGATGCCCTCGCCCGTGCGCGGGTCGGCCTCGCCCTCCTGCTTGACCAGGAGCGGGACGACCTTGTTGATCGCCAGGTACATCTCCGTGTGGTCTTCGGCCTGGCCGCTGATGATCAGCGGCGTGCGGGCCTCGTCGATCAGGATCGAGTCCACCTCGTCGACGATCGCGAAGTTCAGCTTGCGCTGCACGCGGTCGTTCGACTCGTAGACCATGTTGTCGCGCAGGTAGTCGAAACCGTATTCGTTGTTGGTGCCGTAGGTGATGTCGCTGGCATAGGCCTGCTGCTTCTCCTCGCGCGGCATCTGGGGCAGGTTGATGCCCACCGAAAGGCCCAGGAAGTTGTAGAGCCGGCCCATCCAGCGGGCGTCGCGGTTCGCGAGGTAGTCGTTGACGGTCACGACGTGGACGCCCTGACCCGACAGCGCGTTCAGGTAGACCGGCAGCGTGGCCGTCAGGGTCTTGCCCTCGCCCGTGCGCATCTCGGAGATCTTGCCGTTGTGCAGCGCCATGCCGCCGAGCAACTGGACGTCGAAGTGACGCATCTTCATGATCCGCTTGGAACCCTCGCGCACCGTGGCGAAGGCTTCCGGCAGCAGGTCGTCGAGCGACTCGCCCTTGGCGGCGCGGTCCTTGAACTCCTGCGTCTTGGCGCGCAGCGCGTCGTCGTCGAGCTTCTCGAACTGCGGCTCCAGGGCGTTGATGCGTTCGATCGTCTTGCGGTACTGCTTGAGAAGCCGGTCGTTGCGACTGCCGAAGAGTTGGGTCAGGAAGTTGGTGGCCATGTGTGGAGGCTCGTCGGACGGCCGGAGATGCCGGACGCCTGGAGCAGAATCCCTAAGATACGGTGGAAGCAAGTGGGCCCGCTTTGCCGTAAAGCAAGCGGTCCGCGCCGGCGCCGAGCGCCGGCGAACCGGGCATTTTAGCCATTCGACCCCTTCTCCCCAATTCAGTGAATCGCCGTTTCCAACCCTTCACGCTGCAGCAGGCTGCCGACGGCTCGCCCACCCTGGCCGGACTGCTCGCCCGCGCCCGCGACGTCAACGAACGCCTGCGCGCGATCGAGGAGCTGATCCCGGCCGAGATGCGCCCGGCGGTCCAGGCCGGGCCGGCCGAGGGCGATGTCTGGTGTCTGCTGGTGCAGGGCAGCGCGGCCGCCGCGAAACTGCGCCAGCTCGCCCCCAGGCTCGTGGTGCGCCTGCGGTCCAGAGGCTGGGAAGTCGCCAGCATCCGCCTCAAGGTGCAGACACGACGCTAGTTGCGGCGCACGCCAAGAATCGCGCCACGCGCTCCAAGGACCATCGAAGTTTCCATGACCACACGCATCGACCTGCGCCCCGCCATGTTCGGCGAACGCGAACGCATCCTGGCGACGGCGCCGGGCTTCGAGTGCGCCACCTTCCGTTTCGATTCCGGCGTGGAGGCCCTTCGCGTGCGCAACGACCGCGGCCACATCGTGGTACTGCCGTTCCAGGGCCAGCAGATCTGGCGGGCGACCTTCGACGGGCGCGAACTGGCGATGCGCTCCCTGTTCGACGAACCGGCCAGGACCACCGACTACCTTCGCACCTATGGTGCCTTCTTCCTGCACTGCGGCGTCACGGGCATGGGCGCGCCCGGTCCGCACGACACCCATCCCCTGCACGGCGAGTTGCCCAACGCCCCGTTCGACCAGGCCGCGATCGCGATCGACGAGGCCGGCGGCACGCTGTGCATCGAGAGCGTCTACCGGCACGCCGTGGCCTTTTCCACCGACTACCGCGCGACGGCACGCACGGTGCTGCATCGCGATTCGGCACTGCTGGACGTGTCGCTCGAGGTGCACAACCAGAAGCAGGGCCCCATGGACCTGCTCTACCTCGGGCACTCGAACTTCCGGCCGATCGACGAGGCGCGACTGGTCTACAGCGCGCCCTACACCGCCGAAGCGGTGCGGGTGCGAAAGTCCATTCCCGGCCACATCACGCCACAGCCGGGGTATGCCGAACTGCTGGACAGGCTGGCGGCGATCCCGCAGGTGCATCACCGGCTGACGGCCGGCGTGGCCTACGATCCGGAGGTGGTCTTCGCGATCGACATGGTGGCCGATGCCGAGGGCTGGGCCCATGCCCTCCAGGTGCATCCGGACGGGCGGGCCGACTACGCGGCGCATCGCCCGGCGCAGGCGCCCATCACGTCGCGCTGGCTGTGCCGCACGCCCGAACAGGACGCCATCGGGCTTTCGATGCCAGCGACCTCGGGCGTGGAAGGCCATCGGGCAGAGAAGGCACACGGCCGCGTGGTGGAACTGCCCGGCGGCGCAACTTGGCGCATCGACATGCGGCTGGGGGCGCTGACCGCGCCCGAGGCGGCGCGGATGGAACGACACATCGATCTCTGCGTGGGGCGCGCGTGACGCGGCTGGAACGCGATGCAGGAACGGAAGATGGTGTCTGGTGCCGCTTGTCGGAATCGAACTGACGACCTACCGCTTACAAGGCGGTTGCTCTACCAACTGAGCTAAAGCGGCACGGATCTGGATTCTAGCGACCGGGACGCGAAGCCCGGCCCGCGCACTCACTTGACGCGCTTGAGCGACGGCTTGGTGCCACCGGTCGATGGCGGGCGTGGGGGCTCGCTGTCGTCGGGCGCTCCGGCGTCCGCCTCGCTCGCGCCGGGTTCGGACGATGCATCGGCGCCCACAAGATGGACGACATTGTTTGCATCGCCTTCGCTGCCGCGCGAGGCATCCCTCAAGGGAACACGCGATGTCGGCGTGCTGACGGCCGACGTCGTGCCCGGCCCGTCCGCGCCACCGGTCGCCGACGTCGAAGGCATCGCCGGAAACGCCATGCCCTGGCCGTTCTCGCGTGCGTAGATGGCGATCACGTTGCCCACCGGCACCATGATCTCGCGCGCCGTGCCGGCGAAACGCGCCTTGAATTCGATGAAATCGTTACCGAGCTTGAGCGAACTGGTCGCGTCGAAGCTGACATTGAGGACGATCTCGCCATTCTTGACGTATTCGCGTGGCACCTGGACGCTGTCGTCGACCTGCACGGCGACATACGGCGTGAAGCCGTTGTCGGTGCACCATTCGTACAGCGCCCGGATCAGGTACGGGCGGGTGGAGGACAGCTCGGGCGCGTTGATCATCGGAGAGCGCCTACTTGCGCATGACCTTTTCGGATGGCGTCAGCGCTTCGATGTATGCGGGACGCGAGAAGATGCGCTCGGCGTACTTCAGCAGCGGCGCGGCATTCTTGCTCAGGTCGATGCCGTAGTAGTCCAGACGCCAGAGCAACGGTGCGATGGCGACGTCGAGCATCGAGAAGTTGTCGCCCAGCATGTACTTGTTTTTGAGAAACACGGGTGCGAGTTGGGTGAGGCGATCGCGGATGTGGGCACGCGCCTTTTCCAGTGCCTTGTCATTGCCTTTGGCACTGCGATTCTCGAGCGCGGCGACGTGAACGAAGAGTTCCTTTTCGAAGTTGAGCAGGAACAGGCGGACCCGGGCGCGATCGACCGGATCGCCGGGCATCAGCTGCGGATGCGGGAAACGCTCGTCGATGTACTCGTTGATGATGTTCGACTCGTACAGGATCAGGTCGCGTTCGACCAGGATCGGCACCTGACCGTACGGATTCATGACGGCGATGTCTTCGGGCTTGTTGTAGAGGTCGACGTCGCGGATCTCGAAGTCCATGCCTTTTTCGAACAGTACGAACCGGCAGCGGTGGGAAAAGGGGCAGGTCGTACCTGAATACAGAACCATCATGGCGAAAGACTCCTAAAAATCAAAAAGAGTGGGTCGCGTTGGCAACCCACTCTGCGGGACCGGTCGCGCAAGGGCGCTGGGACCGGTCGATGTCGAACAGCGCTACTTGACGTCTTTCCAATAGGAAGCGTTGAGCCGCCAGACGAAGAGCAGCGCCATGGCCAGGAACAGCAGCACCCACACGCCGATGCGCACGCGCGTGTTCTGGGCCGGCTCGGCCATCCACTGGAGGTAGTTGACGAGGTCGCCCACGGCCTGGTCGTATTGCAGCGGGGTCATCTTGCCTGGCGTGACCTGCTCCCAGCCCTTGAACACTTCGACCTCGTGGCCGTGCTGTTCCACCTTGGTGTAGACGGGGCGGCGATCGCCCTGCAGTTCCCACAGCACGTGCGGCATGCCGACGCTCGGAAAGACCAGGTTGTTCCAGCCGGTGGCCTTGGTGTCGTCCCGGTAGTAGGTGCGCAGGTAGGTGTAGAGGTAGTCGGCACCGCTGCCGCCATGACCGGCGCGCGAACGTGCGACCAGGGTCAGGTCGGGCGGGTTGGCGCCAAACCACTCCTTGGCCTGCCGCGGATCGATGTTGGACTTCATCGTCTCACCCACCTTGTCGGTGCTGAACAGCAGGTTGTCCTTGACCTGCTGCTCGGAGATGCCGATGTCCTGAAGCCGGTTGTAGCGCATGAACGCCGCCGAATGGCAGTTCAGGCAGTAGTTGACGAACAGCTTGGCACCGTTCTGCAGCGATGCCAGGTCATTGGTCCTGTTCGGCGCCTTGTCCCAGGCAATGCCGCCTTCGGCCGCCTGCGCGCCCGTGGCGATGCCGAACGCGGCGATCAGCGTGAGGATGAGTTTCTTCATTCTTGTGGGCTCCGGACTGGCGGTTCAGTGCGCGGCGAAGGTCACACGGTCCGGCACCGGCTTGAACTCGCCCAGGCGGCTCCACCAGGGCATCAGCAGGAAAAAGCCGAAATAGAACAGCGTACCGACCTGGGAGACGCGCTCTCCCAGCGGCGATGGCGGCTGCACACCCAAGTACGCCAACACGATGAAATTGACGACGAAGATGCCGTAGAGGTATTTGTTCCAGCTCGGCCGATAGCGGATCGAACGCACGGGGCTGTGGTCCAGCCAGGGCAGGAAGAACAGGATGATGACCGCGCCACCCATCACCACCACGCCCCAGAACTTGGCATCGATCGACAGCATCAGCGCGCAGACCACCACCGCCGCCACCACGATGGCGCCCTTGAAGATCGACGGCAGCCGCGCCTTCCAGACGCCGTAGATGGCGGCACCCACCACGCAGGCGATGAGCGCATACATCATCTCGCTGGTGATGGCGCGCAGCATCGAATAGAAAGGCGTGAAATACCAGACCGGCGCGATGTGGTTGGGCGTCTTGAGCGAGTCGGCAGGAATGAAGTTGTTGTACTCGAGGAAGTAGCCGCCCATTTCGGGAGCGAAGAAGATCACGGCCGAGAAGATCGTCAGGAACACCACCACGCCGAAGATGTCGTGCACGGTGTAGTACGGATGCGACGGGATGCCGTCGACCGGATGGCCGTCCGGGCCCCGGTTGGCCTTGATCTCGATGCCGTCGGGGTTGTTCGAGCCCACCTCGTGCAGCGCGATCAGGTGTGCCACCACCAAGCCGAGCAGCACCAGCGGCACGGCGATGACGTGGAAGCTGAAGAAGCGGTTGAGCGTGGCGTCGCTCACGACATAGTCGCCGCGGATGAGGAGCGCCAGGTCGGGGCCGATGAATGGAATGGCGGCGAACAGGTTGACGATCACCTGGGCACCCCAATAGCTCATCTGGCCCCAAGGCAGCAGATAACCCATGAAGGCCTCGGCCATGAGGCACAGGAAGATCGCGCAACCGAAGATCCAGATCAGCTCGCGCGGCTTGCGGTAGCTGCCGTAGATGAGGCCACGGAACATGTGCAGGTACACGACGACGAAGAACGCCGAGGCCCCGGTCGAATGCATGTAGCGGATCAGCCAGCCCCAGGGCACGTCGCGCATGATGTATTCGACCGAGGCGAAGGCCTGGGCCGCATCCGGCTTGTAGTGCATCACCAGGAAGATGCCGGTCACGATCTGGATCACCAGCACCAGCATCGCGAGCGAGCCGAAGATGTACCAGAAGTTGAAGTTCTTCGGCGCGTAGTAGTTGCCCCACTGCTCCTTCCAGAGCTTGGTCAGCGGAAAGCGGTTGTCGACCCAGTTGAGCAGCCGCTCTCCGCCAGGGGCGTTGGGGGAAATCTCGTGATAGTCAGCCATGTCGCGGTTCTCCTCAGGCCTTCTTGTCGTCGCCGATGAGCAAGCGCGTGTCGCTCAGGTACATGTGCGGGGGCACCGGCAGGTTGTCGGGCGCGGGCTTGTTCTTGAACACGCGACCGGCGAGGTCGAACGTGGAACCGTGGCAGGGGCACAGGAAGCCACCCTCCCAGTTGTCCGGCAGAGAGGGCTGCGGACCGGCCTGCAGGCGGTCGATGGGCGAGCAGCCCAGATGCGTGCAGATGCCCACGACGACCAGCACGTCGGGCTTGATGGAGCGGCCGGGATTGTTGGCGTACTTGGGCGTGAACTCGGCCGGATTGCGCTTGGAATCCGGATCGGCCAGCTGGCCGTCGAGCTTGGGGAGTTCGGCGACCTGGGCCGCCGAGCGCTTGAGGATCCAGACCGGCTTGCCGCGCCATTCGACCGTGAGCTTCTGGCCTTCCTGGAGCCCCGCGATGTCGACCTCGACCGGCGCACCGGCCGCCTTGGCCTTCTCCGAGGGCTGGAAGGTGCTGACGAAGGGCACCACCGTGGCCGCCCCACCCACCGCGCCGGCGCAGCCGGAAGCGATCAACCACGTCCTCTTGCTCTTGTCGATCTTCGGGGCGCCGACAGGGATGTCACTCATGGGGGTCCTCAATCTTCTCGCTGGGCCTTGGGTCAACCCGAGATTGTAGCGGAGCGTCACACGCTCATTCAACGCGGCGCCCCCCGGAGAACCCCCTGGAGAACCCCGCCTTCGAGGCCGTCCGCGGGCCTCGTCCGGGCGTCCAGCCAACTGGACCGCCGAAGCGCCACGGCCGCCGGGAATTCTTCAGTCCGCAGCACCGGACAACGCCCGCGCCATGCGCAGCGCCTCGATCAGGCTGGCCGCATCGGCACGGCCGGTGCCGGCGATGTCGAACGCGGTGCCGTGGTCGGGGCTGGTACGCACCAGCGGCAGACCGAGCGTCACGTTGACGCCCTTGTCGACTCCCAGGTACTTGACGGGAATCAGTCCCTGGTCGTGGTACATCGCGATCACGACGTCGAACTCGCCCGGCCGTCCGGGCGTCGAGCGAGCACGCATGAACACCGTGTCGGGCGCGTGGGGGCCGTTCGCGTCGATCCCCTCGGCACGCGCGGCGGCGATGGCCGGCGCGATGACGTCGCGCTCCTCCGTGCCGAACAGCCCGCCCTCCCCCGCGTGCGGATTCAGCCCGGCCACGCCGATGCGCGGCGCGCGCCCGAGCGCGGCGCCCAGCGCGCGATGCGCGATCCGGATCGTCTCCAGCACGCCGTCCACGTCGACGGCCTCGATGGCGCGGCGCAGCGACATGTGGATGCTCACGAGCACGGTGCGCAATTCGTCGTTGGCCAGCATCATGCGCACCGGCATCGCCTCCACCGGCACGCCCCGATGGGCCGCGGCCTCGGCCTGCAGCAGTTCGGTATGACCGGGATAGCGATAGCCGGCGGCGGCCAGGGCCTCCTTGTGCAGCGGTGCCGTGACGATGGCGGCGATGTCGCCCGCGAGCGCGGCGCGTGCCGCCCATTCGACGCACGCTCCCGCCACCCGGCCGGCCTCGGCGCCGATCCGGCCGAGCACGACACCCCGGGGCGGTGCGACGACCTGCAGCACCGGCACGCAATCCGGCGGCGCTCCGTCGACCTCGTCGGCGCTGTCGAGCACGACCACCGGCAGCGCGGGACGTCCCGCCACCGCCAGCATCCGCGTGGCCGCGCGCACCGTCGCGACGTCGCCGGCCACGAAGCAGCCCCGCGTGAGTGCCGGCGCGTCGCGAAATGCCTTGGCGATGATTTCCGGCCCGATGCCGGCCGGATCGCCCAACGTGATGGCAATGGGTTTCATGCGGGGTTGTCGATCTCGATGAACCGGTGCTCCACACCCAGCTGCGCGGCCACGTGACCGGCGGCGGCGGGCGCACCATAGCGCTCGGTCGCATGGTGGCCGGCGGCGATGAATGTCACGCCCATCTCGCGTGCGCAGTGGGCCTGCGGCTCGGAGATCTCGCCGGTGAGGAAGGCATCGGCCCCGGCGGCGATGGCGGCCTCGAAATACCCCTGGGCACCGCCGCTGCACCAAGCGACGGTGCGGATCGGCCGACGCCCGCCTTCGACCAGCGTCACGGCCCGGCCCAGCACCCGCTCCGCATGCGACGCCAGGGCGCCCGCGTCGGCGAAGCTGCCGCCATCGTCGCGCTGGCCGATGAAGCCCAGGTCCTGCTCGCCGAAGCGGCCGGACGCGCCCGCGTGCGCCGACAGGCCCAGCTTCAGGCCGAGCTGGGCGTTGTTGCCCAGTTCGGGGTGGGCGTCCAGCGGCAGGTGGTAGGCGAAGAGGTTGATGTCGTGGGCCAGCAGCAGGCCCAGGCGCTGGCGCATCCAGCCGGTGACGCGGCCGTCCTGACCGCGCCAGAACAGGCCGTGATGCACGAAGATCGCATCGGCCTCGGCCTCGATGGCGGCCTCGATCAGGGCCCGGCTCGCCGTCACGCCCGACACGATGCGCCGCACCGTCGTGCGGCCCTCCACCTGCAGGCCGTTGGGGCCGTAGTCCTTGAAGCGCGTGGGCGCGAGCAGGAGATCGAACGCGTGCAGGAGTTCGTGCCGGGTGGTGCTCATGGCCTCATTGTCGCGCCGCGTGCATCGGATGGCCGCGCCCGGCCATGGGCAACAATGCCAGCAGCAGGCCGATGACCGCCAGCGCGCTCACGTAGTGAGACGGCGCCATCGGATCCTTCTGCAGCCACACGGTCAGGATCACCGGCGTCAGGCCGCCGAAGACGGCATAGGACATGTTGTAGGCGAAGGACAGCCCGGTGAAGCGCACCGGCGCCGGAAAGGCACGCACGGCGGCGATCGGCACCGTGGCGATGGTCCCAACGAACAGGCCCACCAGACCGTAGTGCCAGACCAGCGATGCCGGGCTGCCCGGCAGGCTGCCATAGAAGAGCCAGGTGGTGGCCAGCAGGCCGCCCCAGCCGACCAGCATCGTCGCGCGCGTGCCGATGCGGTCGCTCGCCCACCCCACCACGATGCAGCCGATCGTGAGCATCAGCGTCGCGACGGCGTTGGCCTTCAGCGCCAGCGCGGCCGGGACGTGATGGACCTTCTGCAGGTAGGTCGGCGTGTAGAGCACGACCACCACGATGGCCGCCGACAGCACCCAGGTCAGCAGGCCGACGAACAGGACCGGTCCCCGATGCTCGCGCAGCACGGTCTTGAGCGGCAACTCGCGCGCCACGCTGCGGCGATCGGCCAGTTCCTGGAACACCGGCGTCTCGTGCAGGAAGCGGCGCAGGTACACCGACACGAGGCCGAAGACACCCCCGAGGACGAACGGAGCGCGCCAGGCGAAGTCGGCGACCTCGGCCGGCGTGTAGTGCGTGTTGACGAACACCGCCACCAGCGAGCCCAGCAGGATGCCGCCGGTGATGCCCGAGGTCAGCGTGCCGATGCCGAAGCCGTAGCGCCGCGCCGGCACGTGCTCGGCGACGAACACCCACGCGCCCGGCATCTCGCCGCCGATGGCGGCACCCTGCAGCGTGCGCATCGCCAGCAGCAGCAGCGGCGCCGCCACGCCGATGCTGGCGTAGGTGGGCAGCAGGCCGATCACCAGCGTGGGTGCGGCCATCAGGAAGATCGACAGCGTGAACATGCGCTTGCGTCCCAGCAGGTCGCCGAAATGCGCGATCACGATGCCGCCGAGCGGCCGCGCCAGATACCCCGCGGCGAAGATGCCGAAGGTCTGCAGCTGGCGCAGCCAGTCGGGCATGTCGGGCGGAAAGAACAGCGCGCCGAGCACGGTGGCGAAGAACACGTAGATGACGAAGTCGTAGAACTCGAGCGTGCCGCCCAGTGCGGACAGCGCGAGCGTCTTGTAATCGCGTGCGTCGAGCGTGCGCGTGGGCGAGGCCGGCGAGGCGGCGGCGGTGGCGATGGCGGTCATGGCGTGGCGTCCCGGGAGAAAGGACTGCGGGAAAAACATCGATCGGACAGCGGCACGGACGGCGAGCCTGGACTCGCGGCGTCGTCGGGCGGGCATTCGGATGCGCAAGCGGGTGCCGCTCGGGATGGGAGCGCCCCGCACCGGCGCGTCCTGTGGGAACGCCGGTGGCGGAAGGGGCGTCATTCTAGGGTTTTCCCTTGTTCGACGCGCCGGACGGGTCTCGCGGCGAAGCGGGCGAATCCCATGACGCACAGGGGGCTTGAGAGACAATCACGGCCCCGCGCGGTTCGTCCGGCCATGATCGCCGTCGGTCCGGGCACGCCGCCTGCCCACGTCCTTTCCCCGCTCCTACTTTTCGGTCCTCCTCCATGAAACGCACCTGGCTGCTGTTCGCCCAAACCGTCACCGTCCTGCTCGCGGCCTATTTCGTCGTCGCGACGCTCAGGCCGGACTGGCTCAACCGGCGCACGTCGCTCGGCGGCCTGGTGCCGGTCATCGAGGCACCGGCCAGCGCGCCTGGCGCGATCGCCGCGGGCAGCCTGAGCGCGGCGGCCAGGAAGGCTGCGCCGGCGGTGGTCAGCATCAACACCAGCAAGGCCGCGCAGCGCAATCCGCGCAGCAACGACCCGTGGTTCCGCTTCTTCTTCGGTGACCCGGGCGGCAACGACCAGCCGCAGGTCGGCCTGGGAAGCGGTGTGATCGTCAGCGCCGACGGCTACATCCTGACCAACAACCACGTCGTGGACGGCGCCGACGAGATCGACGTCACGCTCAACGACAGCCGCCACGCGCGCGGCAAGGTGATCGGCACCGATCCGGACACCGACCTGGCGGTGCTCAAGATCGAACTCGACAAGCTGCCGGTGATCGTGCTGGGCAACTCCGACGCCCTGCAGGTGGGTGACCAGGTGCTGGCCATCGGCAATCCGTTCGGGGTCGGCCAGACGGTCACCAGCGGCATCGTCTCGGCGCTGGGCCGCAACCAGCTGGGCATCAACATGTTCGAGAACTTCATCCAGACCGACGCGGCCATCAACCCGGGCAATTCGGGTGGCGCGCTGGTCGACGTCAACGGCAACCTCGAAGGCATCAACACCGCCATCTACTCGCGCTCGGGCGGCAGCATGGGCATCGGCTTCGCCATTCCGGTGTCGATGGCCAAGCAGGTGCTCAGCGACATCGTGACCGAGGGCAAGGTCACGCGCGGGTGGATCGGCGTCGAGCCCGGCGATCTGTCACCCGAGCTGGCGGAGACCTTCGGCGTCAAGGCCAACGCCGGCGTGATCATCACGGGGGTGCTGCAGAACGGCCCGGCCGCGCGCGCGGGCATCCGGCCGGGCGACGTCATCACGGGCGTTGGCGACAAGAAGGTCGACAACGTGCAGGAACTGCTGACCGCCGTGGCCGGACTCAAGCCCGGCATCGAGGCGCGCTTCGCGCTGCAACGCGGCAGCGACCGGATGGAACTCGCCGTCAGTCCGGGCCTGCGCCCGAAGACGCAGGTGCGGCGCAGCCCGGCCGAAACCGAATAAGGCGACGGCGGCGAACGTCCTCAGGGACGCGTCGTCAGGTCCGTGGTTTCCTCGGGCGACTTGCTGTGCTTGACGAAGTAGCGCGCCGCGACGATGCCGATCTCGTAGAGCAGGCACATCGGGATGGCCAGCGCCAACTGCGAGACCACGTCCGGCGGCGTGAGCACCGCCGCGACGACGAACGACAGCACGATGAAGTAGCCGCGGAAACTGCGCAGCTTCTCGATCGTGACCATCTCGAAACGCACCAGCAGCATCACCACGATCGGCACCTGGAAAGCGCAACCGAAGGCGATGTACAGCGAGAGGATCGCCTCCACGTAGGAGGCGATGTCCGGGGTGGCGTTGACCGAGGCCGGCGTGAAGCGCTGGATGAAGCCGAACATCTTGTCCAAGACGAAGAATTGCACGAAGGCGATGCCGATGTAGGCCAGCAGGCTGCCGAAGAAGATCAGCGGCAGCGCGAACCGCTTTTCATGGCTGTACAGGCCCGGCGCCACGAACATCCAGATCTGATACATCAGCCACGGCAGTGCCAGCAGCACCGCCGTCATGCCCAGCACCTTCAGGGGCACGAAGAACGGAGAGAACACGCCGATGGCGATGAGCTTGGCGCCATCGGGCATGTGCGCGCGGATCGGCATCGCGATCAGGTCGATCAGTCCGGCCGGGCCGGGCCAGAGCGCCAGCAGCGCGGCGGCCACGGCGAGGCCGTAGACGCAATAGAGCAGGCGATCGCGCAGTTCGACCAGGTGCTGGACGAACGGCTGCTCCGTGCCGGCGAGCTCGTCTTCTTTGTCTTTGGGGGTGGATTCGGCCATGGGGGAGCGCTGCGGGCGGTGACACCGGCGCCGCAGGTCGCGACGTCCGGCCCGGCCTGGGGTGGCTAGTTGATCTTGTGCGGCCGGAAGCGCGCGACGCGCGCGGCCCCGGAGAGCGCCTTGGTGCGCACGCCGTTGCGGGCCTTGTACCACTGGGGCGTGGCGCCCTGCTTCAGGCGCCAGTTCTTGCGTGGATGCTTGTAGACCGGCGCCACGGGGGTGTAGGGCACCTCGGGCTCGGCAAGGGCCGACAGGGTCTGGCCGCTCTCGGAGAACTGCTTCTCGAAGTCGCTCGCGCCCGAATGGATCGACTGCTCGACATCGCGTGCGGCCTCGTGCACGGAGTCCTTCATCTTGCGGAGTTCGTCGAGGTCCATCGAACGATTGACCTCGGCCTTGACGTCGTTGACGTAGCGCTGGGCCTTGCCCAGCAGCATGCCGACGGTGCGTGCCACGCGCGGCAGCTTTTCGGGGCCGATGACGATGAGCGCCACGGCGCCGATCAGCGCCAGCTTGGAAATGCCGAGATCGATCACGTCGCGCGGCGGATCAGGACTTGTGACGCGCTTCGACGTCGATGGTGGCCGACTTGTCGGCGGCCGCGTGGCCGGTCACATGCTGCGTCGGCGTCGTCGGCGCGGGCGTGACGACAGGGGTCTCGGTGGTCGAGCCGTCCTTCATGCCGTCCTTGAAACCCTTGACGGCGCCGCCCAGGTCGGAGCCCATGTTGCGCAGCTTCTTGGTGCCGAAGATCATGACGACGACGAGCAGCACGATCAGCCAGTGCCAGATTGAAAAAGAACCCATGGATGACTCCTGAAGAATGTGAAGAATTTTAGTCGGCGCCAAGATGGCACCGGGATGACGCGGGAGATCAGCCCTTCAGCCAGGGCCGTGGGCCACCCATCACGTGGACGTGCAGGTGGTGGACCTCCTGCCCGCCTTCGGCGCCGGTGTTGACGACGACGCGGAAGCCCCCCTCCGGATAGGGCCGGCAGCCCTGGTCGAGTGCCAGGCGGGGCGCCAGCGTCATGATCCGCCCCATCAGGGCGGCATCGTCGTCCGTGAGTTGCGCCATCGACGCGATGTGTCGCTTGGGCACGATCAGCAGGTGCACCGGCGCCCAGGGCGCGATGTCGTGGAAGACGAAGACGTCCTCGTCCTCATGAACTTTCTTCGACGGTATCTGCCCGGCGATGATCTTGCAGAAGACGCAGTTCGGGTCAGAGGACATTCGAGGCCTCCATCGCGCGGCCGGCGTTCATGCGGGCCATGCCCTTGACGATGCGGTAGAGGAACCACAGCGAGATCAGGCCCCAGGCGATGAAGCCCGGCACGATCAGCAGCAGCCAGAGCCAGGAGGTGATCAGGTACAGCACCCCGGCCCACACCACCGAGCGGATGCGCCACCCGAAGTGCGAGGCCTGCCAGGTGCCGGTCGCCTCCGGGCGCTTGACGATGTCGATGATCAGCGCGAGCAGCAGCAATGCGACCGACGCCTGCATGCCGGGCACCACCGCGCCCACGGCCACGACCAGGTGCAGGGCGTAGCTGATCCAGCCCCAGGTCCGCAAGGATTTGTGGGGTTCGACGTCGACGATGTCACGGTCCATGGTGTCCTTGTCCTTCATTGCTCGCGGGCTTCGCGGTCCTGCGCCTTGCGCAGCGCCTTTTCCTCGATGCCGCTGGTGCCTTCACGGCGCTCCAGTTCGGCGACGACCTCGCGCGGCGCGAGGCCGTAGTGCGCGAGGGCGATCATGCTGTGGAACCAGAGGTCGGCCACTTCGTTCACTATTTTCTGCCGGTCGCCGCCGTGATCGGCGTCCTTGGCCGCCATCACGACCTCGGTCGCCTCCTCGCCGATCTTCTTGAGGAAGGCGTCCGGTCCCTTGTGCAGGAGCCGCGCGACATAACTCCTGTCGGGATCCCCGCCGCGCGCCGGCAGGCGGCTCTCGATGACGGCGGCCAGCCGAGCCAGGGCGTCGGTGGCGGATGCGTCCAAGGCGGATGCTGTCGTCGATGTCATGGATCTGCTTCTTACTTGTAGATGGACTCGGGGTCCTTGAGGACCGGTTCGACTGCCGTCCACAGGCCGTTCTCGTAGCGGCTGAAAAAGCAGCTGTGGCGCCCGGTGTGGCAGGCGATGCCGGGCTCGTGGCCGCGTTGCGTGACCTTGAGAAGCACGACGTCGTTGTCGCAGTCCAGACGGATCTCGTGCACGGTCTGCACGTGGCCCGACTCCTCGCCCTTGAACCACAGCTTCGCGCGCGAACGGCTGAAGTACACGGCACGACCGAGTTCGGCCGTCTTCTGCAGGGCCTCGCGGTTCATCCAGGCGAACATCAGCACGTCGTTGCTGCCCTGCTCCTGCGCGATCACCGGCACCAGGCCGACGGCATCCCATTTCACTTCGTCGAGCCAGTTCGTCATCGGGCGATTGTCGCAAACCGTCGGCGGGGCATCAGGCGCGCACCGGAATGCCGCGCGCGGCCATCAGTGCCTTGGCCTCGCCGACGGTGTGGTCGCCGTAGTGGAAGATGCTCGCCGCCAGCACTGCATCGGCGCCGCCGGCCTGCACGCCGTCGGCCAGATGGTCGAGGTTGCCGACACCGCCCGAAGCGATCACCGGCACGCCGACCGCGTCGCTCACCGCGCGCGTGAGTTCGAGGTCGAAACCGCTCTTGGTGCCGTCGCGGTCCATGCTGGTCAGCAGGATCTCGCCGGCGCCGCGCCGCGCCATCTCGGCCGCCCAGCGCACCACGTCGAGGCCCGTGTTCTTGCGCCCGCCGTGGCTGTAGACGTCCCAGCCCGGACCGCGCTCGGCGGCGTCCGCGGCCGTGCGGCGCTTGGCGTCGATGGCCACCACGATGCACTGAGCGCCGTAGCGGTGCGACACCTCGTCGATCACCGCCGGATTGGCGATGGCGGCCGAGTTGAAGCTGGTCTTGTCGGCACCGGCGTTGAGCAGCCGGCGCACGTCCTCGACCGTGCGCACGCCGCCGCCGACCGTCAGCGGGATGAACACCTGCGAGGCGACGGCCTCGATGATCGGCAGGATCAGGTCGCGACCGTCGCTGGTGGCGGTGATGTCGAGGAAGGTGAGTTCGTCGGCGCCCTGCGCGTTGTAGCGCGCGGCGATCTCGACCGGGTCGCCGGCATCGCGCAGCTCCAGGAAGTTGACACCCTTGACGACGCGACCACCGGTCACGTCGAGGCAGGGAATGATGCGTTTGGCGAGCATGGCGGTACGGGAGGTTCGAGAAGCGGGGGATTCGACGGGTTCAACGCACGGTGAGCTGCTGCCAGCCCTGCCACGTCTCGCCGGGAGCGAGCGCGACGGGCGTGTCGACGGCGGCGGCCTCGACGCAGAGCATGTGCCGATAACCATCGTCGGGCAGGTCGGCGAGCCGGGCCGAGAGCACGTCGCCGGGATTCCAGACGACGGTCTCGGTGCAACTGGCGGACTGCGCGATCTCCAGCGTGCCCGACGGCTGCACGAGCCGCAGCGGCGTGGCCGGCGCCGCGTAGACGCTGTCAAACTCGGCCTCGAAGGTCACGGCTTCGGCGTCCTCCTGCAGACGCAGGTCGCGCACCGCGTCCCAGCGTCGGGCACCCCGCAGCCCTTCGAGCCGCGCGCGGGCGATGTCGTCGACCCGCAGGTAGCTGTGCAACGCGCCGGTGAACGACCAGGGCGTGTCGCCGGTGTTGCGGACGTCGAGCGCCACGCGCAGGCTGCCGGCGTCGAGCGTGGCTTCCAGCCGAAGCCCGAAACCGTGCGGCCAGAGCGCGCGCGTGGCCGCGTCGTCGTCCAGCCGAAGCGCGATGCACGCAGGCGCCGCCGGATCGGCCTGCGCGAGCTGCCAGACGACGTTGCGTGCGAATCCGTGCTTGGCCAGCGGACCGCGCTGGTTGAACTGCGGCCAGCAGATCGGCACGCCGCCCCGGATGGCGGCGCGGCCATCGAACGCGGAATTCGGGCTCAGGTAGAGCCGCTCGACACCGTCCGGCGTGACCCAGGACAGGATGTGGCCGCCGTGCAGGGCCACGGTGCACTGCGCGCCGTCGGGCGCGCTCAGGCGGAACGCGGGCTGGCCGCGGAAGTCGATCGATGAGACAGGCATGCGGGGATTCTAGGGACGGACCGCTCGGCGAGCCTCCGCCCGCCCGCGCCGCGCGGGCTCAGGCGCCGGTCGCGAGCACGTCGGCGCGGGCCTGGGCGGCGGCGAAGTCGAGATCGCCCGAATAGATCGCCCGGCCGCAGATCACGCCCTCGACGCCTTCGGATTCGACCGCGCAGAGCTGCTCGATGTCGGCCATGTTCGACAGGCCGCCCGATGCGATCACGGGAATCGTCAGGGCCTGCGCGAGCCGCACCGTGGCGTCGATGTTGATGCCCGAGAGCATGCCGTCGCGGCCGATGTCGGTGTAGATGATCGATTCGACGCCATGGTCCTCGAACTTCTTGCCCAGATCGGCGACCTCGTGGCCGGTGAGCTTGCTCCAGCCGTCGGTGGCGACCTTGCCGTCCTTGGCGTCGAGCCCGACGATGATGTGGCCGCCGAACGCGACGCAGGCGTCCTTCAGGAAACCGGGGTTTTTCACCGCCGCGGTGCCGATGATCACGTAGCGCAGGCCATCGTCGATGTAGCGCTCGATGGTGTCGAGGTCGCGGATGCCGCCGCCGAGCTGCACAGGGATCTCCTCGCCGACCTCGCGCAGGATCGCCTTGATCGCCGCGTGGTTCTGCGGCTTGCCGGCGAAGGCGCCGTTCAGGTCGACCAGGTGCAGGCGGCGCGCGCCGGCCTGGACCCATTTGCGCGCCATGGCGGCGGGGTCTTCGCTGAAGATGGTCGATTGGTCCATGTCGCCCTGCTTGAGGCGAACGCAGTGACCGTCCTTGAGATCGATGGCGGGTATCAGCAGCATGGGAAAGCAGCCCTGAGGGGTCAGGGATTCCAGTGGAGGAAGTTGCGATAGAGCCGCAGACCGTGGTCGGCGCTCTTCTCGGGGTGGAACTGGGTGGCGAAGAGGTTGTCGCGGGCGATCGCCGCGGCGAACGGCGCGCCGTAGTCGGCTTGGCCGACGGCGTGGCGCGCATCGACCGGCCGGGCGTAGAAGCTGTGCACGAAATAGAAGTAGGCGTCGTCGGGCACGCCGTCCCACATCGCATGAGGCTGCGCCTGCCGAACCTGGTTCCAGCCCATCTGCGGCACCTTGAAGCGGCTGCCGTCGGGCTGCAGACGACCGGCGAGATCGAACTTGACGACTTCGCCCGGGATCAGCCCGAGCCCGTCGGTGGGGCCTTCCTCGCTGCGCGACAGCAGCATCTGCATGCCCACGCAGACGCCGAACAGCGGCTTGGTCGCCGCGGCCTCGAGCACCGACGCCTGCAGGCCGGAGTCACGCAGCTCGCGCATGCAGTCGGGCATCGCGCCCTGTCCCGGGAGCACGACGCGCGTGGCACGGCGCACCACGTCCGGGTCGGCGGTGACGAGGACCTCGACGCCGGACTGGTCGGCCGCGTGCCGCACGGCCTGCGACACCGAGCGCAGGTTGCCCATGCCGTAGTCGACCACGGCCACGGAGTTGGTGGAAGTCGTCACGGTCAGAGCGTTCCCTTGGTCGAGGGGATGACGCCGGCCGAGCGCGGGTCGAGTTCCAGCGCCGCGCGCAGCGCCCGCGCGAAGGCCTTGAAGACCGTCTCGCACTGGTGGTGCGCGTTGATGCCCTTGAGGTTGTCGATGTGCAACGTCACGCCGGCGTGGTTGGCGAATCCCTGGAAGAACTCGTAGGCGAGCTGGGTGTCGAAGGCGCCGATCATGCCGCTGGTGAACGGGATGTGCAGGTGCAGGCCCGGACGGCCGGAGAAGTCGATGACGACGCGGCTGAGCGCTTCGTCCAGCGGCACGTAGGCATGGCCGTAGCGGCGGATGCCCTTCTTGTCGCCGACCGCCCTGGCCACCGCCTGGCCGAGGGTGATGCCGACGTCCTCGACGGTGTGGTGGCCGTCGATGTGCAGGTCGCCCTGGCAGTCGATGTCGAGGTCGATCAGGCCGTGGCGGGCGATCTGGTCGAGCATGTGGTCGAAGAAGCCGATGCCGGTCGCGAGCCTGGCGCGGCCGGTGCCGTCGAGATCGACGCGGACGTCGATGCGGGTCTCGGCCGTGTGGCGCGTGACCGCCGCCGTGCGCGCGCCGACCGCGCCGACGACCGCTTCGGGTGCCGTGGGAGTGTTCATAGGGATGCTTCGAGGGCCGCGAGCATGCGCGCGTTCTCGTCGGCCGTTCCGACGGTCAGGCGCAGGCAGTTCGCCAGCAAGGGGTGCATTTTAGAAATGTTCTTGATCAGCACGCCACGCGCCTTCATGCCCTCGAAGGTCCGCGCGGCGTCGGGGACGCGGATGAGGATCATGTTGGCGTCGCTCGGCCACTGCCGCACCGCCGGCAGGCGGCCCAGGGCCTCGACCAGCCGCTCGCGCTGCGCCCGGATGTCGGCCGCCTGGGCCTCGAAGACCGCCGCGTGTTCCAGCGCGAAGCGCGCGCATTCGCAGTTGAGCACGCTGACGTTGTAGGGCGGACGCACCTTGTCGATCTCGGCGACCAGCGCGGCCGGCCCGATCAGGTAGCCCAGCCGCACGCCGGCCAGGCCGAACTTGCTCAGCGTGCGCATCAGCAGCACGTGGCCATGGCGCGCGATGCGGTCGATGTAGCTGCGCGAGGCGAAGGGCTGGTAGGCCTCGTCGACGACCACCAGGCCGCCTTGGGCGCCCTGGGCCTGGACGACCTGCTCGACGACGTCGTCGTTCCACAGGTTGGCCGTCGGGTTGTTCGGATAGGCCAGGTGCACGATGGCGGGCCGCTCGCGCGCGATGGCCGCGAGCATGGCCGGACCGTCGAGTTCGAAGTCGGCCGTCAGCGGCACGCCGGTGAAGGCCAGGCCCTGGAGCTGCGCGCTGACGCCGTACATCACGAAGCCGGGCACCGGCGCCAGCACCGACGCCCCGGGCCGGTCGCACGCCATGGTGACGAGCGAGATCAGTTCGTCGGAGCCGTTGCCCAGCATCAGGTCGAAGCCCTCGGGCAGGTGCGCGTGCGCGGCCAGGGCGCGCTTGAGCTGGGCGTTGCCGTCGTTGGCCGGATAGCGGTTGATCGCCAGAGCGCCCAGGCGGCGGCCGAGTTCGGCCTGCAGCGCGGCCGGCAGGACGTGCGGGTTCTCCATGGCGTCGAGCTTGGAGGCGTCGGCGGGCGCGTCCTGGACGACGTACGCGTGCATGGCGCGGACATCGTCGCGGATGCGTCCGAGGGCACGGCCGGTGCCGGCGGCGATCTCGGCGCTGTCGGCCACGCCGGCGAGCGTGGCGGTGGGAATGGAAGCGGTCATGGACGTCCTCAGCGCGTGCAGCGGTAGGTGTTGCGCAGCGCGGCGGCGAGCACGAGCTGGACCGGCATGTCGGCCTCGTAGCCATCGGCGTTGCGCGTGAGTTCGGTCTGGTAGAGGGGCCGCGCCATGGCGGGCTCCAGGCGGCGGTTCTCGATGCAGAACGGCGGCTTCTGTCCGGCCCGGGCGGCGGTCTCCGCGCCTTCGCGCAGCCCCTCGACCACGCCGACCAGGTAGTAGCCGGCATAGGTCTTGCCGTCCTTCTCGCCCGCCTCGAGCGTGCGCAACTCGCGGATGCTCATGCCCTGCGCGGCCGTCACGGCCAGGAGGCCGGCGACCAACGCGCAGCGGCACGCCACGCGCGAAGCCCGGCGACGTGTCATGGCTTGAGCCGGAGGCGCGCCGCCTCGGCGTGCGCGTTCAGACCCTCGCCTTCGGCCAGGGTCACGGCGACGCGGCCGAGCGTCTGCGCGCCCGCCTCGCTCACCTCGATCAGGCTGGAGCGTTTCTGGAAGTCGTAGACGCCCAGCGGGCTGGAGAAGCGCGCGGTGCCGCTGGTGGGCAGCACGTGGTTCGGGCCGGCGCAGTAGTCGCCCAGGCTCTCGCTGGTGTATGCACCCAGGAAGATGGCCCCGGCGTGGCGCAGCAGCGGCTCCCATCGGTGCGGCTCGCGGCTGCTGACCTCCAGATGTTCCGGCGCGATGCGGTTGCTCAGGGCGCAGGCCTCCGCCATGTCGCGCGTCCGGATCAGCGCACCACGCCCGTTGAGCGAGGCGGCGATGATCTCCGCGCGTGGCATGGTCGGCAGCAGCCGGTCGATGGCGGCCTGCACCTGCTCGATGTAGTCGGCATCGGGGCACAGCAGGATGCTCTGCGCGAGCTCGTCGTGCTCGGCCTGGCTGAACAGGTCCATCGCCACCCAGTCGGGCGGCGTGCTGCCGTCGGCCAGCACCAGGATCTCGCTCGGGCCGGCGATCATGTCGATGCCGACGGTGCCGAAGACGCGGCGCTTGGCGGCCGCCACGTAGGCGTTGCCCGGGCCGGTGATCTTGTCGACGGCAGGGATGGTCGCGGTGCCGTAGGCCAGCGCGGCGACGGCCTGCGCACCGCCGATGGTGAAGGCACGGCCGACGCCCGCCACGTGCGCGGCGGCCAGCACCAGCGCATTCTTCTCGCCACCGGGCGTGGGCACGACCATCACGATCTCGCCGACGCCGGCCACGTGCGCCGGAATCGCGTTCATCAAGACGCTCGACGGATAGGCGGCCTTGCCGCCCGGCACGTAGATGCCCACGCGGTCGAGCGGCGTGACCTTCTGACCGAGCAACGTGCCGTCCTCGTCGCGGTAGCTCCAGCTTTCGCCGCTGGCGCGCTTCTGCGCCTCGTGGAACTGGCGCACCCGGCGGGCGGCGAACTCGAGCGCTTCGCGCTGTTCGCCCGGCAGCGACTCGAAGGCCGCGCGCAGTTCGCCGGCCGTGAGCTCCAGCGCCTGCATGTCGGCCGCGTCGAGGCGGTCGAAGCGCCCGGTGTACTCGAGCACCGCCGCGTCGCCGCGTCGCTGCACGTCGGCCAGGATGGCGGCCACACGCTCCTCGATCGCCGCGTCCGCTTCGGCCGACCAATGCAGCCGCGCCTTGAAGTCGACCTCGAAGGTGGCCGAGGTGGTGGACAGACGGACGGGGGCGGCTTGCGTGGTCATGGCGGCAAAGAAGAAGGCAGGATGAGAGGACTTATTTCAGGGGCGCCGCCGGAATGGCCGACGCGAAGGCGTCCAGGATGCGGCGGATCGGCTCGCGCTTGAGCTTGAGCGCGGCCTGATTGACCACCAGGCGCGCGCTGATGTCCATGATGCGCTCGACCTCGACCAGGTGGTTGGCCTTGAGCGTGTTGCCGGTCGACACCAGGTCGACGATGGCATCGGCCAGCCCGGTCAGCGGCGCGAGTTCCATGCTGCCGTAGAGTTTGATCAGGTCGACGTGCACGCCCTTGCCGGCGAAGAAGTCCCGCGCCAGGCCGACGTACTTGGTCGCCACCTTCAGTCGCGAGCCCTGCCTGACGGCCGAGGCGTAGTCGTAGTCGGCGCGCACCGCCACGCTCAGGCGGCAGGCGGCGATCCGCAGGTCGAGCGGCTGGTAGAGGCCCTGGTTGCCGTGCTCGAGCAGCACGTCCAGCCCCGTCACGCCAAGGTCGGCGCCGCCGTACTGCACGTAGGTCGGCACGTCCGAGGCTCGCACGAGCACCACCCGCACGTCGCTGCGCGTGGTGGCGAGGATCAGCTTGCGCGACTTCTCGGGGTCCTCGGTGACCTCGATCCCCGCCGCCGCCAGCAGCGGCACCGTCTCTTCAAAAATCCGCCCCTTGGACAAGGCCAAAGTAATCATCGAAACAACTCCAAAAGTCCACCTTCTCTCAGGCCGGAAACACCGTGGAACCGGCTTCGCCGGGCCGCCGGCGTGGTCCCCTGGAAGGGGGTCGGCGCAGCGACACGCGGTGCGCGAAGACGAGGGGTCATCTCATATTCTCTCGATGTCGGCGCCCAGGCCGCGCAGCTTGGCTTCCATGCGGTCGTAGCCGCGATCGAGGTGATAGATGCGGTCGACCCGCGTCTCGCCTTCGGCCACCAGCGCGGCGATCACCAGGCTGGCCGAGGCACGCAGGTCGGTGGCCATCACCGTCGCGCCCGACAGCGTCGCCCCGCCCTCGACCACCGCGACCTTGCCGTCGACGTGGATCGCGGCGCCGAGCCGCACCAGTTCGTTGACGTGCATGAAGCGGTTCTCGAAGATCGTCTCGGTCACGGCCGCCGTGCCCTGCGCGACGCAGTTCAGCGCCATGAACTGGGCCTGCATGTCGGTGGGAAAGCCGGGGTATTCGGTGGTGCGGAACGGCTGCGCCCTGAGCGTGGCGCCACCGGCCGACGCGATGCGGATGCCGCCCTCGACGCCGCGCACGTCGCAGCCCGCCTCGCGCAGCTTGTCGATGACGGCTTCGAGGTGGTCGGAGCGGGCGTGGCGCAGGAACGCCTCGCCACCGGCGGCCGCCACCGCGCACAGGAAGGTGCCGGCCTCGATGCGGTCGGCCACCACGGCATGCTCGCAACCGTGCAAGGCCTCCACGCCCCGGATGCGGATGTGGCTGGTGCCGTGGCCCTCGATCCGCGCACCCATGCGGATCAGCATCTCCGCCAGGTCGACGATCTCCGGCTCCTGGGCGGCGTTCTCCAGGATGGTCTCGCCCTCGGCCAGGGTCGCGGCCATGAGGAAGTTCTCGGTGCCGGTGACGGTCACCATGTCGGTCAGGATGCGGGCGCCCCGCAGGCGCGTGCGGCCGGCCGCCAGGCGCGCGAGCATGTAGCCGTGCTCCACCGAGATTTCCGCGCCCATCGCCTGCAGTCCCTTGACGTGCTGGTCCACCGGCCGCGAACCGATCGCGCAGCCCCCGGGCAGCGACACCTTGGCCCGGCCGAATCGCGCCAGCAGCGGACCGAGCGCCAGCACCGACGCGCGCATCGTCTTGACCAGGTCGTAGGGCGCCTCCAGGTTCGACAGCGCGGCGGCATCGATGCGCACGATGCCGTGGGCCTCGCCGGCGGCGTCGTCGCGTTCGGCCTGCACGCCCATGTTGCGGATCAGCCGCAGCATGGTGGAGACGTCCTGCAGACGCGGCACGTTGTGCAGGACGACGGGCTGCGCGGTCAGGAGCGCGGCGCAGAGTTCGGGCAGGGCGGCGTTCTTGGCGCCGGAGACGAAGACTTCGCCGCCGAGCGTGCGCCCGCCGCGAATGAGGAGTTGGTCCATCGGAGAGTCCAGCGGAAGTGGAAGCGGTTGCCGGGTAGGGCGACGGGAAACCGGAGCACGCGAACGGCCCCGGACCGGTTTCAACGCGGCGCGGCCGCCCATTCGGCCGGGGTGAACGTCTTCATCGACAACGCATGCACCTCGTCGGTGTGCATTTTCGCACCCAGCGTGCGGTAGACCCGCTGGTGGCGCTGGATGGCACGCAGCCCGTCGAACTCCGCCGAGACGATGGTCGCGTACCAGTGCCTTCCGTCACCCTCCAGTGCAATGTGCTCGCAGGCCAGATCGGCGGAAATGATGTCTCGAAGTTCGTCAGCGGTCATGGAAAAAGCTAGCCTCGAATCTTGTAGCCGATGCGCAGCAGGTTCACGGCGATGGCGCTCACCACCAGCCACGCGCTGCCGACGATCGCCAGGCTCACCCATGGCGAGACGTCGCTGACGCCGAAGAAGCCATGACGGAAGCCGTCGATCATGTAGAAGAACGGGTTCAGGTGGCTCACGCCCTGCCAGAACGGCGGCAGCGAGCCGATCGAATAGAACACGCCCGACAGGAAGGTCATGGGCATGATCAGGAAGTTCTGGAACACCGCCATCTGGTCGAACTTCTCCGCCCACAGGCCGGCGATGAGCCCCAGCGTGCCCAGGATGGCGGCGCCCAGGAAGGCGAACGCGAGGATCCAGAGCGGCGCGACGAAGTCCGGCACGGCGAAGAACAGCGTCACGACGAAGACGCCCAGCCCGACGGCCAGGCCACGGATCACCGACGAGCCGACGTAGGCGAAAAACCAGCCCCAATGGGACAGCGGCGTGATCAGCACGAACACCAGGCTGCCCATGATCTTGCTCTGGATGATCGACGACGAGCTGTTGGCGAACGCGTTCTGCAACATGCTCATCATCACCAGCCCGGGGATCAGGAAGGCCGTGTAGCTGATCGAACCGTAGACCTTGACATGGCCCTCGAGCACGTGGCCGAACACCATCAGGTAGAGCACGGCCGTGAGCACGGGGGCGCCGACGGTCTGGAAACCGACCTTCCAGAAACGCAGCGTCTCCTTGTAGAGCAGCGCGTGCCAGCCGGTGGGTTGGAACTTCATCATCGCGCGACCTCCAGCGGCGTCTGCTCGCCGGCCATGAGATCGATGAACACGTCCTCCAGGTCGGCCTTGCGCATCTCCACGTCCTCGACCGCGACACCCGCCTCGCGCAGGGCGACCAGCAACTGCTCGACCTCGTGCGCGTTCTGCGCCGGCAGCTGCACGATGCGGCCCGTGATCCGGGCGTGCTGGGCGATGGCCCACGGCAGATCGGCGTCGGTCTTGAAACGCAGCACGTTGCTCGCGGCCGCGCGCAACAGCTCGCTGGTGCGGTCGAGCGCGATCACGCGGCCCTGCTTGAGCATGGCGATGCGATGGCAGAGCGCTTCGGCTTCCTCCAGGTAATGGGTGGTGAGCAGGACGGTGCTCCCCTCGCGATTGAGGCGGGCCACGAACTGCCACAGGGTCTGGCGCAGCTCGACGTCGACACCGGCGGTGGGCTCGTCGAGCACGATGACCTGCGGCTTGTGCACCAGCGCCTGGGCGACCAGCACGCGGCGCTTCATGCCACCCGAGAGCTGACGCAGGTTGGCCGTGGCCTTGTCCGCCAGACCGAGGTTCTGCAGCAGTTCGTCGATCCAGACATCGTTGTTCCGGATGCCGAAATAGCCCGACTGGATGCGCAGCGACTCGCGCACGTTGAAGAACGGATCGAACACCAGTTCCTGCGGCACGATGCCCAGGTGACGGCGCGCCTGCGCATAGTCGCGCTGCACGTCGAAGCCGTGCACGGCGATGGACCCGGTCGTCGGCCGTGCCAGACCGGCGAGCATGCTGATGAGCGTCGTCTTGCCGGCACCGTTGGGGCCGAGCAGACCGAAGAACTCACCCTCCTCGATCGCGAAATCGACCTGGTCGACCGCCCGGAGGCCCGGCTTGCCCTGGGCGCGCTGCTGACGTGATGGGGGGTAGGTCTTGGAGACCGATTGGAACGAGATCGCGGACATGGGGAGCCCGCGATTTTACGGGGAGGTGTTCGGTCGACGAAGAAAAGCGGAAAGATGTCCGACGGGCGCTCATTGTCGCCCGAAGTATCAGGGCGCGCTGGGAAGGAGTCCGGCCACGCCGTAGAGCATGGCGAGCTCCCTGAGCCGCGTGGAGAGTCCCTTGACTGCGAAGCCGCGACCGAGCGCGGCCGCTTCACGCCGGCATTCGAGCAGCACGGCCAGGGCCGAGGAGTCGAACCGGACCAGCGCGGTCGCGTCGACGATCGCCACCGAATCCTGCTGCTGGGCGGCCAAGCCCTGGTGCAGCATGCGCATGCAGGCCGGCGCCTCCTCGTGGCGCAGCGTCGCAGGCAGGACCAGCATGCTCACGTCAGTTGGTTCCGTTGCTCTTGTTGCGCGCGGCCAGCGCGGCGATGAGGCCGTCGATGCCCTTGCTGTTGATCTGCTGGGAGAACTGGGTGCGGTAGGTATCGACCAGCCAGACGCCCAGGATGTTCAGGTTGTAGACCTTCCAGCCACCCGCTTCGCCCGGCGTCTTCTCCAGACGGTAGTCGAGCTGGACGGGATCGCCACCGCCGCGGATCTCGGTGCGCACGAGGACTTCCTTGTCCGTTGCCGAACCGCGGAACGGGCGCACCGTCACGCTTTGGTCGCTCACCTGATCGAGGGCACCCGCATAGGTGCGCACCAGGAGCGTCTTGAATTCCTCCTGCAGGCGCTTCTGCTGCTCCGGCGTCGCCGTGCGCCAAGCCGGCCCGACCGCCGAGGCCGTCATGCGCTGGAAATTGACGTTCGGCATGATCTTGCTGTCGACCAGCAGCATGATCTTGCCGACGTCGCCCGCCTTGATCGACTTGTCCGCCTTGATGGTGGTGAGCACGTCGCCGGAGATGCGCTGGACCAGGGCGTCGGGCGATTCGTCCGCCGCACGTGCGGGGCTCACGAAGACGGCGGCGGCGCTGAAGAGCATGGCGCTGGCCAGGACGATGCGCCCCAGAAAGCGGCGTTGCACGGTGGCGGTGGTGGTTTTCATGATCAGGAGGTTTCCAGGGTCGATGATTCGGAGAATGGAAGGCACATGGGGCGGAATCCGCGTCCTGCAATGCAGGAGCGTCGGTCCTTGACGCTTGGAGACAATTTCGCCGGGCCGGTTCCGGCAGAAAGCCCGCTCATCACATCAGGAGCCTACGCAGGCTCGCCACCCCCTGGCCGTCAGTCCGCGCCTTTTCCGTCGTCCGGCGGATTCCCGTCGTAGACCTCGCTGCGACGCCGCTGCAAATACGCGTCGCGTGTGAACGAGTAGCGATCCAGGGCCGCATCGCCAATGAGCTGGCTGGCGCGCAGGTAGTTCGAACGCAGGTCGACGATGCGCAGCACGTACATCGAATTGCGCACGGGAATGTCGGCCACCTGTCGGACGAGGTCACCCTGCACGTTCACCGGCAAGGCGGCGGTGTCGCGCACGGTCGACGGTCCGAGCAGTGGCAGCACCACGTAGGGTCCGCTCGGAACGCCCCAGCGCCCGAGCGTCTGGCCGAAATCTTCCGGATGACGATCGATGCCCAGTTCGGTCGCGACGTCGAGCAGGCCGCCGAGCCCGAAGAACGTGTTGACGTTGAGTCGCATGAAGGTCTCGGCGCTGTTCTGCGCTTTCAACTGCGCCACGTTGTTCGCGAAGTTCCAGACGTCGCCGAGGTTGCCGAAGAAATTGTTGACGCCCGAGCGCACCGGCGAGGGCAGCACCTTGCGATAGGCCGTGGCCACGGGCACCAGCACGTTGTCGTCCACCACGTCGTTGAAGCGCGAGACGCTGCGGTTGAACGGCTCGAACGGATCGACCGGGCTGGGCGCCGTGGCACGTGGCCCGGTGGCGCAGCCCGTCGCGAGGACCAAGAGGCCCAGGACAGCGACAAGGCGCAAGGCGCCAGCGTTTGAGGAGGATCGCGGGTTCATTTCTTGGGTGCCTTTTCCGGCGTGTCGCTTCCGTCGGCCGCCTTGCTGTAGAGAAACTGGCTGATGAGATTTTCCAGCACGACCGCCGACTGGGTGGCCGTGATCGTGTCGCCAGCCTCGAGGTTCTTCGCATCGGCACCGGCTTCGATGCCGATGTACTGCTCGCCGAGCAGACCGCTGGTCAGGATCTTGAGGGAACTGTCCTTGGGGAACTGGTAACTGCTCTGCAGTGCCAGGTTCACGTTGGCCTGGAAGGTCTTGTCGTCGAAGCGGATCGAATCGACACGCCCGACCACCACGCCCGCGCTTCGGATGGCCGCCTTGGGTTTCAAGCCGCCGATGTTGTCGAAGCGCGCCGTGACGGCGTAGGTCTTCTGGAAGTTGAGGTTGAGCAGGTTGGCCGACTGAAGCGCGAGGAACAGCAGGGCCGCTCCGCCGATCAGCACGAACAGGCCGACCCAGATGTCGTTGCTGGAACGTTGCATGGAATGTGTTCTCCTAGACGCTGAACATCAGCGCGGTCAACAGGAAGTCGAGGCCGAGCACGGCCAGCGAGGCAACGACGACCGTGCGGGTCGTGGCGCGCGAGACGCCCTCGGGCGTGGGCAGCGCCTCGTAGCCCTGGTGCACCGCCACGAACGTGACGGTGATGCCGAAGACGACGCTCTTGATGAAACCGTTGCCCACGTCGGTCCAGACGTCGACGCCGCTCTGCATCTGGCCCCAGTACGCACCGGAATCGACCCCCAGCAGCATCACGCCGACGATGTAGCCGCCCAGGATGCCGACCGCGCTGAAGACCGATGCCAGCAGCGGCATGGCGATGACGCCACCCCAGAAGCGCGGCGCCAGAACGCGCCGGACGGGATCGACCGCCATCATCTCCATCGCGCTGAGCTGCTCGCCGGCCTTCATGAGTCCGATCTCCGCCGTGAGGGCGGTGCCGGCACGGCCGGCGAACAGCAGCGCCGCGATGACCGGTCCCAGTTCGCGCAGCAGCCCGAGCGCCACCACCAGACCGAGCGCCTCGGCCGAACCGAAACGCTGCAGCAGGTTGTAGCCCTGCAGGCTCAGGACGAAGCCGACGAACAGGCCGGAGACGGCGATGATCGCGAGCGAGTAGTTGCCCAGGAAATGGATCTGGTCGCGCACCAGGCCGAAGCGGCCCAGGGTCGCGGCGCCATGGCGCACCAGCTGCAGGAACAGGCGTGCGCCACGGCCGATGTCGGCCAGCTTGCCGCGCACGGCGAAACCCAGATCGGCCGGCTTCCAGAGGCTCATGCCGGCTCCTTGGGCACGAGCGCCTGCTGCACGGGACCGAAGTCGTCCTCGACGCTCACGCCCGGGTAGTGGAAACGCACCGGCCCGTCGGGCAGCGCGTGGACGAACTGGTGCACCAGGGGATCGGTGCTGCGCCGCACGTCGTCGGGCGTGCCCTGGGCCGCCACGCCGCCGTTGGCCAGGATGACGACGTGGTCGGCGATGCGGAAGGTCTCTTCCAGGTCGTGCGAGACGACGACGCTGGTCAACTCCAGGGTGTCGTTGAGCTGGCGGATCAGGCGCGCCGCGGTGCCCAGCGAGATCGGGTCGAGGCCGGCGAAGGGCTCGTCGTACATTACCAGGTCGGGGTCCAGGGCGATCGCACGCGCCAGCGCGATGCGCCGCGCCATGCCCCCGGACACCTCGCTGGGCATCAGATCGCGCGCGCCGCGCAGGCCGACGGCGTCGAGCTTCATGAGGACGATGTCCCGCACCAGCGACTCGGGCAATTGGGTGTGCTCGCGCAGGGGAAAAGCGACGTTGTCTAGAACGGTCATGTCGGTGAACAGCGCGCCGAACTGGAACAGGAGGCCCATGCGACGCCGGGCCGCATAGAGCGCCTTGGCATCCATGTGGCCGATGTCCGCGCCGTCGAGCAGTACCTCGCCGGCGCGCGCGCGCACCTGGCCGCCGATCAGGCGCAGCACCGTGGTCTTGCCGCCGCCGGAAGCACCCATGAGTGCCGTCACCTTGCCGCGCGGAATGGCGAAGGACACGCCGTCCAGGATCGCGCGTTCGCCGTAACCGAAGGTCACGTCGCGGAACTCGACAAGGGCGGTGGGTGGGGAGGTGCTGGCGTTCATCGAAAAGAAAAAGCCGGGCGTCCCCTTCAGGGAAATCCCGGCTTGCGGTTGGCTCCATGATAAGGGAGCCGGCGTTGTGGCGTCACGACGGTTTCGCCGGGCCCGCCCGTAAGGCTTTAGCGCGGCAGGTCGCTGTAGCCCATCAGGAATTCATCGACCGCGCGCGCGGCCTGCCGCCCCTCGCGGATCGCCCACACGACCAGCGACTGGCCGCGCCGGATGTCGCCGGCGGCGAACACCTTCGGGACGCTGGTCGCGTAGCCACCGGTGAACTCCACCGTCGCCTTGGCATTGCCGCGGGCGTCCTTCTCGATGCCGAAGGCGTCCAGCACGCTCGCCACCGGGCTGACGAAACCCATCGCCAGCAGCACCAGGTCGGCCTTGAGGATCTGCTCGCTGCCCGGCACTTCGACCATCTTGCCGTCCTTCCATTCGACGCGCACGGTCTTCAGGCCGGTGATCTTCTTGCCGTCGCCGATGAACTCCTTGGTCGAGATGGCGAACTCGCGCTCGCAACCCTCCTCGTGGCTGGAACTGGTGCGCAGCTTGTACGGCCAATAGGGCCAGGTCATGGGCCGGTTCTCTTCCTCGGGCGGCTGAGGCATCAACTCGAACTGCGTGACGCTGACCGCGCCGTGGCGGTTGCTGGTGCCCACGCAATCGCTGCCGGTGTCGCCCCCGCCGATCACGATGACGTGCTTGCCTTCGGCGCGCAACTGGCCCTTGAGCTTGTCGCCCGCGTTGACCTTGTTCTGTTGCGGCAGGAACTCCATCGCGAAGTGGATGCCGTCGAGCTCGCGCCCGGGCGCGGGCAGGTCGCGCGACTGCTCGGCGCCGCCCGTGAGCACCACGGCGTCGAACTCCTTGTCGAGCTGCTCGGGCGTCACGGTCTCCTTGGCCCAGTTGGTGACCTTGGAGCCCTTGCCCATCGGGTCCTTGGCGGCACCGACGACCACGCCCAGGCGGAAGGTCACGCCCTCGCCCTTCATCTGCTCGACACGGCGGTCGATGTGCGTCTTCTCCATCTTGAAGTCGGGAATGCCGTAGCGCAGCAGGCCACCCACGCGGTCGTTCTTCTCGAACAGCGTGACGTCGTGTCCGACGCGGGCGAGCTGCTGCGCCGCCGCCATGCCGGCCGGGCCGGCGCCGATCACGGCGACCTTCTTGCCGGTCCGGTGCTTGGCCACGCGCGGCTTGACCCAGCCCTCGTCCCAGGCGCGGTCGATGATCGCGTGCTCGATCGACTTGATGCCCACCGCGTCGTCGTTCACGTTGAGCACGCAGGCCGCCTCGCACGGGGCGGGACAGATGCGGCCGGTGAATTCCGGGAAGTTGTTGGTCGAGTCGAGCACCGCGAAGGCGTTCTGCCAGTCGTCGCGATAGACCAGGTCGTTGAAGTCCGGAATGATGTTGTTGACCGGGCAGCCGCTGTTGCAGAACGGCGTGCCGCAATCCATGCAGCGCGCGCTCTGGACCTGGGCCTGCTTGGCATCGAGGCCGACGACGAATTCCTTGTAGTGCTTGAGGCGCTCGGTCGGGGGCTTGTAGCCCTCCTCGATGCGCTCGTACTCCATGAAGCCGGTGATCTTTCCCATCGTGCTGTCCTTGGTTCTTGGTTTCTGTGGGGTCGCCGTCGTCAGACGGCCGCACCCTTGCGGGCGGCCGTCACGCTCGGCTGCAGGCCGGCCTGGGCGTCGTTGCCGGTCGAGGTGACCAGGGTCTTGCGGTAGTGGATCTCGCCGAGCGCGCGCTTGTACTCGTTGGGGAACACCTTGACGAACTTCGTCCGGTTGACCGTCCAGTCGTCGAGCAGTTCGCGCGCGCGCTTGCTGCCGGTCCAGCGGTGGTGGTCCTCCAGCAGCTTGCGCAACTGGGCCTCGTCGGTCATGGCGTTGTGCCAGATGCCGCGATCGACCGTGGCGGTCTGCTCGGCCTTCGTGAGCACCTTCTCCAGCGACACCATCGACAGGTTGCAGCGCGAGGCGAACTGGCCGTCCTCGTCGTAGACGAAGGCCACGCCGCCGCTCATGCCGGCGGCGAAGTTACGCCCGGTCTTGCCCAGCACGGCGACCGTGCCGCCGGTCATGTACTCGCAACCGTGGTCGCCGGTGCCCTCGACGACCGCCGTCGCACCCGACAGGCGCACCGCGAAGCGCTCGCCGGCGACGCCGCAGAAATACGCCTCCCCGGTGGTGGCGCCGTACATGACGGTGTTGCCCACGATGGTGTTGCGAACCGCCTCGCCGCGGAAGTCCAGGCTCGGACGCACCACGATGCGGCCGCCCGAGAGACCCTTGCCGGTGTAGTCGTTGGCGTCGCCGATCAGGTAGAGCGTGATGCCGCGCGCGAGGAAGGCGCCGAACGACTGTCCGCCCGTGCCCTCCAGCTGGATGCGGATCGAGTCGTCGGGCAGACCCTCGGGATGCACCCGGGTCAGCGCGCCCGACAGCTTGGCGCCGACGGTGCGGTTGACGTTGCGCACCACCTCGATGAACTGCACCT
This sequence comes from Comamonadaceae bacterium OTU4NAUVB1, assembly GCA_024372625.1. NCBI lineage: Bacteria > Pseudomonadati > Pseudomonadota > Betaproteobacteria > Burkholderiales > Comamonadaceae > Comamonadaceae bacterium OTU4NAUVB1. Next base: position 624,089 of record CP099605.1, on the reverse strand, counting down.
TCTCGCCCTTGTCGATGGCCGCGCGCGACTTCTCGATGAGCTTGGTGTCGAGGTTGTGCTCCAGGCCGTGGTCCTGGTTCTCGACGTGGAAGCGCGGGACGTCGTCCGGCACGATGGGCAGCGCGAACAGGCGGCTGAAATCGAGGCCGCTGGCCTTCCAGTGGGCGATGCCCTTCCTCATGTCGAGCAGGTCGGCGCGGCCGATCATGTCGTCGAACCTGCGGATGCCCAGCTGCGCCATGATCTGGCGCACTTCCTCGGCGACGAAGAAGAAGTAGTTGACGACGTGCTCGGGCTTGCCGGAGAACTTCTGGCGCAGCACCGGGTCCTGCGTGGCCACGCCCACCGGGCAGGTGTTGAGGTGGCACTTGCGCATCATGATGCAGCCCTCGACGATGAGCGGCGCGGTCGCGAAGCCGAACTCGTCGGCACCCAGCAGCGCGCCGATGGCGACGTCGCGACCGGTCTTCATCTGACCGTCGGCCTGCACCCGCACGCGGCCGCGCAGGCGGTTGAGCACCAGCGTCTGCTGGGTCTCGGCCAGACCGATCTCCCACGGACCGCCGGCGTGCTTGATCGACGACCAGGGCGAAGCGCCGGTGCCGCCGTCATGGCCGGCGATCACGATGTGGTCGCTCTTGCACTTGGTCACGCCGGCGGCCACCGTGCCCACGCCGACCTCGCTGACCAGCTTGGTGCTGATGCTCGCGTGCGGCGCGACGTTCTTCAGGTCGTGGATGAGCTGCGCCAGGTCCTCGATCGAGTAGATGTCGTGGTGGGGCGGCGGGCTGATGAGGCCCACGCCGGGCACGGAATAGCGCTGCTTGCCGATGTACTCGGTGACCTTGCCGCCGGGCAGCTGGCCGCCCTCGCCGGGCTTGGCGCCCTGGGCCATCTTGATCTGGATCTGGTCGGACGAGCTCAGGTACTCGGCCGTGACGCCGAAGCGGCCCGAGGCGACCTGCTTGATCTTCGAGCGCAGCGAATCGCCCACCTTCAGCGCCAGATCGACCTCGACGTTGCTCTCGCCGATCACGCTCTTGAGCGTGTCGCCCACCTGGATCGGGATGCCCTTGAGTTCGTTGCGATAGCGGTTCGGGTCCTCGCCGCCCTCGCCCGTGTTGCTCTTGCCGCCGATGCGGTTCATGGCCACGGCCAGCGTCGCGTGCGCCTCGGTCGAAATCGAGCCGAGCGACATGGCGCCGGTGGCGAAGCGCTTGACGATGTCGGCGGCCGACTCGACCTCCTCCACGGGAATCGCGGTGGCCGGATCGAGCTTGAACTCGAACAGGCCGCGCAGCGTCATGTGGCGGCGGTTCTGGTCGTTGATGATCTGGGCGTATTCCTTGTAGGTGCTCCAGTTGTTGGCACGCGTGCTGTGCTGCAGCTTGGCGATGGCGTCGGGCGTCCACATGTGGTCCTCGCCGCGCGTGCGCCAGGCGTACTCGCCGCCGGCGTCGAGCATGTTGGCCAGCACCGGGTCGTCGCCGAAGGCCGCGGCGTGCATGCGCAGCGCCTCCTCGGCGATCTCGAAGACGCCGATGCCCTCGACGCGGCTGGCCGTGCCGGTGAAGTACTTGTCGGTGGTGTTGCTGTTCAGGCCGATGGCCTCGAACAGCTGGGCGCCGCAGTAGCTCATGTACGTCGACACGCCCATCTTGGACATGATCTTCGACAGGCCCTTGCCGATCGCCTTGACGTAGTTGTAGATCGCCTTGTCGGCAGACAGGTCGCCCGAGAGGTCGGCGTGCAGCGAGGCCAGGGTCTCCATCGCCAGGTACGGATGCACGGCCTCGGCGCCGTAGCCGGCCAGCACGCCGAAGTGATGCACCTCGCGCGCGCTGCCGGTCTCCACCACCAGGCCGCTGGTGGTGCGCAGGCCCTCGCGCACCAGGTGCTGGTGGATCGCGCTGGAGGCGAGCAGCGCGGGGATCGCGACCTGCGTGGCGCTGACGCCCCGGTCGCTCACGATCAGGATGTTGCTGCCGCCCTTGATGGCGTCGACGGCCTCGGCGCACAGCGAGGCGAGCTTGGCCTCGACGCCTTCCCGGCCCCAGTCGGCCGGGTAGGTGATGTCGAGCGTGGTCGAGCGGAACTTGCCCTGCGTGTGCTCGGCGATGTTGCGCAGCTTGGCCATGTCGGCGAAGTCGAGGATCGGCTGGCTCACCTCCAGCCGCATCGGCGGGTTGACCTGGTTGATGTCCAGCAGGTTGGGCTTGGGGCCGATGAAGCTGTTGAGCGACATCACGATCGCCTCGCGGATCGGATCGATCGGCGGGTTCGTGACCTGCGCGAACATCTGGCGGAAGTAGTTGTAGAGCGGCTTGTTCTTGCTCGAGAGCACGGCCAGCGGGCTGTCGTTGCCCATCGAGCCGATCCCCTCCTCGCCGGCCTGGGCCATGGGGCTGAGCAGGAACTTGATGTCCTCCTGCGTGTAGCCGAAGGCCTGCTGGCGGTCGAGCAGCGACACGGCGCTCGCGGGCATGTCGGCCACCGGCGCCTCGACGCTGTCGAGCTTGATGCGCAGGTTCTCGATCCACTGCTTGTAGGGCTTGGTGTTGACGACATAGGCCTTGAGCTCGTCGTCGTCGATCATCCGACCCTGCTCCAGGTCGATCAGGAACATCTTGCCCGGCTGCAGGCGCCACTTGCGCACGATCTTCTGCTCGGGCACGGGCAGGACGCCCGATTCGGAGGCCATGATGACGAGGTCGTCGTCGGTCACGCAGTAGCGCGAGGGGCGCAGGCCGTTGCGGTCGAGCGTGGCGCCGATCTGGCGGCCGTCGGTGAACACGATCGAGGCCGGACCGTCCCACGGCTCCATCATGGCGGCGTGGTATTCGTAGAACGCGCGGCGGCGCTCGTCCATGGTCGAGTGCTGCTCCCACGGCTCGGGGATCATCATCATCACGGCCTGGCTGATCGGGTAGCCGGCCATGGTCATGAGTTCGAGGCAGTTGTCGAAGGTGGCGGTGTCGGACTGGCCGGCGAAGCTGATGGGATAGAGCTTCTTCAGGTCCGGACCGAGCACGGGCGAGGACATCACGCCCTCGCGCGCCTTCATCCAGTTGTAGTTGCCGCGCACCGTGTTGATCTCGCCGTTGTGGGCGACGTAGCGGTACGGGTGGGCGAGCGGCCACTTCGGGAAGGTGTTGGTCGAGAAGCGCTGGTGCACCAGGCCGATGGCCGAGACGCAGCGCTCGTCGGACAGGTCGAGGTAGTACACGCCCACCTGGTCGGCCAGCAGCAGGCCCTTGTAGACCACCGTGCGGCTCGACATGCTCGGAACGTAGTACTCCTTGCTGTGCTTGAGCGCCAGGTTCTGGATGTTGGCGCTGGCCGTCTTGCGGATGACGTAGAGCTTGCGCTCCAGCGCGTCCTGCACGATGACGTCGCTGCCGCGGCCGATGAAGACCTGGCGCAGGATCGGCTCGGTCTTCTTGACGGCCGGCGACATCGGCATGTCGCGGTTGACCGGCACGTCGCGCCAGCCCAGCAGCACCTGGCCCTCGGCCTTGATGGCGCGCTCCATCTCCTGCTCGCAGGCCATGCGCGAGGCATGCTCCTTGGGCAGGAAGATCATGCCGACACCGTATTCGCCGTAGGGCGGCAGCGCGACGCCCTGCGCGGCCATCTCCTCGCGGTAGAGCGCATCGGGGATCTGGATCAGGATGCCGGCGCCGTCGCCCATCAGCTTGTCGGCCCCGACGGCGCCGCGATGGTCGATGTTCTCCAGGATCTTGAGCGCCTGCGTCACGATGTCGTGCCGCTTCTCGCCCTTGATGTGCGCCACGAAGCCGAGACCGCAGGCGTCGTGTTCGTTGCTGGCGGAATACAGACCGTGCTGTTCCAGGTGTTGGATCTCGGCAGCCGTCGTCATGGGGCGCGTTCCTTCAATTTCTTCGTGGGACTGACTTCACGATGCAAGGCTCGTGGGAGAGGAAAGTGTCGCGGGCATGCCAGCCCGGCCGATGCTGGCGAGACTTCCCTTGGCGAGGATATTTCGTTGCACGAACAATGCCAAGTATTTTAAATGGGGTCAGATTCCCATTTATTTCTCAACTTTTCATTCAAATATCAATTGGGGACATGTTGAATCGGCGTGCGGGGACACGCGGATGCGGCTCGCTGCCGCCGCGCGGTCACTCGATCGGGTTGTTGGGACGACGTCCGGCGCGTCGCTTTTCCACCCGGCGTGGCGTCGCCTCCTGCAGACGGGCAAGGAAGCGCGGGTCGCCCGCGGCCCAGCCTTGCAGGAGCGACGTCGTGACGACGGCTTGGTCCGCTTCCCCGAGACCGGCGGCCACGCGTTCCGCGTAGGCCGCCTCGCGCGCGAACGGGGTGTTGCCCAGTGCCCAGTACGCTGGCGGCGGGGTCAGTGCGCGATCCGGGCGCGCGCCGACGTAGTGCGCGTGGCTCGACCAGCGATGGGACAGCGCATCCGGCACCAGACCGGCGCGCACCGGATTGAGGTCGATCGAGACCATGCAGGGCAGCAGCCAGCGTTCCGCCTGAACCACGGTCGAACGATAGCGCCCGTCCCACAGCGTGCCGGTGCGCGCGTGCCGGTCATTGAACCAGCGCACATAGCTGCGCCCGACCGCCTGCATGAACCTGGGCAGGCCGTCGGCGGTCGAGGGCGTGGCCAGCAGATGGAAATGGTTGTCCATCAGCACGTACGCGTGCAGCGCCATGCCCCAGCGCGGCACGTTCTCCGCGATCAGCGCGAGCATGCGCTCGCGATCGGCATCGTCCATGAAGATCGGCTGGCGGTTGTTCCCGCGCTGGAGGACGTGATGCGGCTGGTCGGCCAGCGTGAGTCGGGGCAGTCGGGCCATGCGGCGACGCGTGTCGGTCTCGGCGGCCTCAATCGAGGCGGAAACGCGTCTCCATCAGCGATTCGAGCCCGAACTCGGCCAGCAGGCCGCGCAACCGGTCGGCCGCGCCGGCCTTGGGCTGGCCGGTGCGGCGGGCGAGGATGAGTTCGTTCTTCATGCTGTGTTCCCAGCCGACCAGTTCGGTCACGGTCACCTGATAGCCCCGGGCCTCCAGGTACAGGCAGCGCAGCACGTTGGTGAGCTGGCTGCCGATCTCGCGCGTGTGCAGCGGGTGGCGCCAGAGCTCGGCCAGCGGCGTGCGCGCGAGCGACAGCGCCTTGGTCTCGCGCAGGCAGGCGGCCACTTCGGCTTGGCAGCACGGCACCAGCACCATGGAACGCGCCTCCTTGGCCAGGCCGAAGGCGATGGCGTCGTCGGTGGCGGTGTCGCAGGCGTGCAGCGCCGTCACCATGTCGATGCGCGGCGGCAGTTCGGCCGCGTGCGTGGACTCGGCCACCGTGAGGTTCAGGAACGCCATGCGGTCGAAACCCAGCCTCTGGGCCAGTTCGCGCGAGCGGTCGGTCAACTCGCGGCGTGTCTCGATGCCATAGACGCGACCGGCCCCGGCGCCCTGCCCGGCCTCGGCCTGCGCCTTGAAGAACAGGTCGTAGACGATGAAGCCCAGGTAGGACTTGCCCGCGCCATGGTCGGCCAGCGTGGCGCGCGCGCCTTCGTCGGGCAGCTCGCGCAGCAGCTTCTCGATGAACTGGAACAGGTGGTAGACCTGCTTGAGCTTGCGGCGCGAGTCCTGGTTGAGGCGGCCCTCGCGCGTGAGGATGTGCAGCTCCTTGAGCAGTTCGATCGACTGGCCCGGGCGCAGCTCCTGCAGCACGTCGGCGGCGGCCTGCTCGGCCTTGCCGAGCCGGGGAGCCGGGTCGCTCCGGCCTTGCGGCGAAGGCTTGCGGGCGGTGCCCGGGGTGCCGAGAGCTCTGGCGGTCTGGGGGGTCATGGTCGGATCTCGTGGGGTTGCCGCGCGCGTGGCGACGACGGTCATCGCAACGCGCCGCCGGGGCCGACGTCCAGCGCCGCCCAGCCATCCGCGCCCAGCGCTTCGAGCGTCTCGATGTTGCGCCCGAAGATCGCCTCGGCGTCCGGAAAGGCCTCGACGGCGCGGTCGATGCTCGCCTCGCGCAGCAGGTGAAGGGTCGGATAGGGCGCGCGGTTGGTCGCGTTGCCGATGTTCTCGGCCTCGGTGCCGGCGAACTGGAAGCGCGGATGAAAGCTCGCCAGCTGCAGCGTGCCGTCGAAGCCCTCACGCGACAGGCGGCGTTCGGCGCGCGCGGTGAAGTCGTTGAAGTCGATGAAATCGGCCAGCGCGTGGGGCGCGACGATCAGGGTCGTGTCGCGCTCGGACGCCGGCAGCACCGTCAGTGCCCGCGCCTCGGTCAGCAGCATCTCGGTCAGGCCGGCGTCGTCCGCCTCCGCGAGGTGCACGGCGTAATGCACCTGGCCCTTGGCATGCACCGCCTTGGCGAACGGGCACAGGTTCAGACCGATGACGGCGCGCGCCAGCCAGTGGCGCGTGTCGGCCACGGCGGCCTCGGCGGTGATTCGGGCGGGCACGTTCACGCCACCCACGCCCGGCCCGTGAGGCGTTCGTGCTCGCGCAGGGCGAAGCGGTCGGTCATGCCGGCGATGTAGTCGGCCACGGCGCGCGGCAGGCCGGCGCGGCGATCGGCGAAGGACGCCGGCATCTCCTGCGGTCGTGCCAGGTAGAGGTCGAACAGTTCGCGCACCACGTCCTGCGCCTGGCCGGTGGTCTGCATCACCTGCGGATGCCGGTACAGGTTGGCGAAGAGGAAGCGTTTCAGGGCCGCCGATTCGCCCCGCATCGGCTCGCCGAACCGCACCAGCGGCGGCGCGCGGCGCACGTCGTCGACATCGGCCGGCTTGAGCGCCACGAGGGCCGCGCGCGTGGCGTCGATCACGTCGTAGACCTGGGCGCTGAGCATGCGGCGGATGGTCTCGTAGAGCACGCGCCGGCCGTCCAGGCCCGGATGCTCGGCCAGCGCCTCGCGGCGATGGCGCTCGAACAGGTCGACCTCGGCCAGCTGTTCGATCGCGATCAGGCCGGAGCGCACGCCGTCGTCGATGTCGTGCGCGTTGTAGGCGATCGCATCGGCCAGGTTGCACAGCTGCGCTTCCAGGCTCGGCTGCGTGCGGTCGAGAAAACGCCGGGCGACGCCGCCGGGCTCGGCCGCCTCGATGCGCTCGGCATCGGCGCGCGAACAATGCTTGAGGATGCCCTCGCGCGTCTCGAAGCTGAGGTTCAGGCCGTCGTAGCGCGGATAGCGCTGCTCCAGCGTGTCGACCGTGCGCAGGCTCTGGAGGTTGTGCTCGAAGCCGCCGTGGTCCTTCATGCAGGCGTCGAGCGTGTCCTGCCCGGCATGGCCGAAGGGCGTGTGGCCGAGGTCGTGCGCGAGCGCGATGGCCTCCACCAGGTCCTCGTTGAGCCCCAGCGAGCGCGCGATCGAGCGGCCCAACTGCGCGACCTCGAGCGAATGCGTCAGCCGCGTGCGGAACAGGTCGCCCTCGTGGTTGAGGAACACCTGCGTCTTGTAGACCAGCCGGCGGAAGGCGGTCGAATGGACGATGCGGTCGCGGTCGCGCTGGAAGTCGTCGCGCGTAGGCGCCGGCGGCTCCGGGTGGCGGCGACCCCGGGAACGCCCGGGATGGCTGGCGTAGCGCGCGAGCGTCATGGCGCGACGGAGGCAGCGGTCATCGTGGAGCCGGCCGACGCGCCGTGACCGCCGGCGACCCGTTCGGAGGCGAGCCCACGCCAGTCATCGCGCATCACGCGCCGCCGGACTCGGCCAGCACCTCGCGCACCATCGCGTCCGGCGCGCCACAGACCCGTGCCGAGCCGGGCCTGTCGATCACCACGAAGCGGATCTCGCCGGCCTCGGATTTCTTGTCGACGCGCATCAGTTCCAGGTAGCGCTCGGCGCCCAGGCGCGGGGCCGTCACCGGCAGGCCGGCGCGCTCGATCAACCGCGTCAGGCGCCGTACGAAGGCCTCGTCGATGCCGCCCAGGCGTTGCGACAGGCGCGCCGCCATCACCATGCCGCAACCGACGGCCTCGCCGTGCAGCCACTCGCCATAGCCCAGCCCGGACTCGATCGCGTGGCCGAAGGTGTGGCCGAAATTGAGGATGGCGCGCAGCCCGGCCTCGCGCTCGTCCTGCCCCACCACCAGCGCCTTGATCTGGCAGCTGCGCTTCACCGCGTGGGCCAGCGCGGCCGGATCGCGCCCGACCAGCGCGTCGATGTTCGCCTCGATCCAGTCGAGGAACGCCATGTCGTGGATCGGCCCGTACTTGATGACCTCGGCCAGGCCGGCGCTGAGCTCGCGCGCCGGCAGGGTCGCGAGGGTGTCCAGGTCGCACAACACCAGCCGCGGCTGGTAGAAGGCGCCGATCATGTTCTTGCCCAGCGGATGGTTGATGGCCGTCTTGCCGCCGACCGACGAATCGACCTGCGCCAGCAGCGTCGTGGGCACCTGCACGAACGGCACGCCGCGCATGTAGCTGGCCGCGGCGAAGCCGGTCATGTCGCCCACCACGCCGCCGCCCAGGGCGAACAGCACGGTCTTGCGGTCGCTGCCGTGCGCGAGCAGCGCATCGAAGATCAGGTTGAGCGTCGGCCAGTCCTTGTGGGCCTCCCCGTCGGGCAGCGCGATGACGCGCACGTCGCGGTAGCGGGCAGCCAGGGCCTTCTGCAGCGTGGCGGCATAGAGCGGCGAGACCGTCGTGTTGGTCACGATCAGCGCGCTCGCGGCCTGGGGCGCGACGTCGAAATTCGACGGATCGCCCAGCAGGCCGGCGCCGATCAGGATCGGGTAGCCGCGATCGCCCAGGTCGATGTCGATGCGTTCGGTGGCCGATGCCGCATCGGGCGCGCGAAGCGACGCGCCGGGTGACGACGAGGACGGGAAGCGGACGGGCTGGGAGATGGCGGACGCGGACATGGCGGCGAGTTTAGGGGCAGCGCGGTCCCCGTGCGCCGCCCGGCCGGCGTGGGCTCAATGACTGCGTGGGCGTTGCGGCGACGGCGTCGAAGGCCGGTCCGCCCGTTCGTCGACGCCCTCCGATCGCCTCGACTCGCCCGCCACTTCCGGCACGCCCGCGAGCGCCAGCTGCGCGGCGATCACCTGGACCAGCGAGGCCACGGAGGGCCGGCCCGTCTCGACGGTCGCGTGCGCGGTCGCGCGATAGAGGGGATCGCGCACTTCGTGGAGTTCGCGCAGCCGGCCCAGCGGGTCCTGGACCTGCAGCAGCGGCCGCTTCATGTCGTGGCGCAGCCGGCGGTACAGGTCCTCCGGCATCGAGTGCAGGTAGATGACATAGGCACCCCTCCGCAAGGCGTCTCGATTGGCTTCCCGCAACACCGCGCCGCCGCCCGTGGCCACCACCGCGCCGCGCGTGCCGACGAGTTCGGCGATCACTTCCTGCTCCAGGTCGCGGAAGCGGGTCTCGCCCTCCCGCGCGAAGAAGTCGCGGATGGTGCAGCCGATGCGCTGCTCGATGACGGTGTCGGAATCGAAGAACGGCAGGTCCAGCCGTTGCGCCAGGCGCCGCCCCACGCTGGACTTGCCGGAGCCCGGGAGGCCGACGAGGACGGTCAGTCGATCCGATTTTTCCACTGCCACATCCGTCGCACCTACTCGAAGATTAGTTCTCGCGACGTCGTCAGGGCACGGGGGGACGTCACGGTCACGGTGACCCGTTGGCCCGCGACGCAGCCTGTCGTCGTCAGGGGCACGATGGTACCCGCGTTGCCGGCGACGACGTCCGCCTTGCCGAACGCGGCGTTGGGCACCGTGGTCACGGTGCTGGTCACGGTGCAGCCGGTGTCGGCCGACGCCACGGCGATGGTCGAGCCGACCGGCATGATGTTGCCGTTGAGGTCGTTGACCTTCGCCGCCGGGGCCGCGAGCCTGACCCGGGCGATGGCCGAGCCGTTGACGCCCACGATGCGGGCGCTGGAAGTCGCGAGCACCACCACGGTCTGCCTGCGGATGTCGGCGGTGCCCCAGACGCCGTCGCACCGGTCGGCACGGCCGTGGTCGCCGCCCGGCGCCACGGCCGCCGAGATGACGTCCTGGCAGGCCCGAGCCGGCGACGCGCGCGGCACCGTGAAGTCGTCCACCGCCACGTAGGCGTCGTCCTCGTTGTCGTCGCGGTAGGCGTCGCCGAGGTCCGTGAACGCTTCTCCCGCGTCATGGACGTTGTTGGCGTTGGCGTCGACGAAGTCTTCCTCGCCCGGCAGGTAGGCCAGGATGGAGACGCGGCCGTCGGCCGGGCGTGTGCCCTGCGAACGGAAGCTCACGCTGCAGCTGGAGGTTCCGCCGGCCGTGAGGCAGGTGGGCGGCACGAGCAGGCCGCTCTCGCTCGTCAGGTTCACCTGGGTTCCGTCGGGCACCGGGTTGCCCTGGCGGTCGGCCAGCGAGACGGTGACCGGGGTGCTGGTGCCGTCGACGTTGAATCCCTCGATCGAGAACTGGCCCACGGCGAGGCTGGTGGCCTTCTGGACGGCACGACCCGAGGCCACCGTGAGTACGTTCGACAACGTCGCGGGCACGCTGGGATTGGACGGGATCAGCGCCTGGACCTGGACCGACGTCGGGATCGTTCCCGAGAACACGGCGGCCGAGACCTGGCCCGCCGAGCCGGTCGTGGCGCTCAGGGGCAGCGAATTGCCGGCGAGTCCGAGCGAGACGCCCGGCGCGGCATTGACCAACGACAGCGTGACGGCCTGGTTCTGCACGGCGTTGCCGTTCGAGTCGATGACCCGGAACGTCACCACGGCCTGCGTCGCGCCGGTCGAGCCCGCCAGGTAGATGACCTGAGGCGCGCTGCCGACGAACTGGATGTTCGCCACCTGGGCCGCCGCCACCGGGATCTGGCCGCTCACCGCCGCCGCGCCCGGCACGGAGGCGGTCACGACGACGTTGGTTCCGAAGCATTCGGGGGCGATCGCGGCATAGGTGGTGCTGGCCAGGCCGCCGGCGTTGGTGCTGACCGTGGTGGGCGCCAGGTTGGCGGCACCGCAGCTCGCGGCGAACGTCACCGGCACGGTCGTGGTGGTCAGCGCGACGCCGTTGGCGGTGACGCGCACCGAGACCGAGCGGTTGCCGTAGGCCGCCAGCGCGCCGCTGCCGACGTCGAGCGCCTCGATCCGCAGGCTCGCCGGCGTGAGCTGGTAGTCGAGCGTCTTCGTCACCGTCGTGGTGCCGACGACGGCCGTCGCCGTCAGGGTGCCGGCGCCGGATGCCGTGAGCGATGCCGGGGCCACCTGCACCTGCGCCACGCCGGCCGCATCGGTCAAGGCCTGGCCCGAGGCCGGCGTGAGCGACGCCACGGCGGTGGCGGTCGAGAACGTCACGAGCTTGCTGGCCACCGGCCGGCCGGACTCATCGAGCACGGTGGCGCGTGCGGTGGTCCCGGCAGCCGCCAGCGTCGTCGTCGACGCGTTGTCGGCCCCCCTGAGCTCCAGGGCGATCGAGGGCGTCGTCACGGCCGGGGTCGTGGTCGTGCCCGTCGACGTCGTCGAAGTGCCGCCCGTGGCGGCCGCCGAAGGAACATCGGGACTGCCTCCCCCGCCGCAGGAAGCCAGGATGGATGTCGAAATGATCCAGGCAGAGATTCTCGGGAAATTCATGGCACCTCCTCGTCCGTCGGTTCTTGTTCTCGTCAGCGCGCCGCGCTGCGGTCGGTGATCATCCGCGGCGTGATGAACACCAGCATCTCGGTCTTGTTCAGCGTCCGGGTGCGGGTGCGGAAGAGCGCGCCCAGGTAGGGCACCTCGCCCAGGACGGGAATGCGCGATTCGTCGTTCTGCTCGGTCAGCTCGAAGATGCCGCCGATGACGACCGTGCCGCCGTTCTCCACCAGCACGTCGGTCTTGACGTGCTTGGTGTTGATGGCGAAGCCGGCGGTCGTGGCCTGGCCGACGGTGTCCTTGTTCACGTCCAGCGCCAGGATGATGTTGCCCTCGGGCGTGATCTGCGGCGTGACCTTCAGCGCCAGGTTCGCCTTGCGGAAGGCGATCGACGTCGCGCCGCTGGAGGTGGCCACCTGGTAGGGCAGTTCGGTGCCCTGCTCGATCAGCGCCTCGGTCTGGTCGGCCGTGACGACGCGCGGGCTCGACACCACGCGACCCTTGCCGTCGGCCTCGAGCGCGGAGATCTCCAGGTTCAGCAGGCGGGAGAAGCTCGAGTTGAACAGCGACACGGCGAAGGTGCCCGGCGCGTTGCCGTTGCCCGACACGCCCGTGGACGGCAGGTTGACGAAGTTGCTGCCGGTGAAGGTCGTCGTCGCGCTGGGCGCACCGCCGAAGGTGCCGTTGGTCACCGCGTTGGCCGTGACCGCGGGGAACGCGCCGACGGTGCTTCCGGTGTTGATCACGCCGCCGCCCAGGCGCACGCCCAGCGACTTGCCGAAGGTGTCCGTCGCCTCCACGATGCGTGCCTCGATCATGACCTGCCGCACGGGCACGTCGAGCTTCTGGATCAGCTCGGCCACCTGGGCGAGGCGGGCGGGGATGTCCGAGACGAACAGCTGGTTGGTGCGCGTCTCGGCGATGACGCTGCCGCGCGGGCTCAGGATGCGCGTCGCGGTGCCGACGGCGCCACCGGTGGAGCCCACGCCCGTGCCGCTGAGGCCCTGCGCGATGACCGTGGCCTTGGAGTAGTTCAACTGGAACGACTGCGTGCGCAGGGGTTCGAGGTTCTGGATCGCCGCGCGCGCCTCGTAGTCGAGCTTCTCCTTGGCGTTGATCTCGTCCTTGGGCGCGATCCACAGCACGCTGCCGTTCTTGCGCAGGCCCAGGTTCTTGGCCTGCATGATGATGTCCAGGGCCTGGTCCCACGGCACGTCCTTGAGCCGCAGCGTCAGCGCGCCGGTCACGGAGTCCGAGGTCACGATGTTGAAGTTCGTGAAATCGGCGATCACCTGCAGCAACGAACGGATCTCGATGTTCTGGAAGTTCAGCGAGAGCTTCTCGCCGTTGTAGCCCGTGCCCTGCGTGAGCTTGGTCGGATCGACCTTGCGAGGACGGACCTCGACGACGAACTGGTTCTCGCTCTGGTAGGCGCTGTGCTCCCAGTCGCCCTTGGGCTCGATGACCATGCGCACGCGGTCGCCGGCCTGCTGCGTGGTGATGGTCTGCACCGGCGTGCCGAAGTCGGTCACGTCCAGGCGGCGGCGCAGGCCCTCGGGCAGGGTCGACTTGGTGAACTCGACCACGAGGTTGCCGCCCTGCTGGCGGATGTCGACGCCGACCTGGCTGTTGGCGAGATCGACGATCACCCGCCCAGTGTTCTCGGTGCCCAGCTTGAAGTCGACGTCGCGCAGGGGCAGCATGTCGCGATTGCGGTTCTCGGCGAAGGTGCTGGTCGTCGAGGACACCAGCGCGGTGCCCGCGACCGGTTCGAGCGACACGAGCAGCGACTTGCCCTGGATTTCCGTGCGGTAGGCCGTGGCCTGCTTGAGGTTCAGCACGAGCCGGGTGCGTTCCCCGGCCTGGACGACGTTGATGGAGCGCAGGTTGCCCTGGTTGACCTCGATCGCCGAGCGGCCGATGGCGTTGGCCACCCCCTGGAAGTCGAGCGCGATGCGTGCCGGCGCCTGCACCACGAAACCCGTGGGCACGGCCGCGAGCGATTCCTTCAGATCGATGCGGACGACTTCCGAGCCGGACTGCATGGAGCTGGTGACCGACTCGATGGCGTTCTGCGCCTGGGCGAGCGCCGCCATCGCGAGCAGTCCGACGGTGAGACCGGTGCCGCGCAGCCAGGGCATGAAGCGTGATTTTTTGAATTGGTTCATTTCGACTTCTCTTGCAGCTCCAGCGCGGCTGGGCGTTCGATCCATTCCCCGGAGGCGTCCTGCACGATCTCGCGCAGGGTGAGCTGGTTCTCGCCGACGCGCAGCACGCGCCCGTAGTTCAGACCCAGGTAGTTGCCCGCCCGCACCTGGTAGATCAGCTTGTCGACACGCACCAGCGCCACCGGCTGGCCGCTGCCCTGCAGGCTGCCCACCATCTCCATGGCGTCGAGCGGAAACGACTCGAGCGCCTCCTTGCGGCGCGAGAGTTCCGGCGCGATCAGGCCGGACGTGCTGGGCTGCGCGGCATCGCGTCGCAGGGCCTGGGTCAGCTTGGCGATGTTGAACGGCTCGGTGCCCGCTTCCTGCGTGTAGGCCTGCGGCGTGAATTTCTTGGGCGCGACGATCGGCGTGATCGTCGGCTTGGCCTGCGCGCGCTGCTCGGCCATCCAGGCCTGCAGGTCATCGCGGTCGGAGCCCGCGCATCCCGCCAACACGACGACGACGGCGCCGAGACATGCCGCCTTGCGCACGGTGCTCATTTCTTCGCTCCCGAGGCCGCCGCGCGCCGCTGCAGGCCCTGCTCCTGCTCGTCGAGGTAGCGGTAGGTGCGTGCCGTGGCGTCCATCGTCAGGGTGCCGTCCTTCTGCGGCGCGATCGAGAGGTTGTTGAGCGTGACGATGCGCGACAGGTTGGCCACGTCGCCGACGAACGCGCCCATGTCGTGGTAGTTGCCGGTCACGCGGATCGCGATGGGCAGTTCGGCGTAGTAGTCCTTGACGTCGACCTGTCCGGGCCGAAAGAGCTCGAACTGCAGGCTGCGCCCCAGACCGGCCTGGTTGATGTCCGACAGCAGGGCGTCCATCTCGGCCTTGCTCGGAAGCTGCTTCTCCAGCAGCGTCACGTACTGCCGGACTTCCTCGCGCTGCTTCTTCAGCAGGTCGAGCCGCGCAGCCTGGGTCACCTTGGTCTGGTAGTCGGCCTTCAGCGTCACTTCCCTGGCGCGCGCGGCGTCGAGTTCGTCGCTGGAATTCACCAGCCACAGGAACCACAGCGCCACCAGCACCATGATCGCGGCCGCGACGTGCAGCACGTTGCGCGGCACGGCCGGCCACATCGAGGGATCGTTCGGGTTGAGGTCGCGGAACTGGTCGCCCAGACGCCGCGCCGCGGCGGCGACGTCGACGCGCGCCTTGGACGCAGAGGGTTTTTTCGGCATGGTCGTGGGGTCCTTCAGCCCTTGGTCGCCGGCACGGCCGCGGGCGTCGCGGGCGCGGGGGCGGGCTTGTCGGCATCGGTCGGCCGGCGCAGGCCGATGCGCATGGTGAAGTTCGCCACGCGCCGCTGGTCGCGCGGCGTCAGGGACACCGAGCCGGCCGTGATCTCGACGAGTTCGGGCTTGGTCAGCCACGGGCTGACGGTGCCGAGGTTGCGCAGCAGTTCGGAGACGCGTTCGTTCGATTGCGCCGTGCCCTGCAACGTCACGACCCGGTCGTCCTGCTTCATGCTGGAGAGGTAGACGCCGTCGGGCAGCTGGCTGACCAGTTCGTTGAGCAGGTGCACCGGCAGGTTGCGGTCGCCCTGGAGGTTCTCCACGGCCTGCTGGCGGGCCTTCAATCCGGCGATCTCTGACTGCAGGGTCGAGATCTCCTTGATCTCGCTCTCCAGCTTGGTGATCTCCGACTGCAGGTAGTCGTTGGTCTGCCTCTGGTCGGAGATCTGCGCGCCCAGCCAGAGGTAGATGGCACCGGCGACCAGGGCGCCCATCAGCACGGAGGCCGCCAGCACGGAGAAGAACTGCTCGCGCCGGCGCTTGCGCGCGGCCTCGCGGTGCGGCAGCAGGTTGATCAGGATCATTGCAGGAACCTTCGCATCGCCAGGCCGCACGAGGTCAGGTAGGACGGGGCTTCGCGCCGCATCTTCTTCTCGCGGATGGCGGCGCTGACTTCCATGCCTTCGAAAGGATTGACCAGCGAGCAGGCGAAGGAGGTCTGTCGCGTCACGGCGCTCGTGAGGCCCGGCAACGCGGCCGACCCGCCCGCGAGCAGCACGTAGTCGACGCGGTTGTGCGGCGTGCTGGTGAAGAAGAACTGCAGCGCCCGCGCGATCTCCTGCGCGATGCTCGCCACGAAGGGCTGCAGCACGGCGGCGCCGTAGTCGTCGGGCAGGTCGCCGCTGCGCTTCTTGATCTCGGCCTCCTCGTTCGAGAAGCCGTACTGGCGCACGACGAGCTGGGTGAGCTGCGCACCACCGAACGCCTGGTCGCGGTCGTAGAGCACTTCCTGGTTGCGCAGCACCTGCATGCTCGTGGTGAAGGCACCGACCTCGAACAGCGCCACCACGGCATCCACGCCCTGGTTGGGGAGCTGCTCGATCAACCGCGACGTGGCCATGCGCGACGCATACGACTCGACGTCGAGGATCACGGCCTTCAGGCCGGCGGCCTCGGCCAGGCCCTGGCGGTCCTGGACCTTCTCCTTGCGCGAGGCGGCGATCAGCACCTCCACGTCGCCCGCGGAACTGGCGCTGTCGCCGATGACGCAGAAATCCAGGCTGACCTCCTCCAGGGAGAACGGGATGTACTGGTTGGCCTCCGATTCGACCTGCAATTCGAGTTCCTGCTCGCTCATGCCACCGGGCAGGACGATCTTCTTGGTGATGACCGCCGAGGGCGGCAACGCCATCGCGACGTTGCGCGTGCGCGTGCCGCTCTTGCGCACCACGCGGCGCACGGCCTCGGCGACCTCGTCGAACTTCTCCACGTTGCCGTCGTTGATCCAGCCCCGCTCGAGCGGCTCGATCGCGCAGTGCTCGAGCACCAGCCGGCCGCTGGCCTCGCGCCCGAGCTCGACCAGCTTCACGCTCGATGAACTGACGTCGAGCCCGATCAGGGCGCCAGGCTGTCGTCGAAACAGGGATCCAAGTTCAATCAATTGAATTCTCGTCAGGTGTAACGATTAGCAAGATTTGCATGGGGTTGCATGCTAGCAGCAAGCCCTCACTGCGACCAAGCACCGGACACTTTGTGAATTTGTTCGCGTTGCCAAAATGGAACTCAAATGTAGCGCCGTGCAATTCCGGTGACTTTGAGGGCATCCACGCATCTTTGTGCACCCTCGGCAGGCGCCGGACGCCGGGCTTTTTTATAATGCGCGGTGACTCCGCCCCGCTCCTCCCCCGATTCCACGCGCTCCGCACGGACCGCTCCACGCCCGCCCGCGCGCCCTGCATGGGTGACATGGCTCACGCGCATCGTCCTGTGGGGGCTGGGTCTGGCCGCCGCCGGCGTGCTCAGCGTGGTGGCCGTGCTGGCGGTCGCCCTGGCGGTCGCCTACCCCAACCTGCCCGACATCTCCGACCTGGCCGACTACCGACCCAAGCTGCCGCTGCGGGTGTTCTCCTCCGAGGGCATCCTGATCGGTGAGTTCGGCGAGGAACGCCGCAACCTGACGCCCATCGCCACCATCCCCAAGGTCATGAAGGACGCGGTCCTGGCCGCCGAGGACGCCCGGTTCTACGAGCACGGCGGCGTCGACTACAAGGGCATGGTGCGCGCCGGTCTCGCCAACCTGAACCGCGCGCGCAGCCAGGGGGCCTCGACCATCACGATGCAGGTGGCACGCAACGTCTACCTCAGTTCCGAGAAGACGCTGACGCGCAAGGTGTACGAGGTCCTGCTGACCTTCAAGCTCGAACACCTGCTGAGCAAGGACCAGATCCTGGAGATCTACCTCAACCAGATCTACCTGGGCAACCGCGCCTACGGCTTCGCGGCCGCCTCCGACGCCTACTTCGGCAAACCGCTGCAGGACATCACGATCGCCCAGGCGGCGATGCTCGCCGGCCTGCCCAAGGCGCCCGGCGCGAACAACCCCGTCAACAACCCGACGCGCGCCCGGGGCCGACAGCTCTACGTCATCGACCGCATGCGCGACGCCGGCTTCATCACCGCCGAACAGGCGACCGAGGCCAAGAAAGAGGAATTGCACCTGCGCGATGCCGCCGACCCGAGCCGGCTGCACGCCGAGTACGTGGCCGAGACGGTGCGCCAGCTGATGTATGCGCAGTACGGCGACAGCACCTACACGCGCGGCCTGAAGGTCTACACGTCCCTGGTGGCCGCCGACCAGGCCGCCGCGTACAAGGCGCTGCGCAAGGGCATCATGGATTACGAGCGCCGCCAGATCTATCGGGGCCCGGAGAAATTCGTCGACCTGCCCAACGAAGCGAAGGAGCTCGACGAGGCCGTCGACGACGCGCTGGCCGAGCATCCCGACAACGGCGACCTGATGGCCGCGGTGGTCCTGAAGGCCGGCCCGCGCGAGGTCGTGGCCATCCGCGGCAACGGCGAGACGATCCAGATCACCGGCGACGGGCTCAAGCTGCCGCAGTCGGGTCTGTCCGACAAGGCGCCGCCGAACATCAAGATCCGCCGTGGCGCGGTCATCCGCGTCATGCGCACCGGACCGAAGAACCTGCCCGAGATCACCCAGTTGCCCGAGGTCGAGGGCGCCTTCGTGGCCGTCGACCCGCGCGACGGCGCCGTCAAGGCGATGGTGGGGGGCTTCGACTTCGGCAAGAACAAGTTCAACCACGTGACGCAGGCGTGGCGCCAGCCGGGCTCGAGCTTCAAGCCCTTCATCTACTCGGCGGCGCTGGAAAAGGGCTTCTCGCCGGCCACCGTGATCAACGACGCCCCGCTGTTCTTCGACGCCGGCACCACCGGCGGCCAGCCGTGGGAGCCCAAGAACTACGACGGCACCTTCGAGGGCCCGATGTCGATGCGCCGGGCGCTGATGAAGTCGAAGAACATGGTCTCGATCCGCATCCTGCAGTCGATCGGCACGCGCTATGCACAGGACTGGGTCACCAACTTCGGCTTCGAGCGCACCAAGCATCCGGCCTACCTGCCGATGGCCCTGGGTTCCGGCTCGGTCACGCCCATGCAGATGGCGACCGCCTATTCGGTGTTCGCCAACGGCGGCTATCGCGTCAATCCGTACCTGGTCACGCGCATCACCGACCATCGCGACAAGGTGCTCGTCGAGACGCAGCCGCCACTGCTCAACGAGACGATGCGCGCCATCCCGCAGCGCAACGCCTACGTCATGGACAGCCTGCTGCAGTCGGTGGCCAGCGGCGGGACGGCCGCCAAGGCGCAGTCGACGCTCAAGCGCAACGACATCTACGGCAAGACCGGCACCACCAACGATTCGCTCGACGCCTGGTTCGCCGGCTTCCAGCCCACCATGGCGGCGGTCGCCTGGATGGGCTACGACACGCCGCGCAAGCTGGGCGACCGGGAAACCGGCGGCGGACTGAGCCTGCCGATCTGGATCAGCTACATGGAGACCGCGCTCAAGGGCGTGCCGGTCGCCGACCCCGGACCACCGCCCGCGGGCGTCATGAGCATCGGCGGCGAGCTGTACTACGACGACTTCGGTCCGGGCCGCGGCGTTGCCAGCCTGGGCGTCGAGCAGGCACCGCCGCAACCGGTGGAGGTGACGCCGGGCGGCGAACCCGCCAGCCCGCAGCCGCCACCCGAGGAACGCAACCGCATCCTCGACATGTTCCGCAACTGACCTCGTCGCCGGTGGCTTCGGCGTGCGGCCGCCGCCGCCCGGCGCGGGCCACGCGGTCCGCTCAGTGGGGCAGGAAGCGCAGGGTCAGGCCCGACTGGCGGCTCGCCTCGCGCGAGAGGTTGTCGAAGAACTCCTCGCCGGTCTTGGTGTCGACCCACGCGGTGCCGTCGTGGCGGTAGTGATAGCCGCCCGAGCGGGCCGCCAGCCAGACCTCCTGCAAGGGTTTCTGCAGGTTGACGATCAGCTGGCTGCCACCGGGAAAGCTGATGGTGATCATCCCGCCGACCCGCTGGTTGTCGATGTCCGCCTCCGTCGTGTCGTTGATGCGATCGCATCCTCTTTCGACGGCGCTGAGCAGGGCTTCGGCACGGTCCATGTAGTCGGGGTCGGTCATTACAATTTCGCGATGTTGAAAGTCCGACAAATTCTAGTGAGCGTCCTCGGCCTCTGCGTCCTCGGGGTCCCTCTCGGGGGTTGTGGCCAGAAGGGACCGCTCTATTTCCCGACCGATCCCGCCGCGGCCAACCGCGCGACGTTGCCGGCCGTGCTGAAGGCGCCGTTCTCGCGCACCGATGCATCCGCGGCGCCGCCCGCCCCGACCACACCGGCCCCGATCGCCATTCCCGAGTCCTTCACGACGCCGGCACTGCCACTTTCCGACTACGAGACGACCCGGTGAACGCCCCCCACTCCCTCCCTGCCCTCCCCCTGCCCGGCCACCCGCACGTCGCCCGGGACGCGCGCGGCGACCTGTGCGTGGAGGCACTGCCGCTGGCCGAACTGGCCCGCGCGCACGGCACGCCGCTCTTCGTCTACTCGAAGCAGTGGATGCTCGACGCGCTCGCGGCCTACCAGCGCGGCTTCGAGGGCCGTGACGCGCTGGTCTGCTATGCGATGAAGGCCAATTCGTCACTCGGCGTGCTGCGGGTCTTCGCGCAGGCGGGCTGCGGCTTCGACATCGTCTCGGGCGGCGAACTCGCGCGCGTGCTGGCCGCCGGCGGCGATCCGGCACGGGTGATCTTCTCGGGCGTGGGCAAGACGCGCGGCGAGATGCGCCAGGCGCTCGAGGCCGGCATCCTGTGCTTCAACGTCGAGAGCGAGGCCGAACTCGACGTGCTCAACGCCGTGGCGCTGGAAACAGCGGACCGGCGCGCGCGCATCAGCATCCGCATCAATCCCAACGTCGATCCGAAGACGCATCCCTACATCTCCACCGGCCTGAAGGGCAACAAGTTCGGCGTGGCGCACGACCGCGCCCTGCAGGCCTACCGGCACGCGGCGTCGCTGCCGGGCCTGGAGGTGGTGGGCATCGACTGCCACATCGGCTCGCAGATCACGGAGGTCTCGCCCTACCTCGACGCGGTGGAGCGCGTGCTCGACCTGGTGGAAGCCATCGAGCGCGCCGGCATCGTCCTGCACCACCTCGATTTCGGGGGAGGTCTGGGCATCGACTATCACTACGACACGCCACCGGCGGCCGACGTGCTGTGGCGCCAGCTGCTCGCCCGGCTCGACGCGCGCGGCTTCGGCGGCCGCCGCATCGTGGTGGAGCCGGGACGCTCGCTCGTGGGCAACGCCGGCGTCTGCGTGAGCGAGGTGCTCTACATGAAGCCGGGCGAAGCGAAGAACTTCTGCATCGTCGACGTGGCCATGAACGACCTGCCGCGCCCCGCGATGTACGAGGCGTTCCACCAGATCGTCCCGGTCCGGGCGGCCGACGCCGCCGGCGAGCGCACGTCGACGACCTGCGACGTCGTCGGACCGGTGTGCGAGAGCGGCGACTGGATCGGCCGGGACCGCGAACTCGCCGTGCAGGCCGGTGATCTGGTGGCCGTGCTCTCCGCCGGCGCCTACTGCATGTCGATGGCGAGCAACTACAACACGCGCGGTCGCGCGGCCGAGGTGCTGGTGAGCGGCCAGGAGGCCCGCCTGATCCGCCACCGCGAGACGCCCGAGGACCAGCTGCGGGCCGAACTGCGGGCGGCGTCGCTCAGCGACTGAGCGGACGCGGCGGCGCGGTGGCGCGTCCGCCCGACGCCGCCACCGTCCGCGCGTTCGCCGACCTGGCCTTGCGCTTGCGCCCGAAATCCCAGACGCGCCATCCCATCAGCACGCCGATGATGGCGGCATAGACGAAGACTTCCGTGAAGTTGTTCTTGCCCGCGCGCATCCAGAAGAAATGCAGCAGCCCGAGGCCGGCGATCACGTAGACCAGCTTGTGCAGCGCCTGCCAGCGCTTGGCGCCCAATGCCTTGATCGCCCGGTTGAACGACGTGGCCGCCAGGGGCGTGAGCAGCACGAACGCCGCGAAGCCCACCAAGATGAACGGCCGCTTGACGATGTCGCGCGCGATCTCTCCCAGATCGAAACCCATGTCGAACCAGCCATAGCTCAGCAGGTGGACGACGACGTAGAAGTACATGAACAGGCCCAGCATGCGACGCAGGCGCGCGAGGCCGTTGAGCCCGAGCGTCACGCGCACCGGCGTGACGGCCAGCACGATGCACAGGAAGCGCAGCGTCCAGTCGCCGGTCGCGCGGATCAGGTATTCGGCGGGGTTCGCGCCCAGTGCGTCGGTGAAGGCGCCATAGGCCAGCCATGCGAACGGCAGCAGGCACAGCAGGAACACGACCGGCTTGGCCGCGGGGTGGAGCAGCAGCTTGTTCACGACGTCGTCCCTTGGCCCGTCAGAAGTTCTTCTTCAGGTCCATGCCGGCGTAGAGTGAAGCGACCTGGGCCTCGTAGCCGTTGTACATCTCCGTCTTGCGGCGCTTGGCGAACAGGCCGCTGCCGTCGCCGATGCGGCGCTCGGTCGCCTGGCTCCAACGCGGGTGGTCGACGTTGGGGTTGACGTTGGAATAGAAGCCGTATTCGTTGGCGGCGGCCTTGTTCCAGGCCGTGCCCGGCTCCTTCTCGACGAAGCGGATCTTGACGATCGACTTGGCCGACTTGAAGCCGTACTTCCACGGCACCACCAGACGCACCGGCGCGCCGTTCTGGTTGGGCAGCACCTCGCCGTACATGCCGAAGGTCAGCAGCGTGAGCGGATGCATGGCCTCGTCCATGCGCAGGCCCTCGGTGTAGGGCCAGTCCAGCACGCGCGAGCCGACGAAGGGCATGGTCTTGGGATCGGCCAGGGTCACGAACTCGACGTACTTGGCGTTGCCCTGCGGTTCGACCTTTCTGATGAGTTCGGCGAGCGAATAGCCGACCCACGGGATGACCATCGACCATCCCTCGACGCAGCGCAGGCGGTAGATGCGCTCTTCCTGCGCGCTCAGCTTGAGCAGGTCCTCGATGTCGTACTTGCCGGGCTTCTTGACGAGACCCTCGACCTCGACGCTCCAGGGCCGCGTCTTCAGGGTCCCGGCGTTCTTCGCCGGATCGGCCTTGTCGGTGCCGAACTCGTAGTAGTTGTTGTAGGTGGAGGCGTCCTTGTAGTCGGTCGGCTTTTCCATGCTCTGGGCGCCCGCGACGGTCGACTTGACGTTCTTGAGCGCGGCGAGCTTGCCCGGGGGAACCGTCTGCGCCAGCGCATCCCGCGCGGCCCAGCCGGCGAGCGCGGTGCCGGCCGCGCCGGTGGCCAGCAGGCGCAGCATGTCGCGGCGGCCCTCGTAGACGTGGCGTGGCGTGATGTCGCTGGGCACGGGGTGGATGAAGCCGTCGTCGCGTGAGGGGATCAGCATGGCGAATCTTTCAGGGGGAAACATCGCGGTCCGGTCGGAATGCCGGACCTGTCGGATGAAATACGCAGAACGCCGTCGTCTGGTTTCACGGCGGCTGCGAAGTTCCGTCGGACAAGGCGCGGACTTGGGTGTCTACAACTCGCCGTAGCTGTGCAGACCGCTCAGGAACATGTTGACGCCGAGGAAGGCGAAGGTGGTGACGGCCAGCCCGACCAGGGCCCACCAGGCCGCGACCGTGCCGCGCAGGCCCTTCACCAGCCGCATGTGCAGCCAGGCGGCGTAGTTCAGCCAGACGATCAGCGCCCAGGTCTCCTTGGGGTCCCAGCTCCAGTAGCCGCCCCAGGCATCGGCCGCCCAGAGGGCGCCGAGCACGGTGGCGATGGTGAAGAACGCGAAGCCGACGGCGATCGACTTGTACATGACGTCGTCGAGCACCTCGTTGGCCGGCAGGCGTGCCGCGATGCGCCGACGCCCGAGCAGGATGCCCGCGGCGATCAGCGCCGCCACCGCCGCGTAGCCGATCCAGTAGCCGCCGCCGGCCTCCTGCACCCGCTGGCGGAAGGCGATCGGCACGAAGCACAGCGCCGCGCCCAGCAGCCAGATCGGCGTCAGGCGCCACCAGCGCGTCTCCTGCGCCTGTTCCTTCACCAGGTAGGCGAATGCCACCATCGCGGCCAGCGCGAAGGTGCCGTAGCCGATGAAGTTGGCCGGCACGTGCAGCTTCATCCACCAGCTCTGCAGCGCCGGCACCAGCGGCTGGATCTCGTGCGCCTCGCGCACCAGCGTGTACCAGAGCAGGAAGCCGACCGCCGCGCTGACCACCAGCATCACGAAGGCGCCCATGGCGCGCGTGGCGTAGCGCGCCTCGAAGTACAGGTAGAACGCCGTGGTGAGCCAGCAGAACAGCACGAACACCTCGTAGAGGTTGCTCACCGGGATGTGGCCGATGTCCGGGCCGAGCTGGTGGCTCTCGTACCAGCGCACCATGGTGCCGATGAGCGCCATCGCGACCGCCGCCCAGGCGATGCGCGAGCCGAGTCCCTCGAGCGCGTCGCCCTGGCGGCCGCCGAACAGGCCGAGCCAGTAGAAGACCGTGCTCATGAAGAACAGCACGCTCATCCACAGGATGGCCGACTGGCTGGAGAGGAAATACTTGAGCCAGAACACCGTCTCGGCGCGGGCCAGGTCGCCCTGGTAGGAGTTGATCGCCAGCAGCGACGCCGCCGCGACCACGAGGCCCAGCAGCTGCAAGGGTCGCCAGAACCAGCCCAGCCAGACCATCGAGGCCAGCGCCGCGACGAGGATCGGCTTCTCGTAGACGTCCATGCGTGCGCCATAGCGGGCGAAGGCGAACAGCCCGCCGAGCGCCACCAGCGCCGCGAACACCCAGTCGAGGGCGTTGCGGCGAGCGATCCAGCCGTCATTGAGCGTGAGGGTCGTGGTGGTCATGGCATCGGTTCCTTCGGAAGGGCCTGGAGGCCGAGCAGCTTGGTCTTGAGGTTGTCGAACTCGCGGTCGCTGTCGATGGTGCGCCGGTTGGCCGACAGCGCCATGGTGGCGTCGCTGCCCCCGCCCCCCGGCGCCAGCCACACCCACAGACGGCGGTCGCGCACGTAGAGCATCGCGAAGATGCCCACGATGAGGAACAGGCAGCCCAGATAGACGACGTTCTTGCCGGGCGCGCGCGCCACCTGGAACACGCTGGCCTGCACCTGCTGGAAATCGGTCATCAGCATGGCGACGGGCGCCGGATAGAAGGTGGCGTCGCTGATCGCCAGCACGGCCTGCGTCAGCCATGCCTGCGACGTGTCGTCGCCCGGCAGCGCCGCCAGCCCGGCGTCCTCGCGGCCGAGGTTGAGCACGTCGAAGAGCACGTCGTTCAGCACCCGCACCAGCACCGCACCCGTGCGCTGGCGCTCGGCCTCGGGCACGTTGGCCTCCATGAATTCGGCGACCGCCTGCCAGCCGCCGGCGGCCGTGCCGTCGGTCCTGGCGCGTTCGGCGCCGGCGAACAGCGCGAGGGCGCGTGTCGCCGAGACCCGCAGCTGCTCGGCGAGGTCGGCGCGTCCCGGGCCGGTCGCGCGCTCGACGTAGCGCGCCACGGCCCGCTCGCGCAGGCGCGCGTCGGCCAGCGCGGCGCGCATGCGCACGAAGCCGTCCATGGTGCCGTCCGCATCGGCCGGAACGCGCAGGTAGCGGAACGGCTCCTCGGGACGTTCGCGCACGCCCAGCAGGAACACCGGCGGCCCGTCGCCGGCGTCCACCGGCAGCATGTAGTTCTGGTACTCGCGCGCCTGCCCGGCCGCGTCGCGCAGCTTGTAGCCGATGCTCGGGCCGATGTTGCGCAGCACCTTGGGCCGGTCGACCTTGTTGGCCGCGCCCAGGCGAGAGCCGATGCCGTGCTGCAGCAGGTCGACCCGGCGCACGTCGGTGGCGCCGGACAGGCCGTTGGTGGCGAAGTTCTCGACGTTGATCACACGCAGCGCGGCGTACTCGAGCGTCAGCCGTTCGCTGCCGTCGGTGATCTCCGCGCTGGTGCCGATGCGGCCCTCGAGTTCGAACGGCCGTGCCGCCGCGCGCATCGGCACGGCCTTGAGCTTCACCGTGGAGCCGCCGTCGTCGAAGCTCGACTGGTAGATCTCCACGCCCTTGTAGCTCGCCGGGTGATTGACCTCGATGCGCGCGGGCACCTGCGCGCCGGTCTCGCGGTCGTGCAGCACCACCTCGCTGGCGAACAGCTTGGGCATGCCGGTCGAGTAGTAGTCGACGATGAACTTCTTCAGCTCGATGGCGAACGGCAGCTCCTGGAGCAGCACGCCGTCGGACTGGTTGAGGATCGCGACGCTGGCGCGCCCGCCCTCGGGCACCAGGATGTTGCCGCGGAAGGTCGGGTTGCCCGGCGAGAGCCGGTGCTCGGGTGCGACGTCGGCGATCATGCCGCCGCCGGTGAACACGCTCTTGCCGTTGAACCAGGTCTGCGCGCGCACCACCAGATCGCCATCGAGCAGGCCGCCCAGGCAGATCAGCACGATGGCGCC
Organism: Comamonadaceae bacterium OTU4NAUVB1; assembly: GCA_024372625.1. Classification (NCBI taxonomy): domain Bacteria; kingdom Pseudomonadati; phylum Pseudomonadota; class Betaproteobacteria; order Burkholderiales; family Comamonadaceae; species Comamonadaceae bacterium OTU4NAUVB1. The sequence goes on along the minus strand of CP099605.1, from coordinate 598,082 downwards.
ATGCGCGGCGATGTAGCCCAGCTTGTGCGCGCCGCCCGCGCGCGCGGCGACCATCCAGCCCTGGCCCTCGCGATGCTGCAGCCGGACCTTCCACCCACCGCCGGCGAGCATCGTGCCGATGCGCCGGGCCGCCGCCTCGGGCGCTTCGTCCAGCGCGGCCTCCGCGCGCTGCCCGAACGCTTTCAGGCTCTGCACGCGCAGGTCCTCCTTGAAGGTGCGCAACTCGCCCAGGATGCGGGGCGTGTTGCGCGCCACGCACAGCGACGTGCTCACCACCAGGAACAGCAGGATCAGCAGGAACCACCAGGCGCTGTAGATCGCGTCGAGCCGCGCCGCGCGGAAGACCTCGGCCCAGAACGGCCCGAACTGGTTGACGTAGTTGCCCGAGGGCTCGTGCTGCTTGAGCACGGTGCCGATGATCGAGGCGATGCAGATGACCGTCAGCAACGCGATGGCGAAGCGCATCGACGAAAACAATTCCACCATCGCGCGGACCGCCTGGGGACCGCGACGAACGCGAAGGCCGTGGGTGGAAATGGACATCGGGTCGGAGGAAAAGAAAAAAGAGCGGGCGACCCTTCGTGGATCGGCCCCGCCCTTACGAGATGGTTATCGGCGTTTGGTTCGCCGACTCGACCGCAGGCTCAACGCAATCCGGCAATGTAGTCGGAGACGGCCTTGATCTCGCGGTCGTTGAGCTTGGCGGCCACGCCGGTCATCTGCGGGCTGTTGGTGCGCACGCCGTCGCGGAAGGCCACGAGCTGTGCGGTGGTGTAGTCGGCATGCTGGCCACCCAGGCGCGGGTACTGGGCCGGAATGCCGGCGCCGTTGGGGCTGTGGCAACCGGCGCAGGCGGCGATCTGGCGCTCGCCGATGCCGCCGCGGTAGATCTTCTCGCCCAGCGCGACCAGGTCCTTCTCCTTGGCGAAGCCGGTCTTCACGGACTTGGCGCCGACGAACCACGCGATGTCACGCATGTCCTGATCGGACAGCGCCGAGGCGTAGGGCTTCATGATCGCGCTCTTGCGCTTGCCCGACTTGAACTCCTGCAGCTGCTTGACGATGTATTCGGGATGCTGCTGCGCCAGCTTGGGGTTGGCGGCGACGGCGGAATTGCCGTCGGCGTTGTGGCAGGACGCGCAACTCTGGCTGTTGGCCGGGGCGGCGTTGAAGATCGTGTCGCCCCGGGCCGGGTCGGGCTTGGCTGGTTTCGCCGGGGTGCCCGAGGCGGCCGGCGCTTCGGGCGCTTGGGCGATACCGGCACTGGAGGCGGCACCCAAGAGGGCTGCGAGCAGAAGATGGGCAAACGACTTCATGGCGGCGGGGCTTGGATTTATGGGCGCAAAACCCCGCGATTCTACAATGGACCCCCGTTTCGAAAGCCTCCCCGATGACCTCCCCCGCGCCCTCACCGGCCACCGCGACGCCCCGTGCGGCGCCCGCTCCCGACCGGATCCGCGCCGCGCTGGGCTGGATGCACACCGCCCACTTCCTCACCAGCGCCCCGCAGCTGGAACACCTGCCGGCCTTCGACCTGCCGGAGATCGCCTTCGTCGGGCGTTCCAACGCCGGCAAGTCCACCGCCATCAACACCCTCACGCAGCAGACACGCCTGGCCTTCGCTTCCAAGACGCCCGGGCGCACGCAGCACATCAACCTGTTCGGTCTGGGCAAGCAGAAGATCGACGACGCCGTGCTCGCCGACCTGCCCGGCTACGGCTACGCCGCCGTGCCGCGCGAGGCCAAGCTGCGCTGGCAGCGCGTGATGGGCAACTACCTCATGACGCGCGAGAACCTGCGCGGCGTGGTGCTCATGTGCGACCCGCGCCACGGCCTGACCGAACTCGACGACATCCTGCTCGACGTCATCCGTCCGCGCGTGGAAGCCGGCCTGAAGTTCCTGGTGCTGCTGACCAAGTCCGACAAGCTCACGCGCTCCGAGGGCGCCAAGGCCCTGTCGATCGCGCGACTGCAGGCCGGCGGCGGCGAGGTCAAACTGTTCTCGGCCCTCAAGCGCCACGGCGTGGACGAGGCGGCCGAGCTGCTGTGGCGCTGGGCCCACCCCGAGGCCGATGCCCCGGCCGACGGCGCCGCTGCCGCACCGGTCCCCGCCGCCGGCGTGCCGGACGACGACACCGCCGGAGCGTCCGCCGACCGACCCGGGGACTGACGCCGCGATCGCGGCGCTCGCCCCGGATTCGACCTTCGAACCCCAGGAGACCCCCGCATGATCGAGACCTTCCAGCGCACGCTCCCCGGCGGCGTCACCCTGGGCTGCCGCGCCGCCGGCGAGCCCGGCCGGCCCCTGATGCTTTTCCTGCACGGCTTTCCCGAAGCCGCTTTCGTCTGGGACGAACTGATGGCGCACTTCGCGCGGCCCGAGCACGGCGCCTACCGCTGCGTGGCGCCGAACCTGCGCGGCTTCGGACCCTCCAGCGCCCCGGCCGACGTGGCCGCCTACCGGGCGAACCTGATGGTGCGCGACATCGAGGAACTGGTGGACACCGAGCGCGCCGACGGGCAGGTCGCCGTCCTGGTGGCGCACGACTGGGGCGGCGCCTTCGGCTGGGGCTTCGCCAACGCGTTCCCGCACCGGCTGGGACGGCTGGTCATCCTCAACTCGCCGCACGCCGGCACGTTCGCGCGCGAGCTGCGCGACAACCCGGCGCAGCGCGCCGCCAGCGCCTACATGCACTTCCTCGCCCGGCCCGACGCCGAGGCGCTGCTGGCCGAGGACGACTATCGCCGGATGTGGGGCTTCTTCACGTCGATGGGCGCGGGCGCGGACGGCCACGGCTGGCTCACCGAGGCCGTGCGCGCGCGCTACCGCGAAGTCTGGGACGCCGGCCTGACCGGTGGCTGCAATCTCTACCGGGTGACGCCGCTGAAGCCGCCCGTGGCCGGCGCGGATGCCGCCGGCGCCGCGCCCGGCCTGCCGGAGATCCCGCGCGAGCGCCTCGTGGTGGACGTGCCGACGCTGGTGATCTGGGCGCTCGACGACACCGCCCTGCTGCCGGGACTGCTCGACGGACTCGAGGCCTATGTGCCGCGACTGGAGGTCGTGAGGGTGCCCGGCGCGACGCACTGGATCGTCCACGAGCAGCCCGCGCGCGTCGCGCGGGAGATCGGCGACTTCCTGCACCGGGCGGCCCGCCCCGCCCCGGCTCAATAGACCGGCGGCTCGCCCTCGGGGCGCGTCTTGAAGCGTCGATGCACCCAGTAGTACTGCGACGGCATCGTGTCGATGTAGCCCTGCAGGCGGGTGTTCATGAGCGCGGTGTCGGCCATCACGTCGTCGCTCGGGAAATCCTGCCAGGCCGGCAGCACCTCGATCTCGTAGCCGCCCGCCACCAGGCGCGACACCACCGGGACGACCTTCGCCCGGCCCAGCCGCGCGAAGCGCGAAAGCGACGGCACGGTGGACGCCTGCACGCCGTAGAACGGCACGAACACCGTCTGGTCGCGGCCGAAGTCCATGTCCGGCAGCAGGTAGAGCAGGCCGCCCTTGCGCAGGCCCGACAGGATCGGCTTGATGCCGTCGACGCGGTTGAGCGTCTCGACATTGCCGAAACGCTGGCGGCCCTCGCGGATCCAGGCGTCGACCTGCGGGTCGCGCTGGGTGGTGTAGATGGTGGTCGAGGGCCGCGACGTGTGCCGGGTCAGCGCGGTGGCCGCGGCGTCGAGGCCGTAGAAATGCGGCGCGAACAGGATCATCGGCGCGCTGCCGTGCGCGATCTCCTCGATCTCGGCCGCCGCGCCGACCACCCGCAGGCGCTTGGCCACCACCGCCTCGGGGGCGTGCCAGAGCCAGCTGCGGTCGAGCCACGACTGGGCGACGAAGACGAAGGTCTCGCGCGCCATGCGCCGGCGCTCGGCGGCGGACTTCTGCGGAAAGCACAGCGCCAGGTTGATGTCCACCACGCGCCGGCGCGGCGTGGCGACGACGTGCAGCACGCGGCCGAGCGCGGCCCCGAAACCCCGCACCGCCGGCAACGGCAGGTGCGCCAGCGCCCGCATGAAGGCGATGCCCAGCGACGAGGACAGGCTCATGGGGCGGCCTTCCGGTCCGCGCCGTCCGCGGGCGCCTCGCCCTTGGGCTGCTTGTGGCGGGCGTAGTCCCAGACGTACTGCTGGGGCAGTCGGCGGATCAGGCGCTCGATGCCCTCGTTCATGGCGGCGGCGGCGGCCTCGGGCGTGGCCTCGGGGTCGCTCATCGCGGTGCCGTCGAAGGGCTCGCAGCGGATCGCGTAGCCCGCGCCGCGCGGCAGGCGCTCGCACACGCCGAGGAACACGCGCGCGCCGGTCTGCTGCGCCAGGCGCGGCAGCAGGGTCATGGTGTAGGCCGGACGGCCGAAGAACGGCGCCCACACGCCCTGGCCGAGCGGAGGCACCTGGTCGGGCAGCACGCCGGTGTAGCCGCCCGCGCGCAGCGCGCGCATCAGGCCGCGGACCCCCTTGACGCTGGTGGGCACCGTGCGCAGGCCGGCGCGCTCGCGCGAGCCTTCCATCAGGCGCGCCATCCAGGCCTTGCGCGGCGGGCGGAACAGCGCCGTGAGCGGCCCGTGCCGGTCGACCAGGCGCTCGGCCAGGGCCTGGCCGTACATCTCCCAGCTGCCCAGGTGGGGCGTGACGATGATCACGCCGCGCCCCTCGGCCAGCGCCGCCTCGAAGGCCTCGATCCCGTCCCAGCGCACCACGCGCGGCAGCACGCTCTCGCCGCGCGGACGTGCCCACAGCCAGGGCAATTCCGCCGCCATGGCACCGGCCGCGCCGATGGCCGGGCGGTACTGCTCGGGCGTGAAACCGGCCGCCTCCGCGTTGGCGACGAAGCGCTGGCGGTAGCGCGGCGAGGTCCACCACACCAGCCAGCCGAAGGCGATGCCCAGGCGCTGCATGACGGGCAGCGGCACGCGGGCGAGCAGGCGGAACAGGGTGACGAGCATCGGGAGACGGAGCGGAGAAGACGAACGCGGAAAGAAGACGACCGAACGGTGGATGACGCGCGGCAAAGACCCTTGACAAGATGCCCTGCACGGCTCGAATAGAATCCAAATTGTCGCCGAGTTATGGAACTACTTGCAGGGCGACAGCACAAGCGCCGAGCGATTGTGCCCGGGCCGGAAACGGCCTTCTGCTAAAGCGTTCGCCAGGCTTCATCCGCCGTCGGCAACGCGCCGACCCACCCGATTGGAGCCCCATCCCATGGCGAACGACTTTCTCTTCACTTCCGAATCCGTCTCCGAAGGCCACCCCGACAAGGTCGCCGACCAGATCTCCGACGCGATCCTCGACGCGATCTTCGAGCAGGACCCGCTCAGCCGCGTCGCCGCCGAGACGCTGACCAACACCGGCCTCGTGGTGCTGGCCGGCGAGATCACCACCAACGCGCACGTCGACTACATCCAGGTCGCGCGCGACACCATCAAGCGCATCGGCTACGACAACACCGACTACGGCATCGATTACAAGGGCTGCGCGGTGATGGTCTGCTACGACAAGCAGAGCAACGACATCGCCCAGGGCGTCGACCACGCCTCCGACGACCACCTCAACACCGGCGCCGGCGACCAGGGCCTGATGTTCGGCTACGCCTGCGACGAGACGCCCGAGCTGATGCCCGCGCCGATCTACTACGCGCACCGCCTCGTCGAGCGCCAGGCCCAGCTGCGCAAGGACGGCCGCCTGCCCTTCCTGCGTCCGGACGCCAAGAGCCAGGTCACGATGCGCTACGTCGACGGCAAGCCCCACAGCATCGACACCGTGGTGCTCTCCACCCAGCACCACCCCGACCAGAGCGAGAGCCCGACGAAGATGAAGGCCGGCTTCATCGAGGCGGTGATCGAGGAGATCATCAAGCCGGTGCTGCCCAAGGAATGGCTCAAGGAGACGCGCTACCTGATCAACCCGACCGGCCGCTTCGTCGTCGGCGGCCCCCAGGGCGACTGCGGCCTGACCGGGCGCAAGATCATCGTCGACACCTACGGCGGCGCCTGCCCCCACGGCGGTGGCGCGTTCTCGGGCAAGGACCCGAGCAAGGTCGATCGCTCGGCCGCCTACGCCGCGCGCTACGTGGCCAAGAACATCGTCGCCGCGGGCATCGCGCGCCAGTGCCAGATCCAGGTCGCCTACGCGATCGGCGTGGCCCAGCCGATGAACATCACGGTCTACACCGAGGGCACCGGCGTGATCCCCGACGACCGGATCGCCGCGCTGGTGCGCGAGCACTTCGACCTGCGCCCCAAGGGCATCATCCAGATGCTCGACCTGCTGCGCCCGATCTACCGCAAGACCGCCGCCTACGGCCACTTCGGCCGCGAGGAGCCGGAGTTCACCTGGGAGTCGACCGGCCAGGCCGCCGCGCTGCGCGCCGCCGCCGGGCTCTGAGGCCGGCGCCCAGGGACATCGATCGATCGCACGAAAGCCGGGCCCGCCCGGCTTTTCTTGCGTCCGTCAGAACCGGTACGTCGCCCCCGCCCCCACGGTCCAGGTCCGTCCCGGCGCCGGCTCGTAGAAGCGTGCGTTGCCCTCGTTGACGATGACCGAGCCGACGATGTCGCGCGCGAACAGGTTGTCGACGCGGGCGAAGGCGTTGAGTTCCCAGCGCGCCACGCGCCGCACGTAGCCGGCCTGCACCGCCGCCACCGCGTAGCCCGGCGCGCTGGCGGTGTTGGCGTCGTTGGCCGCGATGCGGCCGAGCGCGCGCAGCTCGGCGCCGGCGCGCCAGCCCTCGGGCGGCGCGTAGCCGTAGGAGACGAACAGCGCCTGCTTGGCGATGCCCGGGATGCGACTGCCTGCCGCCACGGCGTTGAAGGCGTCGTCGTAGCGCGCGTCCAGCCACGTCGCGGCGACCTGGGTACGCCAGTGGCCGGCGGTCTCGTGCAGCCAGGCGATCTCGGCGCCCTCGCGCCGGGTGCGACCGGCGTTGCGGAAGGTGGCGCGGCCACCGACGTTGGTGGCGGTGACGATCTCGTCGTCGGTGCGGGTCTGGAACACCGCGCCGGTCAGCAGCCCGCCGGCGATGCGCGCCTTGGCGCCGGCCTCGACGCTGCGGTTCACCGAGGGCTGCAGCGCGAAGTTCAGCCCGCCGGTGCCGTCGGGCCGGTAGGAAAGTTCGTTGAGCGTCGGTGTCTCGAAACCCCGGCCGGCCGAGACGTACACGTTCAGGTCCCGGTTCACCGCGTAGCGCAGCGCGCCGGCGGGCAGCGTGCGGGCATAGCGCGCGTCGCCGCTGTCGTCGCGATTGGCACCGCGCACGTAGCGGTCCTGCGAGTCGAAGCGCACGGTGCTGCGCCGCACGCCGGCCTCCAGGCTCCAGCGCTCGGCGAAATCCCAGCGCGTCTGCACGTACGGATCGACGTTGGAGACCGTGTTGCGTTCGTCGCGCCGCAGCGCGCCCAGCACGCCCAGCCGGCGCGGCGCGGCGGCCGTGCCGAGGAAGTTCTCGTTGCCGCGCCGGGTCTCGTCGAGGGTGTCGTAGGCCAGGCCGGCGGCGACCTCGAACGGACGGTCCGCGAGCCGGGTGCGCGTGGTCCAGCGCGCGTCGAAGCCGGCGTAGCGCCGTTCCAGGTCGATCACGCCGCCGGCGCTCAGGGGACTGGCCTGCGCCGACGGCGGGATGGCCTGGAACTGCGTGGTGCGGCGCTCGCCGCCGTAGACCATCAGGCGCAGGTCGTTGGCCGCGTCGATGCGCTTCTCGTAGCGCAGGCCCAGCTGCGTCTGGTCGACCGTCTTGCGCGTGTCGTACTGCGTCGCCAGCGTGGCGCCGCGGCGGTCGGTCGCCAGCTGCGACTGCGTCAGGCCCAGCGGGTCCTGCGCGTCGATGCGCACGCTGTTGGCCACCAGCGTGAGCTTCGCGCCGTCGTCCAGCGCGATGCCCAGTTTGCCGTTGGCGATGTCGCGCGTGGCGGCGCTGTGGTCGCGATAGCCGTCGGTGCGGAAGCGGCTCGCGCCCAGCACGTAGTCGACGCGGCCGCTCCGCCCGCTGGCCGTCGCCCCCACGCGCGACGTGCCGTCGCTGCCGCCGGCCACCGAGAAGCCCACCCGCGGCGGCGCCTCGCCGTCCTGCGTGAAGACCTGGATCACGCCGCCGGACGAATTGCCGTAGAGCGCGGAGAACGGCCCGCGCAGCACCTCCACGCGGTCGGCCGTGCCGATGTCGATGTTCGAACTCTGGCCCTGGCCGTCGGGGAGCGTGGCCGGGATGCCGTCGATGTAGAGGCGCACGCCGCGCAGGCCGAAGGTCGAGCGCGCGCCGAAGCCCCGGATGGAGATCTGCAGGTCCTGCGCGTAGTTCTGCCGGTTCTGCACCTGCAGCCCCGGCACGCCGCCCAGGCTCTCCGACAGGTTGACCTGCAGCCGGCCGTCGCGCAGCTGCTGGCGGTCGACCAGGTCGATCGAACCCGGCACGTCGAAGGCGGAGGCTTCGCCGCGCGGCGTGGAGACGGTGACGGCCCCGAGCGTGGGAACGTCGTCGGCGGCGCCGGACGCCGCGACGGGGTCCGCGCCGCCGGCGGGGGCGGCGCGGGCGGAGGAAGGGGCCTCGGATTGCGCATGGAGCGCGGAGACGGAGAGCAAGGCGGTGGCGACCGCGAGCAGTTTTTTCATCCGCCGGATTCTGCGGGCGCCTCCCCCAGCGCCGCTGCCAGATGGCGCGCCGTCCGGCTTCCGCGCGCGCGGGCGACCTCGCGCGGTGGACCGGCCGCCACGATGCGTCCGCCCGCCCCGCCGGCCCCCGGCCCGACGTCGATCACCCAGTCGCTCGCGGCCACCACGCGCATCTCGTGCTCGACCACGACGACCGTGTTGCCGGCCTCGATCAGGCGGTCGAACTGCGCCATCAGCCGGTCGACGTCCGAGGGATGCAGGCCGGTGGTCGGCTCGTCGAGCACGTAGAGCGTGTCGCCGCGCTGCGCGCGCTGCAGCTCGGTGGCGAGCTTGATGCGCTGGGCCTCGCCGCCCGACAGCTCGGTCGCCGGCTGTCCCAGCCGCAGGTAGCCCAGGCCGATGGCCCGCAGCAGCACGAGCGGCCGCTGCACGGCCGGCTCCTCGGCGAAGAAGTCGCACGCCTCGTCCACCGTCAGGCGCAGCACCTCGGCGATGTCGCGGCCCCGCCAGCGCACCTCGAGCGTGGCGGCGTTGTAGCGCGCGCCGTGGCAGGCCGGACACGGCGCGTAGACGCTGGGCATGAACAGCAGCTCGACGCCGACGAAGCCCTCGCCCTCGCAGGTCGGGCAGCGGCCCTTCTCGACGTTGAACGAGAAGCGCCCGGCGTCGAACTTCCGCGCCCGGGCCTCGGGCGTGGCGGCGAAGAGCCGGCGCACGGCGTCGAACAGGCCGGTGTAGGTCGCGAGGTTGGAGCGCGGCGTGCGGCCGATCGGTTTCTGGTCGACCCGCACCAGCCGCCGGACGGCCTCGGCGCCGCCGGCGATGCGCCCGGCCGTGACGCCCTGGGGCGTGCCCGGCGCATCGCCCTCGGCGCCGTCCTCGTCGGCCGCCGGGGCCTCCTGGCCGAGGTGCGCCGCCACCAGCTCGACCAGCGCCTGGCTCACCAGGCTCGACTTGCCCGAGCCCGAGACACCCGTCACCGTCGTCAGCACGCCCAGCGGGAACGCGGCGTCCACGCCGTCGAGGTTGTTGCGCGCGACGCCTTCGAGCCGCAGCCAGCCGGCCGGCGCGCGCGGCACGCGCGCGGCCGGCGTCCGCTCGTCGAACAGGTAGCGCGCCGTGAGCGAGGCGGCGACCTCGCGCAGGCCGGCGGGCGGACCGCTGTAGAGCACCTCGCCGCCGCGCTCGCCCGCGCCGGGGCCGACGTCGACGAGCCAGTCGGCCGTGCGCATGACGGCCAGGTCGTGTTCGACGACGAAGAGCGAATTGCCCGCGCGCTTCAATTGCGCCAGGGCATCGAGCAGCGCCTCGGCATCGGCCGGGTGCAGGCCGGCTGAGGGCTCGTCGAGCACGTAGACGACGCCGAAGAGGTTCGAGCGGATCTGCGTGGCCAGGCGCAGCCGCTGCAGTTCGCCCGGCGACAGCGTGGGCGTGGCGCGGTCGAGCGAGAGGTAGCCCAGGCCCAGCGCGCACAGCGTGTCGACGCGCGCGAGCACCTCCTGCGCGATGCGCTGCGCGGCGATGCGCTTCTCCTCGGACAGGTGCGAGGTGCGCCGCACGTCGGGCGCGGCCGCGTGCGCGGCACCGCCGGCGGCGACGCGGCGCGCGGTGTCGCGGCGGGCCCGTTCGCGCCCGAGCGGGACGTCGGGCGCCTCGGCCGGCGTCTCGCCCGCCGCCGCCGGGCCGAGCACCCGCGCCAGGTCCTCCAGCGGCAGCCGCGACAGCGCGGCGATGTCGAGCCCGGCGAAGGTCACGCCCAGCGCCTCGCGCTTGAGCCGCCCACCGCCGCATTCCGGACAGACGCTGCCGGTCATGAAGCGCGCCACGCGCTTCTTCATGAGGGCGCTCTGGGTGGTGGCGAAGGTGTGCCGGACGTACTTCCGCGCCCCGATGAAGGTGCCCTGGTAGCTCGGCTCGGCCTTGGCGCGCAGGGCGGCGCGGACCTCGGCCCCGGTGCGCCCGGCGTAGACCGGCACGGTCGGCTGCTCGTCGGTGAACAGGATCCAGTCGCGCGTCTTCCTCGGCAGGTCGCGCCAGGGCGTGTCGACGTCGTGGCCGAGCGTGACCAGGATGTCGCGCAGGTTCTGCCCCTGCCAGGCCGAGGGCCAGGCGGCGACGGCGCGTTCGCGGATGGTGAGCGAATCGTCCGGCACCATCGAGCGCTCGGTCACCTCGTAGACGTGGCCCAAACCGTGGCAGGCCGGGCAGGCGCCCTGCGGCGTGTTGGGCGAGAAGTCCTCGGCGTAGAGCATGGGCTGCCCGTCCGGATAGCGCCCGGCGCGGGAATACAGCAGGCGCAGCAGGCTCGACAGCGTCGTCAGGCTGCCCACCGACGAGCGCGCGCCCGGCGTGCCGCGCTGCTGCTGCAGCGCCACCGCGGGCGGCAGACCCTCGATCGAGTCCACCGCCGGCACGCCGACCTGGTCGATCAGCCGCCGCGCATAGGGCGCGACCGACTCGAAATAGCGCCGCTGCGCCTCGGCGTACAGCGTGCCGAAGGCCAGCGACGACTTGCCCGAGCCCGACACGCCGGTGAACACCACCAGCGCGTCGCGCGGGATGTCCACGTCGACGTTCCTCAGGTTGTGCTCGCGCGCGCCGCGCACCTGGACGAACCCCGGCCGGCCGGCGTCGGAGCGGGAAGGATCGGGACCGGAGGACTTGCTGGCGTTCATGGCGGACGTGAAGGACGTGGAAAAGCCGCCCGGGGGCGGCTTGGCGAAGCGGGATGCCGGGACCGGGCCGAGCGGCATCGGCACCCGCTGGCGAGGTCCGGCGAAGGGACGGTCAGCCGCGCGCGCGCGCCTGGTCGCGCAGGGCCTTGATCTCGTCGTGGTTGCGCTGGGCGCCATCGGCCTGCTTCTGCACCACGGCGCGCACGTCGGCCGGCAGCTGGTTCTTCAGCGCCTTGCGATAGCGGGCCAACGAGGCGTCCTCGCCGCGCTCGACCTCTTCCAGGATCGATTCCTCGCTGTCGGCGCCGACCGCGCCCTTGATCTTGACCCAGCCGCGATGCAGCGCGCCACCGGCGGTGCCGCCATCGGCGGGCGTGCCGCCGTACTGCGTGACCAGCGGCACCAGTTCGGCGGCCGCCGCGGCGCACGCAGTGGCGCGCTCGCTGAACAGCTGCTTCAGGCGCGCGGTCTCGACCTGCTCGGCGCTCACCTTGAAGCCCTCGGCGCCATCGCGCGAGTTCTCGATCAGGTCGTTGAGGACGTCGACCACCTCGTCGTTGGCGAGCGGCTCGCCCGTGCCGTCGAAGGTGTCGCCGGCGCCGAACGCGGTGGTCGTCGCGGCACCCGCGCCCAGCGCGGAAGCGGCGCCCAGCGTGGTGCTCGCGCGGGCGTTGTTGACCGTGCCGTCGAGTTCGGCGTCGCTGGCGCTGAAATAGGTGCGGTCGGCGCGCTCCCAGGCGGCGCGCGTGGCGGGACGGGCCTGCTCCCAGTCGAGGCCGGACGCGCCGCGGCGGGTCGACCACTCGTCGGCCAGCGAAGGCTCGACGGCGTCGAACGTGTCGGCGCGCGACGCGCGGGTCGACCAGCCCATCTCGTAGGCCGGGCCGTAGTCGTCGTAGCTGCTGCCGGGCTGCACGTAGGCTTCGCGGTTGTAGCTCTCGCGCCAGTAGGCGTCCTCGGCCGTCGGGTTGACGTTCTCGGCGACGGCCTTGCCGCCCAGGCCGCCGACGACCGCGCCGGCCACCAGACCTACCACGGTGCCGACCGGACCGGCCAGCGACCCCGCCGCCGCGCCCGCCAGGGCGCCACCGGTGGCGCCGACGCCGGTGCCCACGGGGTGCGCGCCGGGCGCACCGGTGATCGGATCACGGTTCAGGTCGCCGGTGTTGCCTGCGTTGATGTCGCGCGAGGAATCGTTCTGAATGGCCATGGAGGTCTCCTGACAAAAGGACGGGGAATGGAAAAGGCGGTGTCCGGATCCGCCGTCTCCCACTGGGGAGGAACGACGCGGTCGCCATCGGAAAAACTCATCCTTGGACCGCGCCAGGAGCGGTCGAGTCATCCGCACCAGACGGCGCGTGTAGGGGTTCGCCTGATCGCCGCCGTCCCCGCGCCCTTGAAATCGTGATGAATGCCCTTATCATTGGCACTCACCGAAGCAGAGTGCTAACAGCGCTCGCTTTCAGGCGACAGCGCCACGGACCTTCCGTCCGTGGCCGCACGAATCCCCATCCATTCCACACATCCAGGAGATGCTATGAACCTTCGTCCTTTGGCCGATCGCGTGATCGTCAAGCGTGTTGACAGCGAAACCAAGACCGCCTCCGGCATCGTCATCCCCGACGCCGCCGCCGAAAAGCCCGATCAGGGCGAAGTCCTGGCCGTCGGCCCGGGCAAGCGCAACGACAAGGGCGAACTCGCCGCACTGACCGTCAAGGTCGGCGACCGCGTCCTGTTCGGCAAGTACAGCGGCCAGACCGTCAAGGTCGGCGGCGACGAGTTGCTCGTCATGAAGGAAGACGACCTGTTCGCGGTCGTCGAGAAGTAAGCCACCGGCTGCTTCCAAGCTTTCCCTTCCTACCCCCAATTACTGAATCCGGAGAATCAACATGGCAGCAAAAGACGTCGTTTTCGGCGGCGAAGCCCGCGCACGCATGGTCGAGGGTGTGAACATCCTGGCCAATGCCGTCAAGGTGACCCTGGGCCCCAAGGGCCGCAACGTGGTGCTCGAGCGTTCGTTCGGCGCCCCCACCGTGACCAAGGACGGTGTGTCCGTGGCCAAGGAGATCGAACTCAAGGACAAGCTGCAGAACATGGGCGCCCAGCTCGTGAAGGAAGTGGCCTCCAAGACCTCCGACAACGCCGGTGACGGCACCACCACCGCGACCGTGCTGGCCCAGGCCATCGTGCGCGAGGGCTTCAAGTACGTGGCCGCCGGCATCAACCCGATGGACCTGAAGCGCGGCATCGACAAGGCCGTCACGGCCCTGGTCGAGGAACTGAAGAAGGCCTCCAAGCCGACGACCACGTCGAAGGAAATCGCCCAGGTCGGCTCCATCTCGGCCAACAGCGACGAGACCATCGGCAAGCTCATCGCCGACGCGATGGACAAGGTCGGCAAGGAAGGCGTCATCACCGTCGAAGACGGCAAGTCGCTCGACAGCGAACTCGACGTCGTCGAAGGCATGCAGTTCGACCGCGGCTACCTGTCGCCCTACTTCATCAACAACCCGGAAAAGCAGTCGGCGATCCTGGACAACCCGTTCGTGCTGCTCTACGACAAGAAGATCAGCAACATCCGCGACCTCCTGCCCACGCTGGAACAGGTCGCGAAGTCGGGCCGTCCGCTGCTGATCATCGCGGAAGAAGTCGAGGGCGAAGCCCTGGCGACCCTGGTCGTGAACACGATCCGCGGCATCCTGAAGGTCGTGGCCGTCAAGGCACCTGGCTTCGGCGACCGCCGCAAGGCCATGCTGGAAGACATCGCCATCCTGACGGGCGGCAAGGTCATCGCCGAGGAAGTCGGCCTGACGCTGGAGAAGGTCACCCTGGCCGACCTCGGCTCGGCGCAGCGCATCGAAGTGGGCAAGGAAAACACGATCATCATCGACGGCGCCGGCGCCGCCGGTGACATCGAAGCCCGCGTCAAGCAGGTGCGCGTGCAGATCGAGGAAGCCTCGAGCGACTACGACCGCGAGAAGCTGCAGGAACGCGTGGCCAAGCTGGCCGGCGGCGTCGCGGTGATCAAGGTCGGCGCCGCCACCGAAGTCGAGATGAAGGAAAAGAAGGCCCGCGTCGAAGACGCCCTGCACGCCACGCGCGCTGCGGTGGAAGAAGGCGTGGTCGCCGGCGGCGGCGTGGCCCTGCTGCGCGCCAAGCAGGCGGTCGGCGACTCGGTCAAGGGCGACAACGCCGACCAGGACGCCGGCATCAAGCTGGTGATGAAGGCCGTCGAGGCGCCCCTGCGCGAGATCGTCAACAACGCCGGCGGCGAAGCCTCGGTGGTGGTGAACGCGGTCCTGGCCGGCAACGGCAACTACGGCTTCAACGCCGCCAACGACACGTACGGCGACATGCTCGAGCTGGGCATCCTGGACCCGACGAAGGTCACCCGCACCGCGCTGCAGAACGCCGCATCGGTCGCTTCGCTGCTGCTGACGACCGAAGCCATGGTCGCCGAGGCACCGAAGGAAGAGTCCGGCGCCGGCGGCGGCATGCCCGACATGGGCGGCATGGGCGGCATGGGCGGCATGGGGATGTGATCTCGCTCGCCCCCGGCAGGCTGCGCGGCACTTCGTGTCCGCTGCGCCTGCTCCCCCTACCGGGGGCGACACCCGCGGTCTGGCGAAGCCAGTCCCGCGGTGTCCGCGAACAAAAAGGCCCTGCAGCTTGCGCTGCAGGGCCTTTTGCTTTGGGCGCGCCGGGTGCGGCTCAACCCAGGGGGTCGACGACGAACGCGGGCATGGGGGTGCCGTCGGCCCGGGCCTTCTGGAAGCGCTCGGCGGTGTCCAGGGCCTCGGCGATGGTGACGTGCATGTCGATGTAGCGGTAGGTGCCCAGGCGACCGACGAAGGTGACCTTCCGCTCGGTGCGGGCGCGCTCGATGTAGCGCGACAGCAACGTCTTCTCCGCCACCAGGCGGATCGGGTAGTACGGGGTGTCGGCCTTCTCGCAGAAGCGGCTGTACTCCTTGAAGACGACCGTCTTGTCGTGCGACTCCCACGGGGCGAAGTGCTTGTGCTCGGAGATGCGGGTCCAGGGGACCGGCACGTCGCCGTAGTTGATGACGGCGTTGCCCTGGTAGTCGCCCGCGTGGTCCTCGCGCACGAAGTCCAGCGTGCGGTAGCCCAGGCGGCCGTCGACGTGGCCGAACCAGGCATCGATGGGGCCGCTGTAGAACACGTGGTCGTAGTCGCCGGCCGCGTCGCGGTCGAAGCGGGTGCCCAGGTGGAGCCGGACGTCCGGGTGGTCGAGCATCTTCTCGACGATGGCCGTATAGCCGTCGCGGGGGATGCCCTGCCAGCGGCTCGCGTAGTAGTTGTCGTCGTAGTTGAAGCGCACCGGCAGGCGCTTGAGGATGCTCGCGGGCAGTTCGGTGGGCGACATGCCCCACTGCTTGGTCGTGTAGCCCTTGAAGAAGGCCTCGTAGAGTTCGCGGCCCATGAGCGACAGGGCCTGCTCCTCGAAGTTGGCGGGCGACTCGATGCCGCGCTCGCCGATCTGCTCGAAGAACGCCGCCGCCTCGGCCGGCGAGAAGGTCTTGCCGAAGAACTGGTTGATCGTCAGCAGGTTCAGCGGCAGCGAGAACACGCGCCCGCCGGTGATGGCCTTGACGCGGTTGACGAAGGGCACGAACTCGCCGAAGCGCCGCACGTAGTCCCACACGCGCTCGTTGCTGGTGTGGAAGATGTGCGGTCCGTAGGTGTGCAGCATCACGCCGGTGTCGGCGTCGCGTTCGGTGTGGCAGTTGCCCGCGACGTGCGGCCGGGTGTCGAAGACGTCGACGCGGCAGCCCGCGCGTGCCAGTTCCTGGGCCAGCACGGCGCCGGAGAAGCCGGCGCCGGCGATAGCGATGTGGGTCATGGGTGGATCGCCGGGAAAGAAGGGGTTGGGAACGACCCTGGGCTCATGCCTGGGCCTCGTCGAGCGCCGTGTCCGATTCCTCGACCGCGGCGGTCCGGGCGGCCGGGGCCGCGCTCGGCGTGTCGGCATCGGCCGCCACGTCGAAGCGTTCGAGCAGGTCCTGCATGGCCGCGGCGGTGCGGTCCCACGAGGTACCGGCCACCACCAGCGCGGCGGAGGCACGGAAGCTCAGACGCGCGCTGTCGTGCCAGGCCAGGATGCCTTCGCAGGCGGCCACGAACTCCGCCGGCGTCGCCGCGATGGGGACCACGTCGGCGTACTGCTGCGCCACGTCGCGCACCGGGGTGCTGACGATCGGCTTGCCGGCGGCCAGGTACTCCA
This sequence comes from Comamonadaceae bacterium OTU4NAUVB1, assembly GCA_024372625.1. Classification (NCBI taxonomy): domain Bacteria; kingdom Pseudomonadati; phylum Pseudomonadota; class Betaproteobacteria; order Burkholderiales; family Comamonadaceae; species Comamonadaceae bacterium OTU4NAUVB1. The sequence continues at coordinate 581,559 of CP099605.1, read as the reverse complement.
GCGTCTTGGTCGGGCTGATGAAGCGCGTCGACGCGTTGAGCGCGAAGGGCATCATGCAGACGTCCCAGCCGGCCAGGAAGGCCGGCAGCTCGTCGTAGCGGCGCTGGCCCATCCAGTGGATGTTCGGGCGTTGGGGCAGGCCCGCCGGATCGATCTTCACGACCGGCCCGACCATCACCACCTGCCAGTCCGGATGCGCGTCGGCCACGGCGGCGACCAGGCCCAGGTCCAGGCGCTCGTCGATCACGCCGTAGTAGCCTAGGCGCGGATGCGCGATGGCGCGCTGGTCGGGGTGGTCGGCCACGTCGCGGCGGCCGAAATGCGCGTGGTCGACGCTGCTCGGGAAGCAGTGCACGTCCGGGTGGCGCAGGCGCTTGGACTCGTACAGGCTGCGGCCACCCGTGAACACGAGGTCGACGGCGTCGAACATGGCGTTCTCGCGCTCGATCAGCGCGGGCGGCGCGAAGTCGAAGGCGGCGAGCTCGTCCATGCAGTCGTACACCATGCCGCGCGGCGCGAGGCCGTCGGCCAGCGGAAACGCCAGCGGGGTGTAGAACCACAGCAGGTAGTCGTCGATGCGGTGCTCGCGCAGGTGGCCGGCCAGCAGCGTGCCCAGGCCGGCCATGTGCTCGTCGTGGAAGCCGTGGGCGTGGCCCGGCAGGTGCATGCGCAGCACCGTGACGCCGGCGCAGGGGCTGTGGCTTTCCAGCCAGGCGTGGTCCGCGCCCGGCATGGGTTCCTCGACGAACACGACCGGATGGCGCTCGGCCAGCCGCGACATCAGCTGCTGGGGACGCTGGTAGACGAAATCCCAGCGCAGGTGGGAGAAGACGACGAGACTTGTCATGGCGGTTCTGTGCCTGTGAAGTTGAGAAAGGAGCGAAGGGGTCTGGAACACGTGCTGCCAGTGGCGCAGGCGTTCGGCATAGGGCTGGCACAGCCGGCGGGTGAAGTCGCCGGCATCGGCGCCGGGCACGTCCCACAGGCCGCTGTGGTGCCAGTGGCCGGCGTCCTGCCAGTCCGGGCGGTCGATCACCGGGTAGAGGCACAGGCCGCCGATCGGGATGTCGCGGGCGCGGCACTCGACCACCTCGGCGGCGATGTGGTCGAGCCAGGCGTCGCGGCCCTGGCCGATGTGGCCGGTCTCCGACAGGCACATCGGACGGCCGTAGCGCCGCCACAGCGCGTCGGCCAGGTCGGCGAACGACCGGCGGCGCGCATCGCCCATGTGCCAGTGCAGGCGCACGCCCGTGCCCTCCTCCCACTGGTTGTCGTGGTAATAGTTGAGGCCCAGCACGTCGAGGTAGCCCGGGGCACCGCCCAGTTCGGGAGCGGTGCGCCCGGCGATCATGTCCCAGGCCTCGAACTGGTGGTCGTTGGCGCGCAGCGCGGCGGCGCTGTCGGTCGGCCCGGCCCCCCGGTGCGGCTCGATGTGGACCACCGGGTCGGTGTGCACGATGCGCGCGCCGGGCTCGACCGCCCGGATGGCGTCGGTCGCGCGCAGCGCCGCGCGCACCAGCACCCGCTTGAGGCGATCGCCGTTGCCGGGCGCCGACGGCAGGTGCGGGTGGATCAGCCCGGTGCTGGAGGCCGCCCAGGCCAGGAAGGAGATCTCGTTGACGGGCTGGTAGACCGGTCGCGGACCCCCGATGCAGGCCAGCAGCTCCGCCAGGCGCGCGCAATGGTCGGCGAAGGCGCCGACGAATTCGTCGGGTCGTTCGAACGGGTCGAGCCCGGCCGGCCAGCCGTAGTGCATCAGGGTCCAGATGACCTGGATGCCGTGGCCGGCGGCGCGGCGCGCCTGCGACTCGATCGCTCGCCAGCCGGCATCGCCGCGCGCGTGGATCAGCCGCCAGCCCACGCTCTCCCGCACGGTGCGGATGCCTCGTGCGGTGAGGGCCGCGTAGTCCTCGTCGAGCCGCGCGTCGTGGCCGTTGCGCGCGTTCGGGTCGAGCGGCTGGCCGAATCCGTTGACGTGATCGGCGCCCTCGAAGCCGCCGATCCAGAAACTCTCGAACAAGGGCGCAAGCGGGTCGCTCGCCGGCCGGTGGGCTTCGGGCCCGTGCATGACCCGGGCGGAGGAAATGGACGAAATAGGCGAAATGGAGGAAGGATGCATGAAACGTAACGGACGAGAAAAGGTGTCTCGCACAGGAACCATCGTTTGCAATTCGCCTCGATCCTGTAGTCTGCTGCCGGGCCGTCCGTAGGTTGCCTGCTCAAAAAACCACGCATTTCCGCAAGCGCTCCTCCCATGAAAATCCCCGTGATCGCCTCCTCCGCCCGCTCCGCTCGAGCGCCGATGCTGGGACGCCGGCCGTTGCTCGCCCTGGCCGGGCTCGCGGCGGCCGCCTCGGTGTGGCACGCGATGCCGTCCATCGCCGCGGAGGCGGCGGTCGTGATCCCGCCGCCGGCGAGCGACGTCGCGCCGGGCGGCGCCACGGCGACGGCGGTGTTCGCCGGCGGCTGTTTCTGGGGCGTGCAGGCGGTGTTCCAGCACGTCAAGGGCGTGACCGGCGCCGTCTCGGGCTATGCCGGCGGCAGCCGCAAGACGGCCACGTACGAGGCGGTGGGCCTGGGCGACACCGGCCATGCCGAGGCCGTGCGCATCACCTACGACCCCCGGCAGGTCAGCTACGGACGCCTGCTCCAGGTGTTTTTCTCGGTGGCGCACAACCCGACCGAACTCGACCGGCAGGGCCCCGACACCGGCACCCAGTACCGCTCGACCGTGTTCCCCGAGAACGCCGAGCAGCAGCGCGTGGCGAGCGCGTACATCGCGCAGCTCGACGCCGCCAAGGCGTTCGGCCGTCCGATCGCCACCACCGTCGAGACGGGCAAGGCCTTCTACCCGGCCGAGGCCGACCACCAGGATTTCCTGGCCCGCCATCCCGACCACCCCTACATCGTGATCAACGACGTGCCCAAGGTGGAGAACCTGCAGAAGGTGTTCCCCGGACTCTGGCGCGCGAAGCCGGTGCTGGTGGGCGTCGCCGCCGGCAAGGCCACGGCGCCCGGCGCGGGCCTCTGACCGGCCACCTGCCCGGCCCGCCCGGCGGGCGGGCTAGGCGCTCGCGAAGTGCGGCCGCGAGGCCGCGTACAGGGCCCTGAAGCGGGCGTGCCGCGCCCGGTGGCCGGGCGCCTGGGCCGCGTCGGGCTCGAAGCGCCGCTGCAGGGGCGGCGTGCGGCACACCGACGCGGCGTCCCCGCCGTCGGCCAGCCAGGCCAGCCGGGCCGCGCCCAGCGCCCCGCCGGCCTCGCCGCCCTCGGCCAGGGCCAGCGGCACCTCCAGGATGTCGGCCAGCAACTGGCCCCACCAGACGCTGCGCGCCCCGCCGCCGACCAGCAGCAGGTCGCCCGCCGGGCGCTCCAGCGTGTCCAGCCCGTCGCGCAGGCCCAGGCTCACGCCCTCGACCACGGCGTAGGCGATGTCGGCCGGCCCGTGCGCGTGGGTCAGGCCGTGCAGCACGCCCTGCGCGCCGGCATCGTTGTGCGGCGAGCGCTCGCCGGCCAGGTAGGGCAGGAACAGCGGCGCGCGCGCGCGCATCGCGGCCGTCGCCGTGGCGGCCGCCGCCAGCAGCGCCGGCTCGTCGACGAAGCCGAAGCAGCGCGCCGCCCAGCCCACCGCGCTCGCGGCCGACAGCATCACCGACATCTGGTGCCAGCGGCCCGGCAGCGCGTGGCAGAAGGCGTGGACGGCCGCCTCCGGCCGGGGCGCGAAACGCGCGCCGCAAACGAAGATCACGCCCGAGGTGCCCAGCGAGACGAAGCCCTGTCCCGCCTCGATCAGGCCCATGCCGACGGCGCTGGCCGCGTTGTCGCCGCCGCCGCCGGCCACCGCGATGCCCGGCCGCAGGCCCCAGCGTTCGGCCAGCGCCGGCAGCAGCCGCGCCGACACCGCGTCGCCCTCGACCAGGCGCGGCATGTGCTCGCGCCCGAGGCCCGTCGCGGCGAGCAGTTCGTCGGACCAGTCGCGCCGGCCCACGTCGAGCCACAGCGTGCCCGAGGCATCGGACATCTCGCCCACGGCCTCGCCGGTGAGCCGCAGGCGCAGCCAGTCCTTGGGCAGCAGCACGCGCCGGGTGCGCGCGAACAGCGCGGGCTCGTGCGCGCGCACCCACATCAGCTTGGGTGCCGTGAAGCCCGGCATCGCCAGGTTGCCGGCGATCTCGCCCAGGCGCGGCACGGCGTCGGCGAGCGCCTCGCACTGCGCGGCGCTGCGCCCGTCGTTCCAGAGGATGGCCGGGCGCAGCACCGCGTCGCCCGCGTCGAGCAGCACGGCGCCGTGCATCTGGCCCGACAGGCCGATGGCGCGCACCGCCGCCAGCGCGCCGGGCTGCGACGCGCGCAGCGCCGACATCACCGTCTCCAGCGCCTCCCACCACCGGGCCGGGTCCTGCTCCGACCACAGCGGCCGGGGCCGGCTCACCGTGAGCGAGGCGCGCGCCACCGCGACGATGCGATGGTCGTCCGCCAGCAGCAGCGCCTTGAGTTCGGAGGTGCCCAGGTCGAGTCCGAGGTACATGTGCGGGAAGGTCCTTGAAAGGGGGGCGCGCTCAGCGGTCGCCGCCGAAGCGGCTGTCGGCCTGCCGCCGGAACTCGCTGGGCGTCATGCCCTTGACCTCCAGGAAGCGCCGGTTGAAGTTGGCGACGTTGTTGAAGCCGACCTGATAGCAGATGTCGGTGACGAAGTGCTCGGTCTGCATCAGCAGGTGGCAGGCGTTGTTGATGCGCACCCGGTTGACGAAGTCGGTGAAGTTGTTGCCGGTCGAGCGCTTGAAGTAGCGGCTGAAGCGGCTCTCGCTCATGCCCAGTTCGGCGGCCACGTCGGCCAGCGCGATCGGCTCGGCGACGTGGTCGGTGATGCGCGTGACGATGGCGTTGATGCGGTCGCCTTCGGCGTCGCCCTCGGCGCCCTTCATCTGCACGCTCGACAGCAGCCGGTAGTCGTTGCACTCGGCCAGGTCGGCGAGGAATTCGCAGAACGCCGCCAGGCGCCGCAGCCCGTGGGCGCCCTTGATGCGCGTCCAGTGGTCGCGGGCCCGCGTGGAGAGGCCGAAGAACTCGATGCCGTGGCGCGCCCGCTCCAAGAGGTGCGTGACGCCGGCGAGTTCGGGGATCTGCGTCGCGGCCTGCGCCACCGGCTCGTGGCGGAACTGGATGACCAGGTCGCGCGCCACCACGCCGGCCTCGGGCATGTCCAGCGAGATCCAGTTGTGCGGCAGCCGCGGGCCGCACAGCACCAGGTGGCCGGGCTGGAACGGGCCGATCCAGTCGCCGACGAAGGCCTTGCCGGAGGTCTCGGTGATGAGGTGCAGCTCGTACTCGTCGTGGCAGTGCCAGCGCGACAGCGGGCTCGGGAAGCCGTGCGCCAGGCAGCGGATCCAGCCGGCCTCGCCGGAGGTCTCGTAACCCAGCGCGGCCGAGCGCGCGAGGTCGTGCTCGACCTCGGGCTGGCGCTGGCGGGGGGTGGCGCGGGTGCGGACGGTGGACATGGCGGGGAGCGGTCTCGCGGACTCGGACGGAGGGACTCGGGAGGTCAGCACGGGAAGCTACCACCATCGGCATCGGCCGGCGGCGCGCAGGTCGATGGCGCCCCGGGGCTGCGTGTCGACGTCATGGTCCGGGTCGCCGGGCGGGCTCGTCAGCGCGCGCCGGTGGACGCCGCCGCCACGAAGGCGTCGACCCGCGCGCCGGCGCGCCGCACCGCGTCGATCAGCCGGGCGTCGCCGGCCAGATCGCCCCACAGCCCGGCATCGGCGCAGAAGGCCGCGACCGGATCGGCGGCCTCGCACATCGCGTGCGCCACGGCCGGGTCCATGCCCTGGTCCTGGTAGGTGTAGGGCAGCGCGCCCCGGTGCCAGCGCCCGAGGAAGGCCAGGAACAGCGCCGGCAGCATCGCCACGGCCTCGATCGGCTCGCCGCGCGCCAGCCGCTCGCGCACGGTGGGCGCGATGAAGCCGGGGATCTTGGAGAAGCCGTCGGCCGCCACGCGCTGGTTGGTGTCGCGGATGGCCGGATTGCCGAAGCGCTCGAGCACCACGTCGCGGTAGGCCGGCAGGTCGACCGGGCTGGGCGCGCCGGGCGTGCCCAGCACCGGGATCACGTCGTCGGTGACGTAGCGACGGGCCATCTCGCGGATGGCCGGGGTGTGCGTGCCCTCGTGGATGAACTGCAGCCCGACCAGCGTGCCGGCCCAGGCGATGCAGCTGTGGGTGGCGTTGAGCAGGCGGATCTTGGCTTCCTCGTAGGGCTGCACCGACGCGACCAGTTCCACGCCGACGGTCTCCCAGGCCGGGCGGCCGGCGATGAAGTCGTCCTCGATCACCCACTGGATGAAGCGCTCGCCGGTGACCGGCGCGGCGTCGTCCCAGCCGGTGGCGGCGCGCACGCGCTCGCGCAGTTCCGGCGGCGGGCGCGGCGTGATGCGGTCGACCATCGCGTTGGGGCTGGTGGTGTTGGCCGCCGTCCAGTCGCGCAGCGCGGGGTCGCCGGCGCGCTCGATGAATTCCAGCAGGCCGCCGCGGAAGCGCTCGCCGTTGTGGCGCAGGTTGTCGCAGTTGAGCAGCGTCACGGGGCCGGCGCCGGCGTCGCGGCGCACGCGCAGGATGGCGCAGACCGCCCCGTAGATGGTCTGGCCGGACTCGCCGCGGCGGGCGCGCTCGATGTCGGCGGCCAGCTCGGCGAAGGCCGGGTCCAGGCGATGGTCGGCGTCGAGGTAGTAGCCGGCCTCGGTCACGGTGAAGGAGACGATGCGCGTGGCCGGATCGGCGCCCAGCGCGATCACGCCGGCCAGATCGCTCTCGAAAGGCAGCACCTCGCGGATCGACCCGATGCGCTGGTAGCGCACCTCGCCGGCCGGGGAGATGGTCTCCAGCGTGTAGCGCCCGCCCTGGGCGCGCAGCGCGGCCAGCACCTCGGCCATGTCGGGACGGAGGTTGGCGCCGGCGAGCGACCAGCGCGTGTCGCCGGCGTCGTGCAGCGCCTGCAGGTACACCGCCTGGTGCGCGCGGTGGAACGAGCCCAGGCCCAGGTGCAGGATGCGGGCGGGTGCGGGTGCGGGTGCGGGGGAAGGTGCGTTCACGTCGGGGATTCCGTCGAAGGTCGAAGGTCGGGAAGTCAGGCGGTGGCCGGGGCGGCGGCGAGCGAGCGGCCGTCGCGGCCGAACAGGTGCAGCACCGAGGGGTCGAGCGCGATGCCCACGGCATCGCCCTCGCGCAGCGTCGTGCGGTCGTTCTGGCGCGAGATCAGGGGCACGCCGGCCACGTCGACGTGGATCAGCGTGTCCGCGCCCAGCGCCTCGACGAGTTCGACGCGCCCGGGCACGCCCGCGCCGTGGCCGGGATGCACGCGCAGTCCCTCGGGCCGCACGCCCAGGAAGCCGTCGACCGGCAGGCGCCCGCCGGTCTGCTGCGAGAAGCTGGGGATCGCCTTGGCCGCCACCATGTTCATCGAGGGCATGCCGATGAACTGCGCCACGAACTGGTTGACCGGGTGGTCGTAGAGTTCCATGGGCGTGCCGACCTGCTCGATCAGGCCGTCGCGCAGCACCACCACGCGGTCGGCCAGCGTCATGGCCTCGACCTGGTCGTGCGTGACGTAGATGCTGGTGACCCCGAGGGCGACGTGCAGCTTGTGGATCTCCACGCGGGTGTTGCCGCGCAGGGCCGCGTCGAGGTTGGACAGCGGCTCGTCGAACAGGAACACCTTGGGCGCGCGCACGATCGCGCGGCCGATGGCCACGCGCTGGCGCTGGCCGCCGGAGAGTTCCTTGGGCGTGCGATCGAGGTATTGCGTGAGGTTGAGCTGGCGGGCCGCGTGCTCGACCTTCTTCCTGATCTCGTCCTTGGCCACGCCGGCGAGCTTGAGCGCGAAGGACATGTTGTCGGCCACGCTCATGTGCGGGTAGAGCGCGTAGCTCTGGAACACCATCGCCAGGTCGCGCTTGCCCGAGGGCGTGTGCGTGATGTCGCGCCCGTCGAGCCTGACGCCGCCGCCGGTGACCGGCTCCAGCCCGGCGATGAGGCGCAGCAGGGTCGACTTGCCGCAGCCCGACGGGCCGACGAAGACGATGAATTCGCCTTTCCGGATCTCCAGGTCGACGCCACGGATGATGTGGGCGTCGCCGAAGCTCTTCGTGATGCCCTTGAGTTCGAGGTAGGCCATGTGCGTGTCTCTGTGCGTGTGGGGGTGGGGATCTACTTGACGGCGCCGAAGGTCAGGCCCTGGACGAGCTGCTTCTGGCTGAACCAGCCGAACACCACGATGGGCGCGATGGCCATGAGCGAGGCCGCCGACAGCTTGGCCCAGAACAGGCCCTCGGGGCTCGAGTAGGAGGCGATCAGCGTGGCGAGCGTGCCGGCCTTGGCCGAACTCAGGTTGAGCGCCCAGAACGACTCGTTCCAGCTCAGCACCAGGCACAGCAGGCCGCACGACGCCAGTCCGCCCACCGACAGCGGCAGCACCACGTGGCGGAACTCGGTCCACAGGCTCGCGCCGTCCATGCGCGCGGCCTCCAGGATCTCGTTGGGGATGTCCTTGTAGCTCGTGTAGAGCATCCACACCATGATGGGCAGGTTCGACAGCGTGAAGACCACCGTCAGCGCCGTGAGCGAGTCCAGCAGGCCGGTGCGCTGGGCGAGCACGTAGATCGGCATGAGCGCGCCGACGGCCGGCATCATCTTGGTCGAGAGCATCCACATCAGGATGTCGCGCGTGCGCTTCGTGCGGAAGAACGCCATCGAATAGGCCGCCGGCGCGGCGATCAGCAGACCGATGAGGGTGGAGCCCAGGCTGGTGATGAGCGAGTTGCGCGCATACAGCAGGTAGTCGCTGCGCCGCTGGACCTCGCTGAAGTTGTCCAGCGTCGGCTCGAAGACGAACAGCGGCGGCACGTGGATCGCCTGCAGTTCGGTCTTGAAGGCCGTGAGGAACAGCCAGCCCAGCGGGAAGAACAGCAGCAGCGCCGCGGCCCAGGCGCCCAGCGTGCGCAGGCTGGTGAGAAGGAGGTTGCCTTGCATGGTGGATGCCTTCAGTCGAGGTTCTTGCCGACGATGCGGATGAGGAAGACCGCCACGATGTTGGCCAGCACCACCGCGAACAGGGCGCCCGCCGAGGCCACGCCGACGTCGAAGTTCAGCAGCGACTGCTTGAAGATCATGTAGGTGAGGTTGGTGCTCTCGTTGCCCGGGCCGCCGTTGGTGGTGATGGCGATCTCGGCGAACACGCCGAGCAGGAAGATCATCTCGATCATGATCACCACCGCCATCGGCCGGCCCAGGTGCGGGATGGTCAGGTAGAAGAAGCGCTGCGCGGCGGTGGCGCCGTCCATGCGCGCGGCCTCCATCTGCTCGCGGTCGAGCGATTGCAGCGAGGTGATGAAGATCAGGCAGGCGAAGGGCAGCCACTGCCAGGCCACCATGAGGATCACGGAGAACAGCGGCACGTCGGTCAGCCAGTCCACCGGCGTGAGGCCCACGCTGCGCCAGAGGTCGGCCAGCACGCCGTAGATCGGGTTCATCATCATGTGCTTCCACAGCAGCGCGTTGACCGCCGGCATGACGAAGAAGGGCGAGATCAGCAGCACCCGCACGATGCCCCGCCCCGGGAACGGCTCGTTGACCAGCAGCGCCAGCAGCACCCCCAGCACCACCGTGATCCCGATCACGCTGCCGATGAGCAGCAGCGTGTTGGACACCGCCGGCCAGAAGTCCGGGTCGGTGATGAAGTAGTGGAAGTTGTCGATGCCGGCGAACGCGTGCTCGCCGGGCTGCAGGAGGTTGTAGTTGACGAACGAGAAGTACAACGTCATGAGCAGCGGCACGATCATCCAGAGGAAGAGCGTGGCCACCGCCGGCGCCATCAGGGCGCGAGGCAGGAGTCGTTTCATGAAAAGGTCCCGGGCGGTTGCAGGGAAAAGCCGTGGGCCGCCGCGGAACCGGCTTGGCCGGGCCGCTGGCGGCGCCCCCAGCAGGGGGGGTTGGCGAAGCGACACGCAGTGCGCGCAGCCTGGGGGGTTACTTGTAGTAGCCGGCCTTCTTCATCTCGCGCTCGGCCGTGGTCTGCGAGGTCTTGAGCGCCTGCTCGACCGTGACCTTGCCCGAGAGGGCCGCGCTCATCTGCTGGCCCACCGCCACGCCGATGGCCTGGAACTCGGGAATGGCCGCGTACTGCACGCCGACGTAGGGCGACTTGGGCAGCGTGCTGTCGGTCAGGTTGGCGCTGTCGATCGCCTTCTTCTCCTCGACGGCGAACCTGGCGACCTTCTGGAACTCGGGATTCGCGTAGGTCGACTTGCGCGTGCCGGTGGGCACCTGCGCCCAGCCCTGCTCCTTGGCCACCAGCTGGACGTACTCCTTGGAGGTCGCCCACTTGACGAAGGTCTGGGCCGCGGCGGCCTTGGTCGAGCTCGCCGGGATCGCCAGGTTCCACGACCACAGCCAGTTCGCGCCCTTGGGCGTGACGGCGACCGGGGCCTGCGCGAAGGCGACCTTGTCGGCGACCTTCGACTGCTTGGGGTCGGCGATGAACGAGGCCGCGATGGTCGCGTCCACCCACATGCCGCACTTGCCTTCGTTGAACAGCGCCAGCGTCTCGTTGAAGCTGTTGGCGGACACGCCGGGCGGGCCGTAGTTCTTCATCAGGTCGACGTAGAACGTGATCGCGTCCTTCCAGGGCTGACTGTCGATCTGCGGCTTCCACTGCATGTCGAACCACTGGCCGCCGTAGGTGTTGACCAGCGTGGTCAGGAAGGCCATGTTGTCGCCCCAGCCGGGCTTGCCGCGCAGGCAGATGCCGTAGACGCCGGCCTTGGGATCGTGGATCTTGGCCGCGAGTTCCCTGACCTGGGTCCAGGTCGGGCGCTCGGGCATCTTGAAGCCGGCCTTGTCGGCCAGGTCCTTCCGGTACATGAGCATCGAGCTCTCGCCGTAGAACGGCGCGGCGTAGAGCTTGCCGTCGTTCGACAGCCCGGTGCGGATGGCCGGCAGCAGGTCCTCGACGTCGTAGGCCGCGTCGGTCGCGATGGGCGTGAGCCAGCCCTTCTTCGACCAGATCGGCGCCTCGTACAGGCCGATGGTCATGACGTCGAACTGGCCGCCCTTGGTGGCGATGTCGGTCGTCACGCGCTGGCGCAGGGTGCCCTCCTCCAGCGTGACCCACTTGAGCTTGATGTCGGGATTGGCCTTCTCGAAGAAGGGCGTGAGCTTCTGCATCTCGATCATGTGGCCGTTGTTGACGGTGGCGATGACCAGTTCGGTGGCGGCGTGGGCGAGGCCCATGCCGGCGAGCGCGAGCGCCAGGCCCGTCTTGAGAAAACGCTTCATGAATGTCTCCGTGGTGTTCACACGGCCGTGCCGGCCGCCGCAGCGAATTCTGGCGATCCACTGAGACATTCTTGGTACGCCCGGAAATCGAATCGATACTTCTATGCATCGAACGGGGGGTGGATTCCCTAGATTCGGCAACACAGGATGCTGATCCGATCGCCCGGGTCCCAGGATCGATGCCGGCGTCGGGACGAAAAAAAAGCCGCTGCGGCGGCTTCTTCCGGTCCCGACGACGCGCGTCGGACGCTAGGGTTTCAGACGCGCCAGCAGCCCGGCCGTCGAAGGATCGAGCCCCGCCGTGTCGCCCGAGGCGAGCCGCGCCTCGATGTCGCGCGCGAGCACCTTGCCCAGCTCCACGCCCCACTGGTCGAAGCTGTTGATGCCCCACAGCGCGCCGCTGGTGAACACGCGATGCTCGTACAGCGCCAGGAAGGCGCCCAGCGCCTCGGGCGTGAGCTTCTCGAAGACGAAGAAGCTGCTGGGCCGGTTGCCGGGGAAGTTCCGGTGGCCGCCCGCGTCGGCCTTGCCGGTCATCAGCGCCTGGGCCTGGGCCAGCGCGTTGGCCAGCAGCTTGGCGTGGTGGCCCGCGAGGTCGTGGGTCGCCTCGCGCACGGCGACGAACTCCAGCGGGATCACGTCGGTGCCCTGGTGCAGCATCTGGAAGTACGCGTGCTGGCCGTTGGTGCCGGGCTCGCCCCACAGCACCGGCGACGTGCCGAACGGCAGGGCCGCGCCGCTCGCGTCCACGCGCTTGCCGTTGCTCTCCATCTCCAGCTGCTGCAGGTAGGCCGGCAGCCGGCCCAGCGCGCTGTGGTAGGGCGCGATGCCGCGGCTGGTGAAGCCGTGGAAGTTGCGATACCAGACGTCCAGCAGGCCCAGGCGCACCGGCAGGTTGCGCGCCAGCGGCGCGGTGCGGAAGTGCTCGTCCATCGCGTGCGCGCCGGCGAGCAGCGCGCGGAAGCCCTCCACGCCGATGGCCAGCGCGATCGGCAGGCCGATCGACGACCACAGCGAATAGCGCCCGCCGACCCAGTCCCAGAAGCCGAAGGTCCGCTCGATGCCGAAGTCGCGCGCGGCCTCGACGTTGGTCGTGAGCGCGGCGAAGTGCCGCGACACGTCGACGCCGCCCGAGCGCTGGAACCAGTCCCTGGCGGAGCGGGCGTTGGCCATCGTCTCGGCCGTGGTGAAGGTCTTGGAGGCGATCAGGAACAGCGTGCGCTCGGGCGCCAGGTCCGCGAGCACGCCGGCGAGTTCGTGGCCGTCGACGTTGGAGACGAAGTGGAAGCGCTTGCCCGGCGCGGTGTAGGCGTCGAGCGCCCGCACCACCATCTGCGGTCCGAGGTCGGAGCCGCCGATGCCGATGTTCACGACGTCGGTGATGGTGGCGTCGGCACGGACCGTCTCGACATAGGTGAGCATGGCGTCGAGCGTCGCGTGCACGTCGGCCAGTTCGGCGCGCACCGCCGGGGCCACCGACGCATCGGCCGGGGCGCGCAGCAGGAAGTGCATCACCGCCCGGTCCTCGGTGGTGTTGATGCGTTCGCCCGCGAACATGGCGTCGCGGTGCGCCTCGAGGCCGGCTTCGCGGGCCAGCGCGAGGAGCGCGTCCTCCGTGGCGGCGTCGATCCGGTTCTTCGACAGGTCGGCGAAGACGTGGGGCGCCGCCTGGCTGAAACGCGCGAACCGGTCCGCATCGGCGGCGAAGGCGTCGCGCACGTCGAAGTCGCGGCCGGTGGCGTCGAACAGGGCCTGGAGCCGGCCCCAGGCGGCGGTGCGGTCGCAGCGCACGACGGCGCCCGCGGACGCGGACGCGGACGCGGAATTCAGGGCGGCGGGGTCGGTCACACGGTCTCCATCAGTTGTTCGAGCTTGATCGCGTCGGCCGCGAACGCGCGGATGCCCTCGGCCAGTTTCTCGGTGGCCATCGCGTCCTCGTTGAGCGCGTAGCGGAAGGCCGGTTCGTCGAGCGAGACCGGCGCGATGTCCTCGCGCGCGCGCGCGGCCTCGGCGTCGAGCGCGTGCGTGAGCGGGGCGTCGCTGGCGGCGAGTTCGGCCAGCAGGTCGGGGCTGATGGTGAGCAGGTCGCACCCCGCGAGCGCGGCGATCTGGCCGACGTTGCGGAAGCTCGCGCCCATCACCTCGGTGGCGATGCCGTGGCGCTTGTAGTAATCGAAGATCTGGCGCACCGACTTCACGCCGGGGTCGTGGTCGCCCGCGTTGGCCGCCTCGTCCCACGCCGCGCCGGCGGACTTCTTGTGCCAGTCGTAGATGCGACCGACGAAGGGCGAGATCAGCCGCACGCCCGCGGCGCCGCAGGCCACCGCCTGGGCGAAGGAGAACAGCAGCGTCAGGTTGGTGTGGATGCCCCGCGCTTCGAGGATGCGCGCCGCCTCGATGCCTTCCCAGGTCGCGGCGATCTTGATGAGCAGGCGCTGCCCGGTGTCGATGCCCTCGGCGCGGTAGAGCGCCACGATGCGGTCGGCGCGCGCCACGGTGGCGGCGGTGTCGAAGCTCAGGCGCGCATCGATCTCGGTGGAGACGCGGCCCGGCACCACCGACAGGATCTCGGCGCCGAAGCGCACCAGCAGCCGGTCGATCACCTCGTCGATCGGCTTGCCCCGGTGCAGGCCGACGGCCTCGTCGAGCAGCGGCCGGTAGTCGGCTTTCTGGACGGCCTTGAGGATCAGCGAAGGATTGGTCGTCGCGTCCTGCGGCTTGAACCGGGCGAGTTGACGGAAGTCGCCGGTGTCGGCGACCACGGTGGTCCATTGGCGGAGGGCATCGAGTTGGTTCATGCGTCCGATTATCTCGTTGGGGAACTACGGCGCGTGTGGTCTGCGACTGACGGTGGCCGCACGCCGCCCGCTCCTAGAGTCGTCGATCAGATCGCCCTGGAGCAACCCCCTCATGATTTCGCGCCCGCGTCCCGCCCCTTCTTCCCGCACCGGTGCGTTCGCCGTCGACGGTTTCGACGACCGCCGTTTCGGCGCGTCCATCGGCACGCTCGCGACGGCGTTCTGCGTCGGCGGCGTGCTGGCCCTGGCGGTGCTGGGCACCGCCCGCGTGGCCCGCGCGCAGACCCCGGCGGTGGTGGGTCCGGCCGACGGCGCGCCCCTGATGCGCGCGCCGCTGCAGGCGGTGGCCCCGGTGGACCTCCAGCGCTACGCCGGCGTCTGGCACGAGCAGGCGCGCCTGCCCAACCGGTTCCAGAAGAAATGCACCGGCGCCGTCACGGCCCGCTACACGCCCCTGGCGGACGGCACAATGGAGGTGCGCAACGTCTGCGTGGTGGCCGATGGGGTCGACGAATCCGTCGGCACGGCGCGCGTGGTGACGGTGGCGGGGCAGCCGGGCGCCGGGCGACTCAAGGTCCGCTTCGCGCCGGAATGGCTGTCGTGGTTGCCGATGGTCTGGGGCGACTACTGGATCCTCAAGCTCGATCGCGACTACGAAGTGGCGCTGGTGGGCACGCCCGACCGCGATTTCCTGTGGGTGCTCTCGCGCGCGCCGCGCCTGGACGAGGATCGGCTGGCCGTCGAACTCGACTACGCCCGCACCCTGGGCTTCGACGTCGACCGGGTCGTGCGCACCGGACGGTGAGGCCCGATCCGGCCTGGTCGGAAGAAGGAGCGGCCACGTGCCGCCCGGTGCCACGTGCGAGCGGGCACCGCATCAGGCCCGCGTTTCGCTCCGGTCTCCGACCCCGGCACCGTCGAGTTGCCTCAGCACGTGCGTGGCGAGCGTGCCGGGCGACGTGCAGTGGATCGCACGCCACCCCTGCGCCCGGGCGGCTTCGACGTTCGCCGCCATGTCGTCGATGAACAGGGTGCGCGAGGCCGCGAGGTCGTGGCGCCAGGCCAGCATCTCGTAGATGTCGCCATCCGGCTTGACGAGTTTCACGTCGCCCGAGAAGACGCCACCGTCGAACCACTGGAAGAACGAGAACCGCCGCTCCAGCGCCCTGGCGTAGGGAACGGGCATGTTCGACAGGTAGTAGAGCCGGATGTGCTCCCCCGCCGAACGCCGGTGGCGCAGGGTGGCGAGCAGTTCCACGCTGGTGTCGATCGGCATCAGGTGCTCGCCCAGGGAGGCGACGAAATCGTGCAGCCGGTCCCGGGGCAGCGACAGTCGCGCGGCCGTGCGCTCGACGACGTCGTCCACCCCGCGCACGCCGCGGTCGAAATCCTGCCAGTCCGGGTGATGGAAGAAGGCGCGGGCGAGTCCGCTGGCGGCCTCCGGGTCGGGGGCCCGCTCCGGAAAACGGGTCTGCAGCAGTCGGGCGGGTTCCCAGCCGATGACGACGGCCCCCAGGTCGAAAACGATGTTCATGCGCGTCGATTGTTCCACGCACCCGACCCTTCCACGAAGCGCGCGCGACCGTATCGGCGGACCGCCGCACCGCGCACGGCGATATCGCCCGCGGTGACGGCACCCTTTAAAGTCACGCCTCGTCAGCCTTCACTTCCCCACCCTACGGACCTTGCATTCATGAGCTTCGACCTCGTTCTCTTCGGCGGCACCGGCGACCTCGCCTGGCGCAAATTGATGCCGGCGCTGTTCCAGGCCTTCCGCCACGGCAGCCTGCCCGAAGACGGACGCATCATCGGCGTGGGCCGCGACGATCTCTCCGACGACGCCTACCGGGAACTCATCGAGTCGCGCTTCAAGGCGGTCGAAGGCGCGAAGCGCCCCAACACCGAGGAATTCGGGAAGTTCGCGGAGATGCTCCATTTCCTGCGCATGGACCTGTCCAGGCCGGGCGACTACGCCGGACTGTCCGCCCTGCTCGAGGCCCGCAACGCCGACACCGTCGTGATGTACGTGGCCACGGCGCCGGCCCTGTTCACGCAGGTGGTCGAGCAGATCGCCGCCGCCGGCCTCAACACACCCCGGACGCGCGTCGTGCTGGAAAAACCGCTGGGCCACGACCTGGCTTCCAACCGCGCCATCAACGATGCCGTGCGCAAGGTGCTGAGCGAGCAGCAGGTCTTCCGCATCGACCACTACCTGGGCAAGCCGTCGGTGCAGAACCTGTTCGCCATGCGTTTCGGCAACGCCCTGTTCGAACCCATCTGGCGCCGCGAGCACATCGCCAACATCCAGATCACGATCGCCGAGGACCTGGGCGTCGAGAAGCGCGGCGCGTTCTACGACCAGACCGGTGCCCTGCGCGACATGGTGCAGAACCACGCCTTGCAACTGGTGTGCGCCATCGCCATGGAGCCGCCGATCAACGCGCACGCCGACGCGCTGCGCGACGAGAAGCTCAAGGTGCTGCGTTCGCTCAAGCCCTGGACGCCCGAGACGCTCGGCCTGCACGCGATCCGCGGCCAGTACGCCGCCGGGACCGCCTATGGCGAGCGCGTCAAAGGCTACCTCGACGAGCCCGGCATCGATCCCCAGAGCCGCACCGAGACCTTCGTCGCGCTGCGCGCCGAGATCGCCAACTGGCGCTGGGCCGGCGTGCCGTTCTACATCCGCACCGGCAAGCGGCTCGCCTCGCGCGACGCCCGCATCGAGGTCAATTTCAGGCCGACCCCGCACGCCATCTTCCGCGCCCCCGCCGGCGCCGTGAACAAGCTGGTGATCAACCTGCAGCCGAAGGACGGCCTCGAACTGCACCTGCTCTCGCAGGCGCAGAACAGCCGCAAGCGCCCCCATGGGGACACGGCCCCGCCCCTGGCGCCGGTGCAGCTCGACCTGGATTTCGACAAGCGCTTCGGCACCGAACGTGTCGGCGCCTACGAGCGGCTGCTGCTCGACGTCATCGACGGCCGTCTCAACCTGTTCGTGCGCAGCGACGAGCAGGAGGAAGCCTGGCGCTGGGTGGAACCGCTGATCGACAGCTGGAGCACCGACGGCGGCCCGCGTCCCTATGCCGCTGGAACGTGGGGACCGAGCGCATCGAGCGCGATGATCGCGCGCGATGGCTTCGCCTGGAGCGAGGAGCAGTAGCCGACCCGGACCGTCCGGATGGTCCGACTTCTGCGACTCAAAGAAAAAGCCCCCCTGACTCGCGTCAGGGGGGCTTTTTCAGGTTTTCAGACCGAACTGGCTTACGCCAGCGTCAGATCAGAAAGCGTGGCGAACGCCGAATTCGTAGCCGGTCACGCTGCCCTTGGCATCGCTGCCGGTGGGCGTGCCCACAATGCCCGAACCGGAACCGCCGGCCGACAGACCGAAGTTGTAGCCGTTCTTGCTGGTCTGGCGGGCAACCGTCGTGTACAGGGCCGTACGCTTCGACAGGTTATGCACGTAGCCGATGGCCAGCTTGGCAGCCTTCGGGTCGTTGCCGAAGAGTTCCTGGTCGCGCTTGACGGCCGAGTAGGCGATCTTGATGACACCGGCGCCGATCGGGGCCGTAGCGCCGAGCAGGTAGCCGCGCTGCTTGTCTTCGCGCGAAGCGATCGTGGTGAACGCCTGCTCGAAGCGCACGTCGCTCAGTTCGCCGAACAGCTTGACGACGCCGAAGTCGTACGAAGCGCCCAGGTTCAGGGTGCGGACTTCAGGGTTGCTGAAGGCTGCAGGAGCAACGGTTGCGCCCTTGCTTTCGCCGTAGGCGAGAGCGACGTCGACCGGGCCATTGGCGTAACCGACGCGACCACCAGCGTACTGGCCAGCGCGACCTTGGAACCGTTGGGCTGCCGTGGCGTTGCCCGTGGTGTTCTCAGCCAGCGCGTACATGGCTTGGCCGTAGAAGCCGCCGAGGTTCGAGGGCAGGAAGTAGCCGATCGAGTTGCTGGCGCGGATCTGGTTGACGTTGCCGGTGATGGGATTGACGCCACCGTTCGGGTTGAAGCCTTGGGCGCTGTTCAGGGCAGCGAAGACCATGTTGGCGCCGACACCGACGGTACCGAACGGGCTGAACACGTCGTCGTTGTGGTGCGTCGGGGTCAGGTCGCGACCGAGGCGGATCTCACCGAAGTTGCCCGACAGGCTGATGGTCGAACGGCGACGGAAGTCGAAACCGCCGGTGCCCAGCTGACCGGCCGTGCCGTCGTCGTTGCCCAGGGCGCCTTCGAGCCAGAAGCTGGCTGCGAGGCCGCCGCCGAGGTCTTCGACGCCGCGGAAACCGAGGCGGCTGGAGTTCAGGCCGGAGTTGCCCAGGTACGTGCGGCTGGCGCCGTTGTTGCTGCCGGAGATGTGGCCGACGGAAGCGTCAACGATACCGAACAGGGTGACGGACGACTGGGCCGAAGCGGCGCCAGCGGCAGCCAGGACGGCCAGGGCGACGAGTGATTTTTTCATTGCGAGTTTCTCCAAGGTTAAACATAGGGCTCCGGTGCAGAGGGTTCACCGTGCTTGGCACGTTGCGCTCCCACCGGACCCAGGGCCAACCTCCTTTTGGGAAGTTGTGTCTATTGCACCAGAGCCGTTCGAGCAGAGCAAAAGAATTCAATTGAAATGTCGAAGCGGGCGGGCGTTGTGTTGCACGACCGCAACATCGCGCCGACCCCCTCGGCGTGCTGTCCCACAGGGAACGCCCGGGCACCGCAACGGTGATTCGCACGGCGCCAGAATGGACCCATGTCGCATCCTCTCGACCCGCTCCTCATCGCCACCGATTCCGTGCTCCGCACCCTCTTCGCGAGACCGCAGGCGAGCCGTCCGATGCCCCGGCCGGTCGGCACGCCGACCGCGCTGGGCCAGGCCGACCGACGCGCGGCGGGCGCCATGATGCGCGTCAACCACGTCGGCGAGGTCTGCGCGCAGGCGCTCTACGTCGCCCAGGCCGCGTCGACGCGGGATCCCTCGCTGCGCGCGCATTTCGAGGCGGCCGCCCAGGAAGAGACCGACCACCTGGCCTGGACCCGCCAGCGACTCGACGAGCTGGGCGCGAAACCGTCGCTGCTCAATCCGCTCTGGTATGCCGGCGCCTTCGGGCTCGGACTGCTGGCTGGACGGCTGGGTGACCGCACGAGCCTGGGCTTCGTGGCCGAGACCGAGCGTCAGGTCGAGGCCCACCTCGACGGCCACCTCGGTCGACTGCCGCATGGCGACACGGCGTCGCGTGCCGTCATCGTCCAGATGAAGGCCGACGAGGCACGGCACGCGGCGGAGGCAGTGGACGCCGGCGCCGCCGAACTGCCGGCACCGGCCAGGGCCCTGATGCGCGCGGCCGCCCGGGTCATGACCACGGTGGCGCACCGCATCTGAACCGAGGCGGGGTCGAGCCGTCGGCCTCAGCCTTCCACGAGGTCGAAGCCGGTCGTGATGGTCGCCGTCTTGCCCAGCATGATGCTGGCCGAGCAGTAGGTGTCGTGGCTCAGGGCGATGGCGCGTTCGACGGCCTCGGGCGGGATGCCCTTGCCCGTGACCGTGAAGTGCATGTGGATCGACGTGAACACCTTGGGATCGGTCGCCGCGCGCTCGCTGGTGAGCTTGACGCTGCAGCCCG
The DNA here is from genome assembly GCA_024372625.1 of Comamonadaceae bacterium OTU4NAUVB1. NCBI lineage: Bacteria > Pseudomonadati > Pseudomonadota > Betaproteobacteria > Burkholderiales > Comamonadaceae > Comamonadaceae bacterium OTU4NAUVB1. The sequence continues at coordinate 561,834 of CP099605.1, read as the reverse complement.
TGACCTGATGGCGACCGCGCTTGAGGATGAGCACGACGTCGTAGGCCGTGCAGCCGCCCGTGCCCGCCAGCACCGTCTCCATGGGGCGCGGCGCCAGATTCTGCCCGCCGTTGCCCGGCTTGGCCGCGTCCGGCGCGCCATCCATGACGATCACGTGGCCGGTGCCTGTCTCGGCGACGAATCCCATGGCCGAGCGCGTGCCCGCATTTCCTGTCCAGCTGACCGTGCATTCCATATGTCGAAAACTCCAAGGTGACGATGTCGGCCAAAGCCGACGGACGATTAAATTGTGTGGGATTTACGAGGCTGCTTGTTGCATCGCAACAAAGAGCCGATATACTTTATTTCATCGCACATCGATGCCGCTTCGGCACTTTGTGCACCGGTTGTCTCCTCCACCCTCTCAATTGGTGGATTTAGCCCCGAGTCGCAAGATTCGGGGCTTTTTTCTTGGGTCCTCCGCTCTCATGACGTCTCCCGTCCTCACTTCCGCCGACTACCTCAAGAAGATCCTCACGGCCCGCGTCTACGACGTGGCGGTGGAGTCGGCGCTGGAGCCCGCGCGGGGACTGAGCGCCCGGCTGGGCAACACCGTGCTGCTCAAGCGCGAGGACCAACAGCCGGTCTTCAGCTTCAAGCTGCGCGGCGCCTACAACAAGATGGTGCATCTGACGCCCGAGCAGCTCGCGCGGGGCGTCATCTGCGCCTCGGCCGGCAACCACGCGCAGGGCGTCGCGCTCGGGGCGCGCAAGCTCGGAACGCGCGCCGTGATCGTCATGCCCGTGACCACGCCCCGTCTCAAGATCGACGCCGTGCGCGCCCTGGGCGGCGAGGTGCACCTGCATGGCGACAGCTACTCCGACGCGTACGCCCATGCGATCACCTTGCAGGCGGCCGAAAGCCTGACCTTCGTGCATCCGTTCGACGATCCCGACGTGATCGCCGGGCAGGGCACGATCGCGATGGAGATCCTGCGTCAGCACCAGGGACCGCTCGACGCGGTGTTCGTAGCCATCGGCGGCGGCGGCCTGATCGCCGGCGTCGCCAGCTACATCAAGGCCGTGCGACCCGAGATCAGGGTGATCGGCGTGCAGATGAGCGACTCGGACGCCATGATCCGTTCGGTCGACGCCCGGGAACGGGTCGCGCTGAGCGACGTCGGGCTGTTCTCCGACGGCACGGCGGTCAAGCTGGTGGGCGAGGAGACCTTCCGGCTGGCGCGCGAACTGGTCGACGAGTTCGTCACGGTCGATACCGACGCCGTGTGCGCGGCGATCAAGGACGTCTTCATCGACACGCGCAGCATCGTCGAGCCCGCTGGTGCGCTGGCCGTGGCGGCGATCAAGCAGTACGTGGAGACCCACGGCAAGCGCGACGAGACCTACGCGGCGATCCTGTGCGGCGCCAACATGAACTTCGACCGCCTGCGCTTCGTCGCCGAGCGCGCCGAGGTCGGCGAGGAGCGCGAGGCCCTGTTCGCCGTGACGGTGCCCGAGGAGCGCGGCAGCTTCCGCCGTTTCTGCGAGGTGGTGGGTCGCCTGCCCGGCACCTCGCGCAGCGTGACGGAGTTCAACTACCGCATCAGCGACGCGCACGAGGCGCACGTCTTCGTCGGCCTCACGACCTCCGCGCGCGGCGAATCCGCGACCATCGCGGCCACTTTCACCGAGCACGGCTTCGGCGCCATCGACCTCACCCACGACGACCTCGCGAAGGAGCACGTGCGCTACATGGTGGGCGGACGCAGCGGGCTCGCGCGCGACGAGCGGCTGCTGCGCTTCGTCTTCCCGGAGCGCCCCGGCGCGTTGCTGAAATTCCTGAGCCTGATGCGCCCCACCTGGAACATCAGCCTCTTCCACTATCGCAACCAGGGCGCCGACTACGGGCGCATCCTGGTGGGCCTTCAGGTGCCGCCCGAGGACCATGTCGCCTTCGACGAATTCCTGCGCACGCTCGACCTGCCTTTCGTGGAGGAGACGGCGAACCCGGCGTACCGGCTGTTCCTGCGGCAGTAGGGCACGGCGCCGGTCAGCGCTGCGACGGCGGCGCGGGAATGGCCATGGGCGTGGTCGGCAGCTGCAGCGCGATGCCGCCGGTGCCGCCACCGGTGCCGATGACGGCCGAACGGGTGCCCACCGACTGCAGCACGTGGCCTTCCGCGACCCGGCCACCGACGCGGAAGGGCCGGGGCGGCTGGCCGTCGACCGCGATCAGGGCGACGCCGCGCTGCAGGTTGTCGGCCACCACGCCGAGCAGGGCGAAGCGGCCCGCCGCCTCGGGCGCGCTCGCCACGGGCGCCACGCCCGTCACCGCGCCCAGCAGCCTGGCGACGGCCGTCGGGTCGATGTTGCCGGCCTGGGGCGCGGCCACGACGGGCGGTGGCGCCGCATCCGGCGGCGCGGCCAGGCGCAGCCCCCAGAAGACGACGACGGCGGCGGCGGCGGTCCAGAGCCCGAAGGTGGCGACGGCGGCGGGCCAACGGGCGGTCGGGTAGGAGAGCGTCATGGGCGCGGATTATCATGCAGCGACCGCCGCGGCCCGCCCGTCGCACCGACCCCATCGACATCGACACCTTGCCCATGCCCTCTTCCCTCCGATCCCCGGCGCGCGCCCCCGCACGCGGTTTCACGCTGATCGAACTGATGGTGGTGCTCGTCATCATCGGCGTGCTCGCAGCCCTCATCGTGCCCAACGTGATCGGTCGCGCCGACGACGCCCGTTCCACGGCGGCACGCACCGACGTCAACAACGTCATGCAGGCGCTCAAACTCTACCGGCTCGACAACCAGCGCTATCCGACCGGCGAACAGGGCCTGCAGGCCCTGGTGGCGCGTCCCACCGCCGCGCCGATCCCGCCGAACTGGAAACAGTACGTCGAGCGGCTCCCGAACGACCCGTGGGGCCGCCCCTACCAGTACTTCAACCCGGGCATCCGGGGCGAGATCGACGTGCTGTCGCTGGGCGCCGACGGGCAGCCCGGCGGCGAAGGCAACGATGCCGACATCGGCAGCTGGCAATAGCGCCGGGGCCGACGGCACGGGCGGTCCGCGTCGCACCGCGCGGCGCGCGCCGCAGGCCGGCTTCACGCTGCTCGAACTCATCGTCGTGATCGCCATCATGGCGCTGGCCACGGCCGGCGTCGGCCTCGCGATGCGCGACCCGGGCGACACCGCGCTCGAGCGCGAGGCGGATCGCCTGGTGGCGCTGCTCGAGTCGGCGCGCACGCAGTCGCGCACCGGTGGCGCGGCGGTCTACTGGCGCGCGACGCCGCGCGGCCCCGGCGACTTCGCCTTCGACGGACTGCGTCCCGGCACGCTGCCCACGACCTGGCTCTCGCCCGAGGGCCTGGGCGCCGTCACGGGCGACGGCCAGGGCCGGCCGACCCCCGCGCTGCAACTCGGCCCCGAGCCGATCATCGGCGCGCAGCAGGTCATGCTGACCCGCGCCGGCACGCCCGCGCGCAGCCTGCGCATCGCCACCGATGGCCTGCGGCCGTTCGCCGTCTCCAACGGGCCATGACGCGCCGCGGTGGAAGCGGCCGGCGCGCGCGCGGCTTCACGTTGATCGAGGTGCTCGTGGCCTTGGCCATCGTCGCCATCGCCCTGGCGGCGGGGACGCAGGCCACGTCGGCGCTCACGCGCAACGCGCAACGCCAGTCCGACACGCTCCTGGCGGGCCTGTGCGCGGAGAACGAACTGGTGCGCGTGCGCCTGGCCCGCCAGATGCCCGGCATCGGCAGCAGCGCCCAGGTCTGCGTCCAGGCCGGGGTCGCCTTCGGTGTCACGGTGCGGACCTCGGCGACGCTCAATCCGAACTTCCGCCGCGTCGACGTGCGGGTGCGCGACGCCGCCGAGACACCGATCCTGGATGTCTCGACGATGGTCGCGCGGTACTGAGGACCATGGCCGTGCACCGACGACGCGCCGCGCGTGGCTTCACCCTGATCGAGCTGATGGTCGGCATCGCGGTCATGGCGATGCTGGCGCTGATGAGCTGGCAGGGGCTCGACGGGATGATGCGGGTGCAGGGCTTCAACCGCGCGCGCAGCGACGCGGTCGTCACGCTGCAGACCACGCTCGCCCAGTGGGGCACCGACCTCGACGCGACGGTGGTGATGCCGCAGATCCAGCCGATCGCCTGGAACGGACAGGTGCTGCGCCTGACGCGGCGCGGCGCCGACGGCACGCAGCCGGTGCTCTACGTGGTGGCCTGGGCCATGAGCGCCGATGCCGCCAGCCCCACCGGCATGCGCTGGCGTCGCTGGCAGTCCGGCGCCGTCGCCACCCGGGCCGAATGGCTGCGCGCCTGGGTCCAGGCCGATGCCTGGGCTCAAGGCAGCAACGAGACCCTGCGCGGCGCCGAGGTGGACCTGATGCCGCTCGTGAACTGGCAGCTCCAGTACTTCCGCGGCGTCGCCTGGACCGATGCGGCCTCGGGCGCGAACGCCGTCGGCGGCCTGGGCGCGGGCATGCCCGACGGCATCCGGCTGGTGCTCAACCTGCCGCCGGGCGCGGGATTGTCGGGCGTGGTCACGCGCGACTGGATCCGCCCGACCGTGGCGGTGCCCAAGACATGACGCCGGACGCGCACCACAGGCCCGGGCGACGCGTCCGCCAGCGCGGCGTCGCGCTGCTCGCGGCGATGCTCACCGTCACGCTGGTGGCCACGCTCGCGGCGGCGGCACTGTGGCAGCAGTGGCGCGCGGTGGAGGTCGAGACGGCCGAACGCGCGCGGTTGCAGTCGAGCTGGGTGCTGATCGGGGCGCTCGACTGGTCGCGCCTCATCCTGCGCGAGGACGGCCGCACCCCCGGCGCCGACCACCTCGCCGAGCCCTGGGCGATCGCGCTGGAGGAGGCGCGGCTGTCGACCTTCCTGGCCGCCGAACGCAGCCCGCCCGGCGAAGTGGCCGACACGCTGCCCGAGGCCTTCCTCTCGGGCCGCATCGTGGACGCGCAGTCCAAGCTCAACGTGCTCAACCTGGTGGAGATCGGCAAACCGGTGCCCGAGGCGGTCGCCGCCTTCACCAAGCTGTTCGGCCTGCTCGGGCTGCCGGCGCAGGACCTGGCCGTGATGATCGCCAGCCTGCAGCGCGTCTTCCCGGCACCGAGTCCCTCCAATCCGACGGCCGGCAACGCCTCGGCGACACCGACGGCATCGACGGCCGCGGCCGCCGCCGCGACACCGGCGGCGAGCGCGGCCTCGTCGGCGGGCTCGGCGACGGCGACGCTGGACCCGTCCGTCTCGATCGAGGCCGACGCGCCGCTGCTGCCCCAGCGCATGTCGCAACTGCCCTGGCTGGGCGTGTCGCCCGCGACCGCCACGGCACTCGAACCCTACGTCACGGTGCTGCCGGTGCGCACCGCGCTCAACATCAACACCGCCAGCGCCGAGGCGCTCTTCGCCAGCGTGCCGAGCCTCGACCTGGCCGGCGCCCAGCGGCTGGTGGCCCAGCGATCGCGCAGTTTCTTCCGCACGCTGTCCGATGGCAGCGAGGCCCTGGGCAGCACGCTGCGCTTCGTCGACGGGCAGCATGGCGTGTCGAGTTCGTTCTTCGAGACCCACGGCCGGCTGCGCATCGACCGCAATTGGGTCGAGGAGCGTTCGCTGCTGCGGCGCAACGGCGTCGAGGTCGTCATCCTGTGGCGAGAGCGTGGCGCGGGCGCGACAACTCCGGGCCCCGGACGTTGATTGAGACCAACTGTCACAGTTACCGTCCAACCTGCGACAACCGCCCGGGCAGGCTGATTTGATAGCTATCGTTTTAATAGCATGAAAGTCAGGTGCGTCCTACAATCAGAGGCTCCTTCGGCCTTCCTTGAACTTTCGTTCTCGTTTCCTTCCTTCCCATGCCCTTGCTCGTGACGATTCCACTTCCGTCGGCGCCCGCCGGCGGCGAGTACGGCTGGGACCTCTGGTCGGCCGATGGCAGCAAGCTGCGTTCGAGCGGCAGCGCGTTGCCCGCCCTGCTCCCTTCGGGCGAGGACCTGACGCTGGCGGTGCCGGCGGCGGCCCTGTCCTGGCACGAGGTCACGCTGCCCCAGGGCAGCCTGAACAGCCCGGTGCGGCTGCGCGCCGTGCTCGCCGGCCTGCTCGAGGATCGCCTGCTCGAAGACCCCGAACTGCTCCATTTCGCGCTGGCACCGGATGCCGCCGCCGGCCGGCCGACCTGGGTCGCCGCCTGCAACCGGGCCTGGCTGCGCGGCATCGTGCAGGGCCTCGAAGCCGCGGGACGCCGCATCGAGCGCATCGTCCCCGAGTTCGCGCCCCGCTCCCGTGCCGCACCGGTCGCGCCGGGGGACGCCGACGACGGGCTCCCGGCCGCGGGCGCGCTGTTCGCCACCGGCGAGCCCGGGGCCGCGCGCATCACGCTGTGCGACGCGCAGGGCGTGCTGGCCCTGCCGCTGGATGCCGCCGGCATCGCCGCGCTCGGCGCGCTGCCGCCGGACACGCAGGTGCAGGCCGAGCCGGCCGTCGCGGCGCTGGCCGAGGAGCTGCTGGGCGTGCCGGTGGCGATCGTGCTGCCCGCCGAACGCTGGCTGCAGGCAAGCGTCTCCGGCTGGGACCTGTCGCAATTCGATCTCGCTTCCACCGGGCGCGCGCGCGCGGGCAAGAAGTTCGCCGCCGTCGTGCAGGCGCTGTGGCATGCCCCGCGCTGGCGGGCCGCGCGCTGGGGGGCGGCGGTGCTGGTCCTGGCGCAACTGATCGGCGTCAATGCCTGGGCGTGGAAGGAACGTCGCGCGCTCGAGGCCAAGCGCGGCGCCATCGGCGCCATCCTCGCCGAGACCTTTCCGGGCGTGCAGCCCTACGAACCGGCCCTGCAGATGGCGCGCGAGGTCGCCTCGCTGCAGCAGGCGACCGGCGGCGTGTCCGCCGGCGATGCCGAGCCGATGCTCGCCGCGCTCGCCGCGCTGCTGCCTCCCGGCCGCACGCCCAGCGCCATCGACTACGCCGCCGGCCAGCTGCGCCTGCGCGGCCTGGGCCTGGGCATGGCCGACGTGACGCAGATCGCCACGGCGATGGCCGCGCGCGGCTACAGCGCGCGCAGCGAAGGCGATCTCCTGCTGGTGCAACCGGCCTCGGGGGTGATGCGATGAGCGCGCTGCGGAACTTCGGGACGCGCGCGCGGACCTGGTGGCGCGAACTTCCCACCCGCGAGCAACGCCTGGTGGGCGTGGCGGGCACGATCGTCGTCCTGGCGCTGGTGTGGTGGGTGGCCCTCGCGCCGGCACTGCGCACGCTGTCGACCGCGCGCATCGCCCATGCCCAGCTCGACGTCCAGCTCCAGCAGATGATGGCGCTGCAGGCCCAGGCGCGCGCGCTGCAGGCCCTGCCGCGCGCCAATCGCGACGACGCCCTGCGCGCGCTGGAAGCCTCCGTCAACGAAGGCCTGGGCGGCAGCGTGCGGATGCAGACCGCCGCGACCAGCGCCGCCGAGGGCGTGCTCGTGACCCTGCGCGCCACGCCGGCGACCAACTTCGCGCAGTGGCTGACGCAGGCCCGCGGCAATGCGCGCGCGCTGCCGCGCGAGATCCACGTCACGCGCTCGCAGTCGGCACCGGCGAACGTCGCGGGCAGCGGCAATCCGGGCGGTTTCACCGGCATGCCGCCCGGCACGATGGCCGTTCCCGGCGGACGCCCTCCGCCCCCCGGCGGCCCCGTGTCGGGCTTCGCGCGTCCGGGCGCGACACCCGGTGGCGCCGCGACGGCGACCGGCGCGTTCGTGCAGGCCGCTCCCGCCGCCGACACGTCGGGCGCGCGCTGGGACGGCACGCTCGTCATGAGCCTGCCGGCGCGCTGACGCGCCGACGCGACACGGCCCCGGCTTCCGTCCCCCCACTGGTGTTCATGGCGACCCTCAAGACCGCATCCCCGGCCCGCGCCTCCACGTCGCGCGGCTGGCGCTGGGCGGTGCCCGGCGCGCTGCTCGGCGGTGCGATCGCGCTGGTGTGCTTCGCCCCGGCGCGCTGGCTGGCCGCGGGCATCGCCCAGGCGACCGGCGCACGGGTGCAACTGGTCAACGCGCGCGGCACGGTCTGGAACGGCACCGCCGGCCTGGTCTTCGCGAGCGGGGCCGGGGGAAACGCCTCGGTCTCGCTGCCGGGTGCGGTGGGCTGGGCGTTGCGGCCCGCCTGGGGCGCGATCGACGCCACGCTCGACCTGTCCTGCTGCTCGGCCCAACCCGTGCGGGCACGGCTGCATCCCGAGGCAGGCGGGGTCCAGCTCGACTGGAGCGACGGCACCTCGCGCTGGCCGGCCGCCCTGCTCGCGGGCTTCGGCGCGCCCTGGAATTCGCTCAAGCCCGAAGGCACGCTCGACCTGACGACGCAGGCCTTCGCCCTGCGGCTGCAGGACTCGAAGCTCGGCGTGGGCGGACGCGCCACGCTCGACGCTACCGACATCTCCTCGAGCCTGTCGACGCTGCGCCCGATGGGCAGCTACCGCTTCGCCGTCGAGGGCGGACCGGTGCCGACCCTGCTCCTCACCACGCGCGAAGGCAGCCTGCAGCTCAACGGCAGCGGCAGCTGGAGCGGCACTTTCATGCGCTTCAGCGGCGAAGCCAGCGCGGCCCCGGGCCGCGAGGACGCGCTGTCGAACTTGTTGAACATCATCGGGCGGCGCGAAGGCGCGCGCTCGATCATCACCCTGGATTGATCCCATGAAGCCCCTGTCTTCGACTGGCGTGCGCCTCGGCATCGCCGCGCTCGCCGCGCAACTGCTGATGACCGCCTGCCTGCCCGCCGCCCTGGCCCAGGACGGCGCGCCACGCCGCGGCGAACCCATCACGCTGAACTTCTCCAATGCCGAGATCGAATCGGTGGCGCGCACCATGGCCGTCATCACCGGCCGCGACGTGGTGGTCGACCCGCGCGTGAAGGGCGTGGTCAACCTGCAGACCGAGCGCGCCATCGCGCCGGCGGCGGCCTTCAACCAGTTCGCCGCCGCGCTGCGGCTGCAGGGCTTCGCCGTGGTGCAGGCCGACGGGCTCTACAAGATCGTGCCGGAGGCCGACGCCAAGCTCCAGAGCAGCGCCGTCGCCACCTCCACCGGCGGCATCGCGGCGATGAGCGGCAACCAGATCGTCACGCAGGTCTTCAAGCTGAACTACGAGTCGGCCAACAACCTCCTGCCGGTGCTGCGCCCGCTGATCGCGCCCAACAACACCATCAACGTGAACCCGGGCAACAACTCCCTGGTGATCACCGACTACGCCGAGAACATGCGGCGCCTCGCGCGCATCGTGGCCTCGCTCGACGTGCCCAACGCCTCGGACATCGAGGTGATCCCGCTGAAGCACTCGATCGCCAGCGACATGGCGCCGCTGGTCAACCGACTGCTCGACGGCGGCCCCGCCACCACCGGCGTCGGCGGTGCCGCCGCGGCCGGCGGCGTGCCCGGCGGCGGGGTGGCCGACAGCTCGTTCCGCACCTCGCTGCTGGCCGATTCGCGCAGCAACTCGCTGATCCTGCGCGCGGCCAATCCGGCGCGTGCGCAGCTGGTGCGCTCGCTGGTCGCCAAGCTCGACCGCGCGGCCATCGACAGCCCCAACGGCGAGGCCGGCAACATCTACGTCGTCTACCTGAAGAATGCCGACGCCGTGAAGCTCGCGACCACGCTGCGCGCGGCGATGGCCAGCGATGCGCGCGGCGCCGCGGCGCTGGCCGGCGGCGGGGCCGCGGCCGGGGGCCTGCAGGCCCTGCCCCAGCAGCAACAGCAGCAATCGCAGCTCCAGGGCGGCGCGCTCACCAGCGCGGCGGCCACCGCGCCGCTGAACAATGCCAACCCGATCTCCACCGGCGGCCAGATCCAGGCCGACCCGACCACCAACTCGCTCATCATCACCGCCTCCGAGCCGCAGTACCGCCAGTTGCGCGCGGTGATCGACCGGCTCGACGGCCGGCGCGCGCAGGTGATGATCGAGAGCCTGATCATCGAGGTCAACGCCACCAAGGCGGCGGAGTTCGGCGTGCAGTGGCAGAGCGCCCTGGGCGACGGCAGCACCCGCGGCATCGTGGGCACCAATTCCAGCGTCTCGGGGGCCAACAACAACATCATCAGCCTCGCGCTGGGGCTGGCCGCGGGCACCGCCACGACGATCCCCTCGGCCGGCCTGAACCTGGGCATCGGGCGGCGCAACAGCGACGGCCAGTACACCCTGGGCGTGCTGGCGCGCTTCCTGGAGGGCAACGGCGCGGGCAACGTGCTGTCGACCCCGCAACTGCTCACGCTGGACAACGAGGAGGCCAAGATCGTGATCGGCCAGAACGTCCCGTTCCCGACCGGCCAGTACGCGAGCACCAACGGCTCGACCTCGAGCGTCAACCCGTTCACCACGGTCGAGCGCAAGGACGTCGGCCTGACGCTGCGCGTGCGCCCGCAGATCAACGAGAACGGCACGATCAAGATGCAGATCTTCCAGGAGGTCTCCAACGTCGACGCATCCACGCGCGGCGACCTCAACGGCCCCACGACCAACAAGCGCAGCATCGAGTCGAGCGTGCTGGTGGAGGACGGCAGCATCGTGATGCTCGGCGGCCTGCTGCAGGACGACTACTCCAATACCAACGAGAAGGTGCCCGGGCTCGGCGACATCCCGGTGGTGGGCAACCTGTTCAGGAACGAGGTCCGCCGACGCACCAAGACCAACCTGATGGTCTTCATCCGTCCGGTGGTGCTGCGCGACGGCGTCGTGACCGAGGCCTTCGCGGCCGACCGCTACGAGACGATCCGCGGCATCCAGCAGGGCACGCAGCCCGAGCCCAGGCTGCCGCTGAACAACGTGGGCCAGGCGCCCATGCTGCCGCCGCTGGTGCTGCCCGATCCCGCGCAGGCACCGGAGCGCCCGGCCGAACGCATCGAGGGCACCCGCCTGATCCCGCCGCCCTCGGCGGCGCGGAGCTCGGGCGTGCGCGCGCCGGCCGCCACGACCACCAGCACCCTGCCGCTGATCGGACCGCAGCGCGGCGCCCTGCCGCCCACCTCCGACCCGATGAGCTACCGCGAACCGAACTAGACCCCAGGAACCAGGAATCACCCGCCATGGCCGTGCGCTATCCCCTGCCCTACGCCTTCGCGCGGACCCAGCAGCTGCTGCTGGAGGAATCCGACGACGGCACCCGCACGCTGTGGATGCCGCGCGTGCCGCCGCGCAGCGCGCTCGGCGAAGTGGCGCGCCGCTTCGCCGTCACCGCCTTCGAGCCGCTCGACGCCGGCCTGCTCGCCCAGCGCATCAGCGCCGCCTACGCGCAGGGCGAGTCCAACGCCGCGGCGATCGTGAGCGAGGTGCAGGGCGACGCCGACCTCTCGCGCATGATGCAGGAGCTGCCGGCGGTGGAGGACCTGCTGGAATCGGCCGGCGACGCGCCGATCATCCGCATGCTCAACGCCCTGCTCACGCAGGCCGCGCGCGACGGCGCGAGCGACATCCACATCGAGCCCTACGAGCGCACGTCCTCGGTGCGCTTTCGCATCGACGGTACCTTGCGCGAGGTGGTGCAGCCCAACCGGGCCCTGCACGCGGCGCTGATCTCGCGCCTGAAGATCATGGCCGACCTCGACATCGCCGAGAAACGCCTGCCGCAGGACGGACGCATCTCGCTGCGCATCGGCACGCGCGCGGTCGACGTGCGCGTCTCCACCCTGCCCAGCGCCCACGGCGAGCGCGCCGTGCTGCGCCTGCTGGACAAGAACGAGAGCAAGCTCACGCTGGAGGCGGTGGGCATGCAGGGCGACACCCTCACGCGCTTCGAGACCCTGATCGGCCAGCCGCACGGGATCATCCTGGTGACCGGGCCGACCGGCTCGGGCAAGACGACCACCCTGTACGCCGCGCTGAGCCGCCTGGACGCGGGGCGCAGCAACATCATGACGGTCGAGGACCCGATCGAGTACGAGCTGCCGGGCGTCGGCCAGACGCAGGTCAACGCCAAGATCGACCTGACCTTCGCCAAGGCCCTGCGCGCCATCCTGCGCCAGGACCCCGACGTCATCATGATCGGCGAGATCCGCGACTTCGAGACCGCGCAGATCGCCATCCAGGCCTCGCTCACCGGCCACCTGGTGCTGGCCACGCTGCACACCAACGACTCGGTCAGCGCCGTCACGCGCCTTACCGACATGGGCGTGGAGCCCTTCCTGCTGAGCTCGTCGCTGCTGGGCGTGCTGGCGCAGCGGCTGGTGCGCAAGCTCTGCCCGGTGTGCGCCGGGCGCTCGGACCAGGGCGAGGGCGCGCCGGTCGGGTGCGAGGCCTGCGGCCAGACCGGCTACCAGGGCCGCACCGGCATCTTCGAGTTGCTGGTGGCCGACGACGCCGTGCAGTCGCTCATCCACAGCCGCGCGCCGGAGAGCCAGATCTTCACCGCCGCCGAGCGCGGCGGCCTGCGCTCCATGCGCGAGGACGGCGAACGCCTGGTGCGCGCGGGCGTCAGCTCGCGCGCCGAACTCCTGCGCGTGACGCGCGACTGACCGTCCACCCCCCACGACCCATGCCCGCCTATTCCTTCGAAGCCATCGACGAGCAGGGCCAGCCGCGCAAGGGCGTGCTGGAGGCCGACACGGCGCGCGCCGCGCGCGGCATGCTGCGCGCCCAGAAGCTGATTCCGCTAGAGGTCGCGGTGGTCGGCAGCGCCGGGGCGCTGCGCCCGGACGGCAGCACGGGCGGCGGCCGGCGGCTCTTCGGTCGCGCCCGCGCCTTCAGCACCACCGAGCTGGCCGTGTGGACGCGGCAGATCGCCGGCCTCGTGTCCTCCGGCCTGCCGCTGGAGCGCGCGCTCACCGCGCTGACCGACGAGGCCGAGCGCGAGAACCAGCGCCACCTGCTCGCCTCGCTGCGCGCGGAGGTCAACGCCGGCTCGCCCTTCGCGCGCGCGCTGGCGCAGCACCCGCGCGAGTTCTCGCCGATCTACGTCGCCGTCATCGGCGCGGGCGAGCACAGCGGCAACCTGGGAATGGTGCTCGAACGCCTGGCCGACGACCTGGAACAGCGCCAGGCCCTGCAGCAGAAGCTCGTCGGGGCGGCGCTCTATCCGGCCATCGTGTCGGTGATCGCCATCGTGATCGTGATCTTCCTGGTGAGCTACGTGGTGCCCCAGGTGGCCAACGTGTTCGCCGGCACCAAGCGGGCGCTGCCGGTGCTCACGGTGGCGATGCTGGCGCTGAGCGACTTCGTGCGCGGCTATGGCTGGACGCTGCTGATCGGCATCGCGGCGCTGGTCGTGGGCATGCGGGTGGCGCTGGCGCGCGATGCCTTCCGCGAGCGCTTCGACGCCGCCTGGCTGCGCCTGCCGATCATCGGCAAGCTCGCGCGCGGCTACAACGCGGCGCGCTTCGCCAGCACGCTGGCGATGCTGGCGACCGCCGGCGTGCCGATCCTGCGCGCCCTGCAGGCGGCCGCCGAGACCCTGGGCAATCGCGCCATGCGCACCGACGCGCTCGATGCGCTGGTGCTGGTGCGCGAGGGCGCGCCGCTGGCCTCGGCGCTGGCGCAGAAGAAGCGCTTTCCGGGCATCGTCTCGATGTTCGCGCGCCTGGGCGAGCAGACCGGCACGCTGCCGCTGATGCTGCAGCGCGCGGCCACCCAGCTCGGCGCCGAGGTGCAGCGCCGCGCGATGCACCTGGCCACCATCCTGGAGCCGCTGCTGATCGTGGCGATGGGCGGGGTGGTGATGCTGATCGTGCTGGCCGTGCTCATGCCCATCATCCAGCTCAACCAGTTCGTCAAGTGAGCGCCGGGTGAAGCCGACCCTGGAGGACAAGCTGGTCGTGGCGATCTCGTCGCGGGCGCTGTTCGATTTCGAGGAGGAGAACCGCCTCTTCGACCCGTCGAACCCGCAGGCCTACATGGCGCTGCAGCAGCAGCGCCTGCGGGTACCGGCCCGCCCGGGCGTGGCCTACCCGCTGGTGCACAAGCTGCTCGCCTTCAACAGCGGCGCCGCGCGCCGCGTCGAGGTCGTGGTGCTCTCGCGCAACGACCCCGTCAGCGCGCTGCGCATCTTCCATTCGGCCAAGGACGCCGGCCTGCAGCTCGAGCGCGGCGTCTTCACGCAGGGACGCGATCCGTTCCGCTACCTGCGCCCGCTCGGCGCGCACCTGTTCCTGTCGGCCAACGAGCAGGACGTGAGCGAGGCGCTGGCGCTGGGTTTCCCGGCCGCGCGCGTGCTGACCGAATCGGTGGCCGCCGGCATGAACTACCCGAGCGAGCTGCGCATCGCCTTCGACGGCGACGCGGTGCTGTTCTCCGACGAGGCCGAGCGCGTCTACCAGGCCGACGGCCTGGCCGCGTTCCAGACGCACGAGACGGCCAAGGCGGCGCTGCCGCTGTCGGGCGGCCCGTTCAAGCCCCTGCTGGCGGCGCTGTTCAAGCTGCAGCAGCAGGCCGACGTCTCGGGCATGCGCATCCGCACCGCGCTGGTGACGGCGCGCAGCGCGCCGACCCACGAACGCGCCATCAACACCCTGCTCAACTGGGGCCTGGCGGTGGACGAGGCGATGTTCCTCGGCGGCCTGGACAAGGGCCCGTTCCTGCGCGAGTTCGAGCCCGACTTCTTCTTCGACGACCAGACCGGCCACGTCGACGGCGCCGCGCGGCACGTGCCCTCGGGGCACGTCTCCAGCGGCATCGCCAACCCACGCTGACACCCGCGCCGGCCCGGACACCACCGGACGCCCGCCGCTTCCTGCGAAACGATTTCCCCAGGCTTCACGATGTCGACCCAGCTTCCCGGCGCCAGCCCCGACGACACCCCCCGGCCCTCCTTCGCGCGGACGCTGCGCCGCATCGGCGCGCTCGCGCTGCCGTACTTCCGCTCGGAGGAGCGATGGCGGGCCCGCGCGATGCTCGCGGCGATCGTGGCGCTCAACCTGGCCGCGGTCTACATGCTGGTCCTCAACAACCAGTGGTTCGCGCGCTTCTACGACGCGCTGCAGGAGAAGAACCAGGCCGTGTTCTGGCGCGAGATCGGCGTGTTCTGCTGGATCGCGGCGGCCTACGTCGCCATCGCGATCCTGAAGTTCTACCTGACCCAGCTGTTGCAGCTGCGCTGGCGCGCCTGGATGACGCGCAACTACCTCGGACGCTGGATGCGCGACCACACCTTCTACCGGCTGGAACTCGCGCGCTATGCCGGCGGGGCCGCGCCGGACAACCCCGACCAGCGCATCCAGGAGGACATGCAGCTGTTCACCGACTACACGATGACCCTGTCGATGGGCCTGCTCAACGCGGTCGTCACCCTGGCGAGCTTCATCGGCATCCTGTGGGGCCTGAGCGGCACGACGACGTTCTCGGCCTGGGGCCGCGAGATCACGGTCGCCGGCTCGATGGTCTGGATCGCGCTGGCCTATTGCGCCGTGGGCACGGCCCTCACCCACCTGATCGGGCGCCCGCTGATCGGCCTGAACTTCCGCCAGCAGCGCTACGAGGCCGACTTCCGGCACCACCTGGTGCGGGTGCGCGAGTACAGCGAGGCGATCGCGCTGGATCGCGGCGAGCACGTGGAGCACGCCCAGCTCGACTTGCGCTTCGGCGCGGTGCTGCGCAACTACCTGCAGCTCGTGCGCGCGCAGAAGAACCTGGTGGCGTTCACCACCGGCTTCGGCCAGGCGTCGGTGATCTTCGCCTTCGTCGTGCAGGCGCCGCGTTTCTTCGCCGGGGCGATCCAGCTCGGACAGCTGATGCAGGTCAACTCGGCCTTCGGCCGGGTGCAGGACGCGCTGAGCTGGTTCGTCGACAACTACGACCGCGTGGCGGTCTGGCGCGCGACGGCCGATCGCCTGACCACCTTCGAGGCCGCGATGCGTGCCCACGCCGGACCCGCCAGCGCCGTGACCGACGCGCCCGACGCGCCCGACGCCGCGGCCGACGGGACCGAGGGCCCGCGCGCGGCCGGGCTGGACGTCTTCCTGCCCGACGGCACCGTGCTGCTGCGCGACACCGCGCTGGCCGTGCGGCCGGGCGACCGCATCGTGCTGCAGGGCCCCTCGGGCAGCGGCAAGTCGACGCTGCTGCGCACCTTCGCCGGCATCTGGCCGCACGCGGCGGGACGGGTGCGGCTGCCGGAGGACGCGATGTTCATCCCCCAGCGCCCCTACGTGCCCGACGGCCGGCTGCGCGACGCGCTGGCCTATCCGCGACCGGCCACCGACTACACCGACGCGCAGCTGCGCCAGGCCCTCGACGACGCGCTGCTGCCGGCCCTGCGCGCGCGCCTGGACGACAGCGACGCCTGGAGCCAGCGCCTGTCGGGCGGCGAGCAGCAGCGCCTGGCGATGGCGCGCGTGCTGCTGAGGAAGCCGCGCTGGCTGTTCGCCGACGAGGCCACCAGCGCCCTGGACGCGGCGGCCGAAGACACGCTCTACCGACGCCTGGACGCGGCGGTGCGCGCGGCCGACGGCGCGATCGTGTCGATCGCGCACCGCGCCTCGGTCGGTGCCTTCCACGACCGGCGCTGGACGCTGGTGCCGGCGGTCGCGGGCGAGGCCACGGCGGTGGCGGGCGACGCGAAGGCGACGCCGCGCTTCCGCCTGGAGACGACGGACCGCGCGCCCGTGCCCGCGGGTCAGGCGCCCGTGTAACGCGCCCAGCCGGCCGCGCGCAGTTCGCAGGCCGGGCAGGCACCGCAACCGTAGCCCCAGGCATGGCGGTGGACCCGGTCGCCGAGGTAGCAGGTGTGGGTCTCCTCGACGATCAGCTCGACCAGCGCCCGGCCACCGAGCCGCTCGGCCATCGCCCAGGTCTGCGCCTTGTCGATCCACATCAGCGGGGTCTCGATCACCAGCCGCCGCTCCAGCCCGAGCGACAGCGCGACCTGCATCGCCTTCATGGTGTCGTCGCGGCAGTCGGGGTAGCCGGAATAGTCGGTCTCGCACACGCCGGTGACCAGCACCTGCAGGCCGCGCCGGTAGGCCAGCGCGCCGGCCAGCGCCAGGAACAGCAGGTTGCGCCCGGGCACGAAGCTGTTGGGCAGGCCGTCGGCCTGCATCGAGAAGGCGACCTCCTCGGTCAGCGAGGAGCCGCCGAGCTGCGACAGCGCGTCGACCGTGAGCAGGTGGTCCTCGCCCAGGCGCGGCGCCCAGTCGGGGAAGCGCTCGCGCAGGCGCTCGCGCACGGTGGCGCGCACGTCGAGCTCGACGCGGTGGCGCTGGCCGTAGTCGAAGCCGAGCGTCTCGACGCGTTCGTACCGGGACAACGCCTCGGCGAGGCAGGTGGTGGAGTCCTGGCCGCCGGAGAAGAGGACGAGGGCGGTGGTGTGCATGGGATCGGTCCGTTGGGAAGAGGGCAGGAGGCGCTCGCGCGGCGGGAGGCAGCGGCAAGGCGCGGGCGGACCGTCGATTTTCGCCCGTGCGACCCGCCCCGGCAGCCATCCGCCGCCCCGGCGCTCAGTGCGCCGCGGCCACGCCCAGGCCGCCGCGCACCGCCGGCGCAGGGCCGGCTTCGACGCCGCAGAAGGCGAAGTCGACCTCCGGGCGGCGGCCCGAGATCAGGTCGGCCAGGGCACGGCCCGAACCGCAGCCGTGCGTCCAGCCGAGCGTGCCGTGGCCGGTGTTCAGGTAGAGGCCCGCCACCCGGCTCGCGCCGATGTAGGGCACGTTGCCCGGCGTCGCCGGGCGCAGGCCGGCCCAGTAGCTGGCGAGTTCCGGGCGGCTCATGCCCGGGAAGACCTCGAGCGCGCGCCGCACGATGGCCTCGCAGCGCACCGGGTTGAGCGAGAGGTCGTAGCCGTTGAGCTCGGCCGTGCCGGCGATGCGCAGCCGGTCGCCGAAGCGCGAGTAGACGAGCTTGTACTCGTCGTCGGTCAGGCTGACGGTGGGCGCCTTGTCCGCGTCGAGCACCGGCAGCGTGGCCGAGTAGCCCTTGGCCGGATAGATGTCGAGCGACACGCCGGCCCCGCGCGCGAGGCCGGCGCTGAAGCTGCCCATGGCCAGCACGTAGGCGTCGGCGGCGAGCACCTCGTAGCCGCCTTCCTCCCCGGCGATCTCGACCCCCGTCATGGCCCCGCCCTCGGTGCGCAGGCGCTGCACGCGCACGCCGTAGCGGAAGTTCACGCCGCGCTCGGCGGCCTTGCGCGCCAGGCCGGTGGTGAACTTGTGGACGTCGCCCGATTCGTCGGCGCCGGTGTAGGTGGCGCCGGCCAGGCGCGGGCGGATCGACGCCATGGCGGGGTCCAGGCGCACCACCTGGTCGGCGTCGATGACCTGGCGCTCGCAGCCGAGTTCGCGCATGACGCGCGCGGGCTCCAGGGCCAGGTCGAACTCCTTCTGACTGGTGTAGAAGTGCAGGATGCCCTTGGCGAGGTGGTCGTAGGCGATGCCGGTGTCGCGGCGCAGCTGCTGCAGGCTGTCCCGGCTGTAGGTGCCCAGATTGAGCAGCTGGACCATGTTGCGCGTCGAGCGCCGGGCGCCGCACTCGGCCAGGAACTTCAGGCCCCAGCGCCATTGCGCCGGATCGGCGCGCAGGCGGAACAGCAGCGGCGCGTCCTCGCGGCCGAGCCATTTCAGGAGCTTGAACGGGGCCGAGGGGTTGGCCCAGGGTTCGGCGTGGCTGACGGAGATCTGCCCGCCGTTGCCGAAGCTGGTCTCGCGCGCGGCCCCCGCATTGCGTTCCAGAACGGTCACCTCATGGCCGGCCTGGTTGAGGTACCAGGCGGTCGCGGTGCCGATCACGCCGGCACCCATCACGATCACTTTCATCATCGACTCCAATGCAAGAACAGGACGAAAAGAAACGAGGAAGGGCCGGCGATCCATGCCATGGATCGCCGGCCCCACTGTCCTTTTGCCTGAGAGATTCACCGCTTCCGCCCTTCTCGGGGGACGCGGCTTGCACCTTCGGCGGCCGCTGACGCCTCGCTCGCGCGGGGGTTGCGGCACTCTCCAGTTCGATTGATGTGTCCAGTACGGGACCTGAGCGTTTCGGGGTTGCGCCTTCGGTAGTGCGGCCTCGCGGCCTCCGCTTCTCCTGGAGCCGTCGATTATGCCGGCCGCCTGCCGATCGGCCAACCCCGCGTCGCGCGCGGGGTCAGAGGAAGCGTTCGAGCAGCTTGCGCGAGGCGCGGTCGAGCGCCTTCGGATCGGGCACGCGGAACTGCAGGCCGTGGGCGCTGGCGATGAGCAGCGCGCCGCCCTCGAGCCGGCGGATGTCCTCCTCGGCCTTGAGCACGAAGCGCGTCTCGCCCCGGTCGGTGCCCACGGTCCAGGTGCTGGGCACGCTGAAGCTGGAGACGGCGTGCAGCTGCGTGAGCGTCGGGGCGAAATCGCGCGCCGCGAGGTCGGCCTCGAGCAGCTCGCGCAGGGCCGGGGGAAGCTGGTCGAGGCGCTCGATCCAGGCGCGTTCGCGCCCATCCGCGCCCACCAGCGACAGGCCCGCGTCGGCCCCGGTGAGCGGGAAGGCGCGCACCGGCACGATGCCCGCGTGGCGCACGCCCTGGGCGTCGATGAGGACGATGTGCCCGAAGGCGTCGCGTTCGAGTCGGAAGTTCATACGTCTCCGGAGGGATGTGCCGCGTGCGTGCCGAGCGCCACCGCCACCGCCACGCGTTCCTCGGTGGCGCGGTCGGTGCGCTTCTCGCTCTCGGCCTGGCGCAGCTGGGCCTGGTAGAGCCGCCAGTAGGCGCCCCGCTGCTCCATCAGCGCGTCGTGCGGGCCGACCTCCACGATCTCGCCGCGGTCCATCACCACCAGGCGGTCGGCCTTGCGCAGCGTGGACAGGCGGTGCGCGATGGCGATGGTCGTGCGGCCCTGCACGAGGTTGTCGAGCGCCTTCTGGATCTCGTGCTCGGTCTCGGTGTCGACCGCCGAGGTGGCTTCGTCGAGGATCAGGATGCGCGGGTCGATGAGCAGCGCGCGGGCGATGCTGATGCGCTGGCGCTCGCCGCCCGACAGGCCCTGGCCGCGCTCGCCCACGAGCGAGTCGTAGCCGTGCGGCAGGCGCAGGATGAAGTCGTGCGCGTGGGCGGCGCGCGCGGCCGCGACGATCTCCTCGCGCGTCGCCCCGGGCCGTCCGTAGGCGATGTTCTGCGCGATGGTGCCGAAGAACAGGAACGGCTCCTGCAGCACCAGCCCGACGTGGCGCCGGTAGTCGGCCACGGCGAAGCGCCGGATGTCGGTGCCGTCGACCTGCAGCGCGCCGTCGGTGACGTCGTAGAAGCGGCAGATCAGGTTGACCAGGGTGCTCTTGCCCGAGCCGCTGTGGCCCACCAGACCGATCATCTCGCCCGGCTCGATGGTCAGGTCGAGGTTGCGGATCACCGAACGCGAGCCGTAGCGGAAACCCATGCCCTTCATCTGGATGCGGCCCTGCACCTTCTGCAGCGGCACGGGATGGGCCGGTTCGGGCACGTTGCTCACGTGGTCGAGGATGTCGAAGATGCGCTTGGCGCCGGCCGCGGCCTTCTGCGTGACCGAGACGATGCGGCTCATCGAGTCGAGCCGCGTGTAGAAGCGCCCGATGTAGGCGATGAAGGCGGTCAGCACGCCCACCGTGATGCTGCCGCGCGCCACCTGCCAGATGCCGAAGCCCCAGACCACCAGCAGGCCGATCTCGGTGAGCAGCGACACGCTGGGCGTGAACAGCGACCACATCCGGTTGAGCCGGTCGTTGACCTGCAGGTTGTAGCGGTTGGCCTCGCGGAAGCGGTCGGCCTCGCGCTTCTCCTGGGCGAAGGCCTTGACCACGCGGATGCCGGGGATGGTGTCGGCCAGCACGTTGGTGACCTCGCTCCAGACGCGGTCGATCTTCTCGAAGCCGGTGCGCAGGCGGTCGCGCACGAAGTGGATCATCCAGCCGATGAAGGGCAGCGGCACCAGCGTGACCACCGCCAGCAGCGGATTGATCGACACCAGGATGGCGGCGGTCATGACGATCATCAGCACGTCGGTCAGGAAGTCGAGCGCGTGCAGCGACAGGAAGACGTTGATGCGGTCGGTCTCCGAGCCGATGCGCGCCATCAGGTCGCCGGTGCGCTTGCCGCCGAAATAGTCCAGCGGCAGGGTCAGCAGGTGCTCGTAGGTGGTGGTGCGCAGGTCGGCGCCGATGCGCTCGGACACCAGCGCCAGCAGGTAGGTGCGGGCCCAGCCGAGCGCCCAGCCCGCCAGCGCCGAGGCCAGCAGGGCCGACAGGAACAGCGCCACCTTCTCGAAGGCGATCTGCTGGCCGTTCTGGAACGGGATCAGGATGTCGTCCATCAGCGGGATGGTCAGGTAGGGCGGCACCAGCGTCGCGGCGGTCGAGGCGAGCGTGAGCAGGAAGCCGCCGATGAGTTGCTTGCGGTAGGGCCTGGCGAAGCGCCCGAGGCGCAGCAGCACCCAGGTCGAGGGCGGCGCCGCGGCCTGGCGCGAGGCCGGCAGCGCGGCGTCGTCCTCGGCCGCCGCCGGGGCCGCGGCGCCCGCGACCTGGCGCTCGAAGCGCTTGAGCAGGGCCAGCGCGTCGGCCTGGTGCGCCAGCGTGTAGCGCCAGCGCCCGAGCCGGCCGCGGGCGTCGGTCAGGTCGAAGGTGCCGATGCCGGCGTGGTCGCTCAGGTGCAGTGCCAGGCCCTCGCGGGCGAGTTCCCAGTCGCGCCACGTGCCGTCGGATTCGCGTGCCAGGAGCCGATGGTCGGTGAGCGCGAGCAGACCGTCGGCGAAATGCAGCCGCGCGTCGAGGTCAACCGTCAGGCGCGCCAAGACGTTTTCCAACCTCGTGAGCTGGCCTTCCAGCCCATCCGGCGCCACTTCTGCCCTGCCCTCCCGGGATTCGACTGGATCGTGATGTTGCATTGTGTTTCTGTCTCTCTGACCCCGGGCAAACCGCCCATTGGCCTGCACCGGGCTTCGATTCTGAGCCATTCCCATGGCCGCCATTGAATCCGCCCGCGTGCCTGTCCCAGGCACTTCGAACGCTTCCATGACCCGTTTCGACGACATCCGACTGACCCGCATCCGCTACCTGCGCGGGCCCAACCTCTGGACCTACCGGTCGGTGCTCGAAGTCTGGCTCGACCTGGGTCGCCTGGAAGACTTTCCCTCCAACCTCATCGACGGCCTGACCGACCGCCTGACGAGCCTGCTGCCGGCGCTCGTCGAGCACCACTGCGGCGTCGGCGAGCGCGGCGGCTTCATCCAGCGCCTCAACGAGGGCACCTGGGCCGGCCACGTGCTCGAGCACGTGGTCATCGAGCTGCTCAACCTCGCGGGCATGCCCACGGGCTTCGGCCAGACCCGCGGCACCTCGCGCCACGGCGTCTACCGGATGGTGTTCCGCGCCCGCGACGAGCAGGTCGCCCGGGCCGCCCTGGCCGAGGGCCATCGCCTGCTCATGGCGGCGATCAACGACACGCCCTTCACCACGGCGGACGTGCAGGCGGCGGTCGACGCGGTGCGCGGCAAGCTGGAGGACTGCTACCTCGGCCCGAGCACGGCGGCCATCGTCGCGGCGGCCACCGACCGCGGCATCCCGCACATGCGCCTGAACGACGGCAACCTCGTGCAGCTGGGCTACGGTGCGATGCAGCAGCGCATCTGGACCGCCGAGACCGACCACACCAGCGCCATCGGCGAGTCCATCGCCAGCGACAAGGAGCTCACCAAGTCGCTGCTGCAGGGCTGCGGCGTGCCGGTGCCCGAGGGGCGCGTGGTGGCCGACGCCGAGGAGGCCTGGGAAGCGGCCGAGGACATCGGCCTGCCGGTGGTCGTCAAGCCCTCGGACGCCAACCACGGGCGCGGCGTGTCGCTCGAACTCACGACCCGCGAGGAAGTGGTCGCCGCCTTCGCCGTGGCCGAGCCGGAGGGCAGCGACGTCATGGTCGAGCGCTTCGTGCGCGGCCACGAGCACCGCCTGCTGGTGGTCGGCGGCCAGGTGGTGGCGGCGGCGCGCGGCGCCTTCGTCACCGTCACGGGCGACGGCGTCTCCAGCGTCGCGCGGCTCATCGACAGCCAGCTCAACAGCGACCCCCGGCGCGGCGCGCTGGAGGAATTCCCGCTCGACTTCATCGACCTCGCGACCGACGCCAAGCTGCAGCTGGAACTGCGGCGCCAGGACCTCGACGGCGACGCCGTGCCGGCCGCCGGGCGGGTCGTCACCATCCAGCGCAACGGCAACCTCGGCGCCGACTGCACCGACCTGGTCCACCCCGAGGTCGCGCACGCCGCCGTGCTGGCCGCGCGCGTGGTCGGCCTGGACATCGCCGGCATCGACCTGGTGGCCGAGGACATCGGCCGGCCGCTCGCGGCGCAGCGCGGCGCGATCGTCGAGGTCAACGCCGGGCCGGGCCTGCTGATGCACCTGAAGCCGGCCGTCGGCTCGCCGCGCCCCGTGGGCCGCGCGATCTGCGACCACCTGTTTCCCGAGACCGGCGACGACGCCCTGGCCGGCCGCATCCCGGTGGTCGGCGTGGCCGGCTCGCGCGACACGGCCGTGCTGGCGCGCCTGGTGGCGTGGCTGATCGGCCTGAGCGGCCGCCACACCGGCCTGGCCTGCCGCGACGGGCTGTTCCTGGAGCGCCGCCGCGTCGACGCGCGCGACAGCGCCCACTGGGAGGCCGGCCACCGGCTGCTGGTCAACCGCGCCGTGCAGGCGGTGGTGATCGAGAACGGCGCGCAGACGATCCTGCGCGACGGCCTGGCCTACGACCGCTGCCAGGTCGGCATCGTCAACGACCTCGACGGCTTCGCCGGACTGGCCGAGTTCGACATCACCGAGAGCGACCAGCTGGTGCGCGTGCTGCGCACCCAGGTGGACGTCGTGCTGCCCGGCGGCACGGCCGTGCTCAACGCGGCCGATCCGCGCGTCGCCGCGCTGGCGCCGCTGTGCGACGGTGACGTGATCCTGTATTCCGAGGACGAGCGCGCCACCGCCCTGGCCGCGCACCGCGAGGCCGGCGGCCGCTCGGTGCTGATCCGCCAGGACCGCGTGGTGCTGGCCACCGGCGGCGGCGAGTCGTTCCTGCCCGGGCTGGGCCGGCTGACCGTCTGGCGCGCGACCCACGTCGGCGTGAGCCTGGAGAGCCTGCTCGCGGCGGTCGCCGCCGGCTGGGCGCTGGGGGTTCCGCTCAACCTGATCGGCGCCGGCGCGGAGGCCTTCGAGGCCGACCTGCAGGCGGCGCTGGCCTCGCTGCAGCTGTCGCAGGCCGTGCCTTCGTCCGAGGCGCCCGTGCGCCAGGTGGCCTGAGGGCGCGGACGCCCCTGCGCCCACTCTTCCGCCCGCCCCCGCCGCCCCCACGCGCGCCGGCCTTCCACGCCCGTCCTCCTCCGGTCGCCCCGCGCCTTCCCTCTTCGTCTTTCCAACCGCCAACGCCCACGCCATGGAAGTCACCCGCATCCGAGCCCTGCGCGGCCCCAACCTCTGGAGCCGCCACACGTCCATCGAGGCGGTCGTCGCCTGCCATGGCGACGAGAACACGGTCGGCCGCCTCGACGGCTTCGAACGGCGCCTGCGCGCGCTCTTCCCGACCATCGGCGAGCTGCACCCGACGGTGCTGGGCCAGCCCCTCTCGCTCGCCCACGTGCTGGAGAACGCCGCGCTGGCGCTGCAATCGCAGTCGGGCAGCGCGGTGATGTTCGGCAACACCACGCGCACGCTCGAGGACGGCGTCTACCAGGTGGTGGTGCAGTACGCCGAGGAGGCCGTGGGCCGCCGCGCGGTGGCGCTAACCGCCGAGCTGATCGCCGCCGCGCTGCGCGAGGACGGCCAGTTCGACACCCGCGCCGCGCTGGCCGAGCTGCGCGACCTCGACGAATCCGAGCGGCTGGGCCCGAGCACCGGCTCGATCGTCGACGCCGCCACGGCGCGCGGCATCCCCCACCGGCGCCTCACGCGCGGCAGCCTGGTGCAGTTCGGCTGGGGCGTGCGCCAGCGCCGCATCCAGGCGGCCGAGGTCGACAGCACCAGCGGCGTGGCCGAGGCCATCGCCCAGGACAAGGAACTCACCAAGCAGCTGCTCGACGCCGCGGGCGTGCCCGTGCCGCGCGGGCGGCCCGTGAGCGACGCCGACGACGGCTGGGCGGCGGCCCAGGAGATCGGTCTGCCGGTGGTGGTCAAGCCGCAGGACGGCAACCAGGGCAAGGGCGTCACGGTCAACATCGTCACGCGCGAGCAGCTGAACGCCGCCTTCGCCTCGGCGGCCGCGCACGGTGAGGTGATGGTGGAGAAGTTCCTGCCCGGCTTCGACTACCGGCTGCTGGTGGTGGGCGACCGGCTGGTGGCCGCCGCCCGGCGCGATCCGCCGCAGGTGATCGGCGACGGCACGTCCACCGTGCGCGAACTGGTCGACACGGTCAACCTCGACCCACGACGCGGCGAGGGGCACGCCACCTCGCTGACCAAGATCCGGCTCGACGACATCGCCATCGGCCGCCTGGAGGACCAGGGCCTCGCGCCCGGGAGCGTGCCCGCGCTCGGCCAGCGCGTGGTGCTGCGCAACAACGCCAACCTGTCCACCGGCGGCACCGCCACCGACGTGACCGACACGGTGCATCCGGAGGTCGCCGCGCGCGCGATCGACGCCGCGCAGATGGTCGGCCTGCACATCTGCGGTGTCGACATGGTGTGCGAGAACGTGCTGCGACCGCTGGAGGAGCAGCACGGCGGCGTGGTCGAGGTCAACGCCGCGCCCGGCCTGCGCATGCACATCTCGCCGTCGTTCGGGCGTGGCCGCGCGGTCGGCGAAGCGGTCATGGACACGCTCTACCCGCCGGGCGACGAAGGCCGCATCCCGGTGGTGGCGGTCACCGGCACCAACGGCAAGACCACCACCGCGCGCCTGATCAACCACCTCCTCGCGGCCGGCGGCCTGGTCACCGGCATGACCAACACCGACGGCGTGTGGATCGACGGCCGCCAGACCGACAGCGGCGACTGCAGCGGCCCGAAGAGCGCGCGCAACGTGCTGCTGCATCCGGACGTGGAGGCGGCGGTGTTCGAGGTCGCGCGCGGCGGCGTGCTGCGCGAAGGCCTGGGCTTCGACCGTTGCGAGGTCGCGGTCGTGACCAACATCGGCAGCGGCGACCACCTCGGCCTCAACTACATCACCACCGTCGAGGACCTGGCGGTGCTCAAGCGCGTGATCGTGCGCAACGTCGCCGAGCGCGGCTTCGCGGTGCTCAACGCCGCCGACCCGAACGTCGCGGCGATGGCCCCGTCCTGCCCCGGCGCCACCATCTTCTTCGCCGCCGATCGCCAGCATCCGGTGATGGCCACGCACCGCGCCCAGGGCAAGCGCACCGTCTACGTCGACCGCGACACGCTGGTGGCGGCCGAAGGCTCCTGGCGCGAACGCGTCGCGCTGCGCGACGTGCCCATCACCCGCAACGGCACGCTGCCCTTCCAGGTCGAGAACGCGATGGCCGCCATGGCCGCGGCCTGGGCGCTGGGACTGGACTGGGACACGATCCGCAGCGGCCTGGCCAGCTTCAAGAACGATGCCGCCGGCGTGCCGGGGCGCTTCAACCTGATGACCTACCGGGGCGCCACCGTGATCGCCGACTACGGCCACAACACCGACGCCATGAAGGCCCTGGTGGCCGCCGTCGACACCCTGCCGGCCCGGCACCGCTCGGTGGTCATCAGCGGCGCGGGCGACCGGCGCGACTGCGACATCCGCGACCAGACCGCCATCCTCGGCGAGGCTTTCGACGATGTCGTGCTCTACCAGGACGCGGCACAGCGCGGGCGCGCCGACGGCGAGGTGATGGCGCTGCTGCGCCAGGGCCTGGCGGGCGCCGGCCGCACGCGGCGGATCGACGAGATCCGTGGCGAGTTCGCCGCCATCGACATCGCCCTGGAACGGCTGCGGCCCGGCGATCTGGCGCTGATCCTGGTCGACCAGGTGGAGGCGGCGCTGGCCCACCTCGCCGCGCGCATCGCGCAGGCCGAGCCGGCCCCCACCGGCATGGCCGGTGCGGCCGAAGGGGCCGTCGCCGCGATGCCGGCCGCCTGAGGAGCGCGCACCGCCAGGAAAGGCGCCTCGTCCGGCATCGCCGCCCGGGCCGCCGACCTACGTTCGGGGACTTCTTCCCCGCACGCGCGACCGGTGCTCCGTCAGGTGCCCGTGACCGCGATGGGAACGCAGCCGATCGCGGCGGCCGTCCGGCCGATGCGGTCTTTCCTCGATCACCTACCTGGAACCGACATCATGAAAAACACGTTTCGCTCTTTGGGTCTGGCATGCGTAACCGGCGCCATGCTGCTGGCGGGCGCGCCGTCCTGGGCCCAGACCGGGCAGATCGCCTGCGACGGCAAACAGCAGGATCGGGAGGCCTGCCTGCGCGAGGCCGGCGCCGCGCGCCAGGAAGCCCAGCGTGGGGGTCTGAGCACGCCCGCGGCGGGCGTCGAGGACCGCAACGCGCTGGCGCGGTGCCAGAACCAGCCGGTGGCCGATCGCGCCGACTGCGAGGCACGGATCAAGGAGACGGGGCGGACTTCCACGCAAGGAAGCGTCCTGGGCGGTGGCGTGATCCGGGAGACCGTCACGCCCGTGCCCGCTGCGCCCGGTCGGTGAGGCGCGAGGCGGTCCGGTGGACCGCTGGCGCCCGGGAGACGCTCAGGCGCGGGAGTCGATCACGGCATGGGCGATGGCCACGACGGCCGTCGTCATCGCGCGTGCCCTGGGAGCCCACAGGTCGGCGACGAACTGCGACGCGTCGCCCTGCGAGGTGTTGATGCTGCCAGCGCGACCGCCCGTGGCGATGAAGTCGAGCATGTCGGCGTAGTCGTCGCTGTCCAGGTGAAGTGTTTGCATTCGTCGATCGTAGTGCGCACCGGCGCTCATCCAGTCATCAAAGGATGATTCAGATAGACGGACGGTCGCAATTGTTCACGAATTGTCAACTGAATGTCAACCATCTCCCCGCGTGCCGCCGGTCACTCGACGGTGACGCTTTTGGCCAGGTTGCGGGGCTTGTCGACGTCCGTGCCGCGCGCGCAGGCGGTGTGATAGGCCAGCAGCTGGAGCGGGACCACGTGCAGCAGCGGCGACAGGGCACCGTAGTGGCCCGGCATGCGGATCACGTGCAGGCCCTCGCCGTTGCCGATGTGGGTGTCGCTGTCGGCCAGCACATACAGCACGCCGCCGCGGGCCCGCACTTCCTGGAGGTTGCTCTTGAGTTTTTCGAGCAGCGCGTCGTTGGGCGCCACGGCCACCACGGGCATCTCGCTCGTCACCAGGGCCAGCGGACCGTGCTTGAGTTCGCCCGCGGCATAGGCCTCGGCATGGATGTAGGTCACTTCCTTGAGCTTGAGCGCGCCTTCCAGGGCGATCGGGTAGTGCAGCCCGCGGCCGAGGAACAGGGCGTTCTCCTTGCGGGCGAAGTCCTCCGACCAGCCGATGATCTGCGGCTCCAGCGCCAGGACCGCCTGCAGCGCGACGGGCAGGTGGCGCATCTGCCGGAGGTAGGCGGCCTCCTCCTCGTCGCCCAGGCGCCCCTTGGCCTGGGCGAGCGCGAGCGTCAGCAGGAACAGGCCGGCGAGCTGCGTGGTGAACGCCTTGGTCGACGCCACGCCGATCTCCACCCCGGCGCGGGTGATGTAGGCCAGCTTGCACTCTCGCACCATGGCGCTGGTGGCGACGTTGCAGATCGTCAGCGTGTGTTCCATGCCCAGGCTGCGCGCGTGCTTGAGCGCGGCCAGCGTGTCGGCGGTCTCGCCCGACTGCGTGATCGTGACGACCAGGGTGCGCGCGTCGGGCACGGAATCGCGATAGCGGTACTCGCTCGCGATCTCGACCTGCGTCGGGACCTTGGCGATGCCTTCGAGCCAGTACTTGGCGGCGCAGCCGCTGTAGTAGCTGGTGCCGCAGGCGAGGATCAGCACGCGGTCGATCTCCTTGAAGACACGGTGCGCGCTCGCGCCCGTCGCGCCGTCCTGCCCGATGCCGTCGAACAGTTCCGGCACGATGCCCTCGACGCCTTCGAGCGTGTCGGCGATGGCGCGCGGCTGCTCGAAGATCTCCTTCTGCATGTAGTGGCGGTAGGGGCCGAGCTCGGCCGCGCCGCTGTGCGCCTGCACCGTGCGCACCGGGCGTCGGGCGGCATCGAGCGGCCGGTGCGCGCGGTCGACGATCCAGTACTTGCCCGGCTGCAGGTCGACGACGTCGCCCTCCTCCAGGTAGACGATCCGGTCGGTCACGCCCGCCAGCGCCATCGCGTCGCTGGCGAGGAAATTCTCGGTGCCGTCGGCCCCGACGCCCAGGATCAGCGGCGATCCGGCGCGCGCCCCGATCACGCGGTGCGGCTCGTCGCGGCCGATCACCGCGATGGCGTAGGCGCCGCGCAGTTGCAGCACGGCGGCCTTGACGGCCTCGAACAGGTCGCCGTCGTGGAGGCTGTCGACCAGATGGGCGATGACCTCGGTGTCGGTCTGGCTCGTGAACACGTAGCCGCGCGCCTCCAGGCCGGCGCGCAACGCCTCGTGGTTCTCGATGATGCCGTTGTGCACCAGCCCCACGCGGGCCTGGCGGACCGTGCCCGTGTCGTCGCCGGCCGCGACCCCCGGGCCCAGGCTGAAGTGGGGATGCGCGTTGTGGACGGCGGGCGCGCCGTGCGTGGCCCAGCGCGTGTGGGCGATGCCGGTCAGGCCCTCGACGTGGTCGTCGCGCACCTGCGCGACGAGGTCGGCCACCCGCGACGTCGTGCGCGTGCGGGTCAGCCCGCCCGCGTGCACGGCGACGCCGCACGAGTCGTAGCCCCGGTATTCGAGCCGCTGGAGGCCCTGCACGAGGACCGGGACGATGTTGCGATGGGAAGCCGCGCCGACGATGCCGCACATGAAGGACCTGCCTGGGAGAGTTGAAGCTGAACGGACGATCCTAGAGGGCGCCCATCGAAGCATGGTTCCGTTTTTGCGACTTTGAGGAAATAAAATTCCACACCAGGAACCCGAAGAATTTTTATTTCAGAAAATGTCGAATCATGGAATCCATCCAGCTCGATCCCATCGATCTTCGATTGCTCGACGCCCTGCAGCGCGATGCGTCGCCCACCAACCAGCAACTCGCCGCCAGCGTCGACGTCTCGCCGCCGACCTGCCTGCGCCGCGTGCAGCGGCTGCGCGCGGCCGGTCTGATCGAACGCGAGATCGCCGTGCTGTCGCCGGCCCGCCTCGCGGCGGTGCGCGGGCATGGCCTGGAGGCGGTGGTGGAGGTCTCGCTCGACCGGCAGGACGATGCCAGCCTGGCGGCCTTCGAGTCCCGCGCGAGCGCCGATGAGGCGGTGCAGCAGTGCTACCGGGTGTCCCCGGGACCGGATTTCGTCCTGATCGTCGCGGCACGCGACATGCCGGGCTACCTGGCGCTCTCGCAGCGGCTGTTCAACGCCGATGCGAACGTGCGCAACGTGAAGACCTTCTTCAGCCTGAAGCGCGCGAAATTCGAACCCCGGGTGCCGCTGGACTGAGCGCGCCGCCGCCGCTGCAACGCCGCCGGGCCGCTAGCGCGGCGTCTTCGCGGGACGCTTCCAGTTCGCGAAGCTCACCTGGCGCGCGCGCGAGACCGTCAGGCTGCCGGGCGCGGTGCTCTTGTTGACCGTCGAGCCGCCGCCCACCGTGCCGCCCGCGCCGATCTCCACCGGCGCGATCAGCACGCAGTTGCTGCCGACGTGCACGTCGTCGCCGATGACGGTGCGGTGCTTGTTGGCGCCGTCGTAGTTGGCCGTGATGCTGCCGGCGCCGTAGTTCACCCGTTCGCCGACCGTGGCGTCGCCCAGGTAGGCCAGGTGGTTGGCCTTGGCACCGGCGGCCAGCGTCGAGTTCTTCACCTCGACGAAGTTTCCGATGTGCACGTCGGCCCCGAGCCGGGCGCCCGGCCGCAGCCGGGCGAACGGACCGATGCGCGCGTCGGCGCCGACGGTGACGCCGGCGCGCTCGCCGTCGATGTGGGTGAACGGATGGACGATCGCGCCGGCCTCGATGCGCGCGTCGGCGATCACGCAGTTCGCGCCGATGCGCACGCCTTCGCCCAGGAAGACGGCACCCTCGAAGACGCAGTTGACGTCGATCTCCACGTCCGTCTCGCACGTCAGCGTGCCGCGCAGGTCGAAGCGGGCCGGATCGGCCAGCCGCACGCCCCGGGCCATCAATGCCTCGGCCTGGCGCGACTGCAGCGCGCGTTCGAGCGCCGCGAGTTGCGCCGGGCTGTTGACGCCGGCGACCTGGGCGGCGTCGTCGATGCGGTGGGCCACCACCGGCACGCCATCGGCCACGGCGAAGCCGACGACGTCGGTCAGGTAGTACTCGCCCTGGGCGTTGGCGTTGCCGATGCGTGCCAGCCAATCCCGCAGCAGGTGCGCCGGCGCGGCCATCACGCCGCTATAGACCTCGCGGATGGCCCGCTGGGCCGCGTCGGCGTCCTTGTGCTCGACGATCGCCAGCACCCGGCCTTCGGTGCCGTCGGCGGCCACCGGCGCGCGCACGACGCGGCCGTAGCCGGCGGGATCGTCGAACGCGATCGTCAGCAGCGCCAGCCGCTCGCCGCCGCTCGCCTCGACCAGCGCGCGCAGGGCCGGCTCGCCGATGAGCGGCACGTCGCCCGAGAGCACCAGCACCGTGCCGTCGTCGGGCAGCAGCGGCATCGCCTGCTGCACGGCATGGCCGGTGCCCAGCTGGGGCATCTGACGCGCGAAACGCAACCCGGGGCCCTGCGGCAGGGCCGACAGGGCCGCCTCGACCGCCTCCGCGCCATGGCCCGTCACGACCACGACGTGCCGGCCGCCCAGGCGCGAGGCGGTGTCCAGCACGCGCGCCACCAGCGCCTGGCCGCCCAGGCGGTGCAGGACCTTGGGCAGACGGCTCTTCATGCGCGTGCCCTTGCCGGCGGCCATGACGATGGCATCGACCGGACGAGCGATCGCGCAGGTTGCCGGGACGGGATTCTCTGGGTGGCTCATGGATCGGGGAAGCGGAGGTTGGGGTCGCCGGATTCTCGGCGAATTGCTTCGTCGCGCCCCGGCCGCGCGCCCTAGATCAGCGGCACCCGGCGCAGGGGCCGCTCGAAGTAGTCGCCCAGCGTCTGCAGCGCGTGGGGCTCCAGCAGCCGCAGCAGGCCGTCCTCGATGCGGTGCAGTCCGAGCCCCTGGAGCCGTCGCAAGGTCTTGTTGGTGTGCACCAGCGAGAGTCCCAGCGCGTCGGCGATGTGCTGCTGGTTGAAGGGGAACGGCACGCCGCCGTCGCGCGTCATCCCGAGGCGCTCGGCACGGCGGTAGAGATGCATCAGCAGCATGGCGATGCGTTCGGGCGCATTGCGCCGGCCGTTCGTCACCAGGTTGTCGTCGAGCATCTTCTCCTCGCGCGCCGCCAGCCAGGTGATGTCGTAGCCGATCCTGGGCTGCGCGTGGAACAGCTCCCAGAGCCGGTCGCGCTCGAACACGCACAGCGTGGCGTCGGTGGCGGCCTCGACGCCGTGGGTCTGCCCTTCGGCGAACTCGTCCTGCAGGCCGATGAAGTCGCCCGGCAACAGGAACGACAGGATCTGGCGGCGGCCGTCGCTCAGGGTCTTGTAGCGGAAGGCCCAGCCGCTGTAGAGCGTGAAGATCCACGCGCTGCGCCGGTGCTCGTCGACGATGGCGCCGCCCGCGACCACCGCGCGGGTGCCGTGGCGGAACGCCTGAATCGTGCGGAGTTCCGGGTCCGCCACCCCGACGAACGCCGGATTGGCGCGCAATTCGCAGGCATCGCAGGAGGGAGGGCAGACAGGGGCTTCGGCACGCATGGATGTCTTCTTTCGCGTCCGACTATAGGAGGCACGCCCATGTCTTTTGACATTTGCACGCTGGCGACGGCTCCCTACACTCGCCTGCCCTTGACGCCGAGCGCCATGTCCACCGTCCACGAAATCCTCTATTGCAGCGTCCTGGCACCGGACCAGCCCCCCGGCATCGTCGGGCGCATCGTCTCGCAGGCGCGGGCGCGCAACACGCAGCACCGCATCACCGGCCTGCTGGTCTTCGACGGCTTGCGGTTCTGCCAGCATGTCGAGGGCGCGCGCGACGAGGTCGGCGCGCTGATGCGACGCATCGCGCACGACCCCCGGCATCACGCGGTGCGCGTGGTCTACGAAGGGGCGCGCGCCCAGCGCCGCTACCAGCGCTTCGATCTGGGCTTCGCGCAGAGCGAGGGGGCCGACGACATGGCGGGCATCCACGACCTCCGGGGCCAGGCCGCCCTCGACCGCTTCCTGCTGCTGCGCCCGGGCTTCGACATCAGCGGCTGAGCGCCACGGGCGACGCCACGGTCCAGGCGCAGTCGGCGCCCCGCCCGTCCCAGGCTTCCATCACGACGCGCTCGCCGGCTTCCAGCGACAGCGTGTCGCCCGGCCCCAGCACGAGGTCTTCCGTGGCCCGGCGGCGCGTCGCGTCGCGCGTCGCCCAGAGCCGGCCCCGGGTCACCCGCAGCACGCCGGCACGCCCGGCCCGCAGGCTCTTCGCCTGGCCGGGAACCAGCGTCAGCGCTTCGGCGCGTGGCGCCGCGGCCGCGCCGGACGCCATCGGCGACGGCGACCGGGACACCGGCGAGTCGGACGACGAGGAAACGAGGACGGCGCTGGACATGAGAGAACTCCTAAGTGGCTTGAAAGGCATCGCATCGACGCGCTTCGGGAATGAATGATCGCGTCCGACCCATTGGCGGTCCAATGAATTGGGCCTACGCTACTGATTCGATTCCCGCATCAATCCATCCATGCAGTTCTCCCAGACCCACCTGCGCACGCGCCCCATCGCCGCCGGCCAGCTGCGCGCCTTCGAGGCCGTGGCGCGCCACCTCAACTTCCGTGCCGCCGCCGACGAGATGGCCCTCACGCAGTCCGCCGTCAGCCGCCAGATCCAGGCCATCGAGGAGGACGTCGGCGTCGTCCTGTTCCTGCGCCACACGCGGGCGGTGGAACTCACCTCCGCGGGTGCCCAGCTGCTGCTGGCGGTGCAGCAGGCCCTGCCGCGCATCGACGGCGCGGTGCGCCAGATCCGCCAGAGCGCGGGCCGCCAGAGCGTCTCGCTCACCACCTTCGCCTCGTTCGCATCGATGTGGCTGATCCCGCGCCTGGAGGCGTTCCAGCGCGAGCAGCCCGGCATCGACATCCGCATCGACGCGAGCGACGCGGCCGTCGACCTCGACGTCGCCGATGTCGACATCGCGCTGCGCTACGGCCCGCGCGAGCACATGCCCCCCGGCGCGCTGCGGCTGTTCGGCGAGACGCTCACCCCGCTGGCGAGTCCCTGGCTGCTCAAGAGCAGCCCGCCGATCCGGGAACCCGCCGACCTCGCCGCCTTCACCCTGATCGAGGCCGGCGACGCCCACCGCACGCACCTCGAGTGGCTGACGTGGCGGCGCTGGTTCGAGCGCCACGGCGTGACGCGCGCCCAGCCCAGGCGCTGGCTCTACTTCAACTACGCCTACCAGATGGTGCAGGCGGCCCTGACCGGCCAGGGCCTGGTGCTCGCGCGCAGTTCGCTCATCGCCGAGAGCCTGGCCAACGGCGACCTGGTCGAGGTGCTGCCGCGCCACCGCATGGACTCGCCCATGGGCTACTGGCTGCTGGTGGGCCCGCGCAACGCCCTGCGCCCGGAGATCAAGGCCTTCTGCGAATGGCTGCAGGAACAGGCCCGCGTCACGCGCGAGACGATCGGCGAGGTGCCCGACCCCGACACGATCGACGACCTCGACTGAGGCCGCTCAGCCCACCGGCCAGACGACGCCGTTGTCGTTGAGGATGGCGTCCAGCGGCAGGTCGTGCGCCTCGGGCTCGTACTCGTCGAGGAAGCCGTGCGTGAAACCCAGGCCGACCGTGAACGGCCGTGGCGACAGCGCCGCCAGGGTGCGGTCGTAGAAACCGCCGCCGTAGCCCAGCCGGTAGCCGCCCGCGCTGTAGCCCAGGCAGGGCACGAACAGCAGGGTCGGCACGATGAGCTCGGTGTCCTTGGGCTTGGGGATGTCGTAGGCGTCGTTCTCCATCGGACAGCCCGGATACCACGAGTGGAAGCTCAGCGTCTTGCTCACGCGGTCGACCACCGGCAGGCCGATGCGGCGACGGTGCGGCTCGTCGAGCAGCTCGCCGTCCTCCTTCCAGCGGTGCAGCGCCGGCAGCGGATCGAACTCGCCCTTGATCGGCCAGTAGGCGCCGATCACGGTGTCGGGCCGGCCGACCAGCCAGATGCGCATCACGCGCTGGAGCAGGTCCGCGCGCCGCTCCCGGTCGGGCAGTCCCAGGCGCTGTTCGATCAGTGCCGCGCGCAACTGAGACTTGAGGAAGGCCGCGGTCTGCGCGCGGCCCTCGTGTGCGTTTCCATCGTGTGCCTTGTCCATAATCCCCCGATGCAGTTCCCAAGCATTCTGGCATCCCGGCGCCTCGCTCCCTTGTCCCTGGCCGGCGCACTCGTCCTCGCCTTCGCCTCGCTGCTCCAGCCGGCCCGGGCCCAGGACGCCTCCGACGACACGCTCCTCCAGATGCGCCAGGCGTTCCAGCGCGGCGACAAGGCCCGCCTGTCGGCGCTGCTGCCGCAGGCGCGCGGCCATGCGCTCGAACCCTGGGCCGCCTACTGGGAACTGAAGGCGCGGCTGCAGGAGGCGGGCGCGCCCGAGGTGCAGGATTTCCTCTCGCGCTACGCCGGGACCTACCAGGAGGACCGGCTGCGCAACGACTGGCTGCTGCTGCTGGGCCAGCGCCGCGACTGGGACGGTTTCGCCGGCATGCATCCGCTCTACCGCATGCGCGACGACGCGCAGGTGCGCTGCTACGCGATCCTGGTGGACATGCTCAGGACCGGCGTCGGCACCCGCGCCCAGGCCGACGAGGTGCGCGACCTGTGGCTGCGCCAGCGCGAGGCCGAGGACGGCTGCCTCACGGCCGCCGACCGCCTCGTCGCCGCGCGCCTGATCGCCCCGGAGGACGTCTGGAAGAAGGCGCGCCTGGCCATCGAGGCCAACCGGCCGCAGGCCGCGCGCGACGCCATCGCGCTGGTCGCGCCCGAGGCGCTCGCGACCTTCGCGCAGGTCAACGCCAGCGCGGGCAAGTTCCTCGCCGGCGCCGTCATGGCCGCCTCGACCGAACGCAAGGAGATGGTGGTGCTGGCGCTGATCAAGGTCGCCATCGCCGATGCCGACACGGCCGCCGGGCTGCTCGACGGCAAGTGGGGCCTGATGCTCAAGCCGGAGGAGCGCAACTGGGTCTGGGGCGCCATCGGGCGGCAGGCCGCGACCAAGCTGTCGCCGCTGGCCAACACCTACTACGCCAACGTCACGAAGAACGCCGACCTGTCCGACGACATGCTCGGCTGGAAAGTGCGCGCCGCCCTGCGCGCCGGCCAGTGGAAGGACGTCCAGGCCGCCGTCGCGGCGATGGGCGAAAGCGCCCGCCAGGACCCGACCTGGGTCTACTGGCACGCCCGCGCGCTCGACGCCCTGGGCGGCGACGAGCGGCGCGCCCAGGCCCGCGTCCTGCTCGAAGGCATCGCCGGCACGCGCGGCTTCTACGAGATGCTGGCGCAGGAGGACCTGGGCCGGCCCATCGTCGCGGCCCCGCGCCCGGCGCCGCTCACGGCCGAGGAGCGCCAGGCCGCCCGCGCCAACCCGGCGCTCGCGCGCGGCCTCTACGCGATCTCGATCGGCCTGCGCGCCGATGGCGTGCGCGAGTGGAACTACGCCACCAGCCTGCACGACAAGGGCGGCCTGGGCGACCGCGAACTGCTCGCGGCCGCCGACCTGGCCTGCCAGCGCGAGGTCTGGGACCGCTGCATCAACACCAGCGAGCGCACCCGCGACGTCATCGACGTCCAGCAGCGCTTTCCGATGCCCTTTCGCGACACGGTGCTGCGCAAGAGCCGCGACATCGGCCTCGACCCGGCGTACGTCTACGGCCTGATCCGCCAGGAGAGCCGCTTCATCATGGACGCCCGCTCGGGCGTCGGCGCCTCCGGGCTGATGCAGGTGATGCCGGCGACGGCGCGCTGGACGGCCAACAAGATCGGCCTCGCGGGCTTCACGCCCAACCAGATCAACGACCGCGAGACCAACATCACGATCGGCACCAGCTACCTCAAGCTGGCGCTGGACGACTTCGACGGCTCCATGGCGCTCGCCGCGGCCGCCTACAACGCCGGCCCGGGCCGCCCGCGCGCCTGGCGCAACGGTCCGGTCATGGATGCCGCCATCTGGGCCGAGAACGTGCCGTTCTCCGAGACCCGCGACTACGTGAAGAAGGTGCTGGCCAACACCACCAACTACGCCGCGCTCATCACTGGCCAGCCGCAGTCGCTGCGCGCGCGGCTCGGGCGGGTCGGCCCGCGCGACGCGCGCGAACCCGAGCCCAACCGCGACCTGCCCTGACGATGCGCTGGCTCGACGAGGTCGGCGACACCGTCGCGGCCGAGTTCTCCGACTTCGGCGACGTGGCCCAGATCACCCGCATCGTGGTGCGCCTCGGGCTCGCGGCCCTGCTCGGCTTCGCGCTGGGCTTCGAGCGCGAGCAGCGCGGCAAGGCCGCCGGCATCCGCACGCACATGCTGGTGGCCATCGGGTCGGCGCTGTTCGTGCTGGTGCCCCAGAGCAGCGGCATCGTCGCGGCCGACATGAGCCGGGTGATCCAGGGACTGATCGCGGGCGTCGGTTTCCTGTGCGCGGGCACCATCCTCAAGAGCGGGCGCGAGGAACAGCAGGTCCAGGGCCTGACCAGCGCGGCCGGCCTGTGGACGACCGCCGCCATCGGGATGGCCTGCGGGCTGGGCCGCGAGATGATGGCCCTGTTCAGCACCCTGCTGGCGCTGGCGGTGCTGGGGCTGATGCCGCGCCTGGTCGGCCTGGTCGAGCGCGCGCTGGGCGACCCCGGGGACAAGCCGAGGACGCCGCCGCAGCGCTGAACGCGCCGGGCCACCCGGCGGGCGCATCGCTCATCAATCGACGCGGGCTTCGGCATCAATCGATCCGCGCCGCTTCGCTAGCATCCGGGTGGCCGTCCCGATCGATGCCGATCGCGGCACCCGATCCACCCGCCCGGAGACTTTCCCGCCATGCGCCAGCTCTACATCGGCAACAAGAACTACTCTTCCTGGTCGATGCGCCCGTGGGTGCTGATGAAGCAGGCCGGCATCGCGTTCGAGGAGGTGCGGGTGCGCTTCGACTCGTTCGCCCCCGGCTCGGCGTTCCGCCGCGTGGTCGACCCGCTCAACCCGGCGGGCACCGTGCCCGTGCTGGTCGACGACGGCCTCGCCGTGGCCGACACGCTGGCGATCTGCGAGTACCTGGCCGAGACGCATCCCGGGCTCGCCCTGTGGCCGGCCGACCGCGCGCGGCGCGCCCAGGCCCGTGCCCTGTGCGCGGAGATGCACGCGGGTTTTCGCGCACTGCGCGCGCATTGCGGCATGAACATCGAGGCCGATCTGTCGACGCAGGGCCGCATCGTGATGCGCGACCAGCCCGGCGTGCGTGCCGACCTGGCACGCATCACGGGCATGTGGAGCGGGTTGCTGGCCGCGCACGGCGGTCCGATGCTGTTCGGCGACTTCGGCATCGTCGACGCCTACTACGCGCCGGTCGCCACCCGGATCACGACCTACGCCCTGCCGGTGCCACCGGACGTGGCGGCCTACGTCGAGCGGGTGCTGGCGCTGCCGGGCGTGCGCGCCTGGATAGACGACGCCCTGGCCGAGCACGACTTCGTCGACTTCGACGAGCCCTACCGCGCGGCGCCCTGAGGGCGCCGGCCGCGTTTGCGGACGCTCAGAAGCGGTAGGTCACCGCGGCGTAGGTGACGATCGGGTCGAGCTTGAGGCGCGCCTCGCTGGTGCCGATGGTCGCGCCGTTGGCCGCGCGCGTGGTCAGCGTCGCCGTCGTCTTCAGCGGGATGTAGGACACCGACAGCGACACGCCCCAGTGGCGGTCGAGCTGCCAGGACACGCCGGCGTTGAAGACCGGCGCGAAGGACTTGTCGAGCTTGGCCGTCGTGCCCGACGTCCCCGGGGGGCGGCGCAACTGGCCGCCCACGGCGTTCTGCAGGCCGTCGGAGAGGTTGACGTCGCTGTACCAGACGTAGGTGGCGCCCAGTCCCAGGGACAGGCGGATCGGGTCGGCGCCGTTGCCGAAGTAGTACTTGCCCAGCACGGTCGGGCTCCACTGCCTGGCCTGGCCGATCTCGCCCAGGCGCGCGAGCGTGCCTTCGCCCTGGAGCTTGAACTTCGGCGGCACGCCCAGCACGCCTTCGACCGCCCAGTTGCTGTCGGCGAAGTAGATGGCGCTCAGCCCCAGCGTGCTGGCGCTGTCCACGCCCGAACCCGAGCCCGGGATCTCGGCGCGCACCGGGGACGTGAAGGTCAGGGGCTTGCTGGAATCCTGCGGCGCGAAATGCAGCCAGCCGGTGCCGACGACCCAGTCGCCAGCCTGCTGGGCCATGGCGCCGGACGCGCCCAGGGTGAGAACGGCCAGTGTGCAGAGTGATTTCTTCATGGTGTGGATCGGAGGGAAGGAAGCAGGTGCGACAGGCGCACGGAAGGGAGGGCGGAACGACAGGACGCGGATTTTCGAACGGTCGTTCTTTTCCGGTGCTCCGGACAATCCCTAAACTCGCCCGCATGAAGACCTACCTCGTCGGCGGCGCGATCCGCGATGCCCTGCTCGGCCGGCCCGGCGGCGATCGCGACTGGGTCGTGGTGGGCGCCACGCCCGAGCGCATGGCCGAGTCGGGCTTCCTGCCCGTGGGCCGCGACTTTCCCGTGTTCCTGCATCCCGAGACGCGCGAGGAGCACGCGCTCGCGCGCACCGAGCGCAAGAGCGCGCCGGGCTATCGCGGCTTCGTCGTCCACGCCGCGCCGGACGTGACGCTCGAGCAGGACCTGGCGCGGCGCGACCTCACCGTCAACGCCATCGCCCTGCCGGCCGAGCGGGTGCCGGCGCCCGGCGAGACGCCGGCCGCGCCGTGGCCCGACCCGGCGCTGCTGGTGGACCCCCACGGCGGCCAGCGCGACCTGCGCGAGCGCGTGCTGCGCCACGTCACCGACGCCTTCCGCGAGGACCCGGTGCGCATCCTGCGCGTAGCCCGCTTCGCCGCGCGCTTCGACGACTTCCAGGTCGCGCCCGAGACCATGGCGCTGATGCGCGGGATGGTGGCCGCCGGCGAGGCCGACGCGCTGGTGCCCGAGCGCGTCTGGCAGGAACTCGCGCGCGGCCTCATGGAGCGCCGTCCGTCGCGCATGTTCGAGGTCCTGCGCGCGTGCGGTGCGCTGGCCGTGCTCCTGCCCGAGGTCGACCGGCTGTGGGGCGTGCCGCAGACCGCCGCGCACCACCCGGAGGTCGACACCGGCGTCCACCTGATGATGGTGCTGGACATGGCCGCGCGGCTGGCGGCGCCGCTGGGCGTGCGTTTCGCCTGCCTGACCCACGACCTGGGCAAGGGCGACACGCCCGCCGACGTGCTGCCGCGCCACATCGGCCACGAACAGCGCAGCGCCCGGCTG
Source organism: Comamonadaceae bacterium OTU4NAUVB1 (assembly GCA_024372625.1). Classification (NCBI taxonomy): domain Bacteria; kingdom Pseudomonadati; phylum Pseudomonadota; class Betaproteobacteria; order Burkholderiales; family Comamonadaceae; species Comamonadaceae bacterium OTU4NAUVB1. The sequence goes on along the minus strand of CP099605.1, from coordinate 521,445 downwards.
CTGCGCCCGCTGTGCGAGCGCTGGCGCGTGCCGGTCGAACTGCGCGAGCTGGCCGACGTGGTGGCGCGCGAGCACGGCAACATCCACCGCAGCGCGGAACTGGGCGCGGCCGCGCTGGTGCGGCTGTTCGAGCGCTGCGACGCGCTGCGCAAGCCCCGGTGCTTCGACGAGGTGCTGCTGGCCTGCGAATGCGACGCGCGCGGACGGCTCGGCCTCGAGGCGCGTCCCTATCCCCAGCGCGCGCGGCTCGCAGCGATGCTGGCGGTGGCGCTGGCCACCGACACGCGCCCGGCCGTCGAGGCGGCGCTGCGCTGGGGCGCCAAGGGCCCGAAGATCGGCGAGGCCGTGACGCGCGCGCGCGTCGCGGCCGTGGCGGCGGCGCTGGGCACGACGGCGCCGCCGGACTGACGCCGGGCCGAACCGGCTTGCGGCATCGGCCGACTCCCGTCCGGCTCCCCGTCTGCTAAGTTCATCCGACGATGCAGACCCCTCCCCGCCTCACCCCCGACGCCGCCCTGTTCCTCGACTTCGACGGCACCCTGGTCGCCCTGGCGGAGACGCCCGAGGCCATCGAGGTGCCGCCCGCCCTCGTCGCCTTGCTGACCGACCTGCACGAACTGCTCGGTGGCGCGCTGGCGATCGTCACGGGGCGGCAGATCGACGCCGTCGACCGCTTCCTCGCGCCCCTGCGCCTGCCCGCCGCCGGCGAGCACGGCGTGCAGCGTCGCGACGCCGAGGGCCGCATCCAGGAACGCTCCACGCCCGACCTGCACGGCGTCCTCGACGCCGCCAACCGCGTCGCGGGCGAACACCCCGGGCTGCTGGTCGAGCGCAAGCACGCGGCCATCGCCCTGCACTACCGCCAGGCACCCGACTGCGAGGCCGTCTGCCGCGCCGCGATGACCGCCGCGATCGAGGGCCAGCCGCAGTTCGAGCTGCTGCACGGCAAGTTCGTCTTCGAGGTCAAGCCCTCGGGCGTCAACAAGGGCATCGCCATCGACGCCTTCATGCGGGAGGCGCCCTTCGCCGGCCGCGTGCCGGTGTTCGCGGGCGACGACACCACCGACGAGACCGGCTTCGCCGTTGTGCAGCCGCGCGGGGGCATCGCGGTGAAGGTGGGACCGGGGCCGACGCAGGCGCTGCACCGGCTGGACTCGACGCGCGCGGTCTTCGAGTGGCTGGTGAACGCGCGCGACCTGCTGCGGCGACCCGGCACGGGCGGTACGGAAGGCGCGGCGGCTTCGCCGGGCGGCGATCCCGGCCCCGGCCACGCGGGCGGCCACGACGGCCCGGACGGCGGGAGCGACGGCGCCGGCGCGGGAGACGGCGAGTGAGCCGCCTCGTCGTCGTCTCCAACCGCGTGGCCGACCCGCGCAAGCCCGCCGCCGGCGGCCTGGCCGTGGCGCTGGGCGAATCGCTGCAACAGACCGGGGGCCTGTGGTTCGGCTGGAGCGGCAACATCGTCGAGGGCGGGCCCACCGGCGAGGGCGAGATGCACCGCCAGCAGGCCGGCAAGGTGACGCTGGCCACCCTGGACCTCTCGCGCGACGACCACGACAGCTACTACGCCGGCTACAGCAACGACGTGCTCTGGCCGGTGTTCCACAACCGGCTCGACCTGGCGAACTTCGACGCCGGCTTCATCGGCGGCTACCGGCGCGTCAACCAGCTGTTCGCGCGCAAGCTGCTGCCGCTGCTGAAGGACGACGACGTCATCTGGGTCCACGACTACCACCTGATCCCGCTGGCGGCCGAGCTGCGCGCCATGGGCTGCCGCCAGCGCATCGGCTTCTTCCTGCACATTCCGCTGCCGCCGCAGATCATCCTCGCGGCGATCCCGCAGCACGAATGGCTGGCGCGCTCGCTGTTCTCCTACGACCTGATCGGCTTCCAGGCGCAGCAGGACGTGCAGCACTTCGAGCGCTACGTCGCCAACGAGGCCCACGGCGAGGCGCTGGGCGACGACATGTTCCGCGCCTACGGCCTGACCGTGCGCTGCAGTGCCTTTCCGATCGGCATCGACGTCGACGAGTTCATGACGCTCACGCAGGCGAAGGAGGCGCGCGACATGTACGAGACCATGAAGCGCGAGTATTCGACCCGGCGCCTGCTGCTGGGGATCGACCGGCTCGACTATTCCAAGGGCATCCCGCACCGCGTGCGCGCGTTCCGCGAACTGCTGGCGAACTACCCGGAGAACCGCCGCAGCGCGACGCTGATCCAGATCGCCTCGCCCACGCGCGAGAGCGTCGACGCCTATGCCGACATCCGGCGCGAACTCGAATCGCTGTGCGGCGCCATCAACGGCGACTACGGCGAGCTCGACTGGATGCCGGTGCGCTACATCCACCGCATGGTGGCGCGCAAGCGCGTGCCGGGCCTGTGCCGGGCGGCGGCGGTGGGGCTGGTGACGCCCCTGCGCGACGGCATGAACCTGGTGGCCAAGGAGTACGTGGCCGCGCAGGACCCGGCCGATCCGGGCGTGCTGGTGCTCTCGCGCTTCGCGGGCGCCGCCGAACAGCTCAAGGAGGCGCTGCTGGTCAATCCATACGACACGCACGGCACCGCCGAGACCATCCAGCAGGCGCTGCAGATGCCGCTGGACGAACGGCGCGCCCGCCACGAAAAGCTGCTCCAGGGCATCCGCGAGCACGACATCCACTGGTGGCGCCGCACCTTCCTCGAGGCGCTGCGCGCAATGCCGCAGGCCGCCTGAGCCGCGCCGGACGGCCTCAGCGCGCCGCCGCGGACCCGGCCCGGCGGGGCGCCAGGAACCGCGGCCACGTCCACGCGGGTCCCGTCGCCGGTGCGGGGTCGATGCGGCGCAGCCACGCGTGCGCCGCGCCGACGGCGCTGACCTCCACCCAGCCCGCGCCATCCACGACGTGGGCCTGACCCTCGGCCAGGTCCTGCTCCACCACGACCATCCGCTCGGCCAGCCAGCGCGACGGCCCGGCGACCCGCAGCCGGCCGGCGCGGGCCACCAGCACGGTGCCGGCCACCACCGGCAGGCGCAGGGTCCGGCCGGCGTCGAGCCGGACATCGGCGGTGCCGGACGCGGCGCAGGCACCGGAATCACCGGAAGGGGGGAAGGCATCGGGTCGCGCACGCATGGTCGGCTCCTGGAAGGGTCGGGGGACGGGCCTCCAGCGTAGGCCGGACGCCGCCCGGAAAACAGGCACACCCGGGCGTTGCGTCGACCGCAACAGCACCCCGCGCCGGGGCGCTGTTATGGTCGTCCGGGCCCGCAACTGCATCTGTCGCGATCGCCCGGACGGGCGCACCATCGCGCCATGGACATGCCCCCCCTTCCCCGCTACCGCCGGCTGTCGCAGCACTACCTGCAGGCCATCCAGGCCGGTTCGCTGCAGCCCGGCGACCGCCTGCCCTCGCTGCGCGACCTCATGCGGCTGCACGCCGTCAGCCTGTCGACCGCGCTGCAGGCCTGTCGCACGCTGGAGAGCGACGGCTGGGCCGAGGCGCGCGCGCGATCGGGCTACTTCGTGCGCCACCCGCGCCGCCTGGCCATGACGCCGATGGACGAGCCCGCCGCCGACCGCGCGCCCGACCCGGCGCAGTTCGTCGGCATCCACGAGAAGGTCTCGGAATTCGTCACCCGCCGTCGCCATGGGGAGGTGCGGCTGGACCTCTCGATGGCCCGTGGCGCCCCCGAGCTGTATCCGGGCGACGCCCTGCGCGCGGCGATGACGCGCTGCCTGCGCCAGCACCCGCAACTGCTGACGCGGGCGTCGCCCTCGCGCGCGCGCACGCCGTTTCGCGAGGCGGTGGCCCGCCGGGCGCTGCGCGCAGGCATGCGCCTCGCGCCCGAGGACGTGCTGCCCACCAACGGCTGCATCGAGGCGCTCAACCTGGCCCTGCGCGCCGTGGCCCGCCCCGGCGACACGGTGGCGGTGGAGTCCCCCGCCTTCTACGGGCTGCTGCAGGTGCTGGAGAGCCTGGGCATGCGCGCCCTGGAGATCCCCACCCGTCCGCGGACCGGCCTGTCGATCGAGGCGCTGGAGCTGGCCCTGGGCGCCTACGAACGCATCCGCGCGGTGGTGGTCGTGCCGCACCTGCAGAACCCCCTGGGCAGCGTGATGCCCGAGGCCCACAAGGCCCGGCTGGTGCGCCTGTGCCGCGACCACGGCGTGGCGCTGATCGAGGACGACACCTACACTGAACTGCTCGACGCGGAGGGAACGCCCCGCGCCCTGCAGTCCTTCGACGAGGACGGCGGCGTGATCCACTGCGCGTCGATGCACAAGGTGCTGGCGCCCGGCCTGCGGCTGGGCTGGATCCACGCCGGACGCTGGCACGCGCGCGTCGAGATGCTCAAGTACGCCCACAGCCGCAGCAACGAGGAACTGGCGCAGTGGGCCGTCGGCGAGTTCATGGCCACGGGGGCCTACGACCGCCACCTGCGCCGGCTGCGCGAGGCCCTGCGGGGGCAGCGCGAGCGCACGGCCGACGCCATCGCCACGCACTTTCCGCCCGGCACGCGGCTGAACCTGCCCCCGGGCGGGCTCCAGCTGTGGGTGGAACTGCCACCGGGCGGCTCGGCGCAGGCCGTGTTCGACGCCGCGCTGGCCGAGCACATCCTCGTCGCCCCCGGCACGCTGTTCTCCAACACCGCGCGCTGCGACGGCTTCCTGCGCATCAACTGCGGCATCCCCTGGTCCCCGGTCCTGGCCGACGGCCTGCGCCGGCTCGGCGAACTCGCCGGCGCCACCGCGACCCCGGCCCCGGGCGGCGCCCCGCGCGCGCCACGCCCGCGCGCCACCTGAGCGTCAGTCGACCAGCGCCATCGCCGCGTAGTCGCCCAGCCGCTCGCCCAGTCCGGCCGGCACCACGCGCACGCCCTGCGTGAGCGCCGCGAGCCTGCCGTCGATCCCGGCCTGCAGGCGCGGCACCAGGAAATCGCGGTGGTGCCAGAACACGCTGCCGCCCAGGCTGATGCGCTGCAGGTCGAGCGTGGCGACGAGGTTGTAGAGCAGGCGGCCCATCACCCGGCACAGCGCCTCGGCCGTGGCCAGCGCCTGCGCGTCGCCGCGCTTGGCGGCGTCGAACAGGTCCTCGGCCGAGCGGCCGAAGCGGCGGTCGATCGCGTTGCCGGCGATCAGCGCCTCGACGTCGCCATGGTTGCCGCAGCCGCACAGCGCCCGGGCGTCGTCGTCGGAGACGAAGCTGTGGCCGGCGTGGCCGGCGTTGCCGTTCTTGCCCCGCAGCGCGCGCCCGTCCACGCACAGCCCGACGCCCACCCCGGTGCTCCAGGTCACGAAGGCGCAGTGGTCGAGGCCCTGAAGCGCGCCCCAGCGGCGCTCGGCCTCCAGGGCGGCCACGGCGTCGTTCTCGACCCGGACGTGGGCGAAGCGCCGCGCCAGCGGCGCTTCCAGCAGCGCCGTCGTCCAGTCGTTGGGCAGGCCGCGCGCCGGGCCGGCGATGCCGCCGCAGAGGTTGGGCGAGGCGCATTCGATGCGGCCGTCGGCGATCACGAAGGGGCCGGTCGACGACACGCCGACCCGGTCGACCGAGGCCGGATCGACGCCCTGCGCGGCGCACACCTCGTCGATCAGCCGCAGGATCTGCAGCGCCAGCGCGTCGTTGCCCCCGCGCGTGGCGGTGGGTTCGCTGCGCCGGCCCACCAGCGGGGCGGCGCTGTCGCGCGAGAGGCTCACGGCGACCTTGGTGCCGCCGACGTCGACACAGGCTCTCATGGGTTCGGGTCCTTCGTTGTCTGGAGGGGTGGATGGATCGGGAACGGCGGGACTTCAGATCAGCCGCGCCACCAGCGCCGCCAGCATGCTCAGCACCAGCGTGCTGGCCAGCGGCACCTGCCACTCGCGCCCGAAGGCGCGGAACGCGAAATCGCCCGGCAGGCGGCCGAAGCCGAAGCGCCGCAGCCATTGCGTCAGCCCGCTCATGAGCACGAGCGCGAGGACGGTCACGAGCAGCCAGCGGATCATCGGAGAATGCCTAGGCGGCCAGCGCCTCGAGCGCCTGGCGGTGCAGCTCGGGCGTGGCCGCCGCCACGACGCGGCCGTCCGAGTCGAGTCCCAGCGGGCGTCCCGCCCAGTCGGTGACGACACCGCCGGCGGCCTCGATCAGCCCGGTGGGGCCGAGGTAGTCGTAGGGCTGGAGGCCGGCCTCCACCACCAGGTCGATGGTGCCCCCGGCGAGCTGCGCGTAGCCGTAGCAGTCGCCGCCGAAACGCCGCATCGCGCAGCGCCGGCTCAGGGCGTCGAAGGCGCGCCAGTCGTCGGCGGCGAAGATGTCGGGCGAGGTGGTGACGATGCGTGCCTCGGCCAGGCGCGTGCAGCCGCTCGCGCGCACCGGCGTGCCGTCGCGGTCGGCGCCGACGCCGGCGCGGCCGGTCCAGCGCTCGCGCAGCACCGGCATGTCGACCACGCCCAGCACCACGCGCGCGCCCTCGAGCACGCCGATGAGCGTGCCCCACAGCGGCGAGCCGGTGATGAAGCTGCGCGTGCCGTCGATCGGGTCGAGCACCCAGACGCGCTTCGCGTCGAGCCGCTCGCTGCCGTGCTCCTCGCCGTAGATGCCGTCGTCGGGCAGGGTCGCCCCCAGGATCTCGCGCATCGCCGCCTCGGCGGCGCGGTCGGCCAGCGTGACCGGACTCTCGTCGGCCTTCGTCAGGACGTCCAGCGGGGTGCGGAAGTACGCCATCGACCGTGCGGCGGCGGCATCGGCGAGGGCGTGGGCGGTGCGCAGGAGCGCTTCGGCATCGGCAATGTCAGGGCTCATGGCGATCGATTAGACCCGAGCCGGGGCGCCGCACCGCGCGTCACAGCGTGTGGCTGCGGTCGCCTTGCGCGAAGCCCAGCGGTTCCCACGGCTCGCCCGCGCCCAGGGCGAGGACCTTGAACAGCTCGCCCATCTCGTGCTCGTGGATCAGGTGCGCGGCGCGGGCGCGTTCGGCCACGCCGGCCGGCTCGGCCAGGGCCGGCAGGCCGCAGTTGATGAGGAAGCGGCCCTGGCTCGCGTAGCCCAGCACGTGGAGCCCGGCGTCCTGCGCGGCCAGGGCGATGCCGGTGAAGTCGACGTGCGCGGTGATGTCCTTGCGCCCGACGTCGGCGAGCGCGTCGCCGTCGGCGCGGTGGGCCTGGTGGCACATCACGGTGCCCATGTGGCGCTGCGGGTGGTAGTACTCGGCGGCCGGGAAGCCGTAGTCGATCAGGAAGGCCGCGCCGCGCGCCAGCCGGTCGGCCAGGGTGGCCACGAAGGCCTCGGCCTGCGGGTGGATCTCGGTGAGGTAGTCGTGGTCGCCCTCGATCGCCACCGGCGGGCGGGCGTCGGTGGGCCGGTCGGCCCAGCCCAGGCCCGACGGCGCGTCCGCATCGGCGACCACGCCGCGCTCGAACCAGCGTCCGCCCACGCGCGCGAGCAGCCGCACCGGCATGGCGTCGAGCACCTCGTTGCCGACGACCACGCCGGTCATCGTCTCGGGCAGCGCATCGAGCCATTCGACGCGGCCGGCGTGCGGCGCCAGGGTCTCGCGCTGGCGCTCGCGCAGGGTGGCCGACAGGTCGACGATGCGGTAGCGCGCCGGCGGCCGGCCCAGCGCGTCGAGCGCCTCGATCAGCTGCCGCGCCAGGGCGCCCGAGCCGGCGCCGAACTCCCAGACCTCGTCGGTGCCGGTGCGCGCCATCGCCTCGGCGACCTGCACGGCCAGCGCGCGGCCGAACAGCGGCGTGAGTTCCGGCGCCGTCACGAAGTCGCTGCCCGAGGACGGCAGGTGGCCGAACTTGCGGCTCGCGCTGGCGTAGTAGCCCAGGCCGGGCGCGTACAGCGCCAGCGCCATGAAGCGGTCGAAGGGCAGCCAGCCGCCCGCGCGCACGAGCGAGGCGTCGATAATCCGGGCCAGCGCGCCGCCGCCCCGCGGGGCGCCGTCCGCTCCGCCCGGCCCGCCGCCGCCGCCGTTCACGTGACCGCCGCCACGGCCGTTCCTGCCTTTGTCCGCATCCATGTTCATTCCGGGAAATCTATCAGCATGACCGGCTCCACCCTCCGACGTTCCACCGCTTCGGCCAGCGCGCCGCCGGCCGAAGCGCGGCCGCGCGGCGTGCTCGTGACCGGCGGCGGCCGCCGCCTGGGCGCGGCCGTGTGCGAGGCCTTCGCGCGCGCGGGCTGGCAGGTGTGGTGCCAGTACCGCGGCTCGCGCGACGCCGCCCGGGCGCTGTGCCAGCGGTTGCGCGACGAAGGCGGCAACGCGCTGGCGGTGGAGGCCGACATCGCCGGCGCGGCCGGCCGCGCCGAGTTGATGGCGGCGGTCTCGGCCGGCGGCGCGCTCGACTGCGTCGTGAACAACGCGTCGGCCTTCGAGCCCGACACCGGCCTGGACTTCGAGGCCGACGCGGCCCTGCGCCAACTCGGCGTGAACCTGGTCGCGCCGCTGGACTTCGCGCGGCTGCTGGCGCGCCAGGGCGCCGCGGCCGGTGGCGACGGCGTCGACCGCTCGGCGATCCACATCCTCGACCAGAAGGTCTACAACCTGAACCCCGACTACTTCTCCTACACCGTCTCCAAGCTCGCGCTGGAGCGGGCCGTCGCGCTGCAGGCGCAGGCCCTCGCGCCGGCCGTGCGGGTGTGCGGCGTGGCGCCGGGGCTCATGTTCGAGAGCGGGCCGCAGGACACGGAGAACTTCCGGCGCGCCGCGCGCGCCAACCTGCTGCGCCGGCCCATCGACCCGGCCGACGTGGCGCGCGCCTGCGTCTTCCTGGCCGCCACGCCGGGCGTGACCGGCACCACCCTGTGCGTGGACAACGGCCAGCACCTGGTGCCGCTCGCGCGCGACATCATGTTCGTCGTCGACGAACTGCTCCACCCCGACAACGACGAGAAAGCCTCCCCCCCATGACCACCGCAGCCCTCGATCCCCTGCTGCTGTCCTGCCGCCGCGTGTTCCTGAAGAACTACGAGGTCTGGATCAACATCGGCGTGCACGAATTCGAGAAGCGCGCCGAGCAGCGCGTGATCATCAACGTCGACCTCTACGTGCCGCTGGAACTTTCCACGCCGCGCGCGGACGAACTCGACGAAGTGGTCGACTACGACTTCATCCGGCGCACCGTCGCCGCGCGCCTGAGCCAGGGCCACATCCACCTGCAGGAGACGCTGTGCGACGACCTGCTCACGCAGGTGCTGGCGCACCCCAAGGTGCGGGCGGCGCGCGTGTCGACCGCCAAACCCGATGTCTATCCGGACTGCGAAGCCGTCGGCGTCGAAGTCTTCAGGAGCAGATAGTCACGGCAACGTCGCGCCCAGGTCCAGCCGGAACGGCGAAGACCCTGAGGGCGCATAGCCGGTTTTCACCATCGTTTGCACCTGCATGTCCAGCACGACCGTCTTGCGTGCGTCACCGGTGCCAGGAACGGCGTTGAGGTCGAGCCTCAGCATGCCCGCGTTGTTCAAGGTGACGGGACCCAGCGTGGGCGACAAGGTGGCGCCGCCGATGGGCGTGAAGGTCATGGGCACCGCGTAGCCACCGACGGTCGCCTGGTTGATGACCACCTTGGCAGCACCGACGTTGCTTGCGCCCGAAACGCTGGAACTCCACTTGACCAGACCCGGGTCATCGCCCGGAACCAGGAGGGTGAAGTTGATCTGACGTGTCGCGGGGGTGTCGTCGCATACCGCGCGCAGAGTGGCGGCGGTGCGACCTACCAGCTTGTAGCCGGCGCTATCCGCCGGTGGCAACGCCGCATAGCCCTTGGTGCCGACGTCGGGCGTGCTCGGCGTGAAAGTCACGGGATCGCAAAGCGCGAAGGCACTGGCGCAGCCCAGGCCGAGTGCAACGCCCAGGGCCACACGGTGCAGTCTGCGTCGGACGTCCACGGGACGGGGACTCGCATGCGGTGTCATGGCCTGGTGACTGCGCATGCGCGACAAGCGGTTCATTTGCATAGGGCCGTCCCGTTTTCGAAAAGCTCGCCGTCCTGGCGAGGTTGGGTCTGGATGTTTTGAATCAGGCAGCGCTTGTCGGGTGCCGTCTCGATGTAGATCGAGTCGCCCTCCACCATCCGGCTGATCATGGTCTGGCCCCCGGCGCCGGTGGTGGAGAAGAACTCGTCGCCGCCGCGCAGCACCGGCAAGCCGCCCGCCACCGGTCGACCCTCCGCGTCCTGCACGGTCAACAGGAGGCGACGCACGCGCACCGCTGCGAAATCCGTGTTGACCACCGCGCCACGCCCGGCCTGGAGCACCTGCAGCGGGTTGTCGACGTCCACGTCCAGGGGTACCTTGGTCAAATCCGTCTCCAAGCGCGAGTCCTGGTAGACAAGCAGCGATGGCACCGCCGCAACACCCCCCGGCCCCGACCACACGGGACCTTGTGGCGTGTCGATGCGGATCCCCGCCACGTTGCCGGTCTTGACGCTCCCGAAGGTGTCCTGGACCGGATAGGGCGAGAAACCCACGCCCATCGACGTCGCCAGCACGCTGCCTGCGATTTCAGCGTACCGGCTGCTGCCATTCTGGCGGTCGGACAGCCCCAGCGTCAGCGACGTGTAACGTGGAACCACCGTGACCGATGCCGTCGCTTCCATGCCCGGGCGGTCGCTCGCGCGTTCCACGGCAGCCTGATAGCTCACCACCTCGTTCAGGCGCTGGTTCACGGTCGTGCCGTAGCGGGTGACGTCGTTGTTACGCCGTGCGTAGGTGTTGAGGTTGGCCGTGTTGCCCAGCGGGATGCTCACGTTGACGTACGCGAAGGTGCTCGGCCGCTGCAGCACGGTGGCCGATCCGGGCTGGCTCGGATCGCTCAGGTAGGTGCGCGCCGTGTTGCGCGAGACCCCCACCTGGACATAGATGCGGTTCCAGTTTCCTCCCCAGCCCAGGGAATAGACGTGCCCCGCGTCGCCGTCGAAATAGCTCTCGCGCGTGACGCCCGCCAACACCGACCCCCAGCGACCCAGGCTCCAGGAGCCATTCGTTCCCAGCTGCGAGCGTGCCCCGATGCCGTAGCGCGGGCGCTGGTAAATGCTCGCGGCGTCCTGCACGGTGCGGTAGTCGCGCGTGCGCAGATTGCCCGACAGCCCCAGGGACACCGCTTCGCTCGGCTGCCAGGCCAGTGCCGCGCTGCCCTGCGCGCCCGTGAGGTCGTGCCCCGTGTCGCGAGCGCCGATGAACTGCGTGAACACGCTCGCGTTGGGCGCCAGGCGCCAATTGGCCGCGGCGCCGGCTGAGACGTATTCCTTGGCGAGGATGCCGCCGAGCGTTCCGCTCAGAGGGCCGAGTGCCCAACCGTAGGCGCCGCTCACCACGGGCACGCGCTCGTAGGTCCGCACGTTCGTCTGGTCCCATAGCTGTCCCGCGGCCAGCGAAAAACCCTCGTTTTGCGTGTTGTCGCTGGCCAGCAGCAGGGACGAGGACGGCACGGTGATGACCTGCTGGCTGCCCGTTTCCTCGATCACCAGCACCTGGAGGTCGATGCTCTTGTTGTTCAGGGGATAGTCCGTGAGGGTGAAGGCACCCGACGGCACCACCGTGGAATAAAGCAGCACGCCGCCCTGGCGAACCTCCACGCGGGCCCGCGTGGCCGCCACGCCCCGGATCGGGTAACTCTGCAACTGACGCAGGCCGCGCTCCGGAAACCATTGCGCGCCGACGATCGGCACGCCCGCGTACAGGGGGTTGTTGTTGACGATGCGGCCAACCTGCAGGACCTGCTTTTCGTCGGCGAAGGTCTTCTGCGCATAGGCGGCCTGCCAGCGCAGGCGCGACTCGCCTTCGCTGGACGACGTGTAGAACTGCCGGGACCGCACGATCCAGTCGTTGGCGTTGAAGCCGAGTTCGGTGTCAGCATAGGTGTAGGTGCTCTTCGCGCCGCCGACCCCCTCGAAGCCGTTGAACCTGCTCTCATAGGTGTAGCCCCGGTAATTGAAGAGCGCTCCCATGCCACCGATCTCGGTGCGAAACGCCCGGGGCACGGGCACCAGATCGTCGGGCGGCACCGTGAGGTCGATGATGGATTCGCCGGGGCGCAAGGCGATGAGCGTGCGCGGCGAATGGTCGCGGTAATCGGGACACGACGAATCGCTGACGGCACCGGGATGCTCCTGCGCCAATTGCTCGATGGTCTTCAGGCCGAGTGATTTGACGAGCAGGGGCGTGAAACACAGGTTTCCGACGGAACTGAACTGCACGTTCTTGCGACCCACGTCGTTGCCGTTGACGATGAAGGTAACGAGCTGATTGCCGGGCGAGAAGCGCGCCCCCCGCCGGAAATATTCGCCCACCATGGGGCTGATGCCACGCTCTTTGAGGATTTCGGTATCGAACTGCACCATCAGCTTGTCGATGGCCGCCACGGTCAGCGCTTCCGCCGGGGCCGGACGCGACGGGCCGGAGGCCTTCGCCTTGTCCTGGTCCGGCCTGACGCGTGAGGGCGATTCGTCGACCGTCGGCGTTTCCTGCGCCTGGGACGTCGAGCAGCACACCATGGCCCAAATCAGAAAGAATCGGAAAATTCCAAGGTTCAGGTATTTCTCCGTCGCAACGCCGTCGCAGCCGAAGGAAAAACAGTTCTTGCTCCTACCCAAAATTTGATCCATGCGACCTCCTCGGCTAATCTTTTTTGTTTTTTCACGCGCGCCAACGTGGGACATCGCAATGGCGAAAGCCGGGATCACTTCGCCTTTGAAATCGCGATGTCGTAAGGCTCTACGGCGAAACCCCAGGGCGATGCGGGAAAGATCTTCACGGCCTGAACGTCCTTGGCTTGCACGTCCTTTGGCAATTCGGCCTTGGCGCTTGCGCCTGGCAGGATGTAGGTGTCCTGTAAAAGCCGGACATCGACATCGGCGGGCAATACCTTGGCGTCCGCTTTCAGGCGCACGACGAAGGGACTGTCGTTGACAACCTGGAGGCCATCGGGGGCCGCGAAGATCTTCAATTTCTTCCACGGCTCGGGATCCTGAACGAGTCCCTTGGGCGAAATCACCATCGGAATGGTCTGGCGCACATTGATCGTCACCACGGATTTTTCGGGGTCCGTGTTTTTCGGCGGTATGCCTTCAAAACTCACGCGCTTGAGAACCTGCTTGGTGATTTCACCCGTGGTTTTCGTGAGCGCGAATCGGACGATCTGGCGGCCGTTGGCTTCCACGCGCGTGACTTCGGGCAGCGGAATGACCGTGAGATTTTCACTGCCCGGCAAATCGATCACTTTCGCGTGCATCAGCAATGGCACGGCTTCGGTGTTCTTGACGGCCATCTGAGCCTGTCCATCGCCGGCCGACAGCATCACGATGGTCGAATCCGGCTGGATTCCGGTGGCATTCGCAACGGGTCCGAAATGGCAGGCCAGGACCGCCAAGGACGCAACAAGCTTGTTTCTCATGATGGGAATAAAAAAGCCCGCCATCCGAAAATGGCAGGCCGAACTCGATCAGATGTATTCGAGATTGAACGTGGACGAGCCATCGAGGGTGACGGCGGTGGTCGCGGAATCGATTAGGGTCTTGCTCACAAAAGCCTGAACCAAGAGATTTGCAGTGAGCTTTACCAGTGCCGGAGGCGCGGTATCGGCAGCCACCTGCTTGAAACCAGTCGCCAAGGTAGGCGCAAAAAAGGAACCATTGAAGCCCGAAGAAGCCGCCCAGGCACCCGCGGTGTTCTTCGCGCGAACCAGAACCCCTGCGGCAGCCGCCGCGGTACCGCCCGTGGTAGGCGTGACTTGCACCGACCCGAAGTTCACTTGGTAAGCACCAATGTTCGAGGAGCCGCTGACACCCAATCCAGCGCGCAGAGAATCGTCGGCATTGACTGGCATCCTGCTGGCTGCCCGGTTGTCAGTCCAGTTGATCGCCACGGCAGTGGGCGCGGCGCACGTGACGTCGAGCGCCAGCGTCTTGTCCGGCATGCGGTATGAATTGCCGGCGAAAACGGGGTAGCCCCTGACGGTGGCCGAAGACAAAGCCCCGAAGTCAACCGCGCCGCCCGCCGCCAACGTGATGCCACACGCCTCGGGCGTGACCGTTCCGATCACGGTCAAGCCGGCCGATGCAGCAAAAGATCCCACCGATGCCGTTGCCACTGCTGCGGCAATGATTGCTTTCTTCATCATCTTCATTTCATAACTCCAAGTAATAAAAATCGTGAATACCAAAAAGAAGAGCGAAGTATTTTTTCAATACCATTCTCTTCGTTCAGTGAACATAGGCCTTCCGTCGTCGTTACGGGCAATGACGCGACGTGCATCGTCGTGAGCTTTTTTCGAGAAATTCCCGACGTCCGCCTTTCCGAATCACAGCGCAACAGCGACCCGACGACGAACCATGGCGAAATGATTCCGCTTCAGCCAGCCATACGTTCAGCGACCATGATAAATCCAAATTTAAATCCAAATTTAAATCCAAATTTAAATCCAAATTTAAATCCAAATCTAAATGAACAATTATTTCAAAAGTAAAAATCCCATTCAGAATTTGGAAGAAATCTCATTGGAATCGACGTCTTAAGTTGTCGTTCTATTTCGACAGGCCCCGTGCGGGCACTGACTCACGCACCCGTGCACCCGTGCACCCGTGCACCCGTGCACCCGTGCACCGCAAGGGTTGAAAGCTTTTTCCCTTGACCGACGAATGTGGTGGTGGGTCGTGCGCGGCGCGCCAGGCGCTGCTGGCGGCGCGCACCCGATCCGGTCGGGTCAGCGTGTCCGGTGTGTCGCGTTGGGGGTGGTGCGCCCGGGGCGTCGAGGCCCTGACCTGCTTCTTGCCGTGTTCACGGAAACACGCCGTCGTTGCGACGGTTCAGTCGAAGGAAATGATGCGCTGGAAGGCGTCGATGGCGCCGTCCTGGTCAAACAGGATGTCACCCGACAATCGATCGGGGCCTCGCGCTTGAGGTGGATGAGGGCGTCGGGCATCGTGCAGCGATCGGCGCCGCCCGACAGACATGACGACGTCGCCGTCGCTGAGCATCGAAAAGTCGTGAACGGCCTTGCCGGCCCATTTGACGATTTTTCGTTGAACCGCCAAGGCCGTGCGGGGCGGGACTGGCTTACTGGCCTGTGAGAGCGTCCCGAGGTGGTCGGCCTGCGGATTCACGCTGGCGTCCGGGATGGCGGTATCGTCTCAGCTCATCGCTCGATTTTCGCCGAGGGCATTCCTCTCAAGCGGCCCGGTTCGACCCGGGCACTTCCAAGTCCACCCGCACTCCGTAAACTTTCCGTCGGAGTCGATGGGTTGGGTCGGTCGGGTTCAAGATTGAAAAGGATTTGAAATGAGTGCCATCTGGATCGAGGACGAGGCCGCCGAGGCGGCGGCCGCTGGCGCGGCGGCGAGCGGATTGAAGCTCCAGCGCGAGACGCACAAGCTGGAGAAGCGGCTGTGCCGCCAGGTCGGCCAGGCCATCGTCGACTACAACATGATCGAGGCGGGCGACAAGGTCATGGTGTGCGTCTCGGGCGGCAAGGACAGCTACGCGCTGCTGGACATCCTGCTGAAGCTGCGCGCGCGCGCGCCGATCCACTTCGACATCGTCGCGGTCAACCTCGACCAGAAGCAGCCGGGCTTCCCGGAGGACGTGCTGCCGGCCTACCTCACCGCCCTGGGCGTGCCCTTCCACATCGAGGAGCAGGACACCTACAGCATCGTCAAGCGCGTGATCCCCGAGGGCCGCACCACCTGCGGACTGTGCAGCCGGCTGCGCCGGGGCATCCTCTACCGCGTGGCCGACGAACTCGGCGCGACCAAGGTCGCGCTCGGGCACCACCGCGACGACATGCTGCAGACCTTCTTCCTCAACATGTTCTTCGCCGCCAAGCTCAAGTCGATGCCGCCCAAGCTGGTGAGCGACGACGGCCGCCACGTCGTGATCCGCCCGCTGGCCTACGTGGCCGAGAAGGACACCGTGCGCTGGGCGCAGCACCGCGCCTTCCCGATCATTCCGTGCACCCTGTGCGGCAGCCAGGAGAACCTGCAGCGCCAGCAGGTCGCGCAGATGCTGCAGGAGTGGGAGCGCAAGCACCCGGGGCGCATCGAGAACATGTTCGGCGCCCTGCAGAGCGTGGCGCCCTCGCACCTGCTCGACCGCAACCTCTTCGATTTCCGGGGCCTCCAGGCGACCGGCGTGGCCGACCCCGAGGGCGACAAGGCCTTCGACGCGCCGGAATTCGCCGCGCCCTCGGCGCTGCGTATCGTCCAGCTCTGACCCCCTTTGCAGCCCCAGGAGACTCCGCCCATGGTCCAGCGCGCGCGATCGATCACCCTCCTCCTCGCCGGCACGCTCGCGCTCGGCGGCTGCGCCACCCGCTGGGTGGTCGACAGCCAGGTGCGCAGCTTTTCCGAGCTGCCCGCCGATGCCGCCGCGCGCGCGCCCGTGGCCTACCGCTTCGATCGCCTGCCGCTGCAGCAGCAGGGTCCGGAGGCGGCGCGCCAGACCGATGCGCTCGAAGCCTTCGCCATGCCGGCGCTCGATGCCGCCGGATTGCGGCGCGACGACGCCGCCGCGCGCTACAGCGTGCAGATCGGCGCCCGCGTGACGCGCGTGATCTCGCCCTGGGACGACCCGTGGCTCAACGGGGGCTGGGGCGGATGGGGGGGCTTCGGCTACGGCCGACCCTATTACGGCGGGTATGGCGGCTACGGGGGTTGGGGCAGGCGCGGCGGTTTCGGCGCCTGGGGCGGCGGCTTCGGCGGCTTCCCGCCGATGGCCAACCCCTGGTATGCCCGCGAGGTCAGCGTCGTGATGCGCGACCTGGGCACCCAGCGCGTGGTCTACGAGACGCACGCGCGCAACGACGGTCCCTATTCCGGCGACGCCGCCGTGCTGCCGGCGATGTTCCAGGCCGCGCTGCGCGGCTTCCCCACGCCGCCGCAGGGCGTGCGGCGCGTCGATGTCGAGGTCCAGCGCGCGGGCGCGGGCGCCGCGCGATGACCCGGACGGCATCGCGCGCCGTGGCGACAGCGGGCCGGCGGCATTGAACGCCACCCGCCTCGTCGTCGTGCGCCATGGCGAGACCGCCTGGAACGTCGACACCCGCATCCAGGGCCAGCTCGACATCGACCTGAACGACACCGGCCGGCGGCAGGCCCGCCAGGTCGCCGGCGCGCTGGCCGATCAGCCGGTCGACGCCCTCTACGCCAGCGACCTGGCGCGCGCCTGGCACACCGCCGGGGCCATCGCGCGGGCCACCGGAGCGGCGGCGGTGGCCGACACGGGACTGCGCGAGCGCGCGTTCGGGCATTTCGAGGGCCGCACCTTCGCCGAGATCGAGTCCCGGCTGCCGGAGGAAGCCCGGCGCTGGCGCACGCGCGACCCGGACTTCGCGCCGCCCCCGGACGGCGAGTCGCTGCTGACCTTCCGCGACCGCGTGACCGGCGCGGCGGCGGCGTTGGCCGCGCGCCACGTCGGCGGCCTGGTGGTGCTGGTCGCCCATGGGGGCGTGCTGGACATCCTCTACCGCGCGGCCACCGGCCAGGGCCTGCAGGCCCCCCGGACGTGGCATCTGGGCAACGCGGCCGTGAATCGCCTGCTCTGGACCCCGCAGGGATTCAGCCTCGTCGGCTGGGGCGACGTGGCCCACCTCGCCGAAGACGCCCGGGACGAGCACCTGGTCCCCCGGTCCTAGGCGGCGCGCGGCGTCCCGTCGCGTCCGCCCCCGCACACCCTCGGACGCCGACAGGCGCTCCGCCGGCGGCACCTGTAACCCAGGCTGTACGGCTTTGTTACTCTTTTTGACACGCCGATCAGGGGCTCATCCAATCGCGTGAGGCTTTTTGCTCTAAGTAAGCGAATTTACACTTACAACTGAGCTAATAGTATTCATGGGACTGAGCGATCGGTGCACAATATTCTTACCGCGCTGTCATAGTTGCAAATCCTGTCAAGCAGGGATTGGCAACCAATTGCGACCGAGGAATTTCCTTCCCCGGCGAAGGTGCACCGAACGGCTTGCGATTCCGGAATGGCCCGGCATAAAAACACATCATGAAAGTCCAGACTTCCGAACACCCTGTCTCCTCGACGGCCGATGGCGCGGCGGATGTCCGGGACGCCGGCTGGCTGGAACTGCCGACCGACTTCGCCCGCGCGACGCACGGCGCCGCGCCCTCGGCGTCCGACACCGTGCGCTTCGGCCTGGCGCCGGCCGAGGTCGAGGCGATCGAGGCCCTGGCGCGATCGCGGGGCTGCGGCGTCCGGTCGGTCTGCGCGGCCGCCTGGGGCGTCGTGCTGTCGCGCCTGGGTGGACTGGACCACTTTCTCGTCGGCGTCCGCGAGGACGCACCGGCGTCCGGCGGCGCCGCGTCCGTGCGGGCCGTGCGCGTCGACCTGCGCGGCGCGCCGTCGGCGGGCGACCTGCCGGGCCGGTTCGACGCCGCGCTGCGCGACGCCGCCACCGCCACTGTCACCACCACCGCCATCGGCATCGATGCCGCCACCGCCCTGCCGGCCGGCCTGGAATTCGGCGCCGCCCCCACGTCGGCGCCCGTCGGCGACCTGGTCCTGTGCCTGGACATCGGCGCCGGCCGCATCGACGCCGCGCTGCGCTTCTCGACCGGCCTGTTCACCCGCGCCACCGCCGAACGCTGGGCCGACGGCGTGCGCACCGTGCTGGCCGCCCTGCCCGCGCACGCCGAGCGTCCGCTGGCGACGCTGCCGACGATCGGCGCGGCCGAGCGGCGCCTGATCGAGGGCTTCAACGCCACCACGCCGGCCGCCGCCGCCGACGACGACGCGCTGCCCGCCGGCGACCTCGTCCACGCGATGGTCGAGGCGCAGGCCGCGCGCACGCCCGAGGCCGTCGCCGTGGTCCTGGGCGACGCGGCGCTGCGCTATGGCGAACTCGACGCGCGCGCCGACCGGCTCGCGGCCCGCCTGCGTGCGCTGGGCGTCGGCGCCGACGTGCCGGTGGCGCTCTACGTCGAGCGCAGCCTGGCGATGGTGGTCGGCCTGCTGGCCGTGCTCAAGGCCGGCGGCGCCTACGTGCCGCTCGACCCCAGCCACCCGCCGGAGCGCACCGCCACCGTGCTGGCCGGCGCCCGGCCGCGCGTGGTGCTCACGCAGGCCTCGCTCGCCGCCGCGCTGCCGGCCGGCGACGGCGACGGCGCGGCCACCGTCCTGCTGGACGCGGATTTCGCCGCCTTCGACCCCGCCGCCGCCCCGGCCGCCAGCGGCCCGGCCGCGCCGGTGACCGCGCGCGACCTCGCCTACGTCATCTACACCTCCGGCTCCACCGGCACGCCCAAGGGCGTGGCGATGCACCACGGCGCGCTGGCCAACCTGCTGCGCTGGCAGGCCGCGAACCCGCGCGTGGCCGCGCCGCAGCGCACGCTGCAGTTCGCCGCGCTGGGCTTCGACGTCGCCTTCCAGGAGATCTTCGCGACCCTGTCGGTGGGCGGCACGCTGGTGCTGATCGACGAGGCGGTGCGCCGCGACCCGCAGGCGCTGGCCGCCGTGATGCGCGCGCAGCGCGTCCAGCGCCTCTACCTGCCCTTCATCGCGCTGCAGAACATCGCCGACTTCATGGTCGCCGCCGACGAGGCGCTGCCCGACCTGCAGGACGTGATGACCGCCGGCGAGCAGCTCCACGCCAGCCCGGCCGTGCGCGCCTTCTTCGCGCGCCTGCCGGGCTGCCGCCTGCACAACCAGTACGGCCCGACCGAGAGCCACGTCGTGACGGCGCTGCAGCTGCCGGCCGACCCGGCGACCTGGGCCGCGCTGCCCGCCATCGGCCGGCCGATCGACCACTGCCGCATCCACGTGCTCGACGCGCGGGGCCGCACCGCGCCGCTGGGCGTGGCCGGCGAGATCCACATCGGCGGCGCCGGCGTGGCGCGCGGCTACCTGGACCGAGCCGACCTCACGGCCGAGCGCTTCGTCGCCGATCCGTTCTCCGCCGACCCGGCCGCGCGGCTCTACCGCACCGGCGACATCGGTCGCTGGCGCGCCGACGGCGAGATCGAGTACCTGGGACGCAACGACCACCAGGTGAAGGTGCGCGGCCACCGCGTCGAGCTCGGCGAGATCGAGAGCGTCCTGCTGACCCATCCGGCCGTGGCCGAGGGCGCCGTGCTGGCGCGCGCCGACGGCGGCGGCGACGCGCGCCTGGTGGCCTACGTGAGCGTGCAGCCCGGCGCGTCGGCCGACGAAGCGGCGTTGCGCGCCCACCTGGGCACGACGCTGCCGCCGTACATGGTGCCCTCGGCCTTCGTCGTGCTCGCCACGCTGCCGCGCTCGCCCAACGGCAAGATCGACCGCCGCGCCCTGCCCGCGCCGCTGGCCACCCGTCCCGACCTGGGCGAGCCCTTCGAGGAAGGCCGCACCGACACCGAGCGCGCGGTGTGCGCCGCCTTCGCGCGCGTCCTGGGCATCGACCGCGCCGGTCGCGCCGACAACTTCTTCGACCTCGGGGGCGACTCGCTGCGCGTGCTCAAGGTGCTGGCCGCGCTGCAGGCCGCCAGCCCGCGCCGCCTGTCGACCAACCTGTTCTTCCAGGACCCGACGCCCGCGGCCATCGCGCTCGCCATCGACGGCGAGGCCGACGCCGTGCCGGCGGCGCCATTGGCCGACCGCGCGCGCCTGGACGCCGCCGCCGCCGCCCAGGAACCGATCGCGCTGATCGGCATGGCCGGGCGCTTCCCCGGCGCGGACGACGTCGAGGCCTTCTGGGCCAACCTGCGCGAGGGCCGCGAATCGATCCGCTTCTTCGACGACGCCGAACTCGACGCCGGCGTGAGCGCCGCCCTGCGCGCCGACCCCGACTACGTGCGCGCCCGCGGCGTGATCGACGGCGCCGACCGCTTCGACGCCGCCTTCTTCGGCATCAACCCGAAGGAAGCGACGCTGATGGACCCCCAGCAGCGCGTCTTCCTGGAGATCTGCTGGGAGTGCCTGGAGCGCGCCGGCCATGCGCCGGACCGCCAGCGGCGCCCGGTCGGCGTCTTCGCGGGCATGCACAACGCGACCTACTTCCAGCGCCACGTCGCGCCGCGTCCCGACCTGATCGAGGCCGTGGGCGAGTTCACGGTGATGCTGGGCAACGAGAAGGACTACGTCGCCACCCGCGTGGCGCACCGCCTGAACCTCACCGGCCCGGCGATCAGCCTGAACACCGCCTGCTCGACCTCGCTGGTGGCCATGGCGCAGGCCTTCGCCGCGCTGCGCTCGGGCCAGTGCGACATGGCCCTGGCCGGCGGCGTGGCCATCACCTGCCCGCCCAACAGCGGCTACCTCCACCAGGAGGGCGCGATGCTCTCGCCCGACGGCCACACGCGCAGCTTCGACGCGCGCGCCCAGGGCACGGTCTTCAGCGACGGCGCCGGCGTGGTGCTGATGAAGCGCTTGTCGGACGCCCAGGCCGACGGCGACACCATCTACGCCGTGCTGCGCGGCGTTGGCGTGAACAACGACGGTGCCACCAAGGCCAGCTTCACCGCCCCCAGCATCGACGGCCAGGCCGCCGTGGTGTCGATGGCGCTGGCCTCCGCCGGCGTCGACGCGCGCAGCATCTCCTACGTGGAGGCGCACGGCACCGCCACGCCGATGGGCGACCCGGTCGAGGTCGCCGCCCTGGCGCGCGCCTATGCCCGCCACACGGCCGACAGCGGCTTCTGCGCCATCGGCTCGGTCAAGAGCAACGTCGGCCACCTGCTGATGGCCGCCGGCGCGGCCGGCGTCATCAAGACGGCGCTGGCGCTGCACGAGGAGCGCCTGCCCGCGACGCTGCACCACGAGGCCGCCAACCCGGCGATCGACTTCGCGGGCACGCCGTTCCACGTCAACGCGCGCCTGACCGACTGGCCGCGGCGCGCCGGCGCGCCGCGCCGCGCGGGCGTCAGCTCGTTCGGCGTCGGCGGCACCAACGCCCACGTGATCCTGGAGGAGGCGCCGCTGGCCGTGCCGACCGAGCCGGTCGCCGGTCCGCGCCTGCTGACCCTGTCGGCGCGCACGCCCCGGGCCCTCGCGGCCATGCGCGAGCGGCTGGCCGACCACCTGGGCGCGCATCCGGGCATCAACCTCGGCGACGTCGCGCACACGCTGCGCGTCGGGCGCAAGGCCTTCGCGCACCGCCTGGCGCTGGTGGCCGACGGCGTGGCCGAGGCGATCGATGTCCTGCGCGACGCGACCTCGCCCTGCGCGATCGCCGGCGCCACGGCCCCGCGCCAGCACGACCCGGTGCTGATGTTCCCCGGCCAGGGCGCGCAGTACGCCGGCATGGGCCGCACGCTGTACGTGCACGACGAGACCTTCCGCGCCGCGCTCGACGAGGCCTTCGCCGCCTTCGCGGACGTGCTGTCCTTCGACCTGCGCGAGGCCCTGTTCTCCGACGACGCCGCCGCGCTGGCACCGACTTCGGCCACCCAGCCGGCCACCTTCGCGCTCGAGTACGCGCTGGCCCGCCGTGCCCTGCACCTGGGCCTGCGCCCGGCGGCCATGATCGGCCACAGCGTGGGCGAGTTCGCCGCCGCCGTCATCGCCGGCGTGATGTCGCTGGCCGACGCGGCGCGCCTGGTCGCCCGGCGCGGCGCGCTGATGCAGGCCCTGCCGGCCGGGCGCATGCTGTCGGTGCGCCTGGTGGCCGACCGGCTCGCGCCCTACCTCGCCGACGCCGCCCAGGGCGTGTCGCTCGCGGCCGAGAACGGCCCGTCGGCCTGCGTCGCCGCCGGCCCGGCCGCCGGCATCGCGGCACTGCAGGCCCGGCTGGAGGCCGACGGCGTCGCCGCGCGGCCGCTGCAGACCTCGCACGCCTTCCACTCGGCCATGATGGACGCCGCCGTCGCGCCCTTCGAGGCGCTGGTGCGCGGCGTGGCCCTGAGCGCGCCGAACCGCACCATCGTCTCCACGCTGAGCGGCCGCGTGCTCACCGCCGCCGAGGCCACCGACCCCGCCTACTGGGCGCGCCACCTGCGCGAGCCGGTGCGCTTCTCCGGCGCGGTGCGCACCGCGCAGGCCGAACTCGCGCAGCCCCTGTTCATCGAGCTGGGCCCGCGCGCCACGCTCGCCACCCTGGCGCGCCAGCACGCCGTCGCGGGCAAGCCGGCCGTCGCCGTGGCGCTGCTGGCGGACACGCCGGCCAGCGAACTGGTGGCCTTCGAGCTCGCGCTGGGCCGCTTGTGGACGCTGGGCGTCGAGCTCGACCTCGACAGCCTCGACGCCCGCGAGCGCAAGGCCCGCCTGCGCCTGCCGACCTACCCGTTCGAGCGCCAGCGCCACTGGGTGGACATCGCCACGCCCGCGCCGACCCCCGTGCCCGCCGCCCCCCTCATCGATTCGACCCCGGAGCCTTCCATGCCCACCGCCCACACCCTCCCCGCCACCCGCCGCACCGCGCTGCACACCAAGGTGCGCGAACTGTTCGAGGACATCTCGGGCACGCCCATGGCCGATGCCGAGGGCGCCACGCCCTTCATCGACCAGGGCCTCGACTCGCTGGTGCTGACGCAGGCCGCGCTGCAGGTGAAGAAGCATTTCCGCATCAACATCACCTTCCGCCAGCTGATGGAAGGCTGCCGCAGCTTCGACCTGCTGGTCGACCACCTCGACCAGGCGCTGCCGCCGGAGCCCGTGGCGGCGCCGGTCGCCGCGCCCGTGGCCGCGGTCGCCGCGCCGGTGGCGATCACGGCAGCCCCGGCCGCGCCGGTGGCCGCACCGGTGGCGATGGCGGTGGCGCTGCCGGCCTTCGCGCCGGCCGCCGCGCCGCGCGCCGACGCGCCGATGCTCCAGCAGCTCATCGCCCAGCAGATGCAGCTCATGCAGCAGCAGCTCGTGCTGCTGTCGGGCGCGCCGGCCGCCGCCGTGCCCATGGCGGTGGCCGCGCCCGTGGCGCCCCCCGGGCCCGCGGCCGCCACCGCGCCCGTGGCCGTGCCGGCCCCAGCCGTCGCGGACCCGGCCGAGGTCAGCGGCGGCGTGAGCTACGACGTCAAGAAGGCCTTCGGCGCCATCGCCCGCATCCACACCGCGCCCAACCGCGAGATCACCGGCCGCCAGCAGACCCGCCTGGACGCCTTCGTGCGCCGCTACGTCGAGCGCACCGCCAAGAGCAAGGCCTTCACGGCCGACAACCGCCCCCACATGGCCGACCCGCGCGTGGTCAACGGCTTCCGCCCCGCCACCAAGGAGATCACCTACCAATTGGTGGTCGACCGCTCCAAGGGCTCGCGCGTCTGGGACATCGACGGCAACGAGTACGTCGACGTGCTCAACGGCTTCGGCATGAACCTGTTCGGCTGGCAGCCCGACTTCATCAACGAGGCGCTGCACCGCCAGCTCGACCAGGGCTACGAGATCGGCCCGCAGCATCCGCTGGCCGCCCACGTGAGCGCGCGCATCTGCGAGTTGACCGGCTTCGACCGCGCCGCGCTGTGCAACACCGGCTCCGAGGCCGTGATGGCGGCCATGCGCATCGCCCGCACCCACACCGGGCGCAGCACCATCGTGCTGTTCGCCGGCTCCTACCACGGCACCTTCGACGAGGTGCTGGTGCGCGCCGGGCGCGGCGCGCGCGGCATCCCGGCCACGCCGGGCGTGATGAGCGGCGTCTTCGGCGACGTGCGCGTGCTGGACTACGGCACGCCCGAGTCGCTGGAGTTCATCCGCGAGAACGCCGACGAGCTCGCCGCCGTGCTGGTCGAGCCGGTGCAGAGCCGCCGCCCCGACTTCCAGCCGCGCGAGTTCCTCCAGGCGGTGCGCGCCATCACCGAGCAGAGCGGCGCCTGCCTGATCTTCGACGAGGTCATCACGGGCTTCCGCGCCCACCCGGGCGGCGCGCAGGCGATGTTCGGCATCCGCGCCGACCTCTCCACCTACGGCAAGGTCATCGGCGGGGGCATGCCCATCGGCGCGGTGGCCGGCAAGCGCGAGTTCATGGACGCCCTGGACGGCGGCGCCTGGAACTACGGCGACGACTCGATCCCCACCGTGGGCGTGACCTACTTCGCCGGCACGTTCGTGCGCCACCCGCTCACGCTGGCCGCGGCCAAGGCCTCGCTCGATCACATGGCCGCCGCCGGCGGCGCGCTGCAGGCGCAGCTCAACCTGCACACCGCGGCCATGGCCGACGAGCTGACGGCGTTCTGCCGCGAGGTCGGCGCGCCCCTGGAGATCCGCCACTTCGCCTCGCTGTGGCGCGTGAGCTGGCTGGAGGACCACCCGCTGCAGGACCTGCTGTTCGCCATGATGCGCAGCCGCGGCGTGCACATCCTGGACAACTTCCCCTGCTTCATGACCACCGCGCACACCCGCGACGACATCGCCACCATCAAGTCGGCGTTCAAGGAATCGGTCGCCGAGATGCAGCAGGCGGAGTTCCTGCCCGGGCGCGCCATCGCGCCGCGCGGCTTCGACGCCGCCAACCCGCCGGTGCCCGACGCCCGCCTGGGCCGCGACAAGGACGGCCAGCCCGCCTGGTTCGTGCCCGATCCGGCCGCCCATGGCAAGTACGTGAAGCTGCAGGCCTGAGCCGTCCCCTCCTTCCGAAGC
This sequence comes from Comamonadaceae bacterium OTU4NAUVB1, assembly GCA_024372625.1. Classification (NCBI taxonomy): domain Bacteria; kingdom Pseudomonadati; phylum Pseudomonadota; class Betaproteobacteria; order Burkholderiales; family Comamonadaceae; species Comamonadaceae bacterium OTU4NAUVB1. The sequence continues at coordinate 496,008 of CP099605.1, read as the reverse complement.
GCCCGATCCGGACCATGCATTCCTTCTCGCCCCTCCCCGCCGCCGAAGCCGCCTCAGCCACCATGAACACGACCCGTGAAGAGGACGATTTCGACCCGTTCGCCGCCGGCGCCATCGAGCAGACCTCGCCGGCCACCGAGGCCCAGCGCGAGGTCTGGCTGGCCGACCAGCTCGGCGAGCAGGCCTCGCTGGCCTACAACGAGTCGCTCACGCTGCGCCTGCGCGGGGCGCTCGACACGCCGGCCCTGGTCACCGCCTTCGACGCCCTGGTCGCGCGCCACCCGGCGCTGCGCGCCACCTTCTCCAGCGACGGCAGCCAGCTGCTGATCGGCGAGCCGGCGCCGCTGCAGCTGGCCGAGCACGACCTGCGCGCGCTCGCCCCGGCGCAGCAGAAGCGCGCGCTGGAGGCCGAATGCGCCGCCATCGTGCGCGAGCGCTTCGACCTGGCCAACGGGCCGCTGTTCCGCGCCGCGCTCTACCACCTCGCGCCGATGGAGTACCTGCTGGTGATGAGCGCGCACCACGCGGTGTGCGACGGCTGGTCGTGGGGCGTGATCGCCGACGACCTCGGGCGGCTCTACGCCGAGCGCATCGGTGCCGGCCCGGCGCTCGACCCCGCCCCGGGCTACCCGGCGTACGCCGCCTGGGAGGCGGCCGAGGCCGAGAGTCCCGACATGCAGGCGCACGTCGCCTACTGGCTGGGCAAGTACGACGGCACCAGCCTGCCGGTGCTGGAACTGCCGCTGGACCGCGCCCGCCCGGCGGTGCGCACCTTCGCCTCGCAGCGCATCGACCACGCGCTCGAGCGGCCCCTGATCGACGCCCTGCGCCGCACCGGCGCGGGCGCCGGCGCCAGCCTGTACGCCGTGCTCTTCAGCGGCTTCGCGGCGCTGCTGCACCGCCTCACGGCGCAGGACGACATCGTCGTCGGCATCGCCGCGGCCGGCCAGATGGCGGCCAACATGCCGCGCCTGGTGGGCCACTGCGTGAACCTGCTGCCGCTGCGCGTGGCGGTGGACGACACGCTGGCCTTCGACGCGCTGATGCGCAGCTCGGGCAGCCAGCTGCTCGACGCCTTCGAGCACCAGGGCCTGACCTACGGCTCGCTGCTGCGGCGCCTGCCCATGACGCGCGACGCGAGCCGCCTGCCGCTGGTCAGCGTGCTGTTCAACGTCGACCGCGACGCCGCGCCCAACGCCGGCAGCTTTCCCGGCATCGAGGCCGAGCAGGGCAGCCTGCCGCGCGCCTGCGAGAACTTCGAGCTGTTCGTGAACATCGCGCCGACGGCCACGGGCATGCAGGTCGAGCTGCAATACAACAGCGACCTGTTCGACCGCGCCACCATCGCGCGCTGGCTCGACGCCTACGAGTGCCTGCTGCGCAGCGCCGTGGCCGACCCGGCGCGCCGCGTCGGCCGCCTCGACCTGCTCGACGCCGCCGGCCTGGACGCGCTGCGCTCGCTGCAGCCGGCGCCCTGGCCGCCGCTGGAGGCGGCCCTGCAGACCATGCACGCCGCCTTCGCCGCCCAGGCGCAGGCCGAGCCGGCGCGCCACGCGCTGCGCTTCGAGGGCCTGTCGCTGAGCTACGGCGAACTCGACGCCCAGTCCAACCGGCTGGCGCGCGCCCTGCGCGCGCGCGGCATCGGCCGCGGCGCGCTCGTCGGGCTGTGCCTGCCGCGCGACGCCGGCATGGTGATGGCGCTGCTGGCGGTGCTCAAGACCGGCGCCGCCTACGTGCCGCTGGACCCCGACTTCCCGCCGGCGCGCCTGGACTACTACGCCCAGGACGCCGGCCTGGCGCTGCTGCTGACGCTGTCGGACGTGGCGACCGCGCCGCGCGCCTGGCACCCCGAGGCCGCCGCGCGCACCCTGGCGCTGGACACCGAGCGCGCCTGGCTCGACGAGTCCGACGCCGCGCTCGCGCCCGGCGCGCTCGACGCCCGCCCCGGCGACGTCGCCTACGTCATCTACACCTCCGGCTCGACCGGCAAGCCCAAGGGCGTGGCGGTGCCGCACGGCGCGGTGGCGAACTTCCTGCGCAGCATGCGCCACGAGCCGGGCATCGACCGCAACGACCGGCTGGTGGCCGTGACCACGCTGTCCTTCGACATCGCCGTGCTCGAACTGATGCTGCCGCTGTCGGTGGGCGCCGAGGTGATCATCGCCACGCGCGAGGTCGCCATGAACGGCACCGCCCTGGGCGAGCTGATCCACGCGAGCGGCGCCACCATGCTGCAGGCCACGCCGGGCATGTGGCGCCTGCTGCTGGAGGCGGGCTGGCAGCGCCGCGTGCCGTTCAAGGCGCTGGTGGGCGGCGAGAGCCTGCCGGGCGACCTGGCGCACGCGCTGCTGCACGCGGCCGGCGAGGTCTGGAACATGTACGGCCCGACCGAGACCACCATCTGGTCGACGCTCTGGCGCGTCGACCCGGCGCTGGTCGGGCGCACCGGCGTGTCGATCGGCCGGCCGATCGCCAACACCACCGTCTGGATCCTCGACGAGCACCTGCAGCCGCTGCCCCCGGGCGTGCCGGGCGAGCTGTGCATCGGCGGCGACGGCCTGGCCACGGGCTACCTGCACCGGCCCGACCTCACGGCCGACCGCTTCGTCACGCTCGACCTGGGCGACGGACGGCCCACCCGCATCTACCGCACCGGCGACCGCGGCCGCTGGCGCAGCGACGGCCTGCTCGCGCACCTGGGGCGCAACGACTTCCAGGTCAAGGTGCGCGGCTACCGCATCGAACTCGGCGAGATCGAGTCACGCTGCAACGAACTGCCCGGGGTGACCAGCAGCGTCGTGCTGGCGCGCGAGGACAAGCCCGGCGACGTGCGCCTGGTGGCCTACCTGGCCACCGTGGCGGGCGCCGCCATCGATCGCGGCGCGCTCGGCGAGCACCTGCGCAAGAGCCTGCCGCAGTACATGCTGCCCCAGCACGTGGTGACGCTCGCGGCGCTCCCGCTGCTGCCCAACGGCAAGGTCGACCGCAAGGCGCTGCCCGCGCCCACGGCCACGCCGCACTCGGCGGCGGCCGCGCCGGCGCGCATCGCACCGCGCAACGACCGCGAGCGCACCGTGCTGGGCATGATGGAGGAGGTGCTGCACACCCCGGGCCTGGGCGTGGTGGACGATTTCTTCGCGATGGGCGGCCACTCGCTGCTGGCCGCGCGCCTGGCCGTGCGCATCGGCACCGCCTTCGGCCTCCAGCTGCCGCTGGGCAAGGTGTTCGAGGCGCCCACGGCCGAGCGCATGGCCGCCGAGATCGCGCGCATCCAGGCCAGCGGCACGCAGCTGCAGATCGCCATTCCGCGCCAAGCCCACCGCCACGTCGCGCCGCTGACGCTGGAACAGCAGCGCATGCGCTTCGCCGAGGAACTGCACCCGGGCACGACGGCGTTCAACACGCCTTCGGTCCACCGCCTCACCGGCCCGCTGGACCGGGCGCTGTTCGAGCGCGCGCTGCGCCTGGTGGTGCGCCGCCAGGACGCGCTGCGCACGGCCGTCGTGCCGGCCCTCAACGCCGAGGGCTGGCACCAGCGCATCGACGACGCGGTGGCCTTCGAACTGCCCTTCGAGGACCTGGGCGCGCTCGACGCTCCGACGCGCGAGGCCGAGATGCGCCGCCGCGCGCAGGCCGTGATCGACACCCCCATCGCCACCGGCGCGGCGCCGCTGTTCCGCTGCGCGCTCTACCGCCTGGGCGCGCAGGAGCACGTCTTCCTGTTCATGGCGCACCACCTGGTGTGGGACGGCTACTCGTTCGACGTGCTCTACCGCGAGATGGCCGCGCTCTACGGCGCCCTGGTCGCCGGCGGGGACGCCGAGGCGGCGCTGCCGGAGACGACGGTGAGCTACGGCGACTTCGCCGCCTGGCAGGCCCGCTGGCTCGAGGGCGCCGACGCCGAGCGCCAGCGCGCCCACTGGCGCGCCCGCCTGGCCGCGGCGCCGGTGCTGACGATGCTGGCGCCCGACACCCCGGCGCGTCCCGGCACGCCCGGCGAGGGCCGCAGCGAACACCTGAGCGTGCCCGGCGAACTCTCCGAGGCCCTGCGCGACATGGCCCGGCGCCACAACCTGACGCTCAACATGGTGCTGATGGCCGCCTACGGCACCGCGTTGGCCCACGCCATCGGCCAGCCGGCGGTGGGCATCGGCATGCCGGTGCGCGGGCGCATCGTGCCCGAGCTGGAGGACGTGATGGGCTTCTTCGTCGGCCTGGTGCCGGTGCTGCTGGAGGCGCGCCCGGAGCTGTCGTTCGCCGACTTCGCCGCCGCCCTGCGCACCGAGGTGACCGGCGCGCTGGCCCACCAGGACCTGCCGTTCCAGCACCTGACGCAGCAGGCGGGCACGGCGCAGCGCCGCGCCGGCCTCTACCAGGCGGTGTTCTCGTTCCAGGACACCCGCGAGCGCCAGCGCCACTGGGGCCCGCTCGCCCACGACATGGTGATGATGTTCCAGAAGGGCCTGACCGACGACCTCGGCCTGTGGCTGCTGGACCGTCCCACCGGGCTGGAAGGCTTCTTCGTCTACAACGCCAGCCTCTACACGGCGGCCACGGCGGCGGCGTTCCGCCAGAGCTTCCTCGACATCCTGGCGGCCGTCGCGGCGAGCCCGGCGACGCGCCTGGGCGACCTGGCACGTCCGGCGGCGGTCCTGGCGCAGGCCGCCGCGACGCGCGCGGCGGCGCCCGCGCCGGCCACCGGCGCGCCGGCGCTGCTGCAGCCCGAGCAGGCGCGCCTCGCGCAGCTGTGGGCCAGCGCCCTGGACATCGACGTCAACGAGATCCGCCCGGACGACAACTTCTTCGACCTCGGCGGCGACTCGCTCATGGCGATGCGCGTGGTGCAGAACTCGCAGCAGGTGCTGGGCCATCGCGTGGAGCCCCGGCGCTACGTGTTCGAGAGCCTGGCGCAGCTCGCGACCCGGCCCGCCGCCTCGACGACGGTGCCCGGCGCCCTGGACGCGGCCGAGGCCCCCGCCCCGGCGCGGGTCGGCCTGCTCGGACGCATGTTCCAGGGCTGGGGCCGCAAGGGCTGAACGGGCATCACGCCATGACGACGACGCGCCCCGTACCGCTGCCGTCGACCGGCATCGCCGCGTCGGTCTGCGCCGTCTGGCGCATCGACCTCGACCAGCCGCCCACCGAGGCCATGCGCGCGCGGCTGTCGCCCGCCGAGCGCGCGCGCGCGGAACGCTTCGTCTTCGAGCGCGACCGCAACCGCCACGTCGTCGCGCACGCCGCGCTGCGCGAACTGCTGGCGCGGCGCACCGGCCGCCACGGCGTCCTGCTCGACATGGTGGAGACGACGCACGGCAAGCCGGTGCTCGCCGCCCCGGCGACGCCACGGGCGCCCGCGCCGCACTTCAACCTGAGCCACAGCCTCGGGACCGGTCTGGTGGCGGTGTCGGACACGCACGAGGTCGGCGTCGATGTCGAGGTGCTGCGGCCGATGGCGGACTGGGCGGCCCTGGCGCGCAGCTACTTCGCACCGGGCGAGCGGGCGGCGCTGGCGCGCCTGGCGGCGCGCGACCCGCTGCGGGCCGAGCACGCGTTCTTCGTCTGCTGGACGCGCAAGGAAGCCTGCCTGAAGGCGCTGGGCCTGGGCCTGCAGCTGGCCACCGACGGTTTCGAGGTGGGCGTCGAGGGCCTGGAGGGCGAGGCGCTCGACCTCGACATCGAGACGCCGGAGGGCACCCAGCGGCTGCGCCTGCGGTCCTTCTCCTGCACCGCGGACGCCGTCGGGGCGCTCGCGCTGCGCATTCCCCGGGACGCGCCCCGGCCTGTTTCCGCGTGCGTCGGCACGCACGCAATGAAGATCCTGTCATGACTCCCCTGATGTTCGGCCCGGCCTCGCGTCGGCTTTTCGGCCTCTACCACCCCGCCGAGGAAGGCCGCGCGATGCGCGGCGCGGTGCTGGTCTGCCCGCCCTTCGGCCAGGAGGCGCTGCGCTCGCACCGCTTCTTCAAGGTGCTGGCCGACCGGCTCGCGCGGGCCGGCTTCTCGGTGCTGCGCTTCGACTACCACGGCACCGGCGACTCGCCGGGCGAGGACGACGACGGCGACCTCGAAGGCTGGTCGCGCGACGTCGTCGCCGCGCACGAGGAACTGCGCCGGCTCTCGACCACGCCGGCGGGCACGCCGCCGGTCAACTGGCTGGGCGTTCGCCTGGGCGGCACGCTCGCCCTGCTGGCGGCACGCCAGGCGCGCCCGGCGCTCGACCGCCTGGTGCTGTGGGAGCCGGTCATGGACGGTCCGGCCTACACGCGGATGCTGCGCGAATGGCATGTGCATTCGCTGGAGATCTCCTACTGCATCCCGGAGCCGTCGCTGCGCCGCCAGCTCGCGAGCGATGAGAATGCCTTCGTCACCGAGGCCTCCGGCTTCGGCGTCTCGGCCCGCCTGCGCGGCCAGCTGCTGCGGCTGCAGCCCGGGGAACTCCGCTGCGAGGCGACGGGTCGTACCACCGTCATCGCCCGTCCCGGCGACAAGGCCGTCGCGCAATGGGCGCGCCTGCAGCCCGCGGCACGCGTGCTCGACTTCGATCATCCGCTCGACTGGAACTCCGACCCCGGCAGCAGCAATGCCATGGTGCCCTCCGAAGCGCTGAAACAACTACTCGCAACGATGAATGAGTGACATGGACATCGAGCAAATCCCCATCCTCTTCGGCACCGAACGCAACCTCGTCGGCGTGATCACGACCCCGGCGAGCAGCACGGGCGCGCCCATCGCGTGCCTGATGCTCAACATGGGCGCCAACCACCGGGGAGGTCCGCACCGCATCAACGTGAAGCTGGCCCACCGGCTCGCCACCATGGGCATCACCAGCCTGCGCATGGACCTGGCCGGCCTGGGCGACAGCGCGCCGGCGCGCACCGAACTCGGCTACCACGCGCAGTGCGTGCTGGACCTGCAGGCCGGCATGGACCTGCTGCGCACGACGCACGGCATCCAGCGCTTCCTGGTGGTGGGGCTGTGCTCGGGCGCGGCGCACGCGCTGAACCTCGCGGTGGCCGACCCGCGCGTGACCGGGATCCTGCTGTTCGACGGCTACAGCTTCGCCGGCCGCCGCTGGCACTGGGAGCGCTCGCTGCGGCGCGCGCTCGCCGCGCCGACCAATCCGGCCGTGATCGGCAAGACCCTGCGCTGGCTGCGCCGCACCTTCACCAACGCCGCGCCCGTGGCGGCCGACGCCCCGGCCGTCAACATCTTCACGCTGGAGAAGGAAACGCCCGCCGAGGTCCGCGCGACCTTCAGCGGCGCGATGGCCAAGCTGGTGGCGCGCGGCGTCTCGGTCTACCTGCTCTATTCGGGCACGCAGCACGTGCGCGACGTGGACCGCGACCACCTCGGCACGCTGGTGCGCGAGCCGTTCGCCGACAAGGTGCGCTACGAGTTCTCGCGCGACATCGACCACACCGTGACGTCGCTCGCCGCGCAGGGCGCGTTCCTCACCTGCGCCTCGAACTGGGCGCTCGGCGTGGCGATGCCGGGCTCGACCCTGGGCCAGGTGCCGGGCAACGCCCACCGCGCCGGCGCGCCGGCCGAGGAGACCCCCAGCGCCTGGGGCGCGCTGGCGCCCGCCAGGGGCGGTGGCCAGCGCCGCGGCCAGGCACAGGACAACGGCTTCATCGAGTCGGTCTACTAGCCGCGTGCCGGCGCGCGGCGGCCCGATCGCGCAAAATCGGGGGTTCCCCAGCCTCTGGATGTCACCCATGAACCGCTGCTTCCGCCACCCGCGGCGTCCGGGCCCGGCCGTGTCGACGCCCGCCGCGGCCGTGCTGGCCCTGGCGCTGCTCGCCCCGGTCCTCGCGCCCGCGCCCGCCCGCGCCCAGGCCACCGCCGAGGGCACGCTGTTTCCCGCCTCGGGCCTCTCCAGCGAGGCCGCGTTCGGCGGCCGCAACTTTCCCGACGACGCCCTGCGCGGCCAGTTGCGGGTGATCGACGTCCCGACGATCCTGCTGGACGGCCGCGAGGACCGCTTCTCGCCCGGCGTGCGCATCCGCGACGCGCGCAACCTGTCGGTGGTGAGCGCCGCCATCACGGGCCAGGACCTGCGGATCAACTACACGCGCGACGCCGCCGGCCTGGTGCGCGAGGTGTGGGTGCTGAGCCCCGACGAGGCGCGCGCCCCGCGTGCCACGGCCTCGCGCCCCCTGCTGGATTTCTGGCCCTTCGTCTCCCCCGGCGCGCGCGACGACGCGCGCACGCCGTTCGCCGACCTGCCCGCCTACGGACAGTGAACGCCCCTCGTCTTCCGCCCCCGACCGCTCCACGCACCCCACGACCCATGTCCAAGAAAGTCTTCATCAAAACCTTCGGCTGCCAGATGAACGAGTACGACTCGGACAAGATGGCCGACGTGCTCCACGCCGCCGAGGGCTACGAGCCGACGCAGGACGTCGAGGAGGCCGACCTGATCCTCTTCAACACCTGCTCCGTGCGCGAGAAGGCGCAGGAGAAGGTCTTCAGCGACCTCGGCCGCGTCAAGCACCTCAAGGCGCGCGGCGTGCGCATCGGCGTGGGCGGCTGCGTGGCCAGCCAGGAGGGCGCGGCCATCATCGCGCGCGCGCCCTACGTGGACGTGGTGTTCGGTCCGCAGACGCTGCACCGCCTGCCCGAGATGCTGGCCCGGCGCGAGCGCCAGGACCGCTCCCAGGTGGACATCAGCTTCCCGGAGATCGAGAAGTTCGACCACCTGCCGCCCGCGCGCGTGGACGGCGTGACGGCCTTCGTCTCGATCATGGAGGGCTGCTCCAAGTACTGCAGCTACTGCGTGGTGCCCTACACCCGCGGCGAGGAGGTCAGCCGGCCGTTCGACGACGTGCTCGCCGAGGTGGCCGGGCTGGCCGCGCAGGGCGTGCGCGAGGTCACGCTGCTGGGCCAGAACGTGAACGCCTATCGGGGCGCCATGGGCGGCACCGCCGAAATCGCCGACTTCGCGCTGCTGCTGGAGTACGTCGCCGAGATCCCCGGCATCGCGCGCGTGCGCTACACCACCAGCCACCCCAACGAGTTCACGCCGCGCCTGATCGAGGCCTACGGCCGCATCCCGCAGCTGGTCTCGCACCTGCACCTGCCGGTGCAGCACGGCAGCGACCGCATCCTGATGGCCATGAAGCGCGGCTACACCGCCATGGAATACAAGAGCACGGTGCGCAAGCTGCGCGCCCTGCGCCCGGGCCTGGCGCTGTCGAGCGACTTCATCGTCGGATTCCCCGGGGAGACCGAGGACGACTTCGAGCGGATGATGAAGCTCATCGACGACATGGCGTTCGACGCCAGTTTCAGCTTCATCTTCAGCCCGCGCCCGGGCACGCCGGCCGCCGCGCTGCACGACGACACGCCGCACGAGGTCAAGCTCGCGCGGCTGCACCGGCTGCAGGCGGCCATCGACGCCAACGTCAAGCGCTTCGGCCAGGCCCTGGTGGGCACCACGCAGCGCGTGCTGGTCGAGGGCGCATCGCGCAAGGACGCCAGCGAGCTGATGGGCCGCACCGACTGCAACCGCGTGGTCAACTTCGCGGGCGACGCGCGGCTGGTCGGGCAGATGGTCGACCTGCGCGTCACGCGCTCGCTGGCCTACACGCTGCGCGGCGAGGTGCCGGTGCGGGAATCGGACGGTCCGGTGGCGCCCGCCGCGGCCGACGTGGCGCCGCTGCCCGCCTGATGGCGCATTTCAAGGCCGTGCGCGGCTCCTTCCAGCAGCTGCTGCTGTGCGCCTTCCTGCTGATCACCGCGCTGCTGGTGGGGGTCGCGCTGCGCTCGGTGTTCCAGTACGACGCGCTCATGACGCAGAGCCGCGACGCCGCCGCGCGCGCGCTGGCGCTGTCGGGCGCGGCGCAGTCGCTCGCCGAGCGCAGCGCCGCGATGGAGCGCGCCGGTCGCCAGTCGCTGGTGCTCAACGACGCGGTGCTGCGCCGGCGCTTCGAGGACGCCGCGCGCGACGCCCGCGCCATCGTCGAGCGGCTGGAGGACAACGGCGTGCCGGCGGCCTCCGTGGCGCCCTGGCGCGACCAGCTCGCCGCCCTGCAGACGCTGCTGGGCGGCCCGGCGGAGACCGCGCTCGCGCGCGAGTCGACCATGGCGATGCAGTTCCGCGACCTGGACACCGCCAACACCGCCATCGCGCAGCAGGCCCAGGCGCAGATCGAGGCGCAGAACAAGGCACTGGCGCAGCGCATCGAGAGCGCGCGCGTGCGGCTGATGCGCCAGGTGCTCGCCGCCAGCGCCCTGGCCGTGGCGCTGGCGCTGGCCTTCGGGGTGTGGCTGGCGCGGCCCTTCAAGCGGCTGCAGCGCGCCATCGTCGGGCTGGGCGAGAACCGGCTGGACGAGCCGATCGACATCCGCGGACCGGCCGACGTGCGGCGCGTGTCGCAGCAGCTCGAATGGCTGCGCCTGCGCCTGACCGAACTCGACGCCGACAAGGCACGCTTCCTGCGTCACGTCTCCCATGAACTCAAGACGCCGCTGGCCGCGCTGCGCGAGGGCATCTCGCTCCTGGAGGACGGCGTGACCGGCGCGCTCACCCCCGCGCAGCACGAGGTCGCGCAGATCCTGCAGCAGAACGCGATCTCGCTGCAGGGCCAGATCGAGGCGCTGCTGCGCTTCAACGCCGCCGCCTTCGAGGCGCGCGAACTCCACCGCGAGCGCACGCCGCTGCTGCCGCTGATCGAGGAGCAGGTCGAGGCCCAGCGCCTGCAGTGGCATGCCTACGGCCTGCGCGTGGAGGTCGGCGGCGAGCCGCTATCGGTGGCGGTGGACCGCACCAAGCTCGGCACGGCCATCGCCAACCTGCTGTCCAACGCGATCCGCTTCTCGGCGCGCGGCGGCACCATCCGCATCGAGGTCCGGGCCCTGGGCGAGACGACCTGCATCGACATCGCCGATGCCGGACCCGGCATCGCCGAGGACGATCGCGAGCGCATCTTCGAGCCCTTCTATCGCGGCAGCCGCCAGCCGGAGCACGCGGTCAAGGGCACCGGCATCGGCCTGTCGATCGTGCAGGAGTACATTGCGGCCCACGGGGGGCGCGTCGCGCTGCTGCCCGACGGGCCCGGTGCGCGCTTTCGCATCGAACTGCCGAGAACGGCCTGAGCGGCCCCGACGCCGCCATCCGATCGCGCACCCCAGCACCGCCGCCCGAGCCCGTCGTCCATCCGCCCTTCGCCTTGTTCCTCGTGCATTCCCGAACCCTCCCTCTCCCGTCCGTCCACCGGTCGTCCCTCACCGTGGCGGGCGTCGCCGCGCTGTCGCTGCTGCTGGCGGCCTGCGCGGCGCCGCCGCGCGCACCGGCGGCGGCCGACAAGGCCGCCGCGGCCGCGACCACCACGCAGCCGACGAGCGCCGACACCGCCCGCCCGGCCGCGGCCAGCGTCGCGCCGCCGCCGCCCGTGCGGGTGATGCCGGTCGAGGCCGAGCCCGTCGCGCCGGCCACGCAGGCCGCGCTGGCCTACGTGCCGCGCGGCTTCGGGCCGCTCGAGGCGGTGCTGCTCTACGCCGACCGGCTGCGGCCGCTGTCGGCCTCCGAACTGGCCGCCGAACTGGCGCGCCTGGGCGATCCGGGCGATTCACCCACCGTCCAGATGCAGGTCGCCCTGGTGCTGGCCCAGACCCGCGCCTCGGCCGACCTCCAGCGCGCGCTCGGGCTGCTGCAGCGCGTGGTCGCCAGCACCACCACGGAGGCGTTGCCGCTGCAGCCGCTCGCGCGCACCCTGGCCGCGCGTTTTCTCGACCAGCGCCGCGTCGAGGACGACCGCGACCGCCAGGTGCAGCAGCTGCGCGACAGCCAGAAACGCATCGAGCAGCTCAACGAGCGCATCGAGGCGCTGCGCGCCATCGAGCGCAGCTTCGCGCGACCCAACAACGGCGCCGCCCGGCCGAGCCCGAGCCCGAGCCCGAGCCCGAGCCCCTGAACGATCGCACGCCGCCGCCGCCGTCCGCCCCCCACCTTCCCCCAGACCCTCCCAGGAATCCCGCCATGCCCGACACCGCGCTCACCACGAAGCATCCCGGAGCCCGGCTGCTGGTCGTGGACGACGACCCGGACATGCTGCGCCTGCTGTCGCTGCGCCTGAACGCGGCGGGCTACCAGGTCAAGGCGGTGACCTCGGCCGAATCGGCGCTCAACCAGCTGGAGATCGAGCACCCGCAGCTGGTGCTGAGCGACGTGCGCCTGCCCGGGCGCGACGGCCTGGCGCTGTTCGACGAGATCCGCAAGCACCACCCGACGCTGCCGGTCATCCTGCTGACCGCGCACGGCACCATCCCCGACGCGGTCGAGGCGACGGCGCGCGGCGTCTTCACCTACCTCACCAAGCCCTACGACGCGCGCGAGCTGCTCGAGAAGATCAGCCAGGCGCTGGCCCTGGGCGCGCCGACCACGACGGCGGGCGGCGCCGGCGGCGACGACAGCTGGCGCTCCGAGATCGTCAGCCGCAGCAGCCGCATGGCCGAACTCCTGGCCGAGGCCCACATGGTCGCCAAGTCCGACGCCAGCGTGCTGCTGCGCGGCGACAGCGGCGCCGGCAAGGAACTCCTCGCGCGCGCCATCCACAAGGCCAGCTCGCGCGCGGCCAAGCCTTTCGTGGCGGTGAACTGCGGCGCGATTCCCGAGGCGCTGCTCGAGTCCGAGCTCTTCGGCCACATGAAGGGCGCCTTCACCGACGCCGTGGCCAACCACAAGGGCCTGTTCCAGCAGGCCGACGGCGGCACGCTGCTGCTCGACGAGATCGGCGACATGCCGCCGGCGCTGCAGGTCAAGCTGCTGCGCGTGCTGCAGGAGCGCGCGGTGCGGCCGGTGGGCGCGGCGCAGTCGATCGCGGTCGACGTGCGCATCGTCTCGGCCACGCACCGCGACCTCGACGCGGCGATGGAGGCCAGCCAGTTCCGCGAGGACCTCTACTACCGCCTGAACGTCGTCACGCTGACCCTGCCGCCGCTGTCGGCGCGACGCGAGGACATCCCGCTGCTGGCCAACCACTTCCTGCAGCGGCTCTCGACCAAGTACGGCAAGCGGCTCTCGGGCTTCGCGCCGGAGGCCATGAAGGCGCTCACCACCGCCTCCTGGCCAGGCAACGTGCGCCAGCTCTTCAACGTCGTCGAGCAGGTCTGCGCGCTGTCGGGCTCGCCCCTCATCCCGCTGGCGCTGGTGCAGCGCGCACTGCGCGTGCCGAGCGTCGAGGTGCAGACCTACGCCGACGCCAAGCAGCGCTTCGAGCGCGACTACCTCGTCGGCCTGCTCAAGATCACCGACGGCAACGTCGCCGACGCCGCGCGCCTGGCCGACCGCAACCGCACCGAGTTCTATCGGCTGCTCCAGAAGCACGAACTGACCCCCGGCCACTTCAAGGCCGATGCGCCCCTGTCGCCCGCGGGCGATGCTGTCGCCGACGAGCGACAGAGGTAAGTCGTTGATTTGATTGGATTCCCGGGCTGGGACTCCAATGCCTGTCGGGCTCAGGCGACAAATTCAGGGGGTCTGACGGGTCCAGGCCCGCCGCGACCACGGGAAAACCCTGGAAATCATTGCCAAGTCCTTGATTAAAAAGGACTTTTTCATGTTGGCACAGGGCTTGCCACAGAAGAGGCATGAACGCTCATTTCAGCCCCTCCTTCACGCTGCGCCCGCAGCGCGACGCCCTGCGCGCCAGGCAGGCGCTCCTCTCGAAGACCCGCGCGCCGGGCCACGCCGGGGCTGGACTCGAAGCCGGGCGTGCCGACACCCTGGACTGCGTCGCCAAGCGCCTTCCGGCAATCGGCGACATGCCCGCCACCCCCCTCAAGCAACGTTGGTAAGCCGCCATGAAACCCACTGATTTCTCGCAGATGCGCGTACTGACCGAAGACGACTTCGCCCGCCAGGTGCTGCCGCGCGAAGAACGCCATCCCAACTCCGCGACGGCCCCGCCGGTGCATCGCGGCTCGATGACCCCGCGTCCCTGGCGCGGCTTCTGGAACAGCATCGGCACGGCCATGCTGGTGAAGCTGGGCGCCGGCGGTGCGCAGGCGCGCGAAGCGTTCCCGACCGTCGAGGCCGCCGAGCAGCCCTGGCAGCGCGCCGCCAAGCAGCGCCGCCTGGCCTTCATGGTGCTGGCGATCGTCAGCACGGCCATCGCCTCGACGCTGTTCGCCGGCGTCCAGCCCGACTACGACAACGCCTGGCTCCAGTACGGCCAGATCGGCCTCTACGGCCTGCTCTCGGGCTGGGTCGTCACCGGCTTCGTGACCGCGCTGATGGGCTTCTACGTCTCGGTGCGCGGTGACAAGCACTCGCTGTCGGTCAAGCAGGTCGCCGGTCACGCCATGAACCCCGAGGCACGCACGGCGATCATCATGCCGATCTGCAACGAGGACGTGGCCACCGTGTTCGCCGGCCTGCGCGCCACCTGCGAATCGGTCGCCTCGACCGGCCATGCGAAGCACTTCGACGTCTTCGTGCTCTCCGACAGCTACAACCCCGGCACCGCCGCCGCCGAGCGCGCCGCCTGGGAAGACCTGCGCGCCGCCCTGGCCACCAGCCCGAACCAGCCGCAGGTCGAGGTGTACTACCGCCTGCGCAAGCGCCGCACGCACCGCAAGGCCGGCAACGTGGCCGACTTCTGCCGCCGCTGGGGCAAGGACTACCGCTACATGGTCGTGCTCGACGCCGACTCCGTGATGAGCGGCGACTGCCTGACCTCGATGGTCAAGCTGATGGAGGCCAATCCGACCGCCGGCATCATCCAGACCGCGACGCAGGCCATCGGCCACGTCACCCTGCACGCCCGCGCCCAGCAGTTCGCCTCGCGCGTGACGGGCCGTCTGTTCACGCTGGGCATGCAGTTCTGGCAGCTCGGCGAGTCCCACTACTGGGGCCACAACGCGATCATCCGCGTGCAGCCGTTCATGGACCATTGCGCCCTGGCGCCCATCAAGGGCACGGGCGGCATGTCCGGCGGCATCATGTCGCACGACTTCGTCGAGGCCGCGCTGATGCGCCGCGCCGGCTACCACGTGTGGCTGTGCGCCGATCTGGTCGGCAGCTACGAACAGCAACCGCCGGACCTGCTCTCCGAGCTGCAGCGCGATCGCCGCTGGTGCCAGGGCAACCTGCAGAACGCCCGTCTGATGGCCGAGCCCGGCATCCACCGCGTGCACCGCGCCATGTTCGTGACCGGCACGATGGCCTATGTCTCCGCGCCCCTGTGGCTCGCCTTCCTCACGTTGGGCACGGCCCTGTGGCTGTCGGGTTCGAGCCTCGTGTCGAGCTGGAACGTGCTGCCGATGGAACTCGCCGGCCTGTGGCTGTGGACCCTGTGCCTGCTGTTCCTGCCGCGCGTGATGGGCATCGCCGCCGTGCTGCTGCGCGGCGAGCAGCGCCAGTACGGTGGTTTCTGGGGCCTGGTCCGGAGTTCCGCGCTCGAAAGCGCCCTGGCCATCGTCCAGGCGCCCGTGCGCATGCTGGCCCACTCGCTGTTCGTCGTGGTCGCCCTCACCGGCATCAAGCTCGACTGGAAGTCGCCCCCCCGCGAAGCCGCCGCCGTGCCGTGGAGGATCGCCCTGTCGCAGCTCGCGCCGATGACCTTCGTGGTCGCCGCGCTGGCCGTGGGCATCGCCCTCATCGACGCCAGCGCCCTGGTGTGGCTGGCGCCCGTGGGCCTGCCGCTGCTGCTGGCCATTCCGCTGACCGTGATGACCAGCCAGATCGCCCTGGGCACCGCCCTGCGCGAACGCGGCTTCCTGCTGATTCCCGAGGAATCGCGCTCGCCGGCCGTGCTGCGCCGCGCCTGGATGCACGCCGTGCGCCTGGCCCGCCCGGCCCTGGCCACGGCCTGATCCGACCGCGTCACCGGGCCCTCGCGGGCTGCGGACGGCGGCCCCGGTGCGAACCGGGGCCGCCGTTTTTCATGGCGCCGCGCGCACGTGCCGGGGCAGAATCCGGCCGATGAGGAAATGGTGGTCGTCCGTCGGCGCGTGGTGCCTGGCCTGGCTGATGCTGTCGGCCGGCGGGGCGCTGTGGCTCGCGCACGCCGAGCTCGAGCGGCTGCGGCAGGACTTCGAGACCGACGCGCGCATCGCCCACCGCCTGATGAGCCAGCAGGTGGTGCAGTACGACGCCATCCTCTCGACCCTGGCGCTGCTCGAATCCGGCGCCGACGCGGCCCGTCTGGGCCGTGGCCTGTCGACGGTGCAGGCCGCGATCCTCGACGTCCAGCGCCGCGAGCCCGACGGCACCTGGCCCGGCGGCCCGGCGGCGGCGTCCCTGGCGGCGGCCGAGGCCCGGTCGCGCGAACTGCAGCGTCCCGTGCTCGCCGCGATCGACCTCGACCGGGGCCGCTACCGGCTCGTCATCGGCGCCACCCCGACCAGCTACGCGCTCGACATCGACCTCGCCGGCAGCGTGCCGTGGCGCGACTGGCCCATGGACCCGCAGGCCAGCGCGACGCGCGTGGTCATCGAGCACGACGGCCGGCCGTGGACCGTGCAGCCCGGCCGCGCGGTCGCCGGCGGCTGGCGCTTCGACTTCCGCAAGGCCCTGGCCTCGGCCAGTCAGGCCTTCGACGTCGTGGCGACGCGCGACGTCGGCCCCGCCGAGCTGCCGTGGCGCCGCATGGCCGGCTGGGCGGTGGCGGTGGCGGTGGTGCTGGCCGTCCTGCGCGGGCTGCAGCGCCAGCGCGTCGCCCGCCGGCGCGCCGAGGACCTGCTGCGCGTCGGCCGCGTGGCGCGGCTCGATTCGCTGGGCGAGCTGTCCGCCGGCCTCGCGCACGAACTCAACCAGCCACTGACCGCCGTGCTCGCCAACACCCAGGCGGCGCGGCGACTGCTGGACGACGAGCCGCCCGACCTCGACACCGCCCGCGTCGCCATGGGCCGGGCCGCCGAGCAGGCGAGGCGCGCCGCCGACGTGCTGGGCAGACTTCGCGGCCTGATCGAGCAGCGGCCCGACGCCCAGGACGACGGCGCGGCGCGGCCGGTCGTGCTCCAGGAGGTGGCCGCCCAGGCGCTCCACCTCCTGGAGCCGGAGTTCGCGCAGCGCGGTGTCGCCCTGCACTTCGACGCCCGGGCGCAGCCCCCGGTGCGCGTGCGCGCCGATCCGGTGGCGCTCGAGCAGATCGTCCACAACCTGATCCTGAACGCCCTGCAGGCCCTGGAGCGCGGGCCGCGAGACGGCCGCCGGCTCGCCATCGCGGTCGGCAGCGACGGCACCGAGGGCGTGCTGGCCGTGAGCGACAACGGCCCCGGCATCGCGCCGCAGGCGCTGCCGCGCTTGTTCGAGCCCTTCTTCAGCACCCGCGAGGGCGGCCTGGGGCTCGGCCTGAGCCTGAGCGAGACCCTGGCCGCCGGCATGGGCGGCAGCCTGGGCGCGGCCAACCTCGCGCCCCGCGGCGCCTGCTTCACGCTGCTGCTGCCGCTGGCGACGGCCGGCGGCGGCGAGGTCGCGGCGCCCGCCGCGCCGACCCCGGCCCCTTCCTCGTCCCTGCGCGCCCCCGCCCCCGCGACCTCGCGCGCCCCGGCCCCCCGCACCTCATGACCCCCTCCTCCGCCCCGCCGCTCTCCCCGCTGATCCACCTCATCGACGACGACCTCGCGGTGCGGGAAAGCCTGGCGCTGCTCATCGGGACCGTCGGGCTGCGGGTGCAGGACTGGGCCGACCCGCAGGCCTTCCTGGACGGCTTCGAACGCGGCGGCATCGGCGCCATCGTGCTGGACGTGCGCATGCCGGGGATCGGCGGGCTGACCGTGCTCGACCGCCTGAAGGCGCAGGGCGTCGACCAGCCGGTGGTGATGCTGACCGGCCACGGCACCGTCGAGCTGTGCCGGCGCGCCTTCAAGGCCGGCGCGGCCGAGTTCCTGGAAAAGCCGGTCGACGACGAGCAGCTGCTGGAGACGCTGCAGCACGCGGTGCGGGCGCACGTGCGTTCGCGCGAGCGCGCGCAGGCCGACCAGTCGGCGCGCGAGCGCTTCGCCCAGCTCTCCGAGCGCGAGCGCGAGGTGCTCGGCTTCATCGTCCGGGGCCTGACCAACAAGGAGATCGCGCGCGCGCTCGCGCTGTCGCCGCGCACGGTCGAGACACACCGCGCGCACCTGTTCGCCAAGCTCGAATGCGAGTCGCTCGCGCAGCTGATCCGGCGCTACGCGGTGCTGGTGGACGACGCGGGCGGCTGACGCACCGAAGCGCCGGCGCGCCGCGACCGGTGCCCGGACGCCCCGGTCGTCCGTAGTTCTACGGAGTCCGGGGCGTGCGCGTACGAATGGTGGCAAACGCCTGCTTTTTCTACATTGGACGGGTCCCGAAACACTGACCCATCCGGAGATTTCCCGCCATGCACCGCACCCATCGCCTCGCCGCCGCCGGCCTCGTCGGCGTCCTGCTCGCCGCCCCGTTCGCCCAGGCCCAGACGGCCCTCGCCGCCGCGCCCACGGCCGGCACCGCCGCCGCCGCGCCCCTGGTGCGCGTCGAGCGCAACCTCTCGCTCGCCCTGGCCAGCCAGATCGCCGCCGAGAGCGTCGCGGCCTGCGCGGCCAGCGGCTACGGCGTGTCGGCCACGGTGGTCGATCGCGCCGGCACGGTGCGCGCCGTGCAGCGCGCCGACGGCGCCGGCCCGCACACGCTCGCCTCCAGCGAGCGCAAGGCCTGGACCGCCGCGTCGTGGAAGAGCCCGACGCAGGCGCTGATGGAAGGCGCCCAGAAGAACTCCGCCGCGGCCAACCTGGTGTACCTGCCCGGCGCCCTGCTGCTGGGCGGCGGCGTGCCGATCCGCGCCGCCGGCGAGGTCATCGGCGCCGTCGGCGTCGGCGGCGCGCCGGGCGGCCACCTCGACGAGCAGTGCGCGAACGCGGCGCTGGAGAAGGTCAAGGGGCTGCTGGGATGACGATGGCGGCGCGCCCGCGCCCCGTGGCGACGCGATGCGCGCGGTCGTGCCTCGCGGCATCGATGCTGATGGTGGCCATGGCGGGCGGATTCGCCGCGACCGGGGCGTCGGCCCAGGTCGCGCCGTCGGCCGCCGAACTGCGTGCCTACGACGGCTGGTTCGGCGCCGCGGCGGCGGGCGACGTGCCACGGCTGCGGGCGCTGATCGCGGCCGGCGCCGACCTGGACGCCCGCGACGCGCACGGGCGCACCGCCCTGCACGTCGCCACCCACGCCCGCCGGCACGAGGCGATCCGGGTGCTGGCGCGCGCCGGGGCCTCGCTCGACGCGCTGGAGGCCGACCGCTACGACGCCGTCACCATCGCCGCCGTGGCCGACGACGTGCCCACGCTGGCATTGCTGCTGTCGCTGGGCGCGAAGCCCGGCCAGACCACCAGCCGCTGGGACGGCACCGCGCTGATCGCCGCCGCGCACCTGGGCCACGACGAGGTCGTGCGCCGGCTGATCGCCGCCGGTGCGCCGCTGGACCAGGTGAACAACCTGCACTGGACCGCCACGATCGAGGCCGTCGTGCTGGGCGACGGCGGGCCGCGCCACCAGCGCACCCTGGCCGCGCTGATCGGCGCCGGCGCCGACCTGTCGCTGCCCGACCGCGAGGGCCGCACGCCGCTGCGGCTGGCGCGCGAGCACGGCCACGCGGCGATGGCCGCGCTGCTGGCGGCGGCCGGGGCGCGCTGAGCCGGCCGCCGGCGGGGCGGCGGGCTCAGAAGCGCGGCAGCCCGCCGCCGCCGCCCATGCCCCCGCCCATGCCGCCCATGCCCTTCATCCCGCCCATCTTCTTCATCATCTTCATCAGGCCGCCGCCCTTCATCTTCTTCATCATGGTCTGCATCTGCTCGAACTCGTTGAGCAGGCGGTTGACCTCCTGGACCTGCACGCCGGCGCCGGCGGCGATGCGGCGCTTGCGGGTGGCCTTGAGCAGGTCGGGCTTGCGGCGCTCCAGCGGGGTCATGCTGTTGATGATCCCCTCCTTGCGGCGGATGTCGCGCTCCGCGCGGGTCATGTCGGCCTCGGTGGCCTTGGCGGCCATCTGCGCGGGCAGCTTGTCCATCAGGCTGGAGAGCCCGCCCATCTGCTTCATCTGCTGGAGCTGGCCGAGGAAGTCGTTCAGGTCGAAGCCCGCGCCGCTCTTGACCTTGGCCGCGAGCTTCTGCGCCGCGGCGACGTCGACGCCGGCGGTGACCTGCTCGACCAGCGCCACGATGTCGCCCATGCCCAGGATGCGCCCGGCGTGGCGCTCGGCGTCGAACACCTCCAGGCCGTCGATCTTCTCGCTGGTGCCGGCGAACTTGATCGGCACGCCCGTCACGTGGCGCACCGACAGCGCCGCGCCGCCGCGCGAGTCGCCGTCGGTCTTGGTCAGCACGATGCCGGTGAGCGGCAGCGCGTCGCTGAAGGCGCGCGCGGTGTTGACCGCGTCCTGACCCTGCATGGCGTCGACCACGAACAGGGTCTCCACGGGGCGCAGCGCCGCGTGCAGTTCCTTGATCTCGGTCATCAGCACCTCGTCGATGGCCAGGCGCCCGGCGGTGTCGACGATCAGCACGTCGAAGAAGTGGCGCCGGGCGTGGTCGAGCGCGGCGCGCGCGATGTCCAGGGGCTTCTGCTCGGGCGTGCTGGGGAACCACTCGGCGCCGGCCTGCTTCGTCACCGTCTTGAGCTGCTCGATGGCGGCGGGCCGGTAGACGTCGCCCGAGACGGTCAGCACCTTCTTGCGGCGCTTGTCGATGAGGTGCTTGGCGAGCTTGGCGACGGTGGTGGTCTTGCCCGCGCCCTGCAGGCCGGCCATCAGGATGATCGCCGGCGGCTGCGCCACCAGGTTGATGTCGGAGACGCCCTCGCCCATGGTGGCGGCGAGTTCGCGGTTGACGATGCCCACCAGCGCCTGGCCGGGCTTGAGCGAACTCAGCACCTCCTGGCCCAGCGCCTTGTCCTTGACCCGGGCGACGAAGTCGCGCACCACCGGCAGCGCCACGTCGGCCTCCAGCAGCGCCATGCGCACCTCGCGCAGCATGTCCTGCACGTTGGCCTCGGTGATGCGGGCCTGCCCGCTCACCTGCTTGACGAGACGGGAGAACTTGTCGGAAAGGGCGGTTGCCATGGGGGAATGCCTGGTTGCCGGCGCCGCAGGGGCCGGATGAGCGATGGGAAGGAGGAAGGCGGCCGGCGGACCGCGGGCGCCGATGGCGTGGCGGGAGCGGGGGCCGGGATCGAGCCATTAGACTCAAAGGATGATTTTAGCGATCCCCTCCCCGCTCGGCGTGGCGCTGGGCATCGCCGCCGCCGCCGCCTATGCCGCCACCGCGGCGCTTTCCGCCCGGCTCGAACGTCCCGCCATGCGCGGTCTGCTCGGCCTGGCCTGGCTGCTGCACGCGCTGGCGCTCGGCTCGAGCCTGGCGGGCGACGCGCCGCGCTTCGGCTTCGCGCCGGCGCTGTCGATCACGGCCTGGCTGGTCCTCACCGTCTACGCCGTCGAGAGCCGCCTCTACCCGCAGCTGCGGGTGCGCCGCGTGCTCGCGGCCCTGGGGGCCCTGGCGGTGCTGCTGGCGCTCCTGTTCCCCGGCTCGCCGCTGCACGTCTCGGCCTCGCCCTGGCTGCCGCTGCACCTGGCGCTGGGGATCGCGTCGTACGGCCTGTTCGCCGCGGCGGTGGTGCACGCCTGGCTGATCTCGCGGGCCGAGAAGCACATCCGCCTGGCGGCGCCCGAGTCGCAGGGCAGCGGCGTGCCGCTGCTGACGCTGGAGAAGCTGACCTTCCGCTTCGTCACCGCCGGTTTCGTGCTGCTGTCGGCCACGCTGCTGGCGGGGCTGTTCTTCAGCGAGACGCTCTACGGCGCCGCCGACCGCGCCGCGAAGTGGAACCACAAGACGCTGTTCTCGGTGCTGGCCTGGCTCACGTTCGCGATCCTGCTGACCGGCCGCATGCGCTTCGGCTGGCGCGGGCGCAAGGCGCGCCGGGTGCTCTACGCCGGCTCGGCGCTGCTGCTGCTGGCGTACGTCGGCTCGCGTTTCGTGCTCGAGGTGGTGCTGCGGCGCCCCCTGCCCTGAGAGGTCCGCCCTTGAAATATTTCCTCGTCCTGGTGGTCGTGACGGTCGGCATCTGGCTCTGGCGCCAGGGCCGGCGCGATGCGATGCGCGAACGCGCGGCCGCCGCCATGCCGCCCCGTCCGGCCCCCCCGCCCGCCGTGGCGCCGCCGCAGGCGATGGTGCGCTGCGCCCATTGCGGACTGCACCTCCCGGCGATCGACGCCGTCGCCGGCCGCGACGGCACGGCCTATTGCAGCGCCGCCCATCGCCAGGTCGTCGAACGCTGAGGGCCGCGCCCCGATGAGCACCGCCGGCTGGTCGATGGGCGAGTCCCCCCACACC
Source organism: Comamonadaceae bacterium OTU4NAUVB1 (assembly GCA_024372625.1). NCBI lineage: Bacteria > Pseudomonadati > Pseudomonadota > Betaproteobacteria > Burkholderiales > Comamonadaceae > Comamonadaceae bacterium OTU4NAUVB1. The sequence continues at coordinate 473,727 of CP099605.1, read as the reverse complement.
GACTGGTCGGCGCTCGACGCGCAGGGCGCCGAGAGTTCCGCCCTGCTGCGCCTGCGCCGGGGGTTCCTGCTCGCGCGCTGCTGCGTGGCCGTCGTGGTGCTGCTGCTGCAGCTGGCGACCTTCGCGCTCGGCCAGCCGGCCCAATGGGTCGCCAGCGCCATCGCCACGACCTACCTCGTCGCGGCGCTGGTCGGCCTGCGCTGGGCGCCGGTGCAGCTGCCCATGCAGGCGCTGGGCACGGCATGGGTGGTCACCATCGGCATCGACCTGGCGACCTTCGCGACGCTGCACGTCCTGCAGGCCGGCAGCATCGACTACACGCCGCTGTTCGCGATGCCCGTGCTGATGGGCGCGGTGCTGGGCACGGTGTCGGTGGGACTGGGCACGACCGCGGCGGTCAGCCTGCTGCTGCTGGCCGATGCCGGCTGGCGCTGGCTGGCGGCGCAGCCCTCGGACTCGCCCACGCGCTTCCTGCAGGCCGCGCTCACCAGCACCGGGCTGTTCCTGGTCGTGCTGCTGGCGCACGAACTCTCGCGCCGCCTGGCGCGCGAGGAGGCCCGCGCGCAGCGCAGCCGCAGCACGGCGCAGGTGCAGGCACGGGTCAACGACCTCGTGATCGAGACGCTCAGCGAAGGCGTGCTGGTGATCGACATCGAGGGCCGGGTGCACGCGGCCAACCCGGCCGCCGACGCCATCCTGGGACAGGGCCTCGCCGGCCTCGCGGTGCCGTTCGCGCTCGGCGCCCATCCGGCCTGGGGCACGCTGGCGGAGATCGCCGCGCAGGCCTTCGCCCGCCAGACGCCGCAGGCGCACGAGATCCCGGTGGCGCAGCCGCGCGGCGCGGCGCGCGAGGTGCGCGTGCGCACGCGGCTCACGCCCCTCAGCGGCCCGTCCGGCAGCATCCTGTGCGTGATGTTCCTGCAGGACCTGCGCGAACTGGAAGCGCGCATCCGCACCGAGAAGCTGGCCGCCATGGGACGCATGTCCGCCGCCGTCGCGCACGAGATCCGCAATCCGCTCGCGGCCATCACCCAGGCCAGCGCGCTGCTCGAGGAGGACCTCAGCGATCCCGCGCAGCGCCGGCTGCTGGCGCTGGTGGCGCAGAACGCGCGGCGCCTCTCGCGCATCGTCGACGACGTGCTCGACGTCGCCCGCGTGCGCGAGCAGCGGGTGCTGCTGCCCGGCGAACGCATCCCGCTGGACGCCACGGTGCACGCACTGGCCGGCGAATGGATGCGCCAGACCGGCTGCGCCGGCGTGCGGCTGTCGCTCGCGGCCGGCGGAAGGCACGTCGCGTTCGACGCCGAGCACCTGCGCCGCATCCTGGTGAACCTGCTGGACAACGCCGCGCGCTATGCCAGCGAGCGCGAGGGCTCGATCGAGGTCGCCACCCGCGCGGGCCCGCGCGGCGCGCCCGGCCTGCACGTCTGGAGCGATGGCGCGCCGCTGGAGCCGGCCGTGCAGCGCCACCTGTTCGAGCCCTTCTTCTCCTCGGAGAGCCGTTCCAGCGGACTGGGACTGTTCCTGTGCCGCGAGCTGTGCGCGCGCCACGGCGCGACCATCGGCTACGAGCGGCGCGCCCTCGCCCTGGGCGGTCCGGAGGGCAACGCGTTCCTCATCGGATTCGCCGACGCGGACCGGACCGTGGCGGGCGGCTGACACAATCCCGACCGTGAGCACACCCCTCCTCCCGGCCGCCCGCGCCGCCCGCATCCTGGTCGTCGACGACGAGCCCGACCTGCGCGTCCTGTACGAACTCACGCTGCTGCGCGAGGGCCACCGGGTCGAGGCCGCCGGCAGCGTGGCCGAGGCCCTGCGCCACCTGGAAGCCGGACGCTTCGACGCCGTCATCACCGACATGCGCCTGCCCGACGGCCTGGGCATGGAAATCCTGCAACACCTCCAGCGCGACCATCGCCCCGAACGCTGCATCGTCATGACCGCCTACGGCTCGGCCGAGAACGCGGTCGAGGCCCTCAAGGCCGGCGCCTTCGACTACCTGACCAAGCCGGTCGACCTCAAGCAGTACCGCACCGTCGTGGCCTCGGCCGTGCTCGCGCCGACGCCGCCGGCGCCCCCCAGGGTCGCGCCGTCCGCGCCCGACGCGACGGCGCCCGCGCCCACGCCGGCCACCACGCTCGCGCCCGCCGCGCACGCGGCGCTCGAACGGCTGGTGGGCGAGTCCGAGCCGATGCGCCTGGTCAAGTCGCGCATCGTGCGCGTCGCGCGCGGCATGGCGCCGGTGCTGGTGCGGGGCGAATCGGGCACCGGCAAGGAACTGGTGGCGCGCGCGGTGCATGCCTGCAGCCAGCGCTGCGACGGACCCTTCGTCGCCGTCAACTGTGGCGCCATCCCCGAGAACCTGCTGGAGGCCGAGTTCTTCGGCGCGCGCAAGGGGTCCTACACGGGTGCCGTGCAGGACCGCGACGGGTATTTCCAGGCCGCGCGCGGCGGCACCCTGTTCCTCGACGAGATCGGCGACCTGCCGCTGGCCATGCAGTCCAAGCTGCTGCGCGCGATCCAGGAACGTAGCGTTCGCGCCATCGGCTCGACGCAGGAGGAGACCGTCGACGTGCGCATCGTGAGCGCGACGCACAAGGACCTGCAGGCCGGGGTGCAGGCCGGGCGCTTCCGCCAGGACCTGTTCTACCGACTCAACGTGATCGAGATCGCCATGCCAGCGCTGCGCGACCGGCGCGAGGACCTGCCGGCCCTGTGCGCCGCGCTGCTCGCGCGCATCGCCCACGACGCGCACATGCCGGTGCCGGTGCTGTCGCCCGGCGTGATCGAGCGGCTCGCCGCGCATGCCCTGCACGGCAACGTGCGCGAACTGGAGAACCTGCTGCACCGCGCCGTCGCGCTCAACGACGGCGACGAACTGCACATCGATGTCGAGCCCGCCGGCCCGGCGACGGCCGCCGCGCCCGCGCCCATGCCCGCGCCGGACACGGTCCGACCTTCACCGCCGACGCCTATGCCGACACAGCGGACCGCGCCGGCCGGCGACGGGCCGGCCACGCCGCCCGCGGTGCCGGCCGATCTGCAGACCTACCTCGACCAGCAGGAGCGCGAGATCCTGGTGCATGCCCTGCGCGAGAGCGGCTTCAACCGCACCGCCGCCGCCGCCCGGCTGGGACTGAGCCTGCGCCAGATCCGCTACCGCATCGCCCGGCTGGGCATCGCCGTGCCCCGCGACGGGGACGGCCCGTCCGGGCCGGGGAGCGAATGAGCCGCGCGCCGGAGCCCTGGCACGGCGGCTGGTACCAGCCGGCGCGGCGCCTGGACTCGCCCAACTTCGGGCCGCGCCCGGCCGGCACGTGCATCGACCTGATCGTCGTGCACTCCATCAGCCTGCCGCCCGGGCGCTACGGCGGCGACGAGGTCCAGCGCCTGTTCACCAACCGACTCGACTGGGACGCGCATCCCTACTTCGGACAGATCCGGGGCCTGGCGGTCTCGGCGCACTTCTACGTGCGGCGCGACGGCCGGCTCTGGCAGTTCGTGAGCTGCGACGACCGTGCCTGGCACGCCGGCGCGTCGAGCTGGCGGGGATGCGCGAACTGCAACGATCGCTCGGTCGGCATCGAGCTCGAAGGGCTCGAGGGCGACACCTTCGAGGCGGCGCAGTACGACACGCTCGCCGGCCTCTGCGCCGACCTGGCGCGGCGCTATCCGGTGACCGACATCGCGGGGCACGAGCATGTCGCGCCCGGCCGCAAGAACGATCCCGGTCCCGGATTCGACTGGCCGGCCCTGCGCGCGCGCTTGGCCTGGAACGACGAATCCTTTCCCATTACATCGCTCGAACCAGCGTCATCGAAAGACCTCTCTCCAGGTACCGGTCGTCCAGGAACGTGAATTTTTTGTGACGGTCCGTCGGCGCCGCGACGGACATCTTGACAGGCCGGAACCCCCAGTCGTCATGCGCCCTGCGAGACCAAAGTCCGCTGCAAGCCCCGGCCGGCGCGGCTGTCGGGGCGGCGATGCAGAAACGATGGGGCATGGCGTCGCACCGCCAGCACCGGCGTCGATGTCGATGCGGAAAAATCGATGCCGAAACACTACAGGTAGTGGTCGACCGCCACTCGACACACCAGATATAGTGCCTCCTTGCCCGACGCAAGCCGTCCGGCGATCCCGGCCGACGCCCTCGTCGGCGTCGTCGCAGCCTCGCCCGTGCCGGGCTGCCGCCCTTTCAGAATTTCTTTCAGAGGACCTCATGCAACCTGCCCTGAACACCCCCTCCACGTCCCGCGCCAGCACCGCGAGGACCGCCACCGCGCCCGCGCGCGACGCCGCCGGCGCCGCCTCGGCCGAGACGCTGTCGCACTACCAGATCATCCGTCGCAACGGCGCCGTGGTGCCCTTCGAGCCCAGCAAGATCGCCGTGGCGATGATGAAGGCCTTCCTGGCGGTGCACGGCACGCAGGGCGCGGCCTCGGCCAGCGTGCGCGAGACCGTCGACACGCTGACGCAGGCGGTCGTGCGCGCCCTGGTGCGCTCGCGTCCGGGCGGCGGCACCTTCCACATCGAGGACGTGCAGGACCAGGTCGAGCTCGGCCTGATGCGCGGCGGCCACCACGAGATCGCGCGCGCCTACGTGCTCTATCGCGAGCGCCGCACCCAGGAGCGCGCCCGCCAGGTCGCCCAGGAGACGCCGGCCGCGCCGGCCCTGCACGTGATGGACGGCGGCGAGCGCGTCGCGCTCGACATGGCCGAGCTCAAGGGGCTGATCGAGTCGGCCTGCGAGAACCTCGGCGAGAGCATCACGGCCGCGCCCATCGTGGCCGAGACGATGCGCAACCTCTACGACGGCGTGCCCCTCGACGAGGTCTACAAGGCCTCGATCCTGGCGGCCCGCACGCTGATCGAGAAGGACCCCGACTACACCTTCGCCACCGCGCGCCTGCTGCTGCACACGATCTTCAAGGAGATCGTCGGCCGCGAGGTGATGCCCGCCGAGCGCACGCAGGCCTACGTCGACTATTTCCCGCAGTTCATCAAGAAGGGCGTGGACAACGAACTGCTCGACGAGAAGCTGCTGCAGTTCGACCTGCCGCGCCTGGGCGCCGCGCTCAAGGCCGAGCGCGACCTGCAGTTCGACTACCTCGGCCTGCAGACGCTCTACGACCGCTACTTCCTGCACGTGCGCAAGACGCGCATCGAACTCCCGCAGGCCTTCTTCATGCGCGTGGCGATGGGCTTGTCGCTCGGCGAGGTGGACCGCGAGGCGCGCGCCATCGAGTTCTACGAGGTGCTGTCGTCGTTCGACTTCATGTCGAGCACGCCCACGCTGTTCAACGCCGGCACGCTGCGCTCGCAGCTGTCGTCGTGCTACCTGACCACCGTGCCCGACGACCTCGACGGCATCTACGAGTCGATCAAGGAGAACGCGCTGCTGTCGAAGTTCGCCGGCGGCCTGGGCAACGACTGGACGCGCGTGCGCGCCCTCGGCTCGCACATCAAGGGCACCAACGGCGAATCCCAGGGCGTGGTGCCGTTCCTGAAGGTCGTCAACGACACGGCCGTGGCCGTGAACCAGGGCGGCAAGCGCAAGGGCGCGGTCTGCACCTACCTGGAGACCTGGCACCTCGACATCGAGGAATTCCTGGAGCTGCGCAAGAACACCGGCGACGACCGTCGCCGCACGCACGACATGAACACCGCCAACTGGATCCCCGACCTCTTCATGCGCCGCGTGATGGAGAAGGGCCAGTGGACGCTGTTCTCGCCCAACGACGTGCCCGACCTGCACGACCTGTTCGGCAGCGCCTTCGAGACCGCCTACGTCGCCTACGAGGCGAAGGCCGCGCGCGGCGAGATCTCGCCCTCGCGCACCGTCGCGGCGAGCGACCTGTGGCGCAAGATGCTCACGATGCTGTTCGAGACCGGCCATCCCTGGATCACCTTCAAGGACGCCTGCAACGTGCGCTCGCCCCAGCAGCACGCGGGCGTCGTGCACTCGTCGAACCTGTGCACCGAGATCACGCTCAACACCAGCGACACCGAGACCGCCGTGTGCAACCTGGGCTCGGTCAACCTGCTGCAGCACCTGAAGGATGGCCAGGTCGACCAGGAGAAGCTCAAGCGCACGATCTCCACGGCGATGCGCATGCTCGACAACGTGATCGACATCAACTACTACGCCGTCAAGAAGGCACGCGATTCCAACCTGCGCCACCGCCCGGTGGGCCTGGGCCTGATGGGCTTCCAGGACGCCCTCTACGAACTGCGCATTCCCTACGCGTCGCAGGAAGCCGTGGAATTCGCGGACCGTTCGATGGAAGCCATCTGCTATCACGCCTACTGGGCCTCGACCGACCTGGCCAAGGAACGCGGCAAGTACTCCAGCTACAAGGGCTCGCTGTGGGACCAGGGCGTGCTGCCCATCGACACGCTCGACATGCTGGCGCAGGCCCGTGGCGGCTACGTCGAGGTCGACCGCTCGGCCACGCTCGACTGGGAGGCGCTGCGCCGCAAGATCAAGGCCGACGGCATGCGCAACTCCAACTGCGTGGCCATCGCACCGACCGCGACCATCTCCAACATCATCGGCGTGGACGCTTCGATCGAGCCGTGCTTCGGCAACCTGTCGGTCAAGTCGAACCTCTCGGGCGAATTCACCGTCATCAACCACTACCTCGTGCGCGACCTCAAGCGTCTGGGCCTGTGGGACGACGTGATGGTCATGGACCTCAAGCACTTCGACGGTTCGCTGCGTCCGATCGACCGCGTGCCGCAGGACGTCAAGGCGCTCTACGGCACCGCGTTCGAGGTCGAGACGAAATGGCTGGTCGAGGCCGCCGCGCGGCGCCAGAAATGGATCGACCAGGCGCAGTCGCTCAACATCTACATGGCCGGCGCGTCGGGCAAGAAGCTCGACGAAACCTACAAGCTCGCCTGGCTGCGCGGCCTGAAGACCACCTACTACCTGCGCACCCAGAGCGCCACGCACGCCGAGAAATCGACCGTGCAGTCGGGCCGGCTCAATGCCGTCACCTCCGGCGGCGACGGCGCTTCCTCGCCGTCGCAGGGCGCGGCGGCACCGAGCGCGCTGGAAGCCGCGGCACGCGCCGCGCAGGCGCAGCTCGCCGCCATGCCGGCCACCGACATCGCGTTCTGCGGCGTCGACGATCCGACCTGCGAAGCGTGCCAGTGACGTCGGTCTGAATCGAGGTCCGTTCGCGGCATCGCCTGACAGGATGGCGGTGCCCGCGAATGGGTTTCACACGAGATAATCGGGGCACGGTGAGAGGTAAACGCTTTGCAACTCGCATCGTTGCTCACATAATTTGAGCACTGGATTTTTCTATGTTGACCTGGGACGAAGAAGTCAAGCCATCCTCATCGAAGGACATGCAACACGGGTTGCATCATTCGTCGCCCAGCGACGCGCCTTCCGCGCGTTCGTCGGCACTTCCGACGTCGCCGACCCGCCCTTCGGCACCTCGCGCGGACGTCGTCTCCGCCCCCGCTTTCCCCTCCGCGCCGGCACCCACCGCCTCCGAGCCCGCCGTCGCCCGCCGCGTCAACGCGGCCGACAAGCGCATCATCAACGGCCAGACCGACGTCAACCAGCTGGTGCCCTTCAAGTACAAGTGGGCCTGGGAAAAGTACCTTGCCACCTGCGCCAACCACTGGATGCCGCAGGAGGTGAACATGACGCGCGACATCGCGCTGTGGAAGGACCCCAACGGCCTGACCGAGGACGAGCGCCGCATCGTCAAGCGCAATCTCGGGTTCTTCGTGACCGCCGATTCGCTGGCCGCCAACAACATCGTGCTGGGCACCTACCGCCACATCACCGCGCCCGAATGCCGCCAGTTCCTGTTGCGTCAGGCCTTCGAGGAAGCGATCCATACGCACGCCTATCAGTACATCGTCGAGTCGCTCGGCCTCGACGAGAGCGAGATCTTCAACGCCTACAACGAGGTGCCGTCGATCCGCAACAAGGACGAGTTCCTGATCCCCTTCATCGAGGCGATCAGCGATCCGAACTTCAAGACCGGCACGCACGAGACCGACCAGACCCTGCTCAAGTCGCTGATCGTGTTCGCCTGCCTGATGGAGGGTCTGTTCTTCTATGTCGGCTTCACGCAGATCCTGGCGCTCGGCCGTCAGAACAAGATGACCGGTGCCGCCGAGCAGTACCAGTACATCCTGCGCGACGAGTCCATGCACTGCAATTTCGGCATCGACCTGATCAACCAGTTGAAGCTGGAGAACCCGCAGTTGTGGACCGCCGACTTCAAGGCCGAGATCAAGGACCTCTTCATGAAGGCGGTCGAGCTCGAATACCAGTACGCCGAGGACACCATGCCTCGTGGCGTGCTTGGCATGAACGCCTCGATGTTCAAGGGCTACCTGCGCTACATCGCCAACCGGCGGGCGCAGCAGATCGGTCTGGAGACGCTGTTCCCCAACGAGGAGAACCCGTTTCCCTGGATGAGCGAGATGATCGATCTGAAGAAGGAACGCAATTTCTTCGAGACCCGCGTGATCGAGTACCAGTCGGGCGGCGCGCTCTCCTGGGATTGAACCCTTCGAAGAACCGACAAGTGCATTCAGTATTTGCTCCACCGTCGAACACGCCTCAGAGCGCGTCGACGGACGGGGCGCAGGTGTTCATGGCGCTGGGGACCGATCTCCAGCGCCATGCATCGCTTCGTGCGCGACAGCGCGTGCGAAGTGCTTCAAAGGTTGATATTTCAACTTGATCAAGGAGAAAAAAATGGCAACTGCAAAGAAGGCGACGGCTTCCAAGACCGACACCAAGAAGGCTCCGGAGAAGCAGGCGGGAGCGGCCAAGACGACGACCGCGACGGCCAAGAAAACCACGGCATCGACGAAGACCACACCGGCGAAGAAGGCACCGGCGACCAAGGTGGCCACGACGACCGCGCCGAAGGCTGCGGCCAAGAAGGCGCCGGCGGCGAAGAAGGCGGCACCGGCCAAGAAGACGGCGGCGGCCAAGACCGCGCCGGCGACCGGCAAGGCGCCGACCGCTGCCAAGAAGGCGACGGCGTCGACGCCCGCGACCACCGCCAAGAAGACCGCCACGACGGCGAGCCCGGCGAAGAAGGCCACGACGTCGTCGACCGCGACGGCCAAGAAGGCGACCACGGCCACCAAGGCATCGCCCAAGAAGACGGCAGCCGCCAAGCCCGCGGCCACGGCGTCGAAAACGTCGCAGGGCAAGACGGCGACCGCGACGAAGGCGGCGCCGACCAAGGCACCTTCCAGGTCGGCCGACAAGGCACCGACGACCACGGCCAAGGCCAGCGCGACCAAGACCACGCCCGCGAAGACCGCTGCGAAGCCGTCCGTCAAGACCGCCGGAAAAACCGCTGAAAAGCCCGTCACGGCAGCGAAGTCCGCACCGAAGAAGGCAGCAGGCAAGGCCAGCGCCGCCGCACCCGCGCCGGCACCCGCCGCGCAGACGACGCTGAATCCGCAAGCCGCGTGGCCTTTTCCGACGGCCGGCAAGCCCTGACGAGATCGGCGCCCACGAAGCGCCGGCAGCCAAGCGGCAACGATGCCGCCCCTCGAGACAAAGGCCCGACACCTCTCCCAAGAGCGTCGGGCCTTTGTTCGTGGTGCAGGCGCTGCTAGAGGCCCAGCGCCGCGCGATCGACCTGGTAGTTCTGGGGTCCGCGCTGCGCGATCTTCAAGGCGCCCAATCGGTTGCCGAGTTCGGCGCACCGCACCAGGGGCCAGTCCTTCTCGAGTCCGAACAGCAGCGCGGCGCGCCAGGCATCGCCGCATCCCGTCGGATCGACGATGGCCGTCGGCACCACCGCCGGCACGTGCGTGCGCTCGCCGTCGATCCAGACTTCGCAGCCCTCGGCGCCCAGCGTCACGATCAGACCCCGCACGCGGCGCGACAGCCCGGCGTTGTCGAGCCCCGTGCGATCGCACAGCATCTTGCCCTCGTAGTCGTTGACGGTGACCCAGTCGGCCTGATCGACGAAGCGCAGCAGTTCCTCGCCACTGAACATCGGCAGCCCCTGACCCGGATCGAACACGAAGGGAATGCCCGCCGCCTGGAACTGCTCGGCGTGCTGCAGCATGGCCTCGCGCCCGTCCGGCGAGACGATGCCCAGCCGGATGTCCTCGCGCGCCTCGACGCGCGTCAGGTGCGCCTGCTGCATCGCACCCGGATGAAAGGCCGTGATCTGGTTGTTGTCCCGGTCGGTGGTGATGAAGCACTGCGCGGTGTAGGTGTCGTCCAGGGAACGGACGAACTCGGTGCCGATGCCCAGTTCGCGCAGGCGCGCGATGTAGTCGGCGCCATCGCTGCCGACGGTGGCCATCGGCAGCGCATGCCCGCCCAGGGCGTTCAGGCCGTAGGCGATGTTGCCGGCGCAGCCGCCGTGGTCGCGTCGCAGGGCCGGCACCAGGAACGAAACGTTCAGGATGTGCAGTTGGCCGGGCAGGATCTGGTCGGCGAACCGGCCGTCGAAATTCATGATGGTGTCGAACGCGAGGGAACCGCAAATCACTGCTGCCATGGATGAGCCTGTGGGGGGGGTGGAAGGTGAGGGGTCGGAAGCGCGGGCGGAAGACCAGCGCCGCGCTGGGAAAAGAATCGAGACGTCAGGGATAGAAGGCGACCATCGCGTAGCCCGCGATGCGGGGTGGCGGGCCTTCGCCATCGCCCGGGCCGTCCAGGGCGAAGGACACGGCGCCCGCGCGTTCGGCGAGCGTGGGCAGGGTCGCCTCCGACACGCCGAATTCAGGCGGCATCAGCACCCGCCGGACGACCGCGCGCTCCTGGACGTCGAGCAGGGAGAGTTCGATCGCCGGCACCGCGAGCGGCACGTCGGCCTGGTTGCGCAGGACGAAGGCCAGCCGGTAGCGGTCGCTGTCCTGGACATGGGTGAAGGTCGCGCTTTCGATGGCGATGTCGCCCGGCCTGCGCAGCGGTCCCATCGTGCAACCGGCCAGTCCGCACAGGCCCGCGAGCGCCGGACGCAGCGCCGGGTGATGCGCGGCGAGCACATCGCGCTGGCGATGGAGCACCTGCGCCAGCAGCGCCACCGCCAGCAGCACGATCACCACCACGACGATCGCGACGCGCCAGGACCGGCGGCGTCCCGTGCCGCGCGGCCCGTGCGCACCGTCCCGCTCGCCGGCCACCGGTTCGCTGGCGGCATGGATCACGCCGGCCGGCGCCACCGATTCCGCGCGCGCGGCCGGCCGGACGCCCGATGCGCCCGGCATCGCCGGTTCGGTCGACGCGGACGGTGGCACGGGCCACAGGGTGTCCGCGTCCACCACCGGCGCCGGAGGCACCGATGCCACCGGAGGCGGCGAGTCCGCCTGGGTCGCCATCGATGCCGGGGCCGGAACCTGACCCTGGGCGGGCGACACGGGATCGGGCCCCAGGCTCAGCGATGGCAATTCGCGCCAGGGGTCGAAGGCGGGAGGCCCGGGAGGGCCCGGAGGGGACAGGGACTCCGGCGCGGCCGGCGTCGCCGGCGCGCGCTCGTCGACTTCGTCGGGCGCCTCGAAGGGATCGTCGGTCCGGGAACTCGACGCGGACGGCGGCGGTGCGTCGAGGCGGAAGTTCAGGAGCGCCGCGCCGAACGCGTCGGCATCGCTCGGCGCAGGCGCCGGCGGCAAGGTGAGGCCGGGACCGGGTGCGGACGCCACGGCGGTGTCGACCACGTCGTCCGGATGCTCGCGGCGCTCCGCCGCCGCATCGAAGACCGCGCTGCAGCGGCCGCAGCGCGCCCAGCCATCGGCGAGCGCGAGTTGGTCCGGCTCGATCCGGAAGGTCGTGCCGCAGGCGGGGCAGCGGGTGGCGAGGCTCATGGCACGTGGGGTTCTCGGGAATCGCCGGGAATGGCGCCCGGCTCGAAAGTCAGAAACGCGCCGTCATCAGGATCCAGCCTTCTTCGCTGTCGCTGACCTCGAGCGCGGCATGGGGCGCGTAGGCGCTCTTGAGTTCGTCGGCCTGTCGCGCGAGGATGCCCGCGAGCACCAGCGCACCGCCCGGCTTCACATGCGCGCACAGCAGGGGCGCGAGCACCTTCAGGGGCGTGGCCAGGATGTTGGCCAGCACGACGTCGTAGGCACCGCGGGCGGCATCGGGCAGCCCGGCGTTCAGCGCGACGCCGTTGGCCTCGGCGTTCAGGCGCGTGGCCTCCACCGCCGCCGGATCGATGTCGACCGCGTCGAGGTCGGTGGCGCCGAACTTCGCCGCGCCGATGGCCAGGATGCCGCTGCCGCAGCCGTAGTCGAGCACGCGCCCGGGCGAGCCGCCCGCGCGCGTCGCGAGCCAGCGCAGGCACATGCGCGTGGTGGGGTGGGTGCCGGTGCCGAAGGCGAGACCGGGGTCCAGGCGGATCACCTGGCGCGCCTGCGCGGGCGGTTCGTGCCAGGTCGGCACGATCCAGAACTCGCTCGTGATCTCGACCGGCGCGAACTGCGACTGGGTGAGTCGCACCCAGTCCTGCTCGGGCACGTGGGCCACGCCCAGGACCTGGCAGCCGGCGAAGAAATCCTGCGCGGCCAGCACGTCGGCCGCCGCTCGCGCGGCCGCCTCGTCGGCGAACAGGGCGATGACGCGCGAGCGCTGCCAGCCGTCCTTGGGCGGGGGCATGCCCGGCTCGCCGAACAATGCCTGCTCGGCGTCGGTCTGGGCATCGGCATCCTCGACCGACACGCTCAGCGCGTCGAGCGCGTCGAGCGCGTCGCTCAGATCCTCGACATGGTCCTCGGGGGCGAGTAGTCGCAGTTCGAACATCGGGGCGCTCAACGGGCCCGCGCCGCGAGCCACTCCTCGAGGTAGTGGATGTTGGTGCCGCCGGCCATGAACTTGGCGTCCACCATCAGTTCGCGGTGCAGCGGAATGTTGGTCTGGATGCCTTCGACCACGGTCTCGTTGAGCGCCGTGCGCATGCGCGCCAGGGCCTGCTCGCGCGTGTCGCCGTGGACGATGATCTTGCCGATCATCGAGTCGTAGTTCGGCGGCACGAAGTAGTTCGTGTAGACGTGCGAGTCGACCCGCACGCCCGGCCCGCCCGGTGCGTGCCACATCGTGATGCGGCCCGGGGACGGCGTGAACTTGTAGGCATCCTCGGCATTGATGCGGCATTCGATGGAGTGGCCCCGCATCTCGATCTGGCGCTGCGTGAACGGCAGCTTCTCACCGGCGGCCACCATGATCTGCGTCTTCACGATGTCGATGCCCGTGGTGAACTCCGTCACCGGATGCTCGACCTGCACGCGCGTGTTCATCTCGATGAAATAGAACTCGCCGTTCTCGTAGAGGAACTCGAAGGTGCCGGCGCCCCGGTAGCCGATGCGCTTGCAGGCGGCGGCGCAGCGCTCGCCGATCTTCTCGATCAGCTTGCGCGGAATGCCCGGCGCGGGCGACTCCTCGATCACCTTCTGGTGGCGGCGCTGCATCGAGCAGTCGCGCTCGCCGAGGTAGACGGCGTTCTTGTGCTTGTCCGCGAGGATCTGGATCTCGACGTGGCGCGGGTTCTGGAGGAACTTCTCCATGTACACGGCCGGATTGTTGAAGGCCGCGCCGGCTTCCGCCTTGGTCATCTGGATGGCGTTGACCAGGGCCGCTTCGGTGTGCACCACGCGCATGCCGCGACCGCCGCCACCGCCTGCGGCCTTGATGATGACCGGGTAGCCGATGGCGCGCGCGATGCGCTTGTTGGTGGCCGCGTCGTCGGACAGTTCGCCCTCGGAGCCCGGCACGCAGGGCACGCCGGCCTTGATCATGGCCTGCTTGGCCGAGACCTTGTCGCCCATCGTGCGGATGTTCTCGGGCGTCGGTCCGATGAACTGGAAGCCGCTCTGCTCGACGCGTTCGGCGAAGTTGGCGTTCTCGCTCAGGAAACCGTAGCCCGGGTGGATCGCCTCGGCGTCGGTCACTTCGGCCGCCGAGATGATGGCGGGCATGTTGAGGTAGCTGTGCGACGACGGCGCCGGGCCGATGCACACCGCCTCCTGCGCCAGTTTCACGTACTTGGCTTCGCGATCGGCTTCCGAATAGACCATCACGGCCTTGATGCCGAGTTCGCTGCAGGCCCGCTGGATTCTCAGTGCGATCTCGCCGCGATTGGCGACCAGGATCTTCTTGAACATGGTCATTCGATGACGAAGAGCGGCTGGCCGTATTCGACGGCCTGGCCGTTGTCGCCCAGGATCTGCGTGATGGTGCCGGACTTGTCGGCCTCGATCTCGTTGAGGATCTTCATCGCCTCGATGATGCAGACCGTGTCGCCCTCCTTCACCTGGCTGCCGATCTCCACGAACGCCGCGGCGCCCGGACTCGACGAGCGATAGAACGTGCCCACCATCGGCGACTTGACCACATGGCCGGCGGCCGCGGCCGCCACGGCGGCGACGGGTTCCGCGGCGGAAGCCGGACCGGCCACCGCCGCGGCGGGCGCCGCCACGGACTGGACGTACTGCACGGGTGCGGCGACGCCACCCTTGACGATGCGGACCTTGCCCTCGGTCTCGGTGATCTCCAGTTCGGAAATATTCGATTCGGACACCAGATCGATCAGTGTCTTGAGCTTGCGCAGATCCATGGGACTCCATTGCCGGAATGTCCGGCCCGTCGGAAATAAGTAGCCTGGAGCGAGGCGGCAGGAACGCGGTATGACTTCTTACGTCGACCTACGTCGGCCTACTCCGGCGTTCGAGCGCCAACTTCTGCTGGCGGGGGCGGATTCTAACCGTGAAGTCTTGCACGCCAGGCGGTGAGGTCTGCGCGATCGAGACGACCCATCTTACGCACTGCGACCCGGCCGTCGGCCCCCAGCACCAGCGTGAACGGCAGCCCACCGGCCGTGTTGCCCAGGCGCCGCACGAGGTCGGTGCCGGACAGTCCGGCGATGCCGACCGGGAAGCTCACGGGCGTGGTCCCGAGAAAGCGGCGCACGGCGTCGGGCCGGTCGATCGCCAGACCCACCACCTGCCAGCCGGACGCGCGCTGTTCGCGGAAGAACGCGTCGAGCAACGGCAGTTCCTCGACGCAGGGCGGGCACCACGTGGCCCAGAAATTGACCAGTGTCGGCCTGCCGCGCAGGCTGGCGAGGTCCAGTTCGCCGCCTTCGGGGCGTTCCAGGCGCGTCGTCCAGAACACCGGGTCCAGTGCCTCGTCCCCGCCCTCGGGGGCCACGCGATGGCGCCACAACGCCGTTCCCGCGCCCAGTCCGGCCGCCGCCAGCGCGACCCCGCCCGCGAGGATCCTGCGGCGGCGCTTGCCGACGTCGAGGGCATCGGCATCCACGGGCGCTCCGGGCGCCGTCATGCGGCGGCGTCCTCTGCCACGAGCCGCCGCAATGCGGCGATGTCGCCGCGCGGCGTGCGGCCCTGCGAGTCCGGCCGCAGCGCTCCGCGCAGGTCGTCGAAGTCGTAGACCAGCAGGTGCACGCCGATCTCCTCGCCCAGCAGGCGGCTGGGCGCATGGACGCTCAGCGCCTCGACCTTCTCGCCGTGGAAGCCCGTCACCATGCGCGGCTCGTAGTCGACGTGGTGATCGATCAGCGCGATCTCGGCGGACTTGGAGTCGTCGCAAAACAGCTGGATGTAGACATCGGACAGCCGCGTCGCGGTGCCGTGCCAGACGGCGCCGCCCACGTGCGGGCGGAAGACCTGCAGGCGCTCCATCCATTCGAGCGCCAGCAGGCGCAGCGCCCGCAGTTCCCGGGGCTGGGTGTCCGCGCAGAACAGCTGGATGTAGTCGCGCACTTCGGCTTCGACCTCGTCGTTGTGAGGCAGCGCGGTGCGCGCGTTCAGCCCCATCTCGCGCAGCGCGCGACGCTTGGCAGGGCCATATTCCAGACCCTCCTCGACCACGAGCCGGGCCGCGACGGCGGCGATTTCGCGCTTGGGCGTGTCCATCCGGCCATTCTGCCCTGCATGGCGCGATCCGCAGGGATTACCCCAGGGCGCGTCCCTAGAATCGACCGATGCACATTCACATCCTCGGCATCTGCGGCACCTTCATGGGTGGCCTCGCCGCCCTGGCGCGCGAAGCCGGACACCGCGTGACCGGCTGCGACGCCGGCGTCTACCCGCCGATGAGCGACCAGTTGCGCGCGCTCGGCATCGAACTGATCGAGGGCTTCGGGGCCGACCAGATGGCCCTGCGGCCCGACATTTTCGTCGTCGGCAACGTCGTCTCGCGCGCCCGGCTGGCCGACGGCACGCCCAAGTTCCCGCTGATGGAGGCCATCCTCGACGCCGGGACCGCCTACACGAGCGGGCCGCAGTGGCTGGCCGCGCACGTCCTGCAGGGCCGCCACGTGCTGGCCGTCGCCGGCACCCACGGCAAGACGACCACCACGTCGATGCTCGCCTGGATCCTCGAGCGCGCCGGCCGCGCGCCGGGTTTCCTGGTGGGCGGCGTGCCGCTGGATTTCGGCGTCTCCGCTCGCCTGGGAGACCCGTCCTGCTTCGTCATCGAGGCCGACGAGTACGACACCGCCTTCTTCGACAAGCGCAGCAAGTTCGTCCACTACCGCCCGCGCACCGCCATCCTGAACAACCTGGAGTTCGACCACGCCGACATCTTCGACGACCTCGCCGCGATCGAGCGCCAGTTCCACCACCTCGTGCGCACCGTGCCCTCGAGCGGGCGCGTGGTCGTCAACGGCACCGAGGACAGCCTGCGGCGCGTCCTGGCGCAGGGCTGCTGGAGCGAGGTGGTGCGCTTCGGCGAAGCGGACGGCCTTCACGACCGGGACGCTCCCCGGTGGCAGGCGCGCGGCGCGCACGACGACTTCGACGTGACGTTCGCGGGCCAGACGGTCGGCCACGTCGCCTGGTCGCTCTCGGGCGAACACAACCGCATGAACGCGCTGGCCGCCATCGCCGCGGCCGAGCATGTCGGCGTGGCGCCCGCCGAGGCCGCGGCGGCGCTCGGTGGCTTCCGCAACGTGCGCCGCCGCATGGAACTGCGGGGCACGGTGAGACGCACGGCGGGCGAGATCACCGTGTACGACGACTTCGCGCACCATCCGAGCGCCATCCGCACCACGCTCGACGGCCTGCGCCGCAAGCTCGACGACGCGGGCCGGCGCACCGACCGCATCCTGGCCGTGTTCGAGCCGCGCAGCAACACCATGAAGCTCGGCGCCATGGCCGCGCAACTGCCGTGGAGCCTGGAGGCGGCCGATCTGTCGTTCTGCCACGCCGCCGGGCTGGACTGGGACGCGGCCGCCGCGCTGGCGCCACTGGGCGCGCGGGCGCGGGTGGAGATGACCATCGAGCCGCTCGTCGCGCGCGTCGTCGCTGCCGCGCAGCCGGGGGACCACATCGTCTGCATGAGCAACGGCGGGTTCGGCGGCGTGCACGAGCGGCTGCTCACCGCACTCGACGCCCGGGCCTGAAGGCGGCCGTGGCCGAGGCGCGCGCCGGGGGCTCAGCCCCGGCGCCGCTTCACCGCCTGCGACAGCACGTCCAGCGCGCGCACCGAATCGTCCCACCCCAGGCAGGCGTCGGTGATGCTCTTGCCGTATTCCAGACCGGCGATCGGATCGCGGCCCGGGGTGAATTTCTGCGCGCCTGCATTCAGGTGGCTCTCCAGCATCACGCCGAAGACGCTGCGGCTGCCCCCGGCGATCTGGACGGCCACCGCGTCGGCGACTTCCAGCTGTTTCTGGTGCTGCTTGGAACTGTTGGCGTGGCTGCAGTCGACCATCAGGCGGGTGGGCAGCTTGGACGCCTCCAGGTCGGCGCAGGCCGCCGCCACGCTGGCGGCGTCGTAGTTGGGCGCCTTGCCACCGCGCAGGATGACGTGGCAGTCGGGGTTGCCGTTCGTCTGCACGATGGCGACCTGGCCGTTCTTGTGGACCGACAGGAAATGATGCCCGCGCGCCGCCGCCTGGATGGCGTCCGTGGCGATGCGGATGTTGCCGTCGGTGCCGTTCTTGAAGCCGATGGGCGCCGAGATGCCGGAGGCGAGTTCGCGGTGCACCTGGCTCTCGGTGGTGCGCGCGCCGATCGCACCCCAGGAGATCAGGTCGCCGATGTACTGCGGCGAGATCACGTCGAGGAACTCGCTGCCCGCGGGCAGGCCCATGCGGTTGATGTCGATGAGCAGCTGGCGCGCCATGCGCAGGCCTTCGTCGATGCGGAAGCTCTCGTCGAGGTACGGGTCGTTGATGAGGCCTTTCCAGCCCACCGTGGTGCGCGGCTTCTCGAAGTACACGCGCATCACGATTTCCAGCGAATCGGCGTACTTCTCGCGCTCCGCTTTCAGGCGCCGGGCGTACTCGAGCGCGGCGGCCGGGTCGTGGATCGAGCACGGTCCCATGATCACCAGCAGCCGGTCGTCGGTGCCGGCCATGATGTCGTGGATGCGGCGGCGCGTCCCGGTGATCAGCGTCTCCGCCGGCGTGCCCCGGATGGGGAAGAAGCGGATGAGGTGTTCGGGAGGCGGGAGCACGTTGATGTCCTTGATGCGTTCGTCGTCGGTCTGGCTGGTCTTCTCGACGTGCGCATACCAGCTGTCGCTGGTCGGGGCGGAAGGATGGGTCATCGCGGAGCTCCTGGAGGATGGGAATCGAAGGGACATAAAAAAACCGCCGGGGCGTGAGCACCGGCGGTTTTCAGAGGGGTTGGGCGTGTGTCTTACGCGCTCGTCTCTGGGCCGCCGGGGGTCCGGAACCAGAAGTACGAAAAGAAGAAAGCGGCGCGCAGCGACATGGGAGGGCAATGTAGCACAGGGCCTTGGAGGGCGAAACGTCTCGCAAACCCTGTCGGAATCGTCTCAGGCGGTGCCGCCGACGGTCAGGCCGTCGATGCGCAGGGTCGGCTGGCCGACACCCACGGGCACGCTCTGACCTTCCTTGCCGCACGTGCCCACGCCCGAATCGAGCGCCATGTCGTTGCCGATCAGCGTAACGCGCGTGAGTGCGTCCGGACCGTTGCCCACGATGGTCGCGCCCTTGACCGGATAGAGGATCTTGCCGTTCTCGACCCAGTACGCCTCGCTCGCCGAGAAGACGAACTTGCCGCTCGTGATGTCGACCTGGCCGCCGCCGAAGTTGGTGGCGTAGAGGCCCTTCTCGATGCTGGCGACGATCTCTCCGGGGTCCTTGTCGCCGCCGAGCATGTAGGTGTTGGTCATGCGCGGCATGGGCATGTGGGCGTAGCTCTCGCGACGGCCGTTGCCGGTGGGCTTGACGCCGCTCAGGCGGGCGTTGAGCGAGTCCTGGATGTAACCCTTGAGGATGCCGTCCTCGATGAGCACGTTGCGCTGGCTGGCATTGCCCTCGTCGTCGACGTTGAGCGAACCACGGCGGTCGGCGATGGTGCCGTCGTCGAGCACGGTGACGCCCTTGGCCGCCACGCGTTCGCCGATGCGGCCGGAGAACGCGCTCGATCCCTTGCGGTTGAAGTCGCCCTCCAGGCCGTGGCCGATGGCTTCGTGCAGCAGGATGCCGGGCCAGCCGGGGCCGAGCACGACGGTCATCTCGCCCGCCGGCGCCGGTCGCGCCTCGAGGTTGGTCAGCGCCGCCTTGACGGCCTGGTCGACATACTCGGCGATGTGCGCGTCGTCGAAGTAGGCCAGACCGAAGCGGCCGCCACCACCGCCCGAGCCGACCTCGCGACGGACCTTTCCGGCGATGGTCTGTTCGGCGATCACCGTCACCGACAGCCGCACCAGCGGACGCACGTCGGCGGCCAGGGTGCCGTCGGCGCGCGCCACCAGCACGACGTCGTACTCGCTCGCCAGACCGGCCATGACCTGCGCGATGCGCGGGTCGCGGCTGCGCGCGAGCTGTTCGACCTTCTCCAGCAGCTGGACCTTGGACGTGCTGTCGAGCGTGGCGATGGGATCGACGCCGTCGTAGAGCGAACGGCTCGACGCGATCTTGCGCCCGGGAACCTTGGCGCGGCCGCCGCGCGCGGTCGCGGCGATGGAGCGCACGGTGCGCGCCGCGTCGAGCAGCGAGGCCTCGGAGATGTCGTCGGAATAGGCGAAGGCGGTCTTCTCGCCGCTCACGGCGCGCACGCCCACGCCCTGGTCGATGCTGAAGCTGCCCGTCTTGACGATGCCCTCCTCCAGGCTCCAGCCCTCGCTGCGCGTGTACTGGAAGTAGAGGTCGGCGTCGTCGACCTGGTGCGCCTTGATCTCCGCCAGCGCCCGACTCAGGTGCGACTCGTCGAGGCCGAAGGGCGTGAGGAGGAGTTGTTGCGCCGTGGCGAGGCGTTCGATGGTAGGTTCGCGGGAGATCATGGTGGAAATTATGGCCCGCCCCCTGGCCGCGCGGCACTCGGTGTCCGCTTGGCCTCCCCCTGCCGGGGAGAATGGGGCCACCCCGAGGCTTGCCCGCTTCGTGTGGCGGCGCCCGCTCCTTCAAAGGAGCAATGGCAGCGGCCCGGCGGAGCCGGTCCCGTGTCATTCGCGGAGAAGCCGCGGCGCTCGGCGCCGGGCTGCGCGAACAGGCGCGGCACGCGCCGCGCTCAGGTCTGCATCAGGCGCCTGGCGCGGGAGATGGACATCAGGATGCCGAGCGCCAGGCCGAGCGTGACCATGGCCGTGCCGCCGTAGCTGATGAAGGGCAGCGGGACGCCGACGACGGGGAGGATGCCGCTGACCATGCCCATGTTCACGAAGGCGTAGGTGAAGAAGATCATCGTGACCGAGCCCGCCAGCAGGCGCGAGAAGAGCGTCGGCGCCGACAGGGCGATGGCCAGTCCGCGGAAGATCAGGAAGGTGAACGCGGCGATGAGGATCAGGTTGCCCGCCAGTCCGAACTCCTCGCCGTAGGCCGCGAAGATGAAGTCGGTGGTGCGCTCGGGGATGAACTCCAGGTGCGTCTGGGTGCCCTGCATGAACCCCTTGCCGCCGACCCCGCCCGAGCCGATGGCGATCATGCCCTGGATGATGTGGAAGCCCTTGCCCAGCGGGTCCTTGGTCGGGTCGAGCAGGGTGCACACGCGCTGCTTCTGGTAGTCGTGCAGCACGCGCCAGTCGACGCCGTCGGCGCACAGCCGGGACTCGAAGCCGACGATCAGCGCCACCGCCACGAGGCCGATCGCCACCGGCGGCACGATCAGCTTCCAGCTCAGGCCGGCGAAGAAGATCACCGACAGCCCGGCGGCCATCACCAGCAGCGAGGTGCCCAGGTCGGGCTGCTTCATGATGAGCCCGACCGGGATCATCAGCAGCACCAGCGCCACGGCGAAGTCGAACGGACGCACCTGTCCCTCGCGCCGCTGGAACCACCAGGCGAGCATCAGCGGCGTGGCGATCTTCAGGATCTCGCTCGGCTGGATCACCATCCCGACGTTGATCCAGCGCGTGGCGCCCTTCTTGGTGATGCCGAAGAGCGCCACCGCGATCAGCAGACCGACGCCCGCCAGGTACAGCGGCACCGCGAAGAGCATGAGACGCTGCGGTGGCACCTGCGCCACGACGAAGAGGATGACGCCCGCGATCAGCATGTTGCGGCCATGGTCGATGAAGCGCGAACCGTGGTCGAAGCCCGACGAGTACATCGTGAGCAGCCCGGCGCACGCCAGCATCACCACCGCGAACGCCAGCAGGCCGTCGAAGCCCTGGAAGATGGGGGCGATGCGCCGTGCGAGGGAGGGTTGCTGGAAGACGGCGGACATGGGCCGGATTATCGATGCGGGCGCTTCCTTCTCAGGCCAGATCGACCTGGACGACCGTGCGCCCGGGCCGGCTTTGCACGTCGATCGCCGCGCCGATCGCAGCCGCGCGCAACGCGAGCGAGCGCGGCGTCTCGGCCGCCGCGAATCCGACGCCGTCGTCGAGCACGCGGATGCGCACCGCGTCGCCAACCGACGTCGCCTCGATGCGCAACACCTGGGCGCGTGCGTGCTGGAGCACGTTCGACAGTGCCTCGAACAGCAGGAACTGCAGTTGCCGCAGGGCCGGGGCGTCGAGCCGGGGCAGCGCGGGCAGCACGTCCACCGCCCATTCGATGACCAGGCCCGAGCCCGCCAGGCGCGGCTCGAAGCGGTGACGCAGCCCGGCCAGCAGCCCCTGCACGTCGCCCGGCGCCAGCTGCAGTGCGTCGATGGACAGCTTGAGGTGGTCCATCGAATCGCGCAAGGTGTGCAGCACCTCGGCCGGACGGACCGCGTCGGACTGCAACTGGCGGATCGCCGTGCTGATGTGCGAGCCGACGCTGTCGTGCATGTCGCGCAGGATGCGTTCGCGCTCCCGCGTGCGTTCCTGGGCACGCGCGCCGGTCTCCAGGCGTTCGTAGGCCGCGGCCAGTTCGCGCTCGCGCTCGTCGACCCGCACGGCGAGGGTGCGCAGCAACTCGCGCGACTGGGTGCTGGCCGCACGGAAACGCATCAGCACGAGGCCCAGCAGCGCGAGACCGAACAGCACGGAGGTGTAGCGCACCCAGGTCGTCTCGCCGTAGGCGTCGCTCATGCGGATGACGAGCCAGTCGCGCACCGCCACCGCCAGGGTGATCGCCAGGACCGACGCCACCAGCACCCGCGCGGGATTCGGCCGCCGCAGCGTCGCGCCGATGAAGAACACGACGTAGCCCGTGATCGCGACGATCTCCACGCCCAGCCAGCCCGTCAGCCAGAAAGGCTCGCCCCGCGTCAGCGCCACGTGGCAGGCGAGCACCGCCACGGAGAAGATCACCGCCACCGCGAGCCGCAGCCATCGTGTCCCGGGCCGATCCTGCCAGCCGGCGAGGTGCTGGCAGAACATCACGCACGACGCCGCCCAGCCGGAATAGCAGACCGTCATCAGCATGCCCCAGGCGATCCAGGGCAGGGGTGGCTCGACGATGGCGCCATCGGCCACGCGCAAGGCCCAGCAGAACTCCGCCAGCGCCGCCCAGAAGTAGAGGGATTCGCGCCGCGGTCGTCCGCCACCGGGGTCGGTGGCCGCGGCATCGACCTGCGTGAGCCACAGGGCCAGCGCGATCGTCCCCACCACCAGACTGAACGCCGAGAGCAGCACGGCGCCGGTGAAGCGCCAGGCATAGGCCGGGGCGAACAGCCGCTCTCGCACCAGGCTCGCGGGGCCGATCGTCGGCGCGGCCAGGCCCGCGCGACGGCCCGAATCGGCACGCACGCGGATCTCCAGCACGTTGTCGCCCGCGTGCAGCAGCCGGGACGGCACCGGCAGATAGATCGGCACCTTGGCGTGGTCGGCCCCGTGCGCGCGCGCGAGATCGCCATAGGCCTGGAGCACGCTGCCGTTGACGGCGACGTCGAACGCGCTGCCCACGCGGGGGATGAACAGGCCCCAGGGCTCGGCCGGCGCCTGGGGCAAGGCGAACGGCAGCGTGAAGATCGCCTCGCCCGGTCGGCCGTCGTGCACGCGGTCCCAGTGATAGGGCAGCGTCACATGCGCCTGCCGGACGACGCCGTCGACCGTGCTGGCGACGGTGGCCGTGCGCAGCATGCGCGGACCCGGGACGCGCGCGTCCGGGGTGTCCGCGCGAACGGTGGCGACCCACAGCACCGCGAACACGAGCACGAGGGCGCGCCACATCGCGCGCATCGCTCAGTCCAGGTGGTGCAGGAGCCCGAGCCGTGTCGCCTCGTACACGGCCTCGTTCTTCGAATGCACGGCCAGCTTGCCATAGAGGTTCTTGATGTGCGTCTGGATCGTGTTGACGCTCAATCCCTTCACGCGGGCGATCTCCGCGTAGGAGAAACCTCGGGCGATCAGGTCGAGCACCTCCTGCTCGCGCATCGACAGGAGCGCCGTCGCGCCGGCCTTGGGAGACGTCGGGCCACGCGCGGCGACCATCGTCTCGCCACGCGCACCGGCGCCGGTCGTCGCCGCCAGATGCAGGCTGCGGTACTTGGCGAGCATGCCGCGCGCGATCATGGGCGAGATGGGGGAGGCTCCGGCCTTCACGTCCAGCAGCGTCTGCGCGATGTCCTCGGGCGACGCGTCCTTATGAAGGTAGCCGACGGCGCCGGCCTCGATGCTGGCCAGCACGCTCGCCGCGTCGCCATGGATCGAGATCACGAGCGGATCGCAGGCCGGGAAGCGGGCCACCGTCTCGCGAATCACCGCCAGGCCGCTGCCGTCGGGCAGTCCCAGGTCCACCAGGAGGAGGTCCGGCGCCGGCGACCCGCCGGCCAGCCATGCCAGCGCCTCGCGCACCGTGCCGAGCCCGGCGAGCCAGGACAACCGAGGGCTCGCACGAATGCTGCGCTCGAAGGCGTTGCGGGCGCGCACGTCGTCCTCGACGACCAGCACCGTGCAGGGCTTCGGAGGCTCATTGAATACCTCGGTATGCATGAGACCAAGCATAAGCGCTGGTTCCTGCGGCCATGGACGTGGAATCACGGGTTCATGCGATGCAACAAATGCTTTCTCATAAGACATTTCGTTTCTCATAGAAAACCAATGTAACAAATGCAAAGGGAGGAGTTTTTTCATGAAAACCAATCGGATGATCCGCTCGACGCTGGCGCTCGGCGCGGTGCTTGCGCTCGTCGCCTGCGGCGGTGGCGGTGGAGATGGCGGTGACAACACGCCAGCGGGAGGCGGGACGGGTGCGAGCGGTGCGACCGGCGACGCGGGTGGTGCCGGCAACCCGGGTGGCTCGGGAGGTCCGGTCGTCGCACGGCTGAGCGGCGTGGCCGCGACCGGCGCGGCCTTCGCCGATGCGAGCGTCACGGTCGTCGACCGCAGCGGCTCGACGGTCTGCGAAACGCGCACCGATCCGAAGGGAGCCTATGCCTGCACGCTGCCGCCCGGCGTACAGGCGCCGCTCGTCGTCAAGGCCAGCCGCGACGAGGTCCAGCTCTACGGCACGACCGCCAGCGCCGTCGGCGGCATCGCCAACGTCACGCCCCTGACGACGATCGTGGTGTCGCAGCTCTCGCCCGATGGCAACCCGGCCAGCCTGGCCGGTGCCATCGTCAGGCAACCGGACACCGTGACGGCTTCCACCATCGGCCGGCAGACCGGGGAACTGCTCACGACGCTGCGGCCGCTCCTGAGCGCACTCGACACGCCTTCGTTCGACCCGATGTCGGGCGTCTTCAATGCCGACGGCACCGGCCAGGACAAGGTGCTCGATGCCATCTCGGTGAGCGTACGGCCCGATGGCGTCGCGGCCAACATCGAGATCACGGTCAAGGCACGGCCCGGAACGCCCGGTGAGGAATCGCTGTCGCTCATCTACCGCACCGACGATGCCACCGTGTCGGTGCTGCCCGCCGTCACGGCCGAACAACTCGAGGCGGTGCCATCGCCCGCGCTGGTGGCCGACCTGCTGGGGCGCATGACGGCCTGCTACGCCTTGCCCGCGTCGCAGCGCGTGAACCATGGCAACGATGCCGGCACGACCAGCGGCACCGCGGCCGACGTGGTGGCCCCAGCCTGCCGCACGCTGTTCCTGAACGACGATCCGGCCACCTACGCCAGCAATGGCAGCGGCGTCGGTCGCGATGCCAACAACCGAGGTTCGTTCGCCAGCCTGTTCCGCAGCGGCGCCACCGGCTTGAAATGGGAGCGCGGCAACGTCGAGTTCCTGCGCACCAACGGCGACGTCGTGGTGAGTTATCGCTGGCTGGATGCCACCGGCAATGCCGACAACGACACGCTCCTCGCGCGCAACGTCGGCGGCATGCTCAAGCTGGTGGGCAATGGCAATCGCTACGGCGCGAGCGTGCGGCCCATCTCGGAGGATCGCGACCTCATCAACACGCCCACGCTGAGTTCCTTCACCACCGGCTACAACGTCAGCATCGACAACCGGCTCGACGGCAGCGGCAATCCGGTCTTCTCCAAGGTCCTGGTCACCACGCCCTTGGGCGACCGGCTCACGTACGTGCCGAGTGCCGGCCTGTCCTATCTGGTGGCGTTGAACGGCACCACCCCCACCGGCACCAACATCTACCGGCTGGCAGCCGCCTATAAGCTCGCCACCACCGCCGGCAATCCGGCAAGCAAGGAGAACTTCTTCATCGCCAGCCCCCAGTACGACGAGAGCGGCCTGCGCAACCTCAAGGACCAGAGCACCTGGACGCTGGAATTCTTCCATGTCGATCCGCAGACGGCCAACGTCGTGCAGACGTACCGCACCTTGTCGCGCGCGCAATCGATCGCCGAGATCCGGCAGCTCGCGTTCGCCGACGTCACCCCGGCACTGCGCGCCGAGCTGATCGCGGAGACGGCCGCTTCGTCATCGGGCAACCTGCTGTTCGGCGCACTCGATCCCGCCGAGCCCAACGTCGTCGATTTCAGTGCCGCCGGCGACACGGCCGGCTGGACGGTGCCGAACGGCGCGCTGGCGCCGACCTCGCTGAGCGCCTACGGTCGTGCACCCACGATCAACGGCGTCCAGGGCATGCGCTACAACGACGTCACCAGCGTGTCGATCACAGCGCGCAAGGCGCTCATTCAATGCTCCAAGCAGGGCGCGGCGGACGTGCATTGCGATGCGGCCTCTCCCACGCAGTACGCGCAGGGCACGACGCTCAACATGTTCGAGCTCTGGGGTCGCAATGCGCGGCAGGTCGAGATGAGCAAGAAGATCGCGACCTACCGACTTCAATAGTCCGAGGGCGCCACCGTCCTTCCCGGCCCCGCCCTGGCGGGGCCTTTTCATTGGCGCGGGTCCGCACTCACCGCGCGACGCAAGCGGCGCTAGCATGCCGCCATGCCCACCACCCACCTGCTCTACCTGCACGGCTTCCGCTCGTCCCCGCGCTCGACCAAGGCACGACTGGTCGCCGACCGCATGGCCGAGCGCCATCCGGACGTGCATTGGTGGTGCCCGCAGCTGCCGCCCTCTCCGCGCGAGGCGATGGCGCTGCTCATGGACGGCATCGCGCACTGGCCGCGCGACACCATGGCGGTCATCGGCTCCTCGCTGGGCGGCTTCTACGCGACCCATGTCGCGGTCCGGACGGGCTGCCCGGCGGTGCTGCTCAACCCGGCGGTCGATCCGGCGCGCGATCTCGCGCGACACATCGGCGACCAGACCGCCTGGCACGACCCGACGCAGCACTTCCATTTCCAGGCGCGGTTCATCGACGAACTGCGTGCCCTGGAAGTCGGCGCGCCGAGCCGTCCCGAGCTCACTTTCGCCATCGTCGCCAAGGGCGACGAAGTCCTCGACTGGCGCGAGATGATCGGACGCTATCCAGGCAGCCGGATCCGGTTGCTCGAAGGGGGCGACCACGCGCTGTCGGACTTCGAGGCGCGGCACCTGGACGACGTGCTCGCCTTCCTCGAGCCGGCCTGACCCCGGAAACGGGCATGGGAGAATCCCGCCCATGTTTGTATTGTTCGAAGAAGCCGGCAAGTACCTTGGCGGACGTGTCATTTCCGAGGCCGAGGCCTCCGCCCAGGTCGAACTCGACACCGGCAAGCGGGTCAAGGCCAAGAGCGCGCACATCGTGCTGCGCTTCGACAAGCCATCCCCGGCCGAGCTGATCGCGCAGGCGCGCGAGCTGGTCGCCGCCATGGACCTCGACCTGGCCTGGGAATTCGCGCCGGAGGGCGAATTCTCCTTCGCCGACCTCGCCGCGGAATATTTCCAGGCCAGCCCGACGCTGGTGCAGCAGGCCGCCGCGCTGTTCGCGCTGTTCGACGCGCCGCACTACTTCCGCCGCGCGGGCAAGGGGCGCTTCAAGAAGGCGCCCGCCGAGATCGTCCAGCAGGCGCTCGCGGCCATCGAGAAGAAGAAGCAGGTGCTCGCGCAGATCGCGGAGTGGGCGGCGCAACTGGTGGCCGGCGACTGCCCGGCGCCGGTGCGCGACCAGCTCTACAAGATCCTCTTCAAGCCCGACAAGAACGCGCCCGAATACAAGGCCGTGGTCGAGGCCTCGCGCACGGCGCAGCGTGCGCCGCTCGAATTGCTCGAACGCGCCGGCGCCATCGACTCGCCCTACCAGTTCCACTGGCGGCGCTTCCTGTTCGAGAATTTCCCCAAGGGCACCGGTTTCCCGGCGCTGGCCGCCCCGGCGATCGCCGACGACCTGCCGCTGGCCGAGGGCGTCGCGGCCTTCTCGATCGACGATTCCCAGACCACCGAGATCGACGATGCCCTGTCGGTGCAGGGCCTGGGCAGCGGCACGGTCACGGTGGGCGTGCACATCGCCGCGCCCGGCCTGGCGCTGGTGCCGGGCGGTGCCGTCGATCAGGTGGCGCGATCGCGCATGTCGACGGTCTACATGCCCGGTCACAAGATCACCATGCTGCCCGAAGAGGTCGTGCAGACCTACACCCTGCTCGCGGGCGGCGAGCGTCCGGCGGTGTCGCTCTACGCGCGTTTCGACGAGGCCACGCTCGAACTGCAGGGCACCGAGACGAAGCTCGAACGCGTGCCGATCGTCGCCAACCTGCGCCACGACGTGCTCGACGGCGTCATCACGCAGGCGTGGCTGGAGGACGTGGACGTCGCGAGCCCCGGCACGCCCGAGGACGTCGCCGCCCTGCGCGGTCCGCTGTCCTTCCTGTTCCGGCTCGCGAAGCAGCTCAAGGCGCAGCGCGAGGTGGCGCGCGGCAAGCCGGAGAACTTCAACCGGCCCGACTACAACTTCCGCCTCGCCGGCGATGGCGGCGAGCCGGTGGGCGACGAGCCGGTCGCCATCACGACGCGCCAGCGCGGCGCACCGCTCGACCTCATCGTGGCCGAGGCCATGATCCTGGCCAACAGCAGCTGGGGCGCCTGGCTCGGCGAACTCGGCGTGCCCGGGCTCTACCGCAGCCAGGCCAGCCTGGCGCCCGGCATCAAGGTGCGCATGGGCACGCGCTCGCTGCCGCACGCCGGCCTGGGCGTGAAGAGCTATGCCTGGAGCACCTCGCCGCTGCGCCGCTACACCGACCTGGTCAACCAGTGGCAGATCATCGCGGCCGCGCGCCACGGCCGGACCGCCGCGCTGGTCGCACCCTTCAAGCCCAAGGATGCGGACCTGTTCTCGATCCTCTCGGGCTTCGATGCCGCCTACGCCACCTACAACGCCTACCAGGGCGGCATGGAACGCTTCTGGACGCTGAAGTACCTCCAGCAGCAAGGCATCACCGAGCTCGACGTGAGCGTGATCAAGGACCTGCCCAACGGCGCGCTGGTGCGCGCGGAGGCGCTGCCCCTGGTGTTCCCGGTGGCGGGTCAGCAACCGCGCGGCGCCCGCCTGCGCGTGAAGCTGGGCGAGATCGACGAGATCGCGCTGGACGTGCACGGGACCGTGCTGGAACGGCTCGACGTGCCCGACACCGACGCTGCGGAGGGACCGGCGGACGACGCGGGCGAGGAAGAGGACGTGGTGGCGGGACCGATCGCCATCGCCGTGGACCTGGACGATGCCGAGCCACCGGCCGCGGCGCCCGCGCCCGCCGGCACGCCGGCCTGAGGTCGGGCGGTTGCG
Organism: Comamonadaceae bacterium OTU4NAUVB1; assembly: GCA_024372625.1. Lineage (NCBI taxonomy): Bacteria > Pseudomonadati > Pseudomonadota > Betaproteobacteria > Burkholderiales > Comamonadaceae > Comamonadaceae bacterium OTU4NAUVB1. The sequence continues at coordinate 444,399 of CP099605.1, read as the reverse complement.
CGCCGCCGCCCTGCAGCCATGAAACCACCGCGCCCGGGCGTCCTCCCCATCGCGCTCGGCGTCTCGGTGGCGCTGCACGCGGCGGTGCTGGCCGTGCGCCTGGCCGGCCCGTCCGACGTCGCGCGGTCGCCGGAGCAATCACCGCTCGAGGTGGTCCTCGTCAATGCGCGCCCGAAGGACGCTCCCGATGCACCCGACCGCCTCTCGGCCATCGCGCTGCACACGCTGGCCGGCGGGGGCGCCACGCAGCGGGGGCGATCGACCAGTCCGCTGCCGCGCTCGGCCTTCGCCGCCGAGGGCGACGCGGCCGAGGACGCGCGGCGTCAGGCCGAGGCGGCACCGGCCGAGGCGCTCGCCATGCTGACGCGCGCCGCGCCGGCCGAGCAGTCCGTCGCCACGCCGCCGACGCCGCCCCGCCCCCAGACGTCGCCGGCCGAGATCCAGGCCAGCCTCGCGCCCGAGGACCGCCAGCGGCAGCTGGTCGATCAGCTCGCGGAGATCGAGCGGCGCCTGAACCGCGACGGCGCCCAGCCTCGCAAGCGCTACGTCAGCCCGTCGACGCGCGAGGCCGCCTACGCGGCCTACGTCGATCGCCTGCGCCGGCGCATCGAGGCGCGCGGCACGCAGAACTTCCCCGAACTCGACGGACGCAAGCTCTATGGAGACCTGACCATGCTCGTGACCGTCGACGCCGAAGGTCGCCTGCTCGGCGCCGAGATCCTGCAGGGTTCGGGCATCGACCTGCTCGACCGCCGCGCCCAGGCCATCGTGACCAGCATCGGGGGCTTCGGGCGCTTCCCCGATGCGATGCGCGCGCAGGCCGACCAGATCGTGCTGCCCTCGCGCTTCCAGTTCGGCCACGACGAGACCCTCCGGACGAGCCGCTAGGATCGCGGCCACGCCAACGAAGAAACACCCGCCATGGATCTCTATTGCGTCATGGGCAACCCGATCGAGCACAGCCGCTCGCCGTGGATCCAGGCCCGCTTCGCCGCGCTCACCGGCCAGGCGCTCGACTACCAGCGCCGCCTGGTGCCGCTGGGCGGATTCGCCGAAGCGGTCGCCGCCTTCCGTGCCGATCCGTCGGGCACGGCACGCGGCTGCAACGTCACGGTGCCGTTCAAGTTCGACGCCGCCGAGGTCGCCGCCGGCCGCCTGAGCGCGCGCGCGGCGCTGGCCGGGGCGGTCAACACGCTGGTCTTCGAGGACCCGTCCGCGGGCGGCGCGGTCAGCGGCGACAACACCGACGGCGCCGGCCTGGTCAACGACATCGTGCGCAATGCCGGCGTGGCGCTGGCCGGGCGCGACGTGCTGCTCATCGGCGCGGGCGGCGCGGCCGCCGGCGTGCTGGGTCCGCTGATCGAGGCGGGTGCGCGGCGCGTGACGGTCGCCAACCGCACGCTCGACAAGGCTATCGCCCTGGTGCGCCGGCACACCGGCCTCGCGCACGCGCATGGCACGCGGCTCGAATCCTGCGAGCTGCAGGCGGTGCCGGGCGACTTCGACCTCGTCGTCAACGCGACCGCGTCCAGCCTCTCGGGCGGCGCGGTGCCCGTGGCGGCGCGCGTGCTGCGCCCGGGCGCCCTCGCCATCGACATGATGTACGGCCCGGCGGCCGCCGGTTTCCTGGCCTGGGCCGAGGCGCACGGCGCGGTGCCGCGCGACGGCCTGGGCATGCTGGTCGAGCAGGCGGCCGAGGCCTTCGAGCGCTGGCGCGGCGTGCGCCCGCCGGCGGCGCAGGTGCTCGCCGAGTTGCGCGAGGTCCTGCGTGCCACCGTGCCGGCGCGCGGCACTTGAGCGCCCTGCGCGCCATCGTTCGCTGGCTGGCCTGCCTGGCCGTGGCCGGACTGGCCCTGCAACTCTTCTTCGTCGCGCGCATCGCGGCCATGGCCGTCGTCGATCCCGAATCGACCGCGTTCCAGCGCTCGGAAGCCTGGCGGATCGCGACGCAGGGACGCACCGGCGACGCGCCCGCGCGACGTGGCGACGCGCAGCCCGCGTGGGCCCAGGAATGGGTGCCCTACGACCGCATCGCCGACACCCTCAAGCGCGCGGTGATCGCCAGCGAGGACGCCGAGTTCGTCTACCACCGCGGCGTCGAATGGGAAGCGATCGAGCGCGCCCGCGCGCGCAACGCCAGGGCCGAGGAGATCGCGGCGCGGCGCGCCGCGCAGGTGCGCGCACGCGGCAGGGAGCCGGCACCGGTCAAGGTGCACGGCGGCTCGACCATCACGCAGCAGCTGGCCAAGAACCTGCTGCTGTCGGGCGAGCGCACGCTGTTGCGCAAGGGCCAGGAGGTCATGCTGGCAACCACGCTCGAGCTGCTGCTGAGCAAGCGCCGCATCCTGGAGATCTACCTCAACAGCGTCGAATGGGGCGAAGGCGTGTTCGGCGCCGAAGCCGCGGCACGGCACTACTTCGGCAAAGCCGCGACGCGCCTGAGCGCCGGCGAAGCGGCCCGGTTGGCCGTGATGCTGCCGAGCCCGAAGTCGTTCGAGCGCCGGCCCAACTCCCCCTACCTCAACGCGCGCGCCGCCACCATCGCCGCGCGCATGCCGGCCGTCGAACTGCCCTGAACCCTCGTCAGCGGCGGCGCGACGCCGCCCTTTCGAGCGCCAGCACCCCCAGGGCGCCGATCGCGTAGGCCAGGACGTCCATCCAGTCCGGCGTGCTGCCCACCAGGACGCGCAGCACCGGATGGGCGATGTGCCAATGCCACAGGCGGGCCAGGTACTGCGACCATTCCAGCGCGCAACCCACGCCGAAGGCCGCCAGCGCGAGCGGCCAGGCCCGCGTGTCGATCAATGCCTTGAAGCACAGGTACAGCCATGCGACCGCCAGCACGTCGCCGAAGAAACCGCGCAGCCATCCGGTGCGCGCCCCCGCCGTCGCGATGCCCACCAGTAGCACGAACACGACCAGCGCCCCGCCCGCGGCACGGGCATCGAAGCGCCAACGGAAGGGCCATGGCGAGGCTGGCCGCGCCATGGCGGCGGCATCGCGGGAGAGGTCGTCTTGCATGACATCGATCATCGTCGCCGGACGCCACGCCGGGTCGCTCGGCCGGAGGCCGTCGACGACCGCGCGTCGGTCCGGGCGCCGCACCGCACCCTGTCGGCGCGCCCTTCGGCCGCTTCGCGAGGCGATGTCTAACGGAACGCGCCGCCGCGTCCCATCGGGGAAATCGATGACACGATGAGACGCACCGATATGACGCATTTCTCATAAAGTTCCTGCTCGACAACAAAGACGAGGTGGACGGATGCATACGAAACCGCTCTTGGCCAGCGCGCTCATCGCCGTGTCGGCGCCCTCCGCATGGGCGCAGTCGACGGTGCAGCTCTACGGCATCGTGGACGCCGCCATCCGCCACACCACCAACGAGGGCGCGTCGGGCGACGGCAAGCTCACGCAGATGGTCGGCGGAGGCATGTCGCAGAGCCGCTGGGGCATCAACGTCACCGAGGACCTCGGCAACGGCCTGAAGGTGCTCGCCAACCTGGAGAACCGCTTCCTGGCCGATACCGGCAGCCCGGCGACCACCAACTATTTCCAGCAGTCCTGGGTCGGCCTGCAGAGCGCCAGCTTCGGCCGCCTCACGTTCGGTCGCCAGTACAACGTGCTGTTCGACGTCGTCACCACCACCTATGCGTCGTTCCCCTACTCACCCTACTTCGAGGCCTTCAAGCCCGAGATCGGTTTCTCGCTGAGCGCCCGCGCGAGCAACATGATCAAGTACGTGATCGACTACGGCCCGCTGCGCGCCGGCGTGCAGTATTCGCCCGGAGAGGACGCGCCCACCGGCGGCCGCACCGCCGGCGGCTACCTGCGCTATGCGAGCGGCGGCCTGGCCATCGGCGGCGCGGTGCAGAACTACGTCTTCGGATCGGGCCGCAAGATCGAGGCCTGGACCCTGGGCGGTTCCTACCGCGTGAACCGGTGGTACTTCAACGCCGGCCTCGGCCAGAACAAGCTCGACGGCGGCCTGCTGACCGCGCCGGTCGACCTGGCGATCCTGTCGTCGCTGTGGAGCGGCACCTCACCGTCGAACGGCAACTTCGGCGGTCCGGCTTTCCTGGCGGCCGACAAGCGCCAGATCGCCAAGCTGGGCGTGGGCTACCAGATCACGCCGCAGCTCAACCTGGGCGCCCATCTGTTCCGCACCAAGCAGTCCGGGCCGACCCTCGCCGGCGACGCGCGGGCGACCTTCTTCGTGATGGCGGCCGACTACGCGTTCTCCAAGCGCACCGATGCGTACGTCGAACTCGACACCACGCGGCTGAAGGGCGATGCCAACCTCAACGGCACCACGACCCCCGGCGGCCCCCGCAGCCGCAACGGCTACACCATCGGCGTGCGCCACCGCTTCTGAGCGCCGACGCCCCCGGCCGGCCGCGCGGCCGGCGCGCGCGGGCGGGCGGCGTCGACTACAGTCGCGGTCCCCTACTTCCTTTTGCGACCACGCCGCGTGTCCCGCGGCGCGTGGTCGTCGTCCCGATCCATGCGCATCCTCGGCATCGACCCCGGCCTGCAGACCACCGGCTTCGGCGTGGTCGACGCCGAGGGCGCGTCGCTGCGCTACGTGGCCAGCGGCACCATCACCACCCGCCACATGACGCTCGGCGACCTGCCCGCGCGCCTGAAGGTGCTGTTCGACGGCATCGGCGAAGTCGCCGCGCGCTACCAGCCCGACCAGGCCGCCGTCGAGATCATCTTCGTGAACGTCAACCCGCAGTCGACGCTGCTGCTGGGTCAGGCGCGTGGCGCCTGCATCACGGCGCTCGTCACGCGCGATCTGCCGGTGGCCGAGTACACCGCGTTGCAGATGAAACGTGCCGTCGCCGGCCATGGCCAGGCCGCCAAGGCACAGGTCCAGGAGATGGTGAAACGTCTGCTGGACCTGCCCGGGCTGCCCGGCAGCGACGCGGCCGATGCGCTGGGCATCGCGATCACGCACGCCCACGTGGGCAGCTCGATGGCGCGGCTGAGCGAAGCCGCGGGCCTGACGCGCAGCACCTCGGGCATGTACCGCCAGGGCCGCACGCGCTGACGGAGCGGCCGGGCGCGCGGATTCAGGCCACGCGCTCGGCGATCAGCACGGCGAAGAAGCCGAACGCCGCCAGCAGCGTCCACTTCAGCGTGATCCAGCCGAAACGTCGATACCTCGTCTGCCCGGTGCCGGCGTAGAAGGCGAAGGACACCCCCGCGATCAGCAGCAACAGCAGGATCGCCCAGCGGAACAGCAGCATGGCGCGTGATCCGTGCGAGCGCCCTACCAGGCGCGCGCGACTTCGGCGAACCCGCGCGGGGCGCGGCGTTCGTCGTCGAAGGTGACGATCTCGTAGGCGTCGGGATGCGCGAGCAGCTCGCGCAGCAGCTTGTTGTTGAGCGCGTGGCCCGAGCGGAACGCACTGTAGGAAGCCAGCAGCGGCCGCCCGACCACGTACAGGTCGCCCATCGCGTCGAGGATCTTGTGCTTCACGAACTCGTCGTCGTAGCGCAATCCGCCGGCGTTGAGCACCTTGGTGTCGTCCATGACGATGGCGTTGTCGAGCCCGCCGCCGAGCGCCAGGCCACGGCTGCGCATGTACTCGACCTCCTTCGTGAAGCCGAAGGTGCGCGCGCGCGCGATGTCCCGGCTGTACGAGCCCAGGCCGAGATCGAACTCGAAGCGCTGGCCCGTGGAGTCGACCACGCGGTGATCGAAATCGATCTCGAAACTCAGCTTGAAGCCGTGATGCGGCTCCAGCCGCGCCCATTTGGCGTTGGCGTCCTGACCCTCGCGCACCTCGACAGGCTCGAGCACCTTGATGAAGCGCCGCGGCGCCTGCTGGCGTTCGATGCCCGCGCTCTGCAGCAGGAAGACGAACGACGACGCCGAGCCGTCGAGGATGGGCACCTCGTCGGCGGTGATGTCGATGACCAGGTTGTCGATGCCCAGGCCGGCACAGGCCGACATGAGGTGCTCGATCGTCTGCACCTTCGCGCCGCCGCGCGAGACCGTCGAGGCGAGCCGGGTGTCGGTGACCGCCTCGGCCGTCATCGGGATGTCGACCGGCTCGGGCAGGTCGACGCGGCGGAACACGATGCCCGTGTCGGGCGCCGAGGGCCGCAGCGTGAGTTCCACGCGCTGGCCGCTGTGCAGTCCGACGCCGACGGCACGGGTGATGGTCTTGATGGTTCGTTGTTGCAGCACGGCGGCGATTCTAGGAGTGCGGGCGGCGCCCGGCGATGGCGCACCCGCTATGTCCGCCATAGGAGCGGGCCGTGCGCGGCGTCGCGCCCCGGCCCGGTGCGGGACACCGCGTGCGTCCCGCGACGGGAACGCACGGCGGCGGCCGCCCGGTCATCAGTCGGCCTGACGGCGCAGGAACGCCGGGATCTCGAAGTCGTCCATGCCGCCGGAGGACAGCGCGTCGACCTTGGCCGCGGCCATGGTGCGGTTGGTGCGCCACACGCTGGGCACCGCCATGCCTTCGTAGTTGGGCTGGTGGTGGCCCTGCCCGGCCTGACCCAGCCCGCCCAGGGAAGGCATCGGGAACGGGATGTTGTCGGTGCCGGTGCGGATGACTTCCAGCGCGGGCGCCTGGCGACGCGCGTCGGCCGGACGCGAGAGGCCGGTGGCGACCACGGTCACGCGCATCTCGTCGCCCAGGGCCTCGTCGTAGGCGGCACCGTAGATCACGTGCGCGTCGGCCGAGGCGTAGGCGCGGATCGTGTTCATGGCCAGCTTGGACTCGGCCAGCTTGAGCGAGTTCTTCGACGCCGTCACCAGCACCAGCACCCCCTTGGCGCCCGACAGGTCGATGCCCTCGAGCAGCGGGCAGGCCACGGCCTGCTCGGCGGCGATGCGGGCGCGGTCCGGGCCGCTGGCCGCGGCCGTGCCCATCATGGCCTTGCCCGGCTCGCCCATGACGGTGCGCACGTCCTCGAAGTCGACGTTCACGCCGCCGTACTCGTTGATGATCTCGGAGATGCCGCCGACGGCGTTCTTCAGCACGTCGTTGGCGTGCGCGAAGGCCTCGGCCTGCGTCACGTCGTCGCCCAGCACGTCGAGCAGCTTCTCGTTGAGGATGACGATCAGCGAATCGACGTTGGCTTCGAGTTCGGCCAGGCCCTCGTCGGCGTTGCTCATGCGCTTGCCGCCTTCCCAGTCGAAGGGCTTGGTCACCACGCCGACCGTGAGGATGCCCATCTCCTTGGCCACGCGCGCGATCACGGGCGCGGCGCCGGTGCCGGTGCCCCCGCCCATGCCGGCGGTGATGAAGAGCATGTGCGCGCCGTCGATGGCGCTGCGGATCTCGTCGATCGCCGCCTCGGCCGCCTCGCGGCCCTTGGCCGGCTTGCCGCCCGCGCCCAGGCCGTTGCTGCCCAGCTGGATCAGCTTGGGCGCGTTGCTGCGCGAGAGCGCCTGCGCGTCGGTGTTGGCGCAGGAGAACTGCACGCCCTGGACGCCGCGCTCGATCATGTGCGCGACCGCGTTGCCGCCGCCGCCGCCCACGCCGATGACCTTGATCTGCGTGCCCTGGTTGAACTCTTCGACTTCAATCATTTCGATGGCCATTTCTGACTCCTTGGATATGCGTTTGCTGTGTTGCCGTTGTTTCTGGAAATTGCGTCGTCTGCCGTTCGTGGCCGGAAGCGTTCGCCGCGGGCGGGCCGGTGCGTCGCCATCGTTCGTTGAAATGCAGGGGCGGGTGACGATGGGCGAACCCCAATGTGTGGACGGGCATGGCTAGAAGTTCCCCACGATGAAGTCCTTGAAGCGCCCGAAGGCGGTCTTGACCGAGCCGTTCTTCTGCGCGACCTTGTAGCCGCGCATGCGCCCGAAGCGGGCCTCCTCCAGGAGGCCCATGACGGTGGCCGCGCGCGGCTGCGCCACCATGTCCGACAACGCGCTCGAATACTTCGGGATGCCGCGGCGCACGGGCTTCAGGAAGATGTCCTCCCCCAGCTCGACCATGCCCGGCATCACCGCGCTGCCGCCGGTGAGCACCACCCCGGAGGACAGCACCTCCTCGTAGCCCGACTCGCGCACCACCTGCTGCACGAGCGAGAAGATCTCCTCGACGCGCGGCTCGATGACGCCGGCGAGCGCCTGGCGGCTGAGCATGCGCGGGCCGCGGTCGCCCAGGCCGGGCACCTCGACCTGGGTGTCCGGATCGGCCAGCAGCTGCTTGGCGCAGCCGCTCTCCACCTTGATGTCCTCGGCGTCCTTGGTCGGCGTGCGCAGCGCCATGGCGATGTCGCTGGTGATGAGGTCGCCGGCGATCGGGATCACGGCCGTGAAGCGGATCGCGCCGTTGGTGAAGATGGCGACGTCGGTGGTGCCCGCGCCGATGTCCACCAGCACCACGCCGAGCTCGCGCTCGTCCTCGGTCAGCACGGCCAGGCTGGAGGCCAGCGGGTTGAGCATCAGCTGGTCGACCTCCAGGCCGCAGCGGCGCACGCACTTGATGATGTTCTCCGCCGCGCTCTGGGCGCCGGTGACGATGTGCACCTTGGCCTCCAGCCGCATGCCGCTCATGCCGATGGGCTCCTTGACGTCCTGTCCGTCGATGACGAACTCCTGCGGCTCCACCAGCAGCAGCCGCTGATCGCTGGAGATGTTGATGGCGCGCGCCGTCTCCACCACGCGGGCGACGTCCGCCGCGGTCACTTCCTTGTCCTTGACCGCCACCATGCCGCTGGAGTTGATGCCGCGGATGTGGCTGCCGGTGATGCCGGTGTAGACGCGGCCGATCTTGCAGTCGGCCATCAGTTCGGCCTCCTTCAGGGCCTGCTGGATGCTCTGGACGGTGGCGTCGATGTTCACCACCACGCCGCGCTTCAGGCCGTTGCTGGGCGCGACGCCGAGCCCCGCGAGCTTGAGCGCGCCGCCGCCGAGCACCTCGGCCACGACCACCATCACCTTGGCGGTGCCGATGTCGAGACCGACGACGAGGTCCTTGTATTCCCTGGGCATGTGTGTGTGTCCTCGCTGTTCGCTTATTTTTTCTTGGGGGGCTCGCTCGCGACGGTGGTGACGCCGCGCATGCGCAGCGCGTAACCCTCGTGGTGGCGCAGGTCGGCGCCCTCGATCGACGCCACCGTGCGGCCGTACTGGGCCGCCACCTGCGCCACCGTGCGCAGGAAGCGCTCGGTGCGCGCGGCGACCTCCTCGCTGCGCCCGCGCCCGAGCTCGATCATGGCCCCGGTATCGAGCAGCACGTGCCAGCTGCCACGGCTCGACAGGCCGAGTTCCTCGATGCCGATCTCGTAGGGCGCGAACAGCGGCACCAGCATGCGGTACATGCCCAGGACCTGTCCGGCCTGCTCGGGCGGGCCGTCCAGGCGCGGCAGCTTGTGGTCGTCGACCTCGCCCACGTTGGCCTCGAAGATCTCGCCGTAGCCGTTGACCAGGCGGGAGCCGGCCTCCTCGCCCCAGTGCGCGACCGGCACGTGCTCGGTCAGCGTGGCGCGAAGCTTGTTCGGAAATTCTCGCCGCACCACCGCCTGGCGCACCCAGGGCACGGACTCGAAGGCCGCGCGCGCGCGCGCCAGGTCGACGGTGAAGAAGTTGCCCGCGAGCTGCGGCGCGACGTTGGCGCGCAGCGTGACGGCGCTGTTGTGCGTGACCTCGCCATCGACCTTGAGCGCGGCGATCGGGAAGAAGGGCTGGCGCAGCACCCACCAGGCGCCCGCCCCGACCAGCGTCAGCGCGAACAGCACGAACACCAGCGTCGCGGTGAAGTTCATCAGCCGGATGTCGAAGGGGGTGGGTGCGGTGGTGGCCATGGTCAGTGCGCGCCCGCCGAGTCGAGCGCCGCCGCGGCGAGCACGCGCAGGCAGAGGTCCTCGTAGCCGATGCCCGCGGCGCGCGCGGACATCGGAACCAGCGAGTGGGTGGTCATGCCCGGAGAGGTGTTCATCTCCAGCAGGAAGGGTTTGCGGTCGCTCGCGCGGATCATCACGTCGGCACGGCCCCAGCCGCGGCAGCCGAGCGTGCGGAAAGCCGCGAGCGTGATGCGGCGGATCTCCGCCTCCTCGGCTTCGGGCAGTCCGCTCGGGCAGTGGTACTTCACGTCGTCGGTGAAGTACTTGTTCTGGTAGTCGTAGGCGCCCTCGGGCGCCGCGATGCGCACCACCGGCAGCGCCCGGGCCGCGGCGCCGGCCCCCAGCACCGCGCAGGTCACTTCCTCCCCCTCGACGAACTCCTCGCACAGCACGTCGGCGTCGTACCGGGCCGCCAGGGTCACCGCGTCCTGCATCTGCGCGTGGCCACTCACCTTGGTCACGCCGATCGACGAACCCTCGCGCGGCGGCTTGACGATCAGCGGCAGGCCCAGCACCTCGGGCACCGCGCGAACCTGCTCGGGCCCCTGCAGGTCGGCGGCCAGGCGCACGTAGCGCGGCGTGGGCAGGCCGTCGGCCAGCCAGATGCGCTTGGTCATGACCTTGTCGAGCGCCACGCTGGAGGCCATCACGCCCGAGCCGGTGTAGGGAATGCCCAGGAGTTCCAGCGCGCCCTGGACCGTGCCGTCCTCGCCATGGCGGCCGTGCAGTGCGATGAAGCAGCGCGCGAAGCCCTCGCGCCGCAGTTCGGCGAGGTCGCGCTCGGCGGGATCGAAGGCGTGCGCGTCGACGCCGCGCGAGCGCAGCGCCTCCAGCACGCCGGCGCCCGACAGCAGGGAGATCGGCCGCTCGGCCGAGGTGCCGCCCTGGAGGACGGCGACCTTGCCGAGCGCGACGATGTCGATCACCGGCGCGACCGGGGCGTCGATGGTGGTGTTCGTCGTCGTCACAGGACGCGTCCTTCCCGCGTGAACTGGCCCGAAGCCGGAGGTGGCGCCGTGCCGCCGAGCTCGACCACGCGGCCCGGCACGGTGCCGATGGAGCCGGCGCCCATGCACACCACGACGTCGCCGGCGCGTGCGTTGTCCAGCACCGCCTGCGCCATCGCGCCGATCTCGTCGACGAACACCGGCTCGACCTTGCCGGCCACGCGCAAGGCGCGCGTCAGGGCGCGGCCGTCGGCCGCCACGATGGGCGCCTCGCCCGCGGCATAGACCTCCCCGAGCAGCACGGCGTCGGCCGTGCCCAGCACCTTGACGAAGTCCTCGAAGCAGTCGCGCGTGCGGGTGTAGCGGTGCGGCTGGAACGCCAGCATCAACCGGCGCCCGGGGAAGGCGCCGCGCGCCGCGGCGATGGTCGCGGCCATCTCCACCGGGTGGTGGCCGTAGTCCTCGATGAGGGTGAAATCGCCGAAGTCGCCCGCGTTCGCGATCGGCACGTCGCCATAGCTCTGGAAGCGGCGACCGACGCCCTTGAACTCGGCCAGGCCCTGAAGCACCGCCGCGTCGGGCACGTTGAGCTCGACCGCCACCGCGATCACCGACAGCGCGTTGAGCACGTTGTGCTCGCCGGCGAGGTTGAGCACCACGTCCAGGTCGGGCAGCGTCACGCCGTTGCGGCGCTGGGCCGTGAAGTGCATCTGCGCGCCGACCGCGCGCACGTCCACCGCGCGCACCTGGGCGTCCTCGTTGAAGCCGTAGCTGGTGACCGGACACGTGACCTGGGGAACGATCTCGCGCACCGCCGCGTCGTCGGTGCACAGGATCGCCACGCCGTAGAACGGCATGCGGTGCAGGAAATCGACGAAGGCCTTCTTCAGGTTGCCGAAGTCGTGCCCGTAGGTCTCCATGTGGTCGGCGTCGATGTTCGTGACTACCGCCATCACCGGCAGCAGGTTCAGGAACGAGGCGTCGGACTCGTCGGCCTCGACCACGATGTAGTCGCCGCCGCCCAGCTGCGCGTTGGCCCCGGCGCTGTTGAGGCGTCCGCCGATGACGAAGGTCGGGTCGAGCCCGGCGGCGGCCAGCACGCTGGCCACCAGGCTGGTGGTGGTGGTCTTGCCGTGGGTGCCGGCGATGGCGATGCCCTGCTTCAGGCGCATCAGCTCGGCCAGCATCATGGCGCGCGGCACCACCGGGATGCGCTTCTCGCGCGCGGCGATCACCTCGGGATTGGTGGCCTGCACCGCGGTGGAGGTGACCACCGCGTCCGCGCCCTCGATGTTCGACGCGTCGTGGCCCACGTGGGTCGCGATGCCCAGCCCGGCCAGGCGCCTGAGCGTGGCGCTGTCGGACAGGTCGGAGCCGGAGACACGGTAGTCGAGGTTGAGCAGCACCTCGGCGATGCCGCTCATGCCGGCGCCGCCGATGCCGACGAAATGGATGTGACGGATGGCGTGCTTCACGAGGCGCGTCCCTCACGTGCGGCGCGGCGGGCGGCGCGCCGGTCGGCGAGCTCCTCGCAGGCGCGGACCATCCGGTCGACCGCTTCGGTCTTCTTCATCGTGCGGGCGCGCTGCGCCTTGTCCACCAGCGTGGAGCGTTCGGTTGTCTGTAGCAAATCGGCCAGGCGTTCGGGGGTGAGGTCGGGCTGGGCGACCAGCCAGCCACCGCCCGCCTCGACGAGGAAGCGCGCGTTGGTGGTCTGGTGGTCGTCCACCGCCGACGGGAAAGGCACGAACAGCGCTGCGGCGCCGACGGCCGCGATCTCGGTGACGGTGCTGGCGCCCGCGCGCGCGACGATCAGGTCGGCGTCGGCATAGGCGGCGGCGGTGTCCTCGATGAAGGGGGTGAGCTCGGCCGCGACACCGGCGGCGGCGTAGTTGGCACGCAGCTCGTCGATCTGTTTCGCGCCGCTCTGGTGAATCACGCTCGGGCGGGCCTCCGGCGCGATGCGCGCGAGCGCCTGCGGCACGATGGCGTTGAGCGCTTGCGCGCCCAGGCTGCCACCGACCACCAGCAGCTTCAGCGGACCGGTGCGCCCGGCGAAGCGCGCGGCCGGCTCGGGCTTGTCGACGAAGGCGGCGCGCAGCGGGTTGCCGATCCACTCGGCGCCCTGGATGACGTCCGGGAAGGCGGTGAAGACCCGGTGGGCGACCACCGCCAGCACCCGGTTGGCCAGGCCGGCGACCGAGTTCTGCTCGTGCAGCACCAGCGGACGGCCCACGAGCGCGCTCATCAGCCCGCCCGGAAAGGTGATGTAGCCGCCCAGGCCGACCACCACGTCGGGCCTCACGCGGCGCAGCACGCCCACGCTCTGCCAGAAGGCGCGCAGCAGGCGCACCGGCAGCAGCGCCAGCGTCAGCGCGCCCTTGCCGCGCAGGCCGCCGAACCGCACGGGCTCGAAAGCGAAACCGCGCGGGGGCACCAGCTGCTGCTCCATGCCGCCCGGCGCGCCCAGCCAGTGCACGCGCCAGCCGCGCTCGCGCAAGGCCTCGGCCACGGCGAGGCCCGGGAAGATGTGGCCGCCGGTGCCGCCGGCCATGACGAGCGCCGTGCGGGTCACAGGCGGCCACCGCGCATCAGCACGCGGTTCTCGTAGTCGATGCGCAGCACCACGGCCAGCGCCACCAGGTTCATCAGGATGGCCGAGCCGCCGAAGCTCATGAGCGGCAGGCCCAGGCCCTTGGTGGGCAGCGCGCCCAGGTTCACACCCATGTTGATGAACGACTGGAAGCCGATCCAGATGCCGATGCCCTGCGCCACCAGGCCGGAGAACACGCGGTCCAGCGAGATCGCCTGACGGCCGATGTGCATCACGCGGCGCGTGAGCCACAGGAACATGCCCAGCACCAGCAGCACGCCGACCAGGCCGAATTCCTCACCCAGCACGGCCAGCAGGAAGTCGGTGTGGGCCTCGGGCAGCCAGTGCAGCTTCTCGACGCTGCCGCCCAGGCCGACGCCGAAGACCTCGCCGCGCCCGATGGCGATGAGCGAGTGCGACAGCTGGTAGCCCTTGCCCAGCGCGTGCGCCTCGCTGAACGGATCGAGGTAGGCGAACAGCCGCTGGCGCCGCCATTCGCTGGTCATCACCATGACACCGAAGGCCACCAGCATCAGCGCGGCGATGACGAAGAACATGCGCGCGTTGACGCCGCCCAGGAACAGGATGCCCATGGCGATCACCGCGATGACCATGAACGCGCCCATGTCCGGTTCGGCCAGCAGCAGCATGCCGATGATCACCACCGCCGCGCCCATCGGCCAGACCGCCCGGAAGAAATGCTCCTTGATCTCCATCTTGCGCACCATGTAGCTCGACGCGTAGAGCACCATGGCCAGCTTGGCCAGTTCGGAGGGCTGGAAGTTCATGATCCCCAGCGGAAGCCAGCGCCGCGCGCCGTTGACCACGCGGCCCACGTGCGGCACCAGCACCGCCACCAGCAGCAGGATCGACAGCACGAACAGCCACGGCGCGACGCGCTCCCAGGTCTTCATCGGGATCTGGAACGCCAGCAGCGCCGTGACGAAGGCGATCGCGATGAACAGGCCGTGGCGCACCAGGTAGAAGGTCGGGCCGTTGCCCGCGCGGGCGAAGCGCGGGTTGTCCGCCATGGCGATGGAGGCCGAATACACCATCACCAGCCCCCAGGCCATGAGCGCGAAGGTGACCCACACCAGCGCCTGGTCGAAGCCCAGCACGCGCACCGGCGCGGCCTTGGTCTGCGCCACGTCGGCGCCGCCCAGGCGCACCGGCAGGTGCATCGGCAACGCGTCAATGCCCGACTTGGCGGCACGGCCGAACCAGCGGCGCAGGCGGCCGGCGGGCGCATCGGACGCATCGGGCGCGTCGGCGGAGGGATCGGCCGTGGCGGCGTTGCGGCTCATGAATGGTTCTCCTCGGTGTCCGCGTCCAGCGACGCCGTCGCCGACCCGTCGGCCAGTGCCTCCACCGCCGCCACGAAGACGGCGGCGCGGTGGGCGTAGTCCCTGAACATGTCGAAGCTGGCGCAGGCCGGCGACAGCAGCACGGCGTCGCCCGGCCGGGCCCGGCCCGCAGCCAGCGTCACGGCCTCGTCCATCGAGGCGGCGCGCAGCAGCGCGACGCCCGTGGCGGCCAGCGCGCGCTCGATCAGCGGCGCGTCGCGTCCGATCAGCACCACCGCGCGCGCGAAACGCTCGACCGGCGCGGCCAGCGGCGCGAAATCCTGCCCCTTGCCCTCGCCGCCGAGGATGGCGACGACGCGGCGCTCGGCGCCCAGTCCACCCAGCGCGGCGACGGTGGCGCCCACGTTGGTGCCCTTGCTGTCGTCGAAGTACTCGACTTCGTCGACGATGGCGATGGGCTCGACGCGATGGGGCTCGCCCCGGTACTCGCGCAGGCCATAGAGCATCGGGGCCAGCGCGCAACCGGCCGCGCCGGCCAGGGCCAGCGCCGCCAAGGCGTTCTGCGCGTTGTGCTGGCCACGGATGCGCAGCGCGTCGGCCGGCATCAGGCGCTGCAGGATGATCTCCTCCTCGCCGGCGACGGCACCGCGACGGCGCTTCAGCGTCTCGTCGGCCTCCAGCGCGCGCACCAGCCAGGCCATGCCGTTGACGTGCTCGATGCCGTAGTCACCGGGACGACGCGGCAGGCCGGCACCGAAGGTGACGTGGGCGCGCAGCCGGGGGCGCTGCAGACGCACGCGCAGGGGCGCGGGCAGCATGGCCATCACGGCCGGATCGTCGCGGTTGAGCACCATCAGGCCCTGGTCGCCGAAGACGCGCGCCTTGGCGGCCGCGTAGGCCGCCATGTCGCCGTGCCAGTCGAGGTGGTCCTGGCTGAGGTTGAGCACCGTGGCGGCGGTCGGCTCGAAGCCCTGCACGCCGTCGAGCTGGAAGCTGGAGAGCTCCAGCACCCAGACCTCGGGCAGCGTGCCGGCGTCGAGGTGGCCGGCGAGCGTGTCGAGCAGCGTCGGGCCGATGTTGCCGGCCACCGCCACGCTGCGGCCGGCGCGCTCGACGAGCTGGCCGGTGAGCGAGGTGACGGTGGTCTTGCCGTTGGTGCCGGTGATGGCCAGCACCACCGGGCGATAGCCGGCGGGCACCGGCGTGGCGTCGGGCACGACGGCCGCCATCGGCGCCTCGTCCTCGGCGGCCGGCGCGGCCATCGAGCGTTCGGCGATGCGGGCGACGAAGGCGGCGGCTTCGCGCGCGGCGGAATGCGGCGACGCGGCGGCCTCGCGGTCCGGCGCGGGCGCCGTCACCGACGACGTCCCCACGGCGGACGGTGGATCGTCGGCACCGGGCGGCGCGGTCGCGCCGGGCGCGGCCGAAGGCGCGGGATCGGGCACCGAGCCGGGCGCGACCTCGGGACCGGGCGGGCTCGCGGGCGCGGAGCCGGGCGCGGCGGCCGGGCCGGTCTCGGTGCGGGGCTCGATGTCCGGCTCCCCATCGGGATCGGGAGCGTGGACGGCGGCCGGAGCGCCGGCGCCGTCTTCCGCACCGGCGGCCGGGTCGTCGACCTCGCGCAGGTCCTGCAGCGCCTGGGCGAACAGGTCGAGTTCGCCACCCACCGGCAGGCCGATGGCGCGCGCCGCGTCCACGACCGGCGCGATGTCCGCGGGCGCGAGGCCCGGCGAGCGGTAGACCGCGCGCACCGGCGTGCCCTCGACCAGGGCGGCGGAGAACGCTCCGCCGACGAAGGCCGCGTCCGGCGCGTCGCGGCGCAGGGCCGCGAGCTGAGGCGGTGTCGCGCGCGTGTCGGCCACGCTCACGCGCGCGCCGTGGCGCGCGCACCAGCGCGCCATCGCCAGGCCGGAAGCGCCCAGGCCCAGGATCAGCACGTGGAGGTCTTGGAGGTGCTTCATGGCGTCAGCGCAGCTTCAGCGTGGAAAGGCCCACGAGGCACAGCAGCATCGTGATGATCCAGAAGCGCACGACCACCTGGGTCTCGCGCCAGCCGCTCTTCTCGAAATGATGGTGCAGCGGTGCCATCTTGAGGATGCGCCGGCCCTGGCCGAAGCGCTTCTTGGTGTACTTGAAGTACATCACCTGCGTCATGACCGAGATCGCCTCGACCACGAAGATGCCGCCCATCACGAAGAACACGATCTCCTGGCGCACGATGACGGCGATGGTGCCCAGCGCGCCGCCCAGGGCCAGCGCGCCCACGTCGCCCATGAAGACCTGCGCCGGGTGCGTGTTGAACCACAGGAAGGCCAGTCCGGCGCCGGCCATCGCCGAGCAGAACACCAGCAGCTCGCCCGAGCCGGGGATGTGCGGGAACAGCAGGTAGCGCGAATAGACCGAGCTGCCCGTGACATAGGCGAACACGCCCAGCGCCGAGCCGACCATCACCACCGGCATGATCGCGAGCCCGTCGAGGCCGTCGGTCAGGTTCACGGCGTTGCTGGCGCCCACGATCACCAGGTAGGTCAGGATCACGAAACCGATGCCGCCGAGCGGATAGCTGATCTCCTTGAACAGCGGCACCAGCAGGTTGATCTTGGGCGAGAACTCCAGCGCGAAGCCCGAGCGCACCCAGTCGGCGAACAGTTCCAGCACGCGCCAGTTGGAACTCTCGGAGATGCTGAAGAGCAGGTAGAAGCCCGCCACCAGGCCGACCAGCGACTGCCACATGTACTTCTCGCGCGAACGCATGCCCTCGGGGTCCTTGCGCACGACCTTGCGCCAGTCGTCGACCCAGCCGATCGCCCCGAAGCCCAGCGTCACCCACAGCACGATCCAGACGAAACGGTTGGCCAGGTCGAACCACAGCACGGTGGAAAACGCGATGGCGAAGAGGATCAGCACGCCCCCCATGGTGGGCGTGCCGCTCTTGGAGAGGTGCGTCTCCATGCCGTAGCCGCGCACCGGCTGGCCGATCTTGAGCAGCGTCAGGCGACGGATCACGAACGGGCCGGCGGCCAGGCCGAGCAGCAGCGAGGTCAGCGCGGCCATCAGCGCGCGGAAGGTGAGGTACTGGAAGATCCGCAGGAACCCGAATTCGGGGGACAGCGTCTGCAACCATTGGGCCAGGCTCAGCAGCATGGGGTTGCGCGCGGTGCATGACGATCGCTCATGGCCGGCCTCCCGGTTGCGGACGCGGTTGCGCCGTGGCGGCGATGGCCTGCGCCACCCGTTCCATCCGCATGAAGCGCGAGCCCTTGACCAGCACGCTGGCCGTCGTCGGGAGGCACGCCAGCACGGCGGCGTTGAGCGGCTCGACGGCGTCGAAGTGCCGGCCGTCGATGCCACCGGCGGCGGCGAAGGCCGCGACGCTGCCGGCCGATTCGTCGCCCAGCGCGAACAGCGTCTCGACGCCGCGCTCGCGCGCCCAGGCGCCGACCTCGGCATGGAAGCGCGCGCCCTGGTCGCCGACCTCGCCCATGTCGCCCAGCACCAGCAGGCGCGGGCCCGGCAGCGCGGCCAGCACGTCGATGGCCGCACGCACGGAGTCGGGATTGGCGTTGTAGGTGTCGTCCACCAATGTCAGCGTGCGGCCGTCGGCACGCCCGATCTCGCTGGCGCGGGAACGGCCCTTGACCGGCTCGAAGGCGGCCAGTCCCTGCGCGATGGGGTCGAGCGACACGCCCGAGGCCAGCGCGCAGGCGACCGCCGCCAGTGCGTTGACCACGTTGTGATGACCGGCGATGCGCAGCGTGGTGGCCAGCGCGCCGACCGGCGTGCGCGCCCGCACGTGCCAGGCGCCGCCCTGCCACTCGGCGTGCTCCAGGGCGACGTCCGCATCGGCCTGGACGCCGAAGGTCAGGCAGCGGCGCGTGGCGCCCTCGTGCGCCAGCGAGCGCCACAGCGGCGTGAATTCGTCGTCGTGCGGGAACACGGCCGTGCCGTCGGCCGGCAGCGCGGACAGCACGGCGCCGTTCTCGTGCGCCACGGCCTCGACCGTGGCCATGAACTCCTGGTGCTCGCGCTGCGCGTTGTTGACCAGCGCGATGGTCGGGCGGGCGATGGTGGCCAGCCGCGCGATCTCGCCCGGATGGTTCATGCCCAGCTCCACGACGCCCAGGCGGTGCGCGGCGCGCAGACGCAGCAGCGTCAGCGGCACGCCGATCTCGTTGTTGAAGTTGCCCTCGGTCGCGAAGGCGCACTCGCCGCAGGCCGCGCGATGGATCGACGCGATCATCTGGGTGACGGTGGTCTTGCCGTTGCTGCCGGCGACCGCCACCAGCGGCAGCGTGAATCGCGCGCGCCAGCCGGCGGCCAGGGCGCCGAGCGCGGCCAGCGTGTCGGGCACCTCCAGGCCGCTCAGGCCGGCGGCCTCGAGCCCGCCATGGGCCAGCGCCGCGACGGCGCCGCGCGCGCGCGCATCGGCCAGGAAGGCATTGGCGTCATGGCGCTCGCCCTTGAGCGCGACGAACAGGTCGCCTGCGGCCAGCGTGCGCGTGTCGGTATGGACGCGCGCAAAAGGCGTCGCGGCGTCGCCGACGAGCCGCGCGCCCGGAATCCACTGCAGCGCCCCACCCAGCGTGGTCATGGCGCTCATCGATGTGCTCTCTTCTTCAACGACGAAACTCTCTCTCTGGTTCATGCGGCGCTCCCGCGCGCGAAGGCTTCGAGCGCGTGCGCCCGATCGGAAAATGGGATGCGCTCGCCCGCGATCTCCTGCCAGGCCTCGTGGCCCTTGCCGGCGACGAGCACGACGTCGCGCGGCGCGGCCTCGGCCAGCGTGCGGGCGATCGCCGCGGCGCGGTCGGACTCGACCCGGGCCGCCTCGGGGCGCGTCAGGCCGAGCAGGATCTGCCCGAGGATCGCGGCGGGCTTCTCGCTGCGCGGGTTGTCGCTGGTGAGCACGACCCGGTCGGCGCCGCGCTCGGCGACGGCGCCCATCAGCGGCCGCTTGACGGCGTCGCGGTCGCCGCCGCAGCCGAAGACGCACCACAGCGCACCGCCACGCGCCGCCGCCAGCGGCCGCAGGCCGGCGAGCGCCTTGTCCAGCGCGTCGGGCGTGTGGGCGTAGTCGATCACCGCCAGGGGCCGGCCGGGCGCCTCGACGCGTTCCATGCGCCCGGGCACGCTGTCCAGTCCACGGCAGGCGTCCACGGCCTGCGCCAGACTCAGGCCGAGCGCGCGCAGCGTGCCGATCACGCCCAGCAGGTTGGCGACGTTGTAGTCGCCGATGAGCGCCGTCTCCAGGCGCACCGGGCCCGAGGAGGGTTCGCCGGTGACCGGGTTCTCGCGCACCTCGAAGCCCAGGCCCTGGGCGCCATAGCCCACCGCGTGGGCCGACAGTCGCGCCGGGGCGCCGGCGGCCGAGACGGTCCAGAGGTCGAGCGCGCCGGTGCCCTGGTCGACCAGCTCGCCCACCAGCGCCGCGCCGTGCACGTCGTCGATGTTGACCACCGCCGCGCGCAGGCCGGGCCAGCGGAACAGCTCGGCCTTGGCCCGCCAGTAGGCGTCCATGCTGCCGTGGTAGTCGAGGTGGTCCTGGGTGAAATTGGTGAACACCGCCACCGCGATGCGCGTGCCGTCCAGGCGCCGCTCGGCGATGCCGATGGAGGACGCCTCGATCGCGCAGGCTCCGAAGCCACGGTCGGCGAAATCGCGCAGGGCGCGCTGCAGCGCGACCGGGTCGGGCGTGGTGAGGCCGGTGTGGACGAGCGCCGGCGGCACGCCGATGCCCAGCGTGCCGATCACGCCGCAAGGCGTGGGCACCACCGCCGCGGCGTCGATGCCGCGCGCCTCCGACAGGGCCTGGGCCAGCCACCAGGCGGTCGAGGTCTTGCCGTTGGTGCCGGTCACCGCGATGACGTCGAGCTGGGCGGAAGGCGCCAGATGGAACGCGGCGGCGACCGGTCCGGTCGCGGCCTTGAGCCCCGCGTAGGCGGCGATGCGCTCGTCGCCGGGAGCGGCGCCGAAGCCGTCCTCGAAGGCCTCGATCCCTTCGCGCTCGACCAGGCAGGCCACCGCGCCGCGCGCCAGGGCCGCGGCGACATGGGCACGCCCGTCGGTCGCCGCGCCCGGCCAGGCGACGAAGCCGTCGCCCGCACCGATGGCGCGGCTGTCGGCCCGCAGGGCGCCGCGCACGTGGTCCTGCAGCCAGCGTGCGGCGTCGTGCGGGGTGTCGAAGGTCTTCATGGTGAGGCGGGCGTCCGGGATCAGAAGCTCTCGTCCACGCCCTGGGTCACGACCAGGGGCTTGACCGCGAGGTCGGGCGCCACGTTCATCGCGCGCAGGGTCTGCTGCACGACCTCGCTGAAGACCGGCGCGGCGGCCAGGCCGCCGAAGTACACGCCGTCGCTCGGCTCGTCGATCATCACGCCGACGATGATGCGCGGCTTGTCGATCGGCGCCATGCCGGTGAACCAGGCGCGGTACTTGTTGCTCGCGTAGCCCCGCCCGACCTGCTTGTGGGCCGTGCCCGACTTGCCGCCCACCGAATAGCCCACCGTCTGCGCGAGCGGGCCGGTGCCTCCGGGCGCCGCCGCCATCTGCAGCATCTTGCGCACCGCGCGCGCGTTGTCGGGCGAGAACACCGGCACGCCGACGGCCGGCTCGGGGCTGCGCAGGATGGTCAGCGGGATCAGCCGGCCGTCGTGGGCGAACGAGGTGTACGAATGCGCCATCTGGAACAGCGACGCCGACAGGCCGTAGCCGTAGGCCATCGTCGCCTGCTCGACCGGCTTCCAGTTCTTCCACGGCCGCACGCGCCCGGTGACGGCGCCGGGGAACTGGATCTGCGGCTTCTGGCCGTAGCCGAGCGCCGTGAAGGTGTCCCACATCTCGTGCGGCGTCATCTTCTGCGCGATCTTCAGCGCGCCGACGTTGCTCGACTTCTGGATCACGCCCTCGACGCTCAGGGTGCCGTAGTTGTGCGTGTCGCTGATGGTGAAGCCGCCGAGCTGGTAGCGCCCGGGGCCGGTGTCGATCAGGGTCGAGGGCCGGACGCGGCCGGCCTCCAGCGCCATGGCCACGGTGATGGGCTTCATGGTCGAGCCGGGCTCGAAGGTGTCGGTCAGGGCGCGGTTGCGCAACTGTTCGCCGGTGAGGTTCTGGCGCTTGTCGGGCACGTAGCTCGGGTAGTTGGCCAGCGCCAGCACCTCGCCGGTGACGGCGTCGAGCACCACCACGCTGCCGGCCTTGGCCCGGCGCGCGATCACGGCGTCGCGCAGCTTCTGGTAGGCGAAGAACTGGACCTTGCTGTCCACGCTCAGCTGGATGTCCTTGCCGTCGAGCGGCGGCACGGTCTCGCCCACGCCCTCGACCACGCGGCCCAGCCGGTCCTTGATGACGCGGCGCGAGCCCGCGCGGCCGGCGAGTTCGCGATCGAACTGCAGCTCGATGCCTTCCTGGCCGTGGTCCTCGACGTTGGTGAAGCCCACCACGTGCGCGGCGGATTCGCCGTTGGGGTACTGGCGCTTGTATTCCTTGCGCTGGTAGATGCCCTTGATGTTGAGGTCGGCGATCTGCTTGGCGATCGGCGCATCGACCTGGCGCTTGATCCAGACGAAGGTCTTGTCCTCGTCCTGGAGCTTCTTGTCGAAGTCCTTCTGCGGCATCTCCAGCAGCTTGGCGACGAGCCGGAGCTTGGCCTTCACGTCCGGGTCGTCGCGCTCGATGTCCTCCGGAATGGCCCAGATGCTCGGCGCGATCACGCTGGAGGCCAGCAGCGCCCCGTTGCGGTCGAAGATGCGGCCGCGGCTGGCCGGCATCTCCAGCGTGCGGGCGAAGCGCACCGCGCCCTGGCGCTGGAAGAAGTCGTTGCCGATGACCTGCACGTAGGCCGCGCGGCCCGCCAGCACCGCGAAGCCCAGCGCGATGGCCGCGACGATGAACTTGCTGCGCCAGACCGGCGTCTTGCTCGCGAGCAAGGGACTGGTCGTGTACTGGACGCTGGGGCTGCGGCGGGCCATCAGCCGGCCCTCCGCGCGGCGGTCGCGCCCGGCTTCGATCCGGCCGGCGCGGCAGGCGCCGCCTGCGGGATCGGCGGGATGACCGTGCCGTCCTGGCGCACGTACTGCGTGATGGCGGGCGTCGTGGTGCGCATCTTCAGTTGCTCCTTGGCCAGTTTCTCGACGCGCAGCGGCGTGGCCTGCGCCTGTTTCTCGACCTGCAGCCGTTCGCCGTCGACCTCCAGGCGATGCCCTTCGGTGGTGAGACGGTCGAGTTCGGTGAACAGCAGGCGCGAGCGGTACTCGGTGTGCACGAGGTAGAGCGCCGAGGCGAGCACGGCGATGAGCAGCAGGACGTTGAGCCGCACCATGGCCTCAGGCCTCCCCGGTGCGTTCGGCCACGCGCAGGATCGCGCTGCGCGCGCGCGGGTTGCCCGCCACCTCGGCGGGCGACGGACGGATGCGCGACAGGGCCCGCAGCCGCATCGCCTTGGGCACGGCGAACGGCGCACGGCGGTCGTACACCTCCTTGGCGTGCCCGGCGATGAACTGCTTGACGATGCGGTCCTCCAGCGAGTGGAAGCTGATCACCGCCAGGCGGCCACCCGGCGCCAGCACCTTCAGACTGGCCTCGAGCGCCTGTTGCAGTTCTTCAAGCTCGGCGTTGATGAAAATCC
Source organism: Comamonadaceae bacterium OTU4NAUVB1 (assembly GCA_024372625.1). Classification (NCBI taxonomy): domain Bacteria; kingdom Pseudomonadati; phylum Pseudomonadota; class Betaproteobacteria; order Burkholderiales; family Comamonadaceae; species Comamonadaceae bacterium OTU4NAUVB1. The sequence continues at coordinate 421,116 of CP099605.1, read as the reverse complement.
GAAGAGCCTGAAATGTGCGCGTTGCAGGGTTCTGGCCCGGCTCGCGGGTTTTGACCGTGCCAGCCACGAGCTCGGCCAGCTCGGCGGTGGTTGAAACTGGGCCCCGTTCCTGTCGGCGAGCATCAATCGCCTTTGCAATCTGAACAGCAAACCGTTCTTCCCCATAGTCACGAATCACCTCTGCAATCTGCTGTGTCTCGGCCGTCGCCAGCCAGGCGGCCACGCTTTCACCGCGCGTCGTGTCCATGCGCATGTCGAGCGGGCCGTCGAAACGAAAAGAAAAACCCCGCGCGGGGTTGTCGATCTGCGGCGAACTGATCCCCAGGTCCAGGAGCAGTCCGGCCACGCTGGCCGGCGCCAGCGCCCCGAGGTTCGCGAAACCCTCGTGGCGGATCGAGAAACGCCGGTCCTCGATGCGGGCGGCCTCGGCCACCGCCTCGGCGTCCTTGTCGAACGCGATCAGCCGGCCCGCCGGCGCCAGCCGCTCGAGCAGGCGCCGCGTGTGCCCGCCGCGCCCGAAGGTGGCGTCCACGAACGTGCCCTCGAGCGCCTGCGCGGGACGTCCGCCCACGAGCGCCTCGACCGCCTCGTCGAGGAGGACGGTCGTGTGGGTCCATGCAGTGGGTTGGTCCAACGCGGATTCTCTTTCGCCGCGTCAGAACGCGAGGTCGTTGAAGGCGGCGGACTCGGCCAGCCCGGCGGCCAGGGCCTTGGCTTCCTGCTCGTCGTGCGTCGCCTTGTCCCACAGCTCGAAATGGCTGCCCATGCCCAGCAGCAGCGCCTCGCGTTCGATGCGGGCGGCCGCGCGCAGTTCGGGCGACACCAGGACGCGGCCCGCGGCGTCCATCTCGACGTCCATCGCATTGCCGACGAACAGGCGCTTGAGCCACTGGTCCTTCAGGGGCATCGCGGCGACGCGCTCGCGGAACTGCTCCCAGGCAGGACGGGGAAAGACCATCAGGCAGCCGTGAGGATGGCGCGTGATCGTGAGCTGGCCCCCGGCCGTGGCACTCAGCACGTCGCGATGCCGGGTCGGCACCGACAGGCGCCCCTTTGCATCCAGACTCAGCGATGAAGCGCCTTGAAACACGACCACGAAACCCTTTTGGTAGGACAGGCCGCGCGCCTCGACGAGACGGCATCCGGCACTTTTTCCCACTTATCTGCACTTTTTCCCACTGTATCAGGAAACCACCCCGCCACGAGACGGGTTGGATGGCTTTTTTGATAATGGAATCAAGGACTTAGCGGCGTTTCTAAACCTGGATCGAAAGCGATTTCCGTTGCTGGGGAAGCACTTAGCTCTTGCAGTGAAAGTGATGCGTGAACCGCCCCTGTCGCGGGGCTGCGTCAGAGGATGAAACGCGACAAGTCTTCGTTATTACTTAAGGCCTCAAGTCGCTGATCGACGTAGGCGGCATCGATCGTGATCGACTGGCCTTCCAACTGCGCGGCGTCGAAACTGACCTCGTCGAGCAGGCGTTCCATCACCGTCGAAAGACGCCGCGCGCCGATGTTCTCGGTGCGTTCGTTGACCTCGAAGGCGATGCCCGCGAGGCGCGTGATGCCCTCGGGCGTGAAGTCGAGCGTGACGCCTTCCGTCGCGAGCAGGGCCTGGTACTGCTTGACCAGCGAGGCTTGCGTCTGCATCAGGATGGCCTCGAAATCGGACACCGACAATGACTGGAGTTCGACACGGATCGGAAAACGGCCCTGCAGCTCGGGAATCAGGTCGCTCGGCTTGCTCAGGTGGAAAGCACCGCTGGCGATGAACAGGATGTGGTCGGTGCGCACCACGCCGTATTTGGTGCTCACGGCGGTGCCCTCGACCAGCGGCAGCAGGTCGCGCTGGACGCCCTGGCGCGAGACGTCCGAGCCCTGGGCTTCCGAACGTGTGGCGACCTTGTCGATCTCGTCGATGAACACGATGCCGTTCTGCTCGGCGTTGTGGACGGCCTGCGCGCGGATCTCCTCCTCGTTGAGCAGCTTGGCCGCCTCCTCGTCGACCAGGAGGCGCATCGCCTCGGCGATCTTGAGCTTGCGGGTCTTGCGCTTGGCCTGGCCCATCTGGCCGAACATGCCGCGCAACTGCTCGGTCATCTCCTCCATGCCCGCCGGCCCCATGATTTCCAGGGGCATCCGGTTCTCTGCCAGGTCGAGCTCGATCTCCTTGTCGTCGAGCTGGTGCTCGCGCAGCTTCTTGCGAAACGCCTGCCGGGTGGGATTGCCGTCGCCCGAGGCACCGGCACCCGACGTGGCGCCGCCGTCGCCCAGGCGCGCCGGAGGCAGGAGCACGTCCAGGATGCGGTCCTCGGCGGCATCCTGCGCACGCTCGCGGACCTTGGCGCTCTCCTTCTCGCGCGTCTGCTTGACGGCGATCTCGGCCAGGTCGCGGACGATGGAATCGACGTCCTTGCCGACGTAGCCGACCTCGGTGAACTTGGTCGCCTCGACCTTGATGAAGGGCGCGTCGGCCAGCCGTGCGAGCCGGCGCGCGATCTCGGTCTTGCCCACGCCCGTCGGGCCGATCATGAGGATGTTCTTGGGCGTGATCTCCACGCGCAGCTTCTCCTCGACCTGCTGGCGGCGCCAGCGGTTGCGCAGGGCGATGGCCACGGCGCGCTTGGCCTCGGGCTGACCGACGATGTGATGGTCGAGTTCGGAGACGATCTCCTGGGGCGTCATGGACATGGTCAGAGCGTCTCCACGGTGTGGTTCATGTTGGTGTAGATGCACAGGTCGCCGGCGATCTCCAGCGACTGCTTGACGATCTGCTGGGCCGTCAGGTCGCTGTGCAGCAGCAGCGCCTTGGCCGCCGCCTGGGCGTAGGCGCCGCCCGAACCGATGGCGACGATGCCGTCCTCGGGCTCGAGCACGTCGCCGTTGCCGGTGATGATCAGCGAGGTGGTGGCGTCGGCCACGGCCAGCATCGCCTCCAGGCGGCGCAGCACGCGGTCGGTGCGCCAGTCCTTGGTCAGTTCGACGGCGGCGCGCGCGAGCTGGCCCTGGTGCTTCTCGAGCTTGGCCTCGAAGCGCTCGAACAGCGTGAAGGCGTCCGCCGTCGCACCGGCGAAGCCCGCGAGCACCTTGCCGTGGTGCAGCCGGCGCACCTTGCGCGCCGTGCCCTTGATGACGATGTTGCCCAGCGTGACCTGACCGTCACCCCCGATGGCGACCTGGTCGCCCTGGGGGGTCTTGCGGCGCACGCTGACGATGGTGGTTCCGTGAAATTGTTCCATCGCAGCCAATTTGGGATGGCGCGACGCAATGCAAGGCCGGGCGGGCGGTCGACGCCCCGCCCTTCCCGCCGCTACGGCTGACGCAGGGCGATGTCGGCGTGCTCGGCGACGCCGACGACGCGCAGGAACGCGGCCACCAACCGGTGCACGCCGACGAGGCGAATGCGCTGGCCGCGCGCCTCGTGCGTCGCCACCCAGTTGAGCAGGGCACCGGCGGCCGCGAAGTCCAGGCGGATCAATGCGTCGCACGCGACGACGGCGCCGCCACGGGCGTTGTCGCCGCCCGCGCGCGCCAGTTCGGCGTCCAGCCGCGCCCAGACCGCCGGCGACTCGCCGGCGACCTCGCCCGCCAGCATGGGCCCCGCGACGCCACCCTCGGCCATCGGCGACCCGAAGCCGCCCGCCGCCGGGATCGCGACGTCCTCCGCCGCACCGACGTCGAGGTCGAGGTCGAGCGCCATCTCGAGCGCGGCGTAGCGCCCGCGCGGCTCCTCCCATTCGGGCGGGGCCGTCTCGTAGGTGATGCAGTAGTGCAGCGCGGCCACCTCGAAGCGATCGACCGCGTGCGTCACGCGCAGGGCGGCCAGCCGCAGGTGCCACCAGGCCTGCGCCACCTCACGGTCGCCCAGCGGCGTGGCCCGCTCGAGCACCGCATCGAACCGGCCGGCACCGTGGAAACGCAGGTCGACCGGCGAATCGGCCCAGTGGGACAGCAGGATCCGCAGCGGCCCGGTCGCATCGGCGTCGATGGATGTGAGCGCGCGCCAGTCGAGCGTCCAGGACGCGCCGGCGGCCGACAGGGCGCGCGTGAGCTGGGACAGGTCGGACCGGCCGAGGCGTGGCGGACTGTGCCAGTCGGCCGGGGGCACGTCGTCGCCGGCCACGTCGGACAGCGTCTGCGCGAGGGCGGCATCGGCCGCGCGCACCGGCAGCGAGGTCCATTGCGGGGCCTTGTGCCGCAGGCGCTGCGCGTAACGCGCGGCCGCGGCCTCGAACTTTCCGGGTTCACCGGTGGCGCAATAGAGGTCCAGCAGGGTGAGCCAGGTGTCGGCATGGTCGGCCAGCGCACCGTCGTCGCCCACGGCCTGCAGCAGGATCGCCTCGGCACCGGCGTCGTCGCGTCGGGAGAACCGAAGGGCGGCCTCGTCGAGCGCGCCGTCGTAGATGGGCGAGGCGACGAACGCGGGGTCGTCGGCCTCCGGCGCGACCCCGGCCGCGACGCCCGGCGCGGACCCGGCGAGGCGCGACGGCGCGGCCTGCGGCGCCAGGGCCGGGGGCTGGTGGTCGGGCTGGATGCCGGGCGTGGTGTCGGCGTAGGCACGCACGCGCTGCGCCGCCAGCACTTCCGGGTGCACCACCGAATCGCTGCCGTCGCCCGCCTTGGGATCGCTCTTCCACCAGTGCCTGGACATCTGCGCCTCGATCTCGTCGATCTTGCGCAGGGTCTGGGCGCGCTCCTCGGTGCGGCCGGGCGCGGTGCCGGCGGACAGCGAGGACATCGGGTCGAGGTCGGTGGCGGTGACCCCGCCGCGCTGGCGCAGGCGGCGCAGCGCGTCGAACTCGCGCCGGCGCACCGAATCGTTGCGCTGGCGCCGCTCGATCATCTCCCGGACCATCTCGCGGCTGTAGTTGGGCTCTCCCGCCACGGGCTCGCGCGCGTCGAGATCGGCCCAGTCCTTGAGCGGATTGCGCACGAACTTCGCCATCTTGGACAGCAGGCGACCGGGTTCTTCCTTGGACATGCGGTGGCGGGGGTGGAGCGGCAGGGACGTCGGGAGGTCGCGGTGGCAGCGCGGGGCTTCAGTCGCCGAACATCTTCTGCTTGAGCTCGCGCCGCTGCTGGGCTTCCAGCGACAGCGTGGCCGTCGGACGCGCCAGCAGCCGGCCCACGCCGATGGGCTCGCCCGTCTCGTCGCAGTAGCCGTAGTCGCCCGAGTCGATGCGCTGGATCGACTGCTCGATCTTCTTGAGCAGCTTGCGCTCGCGGTCGCGCGTGCGCAGCTCGAGCGCGTGCTCCTCCTCGATCGTGGCGCGGTCGGCCGGATCGGGCACGACCACCGTGTCCTCGCGCAGGTGCTCGGTGGTCTCGCCGGCGTTCTCCAGGATGCCGCGCTTGAGCTCGATCAGCTTCAGGCGGAAGAACGCCATCTGCTTGTCGTTCATGTACTCCGCGTCGGGCATGGCGATGACCTCGGCGTCCTCGAGCTCATGGGCGGCCTTGGTCTTCCAGTTGTTGGCGAGCTTGGGGTCCTTCTTGACCACCATCGGCGGCGGCGGCACCAGCGCCGTGGAAGCGACCTGCGTGAAGCTCGACTTGGCGGCCGTCGAGGCGACCGACTGCGCCATCGAGGGCACGGTCAGCTGCGACAGGCGGGAGACGCGTCCGCCGCGGGCGGCGGGTGCCGCGGGGGCGGCGACGGGAGGTGTCGCCGGGGGCGTCGGGGTGGCGGCAGCCGGTTTTTTCATGGGAGCGATGGAGCAGATGGGACGGCGCGGGCGCCGACGGGTTGATGGGACGAGGCAGCCGCATGGAATGCCTTCGATGGATCCGGAGCCTGCGCGCCCGTCGGCCCGCGCAGGGCGGCCGGTGCGTTCACGACGGGGTGGCTCATGGGGGCTGGCTCCTTCGGAAGACGGCTGGAACACGGGCTGCGCGTGCCGGAACCCGTGGCGCCCGTCCGGCGGGCCATCGCCAGGGATGCCGGCGGGGCCGTCCGTGGCTGCCCGACAGGCGCGAGATTGTATCTACGAAGTCGTTTTCGACGCAGTGCTTTCGTTCTATGGATCAGACCAGGCTCTGCGTCAGCCCCTGCTCCAGGATTTCCCGCGGCAGGTCGATGCCGATGAACACCATGCGGCTCTGGCGCGCCTCGTCGGCGCCCCACTGCGGTCCCAGGTCGCTGCCCATGAGCTGGTGCACGCCCTGGAAGATCACCTTGCGGTCGGTCCCCTGCATGTGGAGCACGCCCTTGTAGCGCAGCATGCGCGGGCCGTAGATGTTGACGACGGCGCCCAGGAAGTCCTCCAGCCGGGCCGGGTCGAAGGCGCGGTCGGCCTTGTAGACGAAGCTCTTGACGTCGTCGTCGTGGCGATGGTGGTGGCCGGCGTGGTCATGGTCGTGGGCGTGCGAGGGATGGTCGCAGGCCTCGCCGGGCGCGTGGTCGTGGCCGGCGTGGTCGTCGTCCTCCTTGAGGAAGTCCGGGTCGATGTCGAGCTTGGCGTTGAGGTTGAAGCCGCGCAGATCGAACACGCTCGCGAGCGGCACTTCGCCGAAATGCACCTTCTGCTGCGGCGCGCGCGGGTTCATGTGCTTCAGGCGATGGATCAGCGCCTCGGTCTCCTCGGCCGAGACCAGTTCGCTCTTGCTGATGAAGATCTGGTCGGCGAAGCCCACCTGGCGCCGGGCCTCCTGGCGGTCGTCGAGCTGCTGGGGCGCGTGCTTGGCGTCGACCAGCGTCAGGATGGAGTCGAGCAGGTAGCTCTCGGCGATCTCGTCGTCCATGAAGAAGGTCTGCGCCACCGGACCGGGATCGGCCAGGCCGGTGGTCTCGATGACGACGCGGTCGAAGTCCAGCAGACCCTTGCGCTTCTTGGCCGCGAGCAGCTGCAGGGCCTCGCGCAGGTCCTCGCGGATGGTGCAGCAGACGCAGCCGTTGCTCATCTGCACGATCTGCTCCTTGGACTCCGTCACGAGGATGTCGCTGTCGATGTTCTCCTCGCCGAATTCGTTCTCGATCACGGCGATCTTCTGGCCGTGGGCCTCGGTGAGGATGCGCTTGAGCAGCGTGGTCTTCCCGGAGCCGAGGAAGCCGGTGAGGATGGTGGCGGGGATGAGGGCCATGGGATGCCTTGAAACGGGAACTGGAGAACCGGCCAGTTTATCGAGTGGCCTCCGGCGCTGCAGGCCCCGGGGATTCCCCCTTTTCGCGGACACGGCGGCGGTTCGCCCCGCGCCTAGGTCGTGTTAACGCAATCGCAAAGCCTCAGCGATAAGCGCCACGGTGATGAAGGCGGCGAACATGCCATCGGTCTTGTCATACCGGGTGAAGACCCCTCGCCAGGCCTTGAGCCGCCGGAAGAGACGCTCGACCTCGTTGCGCCTGCGATAGCGTGCCCGGTCGAGCACCCAGGGCTGCTTGCGTTGCGGGCTCGGCGGCACCACCGCCACGAAGCCGCGCGACTCGGCCAGCGCACGCGTGGCATCGTCTTGGTAGGCGCTGTCCATGAGCAGGGCCACCCGCGCCTGCACCGGGCTGGCCCCGAGGGCCGCGATGAGCCGCCGTCCTTCGGGCGCATCGCCTGCCTGCCCCGGCGTCAAACTCCAGGTGAGGACATCTCGCGCGGTCGCGGCAACCAGATGAAGCTTGGTGCTCCAGCCGCCTCGGCTGCGACCGATGGCTTGAGGTCCGCTTTTTTGAGCGCACCCGTGCCGTCGGGGTGCACCTTGACGACGGTGGAGTCCGGGCTGAGGGCTTCGATGCGCACGCGCAGGAGGCGCTTGCGCTGCAGGTGCTCGAAGAGCCGGTCGAGCACGCCCGCCTTGGCCCAGCGGCTCATGCGCGTGTAGATGGTGTGCCAGGGGCCGTAATGCGCGGGCAGCGCGCGCCACTTGCAGCCGTTGGCCGTGACGAAGAGGATGGCATTGACTACGTCGAAGTTGTCCAGGCGCACATTGCCACGCTGGCGCGGCAGCAGCGGGGCGATCTGCTCGAATTGCTCGCGGGTGAGTTGCATCGGGCGATCTTGCCCCACCTTGTGCGGGTCGGGAAGATAGTGTTAACGCGCCCTAGTCCGCCGGTTCGTCCCCGCCGCCGGGCGCGGGCGCCGGCCCGGCCGCCGCGCCGCGTTCGGGCATCGCCCGGGCGCGCGGGTGCGCCGCGTCGTAGGCCTTGGCCAGGTGCTGGAAGTCCAGCCGCGTGTAGACCTGGGTGGTCGTGATGTTGGCGTGGCCGAGCAGTTCCTGCACGGCGCGCAGGTCGCTGCTCGACTGCAGCACGTGGCTCGCGAACGAGTGCCGCAGCATGTGCGGATGCACCGTGGCGGCCAGGCCGGCCCGGGCGCTGCGCGCCTTGAGCATCTTCCAGACGGCGTGCGCGGAGAACCGCGCGCCATGGCGCCCGACGAACAGCGCGCGCGCATCGGCCGGCTCCACCGGCCGTGCCGCCGGCACCGGCGCGGTGCCGCCGGCGTCGCGCACCGCGAGCCAGGCCGCCAGCGCCTCGGCCGCCTTGGCGCCGACCGGCACGACGCGCGGCTTGTTGCCCTTGCCGATCACGTGCGCGTCGCGCGCGTCGAGGTCGATCCAGCCGCGCGCCTCGCGGCTCGCCCGCACGTCCAGGTCGACCAGTTCGGCCACGCGCAGGCCGCAGCCGTAGAGCAGCTCGACGATGGCACGGTCGCGCGCCTCGGCCCACGGGTCGGCCTCGGCGTCGCGCAGGTCGGCCAGCTGCACGGCGTCGTCCACCGACAGCGCCTTGGGCAGCGGCCGCCCGGCCTTGGGCGCGCGCACGTCCTGCACGGGATTGACCTCGACGAGCCGCTCGTGGCCCATCCACCGGTAGAAGCTGCGCCAGCACGACAGCACCAGGGCGATGCCGCGCGGCTCGCGTCCGGCGCCGTGCATCTGCGCCATCCAGCGCCGCACATGGACCGTCTGCACCTGCTCCAGCGCGAGGCCGGCCTCGGCGACGCGCGCGGCCAGCGCGTCCAGGTGCTCGGCGTAGATGTCCAGGGTGCGCGCGGCCAGCCGCCGCTCGACCCGGACGTGCGTCAGGTAGCGCTCGATCAGCGCCGGGCGCGGGACGGGTTCGGCCGACGCCGGCGCGAGGCTCGGGCGGGCCACGTCAGTGCCGCAGCCGCGACAGCGCCGCCGAGGCCAGCTCGGCGATGCGGGAGAGGAAATGCAGGCCCATCTCGGCCTGGAAGCGCTGCGCGTCGGGCGAGGCCAGCACCAGCAGTCCGAAGGCCGCCTCGCCCGCGCCGGAACGCAGCGGCAGCAGCGCGATCGACTGCGCGGCCTGCGGATCGCCCAGCCAGCCGACCGCCTCGAAGCCGGCGTTGACGCCGCAGTAGGGCTGCACCAGCGAGCCCGCGAAGGCCCGCGCCGCGCTGCTCGCGCCCTGGGCGAACGGCTCGCGCGCGTGGACGCCATGGCAGTCCCAGACCTTGATCGCCACCTGCGCGACCCCGAAGATCTCGCGCAGGTCGGCCGCGATGCATTCGGGCAGTTCGCGCGGCTCGCGCAGGGCCAGCAGGCCGCGCGTCCAGGCATGCAGGCGGTCGGCCGTCGCGGTGTTGTCGGTGCCGTGGCGCACCATGTCCATCACGCGGGTCTCCAGCGCCTTGATCTTCTCGCGCAGCATCTGCGCCTGGCGCTCCTGAAGGCTGATGGCACGCGCGCCGTGCGGGCTGGTGAGCTGCACCTGGGACAGCAGCTGCGCGTGGCGCTCGAAGAAGTCGGGCGTGTTGGCGAGGTAGGCGACGATGTCGTCCTCGGTGATCGGCTGCAGGGCGCTCGCGGGGGGACGGGTCGGGGTCATGGCAGCTCCGGCACCTCGATCTCGCCCTCGAACACGGTGACGGCCGGGCCGGTCATGAAGACCGGATGGCCCGGGCCGGCCCATTCGATGGTCAGCACGCCACCGCGCGTCTGGACGTCGACCCGCGCGTCGAGCCGGCCGAGCCGGATGCCCGCGACCACCGCCGCGCAGGCGCCGGTGCCGCAGGCCAGCGTCTCGCCCGCGCCGCGCTCGAAGACGCGCAGCCGCACGCGCGCGCGATCGACGATCTGCATGAAACCGGCGTTGACGCGCTGCGGGAAGCGGGGGTGGTGCTCCACGAGCGGACCCTGCCGCTCGACCGGCGCGGTGTCGACGTCCTCGACGATGCGCACCGCGTGCGGGTTGCCCATCGACACGATCGCCAGCGCCACGGTGGCGTCCTCGGGCCGGGTCGACAGCGCCAGGTGCCAGGTCTGCCAGTCGCCGTCGGGATGCGGATCGAGGCCGGCGGCGTCGAAGGGCACGCGCCCGGGCTCGAAGACCGGCGCGCCCATGTCGACGGTGACGCGGCCGTCGTCGGCCATGCGGGGTTCGATGACGCCGCCCAGCGTCTGCACGCGCACCGCCGCCTTGTGCGTGAGACCGCGCTCGCGCACGAAGCGCAGGAAGCAGCGCGCGCCGTTGCCGCACTGCTCGACCTCGCCGCCGTCGGCGTTGTGGATCACGTAGCGGAAGTCGATCTCCGGCGAGGCGCCGGCCGGCGGCGGGCGCACGGTGAGGATCTGGTCGGCGCCGACGCCGAAGTGGCGGTCGGCCAGGAAGCGGTAGTGCGCGGCCGAGAGGCCGAGCGGCGCGCGGGTCTCGTCGAGCACGACGAAGTCGTTGCCCGCGCCCTGCATCTTGGTGAAGCGGATTCGCATCGAGGGATTATGGGTCGCGCCCCGCCTCTGCGGGACGTCCGCAGAGGCCTCAGACCCAGCCGGCCTTGCGGAAACGCCAGTACAGCAGGCCCGACAGCCCGGCGATGAGCCCCAGCGCGGCGACATGGCCGTAGCGCCACTTCAGCTCCGGCATGACCTCGAAGTTCATGCCCCAGATGCCCGCCAGCGCGGTGCACACGGCGAAGATCGCCGCCCAGGCGGCCAGCCGCTTGGTGACCTCGCCGTCCTCGATGGTGACCAGCGACAGGTCGACGTGGATGGCGGTGCCGATGGTGTCGCGGATCGCCTCGACCGAGCCGTTGATGCGCGTGAGGTGGTCGACGACGTCGCGGAAGTACTCCTGGGAGCCCATGCACACCGAGGGCACGCGCACGCCGAGCAGCTTGTTGGCGGCCTCCAGCAGCGGTCGACCACCGCGTCCATCAAGGCGTAGAGCACGAAGCCCGGGCCGTTCTGCAGCAGCGCCGGCTCGCGCTCGCAGCGCTCCCGCACCTCGGCGAAGCCGTGCGTGCTGCGGCTGCGCACCGACACCAGGTAGTTGCGCCCGACGACGACGTCGAGTTCGCCGACCTGCACGGTGGTCTGCGCGCCCCCGGTGTCGGCTTCCAGCAGGTGCAGCACGACGAAGAGCGAATCGCCGTACTCCTCGACCTTGGGACGCCGGTGGCCGTTGTGCGCGTCCTCCACCGCCAGCGGATGCAGGCCGAAGGCGCGCTGCAGTTCGGCCAGCTCGTCGGGCGCGGCGTCGGCGAGCGCCACCCACACGAAGCGCCCCGGCCGCGTCAGGTGCTCGCCGATGCGCGCCACGGGAATGTCGGCACGCCTGGCTCCGTGCTCGTGGACGACGCAGTTGATCCGCACGGGCGAGCCTGTCTCGCAGCGGTGGCGTGCCGGAGGTCCGGCGAAGGCGGGGATATTGCCATGCCGATAATCCGGCGATGGTCCGCTCCGCCCAACGACTCCATCCGCACCGCGAGCCCGCGCCGGTGCGCCCGGCCGCCACGCTCCTGCTGCTGCGCGACACGCCCGCGGGCATCGAGGTGCTGATGACGCGGCGCTCCGACCGCGCCAGCTTCGCCCCCGGCGCCTACGTCTTCCCGGGCGGGCGCATCGACGACGGCGATGCCGCGGCCCACGGCCTCGCCGACCGCCGGCCGACCCAGGGCGCCCCGCAGCTCACGCAGACCATCGCCGCGCTGCGCGAGACCTTCGAGGAACTGGGCGTGCTGCTCGCGCGCCGGGCGGCCGACGGCGCGCCGGTGGCGGCGGCCACGATCGCCGCCATGAACCGCGCCACGACCGCCGGCACCGCGTCCTTCGCCGCCCAGTGCGGCGCCCACGGACTGCGGCTGGCCGCCGACGCCGTGTTCGTCCTCGCCCGCTGGATCACCGACCGCGACCTGCCCAAACGCTTCGACGTGCCGTTCCTGGTGGCGCGCATGCCCGAGGGGCAGACGCCGTCGGCCGACGAGACCGAGCAGTTCGAACCGGTCTGGGTGCGACCGGACGCGGCGCTCGCGCGCCACCAGGCCGGCGGCTTCCTCATGATCTTCCCGACCCTGCGCACGCTGGCGCACCTGGCGGCCTACCCCACGGTCGACGCCGTCCTGGCCGCCTGCGTCGCGGAGCAGCCGCTGTTCACCAGTTGCCCGCGCGCCGGCCTGCTCGGCGGACGCGAGGCACGCTACATGGAGCACGAGCCGCCCTTCGGCGAACTGGCGCTGGTCTGCCCGGACGGCCAGATCCTGCATCCGCTCGACTGGCAGCACGAGGTCGCCGTGCCGCTGCTGCGCGGCCTGCGGCGCCTGACCGCGCCCAACCCCGGCGCCATGACCGGCCCGGGCACCAACGCCTACCTGGTGGGCGACGCGGCCACCGGCTTCGTCGCCATCGATCCCGGTCCGGCCGACGCGGCGCACGTCGAACGCCTGCACCGCGCCGCCGGTGGCGACGTGCGCGCCATCGTCTGCACGCACTCGCACCCCGACCACGCGCCCGGCGCGGCGCTGTTGCAGGCGCTGTGCGCCGGACGGCCGCCGATCCTGGGCCTGCCCTCGGCGCCGACCGCTCGGGCGGCCTCCCACTTCGTGCCCGACCGCGCCCTGGCCGACGGCGAGCGCCTGACGCTGCGGGACGCCGACGGCACCGCGCGCTACACATTGCGCGTCGTCCACACGCCCGGCCACGCGGCCAACCACCTGTGCCTGGTGCAGGAGGAGGACGGCCTCCTGTTCTCCGGCGACCATGTCCTGAACGGCAGCACCACGGTGGTCGATCCGCCCGACGGCGACATGACGGCCTACCTCGGTTCGCTCGACGCGCTCGACGCCGCCTGCGCCGCCGACGGGATCGAGTTCATCCTGCCCGCGCACGGCCACGTGCTGGGCGCCGCGCGCGACGCCATCGCCGCCCTGAGGATGCACCGCCTGCGGCGCGAGGCGCGCGTGCTCGCCGCCATGCGCGCGCGACCGGACGGCAGCCCCGACGACTGGCTGCCGATGGCCTATGCCGACGTGCCCGAGCGGCTGTGGCCGGTCGCGGCGCGCTCGCTGACCGCGCACGTCGAGCGCATCCGCCGGCTGGCGCTCGCCTGAGCGAGCGCCGTGGCGCCGCTCCCTCCCCGCCGGACCTGTCCATTTCGCCTTCCGCCTTTTCCTCACGCTCCCCGGACCCGCCCGCCATGAACGAACCCTTTCCCCGTCGCACGCGCATCGCCGGCCCGCGCCCCCCCGCCGGCAGCGAGGGCGAAGGCATCCGCCTGGCCAAGCAGGTGGCGGCCCAGCGCGACTGCTCGCGGCGCGAGGCCGAACTGCTGATCGAGAACGGCGCCGTGCGCGTCGACGGCCGGGTCGTCGAGGTGCCGGGCGCGCGCGTGCGCGCGGACCAGCGCATCGAGATCGACGCCGCCGCGCGGCCCGAGCCGGTGCAGGCCGTCACGCTGCTGCTGCACAAGCCTCCGGGCATCGCCTTCGACGCGCCGGTCGGGCGGCTGGTGTTCCCCGAGCGGCGCAGCGACGGCGACGGCGAGGGTTTTCGCCGCCCGACCCTGCAGCGCCACTTCGTCGACCAGCGCTGCCTGACGCCCCTGGAGACCGGCGCGGGCGGACTGATCGCCTTCACGCAGGACCCGCGCATCGAGCGCAAGCTGGTCGAGGACGCCGGCCTGATCGAGAACGAGGTGATGGTCGACGTCGCCGGCACGGTGGACCCGCGGGCGCTGCACCGGCTCAACCAGTCGCCGGTGGTGGACGGCCGCGCGATGCTGCCGGCGCGCGTGAGCATCGGTCGCCAGAGCGAGGACGGCGCGCGCACCGGCCTGCGCTTCGCCATCAAGGGCGCGTGGCCGGGGCAGATCGCGCAGATGTGCGACGGCGTCGCACTGCGCATCCTGGCGATGAAGCGCATCCGCATCGGTCGCGTGCCGCTCGCGGGACTGGCGCCGGGGCAATGGCGCTACCTCCTGCCGCACGAGCGGTTCTGAGCGGGACGGGCGGGCGGACGGGGCCTCGGCTGGCAGGCAGGCGCCGGGCACCGGACGAACATGGCGCGATCGTCAACTTATCGACCGACCGAACCATGCGCCTGCTGCTCGCCATCTTCCTGCCCTTCGTCGCCTTCTTCACGATCGGGCGGCCGATCGCCGGCATCATCTGCCTGATCCTGCAGATCACCCTCATCGGCTGGCTGCCGGCGGCCATCTGGGCGGTCTACGCACTGAGCCAGTACCGCACCGACAAGAAGATCGAGAAGGCCTTCGGACGCCCGCGCTGAAGCGTCGGGGCGTCGGAAGAAGAAAAGTGTGAAGCGAGCCGATAAGCCGGATTCTGTGCGCCGGCGCCGTCTCGCGACGATGCCGGCGTGACCGCCATTACTCTGGGCCGCCGGTCGCCCGGACGGCTCGATGCCACCTACCCGCCAGCTCAGCGGAACCACCTCGATACTGGCCTACTTGGTGTTGCTGCGCGCAGAGATTGCCCGTTTCACCCGGCCCGGGGTCACCCCCTCGCCGACTCGTCTCTGTTGCTCTGATCCTCACCTCGCGGTGGAGAGCCGTTAGCTCCTGCGCTGTCCTGTGCAGTCCGGACGTTCCTCCAGTGCGCTCTTTCGAGACTTGCACCAGCGGCGGTCTGGCCCGCTTCACGGGGCGGATTATGTCGCCACAATCGTCCCGCCCCGCCGCCCGCCGGCGATATTCCCTGCCAGGAGACACGACCATGAAAGCCAGCAACATCCTCGAGACCATCGGTCGCACGCCGCACGTCCGCGTCGCCCGGCTCTTCGCCGGCGTGGCCCGGGACGCGCAGCAGGTCTGGATCAAGTCCGAGCGCGCCAATCCCGGCGGCTCGATCAAGGACCGCATCGCATTGGCGATGGTCGAGGACGCCGAGCGCTCCGGCGCCCTCGCCCCCGGCGGCACGATCGTCGAGCCGACCTCGGGCAACACCGGCATCGGCCTGGCGATGGTGGCCGCCGTCAAGGGCTACCGGCTGGTGCTGGTGATGCCCGACAGCATGTCCGTCGAGCGCCGCCGCCTGATGCTGGCCTATGGCGCGAGTTTCGACCTGACGCCGCGCGAGAAGGGCATGAAGGGCGCGATCGCGCGCGCCCGGGAGATCGTCGCGGCCACGCCCGGCGCCTGGATGCCGCAGCAGTTCGACAACCCGGCCAATGTCGAGGTCCACGCGCGCACCACGGCCGAGGAGATCGCCGCCGACTTCCCCGACGGCCTCGACGCGCTGATCACCGGCGTGGGCACGGGCGGCCACATCACCGGCGTCGCCCGCGTGCTGAAGGCGCGGTGGCCGGCGCTGCGGGTGTTCGCGGTCGAGCCGTCGGCCTCGCCCGTGATCTCCGGCGGCAGCCCGGCGCCCCACCCGATCCAGGGCATCGGCGCGGGCTTCGTGCCGGCCAACCTCGACGTGTCGCTGCTCGACGGGGTGGTCCAGGTCGAGGCCGAGGCCGCGCGCGAGATGGCGCGGCGCTCGGCCCGCGAGGAAGGGATGCTGGTGGGCATCTCCTCGGGCGCGACGCTGGCGGCCATCGCGCAGAAGCTGCCCGAGTTGCCGGCCGATGCCGTCGTGCTGGGTTTCAACTACGACACCGGCGAGCGCTACCTGTCGGTCGAGGGCTTCCTGCCGGCCTGAACGGACCCCCGGGCGGCTTTCGACGAAAATCGCTGCGCCGGCTTCCCGTCCACGACGGAAAGCCGGCGCTTCCTTCTTTTCCCCATCGCACGCTTGATAGACACAAGCCCCGCCATGCTCAGACTCTCGGAAATCAAGCTCCCGCTCGATCCGCCCGCCGACGCGCTCGACCGCGCCGTGCAGGGCCTGCTCGGCATCGACGCCGGCGCCATCGGCCACATCCACGTCCACAAGCGCAGCTTCGACGCCCGCAAGGCCGACCTGCTGCAGGTCCACATCGTCGACGTGACGCTCGCCGGGCCCGATCCGGCCGCGCTGGAGGACGTGCTGCTCGCGCGGCTGGCCGGCAACCCGCGCGTGACGCGTTCGCCCGACATGGGCTACCTGCCGCCCGCGCGGGCGCCCGAGGGCCTGCCGCTGCGTCCGGTGGTGGTGGGCTTCGGGCCGTGCGGCATCTTCAGCGCGCTGCTGCTGGCGCAGATGGGGTTCCGCCCGATCGTGCTGGAACGCGGCCGCTCGGTGCGCCAGCGCACCCGCGACACCTGGGGCCTGTGGCGCAAGGGCGTGCTCGACGCCGAGTCGAACGTGCAGTTCGGCGAAGGCGGCGCCGGCACGTTCTCCGACGGCAAGCTGTGGAGCCAGATCCGCGACCCGCGCTTCCTCGGGCGCAAGGTGATGGAGGAGTTCGTCAAGGCCGGGGCGCCGCCGGAGATCCTCTACGTCGCGCACCCGCACATCGGCACCTTCAAGCTGGTCAAGGTGGTGGAACACATGCGCGAGCAGATCATCGCGCTGGGCGGCGAGGTCCGCTTCGAGCAGCGCGTGAGCGACCTGCGCATCGAGGACGGCCACCTGCGCGGCCTCACGGTGCGCGACCAGCGCACGGGCGCCGAGCGCGAGCTGCGCTGCGACCACGTCGTGCTGGCGCTGGGCCACAGCGCGCGCGACACCTTCGAGATGCTGCACGCGCGCGGCGTGCGGATCGACGCCAAGCCGTTCTCCATCGGCTTCCGCGTCGAGCACCCGCAGGGCGTGATCGACCGCGCGCGCTGGGGCCGCCACGCCGGCCACCCGCTGCTGGGCGCGGCCGACTACAAGCTGGTGCACCACGCGGCCAACGGCCGTGCCGTCTACAGCTTCTGCATGTGCCCGGGCGGCACGGTGGTCGCGGCCACCAGCGAGCCCGGGCGCGTGGTCACCAACGGCATGAGCCAGTACTCGCGCAACGAGCGCAACGCCAACGCCGGCATCGTGGTGGGCATCGAGCCGTCAGACTTTCCCGGCTGGGAGCACGGCGCCACGGGCTCGCCGCTGGCGGGCATGGCGCTGCAGCGGCAGCTCGAATCCAACGCCTTCGTGCTGGGCGGCGGCGACTACCGCGCGCCGGCGCAGCTGGTGGGCGACTTCGTCGCCGGCACGCCGTCGACCGCGCTGGGCGAGGTGGTGCCGTCGTACACCCCCGGCGTGACGCCCACCGACCTGCACGCGGCGCTGCCGGGCTATGCCATCGACGCGATGCGCGAGGCCTTCCCGGTCTTCGGCCGCAAGATCCGGGGCTTCGACATGCACGACGCGGTGCTCACCGGCGTGGAGACGCGCACCTCCTCGCCGATCCGCATCGCGCGCGGCGAGGCCGACTGCCAGAGCCCGAACGTGCGCGGCCTGTTCCCCGCCGGCGAGGGCGCGAGCTACGCCGGCGGCATCCTCTCGGCCGGCGTCGACGGCATCCGCGTGGCCGAGGCGGTGGCGCGCGAGATCCTGCGTGGCGCCGGGCGCGCGGCCGGCTCGGTCGCCACGGCGACCCCGACCGAGCCGCCGTCGGCGAACGCCGACGCGATCGCGATGCCCTGAGCCCCGGCGCGCGACGCCCGCTCCTTCCTCCCATCCACCGCCCTCCCCTTTCCAGGAACGCCATGTCCGACGCCCCGCGAGCCCCCACCGACTTCCACTTCTACGAACCCGCCCGGGGCCACGGCCTGCCGCACGACCCGTTCAACGCGATGGTCGGCCCGCGCCCGATCGGCTGGATCTCCTCGCGGGACGCCGGGGGCCGGCTGAACCTCGCCCCCTACAGCTTCTTCAACGCCTTCAACTACACGCCGCCGATCGTCGGCTTCGCCAGCATCGGCGCCAAGGACACCCTGCGCAACATCCGCGAGACGCGCGAGTTCGGTTGGAACCTGGTCACGCGGCCCCTGGCCGAGCGCATGAACGCGAGCTGCGCGGCCGTGCCGCCGGAGGTCGACGAGTTCGAGCTGGCCGGGGTGACGCCGGTCGCCTCGCGCACCATCGCCGTGCCGCGCGTGGCCGAGAGCCCGGTGTCCTTCGAGTGCCGGCTGACGCAGATCGTGCAGCTCCAGGGCGTCGACGAAACGCCCGTGGAAACCTGGCTGGTGCTCGGCGAGGTGGTGGGCGTGCACATCGCGCGAACCCTCCTCAAGGACGGCGTCTACGACACCGCCGCGGCCGAGCCGATCCTGCGCGCGGGGGGCCCGGCCGACTATTTCGCGATCACGCCCGACAATCGGTTCCGCATGTTCCGGCCACGCTGACCCGCGCGCCGACCACACCGCCGTCCTTCCATCCTTTCTTCCTCGAATCCGCCGAACCGGTCGACGCCTCCCAGGGCCGACGCCGCGAGACGCGATGCGCCGCGCCCGGCGCGCGCCCTTTCCCTTTCCCACCACCGCATTCCGATGACCGACGCTCCCGACGCCACCTCCTCCCCCTCGCCGCAGGCACCGGCCGCCGCCGAGCCCGCGACGCGCCCGACCGCGTCGCCCCGCGAAGAACGGACCGGCGCGTCCGACGCCGTCGTCGCCGACGGCAGCCCCCATGACCACGCCGGCGATGGCGCCGATGCAGGCACGGACCACGGCGGCAACGACGGCGGCAATGCCGAAGCCGGCGCCGCGACCGGCGCCCCGCGCGCGCGGCGCTCGCGTGGCGGACGCGGCCGACGCCGCTCCGGCCAGGCGTCCGCGAACGCCGCCGGCAGCGCCGCCGACCACGCCGGCACGCCCGACGCCGAAGGCGGCACCGCCGGCGACGGTGGCGATCAGGTCGCCGAGCACCCAGGCGAGCGCGCAGCGGCCGCTCCCGCCGATGCCGGCGCGGTCCCCGGTCCGCGCCGCGACGGTGGCTCGCACCGCCACCCCGACGCCGCCCGGCCGCCGCGCCGGCCCGCCCAAGGGCAGGGGCAGGGGCAGGCACAGGGACAACCGAAGGGTCAATCGCAGCAGCCGTCGTCGCGCAACAAGGTCCACCCGGTGCTCCAGCGCCTGTTCGAGCTCTACCCGTCGATGTTCGGCGCCCGCTTCCTGCCGCTCAAGCTGGGCGTCTACCAGGACCTGCTCGCGCGCCATGGCGACGAGTTCAAGGCCGAGGACCTGAAGGTCGCGCTCGGCCTGCACGCGCGCTCCACGCGCTACCTCGATGCCGTGGCGGCCGGTCACCCGCGCCACGACCTCGATGCCAAGCCCGTGGAGCCGGTGGCCCCGGAACACATCCACCACGCCATCCTGGAGGTGTTCCGCCGCCGCCAGGCGCGCACGCCGGACGACCTGGGCGCCGCGCTGCGCGACCGCATCATCGCGGCCATCGAAGCCTCGGGCATCGGCCGCGACGCCTATGCCGAGCGCGTGCGCGCCCGCGACGTCAAGGGCAACGCCGCCCTCGACGACGCCCTCGCCGAGCTCGGCCGACAGGGCGCCAAGCGCGAGGCCCTGCTGCGCGCCTTCGAGACCACCGGCAAGACCGAGGCCGAATTCGCCGACATGTACGGCATGGAACCGCGCGAGGTCACGCGCACGCTGCAACGCGCGCGCAAGGACAGGGCGGACGCGCAGGCCTTCGCCGAGGCCAAGGCGGCCGCGGCCGAAGCGGCGGCGGCGGCCGGGCCGGACACCGGCGGCGACGCGGCGGACGACGGCGGATCGGACGAGGGCGGATCGGACACCCACGGTGATCCGGACGAGCACGGCGAGCCTTCTGCGCCCCTCGACGGCGCTGAAGTCGAAGCCGAGGGCGATGGCGATGGCGGAGCCAACGCCGACGTCGAGCCGCAGGACGCGGTGGAACCTGCGCCGTCCGTGGCGCCGAAGCCGGCGGACTGAGCGGCATCGCCGCGTCGCCCGTGCGCGGGCGACTCGCGGCCCGTGCCGGCGACCCGTCGGCCCTCCGAATCGAAGATGCCCCGCGCGAGCGGGGCATTTTTCGTCGGGGCGAGCGAACGGGCCGGGCGCTCCGCGCTTCGCGCCGCGGAACGGCCGCGACGCACGAGCACCTGGTCCGCACGCCGCTCAGGCAACTGCTGCCACGGCTCGACGCCGACGTCTTCTGGCAGGTGCACTGGGTGGTGGGGGTCCGCGCGACGGCCATCGGTTCCAGAGCCTGTGATTCGCGTGCGGGTGCCGGCAGGCCGGATCGCCGCACCGGCGCCAGGTGCCGTCCGCGCAAGAAAAAAGCGCCCCGACCGGGGCGCTTCCTCCATCCGCATCCCGCGAGATCGGCGGCACGCGGCCGCCGATGCCCGGGGTCTCAACCCTGCGCGTTCTGCAGCGCCGCGATGCGCTCCTCGATCGGCGGGTGGGTCGAGAAGAGCTTGCCGATCGAGCCGGTGATGCCCATCGTCTCGACCGCCTTGGGCAGTTCGCCGGCGGGCAGGCCGCCCAGGCGGGCCAGGGCGTTCATCATGGGCTGCTTGCGGCCCATGAGCTGCGCGGCGCCGGCGTCGGCGCGGAACTCGCGGTGGCGCGAGAACCAGGCCACCACCATCGCGGCGGCGAAGCCCAGCACGATGTCCAGCACGATGGTGCTCACGTAGTAGCCGATGCCGGGGCCCGAACTGCGGTCGTCGCCACGGCGCAGGAAGCTGTCCACCGCGTAGCCGATGACACGCGAGAGGAACACGACGAAGGTGTTCATCACGCCCTGGATGAGCGTCATGGTGACCATGTCGCCGTTGGCGATGTGGGCCACCTCGTGGCCGATGACGGCCTCGACCTCCTCGCGCGTCATGCCCTGCAGCAGGCCGGTGGACACCGCCACCAGCGAGGAGTTCTTGAACGCGCCCGTGGCGAAGGCATTGGGCTCGCCCTCGAAGATCGCGACCTCGGGCATGCCGATGCCGGCCTTGTCGGCGAAGTTGCGCACGGTCTGGACGATCCACGCCTCGTCGGCGTTCTGCGGGTTGTCGATCATGCGCAGGCCGGCGGTCCACTTGGCCATGGGCTTGCTGATCAGCAGCGAGATGATCGCGCCGCCGAAGCCCATCACGAGGGCGAAGCCCAGCAGCGACGTCAGGTTCAACCCGTTGGCCGTGAGGAAGCGGTTGACGCCCAGCAGGCTGGCGACCACGCCCAGCACGGCGACCACCATGACGTTGGTCAGGACGAACAGAAGGATGCGTTTCAAGTTGATTTCTCCGTGGGAGGAACGACGACACGGGCACCGGCCCGGCAATGCCATCCAGTTGGGGGCCGGGTCGCGCGCTTCAAGCCGCAGGGGGACGCCGCCGGCCGTCCGGGGGTGCGTCGCCTGGTGTTGTCGTGGGTATGGGGCGCCGCGCGGGACGGAAAACGTCGGCGTCATCATAGAAGCCGGTTTCGCTATTCCCTGCCCACCACAAGGGCACACCCAGCACCGGCAAGGGCGCGAAGGGCTTGGCGCGCAGGTGCGCCGGGTCGAGGGCGGTGGCCAGCGCGGCGTCGTCGCCGGTCAGCCGCTGCGAACCGGACGCGGTCAGCAGCACGTGGGCGGTGATGGACTTGCGCGGCGTCACCAGCTTCTCGAGCAGCGCGTGGCCGAACAGCTGCAGCCGCGCCTCGCGCCAGAGATGGCGACGGGTGACGAACAGGCCCTGCCAGTCACGCGCCACGAGCGCGCGCCACAGCGCCGGCGGCGCATCGAGCACGGCGCCGTTCTCGTCGAACAGCGTGAGCGCGTCGCGCAGCGGCCCGCGCGTGGCGCCGATGCCCGAGCGCGCGATCTCCGCCGCCTGCAGTTCGTTGAGCCGCCGCTTGGCCTGCGGACGCGCCAGCCAGACCAGGCCGTTGAAGAGGTCGTGCGGGTTGTCGCGCGTGGGGACCGTGCCGGTCTCGAAGATGAACCGCTCGTAGGACTCGCCGGGCGGCAGATGCGCCTGGGGAACGAAGCGCACGGGCGCCGGCGTGCCCGGCGGCGATGCCGGCGCTCGCGGTCCGCCGGCGTTCAGCGCCTGCGCGATGCCGCCGGCCACGGCCACGGCGCGCAGCACCGGTTCGCCGACCGCGCGGTAGGGCGCGAGCCACGGCGCGTCCCAGTCGACGGACGGAGCGTTCAACGCGCCTTCGCGGCGCCGATCCAGCGGATGCGGTCCGGGTGGTGGAAGACGATGAACTCGCTGGGCAATTTCTCGAACAGCTTCACCGAACTCGCGTTCCGGCCCAGCAGCCCGGCCGTGCGCAGGGCCTGGGCGATGTCGTTGAGCGCCACCTCGGCGCCGCCGCGCAGGCTGGGCGCGGCCTCGAGGATGAAGCCGGCGGCCTCGGCCGCGGCCGCCGCGGCGGGGTCGACCGGGGGCGTCGACGCCTTGACGCCACGGGTCTTGCGGGCCGCCGTCTTGCGCATCGGCGACGTGGCCGGCGATGGCGACGGCACGGCCGTCCCGGGTGCCGGCGCCGGCGCCGGCGAAGGCGGCGACGCCGGGTCGGCGGCGGTGTCGGCCGGGGCGCGGGAGGCGGCCGACGCGGGCTTCGAAGTGGCCGATGCCGGTGCGCGCTTCGACGCCGCTGACGCCGCCGCAGCCGCGCGCGAGGTCCTGGACGCGGGCGCGGGTCCGGCCTGCCGGGCGGTGGCGGCGCGCGTGGCGGACGTGCCGTCACCGCGATGGCGCAGGTCGGTGAAGGCGTCGTAGGCGGCGACGGTCTCCTCGCCCGTCTTGCCCTGCTGGCCGATGCCGCAGACGCGGCAGCCCTTCTCGCGCAGCCGGATCACCAGCGGCGCGAAGTCCGAATCGGACGACACCAGGTAGACCACGCGTGGCCGCTCGGCGACCACCAGGTCCATGGCGTCGACCGCCAGCGCGATGTCGGTGCTGTTCTTGCCGGCGGCGAGGTTGACCATCGGCCGCACGCCCAGCCGCTTGAACAGCATCTGGTGCTTGAGCGCCGCCTCGGCGGTGCAGTAGGCGCGGCGCACGTGCAGCGCGCCGTGCTCGGCCAGCACCTGGTGCACGGCCTGCTCGATGATGTCGCCCGAGACGTTGTCCGCGTCGATCAGCAGCATGACGCGGTCGTTGTTCAGGGGGTCGTTCCCGACGGCGGCGGCGGTGCTCACGCGAGCTTCCACTTCAGCGTCTCGCCGCCGCGCAGTGGCTTGAGCGTGGCGTCGCCGTAGGGCACGGTCTCGGGCACGGTCCAGGTCTCGCGGCGCAGCGTGACGGTGTCGGTGTTGCGCGGCAGGCCGTAGAAGTCGGCGCCGTGGAAGCTGGCGAAGCCTTCCAGCCGGTCGAGCGCGCCGGCGTCGTCGAAGGCCTCGGCATAGAGCTCGAGCGCGGTCAGCGCGGTGTAGCAGCCGGCGCAGCCCAGCGCGTGCTCCTTGAGGTGCGCGGCGTGCGGCGCGCTGTCGGTGCCGAAGAAGAAGCGGTCGCTGCCGCTGGTGACGGCCTCGACCAGCGCCAGGCGATGCGTCTCGCGCTTGAGCACCGGCAGGCAGTAGTAGTGCGGGCGGATGCCGCCGGTGAAGATGGCGTTGCGGTTGTAGAGCAGGTGGTGCGCGGTGACGGTGGCGGCGGTGAAGCGGTCGGCCGCGCGCACGTACTGGGCGCCCTCCTTCGTCGTCAGGTGCTCGAAGACGATCTTCAGCTCCGGGAAGTCGCGCCGCAGCGGGATCAGCACGCGGTCGATGAAGACGGCCTCGCGGTCGAACAGGTCGACCGCCGGGTCGGTGACCTCGCCGTGCACCAGGAACAGCAGGCCGTGCTTCTGCATGGCCTCCAGCGTCGGGTAGGCGAGGCGCAGGTCGGTCACGCCGGCGTCGCTGTTGGTGGTGGCGCCGGCCGGATAGAGCTTGAGGGCGCGCACCCCGGCCTCGGCGGCGCGCGCGATCTCCTCGGGCGGCGTGCGGTCGGTGAGGTAGAGCGACATCACCGGATCGAAGGCCAGGCCGGCGGGCACGGCCTCGAGGATGCGCTGCCGATAGTCCAGGGCCTGCCGCGCGGTCGTGACCGGCGGGCGCAGGTTGGGCATGATCAGCGCCCGGCCGACCTGGGCCGCGGAGTGCGGCACGACGGCCTGCAGCGCGGCGCCGTCGCGCACGTGGAGGTGCCAGTCGTCGGGGCGGGTGAGGGTGAGGGTGGCGGGCGATGCGGGAGGGGTGGGCGCGGCGGGACGGGTCATGCGGGGATTGTCCCATCGCGCCCGCGCGGCGGCCGCGCCGGGGACGCTCCGACGCCGCGACGCGCTCGGGCGCCAGGTCGAGGATCGGCTGGAAGCTGCCGGCCCGTGTCCGATCGATCCGGAAGGACGCTCAGACCGTCTCGATGCGCCCGGCCCGCGCCCAGGCGCGGGCGATCTCGGCCTCCGTGTCGGCGTCGGTCGCGACGCCCTCGCCCGCGCGCGGTCGCAGCCGCGTCTCGATGAGCGACAGGTGCACGTGCATCGCCTTGACCGCGCGCGCCGCGTCGCCCCGGGCCAGGGCCCGGAGGATGTCCTCGTGCTCCTCGCAGGCGCACTCGGACGCGGCGGCGGGCTCGAAGAACGCGACCAGCATGGCGGTGCGGCTGACGAGTTCGTGCAGCTGGCGCACCACGAACGGGCTGTCGGTGAAGCTGGCGAGGAGCTGGTGGAATTCGCCCGACAGGCGGATCGACGCGGCCCGGTCCCCGGCGTGGAGCGCCGCGTGCTCGCGCGCCGCGTGCGCGCGCAGCGCCTCGAGCTGGGACGCCGAGATGCGTCCGGCCAGCCAGCCGACGATGCCGCCCTCGACGATGCGCCGCGCGTCGTAGATCTCGCGCGCCTGGGCGAGCGTGGGGCTGGAGACGAAACAGCCGCGGTTCGGCACGATCTCCAGCAGGCGCTCGTGGCCCAGCCGGTGCAGCACCTTGCGCACGCGCTCGCGCGTCACGCCGAACACCGCCGCCAGGCGCGTTTCCACCAGCCGGGTGCCCGGGGCGAGCCGCCCCGCCAGCAGGGTCTGGGAGAGCACGCGGTGGATGGACGCTTCCTGCGGATTCATGCCCGCAATGTAGTGCACGCCCCGCGCGGCCGGCCGCCAGGGCCGAGGGCCTCAGCCGGGCGCGTGGGCGACCAGCCAGTGGCGCGCGATCTGCGCGCGCGTGGCGATCCAGACGTCGCCGCGCGCGCGCAGGTGCCCCAGGATCGCCTCCAGCGCCTTCATGCGCGCCGGGCGGCCGATCATGCGCAGGTGCAGGCCGACCGACAGCATGCGCGGTGCCGTGCGCCCCTCCTCGGCCAGCCAGTCGGCCGCGTCGCCGACGTATTCGGCGAAGCTCGCCGCCGTGTCGAAGCGCTGCGTGTGCTGGAACTGCATGTCGTTGGTGTCGAACGCATAGGGCAGCACGAGGTGCGGCCGGCCGTCGACCGCCACGAAATACGGCGTGTCGTCGTTGTAGGCGTCGCTGTCGTAGAGGAAGCCGCGTTCCACGAGCAGCGCGCGGGTGTGCGGCGTGCAGGCCGAACGCGTGTGCCAGCCGACGGGGCGCTGGCCGGTCGCCTCGGTGATGGCGCGGATCGCCGCGTCGATGACGCCGGCCTCCTCCTCCCGGCCCATGCCGGCATGGCTCTGCCAGCGGTGGCCGTGGGCCGACACTTCGTGCCCGCGCGCGATGGCGTCGCGCGCCAGCCAGGGACTGCGCTCGACGGCACGGCCGCAACTGCTGAGCGTGAACGGCGCGCGGTGGCGCTCGAACGTGTCGGCGATGCGCCACCAGGCGGTGCGGGTGCCGTATTCGAAGTGGCTGTCGATGCACGGGTCCCAGCCGGGGCGTGGATCGATCACCTCGTACACGCCCTCGTTGCGGGCGTCGCCGTCGGCCACCGAGAACTCGGCGCCCTCCTCGAAGTTCAGCACGAACGACACGGCCAGCCGGGCGTCGCCGGGCCAGCGCACGGCGGGCAGCGCGCGCCCGTAGCCTTCGAAATCACGCATGTCTCGTCTCCTTGTCGTCGTCGGGTGCCTGGATGCGGCCGGCTCAGTCGGCCTTGATGCCGCGTTCCCTGACCACCCGGGTCCAGCGCGCGAACTCGGCGTCGAGGTAGTCGCTCGACTGCTCGAGCGTCAGGCTCGCCACCTCGCCGCCGGTGTCTTCGACCCGGGCCTTGAAGTCCGGCTGGGCCACCATGCGGCGCAGCTCGGCGTTGAGTTTCTCGAGCACCGGCCGGGGCGTCTTCGCGGGCGCGAGCAGCATGTACCAGGACACGAACTCGTAGCCCGGCACGCCCGCCTCGGCCACGGTCGGCACGTCCGGCAGCTTCGGCGAGCGCCGGCCGCCCGTGACGGCCAGCGGCACCAGCTTGCCGCTCCGCACCAGCGGGAGCGACGAGGTGATGATGTCCACCGACAGCGCGACGCGGTCGCCCATCACGTCCTGCAGCGCCGGGGCCGCGCCCTTGTAGGGCACGTGGATCATGCGCACGCCCGCCATCGACTCGATCAGGGCCGCGCCCACGTGGCTGGTGGTGCCCACGCCCGACGACGCGTACTGCAGCGACTCGGGCTGCGCGCGCGTCATCGCGAGCACCTCCGCCAGGGTCTTGCCCTTGAGCGACGGACTCGCCACGACGACGCTGGGCACCTGCGCCACCACGCCGACGGGCACCAGATCGGCCCGGCTGTCGTAGGGCAGCCGGGCGTACATCGAGGGATTGACCGCATGGCCGATGGTGACCATGAGCAGCGTGCTGCCGTCGGCTGGTGCCTTGGCCGCCACGTCGGTCCCGATCACGCCGCCCGCGCCGGCCCTGTTGTCGATCACCACCGGCTGGCGCTGCCCCCAGGCATCCGACAGCTTCTGGGCGACCATGCGCGCGTAGATGTCGGCGGCCCCGCCCGGCGGGAAGGGCACGACGATGCGCACCGGCCGGTCGGGCCAGGCGGCGGCGTCCTGCGCCAGGGCCGGGCCGGCGCCCGCGGCCAGGACGACGAGGGACACGAGGGAAGCGAAGGCGGCACGGCGGCCGGAGGACAGGGCAAGGGAAGTGAATGCGATCACGCGGCGCTCCTTGGGGACGGACCAGAGGGGAGAACGGCGCGATGCCCGGAAACGAACCGTGATGCGCCATCGATGTGCACACCCGCTATTGGATTGTGCACAATCAAGACCGATCGCATGATGCGTGCCAGTGCAATTCGGATTCCGACGAAACGGCAACGGCAAAGAAAAAGGCCCCGCGTCGCGGGGCCTTTCGGTGGCACATGGACGGGTCGCGCCGATGGCGGCGACACCCGAGGGCCTGCGCCCGGAAGCGCGCCTCAGTGCTGCAGGATCTTGTTCAGGAATTCCTTGGTGCGCGGCTGGCGGTTCTCGGGATGGCTGAAGAACTCGTCCTTGGAGCAGTCCTCCAGGATGCGCCCGCCGACGTCGATGAAGATCACGCGGCTGGCCACCTTGCGCGCGAATCCCATCTCGTGGGTCACGCACATCATGGTCATGCCTTCCTTGGCCAGGCTCACCATGACGTCGAGCACCTCGCCCACCATCTCGGGGTCGAGCGCGGAGGTGGGCTCGTCGAACAGCATGACGATCGGGTCCATCGACAGCGCCCGGGCGATGGCCACGCGCTGCTGCTGGCCGCCGGAGAGCTGGCCGGGGAACTTGTCCTTGTGCGCCATCAGGCCGACGCGGTCGAGCATCTTCAGCCCGCGCGTCTTCGCCTCGTCGGGCTTGCGCCCGAGCACCTTGATCTGCGCGATGGTCAGGTTCTCCGTCACCGACAGGTGCGGGAACAGCTCGAAGTGCTGGAACACCATGCCGACCTTGGAGCGCAGCTTGGGCAGGTTGGTCTTGGGATCGTGCAGCGCGGTGCCGTTGACCGTGATCTCGCCCTTCTGGAAGGGTTCGAGCGCGTTCACCGTCTTGATCAGCGTGGACTTGCCCGAGCCCGAGGGCCCGCACACCACGACCACGTCGCCCTTGGCGATGCTCACCGAGCACTCGTTGAGCACCTGCACCGGGCCATACCACTTGGAAACGTTCTTGATTTCGATCATTTTGTTGAAACTCCTGTCTGGGGGTGCCGGTCACCGGATGATGGCGATGCGCTTGTGCAGGCGCTTGACGAAGTACGACAGCACGTAGCACATGACGAAGTAGACGACCGCCGCGAGCAGGTAGGCCTCGATCGGGCGGCCGTAGTTCTTGCCGGCCGTCTCGATGCCCTTGAGCAGGTCGTAGGCGCCGATGGCGTAGACCAGCGAGGTGTCCTGGAACAGGATGATGGTCTGCGTGAGCAGCACCGGCAGCATGTTGCGGAACGCCTGGGGCAGCACCACCAGCTTCATGTTCTGGCCGTAGGTCATGCCCACGGCCAGGCCGGCGTTGACCTGGCCGCGCGGGATCGACTGGATGCCCGCGCGCATGATCTCGCTGAAGTACGCCGCCTCGAAGGCGATGAAGGTGATCACCGCCGAGCCCTCGGCGCCGATGGGCCGTCCGATGGCGAAGGGCACCAGCAGGAAGAAACCCAGGATCACCATCACCAGGGGCACGCTGCGCATGCCGTTGACGTAGATGGCGGCCGGCACGTCCAGCCACTTCTTGCCCGACAGGCGCATGAGCGCGAGCAGGGTGCCGAAGAGGATGCCGCCGAGGGTCGCGACGATGGTCAGGATGACGCTGAAGTACAGCCCGTTCAGCACGAACTTGCTGATGACGTCCCAGTTGTAGAACGAAAAGTCGAGGTTCGTCATGTCAGTGGCCCCCGCCCGAGGCCGAGACGATGAAGCCCGGGATGCGCGCGCGCTTCTCGATGAAGGCCATGAGCCGGTTGATCGTGAAGGCCGAGATCACGTAGAGCGCGGTGACGCCCAGGAACATCTCGATGGGCCGCGAGGTCTCCTCGCTCGACTGGATGAAGAACATCGTGAGTTCGGGCACCGACACGGCGAAGGCGACCGAGGAGTTCTTGAAGATGTTCATCGTCTCGCTGGTCAGCGGCGGAATGATGATGCGGTAGGCCATCGGCAGGATGACGTAGCGGTAGTACTGCGGCGTGGTGAAGCCCACCGCCATGCCCGCGTAGCGCTGGCCCTTGGGCAGCGCCTGGATGCCCGAGCGCACCTGCTCGGCGATCCGCGCCGACGTGAAGAAGCCCAGTGCCAGGACCACCAGCACCATGCTGGGCACGTCCTTCATGAACGGCAGCACCGCCGGGATGACGTGGTACCACAGGAAGATCTGCACCAGCAGCGGGATGTTGCGGAACAGCTCCACCCAGGCGTTGCCCAGGCGCACCAGCCACGGGCTGTCGGGCAGCGTGCGGATGATGCCCACCAGCGAGCCCAGCACCAGGGCGACGATCAGCGCGAGCAGCGCGACCGACACCGTCCAGCCCCAGGCCGAGAGCATCCATTCCCAGTAGGTCGGGTATTTCCCGCCCGGGTCCTGCAAGTAGACCTGCCAATCCCAGTTCGATCCCATCGGGATACTCCTTCGCGTCGTCGTTGTTGTCGTTCGTCGTCGGGGCGGCGCCGGCGCAAAGCAAACGCCCGCCGGGGGTGGCGGGCGTTGGCGTCAATGCATCGGCGCGCGGATCACTTCTTCGCGGCGTAGTCTTCCATCGGCTTGTCGTTCGGATTCGCCCAGGCGCTCTTGGTGGCGTCCGACAGGGGCAGGCCGATCTTCACGTTGGCCGGCGGGATGGCCTGGATGAACCACTTGTCCCAGAGCTTGGCGAGTTCGCCGCTCTTGATCTGGGCCTTGATGCTGTCGTCCACGGCCTTCTTGAAGGCCGGATCGTCCTTGCGCAGCATGATCGCGATGGGCTCGACGCTGAGCACCTCGCCCACCAGCTTGTAGTCGGCCGGGGACTTGGACTTGGCGATGTTCGACGCCAGGATGGAGCCGTCCATCACGAAGGCGTCGGCGCGACCGGATTCGAGCAGCAGGAAGCTGTCGGAGTGGTCCTTGCCGTAGAGCTCCTTGAAATCGATGCCGCCGGCGCGCTCGTTCTTGCGCAGCGTCTGCACCGAGGTCGTGCCGGTGGTGGTGGCGACGGTCTTGCCGTTGAGGTCCTTGATGCCGGTGATGCCGGAGTTGGCCTTGACGGCGATGCGCACTTCCTCGACGTAGGTCGTGACGGCGAAGGACACGTCCTTGGCGCGCGTGGCGTTGTTGGTGGTCGAGCCGCATTCGAGGTCGACGGTGCCGTTCTGCACCAGGGGCACGCGGTTCTGCGAGGTCACGGGCTGGTACTTGGTCTCGAGCTTCTTGCCGACGGCCTTCTCCAGGTCCTTGATGATGTTGGCGCAGATGTCGTAGTGGAAGCCGGTGTACTGGCCGTTGCCCAGCGTGTAGGACAGGCCGGAGGATTCGCGCACGCCTTCGGTGATCACACCCGACGCCTTGATCTTGGCCAGCGTGTCGTTGGCCTGTGCGAATGCGCCGCCCGCGGCCAGCGCGGTGATGGCGATCGCCATGAATTGCTTCTTCATACGGAAAACTCCTGAGTGGGTGAGACGGACATGCAGCGGAATTCTAGACATCGGAATCCAAGGGATTACCCGCGAAAGCCCGCGAAAAGGCCGTCCGTGCGCCGCCTTGGTGCACGAAGTGCACGCCGACGCCCCCCGATCCGACATCGCCGTGCGCCTTGTGGGTGCACGGCGCAGTCGCTGCATTGTCTTTTCATGCTAAGCAGTCTTTGTGCCCGCGACAGGCATTCCGTCTCGCGGCCGTCGCCGGCGACGGTGATCGGGCTGCCTCAGGGCGTCGCGGCGGGCTGCGTGGCCAGCAGATGGGCCCAGAGTGTGTCGACGGCGCGACTGCCATGCGACATCGGCATGATGCCGCCGCCCTCATGCGCGATCTGCATGTCGCCGCCACGGCCGCCCGCGCGCGACGGTTTCGGGGTCGCGGCGATGGGCCGCGCCCGGTAGGCACGGATCTCCATCGTCGCCTCCAGGTGGCCGATCTCCGGCGGCAGCGCGCTCACCAGCAGGCGCTGGCGGACCTCCTTGCGCACCGCGTTCTGCGGCAGGAAGGCGATGCCGTGGCCCTCCAGCGCCATCGCCTTCAGGCCTTCGGACATGTCGGTCTCGTAGACGCGGTCGAGGTGGATCGCAACCTCCGAGTCCTTGATGAGCTGGTCGACCACGCCGCCGAGGTAGGCCCCGGGCGCGTAGCCCAGGTAGGGCAGGGGCTGGCCGGGGCGGCCCGGCAGGCGGTAGCGCGGGGCGCCGCCGGCATCGGGCCTGACCCAGGGCGCCACGACCTCGCTGCCCAGGCGCACCGTCTCGTAGCGCCCGGCGTCGAGCTGCAGCGGCTGCGACGGGTGCTGGTAGGCGATCAGCAGGTCGCAGCCGCCCTCGATCAGGCGCAGCATGGCGTCGTGCACGTTGAGTGCCAGCAGGCGGCTGCGCATCGGCCCGAAGTGCTCGCGCAGGGTGCTGACCCAGGCCGGGAAGAAGTTCAGCGCCAGCGTGTGCGGCACCGCGAACTCGATGACGTCGTGCGAGGTGGCCGAGTGCCCGCGCAGCATGGCGCGCGTGCTCTGCAGGCCCTGCAGCATCTCGATGGCCTGGCTGTAGAGCGTCTGGCCGGCCGGCGTCAGCCGCGTCGGGTAGGAGCTGCGGTCGACCAGGTCGGTGCCGGCCCAGCCCTCCAGCGCCTGGATGCGCCGCGAGAACGCCGGCTGGGTGACGTGGCGCAACTGCGCCGAGCGGCTGAAGCTGCGCGTCTCGGCCAGGCTGACGAAATCCTCGAGCCACTTGGTTTCCATGGCGCGGATTATCCGGACCTCAGCCCACCGCCGACACCGCGCCGCGCCCCGAGAAATGGCCCTCGGCGTTGGCCAGCACGCGCCGCACCGACGCCCCCATCGCCTCGGGCGACCAGCCCGCGATGTGGGGCGTGAGGATCACGTTGTCCATGCCGAGCAGCGCCTCCGGCGGACGCGGCTCGCTCTCGTAGACGTCGAGGCCGGCGCCGGCGAGCCGGCCCGCGCGCAGCGCGGCGGCCAGCGCGGCCGTGTCGACCACGCTGCCGCGCGCGATGTTCACCAGCACGCCCTGCGGGCCGAGCGCCTCGATCACGGTGGCGTCCACCAGGTGTTTCGTGCCCGCGCCGCCCGGCGTGGCGACGACCAGGAAGTCGGCCCACTCGGCGAGCGCCACGAGGCGGTCGAAATGGCGATGCGCAACGTCGGGCACCGGACGGCGGTTGTGATAGCCGATCGCCAGGTCGAAGGCGGCGGCGCGGCGGGCGATCTTGTGGCCGATGGCGCCCAGGCCCAGGATGCCCAGCCGGCGGCCCGAGAGCTGTGGCGGCAGCGGGATGTGGTCGCGCCAGACGCCGGCGCGGCACTGCGCGTCGAGCCGCCCGATGCCGCGCACGGCGGCGATCAGCAGGCCCAGCGCATGGTCGGCGACGCAGTCCTCGTTGGTGCCCGCGCCGGTGGCCACGACGATGCCGCGCGCGCGCGCCGCGTCCATCGCGACGTTCTCGTAGCCCGCCCCCAGGGTGCAGACGAGTTCGAGCGCGGGCAGCGCGGCGATCTCACCGGCCGTGAGGCCGGTGGCGCCGTTGGTCAGCACGATGCGGCCCCGCGCGGCATGGGCCGCGACGGCCTCGCCGCGGCGCGCGGGGTCGGGTTCGTAGGTCAGGTCGTGTTGCGCCTCGATCCAGGCGCGGTGGTCGTCGGCCAGGCTGATGAGGCTCAGCATCGGGATCTTCGTCGTCGTCATGCGCTCCTTGGCTCCTCGCGATGAATGAATGAATGGATGAGTTGGATGGATTCGGTGGCGGGGCGACCGGCACGCTCAGGGGGCCTGGCCGGCCTCGACCTGCTGCAGGTTCCACATCTGGGCGTAGCGTGCCTGCCTGGCCAGCAGCTGCGCGTGCGTGCCGCGCTCGACGACCACGCCGGCCTCCAGCACCAGGATCTCGTGGGCATCCACCACGGTGGACAGGCGGTGCGCGATCACCAGCGTGGTCTTGTCCTGCGCGGCGCGCTTGAGTTCGGCCTGGATGGCGCGCTCGTTGGCCGAGTCGAGCGCCGAGGTGGCCTCGTCGAAGATCACGATCGGCGGGTCCTTCAGCAGCGTGCGCGCGATGGCCACGCGCTGCTTCTCGCCGCCCGAGAGCTTGAGCCCGCGCTCGCCCACCGTCGTCGCGTAGCCCCCCGGCGTGGCGGCGATGAAGTCGTGGATGCGCGCGGCCTGCGCGGCGGCCACCACCTCGTCGTGCGAGGCGCCGGGCCGGCCGTAGGCGATGTTGTATTCGACCGTGTCGTTGAACAGCACCGTGTCCTGCGGCACGATGCCGATGGCCGCGCGCACGCTGGCCTGCGTGACCCCCCGGATGTCCTGGCCGCCGATGGTGATGCGGCCTGCCTGCACGTCGTAGAAGCGGTAGAGCAGCCGCGCCAGGGTCGACTTGCCCGAACCCGACGGGCCGACCACGGCGACCGTCCGGCCCGCCGGGATCTCGAAGCTCACGTGCTTCAGGATGGGGCGGGCGGGGTCGTAGGCGAAGCTGACGTCCTCGAAGCGGACGGTGGCGTCGACGGCGCGGCCACGGTCCTCCCCCGCGGGCGCCGTCGCGCTCAGGGGCGGCAGCGACAGGGGCTGCGCGCCGGGGGCGTCGCGCACCTCGCGGTCCTTCTCCAGCAGGACGAACATCTTGTCGAGGTCGGTCAGGCTCTGCTTGATCTCGCGATAGATCACGCCGAGGAAGTTCAGCGGGATGTAGAGCTGGATCATGAAGGCGTTGACCATCACCAGGTCGCCCAGCGTCATGCGGCCCTCCACCACGCCGGAGGTCGCGCGCCAGAGCATCAGCACCAGGCTCACGGCGATGAGCATCTGCTGGCCGGTGTTGAGCATGGACAGCGTGCGCTGGCTCTTGAT
Organism: Comamonadaceae bacterium OTU4NAUVB1; assembly: GCA_024372625.1. Classification (NCBI taxonomy): domain Bacteria; kingdom Pseudomonadati; phylum Pseudomonadota; class Betaproteobacteria; order Burkholderiales; family Comamonadaceae; species Comamonadaceae bacterium OTU4NAUVB1. Next base: position 387,226 of record CP099605.1, on the reverse strand, counting down.
GGCGGCCTTGCGGTAGCGGTCGAGGCTGGCGTCGTAGCGGCCGGCCTCGAAGGCCTCATTGTTGAAGTACTTGACGGTCTCGTAGTTCAGCAGCGAGTCGACCGCGCGGCTCTGCGCGACCGAGTCGAGCTCGTTCATGGTCTTCCTGAACTGCGTGCGCCACTCGGTCACCGTGACGGTGAAGCCGATGTAGAGCAGCAGCGCGATGCCGGTGATGACGACGAACAGGACGTCGAACTTCACCCCCAGGATGGTCAGCACCAGCACCAGCTCGATCAGCGTGGGCACGATGCTGTAGAGCGACATCGAGATCAGCGAATGCACGCCGCGCGTGCCGCGCTCGATGTCGCGCGTCATGCCGCCGGTCTGGCGCTCCAGGTGGAAGCGCAGGCTCAGGGCGTGCAGGTGCTCGAACACCTCCAGCGAGATGCGCCGCGACGCGCCCTCGGTCGCCTTGGCGAAGACCAGCTCGCGCAACTCGCCGAACAGCGAGGTCGAGAAGCGCAGCAGCCCGTAGGCCACCAGCAGGCCGATCGGCACCACCAGCAGGGCCTGCGCCATGTCGGGCCGGGGCGTCATGGCGTCCACCAGGTGCTTGAGCAGCACCGGCACGCTCACGTTGGCGACCTTGGCGCCGATCATGAACGCCAGCGCCGCCGCCACGCGCCACTTGTAGGGCCACAGGTAGGGCAGCAGCCGGCGCAGCGTCGCCACGTCGGAGCGGTCGGCGCGCGCGGGCTCGATGCCGCCGGCGTGATGGGGGTGGGAGGAGGACGGGTGGGGGGAAGAGGAGGCGGCCGAAGGCGCCTCGCCGCTGCGGCGCATGGAGGGGGACAATCGTGGGTGTTGTTTGCTCCGGATTGTGCCCATGTCCACCCTGCCGCCCCCCTCCCCCGCCCCGATGACCCCGCCGTCCGCCGACGCCGCGGCCGTTCCCGCCACCGGCCGCGACGCCACGCTGCGGAGCCTGCCGCTGGACATGGAACTGGTCCTCAAGGTGATCCCGATGCCCAAGGACTGCAACGTCAACGGCGACATCTTCGGCGGCTGGGTCATGGCGCACTGCGACATGGCCGCCTCGGTCATCCCCGTGCGCCATGCCCGGGGCCGCATGGCGACGGTGGCCGTCAACGAGTTCGTCTTCAAGCAGCCCGTGCGCCTGGGCGACATCCTGTCGTTCTATTCGAAGCTGCTGCGCATCGGGCGCACCTCCATCACGGTGAGCGTGGAGGTCTTCGCCGAACGCGCCGTGGCCCAGGGCGCCTACGTCAAGGTCACCGAGGCCACCTTCACCTACGTCGCCATCGACGACCACGGCCGTCCCCGCCCCATCCCGCGCGACTGACGTCGGGTCAGATCTCCACGTTCACCCAGCGCCCGTCGCTCGCGCGCTTCTCCGTGCGGCGGATGTAGACCGTCTGCACGATGTCGCGCGTGGCGGCATCGATGGCGATCGGGCCGCGCGGGCTCTCCAGCCGCAGGCCCCTGAAGCCCTCGACCAGCGCCTCGCCGCGCGCCGCGCCGCCGGCCCGGGCGAAGGCCGCGTCGATGGCGGCCAGCGCGTCGTGCGCGGCGACGGCGAAATAGCCCGGCCGCAGGCGCGATCCGTAGCGCGCCTCGAAGCCCTGGACGAAGCGCCGGTTGGCCTGCGAGTCGTGGGCGTACGAATAGTGGTGGCTGGTGACGAGTCCGGCGGCCAGGCCGCCGATGCCGTCGAGGTAGTTGTCGTCGGTGGCTTCGCCGGTGGCCAGCAGCCGGATGCCGGACTCGGCCATGCCACGCTCCTTCCAGGCGCGCAGGAACGCGGTGGGAAGCTGGCCCGACGGCAGGAAGAAGAAGACCGCCTGCGGCTTCAGGTCGCGCACGCGCTGAAGGTAGGCCGAGAAATCCAGCGTGGCGAGCGGCACGCGCAGGCTCGCCACGACCTGTCCGCCACCGGCGGCGAAGGCGCCCGCGAAGGCGGCCTCCGCGTCGGCGCCCGAGGCGTAGTCGGCCACCAGCGTGCAGACGCTGGCGATGCGCTCGCGCAGCGCCCACCGCGCCATCGGCGCCGACACCTGCGCCACCGTGAACGAGACCCGCACCAGGAACGGCGAGCGCGCCGTCAGGTCCGAAGCCGCGGCGTTCATGACGACCGCCGGCACCTTGGCCTGAGCCGCGATGGCGCCGACGGCGAAGGCGTTGGGGCTGAAGTCCAGGCCGGTGAGCAGTTCGACGCGCTCGCGCACGACCAGCTCCTGCGCGTGGCGCCGTGCCAGGTCGGGCGCGCTGCCGGGCACGTCGCGGCGCAGCAGTTCCACCGGGCGGCCGGCGATGCGCCCGCCGTGGGCGTCCAGCCACACGGCCATGCCGGCATCGAACTGCCGGCCGTAGTCGGCGTACGCGCCCGACCAGGAGGCGATGACGCCGATGCGCAGCGGCCCGGCGGGCGGCGCCGCGCGCACCATGGCCGGCGCGGCCAGCGCGCCGCCGGCGAGCAGTGCCAGCGCGCGGCGGCGGCCCGTCGTCGCGGTGGCGGAAACGGCGAAGGCGCTGGAGGAAGCGAGCGAGGAGGCGTCGGTGATTTTCACGGGCCGGAGTCTACGGGCGCTCCGGCCCCGGGCCGTCCGGGCCCGGCGCTCACAGTCCGGAGAAATCCGGCTTGCGCTTCTCCATGAACGCCGCGAAGGCCTCGCGCGCGGCGGGCGCCCGCATCATGCGGCGGAAGCTGAGCGCCTCCTCCTCGATGCGCTCGAGCACCACCGCCCGATCGGCCTTCTTCAGCAGGCGCTTGGTCTCGATCAGGGCCGCGACCGGCTTGGCGGCCAGGCGCCGGGCCTGGGTCTGGGCGATCGCGTTGGCCTCCATCGGCGGGACGACGCGGTTGACCAGGCCGACCTCCAGGGCCGCCTCGGCCTGGAACGGATCGCCCAGCAGCAGGGCCTCGGCGGCGCGGTGATGACCGAACATCTGCGGCACCAGCAGGCTCGAACCGGCCTCGGGACACAGCCCGAGGTTGACGAAGGGCATCGAGAAGGCGGCGTTGTCGCCGGCGTAGACCAGGTCGCAGTGCAGCAGCATCGTGGTGCCGATGCCCACCGCCGGCCCGCAGACCGCGGCCACGACGGGCTTGGGGAAGCAGGCGAGCGCGCGCAGGAAGCGGAAGACGGGCTCGTCCATGGACACCGGCGCGTCCGGCGCCTGGTCGTCGCCGCTCTCGCGCCCGGCCGACGCGCGCAGGAAATCGCCGATGTCGTTGCCGGCACTGAAGATCGCCGGGTCGCCCTGGATCAGCACCACGCGCACGGCCGCGTCGTCCGCCGCGCCTTCGAGCGCATCGGCCAGCGCGGCGTACATGGCGGTGGTCAGGGAATTCTTCTTGTCGACCCGGTTGAGGGTCAGGGTCATCACGCCGGCTTCGGCGTGGACGAGGATGTCGCTCATGGAGGGCGTCGCTTTCGGACTGTGGAGGTGACGGACGGGAAGGAAGGTCGAAGCGGGGATCAGGCGGCCAGGGCTTCGCGCACGAAGTCCAGCCGGTCCTGGCCCCAGAACATCGCGTCGCCGACGAACATCGTCGGCGCGCCGAACACGCCGCGCGCCGCCGCCTCCTCGGTCACGGCCTTGAGCCGCGCCTTGACATCGGGCCGCGTCGCCAGGGCCAGCACGGCGGCGGCGTCGAAGCCGGCCGATTGGAGCACGTCGGCCACCTCGGCGGGATCGCCGAGGTCGCGCGGCGCGACCCACATGGCATGCATCACGGCGGCGAGGTAGGCGTCGTGGCGCGCGGGATCGTGCATCAGGAAGCCGGTGGCGCCGCGCATGAGCAGCAGCGTGTGGATCGGGAAATGCGGATTGCGCACCCACGGCACGCCCAGGCGCGCCGCGTGGCGCGCGAGGTCGCGCATCAGGTAGGCGCCCTTGCCCGGGATCTCCGCCGGCGAGCGGTTGCCGATGGCCTGGAACAGCCCGCCCAGCAGCATCGGCTTCCACACCAGCGCGGCGCCCGCCTCCGCGCACAGGCGCGGCAGCTGCGTCCAGGCGAGGTAGGCGGCGGGGCTGCCGACGTCGAAATAGAACTCGACGGTCTTCCGCGTCCCGGTGTCGGTCGCGGTATCCGTCGCGGTGTCGGTCGTGATCTCGGTCGTGGTCATGGGGGTTTCCTTCGCGTCGCGTCGGGGTCGTGTTCAGAACTTCTCGGACCAGGGCCGCAGGTCGAGCTCGTGCGTCCAGGCGTCGCGCGGCTGCGCATGCAGCATCCAGTAGGCGTCGGCGATGTGGTCGGGATCGAGGATGCCGTCCTGCGCCTTGAGCGCGTAGCGCGCCGGGAAGCGCTCGCGGATGAAGTCGGTGTCGATGGCGCCGTCGATCACGACATGGGCCACGTGCAGGCCGCGCGACCCGAGTTCGCGCGCCATCGACTGGGCCAGCGCCCGCAGCGCCATCTTGGCGCCCGAGAAGGCCGCGAAGTTCGCCGAGCCGCGCAACGACGCCGTCGCGCCCGTGAAGACGATCGTGCCGCGTCCGCGCGCCACCATGCGCCGCGCCACCTCGCGCGCGCTCAGGAAGCCGGCCAGGCAGGCCATCTCCCAGACCTTGAAGTACTTGCGCGCCGTCTCGTCGAAGATGCTCTCGGGCACGTTGGCGCCGATGTTGAAGACCATCGCCTCGATCGGACCGATGGTCGATTCGATGCGCTCGACCAGCGCCACCACCTCGTCCTCGCGGCGCGCGTCGCAGCCGAAGGCATGCGCGGTGCCGCCCTCGGCCTCGATGCGCTCGACCAGCGGTCGCAGCCGTTCCAGGTTGCGCCGCACCACGCAGGCCGCCAGGCCCTCGCGCGCGAAGCGCCGGGCGATGGCGCCGCCGGTGGCGTCGCCGGCGCCGACGACGAGCACCGCCGGGGCGCGAGGGGGGTTCGGGGTCGGGTCCATGTCGACGGGGCTCCTGGGGCGTGGCGATGGCGGCCGGGCGCGGCCGGCCACGCCCTATTCCTTGAAGTAGACGATCTGGTTGCTGGTGGCCAGCAGCGTGCCGGCCTCGCTCCAGAGCTGCGCGGCCTGATCGAAGAAACCGTTCCTGAACTGCTGGCCGACGGCGCGCCCGAGCAGGTGGCCGGTGCCGACCTCGGCGAGTTCGGCCGCGCCGGCATGGAAGTAGGTGGTGATGGACACCGTGCCCGCCGGCACCCGCGTCGCGCGGCGCAGCCAGACGCGCGGATAGAACAGGTCGCTCATCGCGGCCAGCGCCGGGAAGTCGAGCGGACGCGGCAGCGCGTCGCGCACCCACAGCAGCGTCTCGCTGTGGTCGCCGCCGCCGTCCCAGCGCGCCGGGATGCCGCCGCCGACCGGGCGCATCTCGTACTGGCCGATCCACGCGACACCGGCCGGGCCGAGCGTGACGCGCTCGACGGCCTGCGGCGCGGGCGCTGCGGGCATGGCCAGGTCGGTCGCGCCCCAGGTCTCGCGCCGCACCGCCGTCACGACCGTCGCCGTGGTGGTGACCTGCGGCGCGCCGCTCGCGCCGGCCTGCGTGATCTGCACCGTCCAGTGCTGGGTCGAGCGGTTGGTGCGCGCCGGCGTGGCCTGCACGTCGAAGGCGCCGGCCTCGATCGCGGCGGCGTAGTTCACCGTCAGCGCGATCGGCGCGCCCAGCAGGTCGGGATGCCGCAGCACCGCCTGCAGCGCCACCGCCGCCGTCGTGCCGCCGAACGGGCCGATCATGTTCCAGTAGTCCGGGCTGGTCGTGCCCGCGAAAAGGCCGGCCCGGAGGTCGCTGTGGTCGAGCGCCAGGGCGCGGTCGAACGGGTGCGGTTGCTGCTGCGTCATGGTTCGTCTCCTCGAGTCAACAAGATCGTTCGCAGGTGCCGCGCTGCCGGCAAGGCCACGGAACCGGCGTCTCCGGGCCACCGGCAGGGCCCCCTGGGAAGGGGGTCGGCGAAACGACACCCGATGCGCGAGGACGCAGCCCGGGCCGTCAGACCCGTTCGAACACGGCGGCGGCGCCCTGCCCCATGCCCACGCACATCGTGACCATGCCGTGCTTCAGATTCTTGCGCCGCAGGGCATGAACCACTGTCGCGGAACGGATAGCCCCGGTCGCCCCCAGCGGGTGCCCGAGCGCGATCGCGCCGCCCATCGGATTGACCTTCGCCGGATCGAGGCCCAGCGTGCGGATCACGGCCAGCGACTGCGCCGCGAAGGCCTCGTTCAGCTCGATCCAGTCGATGTCCTGGTGCGTCAGGCCGGCATGGCGCAGCGCGGCGGGAATGGCCTCGACCGGACCGATCCCCATGACTTCCGGCGGCACGCCCCGGCTGGCGAAGCTGGCGAAGCGCGCAAGCGGCGTCAGGCCGAAGCGCTTCAGGGCCGCCTCGCTCGCCAGGATCAGCGCGCCGGCGCCGTCGGAGGTCTGCGAGCTGTTGCCGGCCGTGACCGTGCCGCGCGCGGCGAACACGGCGCGCAGGCGCGCCAGCCCTTCGACGCTGGTGTCGGGACGCGCGCCCTCGTCGAGGTCGACGGTGCGCGTGGTGGCGACCGACGTGCCGCGCGCCAGGTCGGGCACGCGGTCGGTCACCTCGACCGGCGTGATCTCGTCGGCGAACTCGCCCGCGCGCTGCGCCGCCAGCGCCTTCTGGTGCGAGGCCAGCGCGAAGGCGTCCTGGTCCTCGCGCGAGACCTTCCACTGCCGCGCGACCTTCTCGGCCGTCAGGCCCATGCCGTAGGCGATGCCGACGTCGCCCTCGCGCTCGAAGATCGCCGGCGAGAGCGAGGGCGAGTTGCCCATCATCGGCACCAGGCTCATGCTCTCGACGCCGGCGGCGATCATCACGTCGGCCTCGCCCACGCGGATGCGGTCGGCCGCCATCTGCACCGCCGACAGGCCCGAGGCGCAGAAGCGGTTGACGGTGATGCCACCCACGCTCGCCGGCAGCCCGGCGAGCACCGCGGCGATGCGGGCGACGTTGAGGCCCTGCTGGGCCTCGGGGATCGCGCAGCCGCAGACGATGTCCTCGATGGCCGCCGGATCGAGCGACGGCACCGCCGCCAGCGCGGCGCGCAGCGTGGCGGCGAGCAGGTCGTCCGGGCGGGTGTTGCGGAAGAAACCGCGGTGCGACTTGCCGATCGGCGTGCGCGTGGCGGCGACGACGTAGGCGTCGTGGATCTGTTTCATGCGGATGCTCCTGGTGTGTGTCCGGCTTGCGCCCGAGGCTGATTCAATTGCGCACCGGCTTGCCCGTCCCCAGCATTCCCATGATCCGCGCCTGCGTCTTGGGGTGGACGATGAGCGAGCAGAACGCCTCGCGCTCCAGCGCCATGAGGTACTCCTCGGTGACCAGCGAGCCGGCGTCGACGTCGCCGCCGGTCACCACGTGGGCGATCAGCCCGGCGATGTGGAAGTCGTGCGCGCTGGCGAAACCGCCGTCGCGCAGGTTGACCAGCTGGCCGCGGATGGTGGCCGCGCCGCTGCGTCCGGCGACGCGGAAGCGGCGGCGCGGCGGCGCGCGCCAGCCGGCGTCGGCCATCGAGCGCACCTGCTGCAGCGCGACGTGCAGCAGTTCGTCCTTGTGGGCGACGACGACGTCGCCCTCGATCAGGTAGCCCAGCCGCCTCGAATCGAGCGCGCCGGTGCCGACCTTGGCCATCGCCGCGGCGGTGAAGCCTTCGGTGAGGAAAGGCAGCAGGTCGGTGCCGGTCGATGCCGCCGCGTTCTCGGCCGCGCGGCGGGCGATGTAGGTCAGGCCGCCGGCGCCCGGCACCAGCCCGACGCCGACCTCCACCAGCCCCATGTAGCTCTCCATGGCCGCCACGCGCCGCGCCGAATGCACGGCCAGCTCGCAGCCGCCGCCCAGCGCCAGCCCGCGCACGGCCGACACCACGGGCACGGCGGCGTAGCGGATGCGCAGCATCAGCTGCTGCAGTTCCTCCTCGGCGCCCTCGACCGCGCCGATGCCGGCCACCACGAAGGCCGGCAGCATCGCCTGCAGGTCGGCGCCGACCGAGAACACGTCGTCCGGCGACCAGATGACCAGGCCCTGGTACTCGGCCTCGGCCCGCTCGACGGCGGCGCCCAGCGCCTCGGCCACGTCGGGACCGATGGCGTGCATCTTCGACGTGATGCTGGCGATGAGCACCTCGCCGTCGAGCGTCCAGACGCGCACGTCGCCGTCCTCGCTGATCGTGGTGCCGGACCCGGCGGCCGTGGGCGCGGCGGCGCCCAGCACGCGCTCGGGGAACAACTGGCGCGCGTGCACCGGCAGGCGGCGGCGCGGCACGAAGCGTTGCTCGGCGGCGCTCCACGAGCCCTCGGGCGTGTGGACGCCGCCGGCCTCGGCCACGGGGCCCTCGAACACCCAGGCCGGCAGCGGCGCGCGGCTCAGCGCCTCCCCGGCGTCGATGTCCGCCTGCACCCAGCGCGCGACCTGCGCCCAGCCCGCCTCCTGCCAGAGCTCGAACGGTCCCTGCGTCATGCCGAAGCCCCAGCGCAGGGCGAAGTCGACGTCGCGCGCGCTCTCGGCGATGGCCGCCAGGTGCACGGCGGCGTAGTGGAAGCCGTCGCGCAGGATGGCCCACAGGAAGCGCCCCTGCGGCCCCCTGGCCTCGCGCAGCAGGCGCAGGCGCTCGGCGGCCGGCTTCTTCAGCATGCGGGCGTAGACCTCGTCGGCCTTGGCGCCGGCGGGCACGTAACCGCCCTGGCCGCGCTCGGCCGCCGGGTCGAAGCGCAGGATGTCGCGTCCGACTTTCTTGTAGAAACCGCCTTGGGTCTTCTGGCCGAGGAAGCCGCGCTCCAGCAGGGTCGCGAGCACCGGCGGCGTGCCGAAGCTCGCGTGGAACGGGTCGCTCGCCTCGTCGAGCTGGTCCTGCAGCGTCCGCATGACGTGGGCCAGGGTGTCCAGGCCCACCACGTCGGCCGTGCGGAAGGTGCCGGAGGAGGCGCGGCCGAGCTTCCTGCCGGTCAGGTCGTCGACCACGTCGGGCGTGAGGCCGTATTTCTCGGCCTCCTTCAGCGTCGCCAGCAGGCCGGCGATGCCCACGCGGTTGGCGATGAAGTTCGGCGTGTCGTGCGCGCGCACCACGCCCTTGCCGAGCGTGGTGGTGACGAACGCCTCGACGCGGTCGAGCACGTCGGCGCCGGTGGCCGGCGTGTCGATCAGCTCGACCAGGAACATGTAGCGCGGCGGGTTGAAGAAGTGGATGCCGCAGAAGCGCGGGCGCAGGGCCTCGGGCAGCGCCTCGCTCAGTGTCGTCACCGACAGGCCGGAGGTGTTGGAGGCCAGCAGCGCGTGCGGCGCGACGTGCGGCGCGATGCGGCGGTAGAGGTCGCGCTTCCAGTCCATGCGCTCGGCGATGGCCTCGATGACGAGGTCGCACTCGCCCAGGCGGTCGATGTCGTCGTCGTAGTTGGCGACCTCGATCAGCGCAGCGTCGGCGATGTCGCCGAGCGGCGCGGGCTTCTGCTTCTTCAGCGCCTCGACGGCGCGGACGACGATGCCGTTCCTGGGGCCTTCCGTGGCCGCGAGGTCGAACAGCACCACCGGCACGCGCACGTTCACGAGGTGGGCGGCGATCTGCGCGCCCATCACGCCGGCGCCGAGCACGGCGACCTTCTTCACTTGAAATCTGGACATGGCGGATCGGGGGGATGAGGGAGACGAGGGGGTTGGTGTGGCGGGCGTCATTCCTGGCGCGTCCAGGTCTGCGTGCGCCAGAACGGACCGAGGTAGCCGCGCACCTCCAGCCGGCGGCCACCGTCGAGGGGGGGGAAGCGGGCGCGGTATTCCTTGCCGTTCTCAGGGTCGAGGATGCGGCCGTCTTCCCAGACGTCCTGTTGGGCGACCTTGCGGCCGCCGCGCACGATCTCCAGCCCGGCGATCGGGCGGCCCTTGCGGTCGTCGGTGCAGGCCTCGCAGACCGCGTCGGCGGCGGTGTCCTTCTTGAGCGAACGCTGCAGCCTTCCGCTGAGCGCGCCGCCCTGCTCGACGATGCGGATCTCGCCCTTCACCTCGCCGGTCCTATCGTCCACGCTGTGCCACAGACCGACCGGCGTCGCCTGCGCGAGGGCCGCGGCGCCCGTGGAAGCGAGCGCCGCGGCCAGCGCCGCGTGGCGCCAGCCGGGGCGGCGCGCCGGCGTCGCCGGTGCCCTCACGCCAGGGCCTCGTCGGTGTCCATCAGCGAGCGGGTGCCGGCGCGCGCGGTGCGCATCAGCGTCGCGGTCTCCGGGAACAGGCGGGCGAAATAGAAGCGCGCCGTCTGCAGCTTGGCGACGTAGAACGCGTCGGTGCTGCCGGCCTCGATCTCGCGCAGCGCGACCTGCGCCATGCGGGCGAACAGGTAGCCGAAGACGAAGTGGCCCGCCACGCGCAGGTAGTCGACCGCCGCGGCGCCGACCTCGTCGGCGTTCTGCGAGCCCTTGAAGCCGATCTCGGTGGTGAACTTCACCAGCTGGTCGCCCAGCGCGGCGATCGGGTTGATGAACTCGGCCATCGACTCGTTCACGCCTTCCTCCTCCACCAGCCGGCCCACCAGCTTGCCGAACTTCTTCAGCGTCGCGCCGTTGTTGCCCAGGATCTTGCGGCCCAGCAGGTCGAGCGCCTGGATGGCGTTGGTGCCCTCGTAGATCATGTTGATGCGGTTGTCGCGGGCGAACTGCTCCATGCCCCATTCGCGGATGTAGCCGTGGCCGCCGAAGACCTGCAGGCAGGCGTTGGTCGCGACGTGGCCGTTGTCGGTGATGAAGGCCTTGACGATCGGCGTGAGCAGCGCGACGAGCTCGCCGCTGTCCTTGCGGACGCGCTCGTCGGGGTGGTGATGCTCCTTGTCCAGCAGCAGCGTGCAGAAGATCTGCAGGGCGCGCCCGCCCTCGGCGTAGGCCTTGGCGGTCAGCAGCATGCGCCGCACGTCGGGGTGCACGATGATCGGATCGGCCTCCTTCTCCCGCGCCTTGACGCCGGAGAGCGCGCGCATCTGCAGCCGGTCCTTCGCATAGGCCAGGGCGTTCTGGTAGGCCACCTCGGTCAGGCCCAGCGACTGGTTGCCCACGCCCAGGCGCGCCGCGTTCATCATCACGAACATGGCCTGCAGGCCCTTGTTGGGCTCGCCGACCAGGGTGCCGGTGGCGCCCTCCATCACGATCTGCGCCGTCGCGTTGCCGTGGATCCCCATCTTGTGCTCCAGCCCGCCGCAGTGGATCGGGTTGCGCGCGCCGAGCGAGCCGTCCTCGTTCACGTGGAACTTGGGCACGGCGAACAGGCTGATGCCCTTGCTGCCGCGCGGCGCGTCCGGCAGGCGGGCCAGCACCAGGTGGACGATGTTGGCGGCCATGTCGTGCTCGCCGGCGGAGATGAAGATCTTGTTGCCGGTCAGGCGATGGGTGCCGTCGGGCTGGGGCTCGGCGCGGGTGCGCAGCAGGCCCAGGTCGGTGCCGCACTGGGGTTCGGTCAGGCACATGGTGCCGGTCCATTCGCCGCTGACCAGCTTGGGCAGGTAGGTCTTCTTCTGCGCCTCGGTGCCGTGCGTGGCGAGGGCGGCATAGGCGCCGTGCGAGAGGCCCGGGTACATCGTCCAGGCCTGGTTGGCGCTGTTGAGCATCTCGTAGAGGCACTGGTTGAGCACCAGCGGCAGGCCCTGGCCGCCGTACGCGGGGTCGCACGACAGCGCCGCCCAGCCGCCCTCGACGTATTGCGCGTAGGCCGCCTTGAAGCCCTGGGGCGTCCTCACCTCGTGCGTCGCGCGGTCGAGCACGCAACCCTCGGCGTCGCCGACGGCGTTGAGCGGGAAGGCCACCTCGGCGGCGAACCGGCCGGCCTCCTCCAGCACCGCGTTGATGGTGTCGGCGTCGGTCTCGGCATGGGCCGGCATGGCCTTGAATTCGGCGGCGACGTCGAGGACTTCGTGCAGGACGAACTGCATGTCGCGCAAGGGTGGCGTGTAGAGAGGCATCGGAAGGCTCCGTGGAAAGGTCGTGAGAAGGCGGAAGGCGGAAGGCGGCGGGAAGGCCGTGGAAGGCGGAACGGCGAGGGCCGGGGCGGACGGGTCGGCGCCGCGAGGACCGGGGCCGGCGCGGCGCGGGGCGCGCGCGGACCGCGTGGTCGCGGCGGCCGGCCTCAACCGCCGGACGGGCCTCCGGGGGCGGGCGCGGCGTGGCGCGCGAGGATGTTGTCGAAGCCGGCCTCGGCGCGCGCCAGCGAGCCCGGCGCGCGCAGGAAGCGGGCCTCGTAATGCAAGGCCAGGATCAGCGCGTGGATCTCGAAGGCGACCTGGCGCTCGTCGGCATCGGCGCGGAGGTGGCCGGCCTCGCGCGCCAGCACCACGGCCCGCGTCATGGCCGCGAGCCAGACGTTCACCGAGTCGGCCAGCGCGTCGCGCACGGGGCCGGGGCGGTCGTCGAACTCCACCGCGCCGCTGATGTAGATGCAGCCCGAGTCGATCTCGGTGGAGGTGCGCCGCATCCAGTTGGCGAACATGGCGCGCAGGCGCGGCAGGCCGCGCGGGGTGGCGAGCGCGGGATAGAACACCTCCTGCTCGAAACGGTGGTGGTACTCGCGCACCACCGACAGCTGGAGTTCCTCGCGCGAGCCGAAGTGGGCGAAGACGCCCGACTTGCTCATGCGCATGACCTCGGCGATGGCGCCGATCGACAGGCCTTCCAGGCCGATCTGCGCGGCCAGCGCCAGCGCGGCGTCGACGATGGCGGACTTGGTCTGGCGGCCCTTCTGCGGGACGCGGGCGGAACGGGTCGAGGCGTCGAGGGCGGTGACGACGGACATGGGGGGCCTCCGGGCACGGAACGAGGACGATCGGCAATAAAAGAACGATCGTTCTATTTTGCAATGCTTCGGTCCGGGCGGACAAGCGGGAATTACCCCGCCTTCCGCCGCCCCTCGACGCGCCCCGGGTCCGGGCGCCGATGCGGCCCGGCAGCAGCGGCCGCGAACCCGCGCCCCCGGCGGGTCAGATCGTGATGCCGCCGTCCACCGAGTAGGCCTGGCCGGTGACGAAGGCCGCGTCGTCGCTGGCGAGGAACACCACCAGCGGTGCGATCTCGTGGGCTTGGGCGAGGCGGCCGAGCGGCTGGCGCGCGATGAAGGCCTGGCGCGCGGCGACCGGGTCGGCGCTGGCGTTGATGCGTCCGGCCAGCGAGGGCGTGTCGACCGTGCCGGGGCACACCGCGTTGCAGCGCACGTTGTGCCCCACGTAGTCGGCCGCGACGCTCTTGGTCAGCCCCAGCACGGCCGCCTTGGTGGTGCCGTAGACGCACCGGTTGGGCAGGCCCTTGATGCTGGAGCACACGCTGGCCATGTTGACGATGCTGCCGCCCCGGGCCTCGAGCATGCGCGGCAGCACCGCGCGGATGGTCCAGAACTGCGCCCGCACGTTGAGGTGGAAGGCGAAGTCGAGGTCGTCGTCGGTGGCCTCCAGCGCGGTGCCGCCATGGACGACGCCGGCGCAGTTGAACAGCACGTCGACCCGGGGCATCGATCCCACCAGCGCGTCGATGGCGGCGCGGTCGAGCACGTCGAGCACGGCGGTCCGGATGCCGGGCGTGCCGGCGTAGCTGCCCAGCAGATCGGCGTTGACGTCGGTCGCCCAGACCTGCGCGCCCTCGGCCGCCATGGCGAGCGCGGTGGCGCGTCCGATGCCCTGGCCGGCGGCAGTGACGAGTGCGGTTTTTCCCTGGAGTCGCATGGTGTGTGTGTCCTTGATGTGGCGGCGGATTGGCGGGGCGCGGCGGCCCCGCGCGGGCCGCAGGGCGGCCCCGGAAGAGACCGGCGCCGACCTTGAGGGTTTCGCCCGATGGTGGCGCCGGGGCATCGAACTTATTCTGGATTGGCCTGACCACTTGTCCAATTCAGGACAACCCTTAAGCGGTCCGGCACCCACGCCGGGACGTCGCACCCCCGGCTCCGATCCGACCCGATGCCACCCGACGTGCCCCTCCAGTCCATCGAACCGCAGCGCCTCTACCGCCAGATCGCCGACCAGCTGCGCACGCTGATCGGACAGGGCGAGTTCGAGGCCGGCGCGCGCCTGCCAGCCGAGCGCGACCTGGCGCGCCAGCTCGGCGTGAGCCGGCCGTCGGTGCGCGAGGCGCTGATCGCGCTGGAGGTCGAGGGCTGGGTCGAGGTGCGCACGGGGTCGGGCGTCTACGTGCAGGACCGCACCCACCGCAGCGCCGAGCGCGTGGCGGCGACCGAGTGGGGTCCGCTGGAGCTGATCCGGGCGCGCCGGGTGGTCGAGGGCGAGACCGCCGCCCTGGCCGCCGCCGGTGCGCGACGCAGGGACATCGAGGCCATGGCGCGCGCCATCGCCCTGATGGAGGACCTCGCCGGGCGCCAGGTGATGCCGCTGGACGGCGACCGCGATTTCCACGTCGCCGTGGCCACCGCCTGCGGCAACGTCGTGCTGGCCGAGACCGTGCAGGGCTTCTGGGACTCGCGCCGCGGCCCGATCTTCACCCGCCTGGGCGGCCACTTCGAGACCCTCCCCTCGTGGCGCGCGGCCATCGCCGAGCACGGCGTGGTGCTCGAGGCCGTCGCCGCGCACGACGCCGACGCCGCCCGCGTCGCGATGCACGCCCACATGGACCGGGCGCACCAGCGCTTCAGCGCCAGCTGGCGGCGCGCGCGCCGGACGGCCTGAGGTCGCGCCACCCCTGCTTCCTTCCCGTTCCGACCTTCCTTTCGATCACAAGACCACAGACGGAGACACACCCATGAACGACTCGACGACGACACTTCACGGCGGCCCGGCCCGCATCGCCGCCCGCCCGGCCACGCCCGAGCGCCGGCGGCTGCTGCAGGCCTTCGCCACCGCGGCCCTGGCGGCCGCGGCCCTCGCCACGCTGGGCATGCCCGGCACCGCGCGGGCGCAGACCAAGCTCAAGTGGGCGCACGTCTACGAGACCTCCGAGCCGTTCCACAAGTACTCGGTGTGGGCCGCCGACGAGATCAGGAAGCGCAGCAACGGCAAGTACGACATCCAGGTGTTCCCGGCCTCCAGCCTGGGCAAGGAGGCCGACATCAACCAGGGCCTGACGCTGGGCACGGTCGACATGGTGCTGACCGGCGCGAGCTTCGCCGGGCGCAGCTACACGCCGCTGTCGATCTCCTACTTCCCCTTCATCTTCCGCGACGCCGAGCACCAGCTGAAGTACGCCAAGAGCGACGTCTTCCGCGAGCTCGCCAAGGGCTACGACGACAAGACCGGCAACCACATCACGGCCCTGACCTACTACGGCGCGCGCCACGTCACCTCCAGCGCGGCGCGCCCGGTGGCCAAGCCCGAGGACATGAAGGGCCTGAAGATCCGCGTGCCCGACGCGCCGGCCTACCTGGCGTTTCCCAAGGCGCTGGGCGCCAACGCCACGCCCATCGCGTTCGCCGAGGTGTATCTCGCGCTGCAGAGCGGCACGGTCGACGCCCAGGAGAACCCGCTGCCCACCATCGAGGCGAAGAAGTTCTTCGAGGTGCAGAAGAACATCTCGCTGACCGGCCACATCGTCGATTCGCTGCTCACCGTGGTCTCGGGCCAGTTCTGGGGGCGCCTGTCGGCCGACGAGAAGAAGATGTTCTCAGAGGTGATGGAGGAGGCCGCGGAGAAGACCGGGCGCGAGATCATCGCCTCGGAGACGCGGCTGGTGGAGGAGTTCAGAAAGCGCGGCAACAACATCATCGCGGTCGACAAGAACGCCTTCCGCGACGCGGTGCTGAAGAACACCAAGCCGACCGACCACGGCTACCGCCAGCAGGACTACGACCGCATCACGGCGATCAAGTGATGTCGGCGCAGGAACCATCGGCGAGCGACAAGCTCCTGGGCGACGACGGCGAATTCCACGCGGTCGACGAGGCGGTCGACCTCTCGGGGACGACCTTCGAGGCCTGGATCGCACTGGGCATCTTCTGGCTGCTGGGCGCGACGGTGCTCTACCAGTTCGTCACGCGCTACGTGCTCAACGACTCGGCCGCCTGGACCGAGGAGATCGCGCGCTACCTGCTGGTGGGCGTGGTGTTCGTGGGCGCGGCCATCGGCGTGGCCAAGAACAACCACATCCAGGTCGACTTCTTCTACCGCCACATGCCCGCGTCCGTGGGCCGCGTCCTGGGCGTGGTGGTGGACGTGCTGCGCACGGGCTTCTTCGCCGCGGCGGTGGTGATGACGGTGCAGATGATGATCCGCATCGGCAACAACGCCAGCATGACGATCGTCGACCTGCCGATGAACGTGGTCTACGCCGTGTGCCTGTTCGGCTTCGTGGCGATGCTGGCGCGTTCGATCCAGGTCAGCGTGGTGCACTGGCGGCGCGGCTACTGCGCGCTGGAGCGGCCCGAATCCACCATGCAGGATCGCTGAGGCGACCGGACCCTTCGGACACATCGGACACACATGCTCAAGATCGCATTCCTCCTGTTCATGAGCGCCGGCATCCCGGTCGCCGTGGCGATGGCCGGCGCCTCGCTGGTCTACATCTGGTGGTCGGGCAACCTGCCGGGCTTCGTCGTCATCCACCGGATGGTCAGCGGCGTGGACAGCTTCCCGCTGCTGGCGGTGCCGTTCTTCATCCTGGCGGGCAACCTGATGAACAACGCGGGCATCACCAACCGCATCTACAACTTCGCGCTCGCGCTCGTCGGCTGGCTCAAGGGCGGGCTGGGGCACGTGAACATCCTCGGCTCGGTGATCTTCTCCGGCATGAGCGGCACGGCCATCGCCGACGCCGCCGGGCTGGGCACGATCGAGATCAAGGCCATGAAGGAGCACGGCTACTCGACCGAGTTCGCCGTCGGCGTGACGGCCGCCTCGGCCACGCTCGGGCCGATCATCCCGCCGAGCCTGCCCTTCGTGATCTACGGAATGATGGCCAACGTCTCGGTCGGCTCGCTGTTCCTCGCCGGCATCGTGCCCGGCGTGATCATGACGCTGCTGATGATGCTCACGGTCGCCTACTACGCCCACAAGAACGGCTGGGGTTCGGACGTCAAGTTCCAGTGGCCGCGCCTGATGAAGGCGCTGGTCGAGCTGCTGGTGGTGTGCGTCTGGCCGACCGCGCTGTGGCTGGCGGTGGACCGGCTGGGCCTGCCGGCGCAGCCGGCCGTGGCGGTGGCGCTGGTCATCCTCTTCGTGGCCGACAAGGTGTTCCGCTTCGAGGCCGTGCTGCCGATCATGACGCCCGTGCTGCTCATCGGCGGCATGGCCACCGGCCTGTTCACCGCCACCGAGGGCGCCATCGCGGCCTGCGTGTGGGCGATGGCGCTGGGCTTCTTCTGGTATCGCACGCTCAAGTGGAAGATGTTCGTCAAGGTCTGCCTGGAGACGGTGGAGTCGACCGCCACGGTGCTCTTCATCGTCGCGGCCGCCTCGATCTTCGGCTGGATGCTCACGGCCACCGGCGTCACGGCGGACATCGCCGCCTGGGTGCTGGACTTCACCAAGGAACCCTGGGTGTTCCTGCTGCTGGCCAACCTGCTGATGCTGTTCGTCGGCTGCTTCCTGGAGACCACGGCGGCCATCACGATCCTCGTGCCGATCCTGCTGCCGATCGCCAACCAGCTGGGCATCGACCCGGTCCACTTCGGTGTGTTGATGGTGCTCAACCTCATGATCGGCGTGCTGCACCCGCCCATGGGGATGGTGCTGTTCGTGCTCGCGCGCATCGCCAACCTGAGCCTGGAGCGCACGACCATGGCGATCCTGCCGTGGCTGGTGCCGCTGCTGTTCAGCCTGGCGCTGATCACCTACTGGCCGGCCACGGTGCTGTGGCTGCCCCGGCTGATGCAATGAAAGCCCCCCGATGACCACCCCTTTCATCCGCCTCCACCCCGCCGACGACGTCGTCATCGCGCGCGCGCAGCTCGTGGGCGGCACGCCGATCGAGCACGTCACCAGCCGCGGGCTGATCCCGCCGGGCCACAAGGTCGCCATGCGCGCCATCGCGCCGGGCGAGCCGGTGCGCCGCTACGACCAGATCATCGGCTTCGCCAGCCAGCCGATCGCCCCGGGCGAGCACGTGCACACGCACAACCTCGACATGGGCCCGGACAAGGGCGACTTCGCGCGCGACTACGCCTTCGGCAGCGACGTGAAACCGGCCCCGGCCCGGCGCGAGGCCACCTTCATGGGCATCCGCCGCGCCGACGGCCGCGTCGCGACGCGCAACTACATCGGCGTGCTGACCAGCGTGAACTGCTCGGCGACGGCGGCGCGCGCCATCGCCGACCATTTCTCGCGCCGCACCAACCCGGCCGCGCTGGCCGCCTACCCGAACGTCGACGGGGTCGTCGCGCTCACGCACGGCACCGGCTGCGGCATGGACGGCGACGGCGAGGGCATGCGGGTGCTGGGCCGCACCCTGACGGGCTACGCGACGCATGCCAACTTCGCCGCCGTGCTGGTGGTGGGCCTGGGGTGCGAGGTCAACCAGATCAACGCCTGGCTGGCCACCGGCAACCTCGCCGACGGCGAGAACTTCCGCACCTTCAACATCCAGGACACCGGCGGCACGCGCAAGACCGTGGACAAGGGTGTCGCGCTGATCGAGGCGATGCTGCCGCGCGCCAACGCGGCGACGCGCGAGCCCTGCAGCGCGGCGCACCTCACCATCGGGCTGCAGTGCGGCGGCTCGGACGGCTATTCGGGCATCAGCGCCAATCCGGCGCTGGGCGCGGCGGTCGACCTGCTGGTGGCGCACGGCGGCACGGCCATCCTCAGCGAGACGCCCGAGGTCTACGGCGCCGAGCACCTGCTCACGCAGCGCGCGGTGCGCCGCGAGGTTGGCGAGAAGCTGGTCGAGCGCATCCGCTGGTGGGAGCACTACACCGCCATCAACCAGGGCGAGATGAACAACAACCCCTCGCCCGGCAACAAGGCCGGCGGACTGACGACCATCCTGGAGAAGTCGCTCGGCGCCGTCGCCAAGGGCGGCACCGGCAACCTGGAGGCGGTGTACGAGTACGCCGAGCCCGTGACCGCGCACGGCTTCGTCTTCATGGACACGCCGGGCTACGACCCGGTCAGCGCCACCGGCCAGGTCGCCGGCGGCGCCAACCTGATCTGCTTCACCACCGGACGTGGCTCGGCCTACGGCTGCGCGCCCTCCCCCTCGCTCAAGCTGGCCACCAACTCCGCGCTGTGGCGCCGCCAGGAGGAGGACATGGACATCAACTGCGGCGAGATCGTCGACGGCACGGCTTCGATCCAGGAGATGGGCGAGCGCATCTTCCGCCTGGTGCTGGCGACGGCCTCGGGCGAGCCCTCCAAGAGCGAGCAGCACGGCTATGGCCAGAACGAGTTCGTGCCGTGGCAGATCGGCGCCACCATGTGAGCCCGCCCGGGGCCGTCGCGGACGCGCCGCGCCGCGCGGGACCTGGGTTACGGTTCCGTCTGCTGGACTTCATATCGATAGGAGATTTCTCATGTCCCGGATTTTTCAGGCTTCGGTGCTGCGGGCACGGTGCGCGGCCATCCTCGAGGCGGCGGGCAGCTCGCCCGCCGAGGCGGCGCAGGTCGCCGACAACCTGGTGCTGGCCAACCTGAGCGGGCACGACTCGCACGGCGTGGGCATGCTGCCGCGCTACGTCGACGCGGTGGCCGAGGGCGGTCTGGTGCCCGGCGCCTCGGTGGCCGTGACCCTGGACATCGGCACGCTGCTGGCGCTGGACGGCCGACGCGGCTACGGCCAGATCGTCGGCGTGCAGGCCATGGACCTGGGCATCGCGCGGGCGCGCGAGCACGGCAGCTGCATCTTCACGCTGGCGCAGGCGCACCACCTGGGGCGCATCGGTCATTTCGCGGAGATGGCGACGGCGCAGGGGCTGGTGTCGATGCACTTCGTCAACGTGCTGTCGCGGCCGGTCGTGGCGCCCTGGGGCGGCGGCGACGGGCGCTTCGGCACCAACCCGTGCTGCATCGGCGTGCCGCTGGCGGGCGCCGAACCCTTCGTGCTGGACTTCGCGACCAGCCGCGTGGCCCAGGGCAAGATGCGCGTGGCCCACAACAAGGGCGAGCGCGTGCCGCCGGGCTACCTGATCGACGAGCATGGCCGCCCGACCGACGACCCGGGCGTGGTCGTGGTGCCGCAGCGCGATCCGGCCGGCGACGGCGACGGCAACCCGCCCCCGGGCGGCGGCCTGTTCGGCGCGCTCATGACCTTCGGCGAACACAAGGGCTACGGCATGGCCGTGGCGTGCGAACTGCTCGGCGGCGCGCTCACCGGCGGCGGCACCTGGCACCGGCCGGCCGATGCCGCGCGCTCGGTCTACAACGGCATGCTGACGGTGCTGATCGACCCGGCGCGCCTGGGCACGCGCGCCGCCTTCGAGCAGGAAGCGACCGCCTTTGTCGACTGGCTTCGCCAGAGCCCGCCCGGCGAGGGCCACGAGGCCGTGCGCATCGCCGGCGAACCCGAACGCGCCGCGCGCGCGGCCCGCGCCCAGGGCGGCATCGAACTCGACGAGGCCACCTGGGACGAGATCGTCGCGGCCGGCGCCCGGGTCGGCGTGGCCGTCACGGCCTGAGACCCGGGGCGGGCCGCGAGCCGCGAGCCGTGAGCCCTCAGACGATCCGGTCGATCGCCAGCTGGAGGTGCTCGGTCGGCAGACGCCTGAAGCCCGAGCGCGTGAAGCGCTGCAGGCGGCCGGCGACGAAGGCCGTCAGCACGCCCGAGCGCACCTGGGCGTCCAGCGATCCCGCGTCCCCGGTGGCGTCCTCGAGCAGCACCTTGCACAGGGTCGACTCGATGCGGTCGAAGAACTGGTTCATCCGGTTCTGCAGCCGCTCGTTCTCGTAGACCAGCGCGTCGCCCACCATCACGCGCGCCATGCCCGCGTTCTTCTCGGCGAACTGCATCAGCGCGGCGACGATGCGGACCGCCCGCTCGCGCGGCGCGACCTCGTGCCCCACGATCCGGTCGACCTCGACGAACACGCTCTGTTCGATGAAATCGATCAGACCTTCGAGCATCTGCGCCTTGCTGGCGAAGTGACGGTAGAGCGCGGCTTCGCTCACGTCGAGTTCGGCCGCCAGCGCGGCGGTGGTCACGCGCTCGCCGCCCGGGCGCTCCAGCATCGCCGCGAGGGTCTGCATGATCTGGACGCGGCGTTCGCCAGGCTTGGGTCGCCTTCGCGTCAGCAGCGCAACGGCGCCTGACGACACGGAGGTGCCCGGCACGAGGACAGCCATGTTCGCTTCAATTGTCATTGCGTGTAGATAAATGTAAAAAATTAATTCTCGCATGCCACACTTGACGTGAGCGGGGGAGCAAGCCGGAAAACCACGCTGCATGAGAATAGATACTCACTTCATGGATCAAATAGGAAAACCGACATGGGCAATTGCATTCTGGTGACGGGCGGCGCGGGCTTCATCGGCAGCCACACCTGCGTGGCGCTCGCCGAGGCGGGCTACACGCCCCTCGTCCTGGACAACCTGGGCAACAGCGACCTGCGCGTCCTCGATCGCCTGGCGCGCATCACCGGCAAGGCGCCCGACTTCATCGAAGGCGACGTGCGCGACCGCGCCCTGCTCGACCGGGTGTTCGCCGAGAACGAGATCGCCGGCGTGATCCATTTCGCCGGCCTGAAGGCCGTCGGCGACTCGGTGGCCGAGCCGATGGCGTACTACCAGAACAACGTGCATGGCAGCTGGGTGCTGGCCGAGGCCATGCAGGCGGCGGGCGTGAAGACGCTGATCTTCTCCTCGTCGGCCACGGTGTACGGCGAACCCGACCGCTCGCCGATCCCCGAAGACGCGCCCTGCCGCCCGGCGAGCCCGTACGGACGCTCCAAGCACATGGTGGAGGAGTCGTTGCGCGACTTGCAGATCGCGCAGCCCGACTGGCGCATCGCCCTGCTGCGCTACTTCAACCCCGTGGGCGCCCACGAGAGCGGCCTGATCGGCGAGCACCCCAACGGCAAGCCCAACAACCTGATGCCGTTCGTGAGCCAGGTCGCCGTGGGCCTGCGCGAGAAGCTCGCGGTCCATGGGGGCGACTATCCGACGCCCGACGGCACCGGCGTGCGCGACTACGTGCACGTCATGGACCTGGCCGAAGGCCACGTCGCGGCGCTGCGCCACACCGAGAAGGCCCCCGGCCTGGTCACCCTGAACCTCGGGACGGGCACCGGCGCCTCGGTGCTCGACGTGGTCAAGGCGTTCGAGCGCGCGAGCGGCCGGCGCATCGCCTACGACATCGGCCCGCGCCGCGCGGGCGACGTGCCGGCGTACTGGGGCGACCCGGCCCTGGCCGAAGCCACCCTCGGCTGGCGCGCCCGCCGCGGCCTCGACCAGATGTGCGCCGACAGCTGGCGCTGGCAGCAGGGCAATCCGCGCGGCTACGAATAGGCGGGGTCGACTACCGGGCCCGGATCATCGTGCCGTAGGCCTGGTCGGTCAGGATCTCCAGCAGCATCGCGTGCGGCACCCGCCCGTCGATGATGTGCACCGCGTTCACGCCGCTCTTGGCCGCGTCGAGCGCGCCCTCGATCTTCGGCAGCATGCCCCCGGAGATGGTGCCGTCGGCGAACAGCTCGTCGATCTCGCGCGCGCTCAGGTTGGTCAGCAGCGTGCCGGCCTTGTCCAGCACGCCGGGCGTGTTGGTCAGGAGCATCAGCTTCTCCGCCTTGAGGACGGTGGCGAGCTTGCCGGCGACGACGTCGGCGTTGATGTTGTAGCTCTCGTTGTCCTCGCCGAAGCCGATCGGGCTGATGACGGGAATGAAGGCGTCGTCCTGCAGCGCCTTGACCACGCTCGGGTCGATCGAGACGATGTCGCCGACCTGGCCGACGTCGTGCATCAGGCTCGGGTCGGCGCGGTCGGCCAGCTTGAGCTTCTGCGCGCGGATCAGGCCGCCGTCGCGCCCGGTCAGGCCCACGGCCTTGCCGCCGGCCTGGTTGATGAGACCGACGATGTCCTGCTGCACCTCGCCGGCGAGCACCCACTCGACGACCTCCATGGTTTCCGCGTCGGTCACGCGCATGCCCTGGATGAAGCTGCCCTTCTTGCCCAGCCGGTTGAGCGCCGCCTCGATCTGCGGGCCGCCGCCGTGCACCACCACCGGGTTCATGCCCACCAGCTTGAGCAGCACCACGTCCTCGGCGAAATCGGCCTGCAGGGCCGGGTCGGTCATGGCGTTGCCGCCGTACTTGATGACGATGGTCTTGCCGTGGAACTTGCGGATGTAGGGCAGTGCCTGGGCCAGGATCTCGGCCTTGTCGCGGGGGGGGATGTTGAGCACGGGATCGCTCGCGGGGACGGTCATGGAGACTCCGGTTCGAAGGATGGCAAATTGTGACGCACGGGCGGTGACGGCGGCCGCCTGAAGATCCGTCGCTGCGCCACGACGAGCAGCAGGATCAGGTCGATGCCGACGCGCACCGTCCAGGCCATGGCGGCGCCGACCAGCCCGAATTCATGGAGCCCGACCCACAGCATCGCGAAATACAGCAGGGCCTCGATCACGTGCAGTTGCGCCGTGATGCGCGCGAGCCCGGCCGCCTGGACCGCCGCGAAGGGAACGAACGCGATCCCGTTGAGCAGCAGGCCCAGGGCGAGGATGCTCACCACCGGCGCGGAGCGCTCGGCGAACTCGGCCCCCAGCCAGTGCGACAGCCCCCAGTGCGCCCCCAGCCCGAGCGCCAGGCAGGCCGGCAGCAGCGCCGCGGCGACCACGGCGATGCACTGCAGGTAGAGGCGCCGCGCCGCGCCCGGATCGGCGGCGGTCATGAGCGCCGCCAGCCGCGGGAACAGAGCCCCCGTGAGCGCGGCGGGCAGGATGAGGACGCGCGCCATCACCTCCGAGGGCACCGCGTAGTACGCCACCACGGCCGCGCCGAGCACGGCCGAGATGACGAAGCGGTCGCCCGTCACCATCAGCGGGCTGACGATGTTGGACACGGTCATCCAGGCACCGAAGGTCAGCAGGCGGCGCAGGTCGACCCGGTGGAGCACGGCCGCTCCCAACCCGCCGGGCAGGCGCCGGCGCACCAGCGTCCAGTGGGCGAGGCAGAACACCAGCCGGGCCATCATCAGGCTGGCCACCATCGGCACCAGCGACGGGCCGAACCACAGCACGCTGAGCGCCGGCAGGCCGAAGTTCGCCAGTCCCAGCAGCATCCGCAGCAGGTTGACGTCGCGGAAGTCCTCGTAGGCCTCCAGCACGCCGCGCAGGCCGACGGTGATGGTGGTCACCGGCACGCTCACCGCCGCGATCAGCAAGGCGATGGACACGTCGCGGCGCAGCGCCGGGGACACGCCCAGCCAGCGCTCGGCCAGCGGCTGCGCGAACACGGCCAGCAGCACGCCGCCGGCCAGCCCCGTGGCCAGCGTCAGGCCCAGCCCGCCCTTGACCAGCGCCGGCACGTCGTGGACATGACCGGCGCCGAGCTTCTGCGCCACCTGCTGGGTGAGCGCCCGGCCGAGGCCGAAGTCGAACAGGCTGAAGTAGCCGATCAGCGCCCAGACCAGCGTCAGGATGCCGAAGACCTCGACACCGGCCTCGCGCACCAGGTAGGGAATGAACGCGGCGCCCGCGAGCAGGGGCAGCCCGGCGCCGGCGAGGTTCCACAGGATGTTGCGGCGCAGGGACATCGGGCGGGTTCGTGGGGCGAAGGAACGCAAGGAAGGGGCGCGATGGCGGCGAGGCGGTGTCCGCGGGTCAGGGCCGCAGCCAGCGAGGCACCTTGAACCGCACGATCATCAGGTAGGCCAGCACATAGGTGGTGATGAACAGGAGGCAGCACAGCATGAGCGCCAGCGTGTTGCGCCAGAAGAGCACCGCCGGCACCACCGACAGCGCGGCGAACATCCACAGGTAGGGCGACGTGCGGTTGTTGCGGGCGAGCAGTTGGCGGGCCTCGTCGTCGCTGAAGGCGACACGCACGATGCGCCGGAAGATCAGCTGGTGGAAGTGCAGCGCGTCGGCCGTGCCCGGCGACTGGCCGCGCGCGAGCTTCCGGTAGATGGAGAACAGCGTCTCCCACACCGGGTAGATCAGCAGCAGCATCGGAAACCACGGCGAGACGGCCGAGTGGCGCTGCACCAGCGCCACGCAGGCCACCGCGATCACCATGCCCCACACGTAGGCGCCACCGTCGCCGGCGAAGATCTTGCCGCTCGGGTAGTTCCACATCAGGAAACCCATCGTGGCGCCGACCAGACAGACCACCATCGCCGCCAGTTGCCGATCACCCACCTGCAGCGCCACGTGCGAGATCGCCAGACACACCAGCACGGCCACCGTACCCGCCAGTCCGTTGTAGCCGTCGATGATGTTGAAGGCGTGTGGCAGCCCGCCGATGGCCAGCACCGCCAGCAGCACCCCCGCGAACGGCATGGCCCGCATCCCGGCGTCGACGATGCCCAGGCCCGTGCGATGCACGCCCAGGCCGAGCAACCAGCACAGCAGCAGGGCGGAGCCCAGCGTGAGCGCCAGCCGCCAGCGCACCTGCACGCGCTGCGTCACGTCCTCGGCGATGCCGCCGACGACGGCCGGCGCCATGCACAGCAGCACCAGCGACGACGCCGACGCGCGCCAGCCGACGTTGAACGGATCGCCGAACAGCCCCGCCGCCAGCCAGGCCGCCCCGGTGCCGACGAAGATGCCGGCGCCGCCCAGGCGCGGCACGTGGCCCTTATGGAAGCGCTGGGGCATGTCCGCCGCATAGCGCCGCGCATGGCGCCGCGCGCGCCGCATGAACACCAGCACGGCGAAGGCGGACACGACGAAGCTGATGACGATCAGGGCAATCATTGGGGGGAAGGAAGAGAGGGGCGGGAACCTAGAATTCCCGGCGAAATTAGACCATGTCCACCACCGCCTCCCCCGCTTCCCAATCCGAATCGCCCCGCCCCACCACCTTCGATGCCGAGGCACCGGCGCAGCGGCCCATCACGGTCTCGATCGTGAGCCACGGACAGCTGGCGTTGATCCGTCCGCTGCTCGAGCAGCTCGATCGCTGGAGCGCCGGATCGGTGGAGAAGGTGGTGTTGACGATCAACATTCGGGAGTCGGACGACGCCCTCGCCGGCCTGCATCCGCGCTTTCCGATCGAGCGCATCGACAACCCGAAGCCGAAGGGTTTCGGGGCCAATCACAACGCCGCGTTCGCCCATTGCGCGACGCCGTGGTTCCTGGTGCTCAATCCGGACATCCGGCTCGACAGCGATGTGCTGGCGCCGCTGATGGCTCAGGCGCGGCCCGACGCCGGATTGTTGACGCCACGCATCCTGGAACCGGGCAAGACGGGGCCGGAGCCGCACCGGGCGATAATCTCGCCGCTCGAGATCCTCGCACGCAAGCGTGCGACCTATGTACCGCCGGCCGTTCCGGCCTGGATTCCCGGCCTCTTCATGCTGTTCCGCCGTGCCGCCTACCACCAGATCGAAGGCTTCGACGAGCGTTTCTTCATGTACGGCGAGGACTTCGACATCTGCGCGCGCACCCGGCTCGCCGGCTGGCGACTGCAGGTCGCCGAAGGTCTGCAAGCCCGGCACGAAGCGCAACGCGCCAGCCATTCGAGCCGCAGCCATCTCGCCTGGCACGTGACCAGCCTGATGAAGGTGTGGCTGTCGGGGGCGTTTTGGCGCTATCGACGGCTGGCGGAATGACGATCGCGCACCGAACGCACACTTTCTTCGCCCTACCCCATTCCAAAAAACAATGCGCGATCTTCCAATGCAAATTCTCCCGACGAGCCGCACCGCATGAGCCAAGCGCACTCCAACCTGCACCGCACCGCCTGGGCCGACTGGTGGGAAGGCACGCGGCGCACCGACATCTGGTGGACGCTCGCCTGGTTCGACATCGTGCTGCGCTACCGGCGCTCGATGCTCGGACCGCTGTGGCTCACCCTGAGCATGGCCGCCATGATCGGCGGCATGGGACCGCTCTACAGTTCGCTCTTCGGCGCCGAACTGTCAAAGTTCTTCCCGCACCTGGCGCTGGGGATCATCTTCTGGAGTTTCTTCTCCTCCCTGGTGAACGAGTCCTGCAATGCCTTCGTGACCTCCGCCAACTACCTCAAGCAAGGCTATTTCCCGATCAGCCTGTTCGTGTGGCGCAGCATGTCGCGCAACATCATCCAGTTCCTCCATCAGATCGTCATCTACATTCCCGTGGCGGTCTGGGCCGGCATCTCGCTGTCATGGTCGGCATTGCTGGTGCTACCAGCGCTGCTGCTGCTCCTGATCAATGCCCATGCCCTGGGCATCGCGCTGGGCCTCGTCTGCACGCGATTCCGCGACGTGGCGCAGATCGTCACCAGCGTCATGCAGATGCTGATGTTTCTGACGCCCGTGTTCTGGCTGCCGGAGAGCCTGCCCGATCGCGCGCGCTACATCCTGTACAACCCGCTCGCGCAGATGCTCGACCTCCTGCGCACGCCCCTGATGGGCGGCGAGGCGTCGCTGCACAGTTGGCTTGGCATCCTGGGCTGGACCGTCGTCTGCGTGACCTCCTCCGCCCTGCTCTTCGCAAAATACCGTCGTCGCATCGTCTACTGGCTTTGAGAACATGCCCTTCATCTCCATGAAAAAAGCGTCGGTGAGCTTTCCGATCTACGGCGCCGGATCGGCTTCACTAAAAAAGACGCTTGCCGCGTCCGTCACCGGCGGGCGTCTGGGCAAGGAGACCGGCGTGCGCGTGGTCCAGGCCCTGAGCGACATCGACCTCGAACTCCAGAGCGGTGACCGCCTGGGGCTGATCGGCCACAACGGCGCCGGCAAGTCGACGTTGCTGCGCACGCTCGCCGGCGTCTACGAACCCTCGTCGGGCGACTTCGAACGCCGTGGCACCGTGGCCAGCCTGATCGACCCATCGCTGGGCATCGAGGCGGACGCGACGGGCATCGAGAACATCATGCTGCGTGGCTTGGTCATGGGCATGAGCAAGAAGCAGGTCGATGCGCTTACCGACGAAATCTGTGAATTCAGCGGCCTGGGCGAGTACGTGAACATGCCGGTGCGCACCTACTCCACCGGCATGCTGATGCGACTGGCATTCTCCATCTCGACCAGCGTCGAGGCCGACATCCTGCTGATGGACGAATGGCTGTCGGTCGGCGACGCGGAGTTCACCGAGAAGGCTGAGAAGCGCATGCGCGACGTGGTGGCCAAGTCGGGCATCCTGGTTCTGGCATCGCACTCGATGGACCTCATCCAGAAGGAATGCAATCGCGTCGTCCACATGGAACACGGCCGCATCGTCGACGCCTATGCGCTTACGCCCAATGCGGAAGGCACCGGATACACCGGCCTCAAGCAGTGACCCGGCCCGATTCCACCGTCGTTGTGTCGGTGGCGCTGTGCACCTACCGGGGCGAGCCCTACCTCGCGGCGCAACTGGACAGCATCCTGGCGCAGACGCGGCCACCGCAGGAGCTGGTCGTCTTCGACGACGCCTCCCCCGATGGCACGTGGGCACTGCTGGAGTCTTTCGCGCCGCGGGTCCGCGCGGCCGGCATCCAGTTCGTCATGCACCGCAATGCCGCCAATGTCGGCTACGTCGCCAATTTCGAGCAGGCGCTGCGGGCTACCACCGGCGACATCGTCTTCCTGTGCGATCAGGACGATCTCTGGCATCCGACCAAGGTCGAGCGCTTCGCCGCCGAGTTCGAGCGGCGTCCCGACTTGCTGATGCTGCACAGCGACGCACGTCTGGTCGACGACCAGGAATCAAGTCTGAATTGCGGCCTGTTCGAAGCCCTGGAGGTTACGCAGGAGGAACTGGCCGCGGTCCATGCGGGCGACATGTTCGAGGTCCTCGTCCGCCGCAACATCGTGACCGGCGCGACCATGGCCGTTCGGCGCGAGGTGTTCGCAGACGACTTCACGGTGCCCGAGGGCTGGATCCACGACGAATGGCTGGCGATGATCGCCACATCCAAGGGAACGACCGATTGCCTGGAAGTCGCCAGCATCGATTACCGTCAGCATGGCAACAACCAGATCGGCATGCGTCGACGCGGCTTCGTCGAGCGCCTGACGGGCGGTGGCATGTCGCGCCTCGAATTCATGACACGCACCCTGCTGCGCACGCAGACGCTGCTCGACGAAGCCGAAGCCGGTCGGTTGAAGCTGGGCGCATCGAAGATGCATCTGCTGCGCGACCGGCTCACGCACGCGCGCTTTCGCGCCATGCCGCCACCACGCATCCACAAGCGGCTGCCGGCCATCCTGCGTGAGTACGCGAGCGGCCGCTACTCGCGCTTTTCGAACGGTCCCCGCTCGGCCATGAGCGATCTGCTCCTGCTGCGCAAATGAACCTTCTCGACGCGAACGAGCCGGCGGCGGCCCGCGCATCGCGCCGCTGCACGGCGGTCTGCGCGGTCGTCGTTACTTACCAGCCGCAGATCGACGTGCTGCGCCAGGTGCTCGACGGCGTCGAGCCCCAGGTCGGGCGCGTCCTGGTGTTCGACAACGCCACGGGCGGTCCGGACGCTGCGGCGCTCGCGGCCCTGCTCGACGAGGCCGAGCGTGAACGAGGCATCGTCGTCATGCGTTCGCCGGTCAACGTCGGCCTCGGTGCGGCGATGAACCGCGCGGCTGAGCATGCGCGGGCGGCCGGCTTCGCCTACCTGCTGCTGCTCGACCAGGACAGCCTGCTCGATCCGGACATGGTCGCGACGCTGCAGGACGCCCATGAGGCACTGGCGAAGACCCGTCCGGTGGCGGCCGTGGGACCACAGTTCAGCGACCGGCGCAATGGCCACGTCGCGCCGTTCATCGAGATCGGCTTCCCGCTCAACCGCAAGCTGTTCGGCGGACCGGGCCAGATCGTGCCGTGCGACTTCCTGATCTCTTCGGGCAGCCTGCTGCCCCTGGACACCCTGGCATTGATCGGCGGCATGGACGAACGATTGTTCATCGACAACGTCGACATGGAGTGGTGCTTTCGCGCCCGTCATCGCGGCTTCGGACTGTTCGGCATCTGCGATGCGCGCATGCGGCACAGCATTGGCGACACACTACGGGCCGCTTGGCTCAAGCCCGGCGGCGTAATGATCCACAAGCCTTTGAGGCTCTACTACATCATGCGCAACCGGGTGCTGCTCTATGGGCGAAAGGAGACGCCCGCCGTCTGGATCGCCCAGGACCTGCCGCGGCTGGTTCTGAAGTTCTTCGGTACCGCGCTGTTCGTCGCGCCGCGCCTGCGCTACCTGCGCATGATGGTGCGCGGACTGTGGCATGGCCTCCGGAGCATTGACGGACCGATGCCCCGGTAGGGCGGCCTCCGTCACCGGGACGTGGTGGCACCGACGGACAGGTAGGCGAAACGTCGTGTCTCCTGGCGGCCGCGCGTGACGTTGTCCAAGATCAGTCCGCACGACAGCGAGAGCATGGCCGCGAGCATCAGCGTGGCCGACAACACGGCGGTCGGCAAGCGCGGAACTTGGCCGCTGTGCAGAAATTCCAGGAACACCGGCGTGGCCAGCACCAGCGACACCAGGGCCATCGCCACGGCGAGGCGACCGAAAAAGGTCAGCGGGCGCTCGGCCAGGTAAAGCCCGCTGGTCGTGCGGAGGATGCGCCAGCCATCGCGATACGTCGAAAGTTTGCTCACCGAGCCCTCGGGACGCGCGCCATAGGGCGTCATCACCTCGCCATAGGGCATGCGCAGCTCCAGCGCATGCACCGTCAGTTCGGTTTCCGTCTCGAAGCCATGCGAAATCGCCGGAAAGGACTTGGCATAGCGCCGCGAGAAAGCGCGGTAGCCCGAGAGCATGTCGGTGAAATGGCCGCCGAAGATTCTCACGACGCTGCTCGTCAGCATCCGGTTGCCCCACTGGTGGCCCCGGCGGTATGCGGCGTCCGAGGTCTGGACCGGGGTCTGGCGGCACCCCACCACCATGTCGAGCCGCTCGTCCAGGAGCTTGTCGACCAACAGGCGTACGCTGGCCGCGTCGTAGGTCGCGTCGCTGTCGACCATGACATACACATCGGCCTCGACATCCGCGAACATACGCCGCACCACGTTGCCCTTGCCGCGCAAGCCAACGTACGACACCTGCGCGCCGGCCGCGCGTGCGAGAACGGACGTGCGATCAGACGATGCGTTGTCGAAGACATGAATGTCGAGCGCCGGCATGGCTACGCGGAACTGCTCGATCACCAGGCTGATGGCATGCTCCTCGTTGTAGCAGGGCACGATCAGGGCGAGGCGCTGGCCACGGTAGCGCGCGGAGGCCCGGGCATCGTTGGCAGGCGATAGAGTCGTTGTCATGGCGCAATGGGTTCGAGGTCGATGCGAAAGCGCGCGGTCAGGTGGGAGGGAACGCCGTCGAGTTCGAACGGGCCGACATCCGGGCCTGCGGCCGGCTGGGTCAGGAGCGCCACGGGCGTGCGGGCGCCCTCGGTCCACAGCGAATAGGTCAGCGCGGTCGGCGTGGCGGCCAACGTCACGGAGCGGTCCAGGGTCACGGTGGCATAGGCGTTGTCGGCGGTTTCGCGCAGTGCGCGGCGCCCGCTCGCACACACCTGCGCCACAGGTTCGCAGACCCGCAGGTGCAGCCAGCCGTCGGCGCTGCCACTGACCCCACCATTCGAACGCTGGAACCGCACCACCGTCGATCACGCGGCGCCCTGGGTAGATCGTGCTGGCAGTCTTGATCAGATAGTCCTTCAGGTATAGCGCAGTCGTGCCACCAGCGGCGATGGTCGCGAGCAGCAGCGCAGCCAAGCGTCCCAATCGCAGCTAGTCACGGCCCGTCACCAGCAGGAGCAATGCGGCGACGAAAGCCAGCGAAATGAACACGGGCACATAGAAGTCCGTGATGAGCCACGACGCGGCCAGCCAGTAGAACAACGTCAAACGCGCCAGCCGGGGCAAGGGTGCCAGCAGTGCCAACACGACCCAGGGAAAGAACGCCAAGACCGGTCCTTTCTCGCTCCACCAGAACTGTGCGTAGCCGGTGAAATAGAGCCCGCACGACAACACCCAGGCCTCGACCGCTCCGAGGCTCAGGCGCTGGAACAGCAGCGCATGCCCGATCAGGAACATCGCGAAGGCCGCGTACCAGTGCAGGGAATAGGCATGGGCGGCATCCAGGATCAGGTAGCCCCACATCGTCGGCTTGAAGATCAGTTCCCAGTCACGCAGCGGCAGCCCGTAGTTGATGCGCAGATCCTCCTTGTAGTAGGAGGTCTGGTTGATGCGCTGGAAATCATTGCGGACGGTCGCCTGCGTCAGCGGCGTGACCACCGCCCATTCATCGGAACGGATAGCGCGCGGCTCGCCAAACACCAGACCAACATCCGCCACCCCCAATTAGCGCAGCACCAGCGCATAGGAAGATGGCGACCAATACTGCGATACATACAGAAAGCCCAGTGATAGGTAGATGGCCCAAATTATTGAATTCTTTTCAGCCAGCTTCCGCATCGAGCCCTCTTTAAATTGCTGGCGGCCAAGCCAAGCTGAAATCTTCATGAACCAGCGTCAGGTTGAGGTTATATGCCGGATCATGTCTCAAGGCATCTCCCCAACGAGTGAGCATATACCGAGCTTCCAATTCGAACCGCTTCTGCTTCTCCGGATGCGTATCGTCACCGCGTGTAGCAGATTCATGATGAAAAAGCTCAGCGTACGGTGTCCAAACGTTCCTGAGACCCAAATCTCGGAGCCTGATACAAAAATCAACGTCGTTGAAAGCGACTTTCAGATTAGTCTCATTGAGCCCATCCACCGCCAGGTAATGCTTTTTTTGGATGACCAGACATGCTGCGGTAACTGCGGAAAAGGATTGCATCAATGCAGCACGTTCGAAATATCCCCTGCGCTCTTTAGGTAACCTTTTGTGCGCATGCCCTGCAACGCCACCGATCCCCAAGATGACACCGCCATGCTGAAGGGTGTAGTCGGAGTACCAGAGACGAGCCCCTACAGCACCGACACCAGGCTGGCTGGCAATTGCAACCATGTCGGAGAGCCATTCGGGCGTGATGACTTCGATGTCATTGTTGATCAATCCGACATATTCGCCCTTGGCTCGGAGAACCGCGGCATTGTTGAGCGCGGAGTAATTGAATTCTCCATCATCCCTCATCACACTGATCTTAGGATGCTCGGCAAGCGTTTTAAAATACCCGATCGAATCCGCGTCATCCGAACCATTGTCTACTAAGATAATTTCGTAATTCTGATAAGTTGTCCGACTTAAAATGCTGTCGATACATTGACGCACAAGGCCCAACGCGTTGCGCGTTGGAATAATCAGCGATACAAGTGGCTGCGGATCAGGCAAATCGTAGAACGCCCTGTAGCCATTACCAACATATTCTATTCGTCCCCTGATGCCAGAGCGCAAAAAATGTTCGTTCAAGGCTCTTTCGCCAGCCAGTTGCGCATAAGGCTTGGCATCGGTTGAACTCGCGGTGCTCTGCGGGTGGACACGCCAGTGGTAAAGAACCCTCGGGACATGACCTATCTGTGCCGGCGTCACATGCTCGATGCAGCGAAGAACAAGATCGTAGTCCTGCGACCCCTCGAACCCTGTGCGGAAACCTCCAACTTTGCGAATCAAATCCGCATCATACAATCCCAGATGAGAAAACATGTTCTGGGAATAAAAGAGATCCAGATTCCAATCGGGCTTGAAATAAGCATCCTTTCGATTTCCGTCTTCGTCCACCTTGTCTTCATCAGAATAGATGAGCTTGACATCCGGATGACCATCGATGTAATCCGCCATCCAGAACAAGGCGTCTTCCGACAGCAGATCGTCATGATCCATCAATGCGATCCAATGACCGGTCGCAAGTGCCAACGCGCTGTTCGACGCAGCTGAAATATGGCCATTCTCGGACCGATGGACCACCTTGATGCGCGGATCCAGGCGAGCGAAGGAGTCGAGTAGTTCAGACGTCTCTGGCGAATGGGAGGCATCGTCCGCGATGCACAACTCCCAATTCGTATAGAGCTGGTTACGCACCGATTCGATGGCGGCGGACAGCCAAGATAGCTTGGCCTTGTAAGTCGGCATAAGAATCGAAATTCGGGGAACATCTGCCAGATTTTCGATCATTGCGCGGATCTCACCACGCTTCGTGTCATCGAGTGTGTAATATCGCTCGACCCACGCAGCGTAGTCATTGGCGACAGCCTTTCCAGAGTTGGTCATTACAGAGCCGGCCGCCAGACCTCGCAAACTCCGGCTGATACCGTGCCATCCGGTCGCGCGCCACAGTTTGATGGACTGACTAAGCGTCCCCGATAAGCCACCATGGCGTTCAAGCATGGCAGAAATACCCCGCCTTGTATTTTTTAATGTCTTCACTTTGCCGCCTACCCATCGTACTGGCGCACTCAAACGCCAGCTTGTTGAATTCCGAACATCGTCAAGCTCAAGCACGTACGGCGCCAATGCTCTTTGGATTTTTTCCTCCACCTTTCGAGCTTCTATTTTTCCCGCATCAATACGTTTTAGTTTTGTGTACTTGCCCAACAGATTCTCATATTTCGATTGCATTTCATCAGCGCGCGAAGTCTGGAAGATCAACTCCCGCGTCGCTTTTTCGTTGCTCTCCGCGAGCCGATCGCTCTGCCTTTCAATATCCAGAATTCTCGTCTTGCCTTCAAGTATCTCGGCACTCTGGGATTCGATCGCCCGCGTCAGGCTTCGGATGCTGGCCTGCAATTCGATTTCACGCGCGCTAAAAGATCGAATAGACCGGTCATTGTTCACCTGAGAGGGAGCACTCGAGTGGCTCAAATGCAGCCCCCTCATGGCTGAACTTACAACCGCATGCTGGCCAGTGATGAAACGAAGGCCAAGGACATTCGATGATGGCGGCATTCGTCGAATGAAGCACATCGAATTAACAAATTCTACTGAATGTATGCTGGCCAAAACCTCATCGACCATATCGATTCCATAAGCGTCGCGAAAATCCACGATCAGCTCTTGCCTGGAAAGGCTAACACCCCAATGCTCATGGGAGATCACATCGGCCAGAGCTTTGAAAAATGAAATCGACGAGAGCGGATCGAAAAGACCGCCCTCATGGCTGCCCCAATAACTGCAATGTAGATCTTCCACCACATACAGACCCCCATCTGCTACTGCAGGAAAATATCTGGCGAATGATCGAACAATATCACTCGATCGATGCGAACCATCGTCGATCACGATATCGAACACATCGCATTTCGCAAATATTTCACGAGCAACCTCGTCCGAATTGGCATCGCCAATTACAACGCATATATTTCGATTAACATACTCTAATTCCGAACACAAGAAGTCTATATCGGATCCGATGATGCACGAAGCGTTCTCGAAATAATCAGACCAAATTTCCAAAGAACCGCCGTTCTGAATGCCGATCTCCAGCATCCGGATAGGGGCCGACCTATAATCTTCGAAAATTCGCGCATATTCCTTGATATATAAAGACCATTTGTCAGATATCTTGCCCTTATGGCAACGATACAGTTCTTCGAGAGTTTTGTTGTGCATAAGTCTTATATATTCGTAGGGGCCGGATTTCCAAATGCTGTTTCGCTAGAAATTCACCGTCGACAGAGCACTTCGCCCAATTTTATTGGGCGACCCCAAAATCCATCGATGCATAATTGTCAACAAACCTCATTGCCGAGCGATGAAAATCTGGATTCTACTTTCTTGAATCTGACTTGTTTACCCCAGTTCGCAAACAATCAGATGATACAAAAGATGATTTTGAAGTCTTCTTCCTCTACCTCCTAGCATGTCCGCGAGCGTCTTGAGCGATCACGGCAAACCACGATGCAAGGAAAATTCGCCACAAGAAAAGCGAAGTTGGATTCTAGACACATAGAGTCGATCTCGACAGTCACAGCATCGATCGTCGCAAAGTCTAGCGACACTTTCTGTAGATTCATCGCAACCCCAGTGCACGTAAGCGGCCTCGCAAAGGTAAAATTCTCGATGGATCGCTAACATGTCTGAATCGGCGATCGCACAAACATCCTGTCCTGAACGAAGATAGCAAGCTCGATCATGACAGCCAGCCTCGTGTACAAAATT
The DNA here is from genome assembly GCA_024372625.1 of Comamonadaceae bacterium OTU4NAUVB1. Taxonomy (NCBI): domain Bacteria; kingdom Pseudomonadati; phylum Pseudomonadota; class Betaproteobacteria; order Burkholderiales; family Comamonadaceae; species Comamonadaceae bacterium OTU4NAUVB1. Next base: position 351,252 of record CP099605.1, on the reverse strand, counting down.
GAAGATTTAAGCCTCATGCCAGTCCGTAACTCCAGATCGAGTACAGAACCCTCCCTCGCGCAACAAACAGATTTGGAACTTTTAAGGGGATCAGCTTTCTTTAATAGCTCCTTTTATCTAGCCCTTTATTCTGACGTTGCTGCTGCGGGCCTGGATCCAGAACAACATTATCTTCAGCACGGTGCGATTGAAGGACGCGATCCAAGTCCGTCGTTTTCGACCTTAGGGTATCTCACGCTGTACCCTGACGTGGCTGCATCAGGCACAAATCCTCTCATTCATTTCATCAAGCATGGAATATTTGAAGGCCGAGATCCCGGCATTTCGAACGCACACCAGTCGATATCACCAAGTGCCACCTCGCTCGATCCTCATCCTGTTGATTTTTCGTCTGCAGAAATTTCAACCGAAGAGGAAGATCTCGTACGAAAGTCTACTTTTTTCGATGACAATTATTATTTAACTAGTAATCCAGATGTGGCCGCGCATGGAATTGATGCCGTGAAGCACTATTTGGAGTGGGGCGCCGCAGAGGGCAGGGATCCAAGCGAGTCTTTTTCCAATTCGGGCTATCTCAAAAAGTATCCAGACGTTGCCGCTGCAAAACTAAATCCTCTAGTGCATTTCCTGCAGCATGGTCGCAGCGAGGGTCGAACGGCACCATCGGCAAAACCGCTTTTCCCTTCTATCTTCGATCTCTACGAAATTAGATGGCCAGCTCTCAGGCCTCTGCCGGTCTTCAGCATTCCTGCTTCGGTCCTGCGAGTCAATATCGTCACTGACAGTGTTGCACCTTCCTCGTTATTTGGTGGCGTAGGAACATCGATCATCCTCGGAACACTTCTGGCAAACCGTCTCAATGCAACGTTGCGTTTGATCACTCAACACGAACAGCCTGATGCTACTGTATTGAACAGCATTCTCAGCAGCAATTCTTTATCGCTTGAAAATTCTTTTGAAGTTGCATTTGCACCCAATAGCGGACAAATGCAGGTGCCAGTGACAAACCTGGATATATTTTTGACAACTTCGTGGTGGAGTACACGTGCAGTCTTGGAGGCAGTTCCAAGAAAACAAATCGCCTATCTTTTGCAGGAGGACGAACGGATGTTTTATCCATTCGGCGACGACCGTCTGCTGTGCTCTGAAACACTAGGAGAAGATGAAATTCCGATTGTCGTCAACACACAATTGCTTTTGGACCACTTGACCGGCGGGCCTGATGCATATGACTTCAAAGGCCGCGCTATAGCTTTCGAGCCTGCATTTCCCAGTGCGGGCACATTAGGAGTCAGTCGCAACCCAGACAGTAAGAAAAAATTCTTTTTTTACGCTCGGCCAAACAACTATCGCAATTTGTTTTGGAGGGGAGCAACAGCTCTCGCACAAGCAATCAGGATCGGGATACTGGATCCAGAGGAATGGGAGTTTTATTGGGTTGGGAAAGATACGCCAAAATGTACTTTACCCCGTGGTGTCAGACCTACTCTTGTTGAAGGCATGGACTGGGCGACGTATCAAGAATTTGTCGCAAAAATGGATGCGGCATTTGTCTTGATGGATACACCTCATCCATCGTATCCGCCGTTCGATCTGGCAGGAGCTGGTGTAGCCGTTCTGACAAACAAGCATGGCATCAAGCAGGATCTTTCAAATTACTCCAAGAATATATTGACTTGCGATTTAGATGAAAAAAGCTTACTTGACGGTCTATCACGCGTAACTTCTTTGGGAGGCAATGCAATATTGCGCAAATCCAATAGCTCTGAAGATAGTATTTCGCGCGATTGGGGAAAATCTTTGGGGAAAGTCGTCGAGCATCTTGCCAACCATTTCTCAATGGAGCAATGAAAAAATGTTCGATCTACTGCCTGCTGCTCCGGTTCTTGATTCTGTTCCCTGGGACGTGTCTTTAGAAAAAAGGACAACTGCTCTCTTCAGTCGTCCACGACGGGTTGTTTGGCTATACAACACACCGGATACGAGCACATTTCGATATCGAGTTTTCAATATGGTCGAGGCGCTTCAGGCTGACCCAGAAAAACGGGTAGGTGCAACTTGGTTCAGCGGTGACGAACTCGATAGCATCGTTCCATTTGTCTCCGAACTTGACGTGATCATCGTAGCTAGATTCTGTTATGGCGCAGCGCTGCATCGAGTCATTGCGCGTGCACTCAGGTTTAGGATCAAGATTGTTTTCGAAAGCGACGATCTGGTTTTCGATATTGATTATGTACGCATCGTGATCGAAAGTCTGGGGCAGAATGCCGAGGAATCAAGGGTATGGGAAAGTTGGTTTGCGTACATTGGAAGATTGAATGCAAGCCTAAAGCTTTGCGATGGCGGCATCACCACCAACGAATATCTGGCCTCCCGTATGAAAAACACCTTGAGCGGAAAGAGCGTTGCGGTTATTCCCAATTTCATGAACCGCCAGCAGCAGGCTTATTCAGAAGCCTTGCTAGCGGCTAAGCAGGAGAGTGGTTGGCACCGTCGCGGCGACATTACTATCGGGTACTTCAGTGGTTCGCCTACACATAACCGGGATTTTGCGGTAGCTGCGCCGGCAATTGCCCGCGTCCTGAAGAAACATTCCGACGTCCGATTACGGGTAGTGGGTTTTCTGGATGAGACAGGGCCGGTCGGGGCCTATCGGGATCGCGTCGAGATACTGCCCCTGATGAATTACATATCTTTGCAGCGCGCCATCGCTGAAGTCGAGATAAACATCGCACCGCTGCAAGACAATGTTTTTACCAACTGCAAGTCGGAACTAAAGTTTTTCGAAGCCGCAGCGGTCGGCACCTGGACCATAGCGTCACCCACTTCCACTTTCCGCAACGCGATGTCCAACAAGGTGACGGGCCGCTTGGCACGTGCGCATGAATGGGACGTCGCACTTGAAGAGGCGTTGGAACTGGCGCGCGATCCAAAGGCCTACGGGACTTGTGCCAGTGCTACAGCGTGGCAAACTTATGAAACATACGGGTGGGATCAGCAGCTATCGACAATCCTTGCCGCACTGAATCCTTATTTTGAGCAAAAGACCCTATGAATCCTGACTGGCAAGCAGCGACGCCCCTGTCCAACCATCCGGCCATTTCGGTTGCATCTTTTTGGTTACCTCATTATTCGACGGCATCCACATGGATGGAACACGCTCCTTTTGGATTCTGGCTGATGGATGCATTGCGTCCCAATCGTGTCGTCGAAATTGGAACGTACAACGGATTTTCTCTTTTGACTTTCTGTCAAGCTGGCAAGGCGCTGGGCATTGAATGCGCATGCTATGGGGTAGGTCAATGGAACAATGCGGAGGGTGCAAGCCTTAAGAGCGATGAGGTCTACCGCCAACTCGCAGGGCTTATCGAACGTGACTACTCCAGCATGGCCGAGCTTCGCAATGTCTCGTCGATAGATGCCGCCCTCTATTTCACTGACTCAAGCGTTGACCTGTTGCATTTGACGGGCCAAAAGAATTACGAGGAACTTTTGAACGTTTGCCAAAGATGGCTTCCAAAAATTTCTTCCTCAGGGATTGTCCTTGTCCACGACATCAATCTCCATGATGACCGCTCGGGGGCATGGCGTCTCTGGACAGAGCTCAAAGATAGCTATCCGTCGTTCGAGTTCATTCACGGAAAAGGCCTAGGCGTTCTCGCAGTAGGAAGCAACATCGTTCCACCGATTGCTGCGCTGATGCAGGCGCCACACAACAAGATCAATCTGGTTCGGGCGACCTACGGTAGGCTAGGCCGGTCCATCACGACCAATCATCTCGCCGATTCAAAGGTGAATGCAGCTGTTGAAGCCGAGGCGCGGACAACAGCCATTCTGAAAAGGCGCGAGCATGAGCTGGCTCTGAAGGTCGTGCAGCACAAGGAACTCGAATCGCTTAAACGCACTGAAACGAAATTACAGGCCGAGATCATCGATGCAATGAAGCAACACTCCGCAGCGACGGACGTCATCAGGGAGTTGAAGGTCACCGTGTCGCGGCTTGAGGAGAGGATGGCGCTGCGGGATTCGGAGTTGGCCAAACAGAGGATGGCTACCGAGTCGGAATCACAGAGTCGATATGCCCTCTTGACGAGTCTCTCGATGGCCGCTTCGTCGAGTACTGGGGCCAGGATCCATCCACTGACTCTCTTCGTTGCCCGCTATTCAAAGTCCCATCCCAAACGCGTTCGCATCTTATGGGCCGCACTCCGGGGCAGTCGGCTGCTTCTAACGCTTCAGTGGAAGACTCTGGCCAGGGCGATTGCGGCTCGTCTTCGATAGAGAAGCGCTTTACCTGTCACAAGTGAAGCGTCAGGAGCGATCACCTCAGTCAAAGAGGTCCGCGTCTGGCAAACACGTGCCTTTTGCATCTTTAGCCGACAGACTCGGGATCACACCGACATCCGGCCACTCGATCCCCAGTCCCTCGTCGTTCCACAGGATGCTGCGCTCGTGCGCTGGCGCGTAGTAGTCCGTGGTCTTGTAGAGGAAGTCCGCCGTCTCGCTGAGCACCAAGAAGCCGTGCGCGAAGCCTGGAGGCACCCACAGCTGCCTGCTGTTCTCGGCGCTCAACTCGACGCCCACCCACTGCCCGAACGTGGTGGACGACTTGCGGATGTCCACCGCCACATCGAACACGGCACCGGTCGACACGCGCACCAGCTTTCCTTGAGGCTGCTGGATCTGGTAATGCAATCCACGCAGGACGCCCTTCGTGGAGCGCGAATGGTTGTCCTGGACGAATTCCACGTGCCGCCCGACGGCCTCGTCGAATGCGCGGCTGTTGAAGCTCTCCATGAAGAAGCCTCGTGCATCGCCGAAGACCTTCGGCTCGAAGATCAGCACATCCGGGATTCTCGTCGCGGTGACATTCATGCGCGCACCCCTTCGGCAAGCAGGTGGTTCAGGTACTTGCCGTAGCCATTCTTCTGCAGCGGCGCGGCTAGGCGGGCCAACTGTTCCTTGTCGATGAAGCCGGCGCGCCACGCGATCTCTTCCGGGCAAGCGATCTTCAGGCCCTGGCGGTGTTCCAGGGTGGCGATGAACTGGCCGGCTTCGAGCAGGCTCTCGTGCGTGCCGGTGTCCAGCCACGCATAGCCGCGCTGCATGATCTGCACGTTGAGCCGGCCCATGTCGAGGTAGGCCTGGTTGACGGCGGTGATCTCTAGCTCGCCGCGCTCGCTGGGCTTCACGGCCTTGGCGATGTCGACGACCTGGTTGTCGTAGAAGTACAGGCCCGTGACGGCATAGCTGCTCTTGGGCGCCTTCGGCTTCTCCTCGATGCTGCTGGCCCTGCCATCGGCGTCGAAGGCGACGACGCCATAACGTTCTGGGTCGTGCACGTGGTAGGCGAAAACGGTGGCGCCGTCGTCCTTCCGGTCGGCGTCCGCCAGCAGGTGGGCAAGGTCGTGGCCGTAGAAGATGTTGTCGCCCAGCACCAAGGCGCTCGGTGAATCGCCGATGAACTCGGCGCCGATGATGAAGGCCTGCGCCAGCCCGTCCGGGCTCGGCTGCACGGCGTATTGGAGGTTCATGCCCCACTGGCTGCCGTCGCCCAGCAACTGCTCGAAGCGCGGCGTGTCCTGTGGCGTGCTGATGATGAGCACGTCGCGGATGCCACCGAGCATCAGTGTGCTCAGCGGGTAATAGATCATGGGCTTGTCATAGACAGGCAACAGCTGCTTGCTGACGGCCAGCGTGGCCGGGTGCAACCGGGTCCCGGATCCGCCAGCGAGGATGATGCCTTTGCGTGAGGTCGTCATGGCGTCTCGTGTGTTTGTATTTCTGATGAAGGGTGGGCGCGACCGTGGTGAGTCGCCGCCGGCATAACGATCAAAGCGTTTCTTGCAGCATGCGCGCCACGCCGGCACGCCAGTCGGGCAGCACCAAGCCGAAAGTCGATTGCAGCTTGCGGGTATCGAGGCGCGAATTGTGCGGCCGCCGCGCCGGCGTCGGGAACGCGCTGGTCGGGACGGCATCGACGGCGTCGGGACCGGCCTTGAGCGCGATGCCGGCCTTTTCCGCCTGCTCGAGCACGAACCTCGCATAGCCATGCCAGTTCGTCTCGCCACCGGCGACCGCGTGATAGAGCCCCGCCTTCGACGGCTCGCGCAGGGTGTCGCGGATGGCGTGGGCGGTGATGTCGGCCAGCAACTCGGCGCCGGTCGGCGCGCCGAACTGGTCGTCGATGACGGTCAGGCGCTCGCGCTCCTTCGCCAGGCGCAGCATGGTCTTGGCGAAATTGCCGCCTCGTGCCGCGTAGACCCAGCTGGTGCGCAGGATCAGGTACTTCGCGCAATGCTGCGCCACCAGCTGCTCACCCTCGAGCTTGGTGCGGCCATAGACGCTCAACGGGCCCGTGGCGGCGTCTTCGGTCCGCGGCGCGCTGCCGCTGCCGTCGAACACGTAGTCCGTGGAGTAGTGCACGAGCAGTGCGCCGATCTCCTGTGCCGCGCGGGCGATGGCGCCGGGCGAGGTGGCGTTGAGCAGGCGTGCGACATCGGGCTCGCTCTCGGCCTTGTCAACGGCCGTGTGCGCGGCGGCATTGACGATCACGTCGGGGCGCACCTTCAGCACGGTCTCGGCCAGCGCCTCCGGCCGGCTGAAATCGGCGGCGAACTCCTGGCTGTCGTGGTCGAGCGCGACGACTGCGCCCAATGGCGCCAGGCTGCGCTGGAGCTCCCAGCCCACCTGCCCGCCCTTGCCCAGCAGCAGCAGCTTCATGCGGCCGCCTTCGAGGTGTCGTACTGCTTTTCCACCCATTCGCGGTAGGCGCCGCTCTGCACGTTGCGCACCCATTCCCCGTTGGCGAGGTACCACGCCACCGTCTTGCGGATGCCCGACTCGAAGGTCTCGGCCGGCTTCCAGCCGAGTTCGCGTTCCAGCTTGCGCGCGTCGATGGCGTAGCGGCGGTCATGGCCCGGCCGGTCGGTGACGTAGGTGATCTGTTCGCGGTACGGCTTGCCGTCGGGCCGCGGACGCAGTTCGTCGAGCAGGTCGCAGACGATGTTCACGATGTCGATGTTGGGCTTCTCGTTCCAGCCGCCGACGTTGTAGGTCTCGCCCAGGCGTCCGCCTTCGAGCACGCGGCGGATGGCGCTGCAGTGGTCCTTGACGTAGAGCCAGTCGCGCACCTGCATGCCGTCGCCATACACCGGCAGGGGCTTGCCCGCGAGCGCGTTGACGATCATCAGGGGAATAAGCTTCTCCGGGAAATGGAACGGCCCGTAATTGTTGGAACAATTGGTAGTGAGCACCGGCAGACCATAGGTGTGGTGCCAGGCCCTGACGAGGTGGTCGCTCGCGGCCTTGCTGGCCGAGTACGGACTGTTGGGTTCGTACGTGTGCGTCTCGGTGAACGCCGGATCGGTGGCCGACAGCGATCCGTACACCTCGTCGGTCGACACGTGCAGGAAGCGGAAGGTGGCTTTCTCCTCTGTGGGCAGCGTGTTCCAGTGGCCACGCACGGCTTCGAGCAGCCGGAAGGTCCCGAGCACGTTGGTCTGGACGAAGTCCTCCGGGCCATGGATCGAACGGTCGACATGGGACTCGGCCGCGAAGTTCACGACGGCGCGCGGGCGGTGCTCGGCGAGCAGTCGATCCAGGAGCGCGTTATCACCGATATCGCCCTGAACGAATATGTGCGAAGCGTTGCCATCGAGCGACGACAGCGTCTGAAGGTTGCCGGCGTAGGTAAGCTTGTCGAGGTTGACGACCGGTTCATCGTTCTGCGCGAGCCAGTCGAGAACGAAATTGGCACCGATAAAGCCGGCGCCGCCTGTGACCAGAATCATGGGGGGCTTGTGTCCTGTTGACTTGTATGAGCGCCGATCCCGGCGGTCCGAGCGGCGATTATCCACAAGGGCCCAGCCGGGAAATCCGACCGGGCTGGTCGGCCGGACCTGAAAATCCGGCGACTCGAAACGTTTCGCATTCTTTCCGCATCCGTGACTTTCAGCCTGTTCACAAGCCCTTTCATCCACTTTGTACGCTGTTGCTACAAGATTTGAGAAACAATTGAGCGTTACAGTAAGCGTTCTTTTGTATTAATTTGTCACAACGTCGTGTGTCTTGGACGACGCGCATGACGGCTCCAAAACCCGTCCATCAAGACCGATCATTGCTCTCATGACCACATCCATTCACCCAGTTGTTCTTTGCGGCGGAAACGGCACCCGTCTGTGGCCCCTTTCCCGCAAGGCGCTGCCCAAGCAGTTCACTCCCCTGATCGACGGCAAGAGCCTGCTGCAGATGACGCTGGAGCGCCTGCGCAGCGTCAACGACACGATCACGTGCATGGCCGCGGACGACCATCGCTTCCTGGTTCAGGAAGCCCTGGACGCCGCCAAGGTGACGGGCAAGCTGATCCTGGAGCCCGTGGGTCGCAACACCGCCGCCGCCATGGCCGCGGCCGCCCTCCTCGCCGACAGCGACGACCTGCTGCTGTTCGCCCCGGCCGACCACCACATTCCCGATGCCGAGCGTTTCGCCGAGACCGTGCGCGCCGGCGCCGATGCCGCCCTGGCCGGCCACATCGTCACCTTCGGCATCGTGCCGACCTCGCCGAGCACCGCCTACGGCTACATCGAAACGGGCGCGGCCCTGACCGGCGCGGACGGCGCCGACGCCCCGGCCGGCAACGCCGTGGTGCGTTTCGTCGAGAAGCCCAACGAGGATGTCGCCCAGTCGATGCTGCTCAAGGGCGGCTTCCTGTGGAACGCCGGCATCTTCCTGGTGCGAGCGGGCACGCTCATCGAAGCCCTGCGCCAGCAGGCCCCGGACATCCTGGCGGCCTGCCAGCAGGCCACCGCCGGCGCCGCCGCCGACGGCAACTTCGTGCGCCTGAACCGCGAACCCTTCGCGGCCTGCCGCAGCGAGAGCATCGACTACGCCGTGCTGGAGAAGCACGCGGACATCGCCGTGCTGCGCTTCGACGGCGCCTGGAGCGACGTCGGCAGCTGGAACGCGGTGGCCAACCTGTACCCGGCCGACGACGCCGGCAACCGCCTGAACGGCATGGCCAGCGCGCTCAATGCCAAGAACACCTTCGTGCATGCGCCGATCCGCCCGGTCGTGGCCCTGGGCACCGAGGACCTCATCATCGTGGACACGCAGGACGCCGTGCTGGTGGCCAACGTCAAGTACGCCGAGCAGGTCAAGGACGTGGTGAGCATGCTCAACCGCGAAGGTCGCCTCGAGGCCGTCGAGCATCGCCGCGTGGCGCGCCCCTGGGGCGCGTACGACGGCGTCGACTCGGGCGAACGCTTCCAGGTCAAGCGCCTGACCGTCAAGCCGGGCGCCAAGCTGTCCCTGCAGATGCACCACCACCGCGCCGAGCACTGGGTGGTCGTCAAGGGCACCGCCAAGGTCACGCGCGACGAGGAGACGATCCTGGTGCGCGAGAACGAATCGGTCTACATCCCCCTGGGCACCGTGCACCGCCTGGAGAACCCCGGCAAGCTGATGCTCGAGGTCATCGAAGTGCAGTCCGGCGGCTACCTGGGCGAAGACGACATCGTGCGCTTCGACGACACTTACGGCCGCGTCACCCCTCTCAACGCTCGCGCGAAATAAGAACAATGACCACGACTCCGAAAAAAGCCCTCATCACCGGCATCACGGGCCAGGACGGCTCCTACCTGGCCGAGTTCCTGCTCGAAAAGGGTTACGAGGTGCACGGCATCAAGCGCCGCGCGTCCTCGTTCAACACCGATCGCATCGACCACCTCTACCAGGACCCGCACGAGCAGAACCGCCGCCTGCACCTGCACTACGGTGATCTGACCGACACCAGCAACCTGACGCGCATCGTGCAGCAGGTGCAGCCCGACGAGATCTACAACCTGGGCGCGCAGAGCCACGTGGCGGTGAGCTTCGAGGCGCCCGAGTACACGGCCGACGTCGACGCCATCGGCACGCTGCGCCTGCTGGAGGCCGTGCGCCTCCTGGGTCTGCAGGACAAGACGCGCTTCTACCAGGCCAGCACCAGCGAGCTCTACGGCCTGGTCCAGGAGATCCCGCAGCGCGAGAGCACGCCCTTCTACCCGCGCAGCCCCTACGGCGTGGCCAAGCTCTACGCCTACTGGATCACCAAGAACTACCGCGAGGCCTACGGCATGTACGCCTGCAACGGCGTGCTGTTCAACCACGAGAGCCCGCGCCGCGGTGAAACCTTCGTGACGCGCAAGATCACGCGCGGCCTGTGCAACATCGCCCAGGGCCTGGAGAAGTGCCTGTTCGTCGGCAACCTGGACGCCCTGCGCGACTGGGGCCATGCCAAGGACTACGTGCGCATGCAGTGGATGATGCTGCAGCAGCAAGAGGCGCAGGACTTCGTGATCGCCACCGGCGTGCAGTACAGCGTGCGCGACTTCGTGCGCAAGTCGGCCGCCGAGCTGGGCATCGAGCTCGACTTCGTCGGCCGTGGCGTCGAGGAAAAGGCGGTCGTGCGCGCGATCACCGGCGACAAGGCGCCGGGCGTGCAGGTCGGCGACACGATCGTCTCGGTCGATGCCCGCTACTTCCGTCCGGCCGAGGTCGAGACGCTGCTGGGCGACGCCACGATGGCCAAGGACAAGCTCGGCTGGATCCCGGAGATCACGCTCGACGAGATGGTCGCCGAGATGGTGGCGCGCGACCTGGAAGACTCGCGCCAGCATTCGCTGCTGAAGAAGCACGGCTACAACGTGTCGGTGAGCAAGGAAGACTGACAACCACCGCGAGCCTGCCAAACTGAGGGGACGCGCACGCACCGTGCGCGTCCCCTCACCGCATTCAAGGAGCACCCGTTCATGGCAACCCCCGAAGAAGACAAGGCCGCCGAGCGCATCAAGGACTCGGCCCAGCAGATCTGGCTGGCCGGACTCGGCGCCTTCGCCAAGATGCAGCAGGAAGGCAGCAAGGCGTTCGAGGCACTGGTCAAGGACGGCGTCGGCATCCAGAAGAAGACCCAGCAGGCGGCCGAGGAGACGCTGTCGCAGGCCCAGGCGCGCATGGCCGGGCTGGCCAGCGAGATCGGCAGCAAGGCCTCGGGCGGGTGGGGCAAGCTGGAGAACATCTTCGAGGAGCGCGTGGCGCGCGCGCTGGCGAGCCTGGGCACGCCCACGGCCGAGGAATTCGCGGCCCTGAAGGCGCGCGTCGAGGACCTGGAGGACGAACTCGACACCCTCTCGAAATCGAGGGCCCCGGGCGCCCGCGCGCCGCGTCGTCAGACGTCGGACGACGAGACGTCCTGAGGTCGCGCGGTCCGGTTCCATGCGGACTTACCCGGCACTCCATCGCGGTGAGGTACCTGAAAGGTAACAGTTGAGCTAGAGTGTCCTGGAGACACCAACCAGGGCACCACCATGGCCAAGAAGGCGCCGAGACGCACCGCAGAGCGCATCCTGGAGGCGGCGCTGGACCTGTTCAATCGCTTCGGCGAACCCAACGTGTCCACCACGCTGGTGGCGAGCGAACTCAACATCAGCCCTGGCAACCTCTACTACCACTACCCGGCCAAGGACGAGCTGATCAACCGCCTCTGCGAGGCCTACGAGCTCGAACTCGACGAGCTGCTCCATGCCGCGGACGGCGTGGGCGACGTAGAGGACGCCTGGTTCTTCATGCACAGCCTGTTCGAGCTGCTGTGGCGCCACCGCTTCCTCTACCGCGACCTGAACGACCTGCTCAGCAAGAACCGGCACCTGGAGATGCGTTTCCAGAACGTGCTGCAGAACAAGACCGAGGCCGTGCGCGCCATGCTCGCCGGCCTGGGCCGCGCCGGTCACCTCGACATCGACGCCAGGGAGGTCGGCATGCTGGCGCAGAGCATGGTGGTCGTGCTGACCTACTGGCTGAGCTACGAGTACGTGCGCAATCCGCGCGAGGCGCTGGAACCCGCGCACGCGCAGGCGGCGTTGCTGCGCGGCGCGCACCACACCCTGCACCTCATGGCCCCCTACCTCGCGCCCGCGCAGCGCCGGCACCTGCTGGAGCTGAGCAGTGCGTACGCCCGCGACGACCTCGCCCTGGCCGCATGACCACCCGCGACGTCCGAACCCGGCGCCCAGCGACCCCATGCCGATGACGAACTTCAAGCCCCTGGCGTTCCTGCCCGGCGCCCCGCGACGCCCGGCTGCGGCCGTTCCCGCCCCGGAGCCCGCGACCGGCCCCTGGGTCGCGATGCCCTACCCGGACGTGCCGCGCTTCGATGCCGACACCCTGCTGTCGCGCTGGGCGCGGCTGCACGCCGGCCAGGCGCTGGGCTTGCCGTCGTCGGGCCTGATCGACGGCTGGATGCTCTTCCACATGGGCCAGTTCGAGAGCGCCGCGGCGGCCGGCCTGATGCACGGCGCCGAGGGCCTCACGCTCGCCAACCAGGCCACCGCCGTCTACGCCAACTACCTGGAGCCGCGCGAGTCGGTGCGGCTGGCCCTGTTCCTGCAGGTGGCCGAACGCGCCGCCAACCAGCTCGTCAAGAATCCCGACGATCCGCAGGCGCTGTTCTGGGAGGCCTACGCGCTCGGGCGCTACAGCCAGGGCATCAGCGTGGCGCGGGCGCTGGCGCAGGGCCTGGGCGGACGGATCAAGGAGGCGCTCGAGCGCGTCGTCGCGCTGGAGCCGCTGCACGCCGACGCGCACATCGCGCTGGGAACGTTCCATGCCGAGGTGATCGACAAGGTCGGTGCCCTGGTCGCGCGCATGACCTACGGCGTGCGCGCCGAGACCGCCGTCGCCATGTTCGAGCGTGGCGTGGCGCTGAATTCCCATTCCGCCAGCGGCTGGATGGAATACGCGCGCGGCCTGATGATGCTCGAGGGGGATGCGAAGATCGCCGAGGCCGGACGTCTCTACGAGCGGGCCGCGGCCATCGTGCCGGCCGACGCGCGCGAGCGACTGGACGCCGAACTGGCGCGGACCGCCGGCATCGGCTGATGCACCGGCGCTCGCGCGTCCCGGCCGCGGCCTTCTCCTCCTCCGCTTCCTTCCTGTCCCTCCTTTTCCCGCCCCCTCCATGTCCGATCTGAACGCCCTCTTCGAAGCCGCCCAGGCCGATTCCAAGCTGTTGACCGAGCGTCCCGACAACCCGACGCTGCTGAAGATCTACGGCCTGTTCAAGCAGGCCACCCAGGGCGACAACACCGCCAAGCGGCCGAGCTTCAGCGACTTCGTCGCGCGCGCCAAATGGGACGCGTGGTCGTCGCACAAGGGCGTGTCGGCCGACGAGGCCAAGCAGAAGTACATCGACCTGATCGCTTCACTCCGCGCCGGCTGAGGCCGTCGGCGCGAGCGCCGGCAGGGCGGCCCGGCGCTCGGGCGCGGGCAGCGCGGCGATGCGCCGGACCTCGGCGTAGAAGCGCGGCCAGTCGCGCCCCTCGCGCTCGAACAGCGCCTCGAAGGCCGGCACCAGCGTGTCGTAGGCGGCCTGGGCGCCCAACATCGCGTTGTTCGCGCGCGCGATCCAGCCGTCGTAGGCCGCCTGCCGCTCGGGCGGCCAGGTGGCGCGCAGCGTCGCGAACTCGGCGCGGAAGGCGTCCATGACCGCGCGCTTCATCGGCTCGACCGTGGCGGCGTCGCCGGCGCGCGCGGCGGGCGTGTCGTAGACCGCCTGCAGCCGCTGGCGCGTCGCCAGCGTCAGGGCGCGGAACTGCCGGCGCCGCGCGTCGAACCGGGCGTACTCGGCGCGCGCCGGCTCGCCCGCGCGCTCGGTCAGCCAGCGCATCCCGCCCAGGCGCTCGACCGCCGTCGCGAACGATTCGTTGAACAGTGTGTCGCCCGGCACGTAGACCACCTGGTGGGCCAGTTCGTGGAAGATCAGCCGCGCCAGCTCACCCTCGGGATAGCCGATGAAGGTGTTGAGCAGCGGGTCGCCGCCGGCCCAGTCGAGCCAGCCGAGCGTGGAGTAGGCCGGCACCGGATAGACCGCCGTCTCCAGTCCCTGGGCGGCCTGGGCCGCGGCCTCGGCGCGGGCGTCGGCCTCCGCGTAGTAGCCGCGGTAGCCCACGCAGCCCGCGACCGGGAAGCACCAGGTCTTGAGCGTCAACGAATACGGCGGCGCCGCGACCACGTTCCACACCGCCGCGTTGCGGTGCAGGTCGGCATAGCCGGTGTAGCTGCGGTTGTCGGGCAGCGCGAGCGCGTCGACGGCGAAGCGGCGGATGCGCTGGGTGAGTTCGAGCCGGGTGCGCAACGCCTCGCCGGTCGCCGGATCGTCGATCCACTGCGACACCGGCCGCGCCGCGCGCAGCAGGCCGACGTGGCCGTTGGCCGACTGCCAGTAGTAGCCCAGGTCGGCGCAGGCGCTCGACGCCAGCGCCGCGAGCACGGCCAGCGCGATGCCGGCCGACCTCCGCGCCGCGCGCCTCACGCCGGAACGCTCCCGGCGACGCGCTCCACCTCGACCAGGCAGTCGTAGAAGGTCGGCGCCCGGCCCAGGTCGGTCAGGCGCTGGCTGGTGAGCTGGTTGACGTTGGTGCCGTCGACGCCGAACTTGCGCCACCAGATGCCCAGGCCGTTGACCACGCCCGGGCGCGCCCGGCGCGAGACCTTCGCGCGGCAGCGGTGCTCGCCGCGGCGGTTGAAGACCCGCACCATCGCGCCGTCCTCGATGCCGCGCGCGGCGGCGTCGGCGGCGTGGATCTCCAGCACCGGCTCGACCTCGATGGCGCGCAGGCTGGTGACGTTGACGAAGGTCGAGTTGAGGAAGTTGCGCGCCGGCGGCGAGATCATGGCGAGCGGGAACTCGGCCGAGCTGCCGATCGGCTCGTGATTGGGCAGGTGGTCGGGCAGGCCGTCCTGGCCCCGGTCGGCCAGGCGCTGGCTGAAGAACTCGCAGCGCCCCGACGGCGTCGGGAAGCGGCCCTCGGCGAACGGTGCCTCGGGCAAGGCGAGGGTCGCGAAGCCGTGGTCCAGCAGGCGGTCGAAGTCGACCGTGTCCGGGGCGAACGCGCTGCGGCACAGCGTCTCGTCGTCGTCGCCGAAGCAGGGCTCGTCGAAGCCCATGCGCCGCGCCAGCTCGCGGAACACCCAGGCGTTGCTGCGCGCCTGGCCGCGCGGGGCGACGGCGGGACGGTTGAGCACCACGTCGGTGTGGCCGTAGCTCATGTGGATGTCCCAGTGCTCGATCTGCACGGTGGCCGGCAGCAGGTAGTCGGCGTGGTCGGCGGTGTCGGTGCGGAACTGCTCGAGCACGACCGTGAAGAGGTCCTCGCGCGCGAACCCCGCCACCACGCTGGCCGAGTCGGGCGCCACGGCGACGGGGTTGCTGTTGTAGACCACCAGCGCGCGCACCGGCGGCCCGCCGCCGAGCGCGTCGGCGTCGCCCGCGAGCACCTCGCCGATGCGGCTCATGTTGAGGGTGCGCGTCGGTCGTCCGCCGGGCATCAGGTCGGGCCGCTGCAGCGCCGCGCGATCGACCGGGAACTGGCTCGACGCGCTCATCAGCAGCCCGCCCGCGCGATGGCGCCAGGCGCCCACCAGCGCCGGCAGGCAGGCCACCGCGCGCACCGCGTTGCCGCCGCCGCGCACGCGCTGCATGCCGTAGTTCAGGCGGATCGCGGCCGGCCCGATGGACGCGTAGTCGCGCGCCAGCGCCACGATCTGCGCCTCCGGCACGCCGCACACGGCGGCCGCGCGGGCGGGCGGCCACTGCAGCGCGCGCGCGCGCAGGCCGGCCCAGCCGAGCGTGTGGCGCTCGATGTAGTCGTGGTCGAGCGCGTCGTTCACGATCAGCTGGTGCATCAGCGCGAAGGCCAGCGCGGCGTCGGTGCCGGGCAGCAGCGCGATGTGCTCGTCGCACTTGTCGGCGGTCTCGGAGCGGCGCGGGTCGATGCACACCAGCTTCGCGCCGGCGCGCTTGGCGGCCTGCACGTGGCGCCAGAAATGCAGGTTGCTGCCGATCGCGTTGCTTCCCCAGATCAGGATCAGCCTCGACTCGGCGAAGTGCTCGACGCGCATGCCGACCTTGCCGCCGAGGGTCATCGTCAGGCCTTCGGCGCCGGCCGAGGCGCAGATGGTGCGATCGAGCTGCGAGGCGCCCAGCCGGTGGAAGAAACGCCGGTCCATCGACTCGCCCTGCACCAGGCCCATGGTGCCGGCATAGCTGTAGGGCAGGATGGCCTCGGCGCCTCCCGGGCCCGACGCCACGACGCGCAGGCGCGCGGCGATGTCGTCGAGCGCCTCGTCCCAGCTCACGGGCTCGAAGCGGCCCTCGCCCTTGGCGCCGACGCGGCGCAGCGGCTGCAGCAGGCGCTCCGGGTGCGCGCAGCGCTCCAGGTAGCGCGACACCTTGGTGCACAGCACGCCCCCGGTGTGCGGATGCGCCGGGTTGCCCTGCAGGCGCGTGGCGACGCCGTCCTGCACCGTCGTCACGAACGAGCAGGTGTCGGGGCAGTCGTGCGGACAGGCGCCGAGCACGGTGGTGGTGGCGGCGGCGGTGGGCGCGCGGGGCGCGGAGGCCAGGGCATCGGTCATCGCGCGAGTCTAAGTTCCATCGGTCCGTCCGGGGCGCGACGCATGCCCGGCTGACCACCGCCAGGGCAAATCGCCTGCATCGCCGTTTCCGGCGGCTCGGCCTACTGCGTTCCCATGGACACCACGCACGCCACGCACGCCACCGACGCCACCCGCGAACTGGTCGACTTCGCCACCCGCCACCCCCGCCTGTTCGTCCTGACGGGCGCGGGCTGCAGCACCGAGTCCGGCATCCCCGACTACCGCGACGTGCGCGGCGAATGGAAACGCCCCTCGCCCGTGACCTTCCAGGCCTTCACCGGCGAGGACGCCACGCGCCGGCGCTACTGGGCACGCAGCCTGGTGGGCTTTCCGACGATGGCGCACGCGCGTCCCGGTGCCGCGCACCGCGCGCTGGCCGGCCTGGAGGCGGCCGGCCGGGTCGAGCTGCTGCTGACCCAGAACGTCGACGGCCTGCACGAGGCCGCCGGCAGCCGTCGCGCCATCGACCTGCA
The DNA here is from genome assembly GCA_024372625.1 of Comamonadaceae bacterium OTU4NAUVB1. Lineage (NCBI taxonomy): Bacteria > Pseudomonadati > Pseudomonadota > Betaproteobacteria > Burkholderiales > Comamonadaceae > Comamonadaceae bacterium OTU4NAUVB1. The sequence continues at coordinate 334,306 of CP099605.1, read as the reverse complement.
CGGGCGCATCGACACCATCCGCTGCCTGGGCTGCGAGGCCCGCACGCCGCGCACGCTGTTCCAGGCCGAGCTGCGGCGCCGCAACCCGCGCTGGGCCGAACTCGAGGCCCGGGCCGCGCCGGACGGGGACGCCGACCTCGACGGCCTGGATTTCTCCGGCTTCGACGTGCCGGACTGCCCGATCTGCGGCGGCATGCTCAAGCCCGACGTGGTCTTCTTCGGCGAAAGCGTGCCGCGCCAGCGCATCGCGGACGCCTTCGCCGCGCTGGAGGCCGCCGACGCGGTGCTGGTCGCGGGCTCCTCACTGATGGTCTATTCGGGCTTCCGCTTCGTGCAGGCGGCCGCCAAGGCCGCCAAGCCCATCGCCGCCGTCAACCTGGGGCGCACCCGGGCCGACGACCTGTTCGACCTCAAGGTGGAACAGCCCGTGGGGGAGACGCTGGCGGCGCTGGCCGCCACGCTCGCCTGAGGCACGGACCCCGGCCGCCATCGGCACGGGGTCCCGACGCGGCGATCGCGCGCGGCGCCTCGGCCCTCGGCCCTCGGCGCCGCCCGGGTCAGGCCGGCACGGCCTCGATGCCGGCGCGGTCCCAATGGCGGTGCTTGGCGATCGCCGCGACGAAGTCGCTGGCGATCTGCAGGGCCGCCGTGGCATCGCCGAGGTTGGTCACCGGCGTGGGCGCGACGATCACGCCGACCGGCTTCGCGCCTTCGGCCAGGCGCAGCGCGTCGAGCATCTGGGCGCCTTCGCCGATCGTGCAGATCGCCTTGCAGTGCTTGAAGGCCTCCAGCACGTAGTGCACGGCCTCGCCGTGGTTCGCCAGCGCCGCGATGCCTTCCCTGCCGGCGGGCACCAGCACGGCGTCGAACATCACCGAGGGCATGGCCGAGAACGTCGCGTCGACCTCGATCTGGCGCTTGGACGCGCTCGACACCGTGCCCAGCCGGGGACCCACCACCTTGCAGGTCAGCCCGGCGTTCTCCAGCGCCTCGCGGATGGGCTTGAGCGAGGCCGAGTCGACGCCGTCGGCCACCAGGATGGCGACCTTGCGCGTCTTGACCGAGCCCTCGCCCGCGTCGACCATGCTCAGCGCGCGCGACTCCTCGATGGTCGTGGCGATCTGGTGGTCGCGGAAACCCGCGCGTCCGGCGGCGGCGCGGGCGTCCGGCGCGCCGATGCCCAGCGGCTCGGCCACGCGGCGCGCGAGCTTCTCGTCGACGTGCGCGAGGTTGTCGACCACGCGCTGGCGGATCGCCGCCACCTCCAGCTTGGACAGCTCGAAGCGGAAGGCCGCGACGATGTGCTCCTTCTCGGCCGTGCTCTGGCTGTTGAAGAACAGGCGGGCCTGCGTGAAGTGGTCGTCGAACGACGGGCTGCGCCGGCGCACCTTGGGCGACTCGATCGCCTCGGGGTACGACTGGAAGCCCGCGCTCGCGCCGTCCACGCGGTACTCGGCGCCGGTGCCCAGCGAGTTCGGCTCGTAGGCGACCTGGCCGCGCGCGATGGTCTGGCGGTGCATCCCGTCGCGCTGGAAGTTGTGCGACGGCGACACCGTGCGGTTGATCGGCAGTTCGTGGAAGTTCGCGCCGCCCAGGCGCGAGATCTGCGTGTCGGTGTAGGAGAACAGCCGGCCCTGCAGCAGCGGGTCGTTCGAGAAATCGATGCCCGGCACGACGTGGCCGGGATGGAAGGCCACCTGCTCGGTCTCGGCGAAGAAATTGTCCGGATTGCGGTCGAGCACCATGCGGCCGATCCGCTGCACCGGCACCAGTTCCTCGGGGATCAGCTTGGTCGGATCGAGCAGGTCGAAGCCCAGCGAATGCTCCTTGTCCTGCGGGATCATCTGCACGCCCAGCTCCCATTCCGGGAAGTCGCCGTTCTCGATGGCCTCCCAGAGATCGCGCCGATGGAAGTCGGCGTCCTTGCCGGCGATCTTCTGCGCTTCGTCCCAGACCAGCCCGTGGACGCCCAGCTTGGGCTTCCAGTGGAACTTGACGAAGTGCGACTCGCCCCGCGAGTTGACCAGGCGGAAGGTGTGGACCCCGAAGCCCTCCATCATCCGGTAGCTGCGCGGGATGGCCCGGTCGCTCATGGCCCACATCAGCATGTGGGTGGTCTCCGGCATCAGCGAGGCGAAGTCCCAGAAGGTGTCGTGCGCCGAGGCCGCCTGCGGAATGGCGTGGTGCGGCTCGGGCTTCACGGCATGGATCAGGTCGGGGAACTTCATCGCGTCCTGGATGAAGAACACCGGCATGTTGTTGCCCACGAGGTCGTAGTTGCCCTGCTGCGTGTAGAACTTGACGGCGAAGCCGCGCACGTCGCGCACCGTGTCGGCCGAGCCGCGCTCGCCGGCCACGGTCGAGAAGCGCACGAAAACGGGCGTGCGCTGCGACGGGTCCTGCAGGAAGTCGGCCGAGGTGAACTGCGACATCGACTTGTAGACCTGGAAATAGCCGTGCGCGGCCGAACCGCGCGCATGCACCGCCCGCTCCGGAATGCGCTCGTGGTCGAAGTGCGTGATCTTCTCGCGCAGGATGAAATCCTCCAGCAGCGTCGGTCCGCGCACCCCCGCCTTGAGGGAGTTGTGGTTGTCGGGGATCTGCACCCCCTGGTTGGTCGTGAGCTGCGCCCCAGGGTCCTGCGCGAAGCCGGCGAGTTGCTGCTGTTTCGGGTTGACGGCATCGCCGGCCTTCGGGCGACGGCCGGCGGCCGCCCTGTTTCTAAGCGTCATTCCAGATCCTTGATGAAACTCTCGATGCGCGGACCCCTTGTGAGGAACCTGCGTCAGATTGCGGAGGGAAAAATTGTCGATGTCGGGCGAGCGAGTCACCGCGGCAGACGGTCCCCGGATCGCCGCGCCACCGCGCACGATCTCGCCCACCCGACAGATTAAGCCTCGCCGACCCGATGCCTTGACGCGACTGGCTACGCGCTGCGTAGGACGCTGGATGCATCTACAGTAAGTAAAAAAGCGAGGCGGCGGCAATCAGCCTTAACCTACGCCCGCATGCGTCCGTGAATCCCACGAAGACCCCTCGGACTGCATACCATCGACTTCAGCTTGGTACGGGGACGGCACGTCTCGTGCTTGCGTCGGTGGTGGTTTGCATCCGAACCACTCCTCGTTCTTTTTCCGCTCATTCCTTCCTGCGAGGCGCCCGCCATGCTCATCAAAATCGGTTACGACATCGAACTCGGCGTCAGCGCCCCCACCGCGCTGATCTACATGCTCAAGGTGCATCCGTCGCGTGCCGGCGACGTCACCCAGGGTGAGAACATCACCATCAGCCCGCCGCTGGTCACCGACTTCTACCGCGACAGCTTCGACAACGAGTGCGCCCGCGTGCACGTGCCCTGGGGCGTCAACAGCGTGCGCCTGCGCAACGAGGCCGTGGTCTACGACAACGGCCTGCCCGATCCGGTCGACTACGGCGCCAAGGAGCATGCCGTGGCCGAGCTCCCGGTCGAGGCGCTGCCCTTCCTCCTGCCCAGCCGCTACTGCGAGGTCGACGGCGAACTGCTCGGCTTCGCCTGGCGCCAGTTCGGCAACGTCGCGCCCGGCTGGTCGCGCGTGCAGGCCATCTGCGATTTCGTGCACAACCACCTGCGCTTCGACTACCAGCAGGCGCGCGCCACCCGCACCGCCCAGGAAGGGTTCAACGAGCGCGTGGGCGTCTGCCGCGACTTCACGCACCTGGCCGTCACGCTGTGCCGCTGCATGAACATCCCGGCGCGCTACGTGACCGGCTACCTCGGCGACATCGGCATCCCGGCGGTGCCCTACCCGATGGACTTCAGCGCCTGGTTCGAGGTCTACCTGGGCGATCGCTGGCACACCTTCGACGCGCGCCACAACACGCCGCGCATCGGACGCATCGTCATCGCCCGCGGCCGCGACGCCGCCGACGTGCCGATCACGATGGTGTTCGGCGCCAACACGCTGCAGCGCTTCGAGGTGGTGACGGACGAAGTGGTCTGATCACTCGGCGTCCGGCGGCCTGAAGCCGATGCGCTTCATGGCCGCCGCCAGTCCCTGGCGCGACCGCGCCATCGCGCGCCAGGGATCGTTGCCGGCGCCCAGGCGCGCGTCGATCGAACGCAGGGTCCAGTGGGCACCGCTGGTCAGCGATGGCAGCTCCTCCCACGCCACCGGCACCGACACCCCCAGCCCGGGCCGCGCCCGCACCGACCACGCGCTCGCCGTGGTGGCACCGAAGCCGTTGCGCAAGCAGTCGACGAACACCTTGCCGACGCGGTGCCCGGCCCCGCTCCTGGCCGAGAAGCGCTGCGGGATCGTCGCCGCCAGGTGATCGGCCAGCGCCTGCGAGAACGCCCGCACCGCCGCCCAGCCGTGATGGCGGCGCACCGGCACCACCACGTGCAGGCCCTTGCCGCCGCTGGTCTTGAGGAAGCCCGCGAGGCCGATCTCGTCGAGCAGCGTGCGTACCAGCAAGGCCGCCTCCTGCACCCGCTCCCAGGCCACGCCCTCGCCCGGATCGAGGTCGAAGGTCATGCGGTCGGGCCGGTCGATGGCCGCCGAGGTCGCGTTCCAGGTGTGCAGCTCCACCACGTTCATCTGCGCCGCGCCCCGCAGGCCGCGCGCGGTGTCGATCTGCAGCAGCGGCGCGTGGCCGGGGTCGAGCGCCGGATCGAGCCGCGTCACGCCGGTCAGCCCCGGGCCCCTGGCGTGCTTCTGGAAGAACAGCTCGCCGCCGATGCCCTCGGGCGCGCGCACCAGCGACACCGGACGGCCTTCGAGGTGCGGCAGCAGCAACGGCGCGACCCGCTCGAAGTACGCCGCCAGCTCGCCCTTGGTGACGCCGCTGGCGCCGTCGATCACGCGCTCGGGGTGGGTGATGCGGACGCCGGAGGCCGCCGCGGGCCGCGTCGGCGCCGGCTTGGCCGGCGCCAGGGCCACCTGCGGCAGCGCCCGCTCGCGCACGATCTCGCGCGCCGGCTTGTCGTCGCGCAGGCCGTGGAAGACGCCCTGGCGCACGCGGCCCTCGCGCGTCCATTCCCCGAAGGCCACCTCCGCCACCAGCACCGGCGCGACCCAGCGCGCCTTCACCGACCTGGGCACCTCGCCCGCCACGAACGGCGAGGCCTGCGCCGCGTGCGCGTCGAGCCGGGCCTTGACGGCCTCGAGCGCTTCGCCGTCGAAGCCGGTGCCGACGTTGCCGCAATAGCGCAGCAGGCCCCCCTCGTCGTACACCCCCAGCAGCAGCGCCCCGAACTGCTCGCGCACGCCCCGGGGCGCGGTGTGGCCGCCGATCACGAATTCCTGGCGCCGCCCGGTCTTGAGCTTGACCCAGTCGCTCGAGCGGCCCGACACGTAGGGCGAGCCGCGCCGCTTGCCGATCAGGCCCTCGAAGCCGAGCCGGCCGACCGATTCGAGCAGTTCGCGCGGCGGCGCGTCGAAGTGCTCCGAGAAGCGCAGGCGGGGCGCCTCCTCGTCGCCCAGCAGCGCGGCGAGCCGGGCGCGGCGCTCCTCCAGCGGCCGCTCGCGCAGGTCCTCGCCGTCGTGGAAGGGCAGGTCGAACAGCCAGCAGGCGATGGTCGCGGTGGCGCGGTGGTCGAAGGCATTCTGCAGGGTCTGGAAGGCCGGCCGGCCGGCCGGGTCCATGACGACGATCTCGCCGTCGAGCCAGCCGGAGCGCAGCTTCAGCCGGCCGAGCGCCCGGGCGATCTCGGGCAGGCGCGCCGTCCAGTCGTGGCCGTTGCGGGTGAAGCAGCGGACCTCGCCGTGCTCGATGCGCACGAGGATGCGGTAGCCGTCGAACTTGAGTTCCCACAACCAGTCGCCCGGCGGCTGCGGCGGCGCGGCGGCCAGCGTGGCAAGTTGCGGGGCGAGCGATTCGGGCAGGTCGACGGTCGCCGGACGGGACCGCGCGCGGCCCGGCTTCGGGGACGCGGCGCCGATCACGCTGTCGGGCAGCGCCTCGAGCACGTCGTGGACGTCGGCGTCGCGCGCCTCGGCGTCGCGCTCCTTGATGAGCAGCCAGGGCGCCTTGCGCTCGCCCTTGCCGCGCATGCGCACCAGCGTCCAGCGCCCGCGCAGCTTGGTGCCGCGCAACTCGAACTTCAGCTTGCCGGCCGCCAGGGCGGCGCGTGGGTCGCCTTCCGGTCGCCATTCGCCGCGGTCCCAGACGATCACGGTGCCCGCGCCGTACTGGCCGGCGGCGATGGTGCCCTCGAAGTCGGCGTATGACAGCGGATGGTCCTCGACCTCCACCGCCATGCGCTTGACCGCCGGATCGAGGCTCGGCCCCTTGGGAACGGCCCAGCTGCGCAGCGTGCCGTCGAGTTCGAGGCGGAAGTCGTAGTGCAGGTGGCTGGCGTCGTGTTTCTGGACCACGAAGGACAACGCCCCGGCACCGGAACGCGGGCCCCGGGCGGTGGGGGCCTGGTCGGGCTCGGCCGTGCGGGCGAAGTCGCGTTTTTCTCGATAGGCGGCCAGTGGATCGCGCTTGTCCATGGCGGAACTCCTTGCTTGCGGGCGATGGGTGCGCGCTCGCCGCGTGGCGCGGGCCTCAGGCGGCGCGACGTGCCGGCGCCCGGGCCGGCGCGGCGGTCTTGCGCGCGCCGGGGGACTTGGCCTTGGCGGTCTTGACGGCCGGACTGGCGGGCGAGGCCTTGCCGGCCTTGGCGGCGCGGGCGGGCTTCGCCGCCTTCGCCCCGTCCGATCCCTTGCGCAGGCTGCGTTGCAGCAGTTCGGTCAGGTCGAGGATCCTGGCCTCGCCGCGCTTCGGATCGGGCGCGTCCTCCAGCGGCGCCGCGCCCGAGGTCTCGCCGCTGGCGACCTTGCGATCGACCAGCTTCATGATCGCGTCCTTGAACGAATCCCGGTAGGCGCCGGGGTCCCAGTCGCCGCTCATGTCCTCGACCAGCTGGACGGCCATCTTCAACTCGCGCTCGCTCAGGCCGGCGGCCTCCGCGCCCTCGGCGGGCAGCGGCAGGTCCTGCCAGGAGCGGATGTCGGCGCCCCAGCGCAGCAGGTTGAGGACCAGGCCCGGCCCGCTGGGCACCAGCACGGCCAGGTGCTGCTTGGTCTGGATCACCACCCGCGCCACGCCGACGCGGCCGGCGGCGTGCAGCGCCTCGCGCAGCAGGGCGTACACCTTGGCCGCCTTGCCCAGGGGCGCCACGTAGTAGGGCCGCTCCAGGTAGATGAACGGGATGCCGTCGGCCGGCACGAAGCACTCGATCTCGATGGTCTGCGTGGTGGTCGGATAGGCGGCGGCGATCTCGTCGTCGCCGAGCACCACGTAGCGCCCGCTCTCGTACGCGATCCCCTTGACGATCTGCTCGCGCGGGATCTCCCGGCCGGTCTTCTTGTTGATGCGCCGGTAGCCCACCGGGTCCATCGTGCGCTTGTCGAGCCAGTCGAAGTCGATGGCGTGGTCGGCGGTGGCGGGGTAGAGGGCGATCGGGATGTGCACCAGCCCGAAGCTGATGGCGCCCTTCCACAGCGCGCGTGGCGCGTGCGCCGGGGTGGGCGCGGCGGTGGCGGACGAGGAACGCGAGGCACGGGGCATGGACAACTCTCCCGGAACACGGAAATCCCAACCTAGCCCCACATCCGCCCGCCTCCTGTAGGAACCGGGCGGATGTGGGCTTCGGGCGCCGTCAGACGCCCGGGGTGCGCGCGCCCAGGTCGCGATCGCTCGCCACCGCGAAGTAGAACCACTCGGTGCCGACGATGGCCTTGGCGTTCGGGAAGACGATGACGCCGTCGCGCGGGGCCCGCAGCACCGTGCCGTCGGCGCGTACGGCGACGGTCTCGCCGGCCGCCACCGCGTCGAACGTCGCCCATTCGCGCACGAAGCGGTCGCCTTCGTGGTGGCGGTCGGTCACGCCGACCAGCCGCAGCAGCGTGGGCGGCGGCGGCGGCGGCGCGACGGCGACGGCGGCGGCCGGCGCCTCGATCAGGCCCAGCAGCCGCAGGGCGGCGTGGATGGCCCGGTAGGCGACCTCCGGCGCGGCCGGATCGCGGTGCTGGCCGCATTCGAGGGTGACGCCATAGCCGCCACGGCTGCGCATGTATTCGTTGGTGCCCCAGCCGAAGGACAGCGCGGCCTCGTCGGGCGCGGCGCCGCCGGCGCGCTCGGCCAGGCTCGCCGCGTAGATGTCCAGCCAGCCCTCCACCACGCGCGGCGTGCCCAGGTGCAGCGCGAGGCGGCCCTCCTCGCTGGCACGGGCGAAGGGCTCGAGCGGGCCGGCGTTGTCGCGCGGCCCGATCATCGCGAACGCCTCGCCGGCGCTCTCGAAGGAGTGGAGGTCAAGCAGGGCGTCGTGGCGCTCGAGCAGCGGGCACAGCAGGTTGGTCAGGCGCGCCTCGTGGTCGGCCGGCGCGACGCTCGGGCGGAACGAGCGGTTGAGGTTGCGTTCGCCCTCGCGCCGGCCGAGCGCGCGGGCGAGCGGATTGGCCACCGGGACCAGGGTGAGGCCGCCGCGCGCAAGGCGCAGCGCGCCGTCGTCAAGTTCGGCCCGCACGCGCTCGATGCCGACGGTGCCGCAGGTCTCGTCGCCGTGCACGCCGCCCAGCACGATCAGGCGCGGACCGGGCTCGACGCTCTCGAAGGCGTGGACGCGCAGGGTGCCGGCGCGGGCGGATTCGGCGGACGCAAGGGTGGGCTTCATGATCGGACCATCCTACCTACAGTCGCCGGCCCGGCGGTCCTACCGACACGCGGGAGCCGCGAACCGACAACCGCCACGAGGCCCCAGACACAAGGAGAGAGCGACCCATGAACCCGTCCCACACCCAGCCCGCATCGCCCCCCCGTTCCGACGCCGGCGCCGACGGCGCCGATCCGGATCCGCGCGAGAACGTCGCGGCGAGCCGCACCGACACGCCGGCCACGCCCGGCGCCGACAAGGTCGCCCGGGGCAACACGCGCGCCACCCAGGACGGCGAATCGCTGCCGCGCAATCCCAACGAGCGCGACCAGACGGCGGGTGGCGCGGGCACGCAGGAACGGCGCGACGACCGCACCCGCGACGACCCGGTCGGCATCGGCAAGCGCGCCCACGACGACGCCGCCGGCGACACCCAGGACACCAGCCTCGCGCCGGTGACCGACAAGGTCTACAACGACAAGGTCAAGCCGTGACGGCCTGACCGCGCGGTGCCGCGCCGCCCGTCACGGCGGCGAGGTTGCCGCGCATGGTGTCGATGACGCCCCGGTAGTCGCCGGTGCCGAAGATGGCGCTGCCGGCCACGAAGGTGTCCGCGCCGGCGGCGGCCACGCGCGCGATGTTGTCCGCCTTGATGCCGCCGTCGACCTCCAGCCGGATGTCGCGACCCGAGGCCTCGATGCGCCGGCGGGCCTGCTCGACTTTGCGCAGCGCCGAATCGATGAAGCTCTGGCCGCCGAAGCCGGGGTTCACGCTCATGATCAGGATCAGGTCGATCTCGTCGATCGCCCAGTCGAGCGCCTCGAGCCCGGTGCCGGGATTGAACACCAGCCCCGGCCGGCAGCCCGCCGCGCGGATCGCCTGGATGCTGCGGTGCACGTGCGGCGAGGCGTCGGGATGGAAGCTGATGTAGTCGGCGCCGGCCTCGGCGAAGGCGGCGGCCAGCGCGTCGACCGGCTGGATCATGAGGTGCACGTCGATCGGCACCGGCGTGCCGTCGGCCTGCTTCGCGTGCGGGCGCAACGCCTTGCACACCATCGGCCCGAAGCTCAGGTTGGGGACGTAGTGGTTGTCCATCACGTCGAAATGGATCCAGTCGGCGCCGGCGGCGATGACGTCGGCGACCTCGGCGCCCAGGCGGGCGAAGTCGGCCGACAGGATGGACGGGGCGATGAGGAAGGGGGCGCGGGGGGTGCTCATGGTCGGAATTGTCGCAGCGCCTTCCGACAGGGAATACGAAAGGCTCCAGTTACCATGCACGCCATGTCCCAGAACCCACTGAGCGTGACGGTCGAGCCGCGCTATCTCGCCGACCAGTCGGCCCCGGACGACCACGTCTTCACCTTCTCGTACACCATCACCGTGACCCACGTCGGCAAGGTGCCGGCGCAGCTGATCGCGCGGCACTGGATCATCCACGACGCCTCGGGCCACCGGCAGGAGGTCAAGGGGCTGGGCGTGGTCGGCCAGCAGCCGCTGATGTCGCCGGGCGAGTCGTTCCGCTACACCAGCGGCTGCCGCCTGCGCGCGGCGAGCGGCACGATGCACGGCAGCTTCCTGGTGATCGACGAACTCGGCGAGCGCTTTGAGGTGCCGGTGCCGCTGTTCGTGCTGGAGGCGCAGGACGATGCCGGCGAGCCGCCCGTGCCGCGCGTGCTCCACTAGCCTCCTCCCCCCTCTTTTTCCCCTCCTCCGCCCCGCCATGGCCGCCGTGCGCGATCTGTCGACCCTGCTCGCCCGCCTCGACCCGGCGGCGGACCTGGCCACGCGCCACGTCTGGCTGATCGGGATGTTCGACTGGGTGCGCGGCGACCGGGCCTCGCCGCAGGCGGCGGCGGGCCGCGCGGTGCTGCTGGTGGACGCCATCGAGGCGAGGGCCGACCTGCGCGCCCGGGCGCGCGACTGGTGGGTGGTGTTCACGCGCACGGTCGACCTCACGGCGCTGCTGGCGGACCACGGCTTCGCGCCGCGCACCGCGTTCCTCAGCGAGCTGGGCGAGCGGCTGCGCCGCAAGGTCCTGCCCGGCACGCCCGAGACCACCGATGCGTCGGACCTGTTCCGCATGGTGCTGCCCGGCGACTTCGACGCGCGCTGGATCGCGCTGCTCGACGAGGCGACGCTCGCGCGCATCGGCGGGCTGCTGGCGCTGGCGGAGACGGCCGCGGCGGACCCCGGGGCGCCGACCGGCGCCAGCGGCGCCGGCGTGCCCTGCGCCGACTGGCGCCGCACGGTCATGGACGCCGTCACCTATTGCGCGAGCCAGGTGGTGGCGGCCGGCTTCTCGCCGGAACTGCGGCTGCGCATGGGCCCGGTCGCGCCCACCGGGCCGGACGGCGTGGCGCAACCCTCGCGCGCGCGGGCCTTCCGCACGCTGATGAGCACCCTGGACGGTCTGCGCGAGGAGGTCCTGCGCGCGCCGTCCGACCCGGCCGCGCTGCAGACCGCCTTCGTCGCGTTCCGCGACCGGCTCGACGACTGCCGCCTCGCGACCGCGTCGGTCTACGCGCACCTGGAGGACAACGGCATCTCGGTGGGGCTGGTGTTCCGCCTGCGCGAACTGCGCGAGCGCGTGCTGCGCATCCGCGAGCTGCTCGACTGCGTGCTGTCGCCGGCTCCGGCGCCGAGCGTGGCGCGGCTGGTGGGCCGGCTGGTGACCGCGGGTGGCGAGCGCAGCTCGATCCGCGGGCTGATCGCCACCAACTCGTCGCTGCTGGCGGCCAAGGTGACCGAGCGCAGCGCCGAGGCCGGCGAGCACTACATCACGCGCGACCGGGCGGCCTACCTGCGCATGCTGCGCCAGGCCGCCGGCGGCGGCGCGCTCACCGGGGTCACGGTGCTGATGAAGTTCGCCATCGTGGCGGTCGGCCTGTCGGCCTTCTGGGGCGGCTTCTGGGCCGGGGCGATGTACGCGGCGAGCTTCGTGACGATCCAGCTGCTGCACCTCACGCTGGCCACCAAGCAGCCGGCCATGACGGCGCCGGCCATGGCCGCGCGGCTGCACCGCCTCAGGGACCAGGGCGGCGTCGAGGCCTTCGTCGACGAGGTCGCGCACCTGGTGCGATCGCAGGTGGCGGCGGTGCTGGGCAACCTCGGCGTGGTGGTGCCGGTGCTGCTGGGGGTGGCCGTGCTCGCGCGCACGGTGCTCGACCATCCGGTGCTCGACGACGCCCACGCCCGGGCGGTGCTGGCCTCGCTGTCCCTGGCCGGGCCGACGGCGATCTACGCCGCCTTCACCGGCGTGCTGCTGTTCGCCGCCAGCATCGTGGCGGGCTGGACCGAGAACGCCTTCGTGCTGCACCGGCTGGACTCGGCCCTGCGCCACAACCCGCGCATCGGCGCCGTGCTCGGCGCGCGGCGCGCGCGGCGCTGGGCCGGCTTCATGCGCACGCACGTCTCGGGTTTCGCCTCCAACATCTCGCTGGGCTTCATGCTGGGCCTCGCGCCGGCCTTCGCCGCCTTCTTCGGGCTCGGACTGGACGTGCGCCACGTCACGCTGTCGGCCGGGCAGATCGCCGCCGCCGCCGCGTCGATCGGGCCGTCCGCGCTGCACCTGCCCGCGCTGTGGTGGGCGGTGGCCGCGATCCCCGCGATCGGCGCGCTCAACGTCGGCGTGAGCTTCTACTGCGCCTTCCGGCTGGCGCTGCGCGCGCACAGCGTCAGCCGCGCCGACCGCGTGCTCATCCGGGCGGCCATCCTCGCGCGCTGGCGCCGCCGCGCGACCAGCTTCTTCCTGCCCGTGGGAGCCGGCCGATGAACCCGTCCTCGCTCCTGCCGGCCGACCTGCTGGGCTTCTGGGCCGAATGGCTGCGGCCCTCGGCCGGGCTGCCGACCGTGCTGTGGGCGCTGCTGCTGGCCGCCGCCGCCGCCGCCGGCCACCTGGTGCAGCGCTACCTCGGGCTGCCCAAGGTGGTGGGCTACTCGATGGTCGGCACGGCCGTCGGCCTGGCCGGCTTCGAGGGCGCGGTGTGGCCGCTGCAGGGCATCCCGCTGTTCCTGCTGGAGCTGGGCGTGGCGATCGTGCTGTTCGAGGCCGGCGGGCGGCTGCCGCTGCGCTGGTTCCGCCACAACCCGCGCGTGCTGCTGCAGAGCCTGCTCGAATCGGCCCTGACCTACTTCGCGGTCTTCTGGACCCTGCACGCGATGGGCGTGCCCGACCCGGTGGCCAACCCGGTGGCGCTGATGGCCATCGTCGCCTCGCCGGCGGTGCTCGGCCGCGTGGTCATGGACACGCGCGCCTCCGGCCCCATGACCGAGCGCGCCATGACGCTGGCCGCGCTCAACACCTTCTACGCGCTGGCGCTGGGCTACGCGCAGGCCGGCCTGCTCGAGCGCGGCCCCGAGGGCCTGATGGGCCGGCTGCACCCGGTGCTGGTGGTGCTGGGCCTGTCGTTCGTGGTGGGCGCGCTGATGGCGCTGGCGCTGCGCTCGGCGCTGCGCGTGATGAGCCCGACCAGCGAGAACACCGCCATCCTGCTGCTGGCGATCATCGGCGCGGGCGCGGCGGTGGCGGCGCACCTGGGGGGCGCGGCCGCGCTGGCGGCCCTCATCGGCGGCATCCTGCTCAAGCAGCTCAATCCCAAGCCGTGGGCGTGGCAGCGCCAGCTGGGCACGGCGGCGTCGCTGCTGACCATGCTGATGTTCGTGCTGGTGTCCATCGTCGCGGCGCAGGGCGACTGGAGCGTGCCGGTCGCCGGCGTGGTGATGGCGCTCATCGGCGTGCGCGCGCTGGCCAAGATCGCCGGCGTCGCCATCGCCAATCCGGGCAGCGGCGCGAGCTGGAAGCAGGCCTTCTGGGTCGGCTGCGCGATGTCGCCGCTGTCCTCGATCGCGCTGCTGATCGCGTCGAACTTCTCCACCGCCTCGCCGCTGCTGGGCGCCATGATCACGCAGATCGCGCTGCCGACGATCCTGGTGATGGAGATGCTCGGCGCGGTGCTGGCGACGGTGGCGGTCCACGCCTGCGGCGAGAGTTCGCGGCCCTGGCGACCCGAGGCCTTCATGACGTTCGCGGCCGACGACGACGACCGGGAGACCCGGCGATGAGCACGCAGCCGCTGGACTCCCCCCAGGCACGCCCGCTGCCGGCGCGCGCCGACCGCACCGTCGCGCTCGAACCCTTCAACGACTCGCGCGCGCTGTCGCTGGGCGTGGAGCTGGAACTGCAGCTGGTCAACACGCACGACTACGACCTCGCGCCCTATGCAGAGGACATGCTGCGCCTGATGGCCGAGACGCCGCTGCCCGGCAGCGTGGTGCCGGAGATGACCTCCAGCATGATCGAGATCTCGACGGACGTGTGCCACTCGGCGCAGGACGTGATCGACCAGCTCACGCCCATCCGGGACGCGCTGGTCAGGAACGCCGACCGGCTCAACATCGCCGTGCTCGGCGGTGGCACGCACGCCTTCCAGCAGTGGCACGAGCAGCGCATCTACGACAAGCCGCGCTTTCGCCAGCTCTCCGAGCTCTACGGCTACCTCTCCAAGCAGTTCACCATCTTCGGCCAGCACGTGCACATCGGCTGCCCCGACGCCGACGCGGCGCTCCTGATGCTGCACCGCATGAGCCGCTACATCCCGCACTTCATCGCGCTGTCGGCCTCCAGCCCCTACGTGCAGGGGCAGGACACGCAGTTCGACTCGGCGCGGCTGAATTCGGTGTTCGCCTTCCCGCTGTCGGGCCGCGCGCCCTTCACCCTGAGCTGGGACGAATTCGGCAACTACTTCGAGCGCATGACCCGCACCGGCGTGGTCACCAGCATGAAGGACTTCTACTGGGACATCCGGCCCAAGCCGGAGTTCGGCACCATCGAGATCCGCGTCTTCGACACCCCGCTCACGGTGGAGCGCGCCGCCGCGCTGGCCGGCTACGTGCAGTCGCTGGGCGCGTGGTTCCTGCAGGAACAGCCCTTCGTGCCGACCGAGGACGACTACCTCGTCTACACCTACAACCGCTTCCAGGCCTGCCGCTTCGGGCTCGACGCGGTCTACGTCGACCCGGCCACCGGCGACCACATGCCGCTGCGCGACCACATCCTGATGACCATGACCGAGCTCGAATGGCACAGCGAGGCGCTCAACGCCACGCGCGCCATCGCAAGCCTGCGCACCGACGTCGAGCGCGGCCACAACGACGCGCGCTGGCTGCGCGAGCGGCAGGCGCGCGAGAAGATGCTGCCGGAGGTGGTGCGCCAGGCGGCGCTGCGCTTTCGCGGAGGCGGCGCATGACGGGCGCGCTGGGCGAGTTCGGCCTCATCGCGCGCTACTTCAGGCGCCCCGCCACGCGCTCGCCCCTGGGCGTGGGCGACGACTGCGCCCTGCTGGCGCCGGCGCCGGGGATGCAGCTGGCGGTCTCCTCGGACATGCTGGTGGAGGGGCGTCACTTCCTGTCGACCGTCGCGCCGGCGCGCCTGGGCCACAAGGCGCTGGCGGTCAACCTGAGCGACCTGGCCGCCTGCGGCGCGAGGCCGCTGGCCTTCACCCTGGCGCTGGCGCTGCCGGCGGTCGACGAGGACTGGCTCGAGGGCTTCTCGCGCGGCCTCTTCGCCCTGGCCGACGCGCACGGCTGCGAACTGGTCGGCGGCGACACCACGCGCGGCCCGCTCAATGTCTGCATCACCGTCTTCGGCGAGGTGCCGCCCGGCGCGGCGCTGCTGCGCTCGGGCGCGCGCGCGGGGGACGACGTCTGGGTCAGCGGCACGCTGGGCGACGCCCGGCTGGCGCTGGAGGTGTTCCGCGGCACGCTGGACCTGCCGGCGGCCGCCTTCGCGCTGGCGCGCCGGCGCATGGAGACGCCCACGCCGCGCGTGGCGCTGGGGCTGGCCCTGCGCCGCGTCGCCACGGCGGCGCTCGACGTCAGCGACGGCCTGGTCGGTGACCTGCGCCACCTCCTGGAGGCCAGCGGCGTCGGCGCCACGCTCGACGCCGACGCCGCCGCCGCGCGGGTGGCGCTGGGCGCGCCGGGCGCCGACGCGGGCCTGGACACCGACCTGCTGCGCCTGTGCGCGCTCTCCGGGGGCGACGACTACGAGCTGGTGTTC
Organism: Comamonadaceae bacterium OTU4NAUVB1; assembly: GCA_024372625.1. Lineage (NCBI taxonomy): Bacteria > Pseudomonadati > Pseudomonadota > Betaproteobacteria > Burkholderiales > Comamonadaceae > Comamonadaceae bacterium OTU4NAUVB1. The sequence continues at coordinate 318,629 of CP099605.1, read as the reverse complement.
ACCGCCCCGGCCGCCGCCCGCGCCGCCGTCGAACGCGCCGGGCGCGATGCCGACACGCCGGTCGCGCGCATCGGCCGCATCGACGCCGAGCCCGGCCTGCGCATCGTCGACGCCGCCGGCGCCCCGGTCGCGCAGCGCTTCACCGCCTTCGACCACTTCGCGTGACGCCATCCGCCCACCCGCCCATGAACGCCCTGCCCGACCGTGTCCCCGCCGCGCCGTCCACAGCCCGCCCCACCTTCGCCTTCATGCGGACGCACCCGGCGCACTGGATCGCGCTGGGCTTCGGCTCGGGCCTCGCGCGCCGCGCGCCCGGCACCATCGGCACGCTGTGGGGCTGGGTGGCGTTCCTGGCGATGCAGAGCCTCGGGTGGTCGGACGCGACGCTGGGCTGGGTGATCCTGGCGGCGCTGCCGGTGGGCTGGTGGGCCTGCACCGTGACCGCGCGCCACATGGGCGTGGCCGATCCCGGCAGCATCGTCTGGGACGAGATCGTCGCCTTCTGGATCGTGCTGTGGCTGATCGCCCCGACCGGGCTGTGGGGCCAGATCGCCGCCTTCGCGCTGTTCCGCTACTTCGACGCCGCCAAGCCCGGCCCGGTGGGCTGGGCCGACGCGCTCTTCAAGCCCGACCCGACCGGCCGGGTGCGCTGGAGCGCGGCCGGCCTGGGCATCCTGTTCGACGACCTGGTGGCGGCCTTCTGCACGCTGTTCGTCATCGCGCTGTGGCGTGCCTTCGTCTGAGCGGCGGCGCCCGGCCCGGTCCTTCCCTCCCCCCGATCCGACGAAGTCCCCGATGAACGACGACACCCCGCACGGCCGCGACGCCGTCGACGGCGATGAAGGCGACGACCTCGCGGCGCTGACCGCGCGGCTGGCCGCGGCGCTGCGGCGCGACGGCCGCCTGCTGGCGACCGCCGAGAGCTGCACCGGCGGCCTGATCGCCGGCGCCTGCACCGACCTGGCCGGCTCCAGCGCCTGGTTCGACCGCGGCTTCGTCACCTACTCCAACGAAGCCAAGCACGACATGCTGGGCGTCGACGCGGCCTCGATCGCCGCGCACGGCGCCGTCAGCGAGCCGGTGGCGCGGGCCATGGCCGCGGGCGCCGTCGCGCGCTCGCGGGCCCGGGTCGCGGTGGCCGTGACCGGTGTCGCCGGCCCCACGGGCGGGTCGGCCGACAAGCCCGTTGGCACGGTGTGGTTCGGCTGGGCGCTCGACGGCGAGGTGCGCACCGAGCGCCGCCGCTTCGAGGGCGACCGCGCCGCCGTGCGCCGGGCCACCGTGCGGCACGCCTTGCGCACGCTGGTGCGCTGGCTCGAGACACCGCCGGGCGCCTGAACCGCCGGGTCCGGCCGGTGCGACGGCCGGCTGCGCCGTGCAGGTTTTGGCATTCAACGCCGTCGGCCGCTTCAAGTCGCGCGCCGAACCTGCCGATAAGCCTTCCATGAAGCCATCCCACTACCAGAACGCGGCGCCGATCCCGGGCCCGGCCGTCGCCGGCCTGCGCCTGTCCGAACTCATCGGCTCGCTCAGCCACGCGCTGGACATCACGGAGGGCCAGCCGCGCGGCCACTGCGTGCGCGCCTGCTGGATCGGCATGCACATCGGCCGCCAGCTCGGGCTGGACGAGGCGACGCTGCGCGACCTCTACTACACGATCCTGCTCAAGGACCTGGGCTGCAGCAGCAACGCCGCGCGCATCTGCGAGCTCTACATGACCGACGACCTGAGCTTCAAGCGCGACTTCAAGGCCGTGGGCGACAGCCTGCCGCAGATGCTGAGCTTCGTCTTCAGCCACACCGGGCTGAAGGCCGGGCTGTCCGACCGGTTGCGCGGCATCGTCAACATCATGCGCAACGGGCCGCAGATCGCCGACGAGCTGATCCAGACGCGCTGCACGCGCGGCGCCGACATCGCGCGCCAGCTGCGCTTCGGGGAAACCGTGGCCGAGGGCATCGCCAGCCTCGACGAGCACTGGGACGGGGGCGGCCGGCCGCAGCGCCTGGCCGGCGAACGCATCCCGCTGCACGCGCGCATCGCGCTGCTGTCGCAGGTGATCGACGTCTTCCACACCGCCGGCAACGCCGATGCCGCCCTGCAGGAAGCCCGGCGGCGCGCCGGCGGCTGGTTCGATCCGGCGCTGGTCAAGGCCTTCGAGCGCGTCGCGCTGGACCCGGCGTTCTGGCGCCACCTGGCCTCCCCGGGCGTCGAGGCGATGGTCTTCGCGATGGAGCCCGGGTCGGGCCGCGTGGTGCTCGACGAGGACTACCTCGACGACATCGCCGAGGCCTTCGGCCAGGTGGTCGACAGCAAGAGCCCGTTCACCAGCGGCCACAGCGCGCGGGTGGCCGACTACGTGGAGGCCATCGCGGCCGACCTGGGCATGGCCCCCGAGCGGCGTCGCTGGCTGCGCCGGGGCGCCCTGCTGCACGACGTCGGCAAGCTGGGCGTGAGCAATTCGGTGCTCGACAAGCCGGCCAAGCTCGACCAGGAGGAATGGGTGTCGGTGCAGCGGCACGCGCAGCACACCGAGGCCATCCTCTCGCGCATCGGCGCCTTCGAGGAGCTGGCGCGCATCGCCGCGGCGCACCACGAGCGGCTCGACGGCAAGGGCTACCCGCGCGGCATCGGCGCCGACCTGATCTCGCTGGAGACCCGCATCATCACCACCGCCGACATCTTCGACGCCATCTCCGCCGACCGCCCCTACCGCGGCGCGATCCCCGTGGCGGGCACGCTGGAGATCATGGCCGAGAGCGTCGGCACGGCCATCGACCCGGTGTGTTTCGAGGCGCTGAAGCGGGTGGTAGCGCGGGCGTGAGGCCGCGGCCGGCCGGCCTCAGGCCGCCGCGCAGCCCCCGGGCCTGAACACCCGCTCGGTCGAGGCCGGCGCGGCCGCCAGCCGGCCCGCCGGGCGGCGCGGCCGCGCCAGCAGCTCGCCGCCGCAGTTGGGGCAGGTGCCGCCCAGGCGGCGCATGGCGCAGTCGCTGCAGAAGGTGCATTCGAACGTGCAGATCCGCGCGTCCGCGGTGTCGGGGGGCAGGTCGCGGTCGCAGCACTCGCAACCCGGGCGCATCTGAAGCATGGCGGGGACTCCGGTCTTCCAGGCAATGGGCAATGAGGAATGGGCAATGGCGCGAACCCGGGGCCGGCGTTCGCGCGGGGCGCGCGTCAGTACGGCGGGGCGCGGCGCGCGCGCTGCGCGCGCGCCGCCTCGGTCCACCAGGCGAGGTCGTCGGCGAAGCGGCCGAAGGCGCGGTCGAGCGATTCGCCGGGCTTGCCCAGCGGCTTCGCCTGCTCGTCGAGCGTCTGCGCGATCGGGCCGACGGCCAGGGTGCTGGAGACCACCACCATGCCCATCTCCGAGAGGATCGGGTGCCAGGCCGCGCCCGCGCGCACGCCGGAGAAGCGGCCGGCCGAGTAGCTCGCGATGGCCGCCGGGCGCCAGAACCACTCCTCCAGGAAGTGGTCGGTCAGGTTCTTCAGGCCGGGCTGCGGGCCCCAGTTGTATTCGCCGGTGACGAAGACGAAGGCGTCGGCGGCGCGCAGCTTGCCGGCCAGCGTCTCCATCGCCGCCGGGGCCTCGCCCGGCGGGTACTCCTTGTACATGCGGTCGAGCAGCGGCAGGCCGACGGCCCGCGCGTCGATCAGTTCGGCCTCGGCGCCGCGCGCCTTGAGGCCGGCGACGACGTAGTCGGCCAGGCGGATGCCCTGGCGGTCGCGCCGGTACGAGCCGTAGAACACCAGCACCTTGTCGGCCATGGTCGTCGCTCCTCGGGGATGGGATGGGAGGCGCCGCTCAGGCGCCGTGGCACTTCTTGAACTTCTTGCCGCTGCCGCAGGGACAGGGGTCGTTGCGCCCGGGCGTGGCTTCCCTGCGGATCGTCTCCTGGCGCGGGCCCATGCTCTTCCAGAGCTGGCGCAGGTCGTAGACGGCCCAGATCGCCTTGCCGAATTCGTCGAGCCGGCGCTGGCTGACGCTGGGCGGGCCGTCCTCGCTGAACATCGAGACCTCGGGCTTGCCGGTGTCGTCCTCGGTCAGCGCGACGATGGCGTCGAGCGCGTCGTCGAGCATGCCGGCGGCCTCCTTGTCGCGCGGCGCGGCCCAGTCCTCGGGCCAGTTCTCGACGGCGAACATGAAGCCCAGGGCCCACACCTGCGCGAACGACGGGATGGCCTCGCCCGCGACCTCGGCGCGCTCGGCCTCGGGCAGCGAGGCGATGGCGCCGCGCGTGTCGAGCACCTCGGGCTGGTAGGCGCGGTCGTCGTCGAGCGCCTCCACGGCGGCGTCGAGCGCGGTCTCGATCTCCTGCCAGCGGCGCTTCCAGTGCCACACCAGCTCCATGTTGCGCGCGGCGACGAAGTCCTCGCCGAAGATCATCGGGAAATACTCGGCCGGCGGCACCGGGCGGCGCGAGCAGATCAGCGCGGCCATGAAGCCCTCGCAGAACTCCCACTGGGGGACTTCGTCGTCGTGCTCGCGCAGGGTGTCGAGCAGGCCGTCGAGGAGGTCGAAATCCTCGGGGCCGAGCGGCTTGTCGCCGGTGAGGGCGGACGACGTCGTCGGGGTCACGGCGCCGCCGGGGGCAGGCGATTCGTCGGGCGCGTCGGAAGGCAGGTCGGGAGCGGGCGTGGTCATGGCGAAGGCGGGCGGGGTCGGCGCGGGACGCGCCAGGGGATGGAAGGAAGTCGGGGCGACGGCCGGCCGCCGGGCGGCGCGGCGCGGGCGACCGGCGAAACCGGCCCTCTATGATGCAGCAGGCTCCCGGAGACCGATCATTCCCGCACCCACTTTTTCACCCTTTCCGGTCCGCTACACCGTCCTCGCGCTGTGCGCGGCCGGCTTCGCGGCCGGCCTGGGTGGCGTCGCGCTGGCGCTGCCCTCGCTCCCGGCGCCCGGCTGGACCGCGCTGGCGGCGGTCGCCGGCGCGCTGACCGTGCTGGGCCTGCGCGACCTGCGCCAGCCGCGCCACGCCGTCCTGCGCAACTACCCCGTGGTCGGCCACCTGCGCTTCCTGCTGGAGTACGTCCGCCCCGAACTGCGCCAGTACTTCATCGAGAGCGACCGCGAGGCGGCGCCGTTCTCGCGCGCGCAGCGCTCGCTGGTCTACCAGCGCGCCAAGGGCGAGCCGGACAACCGGCCCTTCGGCACCCAGCTCGACGTCGGCGAGACCGGCTACGAGTGGATCAACCATTCGGTCCAGCCGAGCCGCCTGGACGGCCACGACTTCCGCATCGTCATCGGCGGCGTGCCGGCGCCCGGCGCCGCGCCCGGCACCGGCTGCACCCGGCCCTACGAGGCCAGCGTGTTCAACATCTCGGCGATGAGCTTCGGCTCGCTCTCGGCCAACGCCGTGCTGGCGCTGAACAAGGGCGCGAAGCTCGGCGGCTTCGCGCACGACACGGGCGAGGGCTCGATCTCGCGCCACCACCGCGTCCACGGCGGCGACCTGATCTGGGAGATCGGCTCGGGCTACTTCGGCTGCCGCGACGACGACGGCCGCTTCAGCGAGACGCGCTTCGCGGAGAACGCGCGCGATCCGCAGGTGAAGATGATCGAGATCAAGCTCAGCCAGGGCGCCAAGCCGGGCCACGGCGGCGTGCTGCCCGGCCCGAAGGTGACCGCCGAGATCGCCCAGGCGCGCGGCGTACCCGAGGGCGTGGACTGCATCTCGCCGGCCGGCCACAGCGCCTTCTCCACGCCGGTGGAGATGATGCATTTCATCGAGCGGCTGCGCCGGCTCTCCGGCGGCAAGCCCACCGGCTTCAAGTTCTGCCTGGGCCACCCCTGGGAGTGGTTCGCCATGGTCAAGGCGATGCAGGCGACCGGCATCACCCCCGACTTCATCGTCGTCGACGGCGCCGAGGGCGGCACCGGCGCGGCGCCGGTCGAGTTCATCGACCACGTCGGCGTGCCGATGCAGGAGGGCCTGCTGCTGGTGCACAACACGCTCGTGGGCACCCACCTGCGCGATCGCATCGCCATCGGCTGCGCCGGCAAGGTGATCACCGCCTTCGACCTGGCGCGCGTGATGGCGCTGGGCGCGGACTGGTGCAATGCCGGACGCGGCTTCATGATGGCGCTGGGCTGCATCCAGGCGCAGACCTGCCACACCGGCTTCTGCCCGACCGGCGTGACCACGCAGGACCCGGTGCGCCAGCAGGCGCTGGTGGTGCCCGACAAGGCCGAGCGGGTGCGCAACTTCCACCGCTCCACGCTGCACGCGCTGCAGGAACTGGTGCAGGCCGCCGGCCTCGCGCACCCGCGGCAGATCACCGCCCACCACATCGTGCGGCGCATCTCGGCGACGGAGGTGCGGCTGCTGAGCAACCTGGTGATGCAGGTGAAGCCCGGTGCCCTGCTCGGTCCGCTGGACGACCAGCACACGGTGTTCCGCAACTACTGGCCGCTGGCGAGCGCGCACAGCTTCCAGGCCGTCGATCCGGCCGCCTACGCCGCCGCCCCGCCCACCGGGCTCGCCGCCATCGCATGAACCCCTTCCGACGCCGCGCCCGCGCCGCCGCACCGGATCGCGCCATGCCCGGACTCCCGCCCGCCACCAGCCAGGCACCCGGCGACTACGCGGGCTTCCTGCGCGCGACGCTGCCCCGGCAGCCCCTGGCCGTGGCCAGCCATCGCTTCGACGGCGAGCGGGTCTGGCTGAAGAAGGCCGGACCGCGCCACGGCGCCTGGCGCTACCGCGTGCTGGGCTTCATCGCCGCGACGCTGCGGCTGGACGTCCTGCGCCCGGTGCCCAACCCCGGCGGCCAGGCCGCCATCGCCATCGAGGCGCGGCGCCTGCGCGAACTCGGCGCCCTGGGCCTGCGCGTGCCGCGCGTGCTGGCGCAGCAGGACGACGGCCTGCTGCTGTCGGACCTGGGCGAGAGCCGCGCCACGGTGGTGGTCCTGCAGGAACGCCTGGACCAGGCCGCCGCCGCCGGCCCGGCCGCGCTGCTCACGGTGTGGCGCGACGGGCTCGACGCCATCGCCGCCGTCCACGCGCGCGGCACCTGCCTGAGCCAGGCCTTCGACCGCAACCTGGTGCAGTGCCCGGACGGCGTGATCGGCTACATCGACTTCGAGGACGACCCGCGCGCCACGCTCGGCCTGGCCGAGTGCCAGGTGCGCGACTGGCTGAGCTACCTGCACTCCACGGCGATGCTGGTGCGCGCCGCCACGCCCCAGGCCGCCGGCGCCCACTGGCACGCCGCGCTCGCCGGTGCCGACGCCGCGGTGCGCGCGCGCATCGCCGCCGCCGCGCGCCGCATGCGCTGGTTGCGCCACCTGCCCCAGGGACGGCGCTGGGGCCGCGACACCCAGCGCGTGCGCGCCTGCGCGCGGCTGCTGGCGCGCTGGCACGGCGACGAGGCCTGAGCCGGACCGGCGGGACGCGGTTCAGGCGGTGCGCCGCCAGGCGTGGCTGGACGCGGTTCAGGCGCCGGGGTCGGCCACGGCGGACCTGGCGAGACGCCTGGTGACGGTCCCGGTCCCGCGCGCCCGTGCGCTGCGTCGCTCAGCCGAAGGCCGGCGCCACTGCCACGCCCAGGGTCGCGAGCCGCTTGCGCATCGACAGCACCGCGCCGTCCTTGCTCAGCAGCCGCGCGCGGTGGGCGACGGCGAGGTCGATGAACATCTGGTCGTCGGTGTCCTTGCAGACGAAGGGCGCGCGCGCGGGCACGGCGTGGACGAGGTGCGCGGCGGCGTCGAAGGCGGCCAGCACGGCCTGCGGCGCACGGGCGTCGCGCGCGAGTCGCCGCGCGATCAGCGGATAGCCCAGCACGCGCGCGAGTTCGACGCGCATCGGCGGCGAGGCGATCCAGCGCAGCCCGCCCGCCGCCAGCGCGGCGCGCAGACCCGCCCAGCACGGATCGTCGAACACCAGCAGGTCGAGCGCGATGTTGGTGTCGATGACGACGGGCGCGGCGGGCGCGTCCGCCGCGCCGGCATCCACGACGTCGCCCACGCGACCGGCGGCGGCCTCAGTCCGGACCACGCGGCGTCCGCGCCGAGCCCGCCACCATGTCGAAGCGGAACAGACGGCACTCGATCGGCCCGTTCCACATCGGCACGCGGCGCGACTCCTTCAGGCGCATGCGCTTGGGGCACTGCAGGTCGGGCGTGAGCATCCAGGCGGTCCAGCCGGCGTAGTGCTTCTTCCAGTGGCTCGCGAGCTGCGCGAAGAACTCCCCGCCGTCCTCGGTCTGCGCCTGCTCGCGCCCGGCGGCGCGCGGCGCGGGCGCCTCGCCGTCGAAGCCGTCGTCGCGCTGCATCCGGGCCGGGCCGCCGCGCGCACCGCGCGCGGCCACGCCGCCGACCTCGATGCGCTCGCCGTAGGGCGGGTTGAGCATGATCACGCCGCCCTCGGCCGGGGGCATGCGCTGCAGCGCGTCGCCGCCCCGGAAATCGATCGACGCGGCCACCCCGGCGCGCTCGGCGTTGCGCTGGGCGAAGTCGACCATGCGGTGCGAGACGTCGCTGCCGAAGATGGCGGGCGGCACCGTGGCGGCCGACGCGGCGGCCGTGGCGGCGGACCGCTCGGCCTCGTCCTTCAGCGCCGCCCAGACGTGGGCCTGGAACGGCAGCAGCTTCTCGAAGCCGAAGCGCCGCTGTCCGCCCGCGGCCAGGCCGAGGGCGATCTGCGCCGCCTCGATGGCGATCGTGCCGCTGCCGCAGCACGGGTCGTACAGGGGCGCGGCCGACACCGCGCCGGTCTCCGGGTCCCACCAGCCGCTGGCCGCCAGCATCGCCGCGGCCAGCGTCTCCTTGAGCGGCGCGTCGCCCTTGTCCTGGCGCCAGCCGCGCTTGAACAGCGGCTCGCCGGAGGTGTCGATGTAGAGCGTGCAGGTGTCGGTGGTGAGGTGGGCGAAGACGCGGCAGTCGGGCCACTGCGTCTCGATGCTCGGGCGCACGCCGCCGGCCTTGGCGCGGAAGCGGTCGGCGATGGCGTCCTTGATGCGCAGGGTGGCGAAGTTCAGGCTCGTGAGGGGACTGTGCTGCGCCGTGGTCTCGATCTTGAACGTCTGCCTGGGCGTGAACCAGATCTCCCAGGCGACGCCGCCGGCGATGGCGTAGAGGTCGTTCTCGCTGCGGTAGTCGCCGTGCGCCAGCTCCACCAGCACGCGCTGGGCGAGCCGGCTGTGCAGGTTGAGCTCCATGGCGTCGCGCCAGGAGCCGCGCACGAAGACGCCGCCGCGCGAGGACATCAGGTCGTCGCCGGCCAGGCCGGTGAGGTGGTGCACCTCCCGGGCCAGGAAATCCTCGACGCCGGCGGCGCAGGGCAGGAAGAGTCGCAACTGGTTCATGGTGGGGGTCGTCCTCAGAGCGCCTTGCGCAGGTTGGCCGGCGCGATGCGCAGCGCCTCGCGGTACTTGGCCACGGTGCGTCGTGCGCACTCGATGCCCTGCTCCTTGAGCATCTCGGAGATCTGGCTGTCCGACAGCGGCTTGCCGATGTCCTCGGAACCGACGAACTGCCGGATGAGGGCGCGCACCGCCGTGCTGGAGGCGTTGCCGCCGGTCTCGGTGCCCAGCGCCGAGCCGAAGAAGTACTTCAGCTCGACCGTGCCGTAGGGCGTGGCCATGTACTTGGCGGTGGTCACGCGGCTGATGGTGGACTCGTGCAGGCCCAGTTCGTCGGCGATCTCGCGCAGCACCAGGGGGCGCATGGCCAGCTCGCCGTGGATGAAGAAGCTCTTCTGGCGCTCGACGATGGCGTTGGACACGCGCAGGATGGTGTCGAAGCGCTGCTGGATGTTCTTGATGAACCAGCGCGCCTCCTGCAGCCGCTGCGACAGCGCCTGGCTGCCTTCGCCCTTGTGCTGGCGCAGCGCGCCGGCGTAGATGTCGTGCACGCGCAGGCGCGGCATGACGTCCGGGTTGAGCGCGACGCGGAACTTGACGTTGGTGCCCCGGCCGGTGCGCGTGACGATCACGTCGGGCACGACGATGTTGCGCTCGACGTCGACGAAGCGCCGGCCCGGCTTGGGCTCCAGCGTGGCCACCAGCTGCAGCGCGGCGCGCACCGTCTCCTCGTTGCTGCGCACCAGCGTGGCCAGGCGCTTGAAGTCACGCCGCGCGAGCAGTTCCATCGGCTGGCGGCACACGGCGATGGCGACGCGGCGGACCTGCGCCACCGCCTCGGTCTCGTCCGGCCGCTCCAGCGCGCGCAGCTGGATCGTCAGGCACTCGCCCAGGTCGCGCGCCCCCACGCCCACCGGCTCCAGGCTCTGCAGCAGCCCCAGCGCGACCTGGAAGTGATGCACCAGACCGTCGAACTCGTCGTTGTCGTCGCCCGCCAGGCCCGAGGCCAGCGCGGGCAGCGAGTCCTCCAGGTAGCCGTCGTCGTCGAGCGATTCGATCAGGAAGGCCAGCGCGGCGCGGTCGTTCTCGCCCAGGCGCAGGCTCAGGGCCTGGCGGTGCAGGAAGGCCGCCAGCGATTCCTGGCTGCGCGCGAGTTCGGCCGCATCGGCGCGCTCGCCGTCGTCGCTGGAGGACGTGTTGCGCGCCGGCGCGTCGCCGCCCCATTCGCTGTCGTCGGGCGCCATCTCGACGGTGCCGTCGCCCTCCCAGTCGGGCTGGGCATCGGCGGCGGTGGAATCGGTGGCGTCGGCGCCCGGTGCGTCGCCTTCGGTCACGGCGCTGGTGGTCGAGACGGACGCCGTGGCCGCGGCGCCGTCGAGGAACGCGTCGGCGGCATCGGGGCCGTCGCCATCGCCGTCGTCGCGCCGCGCGGGCGCATCGGCCGCGTCGACGCCGAATTCCTCGCGCGCGGCCTCCTCGATCGTGCGTTCGAGGAACGGGTTCTCGTCGAGCATCTGCTCGACCTCCTGGCTGAGTTCGAGCGTCGACAGCTGCAGCAGCCGGATCGACTGCTGCAGCTGGGGCGTGAGCGCCAGATGCTGCGAGACGCGAAGGGAAAGGCCTTGTTTCACGGGCGTGGGGTCGGGGCGGCCGGAAGAGTCGAGAGAATCAAATCGATGCCGATGCGTTGAGGAAGGAGCCGAGGAATTGGAGAAAGGGAGAAAGGTGGGAAGCGAGGGAAGGCGAGGCACCGGCCGAAGCCTTCCGCGCCGCAAGCGCCGCGGATCGGGCGCCGCCGGCGCGCCGGTGCCCGGAGGCGCACGACCGTCCCTACATCTTGAAGTGCTCGCCCAGGTAGACCCGGCGCACCTCCGCGTTGTCCACGATCTCCGACGGCGTGCCCTGCGCCAGCACATGGCCGTCGCTGATGATGAACGCGTGATCGCAGATGCCCAGCGTCTCGCGCACGTTGTGGTCGGTGATCAGCACGCCGATGCCGCGCTCCTTCAGGAAGCTCACGATGCGCTGGATCTCGATCACCGCGATCGGGTCGATGCCGGCGAAGGGCTCGTCCAGCAGGATGAAGCGCGGCTGCGTGGCCAGCGCGCGCGCGATCTCCACGCGCCGGCGCTCGCCGCCCGACAGCGCCAGGGCGGGCGAGTTGCGCAGGTGCTCCACGCGCAGGTCGCCCAGCAGTTCCTCCAGGCGCTCGTCGATGCGCTGCTTCGACAGCGGGGCCATCCGGCCGCGCGCGTCGGGCTCCTCCTGCAGCTCCAGCACGGCGCGCACGTTCTCGCGCACGGTGAGCTTGCGGAAGATCGAAGCCTCCTGGGGCAGGTAGCTCAGGCCCATGCGCGCCCGCTTGTGGATGGGCATGTGGGCGATGGGCTGGCCGTCGATGCTGATGTCGCCGGCATCGGCGCGCACCAGCCCCACGATCATGTAGAACGACGTCGTCTTGCCCGCGCCGTTGGGGCCGAGCAGCCCGACGACCTCGCCCTTCTGCACCTGCAGCGAGACGTCCTTCACCACCTTGCGGCTGCCGTAGGTCTTCTGCAGGCCACGGGCGACCAGCCGGCTGACCGGCGCACCGGCGTCGGAGCGGGCCGCCCTGGCGCCCACGAGGTTGGCGTCGATGGCGTTCACTGCGCGGGCGCCCCGTTGCCGCCGCCGAGCGTGCCGCTGGGCCGCAGGCCGCGACCCGCCGGGGCCGCGGGCGGCGCCGGCGTTCCGGCGGCGCCTTCGGTCGCCGCGCGCGGCGTCAGCACGGCGCGCACGCGGCCGCCCTGGGCGCCGGCCGCCACGCTGGCGCCCGGCGGCACCGAGGAACCGTTGACGGTGAAGGTGTCGTTGCTCTGGTCGTAGATGATCATGGCGCCGGTCGTCTCGTCGTTGACCTTGCTGCCGATCAGGCGACGCATCACGGCGCGGCGGATGAACTTCACATTGTCGGCGCGGCTGTCGTACTCGATCACCTCGGACTCGCCCTCGGTCCATTCGTCGGCGCCGCTGTCGCGCTTCTGTTTGTAGTAGGCCAGTTTGCCCGGCGCGGCGGTCACGATGCCGTACTGGTAGCCCTCCGGATCCTGGCGCACGTCGATGCGCGCGCCGCGGATGATGATGGTGCCCTTGGTCACCAGCACGTTGCCGGTGAACACGCTCGTCTGCTTGAGGTCGTCATAGCGCAGGGCGTCGGCCTCGATGTTCATCGGCTTGGTGCGATCGGCCTTCTCGGCCGATGCCGGCACGGACAGGCCCGCGAGCAGCAACCCCAATCCCATCGACACGGCCAGCGCGGCGACGGAACGGGCCAGTTTTGAAGTGGAAAGCATTAATTGCAGGTTCATGGATGCAGGGAAGGCACGGAAGAAGCTGAGACTCGGCACCGCACGGGCGCAAAGGCACGAAACTTGCTCGAAGATTGTATGCGCCCATGCCGCGCATCGGCTCGCTCAGAACGAAGCCCGCCGAGGCGGGCCGGATGGCATGCGGGTCGGGGCCGCTTTTCACGCGCGCGACCCACGAAGTCGTCACCCGGACGTCGGGGCGACCGCGCTGCCACCTCCGCTGCTCGCGCCACGTCCGCCGTCTCCTTCCATCGCGCCCACCGCCCGGCGCTCGGCCTTCCGGACAGGGGTGGCGAGGCGGTGCGCAGTGCGGGGTGGCCGCCCCGGCGATCAGCCCTTCCGGGCTTCGACGATCAGCGCGTCCGTCACCTGCAGCGCGCGCTCCAGCGAGCCGGCCGTGCCGCCGTCCACATAGAAGCGCCCCGCCACGCCCAGCGCCGGCACGCCCTCGACCTTGTAGTCGGTGGTCAGCTGCATGGCACGCTTGGCCTTGCCCACGACCGTGAACGACTTGAACAGTTCGTTGAACTTCTTCGCGTCGACGCCCGGCTGCTTCTCGATCCACGCCGTGATGCCGGCGTCGCCCGAGAGTGGCTGGCGCTGCTGGTGGATGGCCTGGAACACCTTGAGGTGGAGTTCGTCGAGCTTGCCCATCGCCTCGAGCGTGTAGTAGAGCCGCTGCTTGGGCTCGGTGTCGGTGCCGACGAACGGCACCGGGATGCGCCGGAAGACGACGTCGGCCGGCAGCTGCTTGACCCAGCTCTCCAGGCGCGGCTCGAAGGCGGCGCAGTGCGGACAGTTGTAGGAGAAGAATTCGACCACCTCGACCTTGCCGGCGGGGGCGTCGGTCGGCACGCGCTTGCCCAGCACCTGGTAGTCGGTGCCGGCCTTGGGAGCGCCGCCCTGGGCGTGGGCGCCGGTCGCGGCGGCCAGGGGCAGCAGTCCGAGCGAGACGGCGGTCAGCGAGAAATCACGGCGTTTCATCATCAAAGGTTCTCCTGTAGGGCAGAGAGGAGCCCGAAGTCCGGCGGGGAGTTCCCGCGCCGCGTCGCTCCGGTTCCTGGAAGGACGGCCGGGACGGCCCGGCGTTCGATAAAGACAGAGGAAGGGCTTCAGCGCTGGACGCGCACCAGGTTCGATTCGAGTCCGCCGTTGTCGAGCCGCTCCTTGAGGCGGTCGGCGTCGTCCTTCTTGTTGAACGGACCGGCGCGCACGCGGTAGACGGTGCGCCCGGCCTGCTCGCGCTCGGTGACGCGGGCCTCGACGCCCATCAGCGAGAGCTTGGCGCGCTGGGCGTCGGCGTCGTCGTTGCTGCGGAAGGCGCCGGCCTGGACGAAGTACATGAACGGATCGGCCTCGCCCGCCGCGCCGGTGGCGGCACCGGCGCGCGCGCGTGCCAGGTCGCCCAGCGGATCGCCCGACGCCGCCGGCACGTTGGCGCTCGATGCCGAAGGCGGCTTCACTTCGGCCGGCACCGGCGCGCGCGTGGCGCGCGACGTGTTGGCGGGCGACGTGCCACTGCCGCGCGCGTCGGGCGCCACGGTCACGGGCGTCGGGCCCGAGCCCGCTCCGTCGGCGGTCGAAGGATTGAGCGGGCCGACCGAGGCGGGCTGCGTCGGCGTCGTGCGCGCCGCCTTGCCCGAGAGCGGCGCGTTCGGGTTCCAGTCGCGGTTCTTGCGTGCCTCGGCCTCGTCCTGGTCGGCCCCGCCGCGCTGGGTCTTGTTCATGAACGGAACCGGCACCTTGGTCACGTAGAGCGCGATGCCGAGCGCCACGCCCAGGCCGACGACGATGCCGATGATCAGGCCGATGGCCATGTTGCCGCGTTGTCTGTGTTTCATGGTCGGGGAAGGAGAAAACCGGGGATCGGGACGATCACATCTTGCGCGGCGCGCTCACGCCGAGGACGGCGAGGCCATTGTGCAATACGCGTGCCGTGGCGGCGACCAGCGCCAGCCGGGCACGCCTGAGCGCCTCGTCCTCGACCAGGATGCGTTCGGCGTCGTAGTAGCTGTGGTAGCTGGCGGCGAGTTCGCGCAGGTAGAACGTGACGTCGTGCGGCGCGAAGTCGCGCGCGGCGGCGGTGAGCATCTCCGGGTACTTGGCCAGCATCAGCATGAGCGCCTGGGCCGGCGCGCTGTCGAGCGCCGACAGGTCGGCTTCGGCGAGACCGGTCTCCTCACCGCCCCAGGCCGCCAGCACCGAGCAGATGCGCGCGTGCGCGTACTGGACGTAGTAGACCGGGTTGTCGTTGTTCTTCGCGACGGCGAGGTCGACGTCGAAGGTGTATTCGGTGTCGGGCTTGCGCGAGAGCAGGAAGAAGCGCACGGCGTCGGTGCTGGTCCACTCGATCAGGTCGCGCAGCGTGACGTAGCTGCCCGCGCGCTTGCTGATCTTGACTTCCTCGCCGCCCTTGACCACGCGCACCATCGTGTGCAGCACGTAGTCCGGATAGCCCTCGGGGATGCCGACGCCGGCGGCCTGGAGGCCGGCGCGCACGCGCGCGATGGTGCCGTGGTGGTCGGTGCCCTGGATGTTGACGACGCGGCGGAAGCCGCGTTCCCACTTGGCGATGTGGTAGGCCACGTCGGGCACGAAATAGGTGTAGCCCCCGTCGGACTTGCGCATGACGCGGTCCTTGTCGTCGCCGTAGTCGGTCGAGCGCAGCCACAGCGCGCCGTCCTGCTCGTAGGTCTTGCCGGCCGCCACGAGCTTCGCCACGGTGGCCGCCACGCGGCCGCTGGTGTAGAGGCTCGACTCCAGGTAGTAGTGGTCGAACCTGACCTGGAAGGCGCGCAGGTCGAGGTCCTGCTCGTGGCGCAGGTAGGCCACGGCGAACTGGCGGATCGCCTCGAGGTCGTCGATGTCGCCGGTCGCCGTGACCTCGCGGTCGTCGGCCTTGACGGTCTTGCCGGCCCGGAAGTCGGCGGCGATGTCGGCGATGTAGTCGCCGTTGTAGGCCGGGGCCTTCTCGCCGCTCGGCCATTCCGGATCGCCGGGCTTGAAGCCCTGCAGGCGCAGCCGGGTGCTCGCGGCCAGCGTCTGGATCTGCACGCCGGCGTCGTTGTAGTAGAACTCGCGCCAGACGTCGGCGCCCTGGGTCGCCATCAGGTTGCAGATCGCGTCGCCGAGCGCGGCCTGGCGGCCGTGGCCGACGTGCAGGGGACCGGTCGGGTTGGCCGAGACGAACTCGACCAGCACGCGCTCGCCGGTGGGCGGGCGGCGACCGAAGTCCGCGCCGGCGGCCAGCACCTCGCGCACCACTTCCTGCCTGGCGGCGGTCTTCAGGCGGATGTTGAGGAACCCGGGGCCGGCGATGTCGACCGCCTCGACCCAGCGCGCGAAGACCGGCGTGGCACGCAGCGCGGCGGAGATCTCCTCGGCCAGTTCGCGCGGCTTGCGCCCGAGCGGCTTGGCCAGCTGCATGGCCGCCGTGGTGGCGAAATCGCCATGCGCGGCGACCTTCGGGGATTCGAAGACGGCCCGTGCGCCAGCGCCGGGGGAGAAGGATTCGAGCGTGCTCGCGAGGGCGGCGAGCAACTCCTGTTTGACCAATAGCATCGACCGATTTTACCGGGGTGCTTCCCGGCCCCCGCGCGCAGCGTCATCCGCGCCGACCATGGAGGCGTTAACTAAAGCGGTCACACTGAACCACGGTGGATCGACCTGTACGCCGTTACTCCTACTCCTCCAAGGACTCCGCACCATGAAGACGTTTTTCTCCTCGATCGCCCTGGGCGCCTGTCTGTCGTTCGGCGCGGCCCATGCCCAGCCGGCGGCGCCGATGACGACGCCCTCGGCCGCGCCGCAGTCCTCGGCGCCGTCCCCGGCCCAGAACGCCTCGGAGCGCGCGCCGACCGCCCAGCAGAACAAGATGACGGCCTGCAACAAGGATGCCGCCGGAAAGAAGGGCGACGAGCGCAAGGCGTTCATGAAGCAGTGCCTGTCGGCCGCCGGCACGCCCGTCGCCGCCAAGGCCACGCCGCAGGAAAAGATGAAGACCTGCAACACCGGCGCCACCGACAAGAAGCTCAAGGGCGACGACCGCAAGACCTACATGAAGGCCTGCCTGAGCACGCCCGCGGCCTGACGCCGGAGCGACCCGCGTCGCGCGGCGCGCCGGGAGGTGCGGGCGCCGCGCCTGCGCCCGGTCCGCGTTCCCCGGCCGCGCCTCACTTGCCGTAGCCGCGCGCCAGGAACACGGCCAGCAGCGGGATCACCGCGAGGATGTGCGCCTGCACCATGACCAGGCGCCGCGTCTTTGCGATCTGCGCCTCGTCCGGCAGGCTGCCGTCGGCGCGCAGGGCCTTGCGCCAGCGCAGGAAGGCGAGCGTCGGGAAGATCGAGATCAGGCCGACCACGACGAACAGCGTGAGCTTCATGTGCAGCAGCGGATTGCTCCAGTACCACGCCGTCCCCTTGACGCCCAGCAGCGTGCGCGCCAGCCCGGTCGCGAGCACTGCCAGCGCGGCGAAGCCGTAGATGCGATCGACCCGCGCCAGGCGCTCGACCACGGCGGCGTTGAGCCACTGCACGCGGCACAGCGCGGCCTCGCTGGCGACGAAGACGACCATCGTCAGGATGGCCAGCAGGTGCAGGTAGGCGAGGATGGCTTCGAGGGTCATCGGGGGGACTCCGTGGGGATTTGGGCGCTCGGGACGGCGCGCGCCATTGTGCGGGCCGACGGTCCCCCGGCGGCCCAGAAATCGGCACGACCGTATTCGGCCCTCAGGAAGTCCAGCCACAGCCGCACGCGCAGCGGCAGGTGCTTCGCGCCCGGGAACACGGCATAGATGCCGTTGGGTGGCGCGGCGAATTCGTCGAGCACCGGCACCAGCGCGCCGGCCTCGATCTCGGCATCGATCTCCCAGGTGCTGCGCCAGGCGATGCCGTGGCCGGCCAGGCACCAGTCGTGCAGCACCTGACCGTCGCTGCAGTCGAGCGGGCCGTGCGGCTTCAGGTGCATGGTCGTGGTCGCGCCCTCCCCTTCGTCCCCCGCGCCGACGGGCACGCGGAAGGCCCAGCCGCGCGTCTGCGAAGCGTCGCTCGACAGCGTGAGGCAGGCGAAGCGCGCCAGGTCGGCCGGATGGCGCGGCGTGCCGTGGCGCTGCAGGAAGGCGGGCGTGGCGACGCAGCGGCGCCGGTTGTCGGCCAGCCGCAGGCCGACCAGCGACGAATCGGGCAGGTCGCCCACGCGCACCGCGCAGTCGAAGCCCTCGCCCGCCACGTCGACCACCCGGTCGCTCAGGTTCAGCGACAGCGTGACCTCCGGATGCATCGCGTGGAAGCGCGGCACCAGCGGCGCGACGTGGCGGCGCCCGAAACCCGCCGGCGCCGTCACGCGCAGATGGCCGCGCGCCTTCACGCCGCCCGCGCTCACGCCGGCCTCCGCGTCGGCGAATCCCACCAGCAGGCGCTGGCAGTCCTCCAGGAAGGCGCTGCCCTCGTGCGTGAGCGTCAGGCGCCGCGTGGTGCGCACGAGCAGCTTGACGCCCAGCCGCGCCTCCAGGGCGTCGATGCGCCGGCCGACGACTGCGCTCGCCACGCCCTCGGCGCGGGCCGCCGCGGCGAGGCTGCCGCGCGTGGCGACCGAGACGAAGGATTCGAGCTGGGTGAGGCGGTCCATGGGCCGGATTATCCGTGGCGGGCGAGGCTCCGATGGCACCCCCACCCTCCATTACCCTCATCCATGTCACGAATCCAACGCGCCGGCGATGCGCAATCCCCGCGCGCCGATCTCCTAAAGTACGACATCCGCCCGGCGGCGAAGCGCTTACGCTCGGAGCCCCCCGGCCGGCGCGCCACGGTTCGTCCGCACCCCTTCTTCATTCAACGAGGTTCCCCATGTCCGATCGCACCACCGTCCACGGCCTCCAGGTCGCCAACGAACTCCATCGCTTCATCGAGGACCGCGTGCTGCCGGCCACCGGGATCGACAGCGCCGCCTTCTGGAAGGGCTTCGACGCCATCGTGGCGGACCTGGCGCCGAAGAACGCGTCGCTGCTGGCCGAGCGCGACCGGCTGCAGGTCGAGCTCGACACCTGGCACAAGCTCAACCCCGGCCCCATCGCCGACATGCCGGCCTACCGTGCCCACCTGGAGAAGATCGGCTACCTGCTGCCGCAGCCGGCCGGCGTGCAGGCCACCACCGCCAACGTGGACGCCGAGCTCGCGCAGCAGGCCGGCCCGCAGCTGGTGGTGCCGATCCTGAACGCGCGTTACGCGCTCAACGCCGCCAACGCGCGCTGGGGCTCGCTCTACGACGCGCTCTACGGCACCGACGCCATCCCCGAGACCGACGGCGCCGAGAAGGGCCAGGGCTACAACCCGGCGCGCGGCGCCAAGGTCATCGCCTTCGCGCGCGACGTGCTCGACCAGGCCGCGCCGCTGGTCAACGGCTCGCACAAGGACGCCACCGGCTATGCCGTGAAGGACGGCGCGCTGGTCGTCACGCTGCACAGCAGCGCCACCGGCCTCAAGGACCCGGCCGCGTTCGTCGGCCATCAGGGTGATGCCGCGGCGCCGTCGTCGGTGCTGCTGAAGCACAACGGCATCCACCTGGACCTGCGCATCGACCGCGCGACCGCCATCGGCAAGACCGATCCGGCCGGCGTGTCCGACCTGGTGCTCGAAGCCGCGCTCTCGACCATCCTCGACCTGGAGGATTCGGTGGCGGTGGTGGACGCGGCCGACAAGGTGCTGGCGTACGCGAACTGGCTGGGCATCATCGAGGGCACCCTGACCGAGCAGGTCGACAAGGGCGGCAGGACCTTCACGCGCGGCCTCAACCCCGACCGCGAGTACACCGGCGCCGACGGCCGCCCCCTGAAGCTGCACGGCCGCTCGCTGATGTTCCTGCGCAACGTCGGCCACCTGATGACCAACCCGGCGATCCTGTACGGCACCGCCGGCAAGGAGATTCCCGAGGGCATCCTCGACGCCGTGGTGACGACCACCATCGCCACCATCGACCTGAAGCGCAAGGGCAACTCGCGCACCGGCAGCGTCTACATCGTCAAGCCCAAGATGCACGGCCCGGCCGAGGTCGCGTTCGCGAGCGAACTCTTCGGCCGCGTCGAGCAGCTGCTGGGCCTGGAGGCCAACACCGTCAAGCTCGGCATCATGGACGAGGAGCGGCGCACCAGCGTCAACCTCAAGGCGTGCATCGCCGAGGCCGCGGCGCGCGTGGCCTTCATCAACACCGGCTTCCTCGACCGCACCGGCGACGAGATGCACACCGCCATGCGCGCGGGGCCGATGCTGCGCAAGGGCGACATGAAGACCACGCCCTGGATCGCCGCCTACGAGCGCAACAACGTGCTGACCGGCCTGTCCTGCGGCCTGCGTGGCAAGGCGCAGATCGGCAAGGGCATGTGGGCCATGCCCGACCTTATGGCCGACATGCTCAAGCAGAAGATCGCCCACCCCAAGGCCGGCGCCAACACCGCCTGGGTGCCCTCCCCCACCGCCGCGGTACTGCACGCCCTGCACTACCACCAGGTCAGCGTGGCCGACGTGCAGAAGGAACTGGAGAAGATCGACGCCGACGCCAAGCGCGACCGCATCCTGGACGACCTGCTGCAGGTGCCGGTGGCGCCGAAGGCGGACTGGAGCGATGCCGAGAAGCAGCAGGAACTCGACAACAACGTCCAGGGCATCCTGGGCTACGTGGTGCGCTGGATCGACCAGGGCGTGGGCTGCTCGAAGGTGCCCGACATCCACGACGTCGGCCTGATGGAGGACCGCGCGACGCTGCGCATCTCCAGCCAGCACATCGCCAACTGGCTGGTGCACGGCGTGGTGACCTCGGCCCAGGTGAACGAGACCTTCGAGCGCATGGCCGCGGTGGTCGACGGCCAGAACGCCGGCGATGCGCTCTACCGGCCGATGGCCGGCAACTTCAAGACCTCGGCGGCCTACCAGGCGGCGCAGGACCTGGTGTTCAAGGGCGTCGACCAGCCCAGCGGCTACACCGAGCCGCTGCTGCACGCCTGGCGGCTGAAGGTGAAGGCCGCGGCCTGAACGCCGGACCCAGACATCGCTCATGTCGGGCGATGCTGGGGGGTTGAGGAACCTGCGGCATGATCAGACCCTCCTGAAATGTACAATTCAGACGTACGTTTCGACAGAGTTCCTTTTCATGCGGCACATTCCCCTCTCACAAGCCCGTGCCAACCTCGCCGACACCTTGCGAAATGTGGAGATCGGCACGGAACCAGCGTTGATTTCGCGCCGTGGCGAACCCGCCGCCGTACTGATGTCGATCGCGCAATTCCGGCGGCTGTCGGGTGCTTCGCGGAACTTCGCGGAGCTGCTCCACGACTGGCGCCAGCATCATCTCGATGGCGACGCTCCGGTCGACGACCCGTGGGTCGACGTTCGCGATCCATCACCAGGGCGCGACGTCGAATGGTGAGTTGGCTGCTCGATACCAACGTGCTCTCCGAAGCGACGCGCCCGGCGCCCGATGCGGGCGTGAAGGCGGCGTTGACGCGCCATGCCGGCGAACTGGCCATCGCGACGCCGGTCTGGCACGAACTGCGATTCGGATGGCTGCGCATGCCCGAAGGCAAGCGGCGCGATGCGATCGAGCGCTACCTGACCGACGTGGTGGGCTCGCTGCCCATGCTGCCCTACGACGCGGCCGCTGCGCGCATCCATGCCGAGATCCGCGCGGATCGTGAAAAGGCGGGTGTGGCGTTGCCCTTCGTCGACGGGCAGATCGCGGCGATCACCATCGCGCACGGACTGACGCTGGTCACGCGGAATCGGAAAGACTTCGTGTCCGTTCCTGGCCTGCGAACCACGAACTGGTGGAGTGCCGCCTGATGCCCTGCGCTGCCGATCCAGGTCCTGGTCCCTCGACTGCGGCCCCTCATCGACGGGTGGAGGCATCGACGATCCTCGCTTCGATCGATGCCGCGCTGTGCCCGCTGTGTGGCGCATCGAACGCCTGTGCCATGGAAGCAGCGCGTTCCAACGGCACTGCCGACGCACCGGCATCCTGCTGGTGCCTGTCGGTCGACTTCACGGCCGCGCTGAAGATGCCTCTGCCCGATGCGGCACGTGGCGTCGCCTGCATCTGTGCGCGCTGCGCGGCACGGGCCACCGCCGAAGCGGCCGCGGCTCAAGCGGCGAGCTGAACGGGCGAGCGGTCCCGCGACGATGACGGTGGCGGCGGTGCGAAGCCGTCGCCGGACGCGCCATCGCCCTGGTCCTGGTCCTGGCCCTGGTCGTCTTCCAGCACGTCCGTCGTGCCGTCGTCGCCTTTCACCTCGGGCTTCGGCATCTCGCCGACGGCCTGCGCATGCAGGCGCTGCTCGGTGACAACCTGGTGGATGAACTGCAGTTTGCCGACCGCCGCGCGCGGCAGCGTGAAGGGGTAGTAGTCGGACTGGCCCATGCTGCGCGAGAGTTCGTTGAGCACGTTGGTCAGGCGCACCCAACCGTTGAGGAAATCCAGGAACTTGGCCGCTCCCAGGTGGTCGGGCTGCCAGAGGTCCGCGAAGTCGAACAGGTCGGCCGAGAGCTCGACGTTGCGCGCATCGACGCCGAAGCTCATCGCCGTGTCCGCCGCGTCGGCCATGTGCAGGTAGTGCGCCCAGGTCTCGGCCCAGTCCTCCCACGGGTGCGCGCTGGCGTAGCTGGTGACGCAGCGGTCGGCCCAGTCGGGTCGCGGCCCCTGTTCGTAGTGCACGCGCAGCGCGTCCATGTAGTTGGCGCGCTCGTCGCCGAAGAGTTCGCGGAAATCGAACAGCCACTGCGTCGGGTAGACCAGCCGGTCCCAGTAGTAGTGGCCGATCTCGTGGCGGAAATGACCCACCAGCGTGCGGTACGGCTCGCGCATCTCGGCGCGGATCTGCTCGCGCACCACGTCCTCGGCCTCGGCGGCGTTCAGGGTGATCACGCCGGCCTCGTGGCCGGTGACGACGGGAGGTCCGCCGGGCACGTCGTTGAGGAAGTCGAAGGCCAGGCCGCCGACGGGGTCGGCGTGGCGCGTGACGATCGGCAGCCCCAGCACGAGCAGTTGCGACATCAGCCGTCGCTTGGCCAGCTCGAGCTTGTTCCACAGCGCGCCGTTGCCCTCGATCGACTGGTCGGGAATGGTGCGCGTGGCGCTGCACGACAGGCAGAAGCCGTCGAGCAGGCCGTGGCCCGTGCATTCGGTATCGTCGCCGGTGCGGGGCTGCGGCACCATCCAGTTGCAGCGCGAGGCCGTGTTGAAGTTCGCGCAGCGCCGCCACTGGCGCCCGCCATGGTCGCCATGGACCACGTACAGGTACGGATCGGCCCCATCGGCGTGGGCCGACTCCAGGGGCATCACGCCCAGCCGCTCGGTGACGTAGCCCAGGTGCGTGCCGCACGCCAGGCACTGGCTGTTGCGCAGGTAGACGGGACGGCCGCACTGGCACTGGTAGGCCCGGCTGATGGTGGGCGCGCGCAGTTCGACGGCGAGCGAGCCGCTGTCCTCCTCGCGGGGTTGCGCCATCTCGGGGCCGGCGTCGATCTCGGGCGGGACACGGCCGTGGTCGAGCGGTGGGCGGGAGTCGGGTGCGAAGGCGTCCATGGTGCGAGGAATGTCGGGGCTGGAAAGCGAAAGTGCGAGGCAGGGATTCTGGGCGCCTCCTCCTGCAGCCCCGCCTCGCAAAGGCCGATATCCTCGTAGGACACCCATGTCCAATCCCGACCCCGTCTCCCCCCTGCGGGCCCGCTACGGCGCGCGCTACCGGTGGTTCCTGCTGCTGTCGGTGATGGTGGGCGTGATGGCGTCCATCATGTCCTCGACCATCGTCAACGTGGCCATCCCCGACATGAGCCATTACTTCGTGCTCGGCCAGGAGCGCGCGCAGTGGGTGAGCTCGGGCTTCATGGTGGCGATGACGGTGTCGATGCTCACCACGCCCTGGCTGCTCGGGCGCTACGGCTACCGGCGCACCTACGTCGGCACGATGGTGCTGCTGCTGGCCGGGGGCGTGGCCGGCGGACTGGCGACGAACTTCTCGCTGGTGCTGGCCGCGCGCATCGTCGAGGGACTGGCCGCGGGCGTGGTGCAGCCGATCCCGGCCATCATCATCCTGCGCGCCTTCGAGCCGCACGAGCAGGGCCGCGCGAGCGGCATCTTCGGCATGGGCGTGGTGCTGGCGCCGGCCATCGGCCCGAGCATCGGCGGCGTGCTGGTGGACCTGTTCGGCTGGCGCTCGATCTTCTTCATGGTGGTGCCGTTCTGCATCGTGTCGATCGCGCTGGCCTACCGCTTCGTGCCGGTCACGGCGCCGGGCGGCGTGGCGGCGGCGCGCGACCGGGCGCTCGACTGGCGCGGCCTGCTGATCGGCACGGTCGGCACGCTGTGCCTGCTCAACGGGCTGGTGGCGCTGCGCGGCGACTCGACGCTGCAGGCCGGTGCGTTGCTCGCCGGCGCCGTCGTCGCGCTGGTCGCCTTCATCCGGCTGCAGCGACGCATGACGGCGCACGGCGAGGCGCCGCTGATGCACATGGGGCTGTTCGGCTACCGCCAGTTCTCGATGGGCAGCGTGGTGGCCTTCATCTACGGCGCGGCACTGTTCGGCTCGACCTACCTGCTGCCGGTGTACATGCAGGTGGCGCTGCACCTGTCGGCCTCGCACGTGGGCACGATCATGCTGCCGGCGGGCATCGTGCTGGCCTTCACCATCGCCGGCGTCGGGCGCCTGGCCGACCGCCAGCCGACCTGGCTGCTGGTGAGCATCGGCCTGGCGCTGCTGGCCGTCTCGTTCGCGCTGATGGTCACGCTGCGCATGGACAGCCGGCTGTGGTGGCTGGTGGCGTTCGCCGTCGTCGGGCGCATCGGGCTGGGCTTCATCCTGCCCTCGCTCAACCTGGGCTCGATGCGCCCGCTGGCCAAGCCGCTGATCCCCCAGGGCGCCAGCGCGATCAGCTTCCTGCGAATGCTCGGCGGCGCCGCCGGCGTGAGCCTGTGCGCCATCGCGCTCGAATGGCGCCTCGCCGTCCATGGCGACTCGCTCACCCGGGCGGCCAGCAGCCCGGCACGGCTCGCGGCCTTCAACGAGGTCTTCCTGATGCTCGCGTCGCTGTGCGCCATCGCGCTGCTGGCGGCGTGGCAACTGCGCACCGATGGCGACGCCCCGTCCCCTGCCCCGCGTCCCAAGGAGTCCTGATCCCATGTGCCAGCTGCTCGGCATGAACTGCAACACCCCCACCGACGTCACCTTCAGCTTCCGGGGCTTCGCCCACCGGGGCGGTCGCACCGACCACCACGCCGACGGCTGGGGCATCGCCTTCTTCGAGGACCGCGGTCTGCGGCATTTCGTCGACCACCTCCCCGCGTGCGAATCGCCGGTGGCCGAACTGATCCGCCGCTACCCGATCCAGAGCCGCAACGTCGTCGCCCACATCCGCAAGGCGACCCAGGGCCGCGTCAACCTGCAGAACTGCCACCCCTTCGTGCGCGAGCTGTGGGGCCGCTACTGGGTGTTCGCGCACAACGGCGACCTGAAGGATTTCCGGCCCCGCCTGCACGGCAGCTTCCACCCGGTGGGCGACACCGACAGCGAGCACGCCTTCTGCTGGCTGATGCAGGAGCTGGCCAAGTCGCACGCCGACGTGCCCAGCATCGAGGAGCTCACGCTGACGCTGCGCGAACTCGCGCCCCGCGTCGCGCGCCACGGCACCTTCAACTTCATGCTCTCCAACGGCCAGGCGCTGTGGTCGCACGCCTCGACGAACCTATGGTACATCGAGCGCCAGCACCCCTTCATGCTGGCGCACCTGGCCGACGAGGACGTCGCGATCGATTTCGCCCAGCACACCACGCCCGAGGACCGCGTCGCGATGGTCGTGACCGCGCCGCTGACCACCAACGAGACCTGGACCGCCTTCGCGCCGGGCGAACTGGCGGTGTTCGTCGACGGGCGCCGCCAGAGTTGAGCCAGGCTTAGTACCAAAGGTCGCATCCAAACAACACTGCGGCGGTTTCGCCCCAGCGAGCGAGCGCTCACCGGGACTGGATGAGGATAATAACGGTTCGCATTTGCGATGCCGTTCCTCGCTCATTTCCCATCCCGATGTCCTCCCTCTCCTGCTCCCTCCGTCCGGTCACGATCGCCGCCGCCCTGGCGCTCCACGCGCTCGGCGCCCTGGCGCAGACCCCGGGCGCGGCGCCCCCGGCCACCGCCGACGGCGGCGCCACGCTGTCCACCGTGACCGTCGAGGCCAGCGCCGACGCTTCGGCCGAAGGCCTCGCCAAGCCTTACGCCGGCGGCCAGGTGGCGCGCGGCGGGCGGGTCGGCATCCTGGGCACGCAGGACGTCATGAACACGCCGTTCTCCACCACCAGCTACACGCACGAACTCATCCAGGACCAGCAGGCGCGCAGCGTGGCCGACGTGCTGCAGAACGATCCGTCGGTGCGCGTCGCGCGCGGCTTCGGCAACTTCCAGGAATCGTTCTTCATCCGCGGCTTCATCGTCAATTCCGACGACATCGCCTACAACGGCCTCTACGGCCTGCTGCCGCGCCAGTACATCGCCTCGGAGCTCTTCGAACGCGTGGAGGTGCTGCGCGGCGCGAGCGCCTTCCTCAACGGCGCGACGCCCTCGGGCGGCGGCATCGGCGGCAACATCAACCTGCTGCCCAAGCGCGCGCCCAGCGAGGCGCTGACCGAGGTCAGCCTGGGCATCGCCACCGGCTCGCAGGCCTACGCCGCCACCGACATCGCCCGGCGCTTCGGCCCCGACCAGAGCCTGGGCATCCGCCTGAACGCGGCGCACCGCGACGGCGGCACCGGCATCGACGGCGAGCGCGTCAAGCTCGACCTGTTCTCCGTCGGCCTCGACTGGCGCGGCCGGAACGCCCGCATCTCGGCCGACATCGGCCACCAGGAACACCGCCTGAGCGGCACGCGACCGAACGTGACGCCCGGCGGCACGCTCACCGCCATCCCGCGCGCGCCCCACAACCAGACCAACTTCGCGCAGCCCTGGACGTACTCCAACGAGCGCGACACCTTCGGCACCGTGCGCGGCGAGTACGACCTCACGCCCGGCATCACGGCCTGGGCCGCCGCCGGCGCGCGGCGCGGCGACGAGGCCAACTCGCTCGCCGGCTTCACCGTGAACAGCGCGGCCACGGGCGCGGGCACCCAGTCGCGCTTCGACAACACGCGCCAGGACGACGTGCGCACTGCCGAACTCGGCGTGCGCGGCCGATTCATGACCGGCGCGGTGGGCCACGAATGGGTCGCGTCGTATTCGTTCTTCGACCTGGAGAAGAAGAACGCCTACGGACTCGGCACCGGCGCGGGCTCGTCGCTCGCGACCAACCTCTACCGCCCCGTCGGCTACGCGACGCCGGGCCTCGACTTCCTGGGCAACGATCTGGCCAGCCCGGCGCTCAACGGCAAGGTCCGGCTGCACAGCGTCGCCATCGGCGACACGCTGTCGTTCATGCAGGACCGCGTGCGCCTGACGGTCGGCCTGCGCCAGCAGAGCCTGGCGAGCCAGGACACGGCCTATCGCACGACCTTCAACGGCACGGTGTCCAACCCCGGCGGCGCCGTCACCGCCTACGACCAGAGCCGCACCAGCCCGGTCGCGGGCATCGTGTTCAAGGCCCGCCCCGACCTGTCGGTCTACGCCAATTACATCGAAGGCCTGTCGCAGGGCGAATCGGCGCCGGCGCAGCTCAACAACGCGCCGGTGCGCAACGCCGGTGAATCGCTCAGGCCCTACGTCTCCAAGCAGCAGGAGGTCGGCCTGAAGTACGACGGCGGCCGCATCGGCGCCAACGTGGCGCTGTTCTCCACCGAGAAGCCCCGCGCGCTGGTCAACGGTGCCGGCTTCTTCGTCTCCGAGGGCAAGGACCGCCACCAGGGCCTCGAACTCACCACCTTCGGCGAGGTGACGCGCGGGCTGCGCCTGCTCGGCGGCGTGACGCTGCTCGACGCCAAGCAGAAGGCCACCGGCACCGCCGCCACCGACGGCCAGCGCGTGATCGGCGTGCCGACGGCCCAGGGCAGCATCGGCGTGGACTGGGACGTGCCGGGCGTGCCGGGCCTGTCGCTCAACGGCCGCGTGGTCGCCACGGGCGGCAGCTACGCCAACGCCACCAACACCCTGCGCGTGGGCGGCTGGGGCCGGCTGGACCTCGGCGCGCGCTACGTGAGCGAGATGGCCGGCAAGCTGGTGACCCTGCGCGCGCGCATCGACAACGTGGCCGATCGCGATTACTGGGCGTCGGTGGGCGGCTACCCGGGCAGCGGCTACTTGGTGCTGGGCAACCCGCGCACCTTCAGCCTGACCGCCTCGGTCAACTTCTGAGGCGGCGCCCGGGCCCACCGGGCGTCGGTTTCCGCGCGGCCCGTCCTCAGGCCGCCGCCAGGTGCGCCTCCAGCGCATCGACGAACATCGCCGGCACGTCGAAGCCGGTCTGGTCGGTGATCTCCTGGAAGCAGGTCGGGCTGGTGACGTTGATCTCGGTGACCGAGTCGCCGATGACGTCCAGGCCGATCAGCAGCAGCCCGCGCGGCGCGAGCGTGCGGCCCACGGTCTCGGCGATCTCGCGGTTCCTGGCGGTCAGCGGCTGGGCCACGCCCTTGCCGCCGGCGGCCAGGTTGCCGCGCACCTCGGTGCCCTGCGGGATGCGCGCGAGCACGAAGGGCGCCGGCTCGCCCGCGATGATCAGGATGCGCTTGTCGCCCTCGGCGATCTGCGGCACGAAGCGCTGCACCATGAGGGTCTCGGCGCCGCCCTTGTTGAGCGTCTCCACGATCGAGCCGAGGTTCAGCGCGTCCTGCCGCACGCGGAAGATGCCCATGCCGCCCATGCCGTCGAGCGGCTTGAGGATGACGTCGCCGTGCTCGGCGTGGAAGGCCTTGACCGCCGCCTCGCTGCGCGTGACCAGGGTCGGCGTGGTGAACTGCGGAAACTGCATGATCGCCAGCTTCTCGGGGTGGTCGCGCAGCGCGCGGGGCTTGTTGACCACGCGCGCGCCCTCGCGCTCGGCCTGCTCCAGCAGGTGCGTCGCGTAGATGTACTCGGCGTCGAAGGGCGGGTCCTTGCGCATCAGCACGGCGTCGAAATCCTTGAGCGCCTTCGTCTCGACCGCGTCCTCGACGAACCACGCCACGGGCGCGCCGGTGAGCGTGATCCAGCGCAGCTGCGCCTCCACCACGCCGCCGGATCGCCACTGCAGGTCCTGTGGCAGGCACGCCGCGATGCGGTGCCCGCGCCGCTGGGCCTCGCGCATCATGGCGAAGGTGGTGTCCTTGTAGGTCTTGAATTGCTCGATCGGATCGGCGACGAAGAGGAAGTTCATGGTCGGTTCGGGGAGGAAGGATGCGGAGAGGAGGTGCCGGGGGCACGCGACGGGTCCGGTCCGGCCGGCGCGCCGGCGGACGTCGGGCCGGCGCGGTCGTCGAGCCTGATCTTGCAGGCCGGCGCGATGTCCTTGCCGGTCGGGGCCTTTGCCCGGCCGACGCGCTGCGCGGCGAGCGCCACGCCACCCGCCACCACCCCCCAGAAGGCAGAGCCGATGCCTGCGACCGTCACGCCCGAGAGCGTCACCAGGAAAGTGATCAGCGCCGCCTCCCGGTGAGGCTCGTCGCGCAGCGCCGCGGCCAGGCCGCCGCCGATGGTGCCCAGCAGGGCGAGGCCGGCGATGGCGGCGACCAGTTCCGCCGGGAACGCCGTCAGCAGCCCCGTGACGGCGGCGCCGAACAGGCCGATGACGACGTAGATCGCGCCGCAGCTCACCGCCGCCGTGTAGCGCCGCGCCGGATCCTCGTGCGCCTCGCGGCCCATGCAGATGGCGGCGGTGATGGCGCTGAGGTTGAGCGCGTAGCCGCCGAAGGGCGCGAGCACCAGCGTCGCCACGCCGGTCAGGGTGATGAGCCTGGAGATCGGCAGGTCGTAGCCGGCCGCGCGGATGGCCGCCACGCCCGGCAGGTTCTGCGACGCCATGGTCACGACGAACAGCGGCAGCGCCAGGCTGACGGCCGCCTGCCAGGTGAACACCGGCATCGTGAAGACCGGCATCGCCAGGCTGAAATGCACCGTCGACCAGGCCAGCTCGCCGCGCGCCGCCGCGAAGGCGACGGCCACCACCAGCGTCAGCGGCACCGCGTAGCGCGGCGCGAAGCGCTTGCCGGCCAGGTAGGTGCCCAGCATCAGCAGCACCAGCGGCAGCGCGGTCTGGGCGGCGGCGAAGCCGGCGAGGCCGAAGCGCGCCAGCACGCCGGCGAGCAGGGCCGAGGCGAGCGCCATCGGGATGCGATTCATGACGCGTTCGAACAGCCCGGTGGCGCCGGCCAGCGTGATGAGCGCCGCGCAGACGATGAAGGCGCCCACCGCCTCGCCCATCCCGTAACCCGCGCCGGCGGTGGCCAGCACGGCCGCGCCGGGCGTGCTCCAGGCGATCATCACTGGCTTCCTCAGCCACAGCGAGGGCAGGGCCGACGCCAGTCCCATGCCCAGCCCCAGCGCCCACATCCAGGAGGCGATCATCTCCGGCGTCGCGCCGAAGGCCCGCGCGGCCTGGAACACGATCACGACCGAACTGGTGAAACCCACCAGCACCGCCACGAAGCCGGCGGTGAAGGCGGAAAGGCTCAGGTCCTTGAGGAAACGCATCGCGCGATTGTGCCGGTCGCGCGACGCGCCCCGGGGCGCGACGGCGCGCCGCCACGGGCATGTGACTTGCTGCACGCGGTCACCCCGCCGGCTACCCTGGCCGACCCCGCATCCCGATGGAGCAGTGAAATGAGCATCCCCCCGACGACCGACGCCCCGCGACCGACCGATCCCGCCGCCGTGGTCGACGAGTTCCTGCGCCTGGTCATGATTCCCGACCCGGCCGCCGCCTCGCGCTTCACCGCGCCGGACATCCGCATCCGCTTCACCGGCAACCGCGCGATGACGCGGCCGGCCGACACCTCCGCCTTCAACGCGAAGCGCTATGCCTGGGTCAAGAAACGGATCGAACGCACCGAGGTGGTGGCCGGGGGCACGCCGGCGGAGACCGTGGTCTACAGCCTGGGCACGCTGCATGGCGCCTGGCCCGACGGCACGGCCTTCGAGGGCAACCGCTACGTCGACCGCTACGTGGTGCGCCACGGCCTCATCGTGGGCATGGACGTCTGGAACGACAGCGCCGAGTGGCTGCTGGTGCGTGCCGGCCTGGCCGCGTCCTGAGCGCCGAGGCCCCGCGATGACGACCCCCGACCCGACCTCCACCCGCTGGCCCGGCCGGCTCCCCGGCCACGGCCGCTTCGACTACCGGCCCATCACGCGGCGAGCGGACCACCTCTGGCCCAACGGCGCGCGGCTGGCGGTGTACCTGGGCTTCAACCTGGAGCACTTCGCCTTCGGCGACGGGCTGGGCGCGAACCTCGCTCCGGCCGCGCCGCAGCCCGACGTGCTCAACCACGGCTGGCGCGAGTACGGCAACCGCGTGGGCGCGTGGCGCTGCCTCGAGCTGTTCGACGCGCTCGGCCTGCCCACGGGCGCGCTGATCAACACCGCGCTCTACGACCACTGTCCGGAACTGGTGCGGGCCTGCGTGGCACGCGGCGACGAGCTCGTCGGCCACGGCCACAGCAACGCCGAGCGCCAGGGCGGCCTCGCCGAGGCCGACGAGCGCGCCCTGCTGGCGCGCTGCCGCGACCGCATCGCGCTGGAGAGCGGCCAGACGCCGGCCGGCTGGCTGTCGCCCTGGATCTCCGAGAGCGCCGCGACGCCCGACCTGCTGGCCGAGACCGGCTACGGCTACACGCTCAACTGGTGCCACGACGACCAGCCGACGCGCCTGCGCACGCGCGGCGGCGGCACGCTCTGGTCGGTGCCCTACCCGCAGGAGCTCAACGACATCCCGATGATCATGGGCCGCCAGATGGACATGAAGGACTTCACCGCCATGGTGATCGACAACTTCGACGAGATGCGCGAGCAGTCGCGCGCGCAGCCGCTGGTGATGGGCCTGGCGCTGCACCCGTACATCGTGGGCCAGCCCTATCGCCTGCGGCACCTGCGCACCGCGCTCGCGCACCTGGCGCGCGCCCGGGACCGGGGCGAGGTCTGGTTCACCACGCCGGGGGCCATCGCCGCGCACATGCGCACGCTGGCGGCCGAGCGTCCGGACGATTTCGCCTGACCGGTCGGCCCTAGACCGCCGTGACGTAGCGCCCCGGCTTGTGGTTGACCGCCAGGAACACGCTCATCACCACCGACCCCAGCACCGAGTACAGCACCCGGGTCGGCTCGATCGCCAGGAAAGCCAGCGCGACGATGCTGCAGTCGATGCACAGCTGCACCTTGCCGGCGCGCCAGCCGTGCTTCTCCTGCATGTAGAGCGAGACGATGGTCGCGCCGCCCAGGCTGCCGCGGTGGCGGGCCAGGAACAGGCAGCCCGCGCCCAGGAGCAGTCCGCCAAGCACCGCCGCGTAGGCCGGGTGCAGGCGCTCGATGGCGAACAGCGCGGGCGACCATTCGGTCATCGCCGAGAGCATCGCGATCGCGACGAAGGTCTTGAGCGTGAACTCGCGCCCCATGCGCACCCACGCGAAGCCGTAGAACGGCACGTTGACCAGGAAGAACAGCTTTCCGAAACCCACCCCCGTGAGGTAGTGCAGCAGGAAGGCGATGCCCGCCGCGCCGCCGGTCAGCAGCCCGACCTGGTTGAACAGGATGAGCGCGAGCGAGACGAACAGCGTGCCGGCGAAGATCGCCTGGGCGTCCTCGAAATGACTGTGGCGCAGGGAGGACATGGCGGGGCCGCAGCAAGAACCGGGCGCGGCGGCGCGTCGTTCCGCGCGCGGCGTCAGATCTCGATCTTCGAGCCCAGCTCCACCACCGCGTTGGTGGGCAGGTTGAGGAAGCCCGCGGCACCGCTCGCGTTGTGGTGCATCTGCGCGAACAGCTTCTCCCGCCAGGGCGCCATGCCGCTGCCGATCGTGGGGATGACGACGTCGCGCGAGAGGAAGTAGCTCGTCGTCATGCGTTCGAGCTGGCAGCCGCGCATGCGGGCGTTCTCCAGGGCGCGCGGCAGGTCGATGTCGTTCTTGAAGCCGTAGTTCACCACCACCTGCCAGCAGTGATGGCCCAGCGGCGTGATCTCCACGCGCTGCGCCATCGGGATCCACGGCACCTCGTGGCTGCGCACCGTGACGAACAGGTTCTGCGCGTGGAGCACCTTGTTGTGCTTGAGGTTGTGCAGCAGCGCGTTGGGCACCGACCCCGGCTCGGCGGTCAGGAAGACGGCCGAACCCTCCACGCGCACGGGCGGGCTGACGAAGACGGCGTCCAGGAAGCTGCGCAGGTCGATCGCGTCGGAGCGCTGCGCCTCGCCCATCAGGCGCCGGCCTTCCTTCCAGGTGATCATCAGCATGAAGATGCCCCCGCCGATCATCAGCGGGAACCAGCCGCCCTCGGGCAGCTTCAGCAGGTTGGAGGCGAAGAAGGCGAAGTCGATGACGAAGAAGGCCGAGGTCGCGCCGATGCACAGCGCGAGCGGCAGCTTCCAGGCGTAGCGGATCACGAAGAAGGTCAGCACCGTCGTGATGAGCATGTCGGTGGTCACGGCGATGCCGTAGGCGGCGGCCAGGTTGCTCGACGAGCGGAACATCACCACCGCCAGCACGATGGCCACGAACAGTCCCCAGTTGATGAACGGGATGTAGATCTGCCCGGCCGAGCGCACGCTGGTGTGCTCGATGTTCAGGCGCGGCAGGTAGCCCAGCTGGATCACCTGGCGCGTGACGCTGAAGGCGCCCGTGATGAGCGCCTGCGAGGCGATCACGGTGGCCAGCGTGGCCAGCAGCACCAGCGGCACGAGGGCCCATTCGGGCGCCATCATGAAGAAGGGGTTCTTCACCGCCTCGGGGTTCTCCAGCAGCAGCGCGCCCTGGCCGAAATAGTTCAGCGTGAGCGCGGGCATCACCACCGAGAACCACGCGATGCGGATGGGGCCCTTGCCGAAGTGCCCGAGATCGGCATAGAGCGCCTCGGCGCCGGTCACGCACAGCACGGTGGCGCCCAGGACGATGAAGCTGGTCATCGGGTTGTCCCAGATGAACCGGAGCGCGTAGTAGGGGTTGACCGCCTTGAGGATCTCCGGGTGGTTGAGGATCTGCGAGACGCCCAGCACCGCCAGCACCACGAACCACACCAGCGTCACCGGCCCGAAGAACTTGCCGATGCCCGCCGTGCCGCGCTTCTGCACCAGGAACAGAACGAACAGCACCACCAGCGTGATCGGGATGACATAGCGCGTGAAGTGCGGCGACACCACCTCCAGCCCCTCGACCGCCGACAGCACCGAGATGGCCGGCGTGATGACGCCGTCGCCGTAGAACAGGGAGGTGCCGAAGATGCCCACGGCCAGCAGCACGCTGCGCAGCCGGGGCTTGTCGGCCACCGCGCGCGAGGCCAGCGCCAGCATCGCCACCAGACCGCCCTCGCCCTCGTTATCCGCGCGCAGCACCAGCACCACGTACTTGATCGAGACGATGGTCGTCAGCGTCCAGAAGAACATCGACAGGATGCCGTAGACGTTCTCGATCGTGAACGGCACGTGGCCGTGACCGAACACCTCCTTGGTCGCGTACAGCACGCTGGTGCCGATGTCGCCGTAGACGACGCCGATGGCGCCCAGGATCAGGCCAGCCGAGGAGCTTTTGGGGGAGGACACGGGTCGGGGGAAACGACGTCGGCGTCTGAGCGGGCGGCACTGCCCGTTCGCGTCGCGTCGCCTGTTTTTCCGTTGGCTGTGGGGCCGCTATTCTGCCTTTGCCGCCCCGGGGCGGCAAAGATCGCGTACGCCTGTTACTCGTAGACCTCGGCGTCGGGGTCGGTGGCTTCCATTTCGTAGCTCGCCGCCACCATCGCCAGGCGGCCGATCACGCCGTACATGTAGAAGCGGTTGGGCGCGCTGGCGCCCGGCTTGGCACCCGGCTGGGGCAGGTGGGCGCTGTCGGAGAACGCCAGCGGCACGAAGCTCGCCCCCGGCAGGGCCAGGCTCTCGTCGGTGCTGCGCCCGGCGTGCACGCGGTAGAACCCGCCCACCACGTAGCGGTCCATCATGTAGACCACCGGCTCGGCGACGTTGTCGTGCACGCGCTCGTTGGTCAGCACGCCTTCCTGGACGATCACGTCGTGCACGCCCAGGCCCGGGCCGTCGCCAGGCTCGGCGGCGCGCTCGCGCGAGCGGCGGGCGAAGGCCTCGAAATCCTTGGCGTCACGCACCGTGGTCACGCCCATGCCCCGGCTGCCGTCGTCGGCCTTGACGATCACGAACGGCTTCTCGTTGATGCCGTATTCCTTGTACTTGCGCCGCACCTTGGCCAGCATGGCGTCGACGTGGCCGGCGACGTCGTCCTGCCCGGCGCCGGTGGACAGGTCGATGTCCCGGGCGTGCGTGGACATCGGATTGATCAGCCACGGGTCGATCCCCAGCAGCTTGCCGAAGCGCTTGGCGATCTCCTCGTAGCCGCGGAAATGGTTGCTCTTGCGGCGGATCGACCAGCCGGCGTGCACCGGGGGCAGCAGGTACTGCTCGTGCAGGTCCTCCAGGATGCCGGGCGTGCCGGCCGCGAGGTCGTTGTTCAGCAGGATCGTGCAGGGGTCGAAGTTCTTGATGCCCAGGCGGCGCTTGGTGCGCACCACCGGCTCCAGGGTCACGCTGTCGCCGTTGGGCAGCGCGATCGTGCGGGGCGACTTGATCGCCGGGTCGATGGAGCCGATGCGCACGTTCAGCCCCGCCATGTGGAAGATGCGCACCAGTTGCGCGATGCTCGACAGGTAGGAGGTGCTGTCCGACCGGTTCTCCGGCACCACGAGCAGGTTGCGCGCCTCCGGACAGATCTTCTCGATGGCAGCCTGGGCGGCCTGCACCGCCAGCGGCAGCATCTGCGCGGTGAGGTGGTTCCACCCGCCCGGGAACAGGTTGGTGTCCACCGGCGCGAGCTTGAAGCCGGCGTTGCGGATGTCCACCGCGCTGTAGAACGGCGGCGTGTGCTCCATCCATTCCAGACGGAACCAGCGCTCGATGGCCGGTGTGGAGTCCAGGACGCGCTGTTCGAGTTCGTTGATCGGGCCGGTCAGGGCGGTGACGAGGTGGGGGACCATACGGCGGCCTTGCGCATTGAGCGGAAATTGGGTGGGACTTCAGGATTTGGGGACGACGGGGCGATTCGCAACGCACGGCCGGGCGGGCCGACGGCGATCGCGCCCTGTCGCGAGCCCATCGCCCGCACCCGTCAGCCGCGAACCTCGCCCTGTCCGAGCACCACGTATTTCAACGAAGTCAGCCCTTCGATCCCGACCGGACCACGCGCATGAAACTTGTCGGTGCTGATGCCGATTTCCGCGCCCAATCCATATTCGAAGCCGTCCGCGAAGCGGGTGCTGGCGTTGACCATCACGCTGGCGGAGTCGACCTCGCGCAGGAAACGCTGGGCGTTGACGTGGTCGCGCGTGACGATGGCGTCCGTGTGGTGGCTCGAATAGCGGTTGATATGGGCGATCGCCTCGTCCAGCCCGGCCACCACCTTGATGCTGATGACGGCCGCGAGGTATTCCTCCGACCAGTCCGCCTCCACCGCGTCGACGATCCGCGCCGAGGCGGCCAGGGCGGCGCCGTCGGCGCGCAGGATGGCCGCCGCGGCCGGGTCGCAGCGCATCTCCACGCCCTTGGCCGCGAACACGGCGGCGATCTCCGGCAGGAACACCTCGGCCACCGAGGCCGCCACGAGCAGGCCCTCGGCGGCGTTGCACGGGCTGTACTTCTGCGTCTTGGCGTTGTCGACCACCCGCACGGCCATGTCCAGAGGCGCCGTGTCGTCGACGTAGACGTGGCAGTTGCCGTCCAGGTGCTTGATGACCGGCACCTTGGCCTCGCGGCTGATGCGCTCGATCAGCCCCTTGCCGCCGCGCGGGATGATCACGTCGACGAACTGCGGCATGGCGACGAGCTGGCCGACGGCCTCGCGGTCGGTGGTGCGCACCAGCTGCACGGCGTCGACCGGCAGGCCGGCCTCCTCCAGCGCCTCGCCGACCAGCCGCGCCAGCGCCTTGTTCGACTCGATGGCTTCCGAGCCGCCGCGCAGGATGGCCGCGTTCCCGCTCTTGATGGCCAGGCTCGCGGCCTCGATGGTCACGTTCGGCCGGCTCTCGTAGATCATGCCGAAGACCCCGATGGGCACGCGCATCTGGCCCACCCGGATGCCGCTGGGCTGCTGCTTCAGGCCGATGATCTCGCCGATGACGTCGGGCATGGCGGCGAGCTGCTCGCAGCCCAGGGCCACCGTCTCGACCACCGGCGGCGTGAGCTTCAGGCGGTCGACCATGGGCGCGGCGAGCCCGGCGGCGACGGCACGCTCGATGTCGCGGGCGTTGGCCTCGGCCAGCCCGGGGCCGGCCTCGCGCAGGCGGCGGGCCAGGGCCCGCAGGGCGGTGTTGCGGACGGCGGCGCTGGCCTTGGCCATCAGGGCCGACGCGGCCTTGGCCTGGGAGCCCAGGGCCTGCATGGATTCGTTCGGGTTGAAGGCGTTCATGCCGGCATTTTCCCATTGCCGGCGCGCGGGACCCGACCGCCCGCGTGGCGCCGGCTCAGTCGGTCGCCGGCGCGGCCATGCAGGCGCGGCACAGCATCAATGCCAGGCGCTGCAGGGCGGGCCACCCGCCCACCGGCCAGTCCGGCTGCCGCAGTCCCTTGACGATGCCGTCGACGACGTGCGCGGCGCGCAGCAGCCGGGCCAGGGCGCGGTCGTCCAGGCGCGGCAGCACGCGCTCGAAGGCCCGTTCGCGCGCGCCCCAGATGCGGTTCTCGCGCAGCGCCATGGGCAGCGGCCGGCCGGCCGAGAGGGCGTCGCGCACGCGTTTGAGGGCGCGGATGTCCTCGGCCAGCGCGTAATGCACCAGAACCTCGGCCTCGCCCTCGGCGCGCAGGCCGTCGAGCATGCGCGCCACGCGCAGTGGCTGGCCGGCGAGCACCGCCTCGGAGAGCTTGAAGACGTCGTAGCGCGCGACGTTGTTGACCGCGCCCTCGACCTGCTCCCAGGCCAGCTCGCCGGCCGGATGCAGCAGTGCGAGCTTCTGGATCTCCTGGTGCGCGGCCAGCAGGTTGCCCTCCACGCGGTCGGCGAAGAACTGCAGCGTGCGCTGGCCTTCCTCGCCGGGCTTCACGCGCTGGCCCTGCCGCGCCAGGCGCTGGGCGATCCACTGCGGCAGCGCGGCGCGGTCCACCGGATCGACCTGCAGCGTGACGCCGTGGCCTTCCAGCGCCGCGAACCAGGCGCCGCTGCGCGTGGCCTTGTCCAGGCGCGGCAGCAGCACCAGCGTGAGCGTGGTGTCGTTGCCGTCGGCGGCCTCGGCGATCTGCTGCAGGGCGGCGCTGCCATCCTTGCCGGGTTTGCCCGAGGGGATCCGGATCTCCACCACCTGACGGTCGGCGAACAGGCTGAGCGAGCCGCCGGCGGCCAGCACCGCGCTCCAGTCGAAGTGGGCGCCGGCGACGGTGTGCGAGGTGCGCTCGGTGTAGCCGCGCTCGCGGGCCGAGCCGCGGATGGCGTCGGCCGCCTCCTGGGAGAGCAGCGGCTCGTCGCCGTGGATCGCGTAGAGCGAACGCAGGCCCTTGGCCAGGTGCGACGGCAACTGCGCCGGGTTCAGCTGCATCGGACGCGTCCGCCTACAGTTCCTTGACCGCCGCGAGCCGCCGCAGGAGCTGCTGGGCGATGTCGTTCTGCATGTCGCGGAACAGCAGTTCGGCCTCGCCTTCCTTGGCCAGCGCGGAGGTCTCGTTGTAGGTCAGGTCGCGCTGCTGGATGATCTCGTCGGCCTGCAGCTCCTTGCCGGCGGGCGTGTAGAGCCGGAAGCGCACCCGCAGGCGCAGCTGCAGCTCGCGCACCTCGCCGACCGAGTTGGTCGACAGCACCCGGCGCTCGCGGCCCTCGCCCAGGATCGCCAGGATCGCCTCGGCCTCGTTCGCACGCTCGGGCGGCAGCAGCGTGACCGTGCCGGCGGCGACGAAGAGGCGGCGCAGGTAGTTGATGAAGGCCGTATTGCCGGCCACCGACAGCGTCTTGAAGGCGAAGATCGGCGCCTTGCGCAGCGCGAAGCCGCAGCCCGCGAGGCCGGCGGCCAGGACCGGGGCGCCCAGCAGGGCGAGCGCGCCGCGGCGCGAAGGGAAAGCGGGGTGTGTCGTCGTCATCGGGATGAGGGAGTCGGTGGGGGTCGCGCGTCTCACAGGACCACGTTGACGAGACGCCCGGGCACCACGATCACGCGCTTGGGCACGGCGCCCGCCGCGTGCAGGGCCAGGGCCTCGCTGGCGCGCGCCACGGCCTCGATCTCCTCCCTGGACGCGCCGGCGGGCACGCGCAACGCGCCGCGCAGCTTGCCGTTGACCTGCAGCATCAGCTCGATCTCGTCCTGGACCAGGGCGTCCACGTCGACCACCGGCCAGGGCGCGTCGAGCAGGTCGCCGTGATCGCCCGCGTAGCCCAGTTCGTTCCAGAGCTGCTGGGCGATGTGCGGCGTGGCCGGATAGAGCACGCGCAGCAGGATGCCGAAGCCTTCGCGCAGCGCCACCGCGTCGCCCGGCTCGCCGGTGGGCTTGAACGACTCCAGCGCGTTGAGCAGCTTCATCGCGCCCGAGACGACGGTGTTGTATTGCATGCGCTGGTAGTCGTAGTCGACCTGGCGCAGCACGATGTGGACTTCGCGGCGCAGCGCCTGCGCGGCCTTGCCGAACGCCGCCGGCGTCCCCGGCACCCCGGCGGCGGCGCGGGCGGCCTGCTGCGCGGCACCGAAGTTCCAGACCCGCCTCAGGAAGCGGTAGCTGCCCTCGACCGCCGCGTCGTTCCATTCCAGCGTGGCCTCCGGCGGCGCGGTGAACATGGTGTAGAGCCGGGCGGTGTCGGCGCCGTACTTCTCGATCAGGTCCTGCGGGTCGACGCCGTTGCGCTCGCTCTTGCCCATCTTGCCGATGCCGCCGTACTCGACCGCCGAGCCGTCGGCCAGCGTGCCGCCGGCGATGCGGCCCTGGGCGTCGAGCACCGGCGTCACTTCGAGCGGCGGGAAGTAGTCCTTGCCGCCCGACGGGCCGCGCCGGTAGTAGATGTGGTTGAGCACCATGCCCTGCGTCAGCAGCTTGGCGAAGGGCTCGTCGACCGTCACCAGGCCGAGGTCGCGCATCACCTTGGTCCAGAACCGCGCGTAGAGCAGGTGCAGGATGGCGTGCTCGATGCCGCCGATGTACTGGTCCATCGGCATCCAGTAGCGCGCGCCTTCGCCGACCATGGCCTGGTCGTTCCTGGGGTCGCAGTAGCGCATGAAGTACCACGACGAGTCGACGAAGGTGTCCATCGTGTCGGTCTCGCGGCGCGCGGGCTTGCCGCACACCGGGCACACCACGCCGGCGTGGAAGCCTTCGTGCTTGTGCAGCGGGTTGCCCGAGCCGTCGGGCACGCAGTCGGTGGGCAGCACGACCGGCAGGTCGGCCTCGGGCACCGGCACGGCGCCGTGCTCGTCGCAATGGATGATGGGAATGGGCGTGCCCCAGTAACGCTGGCGGCTCACGCCCCAGTCGCGCAGGCGCCACGTGGTCTGCATCTCCCCCAGGCCCTTCTGCGCCAGCGTGTGCGCCACGGCGGCCACGGCCTCCTTGAAGTGCATGCCGCTGAAGTTGTCGGAGTTGATGGTCACGCCTCGCGCCTTGTCGCCGTACCAGTCCTGCCACCGGTGGTAGTCGAAGTGCGGCTCGTGGTCGACCAGCACGACCTGCACGATCTCGATGCCGTAGCGGTTGGCGAAGGCGAAGTCGCGCTCGTCGTGCGCGGGCACGCCCATGACGGCGCCGTCGCCATAGCCCATGAGCACGTAGTTGCCGACCCAGACCGGCACCTGCTCCTCGGTGATCGGATGCGTGACGGTGAGGCCGGTCGCCACGCCCTTCTTCTCCTGCGTGGCGAGCTCGGCCTCGGTGGTGCCGCCGCCCTTGCATTCCTCGAGGAAGGCGGCGACCTCCGGATCGGTCCTGGCGGCGTGCAGCGCCAGCGGATGCTCGGGTGCGACCGCGCAGAAGGTCGCGCCCATGATGGTGTCGGCGCGCGTCGTGAAGACGTACAGGCGGCCGTCCTGGATCAACCGGCCGCCCTCGCCCCGGATGTCGTGCGTGAAGGCGAAGCGCACGCCCTCGCTCTTGCCGATCCAGTTCTCCTGCATCAGCTTGACGCGCTCGGGCCAGCCCGGCAGCTTGTGCTGGGTGTGATCGAGCAGCTCCTCGGCGTAGTCGCTGATCTTCAGGTAGTAGCCGGGGATCTCGCGGCGCTCGACGGTGGCGCCGGTGCGCCAGCCCTTGCCGTCGATCACCTGCTCGTTGGCCAGCACGGTCTGGTCGACCGGGTCCCAGTTCACGACCTGGGTCTTGCGGTAGGCGATGCCCTTCTCGAGCATCTTCAGGAACAGCCACTGGTTCCACTTGTAGTAGCTCGGATCGCAGGTGGCGATCTCGCGGCTCCAGTCGATCGCCAAGCCCATCGCCTGCAGCTGGCCGCGCATGTAGTCGATGTTCTCGTGCGTCCACTTCGCCGGCGGCACGCCGTTCTTCAGCGCCGCGTTCTCCGCCGGCAGGCCGAAGGCGTCCCAGCCCATGGGCATGAGCACGTTGTAGCCCGACATGCGCAGGTAGCGCGCGAGCATGTCGTTGATGGTGTAGTTGCGCACGTGGCCCATGTGCAGCTTGCCGCTGGGGTAGGGCAGCATCGAGCAGGCGTAGTACTTCTTCCGGGAGGCGTCCTCGGTCACGCGGTAGGCGTCGGCGGCGGTCCATTGCCGCTGGGCGCTGGCTTCGACTTCGGAGGGCTTGTAGCTGGGATTCATGGGGGTTCTGGCAACGGCCCGGCGCTCGGTCGGCCGGGGAGAATGGATTATCGCGGTCAACGCCCCTACAGTCAGGCCCGACCCTCGCCGAGAACGCGTTCCCTCCCTCTTCTGCCGCCATCGATCTCCCATGCTCACCGAAGGACGGCCCTTTCCCTTGGGCGCCACGGCCGGCCCCGCCGGCGTCGATTTCGCGCTCGCCGCGCCCGGCGCCACGAACGTCGAACTCTGCCTGTTCGATGCCGCCGGGCGCGTCGAGACGCGACGCCTGTGGCTGCCGGCCTGCACCGACGGCGTCTGGCACGGCCACCTGGCCGGCGCCGCCCCGGGCCTGGTCTACGGCTGGCGGGTGCACGGCCGCTGGGCGCCGCACGAGGGCGCGCGCTTCAACCCCGCCAAGGTGCTGCTCGACCCGTACGCGCGCGAGATCGTCGGGCGCTACGACGGCGGCGACCTGTTCCTGGGCCACGTGCCGGGCCGCCCGGCGCAGCGCGATCCGCGCGACAACG
Source organism: Comamonadaceae bacterium OTU4NAUVB1 (assembly GCA_024372625.1). Classification (NCBI taxonomy): domain Bacteria; kingdom Pseudomonadati; phylum Pseudomonadota; class Betaproteobacteria; order Burkholderiales; family Comamonadaceae; species Comamonadaceae bacterium OTU4NAUVB1. The sequence goes on along the minus strand of CP099605.1, from coordinate 276,605 downwards.
CCGCCGTCGCGCTCAAGGCCCGCGTCGAGGCGCCCCTGGCGCCCGGCGCCCGGCCCCCGCCGATCGAGGCACGCCCGCGCGTCGCCGCGACGAACCGCGTGATCTGCGAGCTCCACGTGCGCAACCAGACCATGCGCCATCCGCGCGTGCCCGAGGCGCTGGGCGGCACCTACGCCGGGCTGGCCGAGCCGGTCGTGCTCGACCACTTCCAGCGCCTGGGCGTCACCACGCTCAGCCTGATGCCGGTGCAGCACCGCGCCGACGAGGCGCGCCTGCTGAAGGCGGGCCTGTCCAACCACTGGGGCTACAGCACCATCGGCTGGTTCGCCCCGGAGTCGCGCTACTGGAGCGGGCGCCCCGGCACCACGCCGGCGAGCGAGTTCCGCGCCCTGGCCGCCGCCGTGCACGCGCGCGGCATGGAACTGCTCGTCGACGTCGTCTACAACCACAGCGCCGAGACCGACGAGGACGGCCCGACGCTGTCGCTGCGCGGCATCGACAACGCGCTCTACTACCACCTGCGGCCCGACGACCGCGCCCGCTACGAGAACTGGACGGGCTGCGGCAACTGCCTGGATTTCACCGAACCGCGCGTCGTGCAGCTGGCCACCGACAGCCTGCGCCACTGGGTGCAGGCACTGGGCGTCGACGGCTTCCGCTTCGACCTGGCGCCGGTGCTGGCGCGGCGTGCCGGCGGCGACTTCGATCCGCGCGCGCCGTTCCTGGCCGCCGTCGCGCAGGACCCGGTGCTCGCGCGCGCGCTGCTCGTGGCCGAGCCCTGGGACATCGGCTCCGGCGGCTACCGGCTGGGAGGCTTCCCGCCGGGCTGGCTGGAATGGAACGACCGCTTCCGTGATGCCCAGCGCGGCTTCTGGCTCGACCACGGCACCGGCCTGGGCGAGTTCGCGCACCGGTTCGCGGGCTCCAGCGGCGAGTTCCAGCACGACCGCCGCGCGCCGACGGCCAGCGTCAACTTCGTCACCGCGCACGACGGCTTCACCCTGCGCGACGTGGTGAGTTACGAGGCACGCCACAACCTCGCCAACGGCGAAGGCAACCGCGACGGCAGCAGCCACAACCTCAGCCGCAACTGCGGGGTCGAGGGGGAGACGACGGACCCCGCCGTGCGCGCGCGGCGCGCCCGGCTGCAGCGCACGCTGCTCGCCGCCCTGCTGCTGTCGCAGGGCACGCCGATGCTGCTGGCCGGCGACGAGATCGGCCACACCCAGGGTGGCAACAACAATGCCTATTGCCAGGACAACGCGACCAGCTGGCTCGACTGGGCGCACGCCGACATCGGCCTGCAGCGCTGCGTCGCGCAGCTGCTGGCCCTGCGTCGCGAGGCCGCGCCGCTGCGCAGCGGCGCCTGGTGGCCGGCGGCGCCACCGGCGGCGGACGAGCCCGGTGGCGCCCATGTCCTGCGCTGGCTCGCGCCGGACGGCACGGACATGCGGCCCGAGGACTGGCTGCGCCGCGGTCGCCACGCGCTGGCGATCCTGTTCGACGCGCCGCCTTCGGAGGTGGCATGGCTCGTGCTGGTGAACGCCGGTCCGGAGGCGGTTGAATTCGACCTGCCGCCGGGCCGTTGGCGGTGCCGGTTCGCCAGCGATGCCCCGCCGGACGGGCCGGCGACGCCGGCGGCCGCGCGGACCGGGTTCTGGAAACTGCAGGCCGGCTGCCTCTGGCTCGCCTGCGGGGCTTCGGACCCCGGCGCCGGTGCTACGCTGGCGTGACCACGGTCAGGGAGTCACAGAACAACACGACGGCACCGGCGGGCGAACTTTCGCGACGGCACGGACATTCCCATCCCAGGAGACAACCCCATGGACTCACCACGCAATCCGGCCACGCCGCTCCAGTCGCACCAGCTGGTGCGGCGCACCATCGCCCTCGTGCTCGCGGGCGGGCGCGGTTCGCGGCTCAAGCAGCTGACCGACCGGCGTGCCAAGCCGGCGGTGTACTTCGGCGGCAAGTTCCGCATCATCGACTTCGCGCTGTCGAACTGCCTGAACTCCGGCATCCGGCGCATGGCGGTGGTCACGCAGTACAAGTCGCACTCGCTCATGCGCCACCTGCAGCGCGGCTGGAGCTTCCTGCGCGCCGAACTCAACGAGATGGTCGACGTGCTGCCCGCGCAGCAGCGCACCGGCGACGAGCACTGGTACCGGGGCACGGCCGATGCCGTGTTCCAGAACCTCGACATCATCCAGACCCGCTCGACGCTGCACGACTACGTCGTGGTGCTGGCCGGCGACCACATCTACAAGATGGACTACTCCATCATGGTGAAGGACCATGCCGAGCGCGGCCTGGGCTGCACCGTCGGCTGCATCGAGGTGCCGCGCATGGAGGCCACCGCCTTCGGCGTCATGGCCATCGACGCGGACCGCAAGGTCACCGCCTTCCTGGAGAAGCCGGCCGACCCGCCGGCCATGCCCGGCCACCCCGACGTCGCGCTCGCGAGCATGGGCATCTACGTGTTCGACTCCAACTACCTCTATCAGCTGCTGGAGGAGGACGCGGCCAATCCGGACTCGGATCACGACTTCGGCAAGGACATCATCCCGCGCGCCGTGGCCGCCGGCCGCGCGCTGGCGCATCCGTTCGGCATGTCGTGCGTCACGCGCGGCCCGCGCGGGCCGCAGACCCAGGCCTACTGGCGCGACGTGGGCACGATCGATGCATTCTGGGCCGCCAACCTCGACCTCGCCTCCGTCACCCCGGAACTCGACATCTATGACACCGACTGGCCCATCTGGACCTACCAGCGCCAACTGCCGCCGGCGAAGTTCGTCGTCGACCTCGACGGCAACAACGGCACGACGGTCAACACCATCGTCTCGGGCGGCTGCATCGTCTCGGGCTCCAAGGTGAAGGACTCGGTGCTGTTCTCGGGCGTGCGGATCCATTCGTTCTGCGACATCGGCCAGGCCGTGCTGCTGCCCGACGTGGAAGTCGGCCGCGGCGCGCGGCTGCGCAAGGTGGTGGTCGACCGGGGCTGCGCGATCCCGGCGGGCATGGTCGTCGGCGAGGACGCCGAGGCCGACGCGGCGCGCTTCGAGCGCACCGAGACGGGCGTGGTGCTCGTCACGCGCGACATGCTCGCCGCCCTCGAGAAGGCGCCGGCCTGATGCGGATCCTGCAAGTCAGCGCCGAACTGTTCCCGCTGCTCAAGACCGGCGGGCTGGCCGATGTCACGGGCGCCCTGCCGCTGGCGCTCGGCGCGGCCGGAGAGGACGTGCGCGTGCTGCTGCCGGGCTTTCCGGCGATCGTGGCGGGCGTGAGCGACGCGGTCGAGGTGGCGACGTTCCAGGCGCCCTGGGGCGAGCGCGCCGTGCTGCGGTTCGGCCGCATCGGCATCGCGCCCGCCCCGGCCGGGGCCGCCGCGACGACCGTCGCCGCCTACGTCATCGACGCGCCCGCGCTCTACGACCGGCCGGGCAATCCCTACGAGGACGCGTCGCGTCAGCCCTACGGCGACAACCACCGCCGCTTCGCGCTCCTGGGCTGGGCGGCGGCGCTTCTGGCGCAGGGTCTGGACACGGCGTGGCGCCCCGAGGTGGTGCACGCTCACGACTGGCACGCCGGCCTCGCGCCCGCGTACATGGCGCTCGCGCCGGCCACGCCGGGCGTGCCGCGCGCGGCCGGCGTCTTCACCGTGCACAACCTGGCCTACCAGGGCGTGTTCCCGCCCTGGGCACTGGACGGCCTGGGCCTGCCGCGCGAGGCCTTCGACGTCCGCGGCGTCGAGTTCCACGGCCAGCTCTCCTTCATGAAGGCCGGCCTGTTCTATGCCGACCGCCTCACCACCGTGAGCCCGACCTACGCGCGCGAGATCCAGACGTCCGAACAGGGCTGCGGGCTCGACGGCCTGCTGCGCGACCGCGCCGGCGCGCTCACGGGCATCCTGAACGGCGTCGACGACGCGGTCTGGAATCCGGCCACCGACGCCCTGATCCCCCACCGCTACGACGTGCGCCGCCCGGCCGGCAAGGCGCTTTGCAAGGCGGCGCTGCAGGCCTCGCTCGGTCTGGCCGTCGACCCCGACGTGCCGCTGTTCGTGATGGTCAGCCGCCTCACCCCGCAGAAGGGCCAGCCGCTGGTGCTCGACGGACTCGACGCCCTGATCGCGCGCGGTGGCCAGCTCGCCGTGCTAGGCAGCGGCGACGCCGCGCTGGAGCACGCCTTCGTCGCGCGCGCCGCCGCCGCGCCGCGCTCGGTGAGCGCGACCATCGGCTACGACGAGCGCTTCGCCCACCTGCTCTTCGGCGCCGGCGACGTGACCCTGGTGCCCTCGATGTTCGAGCCGTGCGGCCTGACCCAGATGTACGGCCTGCGCTACGGCTGCCTGCCGCTGGTGCACCGCGTCGGCGGCCTGGCCGACACGGTGGCCGACTGCACGCTGGAGAACATGGCCGACGGCAGCGCCACCGGCTTCGTCTTCGACGGCTTCGACGGCGGCCGCTACGCCGCCGCCGTGCGCCGCGCCTTCGCCCTGTACGAGCGGCCGGCCGACTGGCGCCGCGTGCGCGCCGCCGCCATGCGCCGCAGCGCCGACTGGGCCGGCCCCGCGGCGCGGTACGCCGACGTCTACCGTCAGGCCCTGGCGGCTTGAGGACGAGTCGCCGTCACCTTTTGCCCTCAACCCACCGACCCGACTTTCCCCAACGACGAGTTCCCCCATGACGATCAAAGACTTCGCCTACGACCATCCCGACCGCGACGTCGCCGCCTTCAAGCGCGCCGTGGCGAACAAGCTCATCTACGCCGTGGGCAAGGACCCGGTGACCGCGAGCCCCGACGACTGGCTCAACGCCACCGCGCTGGCCGTGCGCGACCAGCTGGTCGAGCGCTGGATGGCGACCACGCGCGCGAGCTACGACCAGGAGCTCAAGCGGGTCTACTACCTTTCGATGGAGTTCCTCATCGGGCGCACCTTCACCAACGCCCTGCTCGCGCTGGACCTGCAGGCCACGGTGAAGCAGGCGCTGGCGGACTTCGGCGTCGACATGGCGGAGCTGGCCGAGCGCGAGCCCGACGCGGCGCTGGGCAACGGCGGCCTGGGCCGGCTGGCGGCCTGCTTCCTGGATTCGATGGCCACGCTGGGCGTGCCGGGCTTCGGCTACGGCATCCGCTACGAATACGGCATGTTCCGCCAGAAGATCGTCGACGGCCAGCAGGTAGAGACGCCCGACTACTGGCTCACGCGCGGCAACCCGTGGGAGTTCCAGCGGCCCGAGGTCACCTACCGCGTGCGTTTCGGCGGCCGCGTCCAGCGCCGCGCCGGACCGCAGCGCGAGGGCCAGCCGCCCAGCTCGCAGAACGAGCCCTTCGGCGCGGCCGACTGGGTCGACACGCACGACGTGCTGGCCATGGCCTACGACACCATCATCCCGGGCTACGGCACGCAGGCGACCAACACGCTGCGCCTGTGGTCGGCGCGCGCGACCGAGGAGATCGACCTGTCGGCCTTCAACCGCGGCAACTACATGCAGGCCGTGGAAAGCAAGAATCACTCGGAGAACGTCTCGCGGGTGCTCTACCCGGACGATTCCACGCCCTCGGGACGCGAGCTGCGCCTGCACCAGGAGTACTTCTTCGTCAGCGCCAGCGTGCAGGACCTGCTGCGCCGCTACCTGCGCAACCACGACACCTTCGACGCCCTGTCCAACCAGGTCAGCATCCACCTGAACGACACCCACCCGGTGCTGGCGGTGCCCGAACTCATGCGCCTGCTGCTCGACGAGCACGGGCTCGACTGGGACAGCGCCTGGGCCCAGACGCAGAAGGTCTTCAGCTACACCAACCACACCCTCATGCACGAGGCGCTGGAGACCTGGCCGGTGGAGATGATGGGACGCATCCTGCCGCGCCACCTGCAGATCCTGTACGACCTGAATTCGCGCTTCCTCGGCTCGGTGACCGAGAAGCTCGGCAACGACGTCGAGCTGCTGCGCCGCCTGTCGCTGATCGACGAGACCGGCGAGCGCCGCGTGCGCATGGCCTACGTGGCGGTGCTGGCGAGCCACTCGATCAACGGCGTCTCCGGGCTGCATTCGGAGCTCATGACGCAATCGATCTTCGCGGACTTCTATCGCCTCTTTCCCGAGCGCTTCAACAACAAGACCAATGGCGTCACGCCCCGGCGCTGGCTGGCGCAGGCCAACCCGCCCCTGGCCGCCCTGCTCGACCAGCGCATCGGCCGCGGCTGGCGCCGCGACCTCACGCAGCTGCAGGCCCTGCGCCCGATGGCCCAGCAGGCGCCCTTCATCCGCGCCTTCCGTCACGCCAAGCGCGAGAACAAGCTGCGCCTGGCCAACTGGATCGAGCAGCACATGGGCCTGGTGGTGGACACCGACGCGATGTTCGACGTGCAGGTCAAGCGCATCCACGAATACAAGCGCCAGCTCCTGAACGTGCTGCACGTGATCGCGCGCTACCGCCGCATCGTCGCCGCCCACGACGCCGGCCAGCCGGCCGACGTGGTGCCGCGCGTGGTGGTGTTCGCCGGCAAGGCGGCCTCGGCCTATCACGCGGCCAAGCTCGTGATCCGGCTCATCAACGACGTCGCGGCCGTGGTCAACAACGACCCGCGCGTGGGCAAGCTGCTCAAGGTGGTGTTCCTGCCCAACTACAGCGTCAGCCTGGCCGAGATCATCATGCCGGCGGCCGACCTCTCCGAACAGATCTCCACCGCCGGCACCGAAGCCTCCGGCACCGGCAACATGAAGTTCGCCCTCAATGGCGCGCTGACCATCGGCACGCTCGACGGCGCGAACGTCGAGATGAAGGAGAACGTCGGAGACGAGAACATCTTCATCTTCGGCAACACCACGCCGCAGGTGGCCGACATCCGCGCCCAGGGCTACCAGCCGCGTCACTTCTACGAGTCCAACCCGGAACTCAAGGAGGTGCTGGACTCGATCCGCGACGGCGCCTTCTCGCCGGGAGAGCCCGCGCGCTACCAGGGCATCTTCGACACGCTGGTCAACTGGGGCGACCAGTACCTGCTGCTGGCGGACTACGCGAGCTATGTGGCGATGCAGGACAAGGTCGACACGCTCTACCGCGATGCCGACGCGTGGACGCGCATGGCGATCCTGAACGTGGCGGGCATGGGCGCCTTCTCGTCCGACCGCACGATCGCGCAGTACGCGCACGAGATCTGGAACACCAGGCCCGTGGTGCTGAGCTGATCGGGCGGCCGCCCGACGCCGGTCAGCGGGCGGGGCCGGCGGTCGGCGCATCGGCGACGAAGCCGATGCGGGTGAGGCCGGCACGCCCGGCGATCCCCATGAGCTCGACGATCCGGCCATAGGGAATGGCGCGGTCGGCGCGCAACTCCACTTCGGTGTCGGGCGCGGTGGCGGCGAGGGCCGCCAGGCGCGCGGACAGCATGGCTTCGTCGACCGGCTGGTCGTCGAGGAACAGCGCGCTGCGTGCGTCCACCGACAACCGCACGGGCCGGGCCGCCCGGGTGGCGGCACGGCCGGCGTCGGCGCGCGGCAGATCGACGCGGATCGCGGTGGCCATCAGCGGCGCGGTGACGATGAAGATCACGACCAGCACCAGCATCACGTCCACCAGCGGCGTCACGTTGATGTCGCAGAGCGGGCGCTGGCCGCCCGCGCCGGTCGAGCGGCCGCCCGGCACGGCGCCGCCGGCGGTGAGGCCACCACGACCGAAAGCCATCAGGCCACCGGCATCGGCCGTGCGGGCGGCAGCGGCGCCAGGGCCGGCCGCGGCTCGCCGAAGACGCCCAGGAGGTCGTGCGCGAAGCCTTCGAGTTCGGCCTCGATGCGGGCGATGACGCGGCCGAACACGTTGTAGGCCAGCACGGCCGGCAGCGCCACCGCCAGGCCGAACGCCGTCATGACCAGCGCCTCGCCCACCGGCCCGGCGACGCGGTCGATGGTGAAGCCCCCGGCGTCGGACAGGCCGGCCAGAGCCCCTCGGATCCCCCAGACCGTGCCGAGCAGACCGACGAAAGGCGCCGTGGCCCCGACCGTCGCCAGCAGGATCTGCCCGCCCTGAAGGCGGCGCAGGACCCCGTGCAGCGCATCGCGCAGCACGCGCGTCAGCCGCTGATCGCGACCACCGGCCGCACCGAGGGTCCCGGGACCGTCCGGGGCCGCGCGTTGCGCGGGATGGTCGTCCCGGGACGATGGCGGCCATGTTCCGGCGAGTTCCTTCAACGCTGTCACCGTCGGCAGCACCCAGCCTGGACCGTCGAAGACATTCAGGCCGCGCTCGGCTTCGGCGAGCGAGGGGGCCTGCCAGAACGCCGCGATGCTGCGCATCACTCCCCGCGTGCCGGCGCGCAGCAGCCAGCCCTTCCAGAGGATCGCCACCCAGCTGGCCACCGACATCGCCAGCAGCAGCGCCGCCACCGCGCGGCTGACGGCATCGCCGTGCCCGAGCAGTTGCAGCACCGTCATGGCCGGATCGCCTCGTGCGCCTAGCGCAGGCCCAGCACGTCGAACATGTCGAACAGGCCCGCCTCGCGCGTCGCCAGGAAGCGCACCGCGCGCAGGCTGCCCTGGGCGTAGGTCGCGCGGCTGGCCGACTTGTGCGTGATCTCGATGCGCTCGCCGGTGCCGGCGAACAGCACCGTGTGGTCACCGACGATGTCGCCGCCGCGGATGGTGGCGAATCCGATCGACGACGGGTCGCGCTCACCGGTCACGCCTTCGCGCCCATACACGGCACAGTCCTTGAGGTCGCGCCCGAGCGCCTCGGCGATCACTTCGCCCATCTTCAGCGCGGTGCCAGAGGGCGCGTCGACCTTGTGGCGGTGGTGCGCCTCGACGATTTCGATGTCGTAGCCGGTCGAAAGCGCCCTGGCCGCCATCTCCAGCAGCTTGAGCGTGACATTGACGCCCACGCTCATGTTGGGCGCCATCACGATGGCGATGTCCTTCGCGATGTCGGCGATCTCGGCTTTCTGCGCATCGCTGAAACCAGTGGTGCCGATGACCGCCTGAACGCCCAGTTCACGACACACGGCCAGGTGGGCGAGCGTGCCCTCGGGACGCGTGAAGTCGATCAGCACCTGCGCGCCCTGCAGCCCGGCGCGCAGATCGGACGCGATCCGCACCCCGCTGTCGAAGCCCAGGAAAGCTCCGGCGTCGTCACCGATCGCGGCGCTGCCGGCCACGTCGAGCGCGCCCGCCAGGGAACAATCCCCGGCATCGCGCACGGCTTCGATCAGCATGTGGCCCATGCGGCCGGACGCCCCCGCGATCGCGACGCGGCGTGGGAGGGCGAGGGATGGCGAGGCATCGTCGGAAGAAGCGGTGAATGCGGTCACTTTGAACAAGCCTTCAATTCAAGGAGTGCGAGGCCGGTTCGGGCATCGCGGCCGGCTTCCTCGCGCAGACCGGATGGGACCCTGCCTGCAGGACGACCGGCACGGAGCGACCGCCCGACCGTGCGCGTCAGCGCTCCAGTGGTGGGTAACTGGCCGGCAAGGGCGCCAACGGAGCGGGCGCGTTGGCCGGCAACGGCGTGGACTTAACCGGCGCCACCTTGTCGAGTTGCGCCTCGGAGGCCTCGAGCACGGGCACCTTGCCGATGCGGCGACGGGTGTCGAGGGTGGCGACGAACTCCTGTTCGCTGGGCATGACGTCGCCCTGGTACCTGTCGAGCAGCTCGCCCTTGAAGAACACCGTGAGACGTCGCTGTTGCGGCTCGACACCCTGGCGCCGGATGGTGAAGACATAGTCCCAGCGATCGGCATGGAACACGTCGGTCAGCAGCGACGTACCCAGAATCTCCCGCACCTGCTGGCGCGACAGGCCCGGCTTGAGCAACTCGACCTGCTCCTTGGAGACGAAATTGCCTTGCACCACCTCGACCTTGTACGGTGTCACGGCGACCAGCGCGTCCCGCGTGCGATCGGTGACGCTGCCACAGCCGCTCAGCGACCAGCCCGCCACCGCGACCGCAGCCATCGGCCACAGACGGCCTTGGAGATTGACAAGCATGAATGGAGGATCGAACGATATGATCGGACGATTGTAACGGCTGCCCTTCGGAGGCTCATCCCTGCAGGGCAGGCGCAGGAAAAGACCATGGGCAACATCGACGAACTCAAGAGCACCGGCCTGAAGGCCACGCTGCCCCGACTGAAGATCCTTCAGATCTTCCAGACCACCAGCCAGCGGCACATGACCGCCGAGGATGTGTTCCGCGTGCTGCTCAACGAGCACTCGGACATCGGTCTGGCGACCGTGTACCGCGTGCTGACGCAGTTCGAGCAGGCCGGCATTCTGGAGCGCAGCCATTTCGAAAGTGGCAAGGCGGTCTACGAACTCAACGAGGGCTCGCACCACGACCACCTGATCTGCACGTCATGCGGCAAGGTCGAGGAGTTCTACGACGCGGAGATCGAAAGCCGCCAGCAACTCGTCGCCAAGGACAAGGGCTGGATCCTGCAGGACCATGCGATGTCGCTCTACGGCCTGTGCGCGGACTGCACCCAGAAGCGCTGACCTCGCCTCGCCTTCGGCGAGCTTCGCCGACCGACGCGCACCGCTGCGCAGATGCGGCGCGAGTCCTCAGGTATCGGCGCTGCTTTCCATCGCGCGCTGATGGCGCGCGACGAAATCGGCGTAGGTGTCGATGCCACGCAATTGCAGGATCGAATTGCGCACGGCTGCTTCCACCAGCACGGCGATGTTGCGTCCCGCGACCACCTGGATGATGACCTTGCGCACAGGGATGCCCAGGACGTCCTGGGTCAGCGGCGCGGCCGGCATGCGCTCGTAGTCGCGTTCGAAGCTGTCGCGTCGCACGAGGTGGACGATCAGCTTGAGTCGCATCTTTCGCCGCACGGCCGTCTCGCCAAAGATCGCGCGTATGTCCAGCAGACCGATGCCGCGCACCTCCAGCAGGTTCTGCAGCAATTCCGGGCAACGGCCCTCGATGGTGTTCTGATTGATGCGAAACAGGTCGATCGCATCGTCGGCCACCAGTCCGTTGCCGCGCGAGATCAACTCCAGACCGAGTTCGCTTTTGCCCAGACCCGATTCGCCGGTGATCATCACGCCCAGCCCCAGGATGTCCATGAACACGCCGTGCATTGACGTGCGCTCGGCGAAATGCTTGGACAGGTAGGCACGCAGCAGGTCGATCACGAACGCCGAACTCTCGCGCGTCGCGAACAGCGGCAGCTGAGCGCGTTCGCAGATGGCGAGCAGTTCATCGGGAGCGGTCTGGCCATCGGCCAGAACGAGCATCGGAGGCTCCAGCATCACGATGCGTGCGACGCGCCGGGCGCAGTCTTCCGGACTGCCACGGGTCAGGTAGGCGACTTCGCGGGTGCCCAGGATCTGCACCCGGTAGGGATGGATGTAGTTGAGATAGCCCACCAGATCGGCGGCGGATTGCGCGCGACTGATGACATCGGGGTCGAACTGACGCTCCGACGCGCCCAGTCCGGCCAGCCACTCCCAGCGCAGCGATGCGCGGAATTCCTCGAACATCGCATCCGCGCTGATCACCGTCGGTTTCATGCGCGGGTGCGACGAGCAGGCGGTTCAGGCCACCTGAGCGGATTGCCAGCCGGCGATCAGGGCGTGCAGTGCCTGAGCGTCGGTGCTCGACTTGATCTGCTCGCGCAGACTCGCGTCACTGAGGAGTTCCGCGATCTCCGAAAGGATTTCCAGATGCTTCTGCGTCGCGGCCTCGGGCACCAGCAGAAAGATCAGCAACACCACCGGTTGTTCGTCGGGGGCATCGAAGCCGATCGGATCGGCCAGCCGGAACACCGAAGCCATCGGTGACTTGAGGCCCTTGATGCGCCCATGCGGAATCGCCACGCCATGGCCGAGTCCGGTCGAGCCCAGGCGTTCGCGTGCGAACAGACTGTCGGTGATGAGCGCCCGCGCGAGGCCGTGGAGGTTCTCGAACAGCAGGCCAGCTTCTTCGAAAGCACGTTTTTTGCTCGTGGCGTCGACGCTCACGAGGACTTGAGCGGGCGGCAGGATGGACGCGAGGCGGTTCATGGTGAGGTCGGGGCGGGGGCGATTATGCACCCGCCTCCCAAAAAGCCAAGGCCACCCGAAGGTGGCCCGCAACGGGATTTGCCCGAATGAGGGTTTACATCACGCGCTTGGGCGCCTGATGATGGTGGTCCTGCAGTCGGTCCTTGTGCTTGACGACCTGGCGGTCGAGCTTGTCGACGAGGTCGTCCACGGCGGCATAGAGATCAGCGTGACTCGACTCCGCGAACATGTCGTTGCCCTTGACATGGATGTTGCACTCCGCCTTCTGGCGTCGTTCCTTTTCCTTCTGGTTTTCCACCGTGAGGATCACCTTGACATCGACCACCTGGTCGAAATGCCGGGTGATCCGGTCGAGCTTGGTGGTGACGTAGTTGCGCAAGGCGGGAGAAACGTCGAGGTGATGACCGCTGATCGTCAAATTCATGAAATGACCTCCTGGAATTGACGGTTGGGGAAATGACCGGCGCTTCGGGATGAAGGCGCCAGCCGGCGAAAAAGGAGTGGGGAAAAGGCGGACTTTGCGGCGATGGGGGACGGGAGGAAGCGGGAGCGACGGGTGATCGGAAAGGGAAATGGGTGTGTGTTCGGCCTTCGTCGAATCGGAACGAGGTCACGAGTCGGAGAGGACGGATTCACTATGCCCAAGGTGCGCAGGCATTGCAACCGCCTGGAGACAGCCCCCCGGAAGCGACTCGTCGCGCGGCATCGGCCGCTCTTCAATTCATAGCAAGGCAGCGCCAGGGGTCGCCGCCTGCGGAAGACATTAATAAAAAAGTTCACGGCCCGAAGCGAAGGCTTCGACCCTCCTGCGGACAAGGCCAACGCCATTGCCGATACCGATGCCGGGCGCGATGCCCGTGCGCCCGTCCGGCGACCGTGCCTGCGTTTCAGCGCCAGGCGGCTCGCATGCGGCCCAGCAGGTCGATGATGGCGGCCGGTGGTGGCACGGCGGGACCTCGCGGCGGGGCCGCTGGCCAGGTCACGCGCTCGAACCGGTCGGCATCGGCCTCGGTGATGAAGCGGGTGCGGGCGGCATACAGGTGGCGCTCGCCGCGCACCGCCTGCTGCGTGACGTAGAAGCGTTGCGGCACCAGGACATGGAGGTGGTCCCTGGCCCGGGTCATGGCCACGTAGAGCAGTCGCCGCTCCTCTTCGAGTTCGTGCGCGCCCTGCGCCATGTCGGCCGGTAGACAGCCGTCGACGGCGTTGAGCACGTGCACCGACGTCCATTCCTGGCCTTTGGCCGAATGGATGGTCGACAGGATCAGGTAGTCCTCGTCGAGCAGCGGCGGGCCGGGCCGGTCGCTGGTGGCCTCTGGCGGGTCGAGGGTGAGTTCGGTCAGGAAACGCTCGCGCGAACCGTGGCCCACGGCCAGCCGGGCGAGTTGCTCGACATCGCCGCGCCGGACGGCGGCATCGTCGTGCAGGCGCTCCAGGTGCGGCAGGTACCAGCGCACGGCGATGTCCATGTCGCCCGGCCATGCCAGATCCGGTCGACGCAGCGCGGCATACGCCTGCGCGAACCGCGCCCATTCCACTTTCGCCGTGGAAGGCGGCACGAACGCCTGCACGGCGGCGCCGGGGTCGGTCGCGGCGTCCATCGCGTCGAGCAGCCGCGCCGAGGTGGCCGGGCCGATGCCGGGGATGAGCTGCGTGACACGGAATCCCGCCATGCGGCCGCGCGGGTTCTGGGCGAAACGCAGCACGGCCAGCACATCCTTGACGTGCGCCGCCTCGAGGAACTTGAGTCCGCCGTACTTGACGAACGGGATGTTGCGTCGCGCCAGTTCCAGCTCGAGTGCCGCGCTGTGGGAGGAGGTGCGGAACAGGACCGCCTGGGACTTCAGTGCCAGCCCGCCCTCGCGATGCGCCAGCACGCGGTCGGCCACCCACTGCGCCTGCTGCGCTTCGTCCGGGACCAGCACGAGCTGGGGCCGGCCGGCCGAGGCCTTGTCGGTCCACAGGGTCTTGGCATGCCGTTCGGCCGCGGCGGCGATGACGGCGTTGGAGACGTCGAGGATCGGCTGCGTCGAGCGGTAGTTGCGCTCCAGCGTGACGATGCGCGTCTCCACCGGCTGCGGCCCCTCGGGCGAAGGACGCGAGAACTGAGCGGGGAAATCGAGGATGTTGCGCACCGTCGCGCCACGGAACGAATAGATCGACTGCGCGTCGTCGCCGACCACCGTGAGGCCCTGCCCGTCGGGCTTGAGGCCGAGCAGGATCGAGGCCTGCAGCCGGTTGGTGTCCTGGTACTCGTCGACCAGCACGTGGTCGAAGCGCGCTGCGACCTGCGCCGCGAGCGCGGGCTCGGCCACCATGCCGGCCCAGTAGAGCAGCAGGTCGTCGTAGTCGAGCGCATGCTGATGCTGCTTCGCCTCCACATAGGCCGCGAACAGCCGCCGGAACTCGTCCTGCCATTCGCCGCACCACGGGAATGCCTCCGCCAGCACGTGGCCGAGCGGCATGCACGTGTTGACCGCGCGCGAGTAGATCGAGAGGCAGGTTCCCTTCCGCGGAAAACGCCGGGTGGTGGCCGACAGGCCCAGGTCGTGGCGCACCAGTCCCATGAGGTCCTCGGCATCGCCGCGGTCGTGGATGGTGAAGTCCTCGTCCAGGCCGATCTGAACGGCGTGTTCGCGCAGCAGCCGCGCGCCGATGCCGTGGAAGGTGCCGGCCCACGGCAGCACGGGCGTGGCCTCGTCGCGCAGTCCCAGCACGCGCGCGGCAACCTGGCCGGCGCGGCGCGCCATCTCCTGGGCCGCGCGGCGCGAGAAGGTCAGCAGCAGGATGCGCCGTGGATCGGTGCCGCGGGCGATCAGGCCGGCGACGCGATGCGCCAGGGTGCTGGTCTTGCCCGATCCGGCGCCGGCGATCACGAGCAGCGGACGCGCATCCGCGGCGCCCGCCCCACCCGGTGCCCAGCCGTGTTCGACCGCCGCGCGCTGGGCTTCGTTGAGGGTCGACAACGCCTGGGCGAGGCGCTCGGCCGACGTGGAAGGCGCGGGGGCTGGGACGGTCGCGGCGGTGGGCATCGGACTCGACTTTACTGGATGTCCATCCAGAACGAACGGGGTCCGGGACGCGGCGTCTCTACGGGTAAATGCCGGGGGCCGATGCCATAATCGCGCGTCGCTTCAACCGGAGATATCGACTTGGAAAGCTGTCCGTCTCGACAGCTTTCGACTCCCGCCTGAACGCCATCGGCGAGGGAATCGGAAGCGTCCCACCCCCTCGCCCATCGTCAGAATTTTCACGGGAGTGAGCCCATGCTCAACATCTTCACGCTCGCCAACGGGCGCCTGGTCCAGGAAGAGATCGAGGCCCTCGAGGAGCTGTCCCAGTTCCAGCCCATCTGGGTCGACCTCGAATCGCCGACGCTCGAGGAGAAGCGCTGGATCAAGCAGTACTACGGCCTGTCCATCCCCGAGGATGCGATGGACGAGGACATCGAGGAGTCCGCCCGCTTCTACGAGGAAGACAACGGCGAGCTGCACATCCGCAGCGACTTCCTGATCGACGACGACGAGAACCCGCGCTCCGTGCGCGTGGCCTTCATCCTCAACCAGCACAACGCCGAGCTGCGCAGCCGTGGCGTGCTGTTCTCCATCCACGACGAGGACGTGCCGGTGTTCCGACTGCTGCGCATGCGCGCGCGGCGCGCGCCGGGACTCATCGAGGACGCCAAGGAGGTGCTGCTCAAGCTGCTCGACGCCGACGCGGAATACTCGGCCGACACGCTGGAGAACATCTACGACGAACTGGAGGTCGTCGGCAAGAAGGTGCTGGCCGGCAACGTCAGCGACGAACTCGCCGGCGAGGTCCTCGGCGCCATCGCGCGTCAGGAAGACCTGAACGGACGCATCCGCCGCAACGTGATGGACACGCGCCGCGCGGTGAGCTTCATGATGCGCAGCCGCATGCTCAATGCCGACCAGTTCGAGGAGGCGCGCCAGATCCTGCGCGACATCGAGTCGCTGGACAACCACACCGCCTTCCTGTTCGACAAGATCAACTTCCTGATGGACGCGACGGTCGGCTTCATCAACATCAACCAGAACAAGACCATCAAGATCTTCTCGGTGGCCAGCGTGGCGCTGCTGCCGCCCACGCTGATCGCGAGCGTCTACGGCATGAACTTCAAGTTCATGCCCGAACTCGACTGGACCTTCGGCTACGGCTACGCGATCGCGCTGATGGTGGCGAGCGCGCTCGGACCGATGTGGTACTTCCGCCGGCGTGGCTGGTTGAAGTAGCCTTCAGGCCTTGTCGCGCAGCTCGCGTCGCAGGATCTTGCCGACCGGCGTCTTGGGCATGTCGGCACGGAACTCGATGCGCGCAGGTCGCTTGTAGCCCGTGAGGTTCTCCTTGCAGAAGGTCCGCACCTGGGCTTCCGTGAGGTCAGCGCTCTTCCTCACGATCACCAGCTTGACGGCCTCGCCCGTCTTCTCGTCGGCGATGCCGACCGCCGCGCATTCGAGCACGCCCGGCATCTGGGCGACCACGTCCTCGATCTCGTTGGGATAGACGTTGAATCCCGACACCAGGATCATGTCCTTCTTGCGGTCAACGATGCGGAAGAAACCCCGCTCGTCGACGCGGCCGACGTCCCCGGACTTGAACCAGCCGTCGGCCGTCATGACCTTCGCGGTCTCGTCGGGGCGCTGCCAGTAGCCGGCCATCACCTGCGGCCCCTTGATCGCGATCTCGCCGGCCTCTCCGGGCGCGGAGGGACGGCCCTCGTCGTCCAGCAGGGTCATCCAGGTGCCGGGCAGCGGCACGCCGATGGTGCCGGTGTAGGCGGCGCTGGTGGTCGGGTTGCAGCTCACCGACGGCGAGGTTTCGGACAGCCCGTAGCCCTCGCAGATCGGGCAGCCGGTCTTCTCCAGCCAGAGCCTGGCGACCGCGCCCTGGACCGCCATGCCGCCGCCGACCGACACCTTCAGGTTCTTCCAGTTCACGGTGCCGAAATCCGGGTGGTTGGCGAGTCCGTTGAAGAGCGTGTTGACGGCCGGAAAGCTGTGGAACGTGTGCTTGGACAGTTCCTTCAGCGTGGCGGCGAGGTCGCGCGGATTGGGGATCAGGATGACCTTGCCGCCGGTTCGAAGGCCCAGCATCATGTTCACCGTGAAGGCGAAGATGTGATAGAGCGGCAGCGCGCAGACGCTGGTGGGCTGCTCGCCATCGGGCACCTTCGCCATCACCGGCGCGTTCCAGGCCTCCGACTGCAGCACGTTGGCGATCACGTTGCGATGCAGCAGCACCGCGCCCTTGGAGACGCCGGTGGTACCGCCGGTGTACTGCAGCGCCGCGATGTCGTCGGGCCCGAGGGCGACCGGCCTGAGCGTCGCGCGAGCGCCGTGCCCGAGCGCGGCGTTGAAGGTCACCGCGCCGGGCAGGTGCCAGCGCGGCACCAGCTTCTTCACCTTGCGCACCACGAAATTGACCAGAGCGCCCTTGAGCAGTCCGAGGCGATCGCCCATGGCGCAACGCACGACGTGCTTCACCGACGTCGAGTCCAGGCACTGCGCCAGCGTGGCGGCGAAGTTCTCCATGATCACGATCGCCGTGGCGCCGCTGTCCTTGAGCTGGTGGGCGAGCTCGCGCGGGGTGTAGAGCGGGTTGACGTTGACCAGCACCAGACCCGCGCGCAGGATGCCCGCGACGGCGATCGGGTACTGCGTGCAATTGGGCATCATGACGGCGACGCGATCGCCGGGGTTGAGTCCGAGTCCCTGCAGGTAGGCCGCGAAGGCACGGCTCAGGCGGTCCACCTCGCCATAGGTGGCATCGCGGCCCATGAAGCTGTAGGCGATGCGATCGGCATGGGTGGAGAAACTCTCCTCCATCAGGGCCGGCAACGAGGCGTAGCGGCCGACGTCGATGTCGGCCGGCACGCCCGGGGGATAGCTGGCGAGCCAGGGGCGGTCGTTCATGGCGTTGGGGGCTGGGTTCCTGGGCGTGTCGTGCTTCACTCGATGGCCTTGGTCATGTCCTCGACGACCTTCTTGGCATCGCCGAAGACCATGAGGGTCTTGTCCATGTAGAAGAGCTCATTGTCCAGGCCGGCATAGCCCGCGGCCATCGAGCGTTTGTTAACAATGACGGTCTTGGCCTTGTAGGCCTCCAGGATGGGCATGCCGTAGATGGCGCTGCCCTTGGTGTGCGCGGCCGGGTTGACCACGTCGTTGGCGCCCAGGATGATGGCCACGTCGGCCTGGCCGAACTCGCCGTTGATGTCCTCCATCTCGAAGACCTGGTCGTAGGGCACCTCGGCCTCGGCCAGCAGCACGTTCATGTGCCCGGGCATGCGCCCGGCCACCGGATGGATGGCGTACTTCACGGTGATGCCCTTGTCGGTGAGCTTGGCCGCGAGCTCCTTGACCGCGTGCTGCGCGCGCGCCACGGCCAGCCCGTAGCCCGGCACGATCACCACCGTCTCGGCGTTGGCCAGCACGAAGGCCGCGTCGTCGGCGCTGCCGCTCTTGACCGGGCGCTGCACCGCCGCCGCGCCACCGGCCGTGGCAGTCACCGCCTCGCCCCCGAAGCCCCCCAGGATGACGTTGAAGAAGCTGCGGTTCATCGCCTTGCACATGATGTAGGAGAGGATCGCCCCGGAGCTGCCCACCAGCGAGCCCGCCACGATCAGCATGGCGTTGTTCAGGGAGAAGCCGATGCCCGCGGCCGCCCAGCCCGAGTAGCTGTTGAGCATCGAGACCACCACCGGCATGTCCGCCCCGCCGATCGGGATGATGATGAGCACCCCCATCACGAAGGCCAGGGCGAGCATCGCGAAGAACGCGTCCCAGCGTTCCGTGGCCACGAAGACCAGGCCCAGCGCCACCGTCAGCAGCCCGAGCGCGAGGTTGAGCAGGTGCTGGCCCTTGAAGGCCACGGGGGCGCCCTGGAACAGGCGGAAGCGGTACTTGCCCGAGAGCTTGCCGAAGGCGATGACCGAGCCGCTGAAGGTGATCGCGCCGATGGCCGCGCCCAGGAACAGCTCCAGGCGGTTGCCGTGGGGGATGGCGTAGCGCAGCACGCCGTCCACCAGCACCGCGCCGGTGGTGGTGGCCGTGGCCGCCACCGCCGCCACCGGCGGCGGCGTGATGCCGAAGGCCCAGGGCTCGGCCACCGCCGCCACCCCGATGAACACCGCCGCCAGACCGATCATGCTGTGCATGAACGCCACCAGCTCGGGCATCTTGGTCATCTCGACCTTGTGGGCCATGAAGGCTCCCGCGCCGCCGCCGATCACCAGCGCGGCGAGCACCCAGGCGATGCCGCTGGCGAAGCCCACCCCGAGCATCGCGGCCTGGCCGTGGATGAGCGCGACGGTGGTGGCCACCGCGATGGCCATGCCGCTCATGCCGAAGAGGTTGCCGCGGATGGAGGTGGTGGGATGCGACAGGCCCTTCAAGGCCTGGATGAAGCACACGCTGGCCACCAGGTAGAGCAGCGTGACGACGTTCATGCTCACGAGGCGTCTCCCTTCGCGCCGGCGGCAGCGGCTGCGGCGGGCGCCTTGCGCTCCTTCTTCCTGAACATCGCCAGCATCCGGCGCGTGACCAGGAAGCCGCCGAAGACGTTGACCGCCGCCAGCGCCACGGCCAGCACGCCCATGGTCTTGCCCAGCGGCGTGACCGTCAGCGCCGCGGCCAGCATGGCCCCCACGATGACGATGGCCGAGATGGCGTTGGTCACCGCCATGAGCGGCGTGTGCAGCGCCGGGGTGACCGTCCACACCACGTGGTAGCCCACGTAGATGGCCAGCACGAAGATGATCAGGTTGATGACGGTGGGGGATACGGGGTCCATGGCGCTTCGCTCCTCGTTGTGCGTTGTCGCGGTGTCGTTCTACTTGCGGGTGACCTGGCCGTCCTGCGCCACGCGGCAGGCCGCGACGATGTCGTCCTCCAGGTCGATCACGACACCCCCGTCCTTGCCCAGGATCAGCTTGAGGAAGTCGAGCACGTTGCGCGCGTACAGCGCCGAAGCGTCGGCCGCCACCAACGCCGCCAGGTTGGTCTCTCCCACGATCGTCACGCCGTGCCTGACCACCGTGCGGTCGGCTTCGGACAGCGGACAGTTGCCGCCCACGCCGCCAGGGCCCTTGCCCGCGGCGATGTCGACGATCACCGAGCCGGGCTTCATCGACTTGACCATCGCCTCGGTGACGAGCGTCGGTGCCGCCCGCCCGGGGATGAGCGCAGTGGCGATGACGATGTCGGCCGCCGCCACGCGCTTGGCGACCTCCACCTGCTGACGCGCGAGCCAGCTCGGGGGCATCGGCTTGGCATAGCCGCCCACGCCGACGGCCGCTTCCTTTTCCTCGGGCGTGTCGTAGGCCACCTCGATGAACCTGCCGCCGAGCGACTCGACCTGCTCCTTCACGCTCGGGCGCACGTCCGACGCCTCGATCACCGCGCCCAGGCGCTTGGCCGTGGCGATGGCCTGCAGCCCCGCCACCCCCACCCCCAGGACCACCACCCGGGCGGCCTTGACCGTGCCCGCGGCCGTCATGAGCATCGGGAAGAAGCGCTGGTAGCGGTCGGCCGCGATCATCACGGCCTTGTAGCCGGCGATGTTGGCCTGCGAGGACAGCACGTCCATGCTCTGCGCGCGCGTCGTGCGCGGCGCCGCCTCCAGCGCGAAGGCGCTCACCCCCGCCTCGGCCAGGCGCGCCAGCCCGGGTGCGTCGAACGGCTCGAGCATGCCCACGAGCACCGCGCCGCGCCGCATCAGTCCCAGCTCCGCGCCCGAGGGGGGCCGCACCTTCAGCACCACCTCGGCCCCGAAGGCGCCCGCCGCGTCCGTGAGCGTCGCCCTCACGGCCTCGTAGGCCGCATCGGGCACGCTCGCGGCCACGCCCGCGCCCGAGGCCACCCGCACCGCGTGGCCCTGCGCCACCAGCTTCTTCGCCGTCTCCGGCGTCACCGCCACCCGGGTCTCGCCCGCTGCCGTCTCGGCAGGTACGCCTATCTGCATGAGCCATCTCCTCGGGCAGCGCCGGTGCCCTTTTTCTTCAAATGAGCTTACTCGAACCCTTCCGCGTCTCGCATGGGGTTAGCGCTGGGCAAAGAAGCGTCCTACAAATGAAAACAAGTGTCACCCGCGCGGCGTGAGCCGTCGCGGATTGGGTTTCAATCCGCCTCCGCAGGCGCGCCGGCACCGCGATGCACCGGCCTTTTCCTTCGCGCCAGCGCGCCGGCCGCCGTTCATTTGCATCCGGGGGATCGCTCGGGTTAACATTTAAAACTAGTACTATGGTTTTCATTAATTCCCGTGTTCGGGATGGCGAGCCAGCGACGAAGGGACAGGAAATGCGAATTGCAGCGCTAGACGACGAGTCCAGCCAGCGCGACCTGATACGCATGACGATGGCGCGGATGGGTCACGAGTGCCATGGCTACGGCTTCGCCAAGCCCTTGCTGCACGACCTGCGTCACCAGAGCTTCGACCTGCTGATCCTGGGCTGGTCGCTGCCCGACATGCCCGGTCCCGCCGTCGTCAGGCGCATCCGGGAAGACTTCAACAACCGCCTTCCGATCCTGTTCGTGACCGACCGCCACGAGGAAGCCGACATGGTCGAGGGACTCGCGGCCGGTGCCGACGATTTCATGCTCAAGCCGATCCGCACCGCCGAACTCGAAGCGCGCGTGCACGCCCTGCTGCGACGGGCCTACCCGGCCCGGCAGGACACCGAACTGGCTTTCGGCCCCTATCACTTCCTGCCCCAGCGGCGCATGCTCAAGGTCAACGGCGTGCAGGCCGAACTCAAGCACCGGGAGTACGAGCTGGCGCTGTTCCTGTTCCAGAACATGGGCCGCCTGCTCTCGCGCGAGCACCTGCGCGAGGCGATCTGGGGCGTCAGCGACGACACGCCCTCGCGCTCGCTCGACACCCACGTCTCGCGGCTTCGCACCAAGCTCGACCTGCGTCCGTCGCACGGCTTCCTGCTGTCGGCCATCTATGGCATGGGCTACCGCCTGGAAGCGGTCGATGCCGAGGACTTCGTGAACACGCGTTTCGCGACGAGTCCGGGCGCCGCCTCCACACCGGCGGCCTGAGCCGCCACGCGGCCGGCGTCCGGGCATCGTCCCGGCGCTACAGTCGAAGCCCGCTCGGCCTTCGCGCCGGGCGTTCCCACAAGAGCATCGCCCCATGACCGCATCACGTTCCCGCTGGAAACCCAATGTCACCGTGGCGGCGGTGATCGAACGCGATGGCCGCTTCCTGCTGGTCGAGGAGCACACCTCGGGTGGACTGAAGCTCAACACGCCCGCCGGCCACCTCGATCCCGGCGAGTCGCCCGCCGAGGGATGCGCCCGCGAAGCGCTGGAAGAGACCGCGCACCACTTCACGCCGACCGCGCTGGTGGGGGTGTACCTGGCACGCTTCCAGCGGCCGGCGGCACAGCCCGGGTCCGACGGCGAGACCGACATCACCTACCTGCGTTTCGCCTTCGCCGGCACGCTCGGGGCCTTCGAGCCCGACCGTGCGCTCGACGAGGGCATCGTGCGCACGCTGTGGATGGACATCGACGAGCTGCGCGCCAGCGTCGAGCGCCATCGCAGCCCCCTGCTGTTGCGGTGCGTGGAGGATTACCTCGCGGGACAGCGCCATCCGCTCGAACTCGTCCACACCGACATCTCGGTCCTCACGCCACCGGACGCGGCTGCCTGAGACCACCGTCCCCGGCGCGCCGGACGTCCCTCGACGGGGCTCAGCCTTCGTCGGACGGCACCGCCGCGGAGATCACGCCGCCGCCCAGGCACACGTCGCCGTCGTACACCACCGCCGACTGGCCCGGCGTGACGGCCCACTGCGCATCGTCGAAATCGAGCCGGAACGCCCGCGCGGCGTCCTCGCCGCCGCCGGCATGCAGGCGGCAGGCCGCGTCCGTCTGCCGATAGCGCGACTTGGCGGCATACGCCCCCGGCGCCGGTGGCGCGCCGGCGACCCAGCTCGCGTCGTCGGCCGTCAGCGTGCCGGAAAGCAGCCAGGGATGGTCATGGCCCTGCACCACCCACAGCGTGTTGCGCGCGATGTCCTTGCGCGCCACGAACCAGGGCGCGTGCGAGCCCACGCCACGCAGGCCCTGCGCCTCGACGGCCTTGAGTTCGGCGCCGCGCGCCTTCACGCCGCCGATGCCCAGGCCCTGGCGCTGGCCCAGCGTGTAGAAGCTCAGGCCCTGATGCTCGCCCAGGGTGCGGCCACGCTCGTCCTTGATCGGCCCCGGCGCCTTGGCGATGTAGCGGTTGAGGAATTCGCGGAACGGTCGCTCCCCGATGAAGCAGATGCCGGTCGAATCCTTCTTCCTGGCGTTGGGCAGGCCGATCTCGTCGGCGATGCGGCGCACCTCGGTCTTCCTGAGTTCGCCCACCGGGAACAGCGTCTTGGCGAGTTGCGCCTGGTTCAGGCGGTGCAGGAAATAGCTCTGGTCCTTGGCCGGGTCGAGGCCCTTGAGCAGCTGATGGCGCTGGGTCGCGGCGTCGAAGCGCACCCGGGCGTAGTGACCGGTGGCGATCCTGCCGGCGCCCAGGCGCATCGCATGGTCGAGGAAGGCCTTGAACTTGATCTCGGCGTTGCACAGCACGTCCGGGTTGGGCGTGCGGCCGGCCTGGTACTCGCGCAGGAACTCGGCGAACACGCGGTCCTTGTAGTCGGCCGCGAAGTTGACGTGCTCGATCTCGATGCCCAGCACGTCGGCGACCGCCGCCGCGTCGATGAAATCGACGTTCGACGCGCAGTATTCGCTGTCGTCGTCGTCCTCCCAGTTCTTCATGAAGATGCCGACCACCTCGTGGCCCTGCTGCTTGAGAAGGTGCGCCGTGACGGCGGAATCGACGCCGCCGCTCAGGCCCACCACGATGCGCTGCTTTTCCATAGGACCTGGATTCTCCCCGCCCGGGAACGCCGGCGCGCGGCGCCGGGCATCCGCGCGGCCGTGGCCCCCGGCGCCGGTCGAGGCGGACCGGCACGACGGGCGATGCGCGGCCGGGACAGCGGCGTTCCCGCGTCTTTGCTATGGTCGCCGCAGACTCTTCCCGCCGCCCGATGAACGACTCCCCTCCCGCCGGCCCCTTCGCGCCCTCCCACGCACCGGACGATCCCGCCGATGCCGCCCCGGCGGCGCCCGCGCCGGCCGCCCTCGTCGAGCGCCTGGTCTCGCTGATGCGCCTGCAGCCGCTGGGCGAAGACCGCTTCCGCGCGCAGAGCCACAACATCGGCACGCCCGCCGTCTTCGGCGGGCAGGTGCTCGGCCAGGCGCTGATGGCGGCCAGCCTGACGGTCGGCCCCGAGCGCCCGGTGCATTCGATGCACGCCTATTTCCTGCTGCCCGGAGAGCATGCGCCCATCGACTACGCGGTCGACCGCGTGCGCGACGGCCGCAGCTTCACGACGCGGCACGTCGTCGCGCGCCAGCAGGAGCGCGTGATCTTCGAGATGTCGGCCTCGTTCCAGACCGTGGACGACGGCGTCGAACACCAGTCGGCCATGCCCGCGCGGCCGGGACCCGAGGCCCTGCGCAGTGATCTCGAGCGTCGCTTCGACTTCGCCGACCGCATGCCCGAGCGCCTGCGCGTGAAGGCGCTGCGCCCGCACGGCCTGGAGTTCCGCAGCGTCGAGGACGACGACCTGCTCGCGCCCGTGGCGCGCGCGCCCGAGCGCTCGGTCTGGATGCGCGCCGTCGCGCCGCTGCCCGACGACCCGGTGCTGCACCGCGCGCTGCTCGCCTACGCCTCCGACCACGGCCTGCTCAGCGCGGCGCTGCTTCCACACGGCCTGAGCTACGCCCAGCCGCGCCTGCGCCTCGCGAGCCTGGACCACGCCATGTGGTTCCATCGCGACTTCCGCCTCGACGACTGGCTGCTCTACGTGATGGACTCGCCGAGCGCCGGTGGCGGGCGCGGCCTCAGCCGGGGCAGCGTGTTCACCCGCGACGGCCGGCTGGTCGCCTCGATGGCGCAGGAAGGCATGGTCCGCGTCCGCCCTTGAACCCCAACCCATGACACACCTCTTCGATCCCCTCTCCATCGGCCCGCTGACGCTGGCCAACCGCATCGTCGTCTCGCCGATGTGCCAGTACGCCGTCGAGGACGGCAACCCCGACGACTGGCACCTGATGCACCTCGGCCAGCTCGCCGCGTCGGGCGCCGGGCTGCTCATCGTCGAAGCCACCGCCGTCGAGCCGGAGGGCCGCATCACGCCCGCGGACCTCGGCCTGTACTCGGACGCCAACCAGGCCGCCTTCGCCCGCGTGCTGCGGGCCGTGCGACGCCATTCGCGCATGCCCATCGCCGTGCAGCTCGGCCATGCCGGGCGCAAGGCGTCGAGCCACGTGCCCTGGGACGGCGGGCAGTCGCTGCGCGCCGACGAGGGCGCCTGGACCACCTCGGCGCCGTCGGCGCTGCCGCACGCGCCGGGCGAGCCCGCGCCGGTCGCGCTCGACGCCGCCGGGCTGCAGCGCGTGACGGACGCCTTCGTGCAGGCCGCGCGGCGCGCCGACGCCCTGGGCTTCGACGCCATCGAGCTGCACGCGGCGCACGGCTACCTGCTGCACCAGTTCCTCTCGCCGATCGCCAACCGGCGCGAGGACGGATACGGCGGCTCGCTGGAGAACCGCATGCGCTTTCCGCTGGCGGTCTTCGACGCGGTGCGCGCGGCCGTGCCGCCGCGCATGCCGGTGGGCGTGCGCATCTCGGCCACCGACTGGGTCGAGGGCGGCTGGGACGTCGAGCAGAGCGCCGTGTTCGCACGGGCGCTGGCCGAACGTGGCTGCGCCTTCATCGACGTGTCCTCGGGCGGGGTGTCGCCGCTGCAGCAGATCCCGGTCGGTCCGGGCTATCAGGTGCCGCTGGCCGAGCGGATCAAGGCCGCGGCGCCGGGCCTGCCCACCTTCGCGGTCGGCCTGGTCACCGAGCCGGCGCAGGCCGACGCCATCGTCGCCGAGGGCCGGGCCGACGCCGTCGCGCTCGGCCGCGCCATGCTGTTCGAGCCACACTGGCCGTGGCGCGCCGCGATGGCGCTGGGCGCCCAGGTCACCGCGCCGCCGCAGTACTGGCGCTCGCAGCCGCGCGAGGCCAAGGCGCTGTTCGGCGACGCGGCCCGCATCGGAGCGCGCTGATGCCGCCCCGGCACGCCGCGACGCCCGGCGTGCCTTCGCCTTCCTCGGCTTCTCTTCTTCCGTCTCGAAAGGACGCCTCCGAATGACAGGCTTCGCCAAATACCGCATCGGCGGCAAGGTCCGGCTGCGCGACATCGATCCCGGCGACACGCCGTTCATGAAGGGCGACGAGCGCGACCGGCGCGAACGGCTCGACGAACTCGCGGAGGAACTCGACGAACTGCAGAACCTGCTGCACGCCGAGGGCCGGCGCAAGCTGCTGCTGGTGCTGCAGGGCACCGACACCAGCGGCAAGGACGGCACCGTGCGCTGGGTGTTCTCGCGCACCTCGCCGCTGGGCGTGCGGGTGGCGGCGTTCAAGGCGCCGTCGATCGACGAGCAGGCGCACGACTTCCTGTGGCGCTGCCATGCCGTCGTGCCGCGTGCCGGCGAGATCGGCGTGTGGAACCGCAGCCACTACGAGGACGTGCTGGTGCCCGTGGTCGACGGCTCGCTCGGCAAGGCCGAACTCAAGCGCCGCTACGACCAGATCAACGACTTCGAACGCCTGCTCGTGGAGACCGGCACGACGGTGCTCAAGTGCATGCTGCACATCGGCAAGGACGAGCAGAAGAAGCGCCTGCAGGCGCGCATCGACGACCCGGCCAAGAACTGGAAGTTCAGCCTGGGCGACCTCGACGTGCGCAAGCAGTGGAGCGCCTACCAGGACGCCTACGAGAAGGCGCTCGACGCCACCTCCACCGATGCCGCCCCCTGGTACGTGATCCCGGCGGACAGCAAGACGCACCGCAACCTGATGATCGCGCGGCTGATGGTCAGGACGATGAAGGCGATGAAGCTGGCGGCGCCGGTGGGCGATGCGGGGTTGAAGGGGCTGGTGGTGCGTTAAGTTCCGGGAACCGGGGCCGGAAGCAGCCGCTTCAGGTACCGCCCCGTGTGGCTCGCCTCGTTCGCCGCGATGTCCTCCGGCGTCCCCTCCCCCACCACGGTGCCGCCGCCGGCGCCGCCCTCGGGGCCGATGTCGATGAGCCAGTCGGCGGTCTTGATGACGTCGAGGTTGTGCTCGATCACGACGATGGTGTTGCCCGCGTCGCGCAGCTGGTGGAGCACCTTGAGCAGCAGTTCGATGTCGGCGAAGTGCAGGCCGGTGGTGGGCTCGTCGAGGATGTAGAGGGTCCGCCCGGTGTCGCGCTTGGAGAGTTCGAGGGCCAGCTTCACGCGCTGGGCCTCGCCGCCCGACAGCGTGGTCGCGGCCTGGCCGAGCTTGACGTACGAGAGCCCGACGTCGAGCAGCGTGTGCAGCTTGCGCTCGATGGTCGGCACCGCCTTCAGGAACTCGTGCGCGGCCTCCACCGTCATGTCCAGGATCTGCGCGATGTTGCGGCCCTTGTACTGCACCTCCAGCGTCTCGCGGTTGTAGCGCTGGCCGTGGCAGACCTCGCACGGCACGTAGACGTCGGGCAGGAAGTGCATCTCGACCTTGACCACGCCGTCGCCCTGGCAGGCCTCGCAGCGCCCGCCGGCGACGTTGAAGCTGAAGCGCCCGGGGCCGTAGCCGCGCTCGCGCGCGGTGTTGGTCTCCGCCATCAGTTCGCGGATCGGCGTGAACAGGCCGGTGTAGGTGGCCGGGTTGCTGCGCGGCGTGCGGCCGATGGGGCTCTGGTCGACGTTGATGACCTTGTCGAAGTACTCGATGCCCTCGATCGATTCGTGCGCGGCCGGCTCCTCGTGCGCGCGGTAGAGCGTGCGCGCGACGGCGGCGTAGAGCGTGTCGTTGACCAGCGTCGACTTGCCCGAGCCGGACACGCCCGTCACGCAGGTCAGCAGGCCGACCGGGAAGGCGACGCTGACGTTCCTCAGGTTGTTGCCGGTGGCGCCGACGACGCGGATCTCCTGCAGCGCGGTCTGCGAGGCGCGGTGCGCCGCCTCGCGCGCGGCGCGGCGCTCGGCCGCCGGGCTCTGCGGGAAGCGCGAGGCCTTCTTGCCCTCGTTGAAGGCCGGCTTCGCGACCGCCGGCAGCCAGGCGGTGCGCCGGCGCGGCACCTCGATCTTCCGCGCGCCCGAGAGGTACTGCCCGGTGAGCGAGGCGGGGTTGTCGCGCACCTGGGCGTACGTGCCCTCGGCCATCACGCGCCCGCCGTGCACGCCGGCGCCCGGGCCCATGTCGATCACGTGGTCGGCCGCGGCGATCATGTCCTCGTCGTGCTCGACCACGATCACGCTGTTGCCGATGTCGCGCAGGTGCTTCAGGGTGCCGATGAGGCGGTCGTTGTCGCGCTGGTGCAGCCCGATGCTGGGCTCGTCGAGCACGTACATCACGCCCGTGAGGCCCGAGCCGATCTGCGACGCGAGCCGGATGCGCTGCGCCTCGCCGCCCGAGAGCGTCTCGGCGCTGCGGTCCAGGCTGAGGTAGTTCAGGCCGACGTCGTTCAGGAACTTCAGCCGCAGGCCGATCTCGCGCACGATCTTGTCGGCGATCTCGGCCTTGACCCCGCGCAGGCGCAGCGTCTGGAAGTAGGCGAGGCTATCGCGCAGCGTGAGGTGGCTGATCTCGTAGATCGCCTGCTTTGACGGCGCGGCGTCGTCCACCAGGAACACGTTGCGCGCCTCGATCCGCAGCCGCGAGCCGTCGCATTCCGGACACGGCTGCAGGTTGCGATAGCGCGCGAGGTCGTCGCGCACGGTGGTCGAATCGGTCTCGCGGTAGCGGCGCTCGAAGTTGGGGATGATCCCTTCGAAGGGGTGCTTCTTCACCAGCTTCCTGCCGGCCGACTGGCCAGACTCCATCGTGTAGTCGAACTTGATCAGTTCCTCGCCCGAGCCCTGCAGCAGCACGTGGCGGACCTCGGCGCGCAGCGACTCGAAGGGCGCGTCGAGGTCGAAGCCGTAGTGCGCGGCCAGGCTCTCCAGCATGCTGAAGTAGTAGCCGTTGCGGCGGTCCCAGCCCTTGACCGCCCCGCTGGCCAGGGAGAGCGACGGGAACGCCACCACGCGCGCCGGATCGAAGAACTCGCGGTGGCCCAGGCCGTCGCAGCTCGGGCAGGCGCCCACGGGCGAGTTGAAGGAGAACAGCCGTGGTTCGAGTTCGGCGAGCGAGTAGTGGCAGACCGGGCAGGCGAACTTGGCGTTGAACAGGTGCTCGCGCGGCGCGGCCGCGAGGCTCGTCGGCGTGGGCGTGCCACCGTCGGGCGGCGCGTCCATCTCCACGGCCAGCGCCCGGCCGTCGGCCAGGCGCAGCGCCGCCTCGAAGCTCTCGGCCAGGCGCTGCTGCATGTCGGGACGCGCGCGCAGGCGGTCGATGACGACGTCGATGTCGTGCTTCTCGGTCTTCTTGAGCTTGGGCAGGTCGTTGTATTCGTAGGTCGCGCCATCGACCCGGAAGCGCACGTAGCCCGCGGCCTGCATCTCGGCGAACAGTTCGACGAACTCGCCCTTCTTCTCGCGCGCGACCGGCGCCAGGATCATGAGGCGCGGCTCGCCGGGGATGGCGATGACCGCGTCGACCATCTGCGAGACGGTCTGCGCCTGGAGCGCCAGGTGGTGCTCCGGGCAGAACGGCGTGCCGGCGCGGGCGAACAGCAGGCGCAGGTAGTCGTGGATCTCGGTGACCGTGCCCACGGTGGAGCGCGGGTTGTGGCTGGTGGCCTTCTGCTCGATGCTGATGGCGGGCGACAGGCCCTCGATGACGTCGACGTCGGGCTTGTCCATGAGCTGCAGGAACTGCCGTGCATAGGCCGACAGGCTCTCGACGTAGCGGCGCTGGCCCTCGGCGTAGAGCGTGTCGAAGGCGAGGCTCGACTTGCCCGAGCCCGACAGCCCGGTGATCACCACCAGCCGGTTGCGCGGGATGTCGAGGTCGACGTTCTTGAGGTTGTGGGTCCGCGCACCGCGGATGCTGATGCGCTGCTGCGCGAGCACGGCGCCCAGGTAGGCGTGGTCTTCAGGAGCGGTCACGGGCGGGGGAGTAACTTTGAGGCAACCGAACATGATAAGTGCCGGTTCCCGACCGTGCCTGTCGTCGACCTTCCCGAGAACGCCCGACCGGCGCCGCGGGTCGCCGCCGAGGGCCCCGGAACGTCCGGTTCGCCCGCCCCCACCGGGTTGATTTCGGGCACTGCGGCACAATCTTCGTCCTTCCCCTTTTCCTCCTCCTTTCCTCCATTCATCAGGAGCAGCGCACACATGGCATCGGTCAACAAAGTCATCCTCGTCGGCAACCTCGGCCGCGATCCCGAAACCCGGACCTTCCCCAGCGGCGACCAGGTCTGCAACGCCACCCTGGCCACCACCGACAAGTGGAAGGACAAGCAGAGCGGCGAGATGCGCGAGGCCACCGAGTGGCACCGCCTGGTCTTCAACGGCCGCCTCGCCGAGATCGCCGCGCAGTACCTGCGCAAAGGCTCGCAGATCTACGTCGAAGGCCAGATCCGCACCCGCAAGTACCAGGACAAGGACGGCGTCGAGAAGTACGCCACCGACATCCGCGTCGACCAGATGCAGATGCTGGGCAGCCGCCAGGGCCAGGGCGGCCCGTCGGGCGGCGGCGAGGACGAATACGGCGGCGGCAACGGTGGCGGCTACGGCCAGAGCGCCGGTGGCGGCGGTGGCGGCGGCGGCGGTGGTGGTGGTGGCTACTCGCGCCCGCCGGCGGCCGCGCCACGCGCGCCGGCGGCCCGTCCGGCGCCGGCACCGGCGAAGTCCTCCTCGGGCTTCGACGACATGGACGACGACATTCCGTTCTGATCGTTCACGACCCACGCCGGCCCGTCGGCGGCCCGGCGGGCGGCGTCCCTCTCAGCGCGACGCCCGGAACACCACCCACTGGTTCAGGGCGAAGTTGACGAAGAAGGCGACGCCGATGCCGCCGACCTTCGCCAGCACGGCCGGCACGCCGTCGACGTGCCGCAGGATCGCCAGCGTGACGCCCACGTTCACCGACAGGCCGACCAGCGCGGCGGCGATGAACACCGCGAAGGCCCGCCCGGTGGGGACGTGCCCGAAGACGAAGCGCGCGGACAGCTGGAAATTGAGGATCGCCGCCAGCGCGAAGCTGGCGACGGCCGCGGGCAGCGGCGCGACGCCCAGCCACGTCAGCGCCGCGAAGCCGCCGGCATCGACCACCGCCGCCGCGCCGCCGGTCGCGACGTAGCCTCCGAGCCGCTTCAGCAGGGGATGCATCCGCTCAGCCCGCCGCGAGCATCGGCGCGAACACCGGATCGTCGAAACGCGTGAAGGTGCGCCAGCCCGGCCGTGGCTTCGACGTGCGGATCAGGCTGGCGACGCCCGCGCGCCGCGCCGCCGCGCCGTCGCGCTCGACCCGGTCGCCGATCAGCAGCGTCGCGGCCGGTCCGGTCCCGGCGCGGGCCATGAGGTCGAGCAGCCCGCGCGGATGCGGCTTCAGGATGCCGACGCCGGGGTCGGTCGCGCTGACGATCACCTCGGCCTCCAGCCCCAGGGCGGCGAGCTTGGCGCGCGCGGGATAGTCGGAGACGACGCCGATGCGCTTGCCGTGACGACGCAGCCCGTCGAACAGCCGGGCCACGCCGTCGTAGCGGCACGCCGCCAGGTAGGGCAGCGGGCGGCGGTCCATCCACTCGTGGGCGATGGCGCGCACCCGGTGTTCGTCGCGACCGGTCGCCAGGCCGGTGCGCCGGACCAGTTCGTCCTCGAAGCCGTCCTGCTCGGCGTCGCCGAGTTCCTCGCGAAGGTGACGGTAGCGCCCGATGACCGCGGGCACGTCCAGGCTGCGCGCGCGCAGCACGTGCCAGCCCATGTCGCGCATCATCCGCAGCCGCAGGCGCCGCTGGTCGTACAGCGTGCCGTCGACGTCGAACGCGACGAGCGCGATGCGCGACCAGTCGATCGCGCCGGTGCCTTCCGGATCGTTCGCCGCGCTCATCGCAGGTCGATGAACTGCTGGTCCGTGAAAGACTCCAGGAACGGCGAATCGACGAAGGTGGCGGCCA
This sequence comes from Comamonadaceae bacterium OTU4NAUVB1, assembly GCA_024372625.1. Lineage (NCBI taxonomy): Bacteria > Pseudomonadati > Pseudomonadota > Betaproteobacteria > Burkholderiales > Comamonadaceae > Comamonadaceae bacterium OTU4NAUVB1. Next base: position 244,506 of record CP099605.1, on the reverse strand, counting down.
GGAAGCCCAGGCCGAGCACGACCATCATCGTGAGCAGGCCGCGCTCGCGGAACAGCTTCTCCGGCTTCTGGGCCGACGATCCGGGCTGCATCGACAGGGCCAGGTAGTGGCCGAACAGCGCCACGATCAGCGGCATCAGCAGGATGTACTCGATGCGGTACTTCAGCAGGAACACCGCCAGGAAGAACGCCGAGAGCATGGCGTAGACGAAGCACGAGACCGTCAGCGCGGTCTCGCTGTAGCCGGCGAAGCTCGCGCGATAGCGCACCAGCAGGTCGCGGCCGTGCGAGGCGACGATCTCGCGGTACTCCGACAGGCGCTTGGCCGCCATCAGGAACGCCCCGCCCAGCCAGTACGACAGGATGACCGAGCCCGGCGGCAGCGTCGTCGCATCGACCATGGCCCAGCCGATCATCAGGCGCAGCGGGTTGTTGATGGACTCCGAGACGACGTCGAGGTAGGCCTTGTCCTTGGTGCGGATGCCCGGCACGTTGTAGACCACGCCCTGCAGCGCGAACAGCACCGCGACGCCCAGCATCGTCCAGCTCGAGAGCCAGGCGCAGACCAGTCCCACGGTGACGAAGCACAGCCATTCGACCAGCACCCAGCCGCCGGAGAGCTGCGTCTGCACGGCGGAGCGCTTGGACTTGGTGGGGTGGTGCTTGTCGGATTCGCGGTCGAGCCACTCGTTGATGACGTAGTTGGCCGAGGCGATGCACACCGCCACCACCAGCCCCAGGACCACGTGCAGTGCCAGGTCCTGGTTGTGGACGCCGCGCAGGACGAACGCCAGCACGATGCCCGGCACGATGAAGATGTGCTTGGTGCTGTGGTCCAGGCGCGCGATCGCCAGGTAGTCCTTGAATCCGCCGGCCCGTTTCGGGGGCGGCAGACCGGCGCTCAGGTGGGGCTGTTGCATGGGGAGTCCTTTTTCCATGGGTGATGGCGGGGGGCCTGATGAAGTGGAGGAGACGGGAAACGAGGGGAATGCCGGTGCCTGTCAGCGGTCCAGCAGGTGGACGTCGAAGGTCTCGTCGGTGCAGCAGACGGGCCCGAAGCTCGCCAGGCGCCGGGTCGCCGAGAGGAATTCGGCCACCTGCGCGGGCGTGGTGGAGAACGTCCAGTTGTAGCCCTCGGTCACCGTCGCCGCGGGCGCGGGCGCGGCCGCGTCCAGGCGGTGCGCGAGCAGGATGATCACCGGGCGCTGCGTCTCGGCGCGCAGGCGCCGCGCGTCGGCCAGCACCTCGTCCAGGCCGAGCGCCAGGCGGGCCTTGCGCGTGAACATGACGACGTTGCCGAAGCGCTGTTCGCGCAGCAGGTAGGTGCGGTTGGGGAGGTAGTGGGCGACCGATTCCACCAGGTAATCGGGGTCGGCCACGATGATGGCGTCGCGCAGTTCGGGCCGGCTCGCGACGAGCCGCACCAGATCGCGGCTGCGGCTCTCCGGCGCCTCGCCGGCGAAGAGCGACACCGCGCGGGACGCGCTCGAGGCGATCTGCAGCGCCAGCAGCAGGTAGAAGCACACGCGGCCGGCCCGGCTCAGCCGGCGCCGCAGGGGCGAGAGGTCGGGCGCCGGTGCCGCGCGTCCCACGATCCAGTAGAGGCTCAGCAGGAAGACCAGCCAGACGGCCTGATGGCGGTAGTCGCCCACGTAGATGAGCGAGAAGAACACCGACAGCCCCAGCAGCGCCATGCCGCCGGCGACGACCGCCGCAGGCCGCGCCGCGAGGCCAAGGACGCTGCCCACCATCAGCAGCGACGTCGCCGCCTGCACGACCCGTTCCAGGGACGGACCCCAGAGCGGCGTGGCGCTCAGCACCGACTCGCCCAGCGCGTGGCCCGACAGGTAGGGAAAGCCCATGGAGGGCAGCAGCAGGGCCTTGGCCAGTGCCGCCAGGCTCCAGCCGCTCGCGTCCACGCGGGCGGCGTCGTTGAAGGGCGGGTAGATGGTGGCCGCGCACACCACCACCCCCAGCACCGCCAGCGCGGCGTTGACCCAGAAGTTGCGCCACGCCCCCGCGCGCAGCCCCGCCCCGCGCCAGCGCAGGTCGAGCAGCCAGAACAGGCTCAGCGCCCCGGCCAGGATGGCCGAGTGCACGTTGCAGTTGGCCAGCAGCGCCAGCACCACCCCCAGCGCCACCCCCCGGTCGCGATGGCGCTCGTAGAGCGCGGCGAACGCGAACATCAGCAGCATGGCGATGCCGTAGTTGCGCGCCATCACCGAGTACTCGTAGAGCGCCGGGCGCCCCAGCATGAACACCCCCACCAGCACCGCGCCGAACGGCGAGCGCCGCACCAGCAGCACCATCGCCGCCACCGCCACCGCCACCGAGACCACCGGCAGCAGCGCCGTCGCCGGCACCACCGTGGCGCCCGCGCGCAGCAGCAGGTACCACAGCGCGGGGTGGCCCTCCCCGTGCAGCCCCCGCAGCATCCCCAGCACCCCCTCGCCCTGCAGCGCCAGCGACAGCGCGCGCACCTCGTCGCGCCACACCACGTGCCGCGTCAGCAGCGCCAGCACCAGCGACAGCCAGACGGCCAGCAGCAGCCACCCGGTGCGGCGTCGCAGGTGCGGAGGTTCCCAGTGGGGCACAGAGCGGTCGGCTTGCATCTTCGTTGGTCGAACCTTTCGGCATGGGCGTCGCCGCGACCCCGGCGGGCGCCGGAGGTCCAGGCATCCGCGACATGGGGCGGTTCCGCGCAGGGCCGAGCCCGAACTGCCGGAGCCGCCGCCGGTCAGGGCGCGGGGTGGAATGCATGGCATCGCATGCAGGGGGAGGAACAAGCATCGCGGCGACCTGGTGTCGTTGCGCAGCGGCTCGACGGGAGCCGAATGCTTGGCATCGGTCCTTAGACCGTGAACAATTGTATAAAGGGCACTACTAAAGTCCTATCGATCCTCAAATTTGAGGTCAATGCCCTTGCTTCTTTGTGCCGCATCTGCCACAGCAGATCGCTTTTTGCCGGTCAGCGCGCCGGTCCGGTGGTCTCGGCGGGCATCGTATCGCCGGCCGGCGGCAGGATCGCCCAGCCGACCGTGACCTCGAAGGGCCGGCCGAAACGCCGCGCCGTCAGGTGCAGCGGCGGCTGCACCCGCAGGCCCGGAAAGCGCGCCGACCAGTCCGCCGGCGGCAGGACCGGCGGCGTCTCCAGCACCTGGCCCGACACCGCCTCCCACACGAACACCGCGCCCCGCGTCCGCACCGCGGCGTCGTCGAGCCAGGCGGCGCGGCCGGGGTCGGCGTCGATGTACACAGAGGGCCGTCCGCCGGCCTGCGGCGGCAGGTACTGCGCCACGTTGCCCGCCGGCCAGGCATGGCCCGCGACGATGCGCAACGGCGCCTGCGACCCGACCGCCCGGTGCCAGCCCTGCGCCACGTCCACGGCCAGTTCGCGCCCGGGGTAGTGGATGCGCGAGAGCCGGCCGCGCGCGAGCGGCCCGCCGATGGCGATCAGCCCGTAGAGCAGCACCAGCACCAGCGTCCAGACGGCGAAGGCCCAGGCGAAGCGCTTCGGGTGCCGCAACCGCAGGCCGAGCGCCGCCGCCAGCGCCGGCCCGATCACCAGGAACAGGGGCGAGCCCCACATGTCGTGCAGGTGCACCCCGGCCGCGCCGGCGATCAGGTAGATGGCGAGCGGCCCACCGCCCATCGCCAGCAGCAGCCAGCCGTCGCGGCCCCGCAGCGCGACGCCGCCGTCCGCCGCGCGGTTCCCGGCGACGCCACCGGCCACGGCACTCCCAGCCACGGCACCGCCGCCGCGTCGCCGCCAGCCGTTGGCGATCCACAGCAGCAGCGCCAGGGGCGCGACCGAGCCCGCCTGCGCGCCCAGGAAGGCGGCGATGTCCTTCAGGCGGGCGACGACCGCGCCGCCGGAGCCGCCACCCGCCGCCATCGCGCGCCCGGTGGCATAGCGCAGCGTCGGATAGTCGTTGGCGTGCGCCCACGCCAGGTGCGGCGCGAACATCGCCAGCGAGATGACCAGGGTCAGCCAGGGGCCGGCGCCGCGCCAGTGGCCGCGCAGCGACGGCACCGCGATCAGCGCCACCGCCATCGACACCGGCAGGGTCAGGAAGGAGTACTTGCCCAGCGCCCCGAAACCGCACGCCACCCCCAGCAGCACCCACCAGCCCAGGCCGGCGCCGCCCGCCGTGCCCGGAGCGCGCCGCGCCGCGCGCCAGAAGGCCAGCGAGGCGATGGCCCAGCACGGGTACTGCACCACGTTGGCGTTGAATTCCAGGCCGGTGAGGTTGTAGTAATTGACGCCCTCGAGGGCCATCACCGCCACCAGCGCGGTCCACGGCGGCAGCACGTCCCGCGCGATCTCCCAGGCGGCCCAGAAGGCGGCGGCGATGGCGAGCTGCGAGAGCAGGAACAGCGGCCAGTCCAGGGACCCCCAGCGGAACAGCTCGGCCAGCCAGCCCGAGGCCGGCGGGTGCTTGTAGTAGCCGGCCTGCCACTCGCGGCCCCAGCTCAGGGCCTCGATGGTGTCCAGCGGCAGGTTGGCGGCCAGCAGGCTCGGCAGCAGGGTCCAGAGCGCGACGTGCAGGAGCGCGAAGCACCCGAAGGCGGCGGCCGGCGACAGGGCGTGCGGAGGGCGGGTGCGGTCAGGGCGCATGGGGGAGGCGGCAGGGGAAAGGGCCCGGGGCGGTGGCCGGCGGGGCGTCAGCGAGGACAATCGGGGCCGCCCGGCATCGGAACGGCGCGGTGCGCGCGGATTATCTCCATCGCATGGCGCGCGTGCCCCGCCCGTCCCTCGAAACGAACGAACATGTCCTTCTATCCGCCTTCGCTGGAAGATTCGCCCGACCCGGTCTCCCGTGCCTCCTACGCCGCGCGGCTCGCCGATGCCTTCGCGCCCGCCGGCTTCGCCGCGCTGCCCTCCGGCAAGGCCGGCGTCGCCACCGGCCGCGAGACGCTGCGCCTGAGCTGCGTGGTGCCGGCCTACAACGAGGCCGGCCACCTGGCCGAGTTCCTGGCCGCGCTGCACGCCGCGCTGACCGCCCTCACGCCCGATGTCGAGATCATCGTCGTCAACGACGGCAGCCGCGACGCCACGCGCGAGATCGCCCACGCGCACGCCGAGGCCCTGGGCGTGCGCTACCTGGAGCTGTCGCGCAATTTCGGCAAGGAAGCGGCGCTGACCGCCGGTATCGCCCACGCGCGCGGCAATGCGGTGCTGCTGATCGATTCGGACTTCCAGCACCCGCTGTCGCTCGTGCCGGAGATGGCGCGGCTCTGGCGCGACGGCTACGACATGGTCTACGGCGTCATCGCCGAGCGCGACGCCGAGTCGTGGGGCAAGCGCGCCGGCAGCGACCTCTTCTACGGCCTGCTGCGCATGGGCAGCTCGGTCCACATCCCCAAGCACGCGGGCGACTTCCGCTGGATGGACCGCAAGGTGGTCGACGCGCTGCGCCGCCTGCCCGAGCGCAACCGCTTCATGAAGGGGCTCTACGCCTGGGTCGGCTTCCGCTCGGTGGCCCTGCCCTTCACGCCCGACGCGCGGCGCGGCGGCGAATCGAGCTTCAGCCTGCGCGGCCTGGGCATGCTGGCGCTCGAGGGCCTGACCTCCTTCAGTTCGCTGCCCCTGCGGGTGTGGAGCGCGGCCGGGCTGATCATCTCGTTCCTGGCGATCTGCTACGGCCTCTACATCGCCGTGGGCGCCTGGATGTACGGCAACCCGCTGCAGGGCTGGCCGACCCTGGCCGCCGGCCTGATGCTGTTCTCCGGCGTCCAGCTGCTGTCGATCGGCATCCTGGGCGAGTACATCGGGCGCATCTACGTCGAGGTCAAGCGCCGCCCGCTCTACCTGCTGGCCGAGGACCTCGACCACAGCCCACTGACCGACGCGCACCACCCCCATCCGCAACCGCACCCGCAGACGTCGCGGCCCCGCTCGGAGCCGCACGCCGCGCCCCGTGCGCGCGACGCCGCGCGGGGCGACGGCGGCCCGACGCATGCCGTCTGAACGCCCGGACCGGGACGCGCCCCCGGCCGGGACCGGCGCCGCGCACGCGGGCCCGCGGCCGGACGGCGCGGCCCCCCGGTCGCCCACACGCATCGCGCTGTGCGCCGACGACTTCGCGCTGCATCCGGCCGTCGACGACGCGGTGCTGCGCCTGGCGCACCAGGGCCGGCTGGGCGCGACCAGCTGCATGACGACCTCGCCGCGCTGGGCCGAATCCGCGCGCGGACTGCGCGCCGATGCGCCGCCGGGCTTGGCGACCGGTCTGCACCTCAACCTCACCGAAGGCCATGGCGGCGCCGCGCCGACGCTCGTCGCCGTGCTGCGCGACACCTATGCGCGCCGTCTCGGAAAGGCCGATGCGCGCCGTTCGGTCGTGCGCCAGCTCGACGCCTTCGAGCAGGCCATGGGCCGGGCCCCGGATTTCATCGACGGCCACCAGCACGTCCACCAGCTGCCCAGAGTGCGCGACGCCCTGCTCGACGTGCTGGCCGAGCGGTATGGCGTCGCGGCGGACGCGGCGGCGATGCCCGCCGTGCGCGCCACGGTGCCGGCGCGGCGGGCCTGGGGCGTGGGCAAGGCCGGCGTGCTGGCCGTGCTGGGCGGCTGGGAATTGCGCCGCCGGCTCGACCGGCTGGGCATCCCCCACAACACCGGCTTCGCCGGCGTCTACGGCTTCGACGCCCCCACCCCGGCCGACTACGGTCGCCACATGGACCGCTGGCTCGCCGGCAGCCCCGACGGCACGCTGATGATGTGCCACCCGGCGACGTCGATCGTCACGGGCGACGCCATCGCGGCGCAGCGCGTGGTGGAGTTCGACTACCTCGCCTCGGACGCCTTCGGCGACAGCCTGCGACGGCACGGTGTCGTGCTGGCGCGCTTCGACGGCGCGCGCTGAACGGGGGCGCTCAGGCCGGCGCCAGTTCCTGCTGCACGCTCGCCAGGATCTCGTAGGAGCGCAGCCGCGCCGCGTGGTCGAACACCTGCGAGGTCACCATCAGCTCGTCCGCGCCGGTGCGCTCGACGAACGCGGCGAGCTGTTCGCGCACCGTCTCCGGCGCACCCACGGCCGAACACGACAGCACCGAGTCCAGCAGCGTGCGCTCGCCAGGCCCGACGTTCTCGCGGTAGCCCCGCACCGGCGGCGGCAGGCGGCCCGGCCGGCCGCTGCGCAGGTTGACGAAGGCCTGCTGCCACGAGCTGGCCTGGAACTGCGCCTCGGCGTCGGTGTCGGCCGCGAACACGTTGAAGCCCAGCATCACGTACGGGCGGGCCAGCTGGGCCGAGGGCTTGAAGGTCTCGCGGTAGAGGCGCACGGCCTGCATCATCTGCTGCGGCGCGAAGTGCGACGCGAAGGCATAGGGCAGGCCCAGGTGGGCGGCGAGCTGGGCGCCGAAGGTGCTCGAACCGAGGATCCAGACCGGCACCTTCAGGCCGCGGCCCGGCACCGCCAGCACCGACTGGCGCGGCGACTCGCTCATGAAGTCCATCAGCTCGATCACGTCCTGCGGAAACTGGTCGGCGTCGGACTGCAGGTCGCGCCGCAGGGCCTGCGCGGTGCGCTGGTCGGAGCCCGGCGCGCGGCCCAGGCCGAGGTCGATGCGCCCGGGATAGAGCGATTCGAGCGTGCCGAACTGCTCGGCGATCACCAGCGGCGAGTGGTTGGGCAGCATCACGCCGCCCGCGCCGATGCGGATGGTCGAGGTGCCCGCGCCGATGTTCGCCAGCAGCACCGACGTCGCCGCGCTGGCGATGCCGGGCATGCCGTGGTGTTCGGCGAGCCAGTAGCGGCGGTAGCCCAGGCGCTCGCCGTGCTGCGCGAGCGAGAGCGAATTGCGGAACGACTGGGCGGGGGTGCTGCCTTCGCAGACCGGGGAGAGATCGAGGATGGACAGCGGAGTGGACGGGGTGGACGGCGTGGTCATGCGCCCATCATCCGCCGCCCGGAAAACGCTTGCCGGCGCGAGGTTTTGCCCGGCGCCGCGCCGGCGGGGCTCACTCCTTGACCGACCCCGTCATGCCCGAGACGTAGTACTCGACGAAGAACGAGTAGATGAACGCCACCGGCAGCGAGCCCAGCAGGGCCCCGGCCATCAGCGGCCCCCACTGGTAGACGTCGCCCTGCACCAGCTCTGTCACCACGCCCACGGGCAGCGTCTTGACCTCCGACGAGGAGATGAAGGTGAGCGCGTAGATGAACTCGTTCCACGACAGCGTGAAGGCGAAGATGCCGGCCGAGATCAGGCCCGGCACCGCCAGCGGCAGCACGATCTTCACCAGGATCTGCCAGCGGTTGGCGCCGTCGATGAGGGCGCATTCCTCCAGCTCGGCCGGGATGGAGCGGAAGTAGCCCATCAGCAGCCAGGTGCAGAACGGGATCAGGAAGGTCGGGTAGGTGAGGATCAGCGCCCAGCGCGTGTCGAACAGGCCGAGGTTGAACACCACGTTGGCCAGCGGGATGAACAGGATCGACGGCGGCACCATGTAGGCCAGGAAGATCCCCAGCCCGACGTGCTTGGCGCCGGAGAACCGCAGCCGCTCGATGGCGTAGGCCGCGAACACCGACGCCGCCAGCGAGACGAAGGTCGAGACCACCGACACCAGCACCGTGTTCCACAGCCACTGCGGGTAGGCGGTCTGGAACAGCAGCTTGTGGAAGTGCGCCAGCGTCGGCGTGATGACCCAGAACGGATTGCCGTCGCGCGAGAGCAGCTCGGCGTCGGGCTTCACCGAGGTGATCGCCATCCAGTAGAACGGGAACAGCAGCACGATCAGGAAGACCACCAGCGGCAGGTACACCGTCACCATCTTGCGCGGCACGGAGTCCAGGAAACTCATGCCGACGGTGTCGGCGCGGGCGTCGGAGGTCTTGCTCATTTGTCGCTCCCGCCCTGTTGCCAGGCGCGTCGCTGCAGGCCGAAGAAGCTGAACATCACGCAGGCCAGCAGGAACGGCACCATCGCGATGGCGATGGCCGCGCCCTCCCCGAGCGCGCCGCCGGAGATGGCGCGCTGGAACGACAGCGTGGCCATGAGGTGGGTCGCGTTGAGCGGCCCGCCGCGCGTGATGACGTAGATCAGCTGGAAGTCGGTGAAGGTGAACAGCACCGAGAACGTCATCACCACCGCGATGATCGGCGTGAGCAGCGGCATCGTGACGTGGCGGAACTGCTGCCAGGGCGTCGCACCGTCGATGGCCGAGGCCTCGTAGTAGGACGGCGAGATGGTCTGCAGGCCGGCCAGCAGCGTGATCGCCACGAAGGGCACGCCGCGCCACACGTTGGCGATGATCACCGCGACGCGCGCGTTCCACGGGCTGCCCAGGAAGTCGATGTAGCTGTCGATCAGCCCCATCTTCACCAGCGCCCAGCTGATGATGGAGAACTGCGAGTCGTAGATCCACCAGAAGGCGATCGCCGACAGCGCCGTCGGCACGATGTAGGGCAGCAGGATGACCGCGCGGAAGAAGGTCTTGAAGCGGATGTTGCGGTTGAGCAGGATCGCCAGCCACAGCCCGAGGAAGAACTTCAGCACGCTCGCCACCGCCGTGTAGAACAGGGTGTTGAACAGCGCCAGCCGCACCACCGAGTCGCTCCAGAGGTACTCGTAGTTCTCCAGCCCGATCCACTGGCCCGGCCGGCCGACCTTGGCGTCGGTGAAGCCGAGCCAGGTCCCCAGCCCGAGCGGATAGGTCAGGAACAGCAGCAGCAGCACCGCCGCCGGCAGCATGAACATGAAGCCCAGCGCGTTGCGGCTGTTCTGCATCCTCGCGATCAATGTCATGGGACCCCTTCCGTGGTGTCGAGCGAAGACTGGAGGATCAGGTCTTGTAATAGCGCTCGGCGCGCTTCTGCGCGCGTTCGGCCGCCTCCTTGGGCGTCCTCGCGCCGCTCGCGGCCTCGGCCACCATGTTCGGGATGATGAAGTCGGCCGCCGCGCCGGCCGAGGCGTAGCCCAGCTTGCCGTCGTAGCCGCCCGGGCGCAGGTTCTTCACCGAGTCGCGGTAGGGCATGTTCTTCGGGTCGGAGGTCCAGATCGCGCTGTTCTCGTAGAAGCGCAGCGGCTGGGCGACGTAGCCGCCGCCGCCCTGCAGCCAGGGGTCGAACTGCTCCTTCTCCATCATGAAGCGCAGGAACTCCTTGGCCGCCATCGGGTACTTCGTGTACTTCATCACCATCTGGTTGAAGAACAGGTGCGACTCGGTGGGCACGCCCACCGGCCCGATCGGGAACACCGCGTGGTTGATGTCGGCGGCCAGCTCCTTGAGCTTCGGGTCGGCCGAGTTCTTCGAGGTGAAGTAGATCGAGATGCCGTTGTTGGTGATGCTGATCTGGCCGTCGAGGAAGGCCTTGTTGTTGTTCGGGTCCAGCCACGACAGGGTGCCGGGGATGAAGTTCGCGTAGAGCTCCTTGGCGTATTCGAGCGCCTTGATCGTCTCCGGGCTGTCGATCACGACCTTGTTGGACTTGTCCACCAGCTTGCCGCCGTGCGACCACACCAGCCAGTTGCACCACACGCTGTCGCCCGTCGCGTTGCCCAGCGCCATGCCCCCGGGCGTGCCCTTGGCCTTGAGCGCCTGGTAGAGCTTGAGGAAGCCGTCGGTGGTCTTGGGGAAGGTGTCGAAGCCGGCGGCCTTGACCATGCTCTCGCGGTAGACGATCAGCGAACCGGAGGCGCCCAGCGGCAGGCCGATCCATTTCTTGCCGTCGGGCCGCATGAAGGCCTCGCCGGCGGGATACCAGCCGCCGTACTTCTTGCCCAGGTACTCGGCCAGGTCGGTCACGTCGAGCAGCTTGTCGGGGTACAGGTTGGCGTCGTCGTTGGTCGACAGGATGATGTCCGGGCCGGCGCCGGTGTTGGCCGCCACCGCCGCCTTGGGACGCACGTCCTCCCAGCCCTCGTTGTCCACCCGCACCTCGACGCCCGTGGCCTCGGTGAACTTCTTCACGTTGGCCATGTAGGCGTCGATGTCGCCCTGCACGAAGCGGCTCCAGCGCAGCACGCGCAGCTTGGCGCCGGCTTCGGGCTTGAAGGTCATGGTCTGGGCCTGCGCGGCCGTCGCGAACAGCGTGCTGCCCGCGCCCAGCGAGGCGGCGGCGGTGAGGCCGGCGGTGCCTTCCAGAAACCTGCGGCGATTGAACTCGGTCATTCGTTTGTCTCCTGGTCTTTTCGTGAATGGAACGCGCGGACCGATGCGCGTCCGCGCGCGGGGGGACGGGACGGCGGCGCCTTCAGGCCGCCAGGCGGGCGCCGGTGTCGGCGTCGAAGAGGTGCGCGCGCTGCAGGTCGGGCTGCAGGTGGATGACGCTGCCGGGCTCGAAGTCGTGGCGCTCCCGGAAGACCGCCGACAGCTCGGTGCCGGCGTGGCGGCACGAGACGAAGGTGTCCATGCCGGTGGGCTCCATCACCACCACACGGGAGGGGATGCCGTCGTGCGCGGAGAGCACCAGGTGCTCGGGCCGGGTGCCGTAGACCACCGGCTGGCCGTCGGTGCCGCCGGCGTGCAGCGGGGCGTCCAGGCGCGTGCCGTCGGCCAGCTCGACGTGCGCCGCGCCGCTCGCGCGGTGCAGCGTGCCGGGCAGGAAGTTCATCGACGGCGAGCCGATGAAGCCGGCCACGAACTGGTTGGCCGGGCGGTCGTACAGCTCCAGCGGGCTGCCGGTCTGCTCGATGCGGCCGTCGCGCATCACCACGATCTTGTCGCCCATGGTCATGGCCTCGATCTGGTCGTGCGTGACGTAGATGGAGGTGGTGCGCAGGCGCTGGTGCAGCTCCTTGATCTCGCTGCGCATGGCCACGCGCAGCTTGGCGTCGAGGTTGGACAGCGGCTCGTCGAACAGGAACACCTGCGGGTCGCGCACGATGGCGCGTCCCATCGCCACGCGCTGGCGCTGGCCGCCGGAGAGCTGGCGCGGGTAGCGCTCGAGCATCGGCACCAGCGCCAGGATCTCGGCGGCGCGCTGCACCTTGGCGTCCACCACCGACTTGTCGGCCTTGGCCAGGGTGAGCGAGAACGCCATGTTGTCGCGCACCGTCATGTGCGGATAGAGCGCGTAGTTCTGGAACACCATCGCGATGTCGCGCTCCTTCGGCGGCAGGTCGTTCACGCGCCGCTCGCCGATGCGGATCTCTCCGCCGTTGACCTGCTCGAGCCCGGCGATCATGCGCAGCAGGGTCGACTTGCCGCAGCCCGACGGACCCACCAGCACGGTGAAGGAGCCGTCCTGGATGTCGATGTCGACGCCATGGAGGATGGGCACCTCGCCGAAGTTCTTCTTGACGCCCTGGATCGTGACACTCGCCATGGAATGGAAATCCTCTGGAAGGTTTGCGGACCGGCGCAGTATCTGCATGCCGCGCGGGCCTCGCCATACGGACAAACCGTTAAGAGAAAACCCGCTTACATCCTCGCCCCAAATTTGTATGATGAGCAGATAACCGTGCTGAATCCTGTCGCCATCGCCGGCCCCGCGCCGGCCTCCTCCCCACCGCTTCGCATCGAGTCCGACCGCCTGTCCGACCGCCTGGCCTCGCGCCTGGCCGCGCAGATCGAATCGGGCGAACTGCGGCCCGGCGACCGCCTGCCCACCGAGCACCACATGGCGCTCGCGCACGGCGTCTCGCGCACCGTGGTGCGCGAGGCGGTGCACCAGCTCAAGTCGAAGGCGCTCGTCGTCTCGCGCCAGGGCTCGGGCGTGTTCGTCGCGCAGCCACCGACGCACCGCGCCCTGGCCTTCGACCCGGCCGTGCTGGGGTCCGTGCAGGCCGTGGTTCACGTGGTGGAGGTGCGCCGCGTGCTGGAAGGCGAGATCGCCGCGCTGGCCGCCGAGCGCGCCACGCGCGCCCAGATCGCCGCGATGCGCCGCGCGCTGAAGTCCATCGACGCCGCCGTGGCCGAGGGGCGCGACGGCGTGGCCGAGGACCTGGGCTTCCACCGCCTGATCGGCGAGGCCACCGGCAACCCGCAGTTCCGGCTGCTGCTGGGCTTCCTGGAGCAGTACCTGCGCGAGGGCATGCGCATCACGCGCGGCAACGAGGCCCGGCGCGCCGACTTCATGCAGGCCGTGCAGCAGGAGCACCGCGCCATCGTCGAGGCCATCGCCGCGCGCGACCCGGCGGCGGCGCGCGACCACGCCACGCGGCACATCCTCAGCGGCGAGGGCCGGCTGGTCGAGGCCGGCGTGATCGGTGCGCGGCGCCGTCCTTCCCCGAAGCCACCCAGAACCATCAAGGAGACCCCATGAAACTGCTCATCACCGGCGGCGGCGGCTTCGTCGGCGCCCGCCTCGCCCGCACGCTGCTCGCGCGCGGCACCCTGGCCGGATCGACCATCGAACGCCTCGTGCTGACCGACATCGCCCCGCCCCCGGCCGACCTGCTGGCCGATGCGCGCGTGGAGGCCCGCACGGGCGCGCTGCTGACCCAGGTCGACGCCCTACGCACCGAACCCTTCGACGGCGTGTTCCACCTCGCCTCGGCCGTCTCGGGCGAATGCGAGGCCGACTTCGAGCTCGGCCTGCGCTCCAACCTCGACAGCACGCGCGCCCTGCTCGACGCCCTGCGCGCCCGGGTCGAGGCCGGCGGGGCGGTGGCGCGGCTGGTGTTCTCCAGCTCGGTGGCCGTCTTCGGCCCCGACGCGTCGATGCCGCTGCCCGCGCTGGTGGGCGACGACACCCTGCCCGCGCCGCAGACCTCCTACGGCACGCAGAAGCTGATCTGCGAGCACCTGGTGGCCGACTACACCCGCAAGGGCTACATCGACGGCCGCGCCGCGCGCCTCATGACCGTCACGGTGCGCCCGGGCCGGCCCAACGGCGCCGCCTCGTCGTTCTTCAGCGGCATCATCCGCGAGCCGCTGGCGGGGGTCGAATCGGTCTGTCCGGTGTCGCCGGACGTCTCGCACCCGATGTCCTCGCCGGCGCACACGGTCGACGGGCTGATCGCCGTCTACGAGGCCTCGCGCGAGGCCTTCGGCGGCCGGCTGGCCATGAACCTGCCCGCGCTCAACGTGCGTGTGAGCGACATGCTCGACGCGCTGGAGGCCGTCGCCGGCCCCGAGGTGCGCGCGCGCGTGCGCTTCGAGCGCGACGAGCGCATCGCCGGCATCGTCGCCAACTGGCCCGGCGGCGCCACGGCCGAGCGCGCGAAGCGCCTGGGCCTCGCGCCACACGAGAATTTCGCCGACATCGTCCGGCAGTACATCGACGACTGCGCCGCGCGGCCCGACGCCGCGCAGACCCTGAAAGGAATGACCCGATGACCGATTCCGAAGCCGCCCTGAACACCGGCGAAGGCACCGAACTCAGCCCCAAGGCCGAACCCGCGCCGGCGCGCACCAGCCCGCAGCGGCTGCGTTCGCAGTCGTGGTTCGACAACCCCGACAACGCCGACATGACCGCGCTCTACATCGAGCGCACCATGAACTTCGGCCTGAGCTTCGACGAACTGCAGTCGGGCCGCCCGATCATCGGCATCGCCCAGACCGGCTCGGACATCGCGCCGTGCAACCGCCACCACATCGTGCTGGCCGAGCGCGTGCGCGAGGGCATCCGCGACGCCGGCGGCATCGCCTTCGAGTTCCCGATCCACCCGATCCAGGAGACCTGCAAGCGCCCCACCGCCTCGCTCGACCGCAACCTGCAGTACCTGTCGCTGGTCGAGGTGCTCTACGGCTACCCGATCGACGGCGTGGTCCTCACCACCGGCTGCGACAAGACCACGCCGGCGCAGCTCATGGCCGCCGCCACGGTGGACATTCCGGCCATCGCGCTGAATTCCGGCCCGATGCTCAACGGCTGGTACAAGGGCGAGCGCACCGGCTCGGGCACCATCGTCTGGAAGGCGCGCGAGCTGATGGCCGCCGGCACCATCGGCTACCAGGAGTTCCTGAAGCTGGTGGCCTCCTCGGCGCCCTCGACCGGCCACTGCAACACCATGGGCACGGCCTCCACCATGAACGCGCTGGCCGAAGCCCTGGGCATGACGCTGCCGGGCAGCGCCGCCATCCCGGCGCCCTACCGCGACCGCCAGGAGATGGCCTACATGACCGGCCGGCGCATCGTCGAGATGGTGCGCGAGGACCTGCGGCCCTCGGCCATCCTCACGCGCGCGGCGTTCGAGAACGCCATCGCCGTGAACTCGGCCATCGGCGGCTCCACCAACGCGCCGATCCACCTGAACGCCATCGCCAAGCACATCGGCGTCGCGCTGGACAACGACGACTGGGAGGCGCACGGCTACGACGTGCCGCTGCTGGTCAACCTGCAGCCCGCGGGCAAGTACCTGGGCGAGGATTTCTACCGTGCCGGCGGGGTGCCGGCGGTGGTGGCCGAGCTCATCGCGCAGGGCCGCATCCAGGCCGCGCTGACGGCCAACGGCAAGACGATGGTGGAGAACTGCGAGAACCGCTTCACCGACGACCGCGAGGTCATCTTCGCCTACGACGCGCCCCTGAAGGCCGACGCCGGCTTCCTGCACTTCAAGGGCAACCTGTTCGACTCGGCCATCATGAAGACCAGCGTGATCACGCCGGAATTCCGCGAACGCTATCTGGCCGACCCCGCCGATCCGATGGCCTTCGAGGGCACGGCCGCCGTCTTCGACGGCCCCGAGGACTACCACCGCCGCATCGACGACCCGGCGATGGCATTGGACGAGCACAGCGTGCTGTTCATGCGCGGCGTCGGCCCGGTGGGCTACCCCGGCGCGGCCGAGGTGGTGAACATGCGCGCGCCCGACTACCTGATCAGGCGCGGCGTGCTGGCGCTGGCGTGCATCGGCGACGGCCGCCAGTCGGGCACCTCCGGCTCGCCCTCGATCCTCAACGCCTCGCCCGAGGCCGCCACCGGCGGCAACCTGGCCTTGCTGCGCACCGGCGACCGCGTGCGCATCGACCTGAACAAGCGCAGCGCCGACATGCTGGTCGACGAGGAGGAACTGCGCCGCCGCCGCGCCGAACTCGACGCCGCCGGCGGCTACCAGTACCCGCCGAGCCAGACGCCCTGGCAGGACATCCAGCGCGCCATCGTCGGCGAGCTGTCCGAGGGCATGGTGCTCAAGCCGGCGGTGAAGTACCAGCGCATCGACGCGACCTTCGGCGTGCCGCGGGACAACCACTGACGCCGGCGGGGCCGCCGTCCGCTCAGGTGGGGTAGGTCCCCGCCAGCAGGATCGAGCGGTCGACGTTGCGGATGTCGACGTGGCCGCAGAAGGCCATCGTCACGTCGAGCTCCTTGTGGATGAGCTGCAGCGCCTTGGTCACGCCGGCCTCGCCCATCGCGCCCAGGCCGTAGGCCATCGCGCGGCCGATCATCGTGCCGCGCGCGCCCAGCGCCCAGGCCTTGAGCACGTCCTGGCCGCTGCGGATGCCGCCGTCCATCCAGACCTCGGTGCGGTCGCCCACCGCCTCGACGATCGGGGGCAGCGCCTCGATGCTCGAGGGCGCGCCGTCGAGCTGGCGCCCGCCGTGGTTGCTCACCACGATGGCGTCGGCGCCCGCGTCCACGGCCAGCAGCGCGTCCTCGGGCACCATGATCCCCTTGAGGATCAGCTTGCCGCCCCACTGCTGCTTCACCCATGCCACGTCCGCCCACGACAGCGTCGGGTCGAACTGCTCGTTGGTCCAGGCCGAGAGCGAGCGCATGTCGCTCACGCCCTTGACGTGGCCCACCAGGTTGCGGAACGTGTGGCGCCTGGTGCCCAGCATGCCCAGGCACCAGCCGGGCTTGGTCGCGAGGTTGACGATGTTGCGCAGCGTCGGACGCGGCGGCGCGGTCAGGCCGTTCTTCAGGTCCTTGTGGCGCTGGCCGATCACCTGCAGGTCGAGCGTGAGCACCAGGGCGCTGCACTTCGCGGCGCGGGCACGCTCGATCATGCGGGCCATGGCCTCGCGGTCGCGCATCATGTAGAGCTGGAACCAGAACGGCGCCGTGGTGTTCTGCGCGATGTCCTCGATCGAGCAGATGCTCATCGTCGAGAGCGTGAACGGGATGCCGAACTTCTCCGCCGCCCGCGCCGCGTGGATCTCGCCGTCGGCGTGCTGCATGCCGGTGAGGCCCACCGGCGCGATGGCCACGGGCATCTTCGCGGTCTGCCCGACCATGGTGGTGGCCAGCGAGCGGCCCTCCATGTTCACGGCCACGCGCTGGCGCAGCTTGATCTTCTTGAAGTCGTCGGTGTTGGCGTGGTAGGTGCCCTCGGTCCACGAGCCGGAGTCGGCGTAGTCGTAGAACATGCGCGGCACGCGGCGCTCGGCGAGGACGCGCAGGTCCTCGATGGTGGTGATGACGGTCATGGGGACGGGGTTTCCAGGGCGGTGGGGCTCAGCGCACCACCATCAGGGTGAAGGGCCAGACGTAGGCCTGCATCGTCACGTAGAGGCCCACCAGGCAGGCCAGGGCGATGGAGTGGAAGAACACGTAGCGCAGGATGTCGCCTTCGTGGTCGAACCAGCGCGTGGCGGTGGAGGCCACGACGATCGACTGCGCGTCGATCATCTTGCCCATCACGCCGCCCGAGCTGTTGGCCGCGCCCATCAGGTTGGGCGACAGGCCCAGCTGCTCGGCCGCGACCTTCTGCATGCCGCCGAACAGCACGTTGGACGCCGTGTCCGAGCCGGTCAGCGCGACGCCGATCCAGCCCATCAGCGTGCCGAAGAACGGGTAGAACACGCCGGTGTTGGCGAAGGCCAGGCCCAGCGTCGTGTCGGTGCCGGAGAAGCGCGTGAGCGTGCCCAGCGCCAGCATCAGCACGATGGTCAGCAACGAGAACTTCACCAGCCACACCGTGCGGAAGAACGTGCGCAGGATCTCGAAGGGCTTGTACTTCATGATCAGCGCGCTCACGAGCGCCGCCAGCAGGATGCCGGTGCCGGTGGCCGAGAGCAGGTTGAGCGTGTAGATGGCGGACTCGGGATGCGGCGTGGGCACCACCGGGGGCACCTTCATGACCAGGTTGTGCAGGCCGGCGATCGGGAACTTCGGCGCGAAGACGCCGTTGAGCCAGGCCTTCACGGGCGGCAGGCCCCAGATGAACACGAACATCGACAGGATGGCCCAGGGCGTCCAGGCGGCGATAAGCGCCTCGCGCGAGTGGCGCACCACGGGCTGCGGCGGCTTGGCTTCCGAAGCGCTGATGTCGCGCCCGCGCAGGGCCGGCGAGGTCCAGACCTTCTTCGGCTGCCACACGCGCAGGAAGCCGACCAGGCACGCCATCGAGACGATGGCCGCGATGATGTCCACCAGCTCCGGGCCCATGAAGTTCGACACCAGGTACTGCGGGATCGCGAACGTCGCGCCGGCCACCAGGATGGCGGGCCAGATCTCCTTCATGCCCTTCCAGCCGGCGAAGGCCCAGATCAGCCAGAACGGCACCAGCAGCGAGAAGAACGGCAGCTGGCGGCCGATCATGGCGGTCACCTGCTGCAGGTCGTAGCCGTGCACCTGGGCCAGCGTGATCACCGGCGTGCCCAGCGCGCCGAAGGCCACCGGCGCCGTGTTCGCGATCAGCGACAGGCCCGAGGCCGCCAGCGGCGAGAAGCCCAGCCCGATCAGGATCGCCGCCGTCACCGCCACCGGCGTGCCGAAGCCCGCCGCGCCCTCGAAGAAGGCGCCGAAGCAGAACGCGATCAGCAGCAGCTGGATGCGCCGGTCCTCGGTGATGCCCGAGAGCGAGTCCTGCAGCACCTTGAAGCTGCCGTTCTGCTCGGTCAGCTGGTGCAGGAAGATGATGTTCAGCACGATCCAGCCGATCGGCAGCAGCCCCGTGAAGCCGCCCAGCAGCGCCGCGCGCCCGGCCATGTCCACCGGCATGCCGTAGGCGAAGACGGCCACGATCAGCGCCGCCACCAGCCCCATCCCGGCGGCGATGTGCGCCTTGATGTGGAAGAACCCCAGGGCGCCGAGCATCACGATCACGGGAATCGCCGCCAGCGCGGTCGAGATGATCATGTTGCCGAACGGGTTGTATATCTGCTGCCAGACCATGTGCTTCGTCTCCAGGTGTTGTTGTGGGCGGCCTCGTGCGGGCCGCGCCCGGGCCCGGATCGCCGATGGGGACGACGCCGTGAGCGGACGACGGACTGTAAGGAGGCCGGTGCGCGGCGGCCGTGAATTTCGGTGCCGCGCGGCGTGAAGGATTTTCACGGCCCCCGCCCCGGCGCGGAGGGGGTGATATCCCTGCCGTCAGTCCTTCAGGGCCTGGCGAAGCCAGTCGACGAAGGCGGCGCATTCCCAGCGCTCCAGCGTGCCCGGGCGCCAGCACAGGAAGTAGTCGTGCGGCGACCGCACGCTCTGACGCGACAGCCGCACCAGCCGGCCGCTGTCGAGCCAAGCCTGGCCCAGGCGCAGGCGCATCAGCGCGACCCCGAAGCCGGCCACGGCGGCGTCCAGCACCAGCCCCAGGTCGTCGAACTGCGCGCCCGCGAGGGGCTCGGGCCGCAGGACCCCGGTGGCGTGGAACCAGGTGCGCCACGGCTCCAGCGGCGTGCGGATGAGGTGCGCGCGCGCCACCGCCTCGTCGCTCGCGAAGTCCTCCAGCGGGCCGACCTCGTGCAGGTAGGCGGGACTGCACACCGGGCACACCTCGTCGGAGAGCAGGTGCATCGACTCGCGGTCGGCGAACGGGCCGGTGCCGAAACGCAATTCGATGTCCGCCTCCTCGGCCGTCACGTGGTGGAAGGGGATGACCACCTGCAGCACCAGCTCGATGTCGGGAAAGGCGTGGCGGAACAAGGCCAGGCGCGGCAGCAGCAGCTGGCGCGAGAAGGTCGGCGTCACCGCCACCCGCAGCCGCGCCACCGGCGGCACGCGCGCGGCCGGCGCCTGCCCGGGCACCTGCTGCAGGGCCGCGAGCGCCTCGCGCACCCGCACCAGGTAGGCCGCGCCGTCGGCGCTCAGGCTGAAGTCGCCGGGGGCGAAGACCTTGAAGCCCAGCTGCGTCTCCAGCTGGCGGATGCGGTGGCTCACCGCGCTGGGCGTGACGTTCAGCGCCGCGGCCGCCTGCGTCACGCTGCGCAGGCGCGCCAGTGCCTCGAAGGCGAGCAGGCTGGCGATGGGTGGTATGCGGGGCAGCGTCATCGGTCGGTGGGCGGAAGATTGGGCATTGTGGCCATGCGGGCGCCACGGCGCGCCGGGATAATCGGTCGGCCCAGCCTTTCCGATCCCCGCCGGAGTCCATCCATGCCCTCCCTCACCCTGCGATTCCTGGCCGAACCCGGCGCCGCCGAGACCGGCGGCAGGCTTTCCGCCGGCACCGTCATGAAGTGGATCGACGAGGCCGGCTGCGCGTGCGCCTCCCAGTGGGCCCAGCGCCGCTGCGTGGCCGCCTTCGTCGGCAGCATCCGCTTCCAGCGCCCGATCCAGGCCGGCGCCCTGGTGGAGGTGGAAGCCCGCCTCGCCTACACCGGCAGGACCGGCATGAACCTCTCCGTGGAGGTGCGCAGCGGCGACGTGGCCGGCGGCGAGATGCAGACCACCACCGAATGCCTGATCGTCTGCGTCGCGCCCGACGCGCAGGGCCGTCCCGTGCCGGTCGACGCCTTCGCGCCCGCCACGCCGGGCGAGATGGCCCTGGCGCAACGGGCGCGGGCGTACCTGGAAGCCGGCCGGAGCGTGGCCGGCGGCGCGGCCGGCGCGGTCCCGCGCGGCATGGCCGGCACGGTGGCGAGCCCCTAGTCAGTCGTCGAAGGTGTAGTCCTCGGCGCGCAGCAGCTCCCAGGCACCGCCGCCCTTCAGGCGCAGGACGTGGGAGTGGTAGCGCAGCACCGCCGGGCGGTGGGCGATGCTGATCACCGTCATGCCGGCGTCGCGCAGGCGCCGGTAGAGCACCCCCTCGTTGGCGCTGTCGAGCGCGCTGGTGGCCTCGTCCAGGATCACCAGCCGGGGCTGGCGCACCATCACGCGGGCGAAGGCCAGGCGCTGCTGCTCGCCCATCGACAGCAGCTTCTCCCAGTCGTGCGCCGCGTCCAGGCCGCCCACGCGCTTGGCCAGCTCGGGCATCTGCACCTCGCCGAGGATCGCCAGCAGCCGTTCGTCGTCGGGGGGCGTGTCGCCGCCGCCGGGATAGAGCAGCTGGCTGCGCAGCGAGCCCGTCTGCATGTAGGGCCGCTGCGGCAGGAAGAACACGTCCTGCGGTGGCGGATGGCGCACCGTGCCGCTGCCGGTGCGCCACAGCCCGGCGATGGCGCGCAGCAGCGAACTCTTGCCGCAACCGCTCGGCCCGCTGATCAGCAGGCCGTCGCCCGGCGCGAGCGACAGGCTCAGGTCCTCCACCAGGAGGCGGCCGAACTGCGGCGTGTAGAGCGTCAGCGCGGCCAGCGTGAGCTGGTCGCCGATCTCGACCTGGATGCGCGGCCCCGGCGCGTCGGCCGACGTGGCGCCCTCGACGGCGACGTTCTCCGCGCCCGGGACGATCTGCCGCCGCGCCGCCTTGGTGCTGGAGGCCGTCGGCGTCGCCACGTGGCCGGTGTGCGGCACCGGCCCGCCGAAGACGCGCTGGGACAGCGTGTGCAGGCGGTCGATGCCGGCGACGAAGCGGCTCAGGCTCTCGAAGTTGTCCACGATCAGCGAGACCGCGCCCAGCACCGCCGCGAACGCCCCGGCCGCCTGCACCGCGCGGCCGACCTCCAGTTCGCCCGAGAGCACGTCGTTGGCCAGGATGATGCTCGGCAGCACCAGGGTGAGCTGGCTGAAGGCGCGCTGGAACAGGTTGAGCGAGCGCTGTTTCTTGATCAGCCGCGCGTAGTTGACGAACACCTGGCCGAAGCGCGCGTCGATCTCGGTGCGCTCCTGCGACTCGCCCCGGTAGAAGGCGATCGATTCGGCGTTCTCGCGCAGGCGGATCAGCCCGAAGCGGAAATCCGCCTCGCGCCGCAGCTGCCAGAAGTTCAGACGGATCAGCGGCGCCCCGAAGAGGTAGAGCGCCCCGACCGTGCCCGCCAGCGCGTACAGCACCAGGAAGCCCACCAGCACGTGCGAGATCGACCACAGCACGGCGCTGAAAGCCACCAGCTGCATCAGCGAGCCGATGAAGATCAGCATGAAGTGGATCGAGCGACCGGTGAAGGTGTTGATGTCCTCGCTGATGCGCTGGTCGGGGTTGTCGACGTCGCCACTGGCGCCGATCTCGTAGTAGCGCCGGCTGCCGAGGTAGCCGTCGAGGAAACGCGCCGTCAGCCAGCGCCGCCAGCCGTTGGAGAAGGCGTCGCGCATGTAGTAGTAGAACGCGTAGACCGGCACCGCGACGGCCAGCACCGCCAGGCAGGCGCGCACCGCGCTCCAGAAGCGGTCGGCCTCGCGTCCGGCCAGCGCCGAGGTCAGCTCGCCGGTCTTGTCGTTGAGCATCACCGCCAGTTGCGTCTCCAGCAGCATCAGCGCGACCAGCAGCGCGATCAGCGACCAGGCCCGCTTGCGCTGATCGCCCTGCCAGTAGGGCTTGGCGACGGCGAGGAACTGTCGCCAGGCGGTCATCGACAGCGTCGGCGCCCCGCGCTTGCGACGGACGCGGGAGGATCGGGGTGGGAGGTCGGACACGGAGCGCCTGGGAAAGGGGAGCCCGGGGAATCGGGCAGCCGGGATTCTGGACGGCCCCTTTCCATGCCCCGTGTCGGACGAAGCCACCGGGGCGCCGCGGCGCGCGGCGCGACGCTCTCAGGCGGGCGGCAGCACCGTGCCCCGGGCCTCGCCCAGGCCGATGCGCACGGCGCCCTCGCGCTCGCACCAGCCGCGCAGGACCAGCGTGTCGCCGTCCTCCAGGAAGGTGCGCTGCTCGCCGTTGGGCAGCAGCAGGGGCCGTTTGCCACCGCCGGTCAGTTCCATCAGCGAACCCGCCTCGCCCTCGCCGGGGCCCGACAGCGTGCCCGAACCCATCAGGTCGCCCGGCTGCAGGTTGCAGCCGTTGACCGTGTGGTGGGAGACCAGCTGGGCCGGCGTCCAGTAGGCCGCGCGCGCCATGTCGGTGGCCGACAGGCGCACCGGCGCCTCGCCGGCCGCGCGCATGCGTTCGGTCTGCAGCAGCACCTCCAGGGCGATCGAGAAGGCGCCGTGCTCGCGGTTGGCCGACGCGTCGAGGTAGGGCAGCGGTTGCGGGTCGAGCGCCGGACGCTCGAACGCGGTGCGGAACGGCGCCAGCGCCTCCATCGTCACCACCCAGGGCGAGATGGTGCTGGCGAAGTTCTTCGACAGGAACGGTCCGAGCGGCTGGTATTCCCAGCCCTGGATGTCGCGCGCCGACCAGTCGTTGAACAGCGTCACGCCGAACAGGTGACGTTCGGCGTCGTCCAGCGCGATCGGCTCGCCCAGCGCGTTGCCGGGGCCGACCAGCCAGCCGAGTTCGAGTTCGCAGTCCAGCCGCCGGGACGGACCGAGCGTGGGCACCTCGGCGTCCGCCGGCTTGGTCTGGCCCTTGGGGCGCCGGAACGCCTGGCCGCTCGGAATGATCGACGAGGCACGGCCGTGGTAGCCGATGGGCACCCACTTGTAGTTGGGCAGCAGCGGGTTGTCCGGGCGGAACTGCTTGCCCACGGTGGTCGCGTGATGGACGCTGGTGTAGAAGTCCGTGTAGTCGCCGATGCGGCAGGGCACGTGCAGCGTCGCGTCGGCCTGCGCGACCAGGCAGGCTTCCCAGGCCGACCGCCGGTCGCTGCCCTCGGCCAGGCCCTGCGAGAGGCGCGCGCGCAGCGCCGCGCGTTGCGCCGGCGTCGCGGCCATCAGCGCGTTCATGTCGACGTGGTCGACCAGTCCGGCCGCGCGCAGGTCGAGGATGTGCTCGCCGATCGCCACGCCGATGCGCGGGGTCGCGTCGGCGGCGGTGTGGAAGCGGCCGAACGGGAGGTTCTGGATCGGGAAATCGCCGCCGTCCGCATTGGCCGAGGCGACCCAGCTGCGCAGCCGGGCATCGTGGGTGGCGTCGAGGGCGATGCCGAGGGAGGTGTCGGAAGGGATGGTCATGGCTTGAATTGGTCCTTGAGGCCGGCCCAGCAGTCGGCATAGTCGTCGTCGAGGGCGCTCGAACCCATCGCGTAGGCGGTCGGGACGAGACGGTAGCGGCTCTCGAACATGAACGCCAGGGTGTGATCGAGCTTGTGCGGCTTCAGGTCGCCATGGCTGGCCTTGTCGAAGGCCTCCTCGTCGGGGCCGTGCGGCACCATCGGGTTGTGCAGGCTGGCGCCGCCGGGCTTGAAGCCGCCGGGCTTGGCGTCGTACTGGCCGTAGACCAGACCCATGAACTCGCTCATGAGGTTGCGGTGGTACCAGGGCGGACGGAAGGTGTCCTCCATCACCAGCCAGCGCGGCGGGAATATCACGAAGTCGCAGTTGGCGGTGCCGGGCGTGTCGCTCGGCGAGGTCAGCACGGTGAAGATCGAGGGGTCCGGATGGTCGAAGCTGATCGATCCGATCGTCATGAAGTGCGCCGTGTCGTATTTCACCGGCGCCAGGTTGCCGTGCCAGGCCACCACGTTGAAAGGCGAACGCTTCAGCGGCGCGCGCCAGAAGTGGCCACCGAACTTCTTCACCATCTCGTAGCCGTCCTCGCCCGTCCCGGACGGCGCCGCGTCCTCCTCGTAGGCGGCCACCGGGGCCTGGAAGTCGCGCGCGTTGGCCAGGCCGTTGGAGCCGATCGGCCCGAGCTCGGGCAGGCGGAACTGCGCCCCGTAGTTCTCGCAGACGTAACCGCGCGAGAAGCCGCCACCGGCATTGGAATCCGGCAGGCCGACCTTGAACGCCACGCCGCGCGGCAGCACCGCGATCTCGCCCGGGCGCACCTCGAGCACGCCCATCTCGGTGGTCAGCACCAGGCGGCCCTGCTGCGGCACCAGGAGCAGTTCGCCGTCGGCATCGACGAAGGCGCGCCGCGTCATCGAGCGATTGGCCAAATAGACGTGCGCGGCCACGCCGGTCTGCGTCTCGGCGTCGCCGTTGGCCGCCAGGGTGCGCATGCCGTCGACGAAGTCGACCTCCGCGCCCTCGGCGCCGTCGAACGGCAGCGGCGCCCAGCGCAGCGGCTCGGGCGGCAGCACCAGCGCGGGGCCACCGCCGCCGGTCGTCCAGTGCGGCTGCGCATACGGCCGGTAGCGCCCGGCCACCACCGAAGGCTGGCGGCGATACAGCCAGCTGCGGCGGTTCTCGTGGCGCGGCGCGGTGAAGGCGGTGCCCGAGATCAGTTCCGGGTAGAGGTCGAAGGGCGCGCGCTGCGGGCTGTTGCGGCCCTTGGGCAGGGCCCCGGCGACGGCCTCGGTGGCGTATTCGTTGCCGAAGCCCGACTGGTAGCGCAGCGGCGCGTCCGGCGTCGCGCGGGAGGCGGTCCCGGGCGCCTGCGAGGGCTCGGCGAGGGAAGGCGATGTCATGGGTGGTGTCTCCGTGGTCGGGTGGAACTGGCTCGGCAACTCGTCTCGTCGATTTTGTTCGTCTAATCTGAATTCATTCGCTTTGAGCGAATTCGGTGAGTTTAGGGCGTCCGGCGCTTCATGTCTAATCCCCAGTCCCCGCGAACGCACGAACGAACCAACGACAGGGCACGACAACGATGGCCACCGGCAGCGACCGCGTCCAGCGCGGCATCCAGAGCATCGAGGTGGGCGGCCAGCTGCTGCGCGCCATGGTCCATCACGGGCGCCCGATGGCGCTCAAGGACCTCGCGCGCGAGGCCGACATGACGCCGGCCAAGGCGCACCCGTACATGGTCAGCTTCGGGCGCCTCGGGCTGATCGAGCAGGACGCCGTCAGCGGCCACTACCTGCTGGGACCGCTGGCGCTGCAGCTCGGGCTGATCGGCCTGCAGCAGGCCGATCCGGTGCGCATCGCCGCGCCGCTGCTCGCGCCGCTGGCGCGCGCGATCGGCCAGACCGTGGCCATCGCGGTATGGGGCGCGCGCGGCGCGACCATCGTGCAGATCGCCGAGGCGCCCTCGCCGGTGCACGTGAGCCTGCGCCACGGCACGGTGTTCTCGCCGACGCGCACGGCCTCGGGCCGGCTGTTCGCGGCCCACCTGCCGCAGGAGGTGGTGCGCCGGCAGCTCGACGCCGAACGCCGGCGCGAGCGGCAGCACCCGACGGCCGACGCCGATGCCGGCGCGACCGCCCGGCCCGGCCTCCCCGCGGCCGCGCCGCTGCCGTCCTGGGCCGAGTTCGAACTGCAGTTGCAGGAAGTGCGCACCCAGGGCGCGAGCCGTTCGGCCAACGAGGTGGTGCCCGGCGTCAGCGCGATGGCCGCGCCGGTCTTCGACCACACCGGCGCCATCGTGCTGGCGATGACGGCGATCGGCCCCTCCGGGACCTTCGACACCGGCTGGGACGGACCGGTCGCGCAGGCGCTCAAGGAGAACGCGAACGCCGTCTCGAAACGGCTGGGGCGCTGAAAACGGTCGCGCGCGTCACCGTCTTCCTGTCCAATCCGGCCATGCCTCACGAAACCCGCATCGAGCGCCGCCTGGTCGACCTGGAGGTCAAGGCCAGTTTCACCGACGACCTGCTCGACCGGCTCAACCTGGTCATCTACCGTCAGCAGGAGCAGATCGACCGCCTGCTCCTTCAGCTCAACCAGTTGCGCCGCCAGTTGCCCGACGAAAACACCGGCGAAGTCGCCTCAGGACACAATCCGCGCTCGGAGTTACCTCCCCACTACTGAGTCCGGACCCGTTCCATCACCCTGCCGTCCGGGCGCGGCGCCCGTCCATCGAAAATCCAGTTTTCCGGCTTTCGGCTGCCGCTCCAAGAACATGTTCCAAAAACCCCTGGCCCGTACCGTCTTCAGCATGCTCGGCATGGCCGTCGCGGCCACGTCGCTGGCGTTGCTGATCGGAGAGTTCACGGTCCAGCGCCAGCAGCAGGCCGAGGCCGCGGAACTGGCCGCGACCTACATCACGCGCACCGACCGCATCAGCGCCGAGGCCACCGACGCGCTCGTCCGGATCACCGCCCTGCCGGAGACGAACTGCTCGGAAGACGAGGTGGGCCGCCTGCGCGGCATCGTGCTGGCCTCGCAATACATCAAGGTGGCATCGCGGCTGCGCGAAGGCCGGCTGGTGTGCACCTCGACCATCGGGCGCGTCGAGCCGCCCGTGGCCCTGCCGGTGCCCGACTTCGTCAGCGCGCAGGGCCGGCAGGTGGTGCTGTCCACGCCGCAGCTGGGCATCCCCGATGCGTCAGCCCTGATGATCGCCCAGGGCGACGCCGTGGTCACCATCAACGGGCGGGCCTATGCCGATGCCGTCGATCCGCGGCTGTCCTACACGGTGGTGGCCGAGACCGGCGGCAAGCGCCGGGTGCTGTTCTCCGACGGTCCGGCCCTGGAACTCGACCAGATCCCGCTGCGCACGGGCGAGTCCTTCGACGTGCAGGACCGCCGCTACGAGGTGCGCTGCTCGGATTCGTACGCCGGCTGCATCGTCGCCACCCTGCGCAGTCCGGCCTCCATCCTGCGCTCGCCGGTGCTGCTGGAATTCGGCATCTTCGGCCTGCTGCTGGGGTTGAGCGGCGGCTTCGTCCTCAGCTCGCTGATCGGGCGGTCCAACTCGCTGGGCCGCCAGCTGCGGCTCGCCCTGCACTCGGGCAAGCTCAAGCTCGTCTACCAGCCCATCGTGCGCCTGACCGACCGTCGCCGTGTCGGCGCCGAGGCCCTGCTGCGCTGGACCGACACCACCGGCAAGCAGGTCAGCCCCGACGCCTTCATCAGCGTGGCCGAGCAGGACGGCTTCATCGGCGAGATCACCCGCTTCGTCATCAACCACGTGCTCCAGGAACTGGGCGACGAACTCCGGCGCCGGCCGGACTACAAGATCACCGTGAACGTGGCGGCCAGCGACATCATGGATGGCAGCTTCCTGCCGTTCCTGAACTCGCGCCTCCACGACGCCGGCCTGAAGCCCGCGAGCATCGGCCTCGAACTCACCGAGCGCACCACCGCCAACAGCCGCGAGATGGGCCGCGCCATCGCCCGCCTGCGCGAGGCCGGCTACAAGGTCTACATCGACGACTTCGGCACCGACTACTCCAGCCTTTCCTACCTCTCGCGCCTGCGCGTGGACGCCATCAAGATCAACCGCACGTTCATGCAGGCGCTGCACGACCAGAGCGACCAGGACACCATCGCCCCGCAGATCGTGGCCATGGCCGAGGTGCTGGGCCTGGGCATCGTCATCGAGGGCATCGAGGAGGAGAACCAGGCCGCCTACTTCCTCACGCTGGCGCCCCATGCGCTGGCGCAGGGCTGGCTCTTCAGCAAGCCCGTCGAGGCGTCCAAGCTCTTCGGCTCCTGAGGCCGCTCAGGCCTTGGCCGCTTCCAGCGCGTCGCGGGTGCGGACGGCCTCGCGGCGCGCGGCGGCCTCGAAATCCTCGCCCGACGACGCATAGCAGATGGCCCGCGAGGAGCTCACCACGATCGGCGCGTCGGGTCGCCAGCCGGCGCGCACCGTCGCCACCATGTCGCCACCCTGCGCGCCGATGCCCGGGATCAGCAGCGGCACGGTCGGCGCCAGCGCGCGCACGCGTTCGATCTCGGCCGGATAGGTCGCGCCCACCACCAGGCCGAGCTGGCCGTTGACGTTCCACGGACCCTGCACCAGACCGGCCACGTGCTCGTAGAGCAGCGGCTCGCCGGCCACGCTGGCCAGGCGCTGGCCCTGCAGGTCGTCGCCACCGGGGTTGCTGGTGCGGCACAGCAGGAAGGCGCCCTTGCCCGCGTGGCGCAGGTAGGGTTCGACGGAATCGAAGCCCATGAACGGCGACAGCGTGACCGCGTCGGCGCCATACCGCTCGAAGGCCTCGATGGCGTACTGCTCGGCGGTCGAGCCGATGTCGCCGCGCTTGGCGTCGAGGATGACCGGCACGTCGGGCGCGGTGCGGCGGATGTGGTCGAGCAGCCGTTCGAGCTGGTCCTCGGCACGGTGCGCGGCGAAATAGGCGATCTGCGGCTTGAAGGCGAGCGCCAGGTCGGCCGTCGCGTCGACGATGCGGGCGCAGAAGTCGTAGATGCGGCCGGCGTCGCCCTTCAGGGCGGCGGGGAAGCGGTTGGGTTCCGGGTCGAGGCCGACGCACAGCAGCGAGCGGTTCTTCTGTTCTGCGGCGCGCAGCTTGTCGATGAAGTTCATGCGGAATTCTAGGATGGGGGTCGGCGCCGCCGGCGGCTGTGCCGGCTTCAGGCGGGCGGCGTCTCGGACCGCTCGGCCGCGAGGCAGAGGTCGGCCCAGGCGCGGGCCTTGTCGGCCGGATTGCGCAGCAGGTAGGCCGGCGGGTAGGTCACCACGACCGGCACGCCATCGAGCGGACCGCCCGGCGCGATGCGCAGCGGCTCGGCGCGGCCGCGCAGCCGGCCGAGCGGCTCGGTGCTCTGCAGGAGGCTCTGCGCGGCCAGCGGCCCCAGGGCCAGGACGATGCGCGGCGCCAGCGCCCCCGCCAGCGCCACGAAGTCCGTGCCGGCCGACGGCGCGGCGGCCTCGCGCCCGGACGGTGCCGCGCGGCGCGTGCGCATCAGGTGGACCGGCACGCGGCCGTCGTGCAGCCGCAGCGCGCGCAGCATGTTGTCCAGCAGGCGCCCGGCCTCGCCCGCGAACGGCTCGGCCGGGTCGTCGTCGGCCCCGGACGGCAGGTCCGCGACCACCAGCCAGCCCCCCTGGGGCGGCGCGGCGATGCCGTCCTCGTCGAGCACCGTGTACAGGCGCAGGGGTGACTCGAAGGCCACGCCGGGAACACCGCGCGATGTCGATGTCGAAGCGGAGCGCGCGGACGGCGCCGGGCCGGCTTCCGGCACGCGCGTGACCGCCGGTGCCGGTGCCGGTGTCGCGCGTGGCACGGCGACGGGCGCCGGGGCCGGCGCCGCCACGGTCCCGAGCGACGCCCGGACGGCCGGGACGGGCGCAGCCGCCGGCGGAGCGCCTTGCGGATGCACGCCGGCACGGACCGTGTCGGCCGTTTCAGCCGCGCCGGCCGCATCGAAGACGCCATCGCCCGGACCCGCCGTGTCGGTGGCGTCGGTGGGGCACGGCACGCGCTGTGCCGGCCACCAGACCTTGACGCCCATCTCGTCGAGCATCGCGCGTTGCCGCGCGTCCAGGCGCAGGCCCGTCACCGGTCGACCGGACGTCTCGCTCATGACGGCATCGCGCCCCAGGTGCCGGACGACGCGTCCAGGCGCAGGCTCATGACGATGGCGTCCTCGCGCCCGCCGTGCGCCGGGTAATAGCCCCGGCGCACGCCCACGCGCCGGAAGCCATGGCGTTCATACACGTGCAGCGCCCGCGCGTTGCCGGTACGCACCTCCAGCCACAGCCATTGCGCGCCCTGCGCACGCGACCAGCCCGCCAGCGCGTCGAGCATCAACGGCGCCCAGCCCTGGCGCTGGAAGGCCGGCGCGACCGTGATGTTGAGCAGGTGCACCTCGTCGACGCCCTTCATGGCCACGAAATAGCCGATGACGGCATCGGGCGCCGCGCCGCGCGGCGCCTGCGCCGGCCCGACGAGCAGCCGGCACTCGTAGCCCACGGCCAGCGAGTCGATGAAGTTCGCCCGGCTCCAGGGGTGGCTGTAGGCGGTCTGCTCGATGGCGCAGACGGCGTCGAGGTGGCCGATCGTCATCGGCTCGAGGCGGGCCTCCGGGGCCTGCAGGACGGCGCTCATGGGCTCGCGCTCCCGGAAAGGGCCGCGAGCGCCGTGGCGGCCTTGGCCGCCAGGCGCTCCTCGGTGGTCTGGGCGACCTTGTCGCGGACGTACAGCGGCCAAGCGTCGGCGGGGGCGACGGCCCGGCCGGCCGCGAGCAGCCCCGGCGCGAGACGCAGCAGCGCCGCGGCGCTCGGCAGGGCCTCGTGGCGGACGGCGGCGCAGAGGCGATCGCCATGGGCGGCGAAGGCGTTGCCCGCGAGCACCCAGCCTTCGGGCACGACCACCGCCTCGGGCGCCAGCACCTCGGTGTCGCCCACCGTCGCCGCGTCGCCGTCGAACGCGACCCGGGCCGC
This sequence comes from Comamonadaceae bacterium OTU4NAUVB1, assembly GCA_024372625.1. Lineage (NCBI taxonomy): Bacteria > Pseudomonadati > Pseudomonadota > Betaproteobacteria > Burkholderiales > Comamonadaceae > Comamonadaceae bacterium OTU4NAUVB1. The sequence continues at coordinate 213,595 of CP099605.1, read as the reverse complement.
ATACACCTGGTCCATGCGCGCGTCGAGCACCGCCACCACGCGCGACACGCCGAAGCGATGGCGCGCCTCCTCGGCCACCGCATGCAGCGTGTCGACCGGCAGCAGCGGCACGCCCGCGCCGAAGCCCAGGCCCTGCGCCACCGCGCAGGCCGTGCGCAGGCCGGTGAACGAGCCCGGGCCGCGACCGAAGGCGATGGCGTCGAGCTCGCCGAGCGCCAGACCGGCCTCGGCCAGCAGCTCGCGGATGCGCGGGATCAGCGTGGTCGACGACTGCGCGCCACCCGGGCCCTCGTGCGCGACGGTGCGCGCGCCGTGGCGCACGGCGATCGACAGGCGATCGGTGCTGGTGTCGAAGGCGAGGAACCTGTCAGCCATGGCAGCGCCCGGTGGTTGGGAGGGGAGGGGTATCGGCGATGGTGTCGGCGGTGGCGCGCGGGGCGGTCCTGCGCACGCCGAACAGGATGCCCGCCGTCACCAGCAGCAGGCCCGCGATCAGGTTCCAGTACAGCGGCTCGCCGAGCAGCGGCACCGCGCCGATGGCCGAGAGGCCCGGCACCAGCGCGGTGATCATGGTGGAGCGCACCGGGCCGAAGTACCCGATCATCTGCGTGAAGGCGATGCCCGAGACGACCACCGACCCGACGCCCTGGAACAGCATGTGGAAGACGATCTCGCTCAATGGGGCGGCGTCGAGCCGGCTGGCCAGGGCGCCGGTCCCCACCAGCAGGGCGTAGGCGGGCAGGTAGACCACGAACGCGAACACCGTGATGGCGGTGGTGGCGCGCACCGCGTCGAGCGCATGGCGCCGCGCGAAGACGCTGTAGCAGGCCCAGCAGAACGCCGCCGCCATGAAGAACAGGTCGCCCTTCCAGACCTGGCCGCCCTCGAAGGCCTGCAGCAGGCTGCGTCCGCCCACCAGCAGGTCGCCCGCGACGATCAGCGCCAGACCCAGCGCGCGCGTGGCCGTCATGCGCTCGCCGAGCACGGCGACCGCCAGCAGCGAGGTCCACAGCGGCAGGCTGCCCGGCAGCAGCACCGACGCGTGCGCGGCCGGGGCGTAGAAGAAACCGCTGTAGGCGAGCAGCGCATAGAGCAGGCCGCCGAGCAGGCCGCCCACGACCGTCAGTCTCGCTCCGAGCGGCGACAGGCCGAAGACGGCGTCCGGGCGCGGGGCGTCCGGGCGCCGGGGTGCCGCGTCACGCCGCATCCGCGCCACCTGCCAGGCGCCCCAGGGCACCAGCACCAGACCCGCCCCGCAGATGCGCAGGAAGGCGATGTCGAGCGATCCGAGCGAGCGCGCGGCCGAGGCGCGTGCCACGAGGATGAAAGCCGTCCAGACCACCACCGTGACGATCGCCGCCGCGATGCCCAGCTGGCGCGCGGTGAATCGGGAGGGTGGACGGGCGACGCGGGTCATCCACCGATTATCGAGGCGCCCACGGACGCCGGCCGCGGCCGGGATAATCCGCCGATGCCCGTCGTCGTCGCCTCCCCCCTTCCGGCCGCCACCCGCGCCGGCCGTCGCCTGGGGAGCGCCGTGGCCGGCGCCCTCCTCGCCGGCGCCATGCTGGGCGGACTCGCCGGCACCGCCGCGGCGCAGGCCCTGCCGCCCGGCGTCGAGGCCGCGCTGGCGCGCGCGAAGGTGCCGCGCGAGGCCGTCACCTTCCTGGTCGCCGATGCCGACGGCGCGCGAGCGCCGCGCCTGGCCTGGCGCACGCAGGCGCCGATGAATCCGGCCTCCATCATGAAGGTGGTCACCACCTATGCCGCGCTCGACCTGCTGGGCCCCGCCTTCGCCTGGACCACGTCGGTCCACGTCGACGGGCCGGTGCGCGACGGCGTGCTCCAGGGCAACCTCTACCTGCAGGGCCGGGGCGATCCCAAGCTCGTCGCCGAGCGGCTGTGGCTGCTGCTGCGCCGCGTGCAGGGCCTGGGGATCCAGACCATCGCGGGCGACATCGTGCTCGACCGCCAAGCCTTCGACACGCCCGAGGCCGACCCCGCCGCCTTCGACGGCGAAGGCCTGCGCCCGTACAACGCCGGGCCCGATGCGCTGCTGGTCAACTACAAGTCGGTGGTCGCGACCTTCGTGCCCGACCGGGGCGCCGAGGTCGCGCGCGTGAGCTGGGAGCCGACGCTCGCCGGCGTGGCGATGCAGGCCACGGTGCCGCTCGCGGCCGGCGAATGCGGCGACTGGCAGACCGTGCTGGCGCCCGACTTCGCCGACCCGTCGCGCCTGCGCTTCGCCGGGGGCTATGTCGCCGACTGCGGCGAGCGGACCTGGGGCGTGGCCTACGCCGATCCGCGCGGCTTCGCCGCCCGGGCCATCGCCGGGACCTGGGCGCAGATGGGCGGACAGGTGCGCGGCCGGGTGCGCGAGGCCCGCGTGCCCGCCGGCTCGAAGCCGGTGTTCGAGGTCGCCTCGCCGCCGCTGTCCGAGGTCATCCGCGACATCAACAAGTACAGCAACAACGTGATGGCGCAGCAGCTCTTCCTGACGCTGGGGCTCCAGCAGCGGCGCAGCGGCACGCTGGAGGCGTCGCGCGCCGTCGTGCGCCGGTGGTGGGGCGAGCGCATCGGCGGGGAGGAGACGCCGGTGTTCGACAACGGCTCCGGACTCTCGCGGGAGGAACGCATCAGCGCCGCGGCGCTGGCGCGGATGCTCCAGGTCGCGTGGCGCTCGCCGGTGATGGCCGAGCTGATGGCGTCGCTGCCGTCCGCCGGCGTGGACGGCACGCTGCGGCGCCGCGCGCTGCGCTCCGGCGGCTCGGCGCACCTGAAGACCGGCACGCTGCGCGACGCGGCCGGCGTGGCCGGATTCGTCGACGGCGCGAGCGGACGACGCTACGTGGTGGTGGCCATCGCCAACCACGACAACGCCGCGGCGGCGCGGCCGGCCTTCGACGCCCTGGTGGACTGGGCCACGCAGGATTGACGCGCGCCACCGTCGGGCCGGCCCCCGCCGGCGCACCGGCCCGGGCGTCCGCTCAGGCGGCCGCCGCCCGCTGGAGGCGGTCGCGCACCCCTTCCCATTCGGGCGTGTCGGGCGGCGTCTCGACCCAGATCAGGCGCACGCCCCGGGCGTCGAAATCGCGCAGCACGGCGAACAGCTCGCGCGCCGCGTCGCCGGCGTCGCCGGGCATGCGCCGGCGCAGCACGCCCGACGACGCGGTGCGCAGTTCGGTGCGCGCCCACACCGCGAGGTGCGCGGCCTGCGCACCCAGCACGTCGAGCGCCGCCTGCAACGCGCGCGCGTCCATCAGGCGCACCCGCGCATCGGGCGCGTAATGCGCGGCCAGCGTGCCGGAGGCGCGCGGATCGGGCGCGGCCAGGTCGCGCCGGTCGCGCAGCGGCTCGCCACAGGCGGCCTCGATCTGGTCACGCGTGATGGCGCCCGGGCGCAGCAGCACCGGGGCACCCCGGCTGCAGTCGACGATGGTCGACTCGATGCCGACGTCGCACGGCCCGCCGTCGATCACCAGCAGGTCGTCGCCGAACTCGGCGTGCACGTGCTGCGCGGTCGTCGGGCTGACGCGGCCGAAGCGGTTGGCGCTCGGCCCGGCCAGGCCGGCGACGCCCTGCGCGGCGCAGGCCGCCAGCAGCGCCTGCGCCACCGGATGCGCCGGGCAGCGCAGGCCGACCGTGTCCTGTCCGCCGGCCGCGGCGGTGGCGACACCGGGCTGGCGCGTGACGATCAGGGTCAGCGGCCCGGGCCAGAAAGCCTGCGCCAGACGCTGCGCGAACGCCGGCAGCGGCTGCGCGAAGCGCGACAGCGACTGCGCGCCATGCGATCCGGCGGCGATGTGGACGATCAGCGGGTGGTCGCTCGGCCGGCCCTTGGCGCGGAAGATGCCGGCGACGGCCTCGTCGCTGGCCGCATCGGCGCCCAGGCCGTAGACGGTCTCGGTCGGAAAGGCCACCAGCGCGCCCGCGCGCAGCCGGCCCGCGGCCTCGGCGAGGGTCGCCTCGGCCACCGCCACGCCGACCGTGGAGGGCCGGGCGTCGCGGATCACGAGACGTCCTCGGGCGCGGCGCTCGGATGGCTCGGCATGCGGTTCACTCCGACAGCGGAATCGCCAGACCGAGCAGCGCCGCGGCGTAGTCGGCGGTCTTGCGCACGGTCTCGATGTCGGCACCGGTGATGTTCAGGTGACCCATCTTGCGGCCGCGCCGGGCCTCCGCCTTGCCGTAGAGGTGCAGGTGCGTCCCGGGCAGCGCGAGGACATCGGCCCACGGGGGTTCCTGCGCGACCTCTCGGTCGCCGCGGTCCGCGCCGGCCGCCGGGCCGGGAAACCACAGGTCGCCCAGCAGGTTGAGCATCACGGCGGGACCGTGCTGGCGCGGCGCGCACAGCGGCAGGCCGGCGAGCGTGCGCACCTGCAGCTCGAACTGCGAGACGTCGCACGCGTCCATCGACCAGTGGCCGCTGTTGTGCGGTCGCGGGGCCATCTCGTTGACGATCAGGCTGCCGTCGGCGAGCACGAAGAACTCGACGCACAGCACGCCCACGTAGTCCAGGCCCTCGGCGATGGCGCGCGTGGCCTCGACCGCGCGCAGCGCCACGCCGGCCGGCAGGCTGGCCTCGTGCACCTCCGTCACGGCGAGGATGCCGTCGCGGTGCCAGTTGCGCTGCGGCGGCAGGTGCACCATCTGCGCGTCGTGGCCGCGCGCGACGATCACCGAGCACTCGAATTCGAGCGGCAGCAGCTGCTCCAGCACGCACGGCAGGCCGTTGGTGGTGTTCCAGGCGGCGGCGAGCTCGTCGCGCGTGGTCACGCGCTGCTGGCCCTTGCCGTCGTAGCCCAGCCGCGCGGTCTTGAGGACGCCGGGCAGCAGGTGGTCGGGCACGGCGGCGAGCTGCACGGCGTTCTCGATCACCGCGTAGGGCGCGCAGGCGACGCCGCAGCGCACGAAATGCGCCTTCTCGCGGATGCGGTCCTGCGCGATGGCGACGGCGGCCGCGGCGGGCGCCACCGGCCGGGCCACCGCCAGGTGCTCCAGCGAGGGCGCGGGCACGTTCTCGAACTCGGTCGTGATGGCCTCGGCCAGGCCGGCCAGGCGCGCCAGACCGGCGATGTCGGTGTAGTCGGCGTGGACGTGGTGGTGGCTGATGCGGCCGGCCGGGCTGTCGCCGTCGGGATCGAGCACCGCCGTGGCGTAGCCCATGCGCTGGGCCGCGTGGACGAACATGCGTCCGAGCTGGCCGCCGCCGAGCACGCCGAGCGTGGCGCCGGGCGCCAGGCAGGGGGTGGCGGGCGCGGTCACAGCGCGCCTCCGCCCTGGGGCGAGAACGGCGAGACCGGGGCCATCGATGCGTGGGCCGTCGCAGCGCCTTCGGACGCGGCCTCCGGCGGCGGCAGGGTCATGGCGCGGGCGGCGGCGGTCTGGCGCGCGCGGAACGCGTCGAGCCGCTCGCGCAGTGCGGTGTCGCCGGCCGCGGCGAGCATCGCCACGGCGAACAGCGCCGCGTTGGCGGCGCCGGCGGTGCCGATGGCGAAGGTCGCCACCGGCACGCCCTTGGGCATCTGGACGATGCTGTAGAGGGAGTCGACGCCCTGCAGGTGGCGGCTCGCGACGGGCACGCCGAGCACCGGCACGGTCGTCTTCGACGCCAGCATGCCCGGCAGGTGGGCGGCGCCGCCGGCGCCGGCGATGATCGCGGCGAGGCCGCGCCCGGCGGCACCCTCGGCGTAGGCGAAGAGTTCGTCGGGCATGCGGTGGGCCGACACCACGCGGGCTTCGTGGGCGATGTCGAATTGCGTAAGAATCTCGACCGCGTGGCGCATCGTCTCCCAGTCGGAGTTCGAGCCCATCACCACACCGACCCGGATTGTTTGGTTCATGGTCGCAATTTTACGTTTCGTGCCCACCTGCTCCCGATGATCGATATCACCCTCGAAAACTTTCAGACCGACCTCATCGAAGGTTCGGCCCAGACGCCCGTGCTGCTCGACATCTGGGCCGAATGGTGCGGCCCGTGCAAGCAGCTCGGCCCGGTGCTCGAAAAGCTCGAGACCGAATACGCCGGGCGCTTCACGCTCGCCAAGCTCGACGCCGACAAGGTGCCGCAGATCTCGTCGCAGCTCTCGCAGATGTTCGGCGTGCGCAGCATCCCGTTCTGCGTGATGTTCGTCGGCGGCCAGCCGGTCGACGGCTTCGTCGGCGCGATCCCCGCCGACAAGATCCGCGAGTTCCTCGACAAGCACGTGCCGGCGGCCGAGGAAGTCGAGGCCGCCGCCGAGGAAGAGGCGGCGCTGGACGCCCTGGCCGCCGGCGACACCGAGGGCGCGCTGGAAAAGCTCCAGCACGCCGTGGCCACCGATCCGGCCAACGACGACGCCCGCTTCGACTACGTGAAGCTGCTGCTCCAGCAGGGCCGCATCGACGACGCCAAGGTCGCCTTCGCGCCGGTGATCGTCAAGACCGCTCAGGTGAGGCGCCTGGACTCGCTCGCGCGCTGGATGGACGCCATCGACTTCGCGCGGCCCGTCGCCGGGGAGGCCCCCTCGCTGTCGGCCTTCGACGCCAGGATCGCCACGGCCAAGCGCGATTTCGATGCCCGCTTCGCTCGCGCCCGGCTGCTCGCGGCCGCGCAGCGCTGGACCGACGCCATGGACGAGCTGCTGGAGATCCTGATGCGCGACAAGACCTGGAGCGACGATCTGGCGCGCAAGACCTACATCGCCATCCTCGATGTCATCGAGCCGCCCCGTCCGAAGGTCGCCGACGGCCAGATCCCGCCGGACGACCCGACCGTGGCGACCTATCGCCGCCGGCTCAGCAGCGTCGTGCTGAGCTGAGCCCGGACGGGTTCGACCCGATCGCCGGGGCGCGGTTCGCCGGCCCACAATGACCGTCACAAAGGAACCCTGCCATGCGCCTCCCCGTCGATCGTCACGCCGTCTCCGCGACCCCGTCGCCCTCCCCCGCCGGCCGGCGCGGCGCCCTGGCCGTGCTGCTGGCCATGGCGGGCGCGACGGCGCTGTCGGCCTGCGGCTCGGGCATCAGCCTGGACGAGCCGATCGAGTCGCGGGTCTGGCGCCTCGTTCGCCTGGGCCCGCAGCCCGTCGCGGCCGGTGGCGACCCGCAGCGCGATGCGCAGGTGCGCTTCGACGGCACGCGCGTGAGCGGCTCGGGCGGCTGCAACCGCATCTCCGGGGGCTACCTGCGCGAAGGCGGCAGCCTCAGGATCGGTCCGCTGGCGGCCACGCGCATGGCCTGCGTGGACGCGGAGCGCGGCCAGCTGGAGAGCGCCTTCGTCGACGCCCTGCAGGCCACCACCGCCTACAGCCTGCTCGGAGGCAACCAGCTCACGCTGCTCGACGCCAGCGGACGCACGCTGGCGGTGCTGGAGAACCGCTGAGTCGCCCGACGGCGGCCGCGCATCAGCCGGTCAGCCGCTCCAGGGCCTCGCGGTACTTGGCCGCCGTCTTCTCGATCACCTCGGCCGGCAGGCGCGGCGCCGGGGGAGTCTTGTCCCAGGGCTTGCCGTTGATGCGGGTGGCCTCGAGCCAGTCGCGCACGAACTGCTTGTCGTAGCTCGGCGGGTTGGCGCCCGTGGCGAGCGCGTCGTCGTAGCCCTCGACCGGCCAGTAGCGCGAGCTGTCGGGCGTGAGCACCTCGTCCATCAGCACCAGTGCGCCGGCGTCGTCCAGGCCGAACTCGAACTTGGTGTCGGCGATGATCATTCCCTTGGCCAGCGCGATCTGCGCGGCCGTCTCGTAGATCGCGATGCTGATCTCGCGGATCTGCTGCGCCAGGGCCGGGCCGATCAGCTCGACGACGCGGTCGTAGGTGATGTTCTCGTCGTGCTCGCCGGCGGCGGCCTTGGCCGCGGGCGTGAAGATCGGACGGGGCAGCTTGCTGGCGTTGGTCAGCCCCTCGGGCAGCGGCACGCCGCACACCGAGCGCGTCTCCTGGTACTCCTTCCAGCCGCTGCCGGCCAGGTAGCCGCGCACCACGGCCTCCACCGGGATCGGCTTGAGACGGCGCACCAGCATCGATCGCCCGGTCACCTGCGGCACCTCGGCGTCGGTCACCACGCTCTCGGGCGCCTCGCCGGTGAGGTGGTTGGGACACAGATGGCCCAGGCGCTCGAACCACCACAGGGCCATCTGCGTGAGGATCACGCCCTTGCCCGGAATGGGCTCGCCCATGATCACGTCGAAGGCCGAGAGGCGGTCGCTCGCGACCATCAGGATGCGGTCGTCGCCCACCGCGTAGTTGTCGCGCACCTTGCCACGCGCGAGCAGGGGCAGACTTTGGATCGAGGAGGTGTGGACGGTGGTCATGGCGGTCGGCGTGGGTGGAAAACGAAGGAAATCAGCGCGGAGAAGCGAATTGTGCGCGCAGAAAAAAGCCACCGCGAGCGGTGGCTGGTGCGGCGGGGCACGCGGCCCCGGCGACGTTTTTCGTCGATCAGGTGATCGAAGCCTGGTAGATCGACTCGACGGCCTTGTCCAGGGCGGCGTTGAAGCCGTCGTCGGACTGCTGGGCGCTCAGGCCCTCGGTCAGCGCGCGGCTGAAGCTGGCGATGACGCCCGGGTTGCGCGCCAGGCGCTCGTTGGCGCCGTCGCGGGCGTAGCCGCCCGACAGGGCCACCACGCGCACCACGTTCGGATGGTCGACCAGTTCCTGGAAGAAGCCGTCCACGGTCGGCAGCGTGAGCTTGAGCATGACCTTGGTGTCGGCCGGCAGTGCGTCGAGGCGCTTGAGGAAGGCCTTCTTGAGGATCGCCTCGGCTTCGGCCTTGTCGGCCGCGCCGATGGAGACCTCGGGTTCGAGGATCGGCATCAGGCCGGCGGCCAGGATCTGGCGGCCGACGGCGAACTGCTGGTCGAGCACGGCGGCGATGCCCTTCTCGTCGGCGCGGTTGACCACCGAGCGCATCTTGGTGCCGAAGATGCCCTTGGCGACGGCGCGCTGGAGCAGCACGTCGAGTTCGGGCATCGCCTTCATGAGCTGCACGCCGTCGGCCTCGTCGGCCAGGCCCTTGTCGACCTTCAGGAAAGGCACGACCTGCTTGCGCTCCCACAGGTAGGTCGCGGCGTCGATGCCGTCGATCTGGCGGTCCATGGTGGCCTCGAACAGGATGGCGCCGATCACGCGGCGGCCGTCGAAGGCCGGGCTGGTGATGATGCGGCTGCGCATGGCGTGGACCATGTCGAACATCTCGGCATCGCCCTGGTAGGCGCTTTCCTCGATGCCGTAGAGCTTGAGCGCCTTGGGCGTGCTGCCCCCGCTCTGGTCCAGTGCGGCGATGAAGCCCTTGCCGGTGGTGACTTGGGTGAGTTGTTCCTGATTCACTGCGTTGCTCTCTTGTTCGTGGCCGTTGACGGCCGTTGATGGCGTGAGGAGAAAGATTGCGCAAGATTGTATCGACGCCAGGGCGCCTACCGCCCGGCCTGCGCGAGTCCGATGAAATCCAGGATCGGGGGCAGCACCGGCCCGCCGATCCAGGCCAGCGGGCGGGCGATGGCACCGATGAGCGTGACGTGGCCCAGGTCGTCGAACGATTCGGTGCGCACCTCGACGCCGGCCGCGCGCAGCTTGGTCGCCAGCCGCGCGGTGTTGCGCACGGGATCGACGCTGCGGTCGTCGCGCGCGGCCATCAGGAGGGTGCGTGGCGCGCCGGCGCCGGCATGCGCGTAGGGCTGGGAATCGGGCGGGGTCGCGGGCCAGTCGAAGGCCACGCGGGCCTCGGGATCGTCGATCGGCAGGAAATCATAGGGACCGGCCATGCCGATCCAGCCGGCGAGCTGATCCGGCCGTGCGCCCGCCTCGGCCAGCCAGCGGCCGTCGAGCGCGACCATGGCGGCGTTGTAGGCCCCCGAGCTGTGGCCCATGACGTGGACGCGCCGGGGATCGGCGCCGAGCCGCACGGCGTGGTCGAGCGCCCATTTCACGGCCAGCGCGCTGTCGCGCACGAAGGCCGGATACCGGAACGCCGGCGACAGGCCGTAGTCCGGGATGACGACCACCGCGCCCCGCGCGGCCAGCGCCTCGCCGACGAAGCGGAAGCCGGCGCGATCGCCGTGGGTCCAGGTGCCGCCGTACAGGAAGACCACCAGCGGCGGCTTGCGGCCGTCCGTCGGGCCGGCGGCATCGGCCAGCGGGCGGTAGACGTCGAGCTGCTGGCGCGGCGCCGCGCCGTAGGCGATCCCGCCTTCGAACCGATAGGTGTCCGAGGGCACCAGCCCGTTGACGAGCCGGGCCGGCGAACAGGCGGAGAGCGCCGCGGTGGCGCACAGGGCGAGGGCGGACGCCAGCAGGCGGCGGCGCGGGAACGGGGGGACTGCGGTCATGCGGGAGGTACGCGCGCGCGGGCGTTTCGGTTTCGCGCGCCCCGCGCGCCGCTCAGGTCGCCCGGCAGATCTTGAGCATGTTGGTGCCGCCGGGCGCGCCCATGGGCTCGCCGCAGGTGATGGCGTAGACGTCGCCGCTCTGCACGATGCCGCGCTTCTTGAGGTGGGCCTCGGCGTGGTCGAGCGCCGTGTCGCGATCGGTGTGCGAATCCATCAGCAGCGGACGCACGTTGCGGTAGAGCGCCATCCTGCGCTGCGTGGCCAGCCGCGAGGTCAGCGCATAGACCGGGATGTGGGCCGCATGCCGGCTCATCCACAGCGGCGTGGAGCCCGATTCGGTCAGCGCGACGATCGCCTTGGCGCCGAGGTGGTGCGCGGTGAAAAGCGCCCCCATGGCGATGGCCTGGTCGATGCGGGCATAGGTGTGGCCGCTGAAATCGGTGTCGCGCGCGGTGTCCTCGGCCTGCTCGGCGGCCTCGCAGATGCGGCTCATCTCCTGCACCGTCTCCAGGGGATAGCGGCCCGAGGCCGTCTCGGCGCTCAGCATGACGGCGTCGGTGCCGTCGAGCACCGCGTTGGCCACGTCGCTCACCTCGGCGCGCGTGGGCACGGGATTGGTGATCATCGACTCCATCATCTGCGTGGCGGTGATGGCCACCTTGTCCATCTCGCGCGCCATGCGGATCATCTTCTTCTGCAGCGCCGGCACCGCCGCGTTGCCCACCTCCACGGCCAGGTCGCCGCGCGCGACCATGATCCCGTCGCTCGCGCGCAGGATCTCCTCGAGCTTGGGGATCGCCTCGGCGCGCTCGATCTTGGCGATCATGCCGGGCCGGTGGCCGTACTCGGCGGCCGCCACGTTGCACAGCTGGCGCGCCATCTCCATGTCGGTGGCGTTCTTGGGAAAGCTCACGGCCACGTAGTCGGCCTGGAAGCTCATCGCGGTCTTGATGTCCTCCATGTCCTTGGCCGTCAGCGCGGGCGCGGTCAGGCCGCCGCCCTGCTTGTTGATGCCCTTGTTGTTGGACAGCTCGCCGCCGAGGACGACGGTGGTGACCACCGTCTCGCCCTTGACCGCGTCCACGCGCAGCACGATCAGGCCGTCGTTGAGCAGCAGCCGGTCGCCGGCCTTGACGTCGCGCGGCAGGTCCTTGTAGTCGAGGCCGACCGCGGCGATGTCGCCCGGCACCGTGCGCGCCGCGTCGAGCGTGAAGCTGGCGCCCGGTTCGAGCCAGATGCGCCCCTCGGCGAACTTGCCCACGCGGATCTTCGGGCCCTGCAGGTCGGCCATGATCGCCACCTCGCGACCCACCTTGCGCGCCGCCTCGCGCACCATCGCCGCGCGGGCGATGTGGTCCTGGGCCGTGCCATGGCTGAAGTTCAGTCGCACCACGCTGACCTTGCTGTGGATCATCTGCTCCAGCAACTCCGGCGTGTTGGAGGCGGGACCGAGGGTCGCGACGATCTTGGTGGCGTGGCGGGGAAGGCGGACGATGTCCATGGATGGGTCTCCGGTGTGTGGCTTTTGGCACAATTCTCACATGAGGTCGTGACATCGAACGGCATGCAAGATCGTCCGGGAAGCGGTCGGCACCCTTCGCCCTCCCCCTGTTCCCCGCCCGTCACGACCGGTCCCTCGATGAATGCGACGTGGACGCCTCGCGTGCCGCGATTTCCTTCACCTTTCCTGTCCGTCTCATGCAGACCCCCACCGAACCCGTTCCTTCGCCCCTGCCGCCCGACGCACCGCTGCCCCACCGCAAGGTCATCCGGTTGTGGCTGATTCCCCTGGCCCAGCGCACCACCGTGCGCGCCTTCGTGCTGCTGGCCATCGACTACCTGCTGTTCGGCGCGCTGCTCACGGCCACCGTGCTGGTGAAGTCGGTCTGGCTGAAGCTGCTGGCCGGCCTGCTCGCGGGCTTCGTCATCGGACGGCTCTTCATCATCGGCCACGACGGCTGCCACCAGAGCCTGACGCCGCACCGCCGGCTCAACAAGTGGCTCGGGCGCATCGCCTTCCTGCCCTCGCTGACGGCCTACAGCCTCTGGGACATGGGGCACAACGTGGTCCACCACGGCTTCACCAACCTCAAGGGCGTGGACTTCGTCTGGGCGCCGCTCACGCAGGCCGAATACCGCGCGCTGTCGCCCGTCGGCCGGCTGTTCCAGCGCCTCTACCGCAGCGGCTGGGGCCCCGGGGCCTACTACATGGTCGAGATCTGGTGGAAGAAGATGATGTTTCCGACCAAGAAGGCGCTGGGCAACACCATGCGGCCGATCTTCTGGAAGGACTGCCTGCTCGTCTGCGCCTTCACCGCCGCCTGGGTCGCCGCACTCGCCGCGGGCGCGCTGGCCGCCGGGCAGCCGGTAGGCTGGGTGCTGCTGGCGGGCTTCGGCGTGCCGGTGGTGTTCTGGTTCCACATGATGGGCTTCGTGATCTACGGCCACCACACGCACGTCAGAGCGCAGTGGCACGACGACCGCGCGGCCTGGCAGCGCGCCCAGCCCTTCGTCTCGACCACCGTGCACCTGACCTTCCCGCTGCAGTTCGGCGCCCTGCTGCACCACATCATGGAGCACACCGCGCATCACGTCGACATGAGCATCCCGCTCTACAAGCTGAAGGAAGCGCAGCGCACCCTGGAGCATCTGCTGCCCGAGCGGATCATCGTCCAGCGGTTCTCCTGGCGGTGGTACTTCGACACCGCGCGCGCCTGCAAGCTCTACGACTTCACGCGCCAGTGCTGGACCGATTTCGAGGGCCGCGCGACCAGCGCGCCACGCTTCGTGTCGGCCATGTAAAGACGACGCCGGCTGCTGGCGCGCTCCGGCGCCTTTGCCTATCGTCGCAAGGATGACTTCCTGCGTCTCGACCGATCCAGCCTCCATGCCCTCCATCTGCCGCACCCGCCTCTTCGGCATCGCGCGGTGGGGGTTGCTGGTCCTGCTGATCGCCGTCTATCCGCTGGCCCGTCGACTGCCCGAACGCTCCAGTTGGGAAAACGGCTGGGTCGAGGACGCGCAGATCGCCATCCTGCTGATCGGTTTCTCTTGGGCGGCCTGGACCTGGCGCAAGCTGCGCCGTGCACCCGCCGCGCGGATCGCCCCCGGGTGCGCGGCGGCCCTGCGCCTGAGCCTGATCGCCCTGGCGTTCTGGCTCCTGTGCGCCGGCCGGGAGACCAGCTGGGGCGCCACCTTCCTCACCCATGGCGTGATGGAGGCCGACGGGCCGTACTTCTCCTCCAGCAAGCTCTGGTACCACATGGCCATCAAGCCGCTCGTGCTGGCGGCCGTGGCGGTGGCGGTGCTGGCCTTCCTGCGCTGGCGGCTCGACCGCCCGCTGGTCGCGCTGATGCGGCGGCACCGCTTTCCCTGGTTCGAGTTCGTGCTGGGCGCTGCCGCGGCCCTGATGGCCACGCTGTCGGAGAGCAGCATGTTCTTCGAGGCGCAGGACACCGAGGCGTTGCGCATGATGGCCGAGGAGTTGGCCGAGGCCGTCTGCTACCTCGCCCTGCTCCTGGTGCAGGCGCGCCTGTTCGACGAACTGCGCGGCGACCGCGTGGCTGGCGGCGCCGTCTGACGACGCCCGGCCGGCCTCAGCCCGCCGCGCGCCGCTCCAGGATCTCCAGCGCCGGGAGCGTCTTGCCTTCAAGGATCTCCAGGAAGGCGCCGCCGCCCGTCGAGATGTAGCCGACCTTGTCCTCGATGCCGTACTTGGCGATCGCGGCCAGCGTGTCGCCACCGCCGGCGATCGAGAACGCCGGACTCTCGGCGATGGCGCGGGCGATGGCTTCCGTTCCCTTGGAGAACGCGTCGAACTCGAACACCCCGACCGGGCCGTTCCAGACGATGGTGCCGGCCTTGCGCAACTGCGTGGCGAGCATCTCGGCGGTCTTCGGGCCGATGTCCAGGATCAGGTCGTCCTCGGCGACCGCGTCGGCCGCCTTCACGCTCGCCTCGGCCGTGGCGGAGAAGGTCTTGGCGGTCACGACGTCCACCGGGATCGGCACGTCGGCGCCGCGCGCGCGCATCGCCTCGATCACCGCCCTGGCCTGGTCGACCAGGTCCGGCTCGGCCAGCGACTTGCCGATCGACAGGCCGGCGGCCAGCATGAAGGTGTTGGCGATGCCGCCACCCACGACGAGCTGGTCGACCTTGTCGGCCAGGCTCTTGAGGATGGTCAGCTTGGTGCTGACCTTGGAGCCGGCGACGATCGCCACCAGCGGACGCTTCGGCTGCGCCAGTGCCTGGGTGATGGCGTCGATCTCGGCGGCCAGCAGCGGGCCGGCGGCGGCGACCTTCGCGTACTGCGCGATGCCGTAGGTGGTGGCTTCGGCGCGGTGCGCGGTGCCGAAGGCGTCGTTCACGTAGATGTCGGTCAGCGCGGCGAGCTTGCGCGCGAGCGCCTCGTCGTTCTTCTTCTCGCCCTTGTTGAGGCGGCAGTTCTCCAGCAGCACGACCTCGCCCGGTTCGATCTGGACGCCGTCGACCCAGCCGGCCACCAGGCGCACCTCGCGCCCGAGCAGCTCGCCCAGGCGGGTGGCGACCGGCGCGAGCGAGTCGGCGGGCTTGAATTCGCCCTCGGTCGGACGGCCCAGGTGCGAGGTCACCATGACGGCGGCGCCGGCGTCGAGCGCCTGGCGGATGCACGGCACCGAGGCGCGGATGCGGGTGTCCTCGGTGATGCGGCCGGTGTCGTCCTGCGGCACGTTGAGGTCGGCGCGGATGAAAACGCGCTGGCCGGCGACTCGGCCTTGGGCGCACAGATCGGAAAAGCGGATGACGTTCATGGCGGTCTGGAGGAAGAAGGGGGAGTGGGCCTGATCGGCGATGCCGACGGGCACAGGCGGGAGCGCCTGCAGCGCGGAATTGTAGGAGCGCCTCTCGGAGCACTCCCAAAAACGGCACGGGCCGGCGGATCGCTCCGCCGGCCCGTGCCGGACGTCGGACGCCGCGCGCAGCGGGCCCGGGGCCCGCGTCCGCGCGGTGTCTCAGGTCACTTCGCGATCGACACCGGTGCCGCCGCCAGCGCGCGGCCGCCCGGGCCGGCGCTGAATTCCAGCGGGCCCACCGCGGCCTGCTGGCCGACGCCGGGCTTGCTCCAGTCGCACACGCCGCCGGGGAACACCGCCTGCAGGCGCGCGAGCTGCGTCGCGTTGAGCCGGCCGCCGTACTCGCCCGCGTCGAGCGGCCGCAGCTGGCACTTCAGGATGTGTTCCGACAGCGGGCCACCGGCCACCTGGCGCGGCGACGACGACGGCTTCAGGAACGGATCGGCATCGCAGACGGCCGCGTCGGTGATGCGCGTGGACTGCGCCACGTCGCTCGAGAGCACGCAGAAGTTCTGCGCGTCGGCCGGCCGCGCGGCGCGTACCTTGTCCTCGATGCTGCGGCCGCTGGTGTCGGCCTTGATCGTGGTGAGCCACTGGTCCATCGTGGTGAACGCCTGCGGCGCCAGCACCGGCGAGAGCAGCCCGCCGCGGCCGAAACGCCACAGCGCGTGGCTGTTGGCATCGCCGTACTCGCGCACCAGGCGGTCGCGGATCGAGAAGCTGCGCCACACGTAGTGGATCGGGATGGTGCTGCGCGCGGTCGTGCCCGGCTGCAGGATCAGCCCGGAGTCGTCCCAGCCGCGCATGTCGATCACCGCCGTCTTGGCCAGGTTGCGCCCGCTCATGACGATGCCCGCGCGGTAGGCCACCGACAGCGCCGGCGCGTCGGCCTGCGTGCGCGCGGCCTGCGGGTTGGTGTCGTGATCGGCGCCGCCGGCGATCTCGTTGACGACGACGAACTCCTCGGGCGTGATGGCGCCCGAGAGCAGCGCCTTCAGGCCGTACTGCACGCCGACGTTGTCGCGCGTCTCGTTGGCGCGGATGCCGTCGGCGGTCTTGCCGAAGACCGACACCGCCCAGTCCCAGGCGTTGCAGCGCGCGCCGCCGGGGTTGGTCACCGGGTCGTAGACCAGGCCGGCGGGCATCTGGCAGTTGTTGACCACGGGGCCGGGGGCGACCAGCACGCCGTCGGGCGAGGCCACGAGCTTCTGCACGTAGTTGCCGGCCTTGGCGTTGCTGCCGAAGGCGTTGTACCAGCCGTGGCAGGCGGTCTGGTCGGGGTGGCCGTTGATGGCGGCCTTCTTGGCCGCCTCGGCTGTGGGCGTGACGCCGTTGCCGCTCATCAGCTGCAGCCAGGCCGGCTTGCGGTAGGCCTCCACCAGCTGCACGCAGTCACCGACCTCGATGGCGGTGGTCTCGGAGTCCGGGTAGGCGCAGGAGACGGTCACGCCGTCGAGCAGCCCGGGGGAGATGGAGGCGCTCATGTGCGAGTTGATCGAACCGCCCGAGCAGCCCGCGCCCATCGTGAAGCGGATCGGCCCGTAGCCGTCGACGATGCGCTCCTTCATGCGCCCGACGGTCTCGGTCATCATGACCCGGTTGGAGTTGATGGCCGAGTCGGTCATGCTGTTGGCCGCCACCAGGTAGCCGCGCGCGAGCTGGGCGTCGAACGACGGCCAGGCGCTCTGCGGGCGGATCTGGCGCCTCGGCTGGCCGGTGCTGGAGCCGAACTGGTAGTAGACCTTGCCGTTCCACTGGGGCTGCGGCGCGGTCGGCGTCCAGGCCTTCGCCGGGTCGTGCAGCACGACCAGGTCGTAGATGCCGCGGTTCATCACGCCGCGCTCCACGCGCACGACGTAGGGCACGGTCACGCCGGCGTCGGTGGTGGTGGTGGCCAGGTCGGCCGGCGCCGACGCGCCGGCGGCGTAGGGCTTGAAGCAGGGGTTGGCCGGCGCCGCCGCCGAGACGGGCGGCGCGGTGTCGTTGTAGCCGACGGTCGGGCTCGGATCGGGCAGGCCGAACGAGCAGCCCGCCACGGTCGTGCGGTAGTAGAGCTTGAATTCGCTCGCGGTCGTGCATTGCGCGTCGCTCGCCGGCGTCGACAGGCCGCTGCCGTTGCTCGCCGGCGCCGTGGCGGTGACGCCCTGGGGCACCGGCGTGGCGCAATAGAAGGGCGTGACCTGGGCGCCGGAGAACACCGGCGCGTTGCGCGCGGTGTTGGTGAGGGTCAGGCTGGCCGCGCCCGCGGCGGTGCGGGCGTTGAGCACGTTGGCACCCGCCTTCAGGCCCGTGACCAGGCCCAGGGTGCGGCCATCGGGGCGCGTCGCGAAGGCGCTGGTGACGTCGCGGCCGTCGACGTCCACCGCCAGGGCGCTCGCGCCGACGCCGGCGGGCAGCACCAGTTCGACCAGTGCGTCGCCGTCGGTGACCCAGTCGGCGCGCGTGGACAGCGTGCGGATCTCCAGCTTGTTCACGGACGCGCCGCCGGACCCGGCGTCGCCGTCGCCATCGCCGCTGCCGCCACAGGCGGCGAGCGCCGCCATCGCCAGCGCGGCCGGCAGCCATCGACCTGCGCGCGCGGCGGAGGTCGTCGAATCAGGGAAATGCATGGGAACTGTCTCCTGCAGGAATGGACCGGGACGTGTCCTCGTGGGACCGTCGAACCGTCGGACCCGGCAGGCCGATGCATGGCGCTTCCGGGGCGGCGCCAGTCTGCAACCGCGATCACGGGCCGACCTCCGGGATTTCCATCACTCGGTGTCGCGCAGGTGCCACGTCCGCGCGACCGCAACGGCGCTGCCGGCGGGCCGCCGTCCCAGCTACCAGCCCAGTCCGAGGTGCAGCGGCAGGTACACCGCCATGCCCACGAGCATCGTGCCCAGGACGCCGCCACGCCGGAAGTACCAGGCGGCCCCGGCGACCGCCGCGAACAGGCGCGCGTCGCGCCAGGTCGCCACCAGATGCCCCTGCGTCATCACGACCTCCGGGATGACGACCGCCGCCAGGGCGGCCACCGGCGCGTAGCGCAGCGCCCGGTGCGCCCAGTCGGGCAGGCCCCAGGGCCGGTCGAGGATGAAGAAGAAGCACCGCGTGAGCACCGTGACGCCGGCCAGGCCGACGATCACGCCCAGGGTCCAGCCGTCGGTGTGGGCGCCCGCCGCCGCGTTCATGCGCCCGCTTCCTGCGGATCGCGCACGAACTGCCGCTCCAGCCAGAACGACAGCAGCACCGCCACGCCGATGCCGGTGACGATGTTGAGCTTGAGCGGCAGCGCATAGGCCGCCACCGCCGTGACCCCGGCGATCGCCGCGGCCAGCAGGCGCAGCCGCGTGGTCGCCATCGAGCACAGGATGCCCACCAGGCTCAGCACGCCCGCGAAACCCAGTCCCCAGCGCTGCGGAATCAGGTTGGCCAGCGCGATGCCCAGCAGGCTCAGACCCATCCACGACAGCCAGGTGACGCAGTAGCCGCCGGTGAGGAAGGCCTCCTGTTCACGCCGCCCCGCCTCGGTCGTCGCCGGCGTCGGATAGCGGCCGGTGAACACGGCATAGCTCAGGTCCGCCGTGAGGTAGCCGTGGGTCATGCGCCGCCAGCGCGGCATGTGCATCAGGTAGGGCCGCAGGTGCAGGCTGAACACCACGAAGCGCAGGTTGACGCAGAAACCCGTCGCCAGGATCACCCAGGCCGGCGCGCCCGCCACCAGCAGCGGAATGGCCGCGAGTTGCGAGCTGCCGGCGTAGACCAGCAGCGTCATGGCCGTCGCCTCGACGACGCTCATGCCCGACTTGACCATCGCCACGCCGGTCATGAGGCCCCAGGCGCCGATGCCCGCGGCCAGCGGCGCCATGTGCCGGAAGCCCGCGCCGAAGGCCGGCTCGCGACGCACCGCGGGGTCGAGGAACATCAGTCGAAGACCTGGCCGGGCCCGATGCCGAAGCCACGCAGGAAATCGGACGCCGACAGTCGCTTGCCGCCCGCGCGCTGGAGTTCGGTCAGCCGCAGCACGCCATGGCCGGTCGCCACGTCGATGCCCTCGGGCGTCACGGCCAGCACCGTGCCCGGCGCCGGACCCGCGCCAGGGTCGGAGCGGTCGCCAGTGGCGGCGCTCAGCGCCCGGGCCCGCCAGAACTTGACCGTTTCGCCCCCGAGCGTGCCGGTGGCGCCCGGAAACGGGTCGAAGGCGCGGACGCGGCGCGCGATGGCCGGAGCGTCCTGGCGCCAGTCGACCGGCGCCTCGTGCTTTTCGATCTTGTGCGCGTAGGTCACGCCCTCGGCGGGCTGCGGCACCGGCCGCAGCGTGCCGTCGATCGCCTGCCGCACGGTCTCGACCACCATCCGAGCGCCGAGCGCGGCCAGGCGGTCGTGCAGGCGCGCGGTGCTGTCGTCGGGCTCGATCGCGATGGCCTCGCGTGCGAGCATGTCGCCGGTGTCGAGGCCGGCGTCCATCTGCATCAGGGTGACCCCGGTCTCGGCATCGCCGGCCTCGATGGCGCGATGGATCGGCGCGGCCCCACGCCAGCGCGGCAGCAGGCTGGCGTGGATGTTGAGGCAGCCCCGACGCGGCACATCGAGCACCCACTGCGGCAGGATGAGCCCGTAGGCGGCGACGACCATCGCGTCGGGTCGCGCCTCGGCGATGGCCGCCTGCGCGGCACGCGCGTCTTCGGGATATCTGCCTTCCAGCCGCAGACCACGCGGCTGCGCGACCGCCCAACCCTGCTCGAGCGCGAAGCGCTTGACCGGCGAGGCGTGCAGCTTCATGCCACGCCCCGCGGGACGGTCGGGCTGGGTCAGCACCAGCGTGATCTCGAAGCCCGCCGCCTGCAGCGCCTCCAGCGCCACGCGCGCGAATTCCGGCGTGCCCGCGAAGGCGATCCGCGGCCGCGCGGTCATGCGGGCGCCCTCACCAGCGCATCCACTGGCGCGTGAGGTCGGGGCCCGTGTGATAGCGCGTGACGCGCCCGGCCGGATCGATGTAGATGTGCAGCAGGCGCACGTCGTTCACCGCCCGGTAGCGCCACGTCCAGACCACGCCGGCGTAGGAAGCGACCTGACGGATCTCGAACGGCCGGCCGTAGGTGCGCAGCACGTCAGCCTGGGTCCAGCCGTCGACGCGGATGGTGTCGCCGAACAGCCGCTCGTCGAGTTCCTGCCGGTTGGACACGACACGGCCCGCGGCGTCGACGTCGACGTTGCTGACCTCGGTGCCGGCCGGCGCGCGCGAATACTGCAGACGCTCGCCGCCATTGGCGAGCGGGTAGGTGGCCGTGGGCGCGCCCAGGCGCTGCAGGATGTCGGCGCGCGAGGCGCCGGGCGGTAGCCGGGTCGGATCGCTCGCGCAGCCGGCCAGCAGGCCGAACGCGGCGGCGCACATGGCCAGGGCGGCGGCGCCGCGCCGAACGGCCCGGCGCCCGGGAAAGTGGCCCGCCGCGCTCATCGCCGCCCCTCGCGCGAGTCGGCGCGCGCGTCCTCACGCTGCTGCTTCAGGAGCTTGCCCTTGATGCGGGTGCGTTTGAGCGGCGACAGGTACTCGACGAACACCTTGCCCAGCAGGTGATCGAGTTCGTGCTGGATGCAGATGGCCAGCAGGCCTTCCGCCTCGATCGTCCGGGGTTCGCCCTGGAGGTCGAGCGCGGTCACGCGCACCGCCGTGGAACGCTCCACGCCGTCGTAGATGCCGGGCACCGACAGGCAGCCTTCCTCGTTGAGCACCCGTTCCGGACTGGCCCAGACGATCTCGGGATTGATCAGCACCAGTGGCTGGTCGCGCTCCTCGGAGACGTCGATCACCACCAGGCGTTCGTGCACGTCGACCTGCGTCGCCGCCAGTCCGATGCCGCTGGCGTCGTACATGGTCTCCAGCATGTCGGCCACCAGGGTGCGGATGCGGGCGTCCACGCCCTGCACGGGCTTGGCGACCGTGTGCAGACGCGGATCGGGAAAACTGAGAATGGTTCGTTTGGCCATGGCAACTGCGGGGATAGTGTCGCTATTTTCCCCAATTCCCCGTGACGCTGCCGCCCCTGTCCGGCCAAGTCGTTGCCCTATCAGGGGCTTGCGCGCAGAATTCGTTGCAAATTGTGAGCATCCCGAGGTCGGTGCGGGTCCGGGTGCCGTTCGATCGAACCATGAAAAAATTCCTCTCTTCCGACTTCCTTTTCCAGCGCATGCCGCGCGCCTCCGGGCCTCGCGTCCTCGCGTGCGGCGGCGCATTCCTCGCCCTGGCCGCCGTGACCGGGGCCCCGACGGCCGCCGCGCAGGACTACCCCGTCACGCCCACGCAACGCGCCATCGCGCAGCAGGCGGCCCAGGACGGCGTGCCGATCGAGGAACTCGTGCCCGGCGCCCCGGACGAATACACCGTCCAACCCGGCGACACCCTGTGGGCCATCTCGCGGCTCTACCTGCGTGGCCCCTGGCGCTGGCCGGAACTCTGGGGCCTCAACCTCGGCGACATCACCAACCCGCACCGCATCTTCCCGGGTCAGGTGCTCCACCTCGACCGGGTCGGCGGCCGGGCCCGCCTGAGCACACGTCGCGGCGGTGCCGGCGGGGACATCGACACCGTCAAGCTGACCCCGCGCACGCGGGTCGAGTCGCTCGCGAGCCTGGCGCTGCCCACGCTCAAGCCCAGCCTGATCGAGCCGTTCCTGAGCGAGCCGATCGTGGTGGACGCTGACACGCTGACGCGCGCGCCGCGCGTCGTGGCGGGCAACGACAACCGCGTGCTGCTCGCCCGGGGCGACCGCGCCTACGCGCGCGGCGAGCCCGGTGCGCCGTTGCTCGATGCCCCCGGCCCCCTCAGGACCTACCGCGTCTTCCGCAACGCGACGCCGCTCGCGGACCCGGTCAGCGGCGAGATCCTCGGCTACGAGGCGCACTACCTGGGCCGGGCGCGGCTCCAGCGCAGCGAATCCACCGTGCCGGTGCGCGAGGGCGACAAGGACATCGCCCGCGTCGTTCCGGCGACGATCGACATCGTGGCGGCCCGCGAGGAGATCCGCGCCGGCGACCGCCTGCTGCCCGAGCCGCCGCGCCAGCTCGTGAGCTACACGCCGCACGCGCCGGCCATGCCGATCGATGCCCGGATCGTCTCGGTCTACGGCAACGCCGTGCAGTTCGCCGCCCAGAACCAGGTGGTGGCGATCAGCAAGGGGCTGCGCGACGGCATCGAGAGCGGCCACGTGCTGGCGATCCTGAAGAACGGCGACACCGTCCTCGACCGCACGGCCGACGGCAAGGAGTTGCTCAAGCTGCCCAGCGAACGCATCGGACTGCTCATGGTGTTCCGGCCGTTCGAGCGCGTGTCGTACGCGCTGGTGCTCGAAGTCACCGACACGCCGCGCGTGGGCGATCTGCTGGCCAATCCCTGAATCCGCGCGCGGGCTTCGACCGACGATGGGACGCGACGAACTCGCCGACTGGCTGCGCCTCGTACTGACGCCCGGCGTCGGCGACCTCACGGCGCGCCGGCTGATGGCCGCCTTCGGTCTGCCGCGTGACGTGCTGTCGCAGCCGGCCTCGATCCTGCGGGAGGTCGCGACATCCGCCCAGTGCGCCGCGCTGGGCCGGATTCCCGAGGCGCTGTCGGCGCACCTCGAGCGCACGTGCCAGTGGCTGGCTCACGACGGCGCCGACGGTGCCGTGCACCGCGTCGTCACGCTCGGCGACCCCGGCTATCCCGCCGAACTGCTGGAGATGGCCGACCCGCCGCTGATGCTCTACCTGACAGGCCCGGCCCGGTTCGACCTGACGCAGCTCGGCCGCAGCGTGGCGATGGTCGGCAGCCGGAACCCCACGGCCCAGGGGGAGGACAACGCCCGCGCCTTCGCCAGGGCGTTCGTCGCGCATGGCATCACGGTGGTCTCGGGACTGGCGCTGGGCGTGGACGGCGCCGCGCATCAAGGGGCGCTCGACGCTGCGGCCGAAGCCGCGGCGCCGTCCGGCCGACTGGCGACGGTGGCCGTGGTGGGGACCGGACTCGACCGCGTCTATCCGGCGCGCCATCGCGAACTGGCCCATCGCATCGTCCGGCACGGACTGATCGTGAGCGAGTTCCCGCTCGGAACGCCCCCGCTCAACCAAAACTTCCCCAAGCGCAACCGGATCATCGCGGGGCTCTCGCGCGGCACGCTGGTGGTCGAGGCTGCCCTGCAGTCGGGTTCGCTCATCACCGCGCGGCTGGCGGCCGAGCAGGGTCGCGAGGTCTTCGCCATCCCGGGTTCGATCCACGCGCCGCAATCGCGCGGCTGTCACGCACTGATCCGCCAGGGCGCGAAGCTGGTCGAGTCGGTGCAGGACGTGCTGGAAGAGCTGCGGCTCGACGACGACACGGCATCCTCCTCACCGCAGGCGCCGCATGCCGCTGCCGTCACCGACGAGGACAGCGCGTCGCCACGCGCGTCGGCGCTGCTGAGGCAACTCGGTTTCGACGCCGTCGGACTCGATGCCCTCTGCGCGCGCAGCGGCCAGAGCGTGGCGCAGCTGCAGGCGCAATTGCTCGAACTCGAACTCGACGGCCTCGTGGCGCGCCTGCCCGGCGGCCTGTTCCAGCGTCGCGCCTCCGCCTGAGCGCCAGCGCCGGTTCGGCGCGCTTGCGCAGGGCGCGATCGCGGCGTGGGCTATATTGACCGCCATGTTCGAAGTGCTCGCGTTTGTCTACGAAAACTACTGGCGTGGCGACGTCTGTCCCCAATCCGAGCAGCTCGGGCGCAAGCTCAGCGCACAGGGCTTCGATGCCGACGAGATCACCGTCGCGCTGCGCTGGCTCGACGAATTGAGCCAGGCGACCCAGGGCCTCCCGCTCATGCCCCATCCCACCGACGTCGCCACGGCGGTCGTCGACTCGCCCCGGGGACGGGACGACGTGCGGCCGGCATCGCCCGGCGCCATGCGTGTCTATTCGGGCGTCGAGCAGGACATGCTGGGCGCCGACTGCATGGGTTTCCTGCATTTCATGGAATCCGCGGGCGTGCTGCCCGGCGGGCTGCGCGAGATCGTCGTCGAGCGTGCGATGGCGGCGCCCTCCTGTCCGGTTTCACTGGACGATTTCAAGATCATCCTGCTGATGGTGCACTGGAGCAGCGGCCTCGAGCCGGACGCCCTGGTGCTCGACGAATTGCGCAGCGACCGCTCGGCACGCACCGCGCACTGACTGACGCGACGCTTGCGTTGGCCGGCCGCGCGGCTCGCCGGTCCGGTCAGTTCAGCAGGCTCTCGGGATGCGCGTCCAGCTTGGCCAGCGCCTCGCGCGTCGCGCGCACGGTCAGTGTCTCGTCCTCGGCCGGTACCAGCAGGCCGGTCTGCAGGTAGGAGCCGAGCCGGCCGGTCTGGATGAGGAAGCTGCGGCCGTCGGCCGAGGCAAACAGGTGCAACTGGCCACGCTCGCTGCGCCAGACGAACTGGACCTGGCTGGCGCGCCCGTTGTGGTCGAGCATGAACCAATGGCCGACCTGCAGTTCGCGCGCCCACTGCAGCATGTCCTCGGTGGCCTTGACGCTGGTGTCGGGCGCGACCTCGATGGTGGCGGCGTCGACGCCCAGCAGCAGTTCGATGCTGGCCGCGTCCAGCGACAGTTCGCCGGTGCCCTCGTCGCTCACGAAATCCTCCAGGTGCGCCAGTCGCTTGGCGAGCGCCTCGATCTGCGCGGCCGGGATCGCCTCGGTCTTGGACATGAACGCATCGGTCAGCGTCGCGCCGATGGACTTGATGTGCGTCTCCTGCGGCTCGCCGACCACGCCCAGCAGCGTCATGCCGGCGCGCAACTGCTGCAGCAGGCGCGGCAGGTCCTGGATCACACGCGCGCGATCGGGACGGCTGGGCTTCGCACTGGCGGCCCAGACGAGCTCGGAGGCGGCGCGCTTGAGCGTCACGGTCTGGACGTCCTGCGCACCGTACTTCAGGGCGGCGATGGCCAGCACCTCCGCCCAGACCTTGAAGAGGAATTCGCGGATCTCCTCGCGCACGGGCATGTCGTTGAGCATCTTGCGCAACTCGATGGTGTACTGGATCGCCATCGTCTCCTTCTGCTCGACCTGCTGCGCCACGCTCATCACGCGCTGGGTGGCGTCGCTCTGCGTCAGGTACTTGTTGAGGAAGACCACGAACTCGTCGAACACCAGCTTGAAGACGCGCTGCCCGGTCTCGGGGTATTGCTCGATCACCTGCACCACCCGACGGATCTCGCCTTCGAGGGCGCTGCCGGAAATGGCAGCGGCGTCGAAGCCCATCACGACCGAACCCATGCGGTCGATGAGCATGCGCGCCGGATGCTGGATGGTGCCGAAGAATTCGGGCTCGGCGATGGCCACGCGCAGCACCGGCATCTGCAGGCGGGCGAACCACACGCGCGCGGAAAACGGGATCCGCTCTTCCGAGAGGATGGCCTGGAACATCAGCGCGACGACCTCGACCGTCGCCTTGTCGGCCGTGGTGGGGGCGCGGCGCTTGAGTTCGCTGGTGCGTCGGCGCAATTCCGCCGCACTCTGCTGAAGCGCGAGCGCATCGTTGCCCACGGCATAGTTCGACGCCGAAGCCTGGTAGGCGACCCCGGCTTCGGCGATGGCGGCCGCGAAGGCACGCGCACTGATGCTGCCCGGTCCGCCATGATCGACGCCCGAAGCGGACCCTGGTGCGCCCAGGCCCCCTCCTTCGTTGCCGATGCGGGCGGCGACGAAGCGCTTGAGATTCTGCAGGACGCCCTGGGCACGCTGGCGGGCCGAGGTCAGCGGCGACGGGCCGCCCGGGTAGGCGAAGCGATCCTGGCCCGCCGCCATGGCAGACATGCCGTCGGCGGCCGCGGACGACATGGGAGATGCGCCGTCGAATCGACCGGCGGCCGGCGCACGCGCGGGCTCGCCTCCCGAGCGCGCGTTGCCCGAAGGCAGCGGCATGAGGCCCGAGGCGCTGCCGGCCGGGCGACGCACGAAGCTCTTGAGGTCGATCTCGGGCATCACGCCGTGGTCGACCAGGAAGACGTTGACGTCGCGGTAGGCATTGGCGACCGGCTCCAGGACCTCGCGCTGCACGACGTCCTGGAGCTTCGTCCACAGTGCGCGGCTCAGGCCGGTGGCCAGCCATTGCTCGACCCACACCTTGGCGAGGGTCTCGGGCCGCAGCACGTCCCGGCCGTCGAGTTCGGAGGTGCCTTCGAGGTGCTGGATGCGCAGGCGCAGGTCGCTGAAATCGAAATTCGCCTTGCCCTGGATCGCCTGGGCGAGCCGCGAGGACAGGATCTGGGTCTCCACGACGTCGTCGCCGATGAGTTCGAGCCTGAGGAGCGAGTTCGAGGCCGCCGCGGGACCGCTCGAGGCGAGCGCCTTGCGCCAGGCGGCCCGGGTGGTGTCGGCCCATTGATCGCCCAGCGCCTGGAAGGCGAGGAAGTCGTCGCGACGATCCTGCAGGTCACGCGCCGTGCCCGGTTCGCCCGTGAGCGTGATCAGTCGCTCGTGGAGGGCCCGTGTCACGGGCAGCACCAGCGCCTCGGTCGCCTGGACGAAGCGCTCGCGGGCTTCGCGGGCGATCTGCCGGGGGGGAACGGAGGGCCGATCGGTGCTCATGGTGTCGGGGTTGTCTGGCGTCGGGTTTCCAGCGCGTCAGCTTGCCCGGGGACACGTCGCCACACAAGAGGACGATGCCTTCGGATGGTGGACAAACGCACGGAGCGGTGCCGGCATGCTCAGACGGTGGCACCCGCGTTTGGATCGTCCGGATCGCCTTCACGCTTGGCGGCGACCTTGATCAGGTCCTCGCGCTTGATGCCCAGCCACATCGCGATCGCCGCCGCGACGAAGCACGACGAATAGATGCCGAAGCAGATGCCGATGGTGAGGGCCAGCGCGAAATAGTGCAGCGTCGGACCACCGAAGAAGAACATCGACAGCACCACCAGCTGCGTGGAGCCGTGCGTGATGATCGTGCGGCTGATGGTGGAGGTGATAGCGCTGTCGATCACCTCCGGGGTCGAGAGCTTGCGAAAGCGCCGGAAGTTCTCGCGCACCCGGTCGAAGATCACCACCGACTCGTTGACCGAATAGCCCAGGACCGCCAGCACCGCGGCCAAGACCGCGAGCGAGAACTCCCATTGGAAGAAGGCGAAGAAGCCCAGGATGATGACCACGTCGTGCAGGTTGGCCAGCACGGTGGCGACGGCGAACTTCCACTCGAAGCGGAACGCCAGGTAGATCATGATGCCCACCACCACCATGCCCAGCGCCTTCAGGCCGTTGGTGGTGAGTTCCTCGCCCACCTGCGGGCCGACGAACTCGGTGCCGCGCAACGTGGCCGACGCGTCGGCCGCCTTGAGCGCTTCCATGACCTGGGTGCTCTGCTGGGCCGAGGTCTGGCCCTTCTGCACGGGCAGGCGGATCTGCACGTCGCGCGAGGTGCCGTAGTTCTGCACCTGGACTTCCTGGTAGCCGAGCTTGCCGATGGTCTCGCGCACCTGGCCGACGTCGACCGACTGCTGGTAGGCGACCTCCATCACCGTGCCGCCCGTGAACTCCACCGAGAGGTGCAGCCCGCGATGGAACAGGAAGAACACGGCCAGCGCGAAGGTGGCGAACGAGACGATGTTCAGCACCAGGGCATGGCGCATGAACGGGATGGTGCGGTGGATGCGGAAGAATTCCATGACGGTCCTGGGACGGGTCCTTGATCGGGCGTGGGGTCAGTGGGCCTCGGCCACGGCGGCGCCGTCGGCCTTGGGACGCCAGACCGTGCCGATCGACACGCTCTTGAGCTTCTTCTTGCCGCCATACCAGAGGTTCACCAGGCCACGCGAGAAGAACACCGCCGAGAACATCGAGGTCACGATGCCGATGCAGTGCACCACCGCGAAGCCGCGCACCGGGCCGGAGCCGAAGGCCAGCAGCGCGATGCCCGCGATCAGCGTGGTCACGTTGGAGTCGAGGATGGTGCCCCAGGCGCGCTCGTAGCCGGCGTGGATGGCCGCCTGCGGCGAGGCGCCGTTGCGCAGCTCCTCGCGCACGCGCTCGTTGATGAGCACGTTGGAGTCGATCGCCACGCCGATGGCCAGCGCCATGGCCGCGATGCCGGGCAGCGTGAGCGTGGCCTGCAGCATCGACAGGATGGCCACCAGCAGCATCAGGTTGACGGCCAGCGCGATCGAGGAGAACACGCCGAACAGGGCGTAGTAGGCGCACATGAAGACCATGATCGCCAGGAAGCCGTAGGCCACGCTGTGGAAGCCCTTGCTGATGTTGTCGGCACCCAGGCTCGGACCGATGGTGCGCTCCTGGATGATTTCCATGGGCGCGGCGAGCGAGCCGGCGCGCAGCAGCAGCGCGAGGTCGTTGGCCTCGACGACGTTCATCGAGCCGGAGATCTGGAAACGGTTGCCCAGTTCGCCGTTGATCGACGGCGCCGTGAGCACTTCGCCCTTGCCCTTCTCGAAGATCAGCATGGCCATGCGCTTCCTGAAGTTCTCGCGGCTGACATCGCGCATGATGCGGCCGCCCTTGGCGTCCATCGTCAGGTCGACCTTGGGCTGCTGGGTCTGCGAGTCGAAACCCGGCTGCGCGTCGGTCAGGCTCTCGCCGGTGACCAGCACCTGCTTCTTGACGATCACGGGGCGGCCCTGGCGGTCGAGGAACTTCTCCGAGCCGAAGGGGACCGGCCCCGCACCGGTCTCGGCGGCCCGGCCCTCGGCGCTCTCGTCGACCAGGCGCATCTCCAGCGTCGCCGTGCGCCCCAGGATGTCCTTGGCCTTGGCCGTGTCCTGCACGCCCGGCAGCTGGACCACGATGCGGTCGAGGCCCTGTTGCTGGATCACCGGCTCGGCCACGCCGAGCTCGTTGATGCGGTTGTGCAGCGTCGTGATGTTCTGCTTGAGAGCGCCGTCCTGCAGCCGGCGCGCCGCCTCGGGCTTGATGGTGGCCGCGAGGAGCCAGCTGGCCCCGTCCTGGGTGTCGGCGACGACGAGATCGGGAAACTGGTCCTGGATCAGCCGCCTAGCGGCTTCGGCGCTCGCGGCATCGCGCAGGCGCACCTCGACCGTCTGGCCATTGCGGCTGACGGCGCTGCCCCGGATGTTCTTGTCGCGCAGCGCCGTGCGCAGGTCGCTCGCGAAGGACTCGGCCTTCTTGTCGATGGCACCCTTCATGTCGACCTGCAGCAGGAAGTCGACGCCGCCGCGCAGGTCGAGGCCCAGGTACATCGGAAAGGCGTGCAGCGCGCTCAGCCAGGCGGGCGAGCGCGGCACGAGGTTGAGTGCGACCACGTAGGCGGGATCGTTCGCGTCGGGCACCAGGCCGCGCTGGAGCACGTCGCGCGCCTTGAGCTGTTCGTCCGGCGTGGCGAAGCGGGCACGCACCGAGTTCGCGTCGAGCGTCAGCAGGTCGGGCACGAGGCCACCGGCCTTGAGCAGGCCCTCCACGCGCGCCTGGGTGGCGACGTCGATCTTGGTGACCGACTTGGCCGCGGAGACCTGGACGGCAGGCGCCTCGCCGAAGAAATTGGGCAGGGCATAGACGAGCCCCACCAGCAGCACGACCACGAGGATCGCGTATTTCCAGACCGGGTAACGGTTCATGATCGCATCGGTGTTGCGGCAGTGCCGCGTGGGAAAGGAGCCGGGCGCGGCTTACTTGATCGCGCCCTTGGGCAGGACCTGGACCACGGCGGTGCGCTGCACCCGGATCTCGACGCCGTTGGCGATCTCCAGACCCAGGTACTGGTCGCCCAGCGACGTGATGCGGCCGAGCAGGCCACCGGCGGTCGCCACCTCGTCGCCCTTGGCCAGCGCCTCGATCATGGCGCGGGCTTCCTTCTGACGCTTCATCTGCGGGCGGATCATGACGAAGTAGAGCACCACGAACATCAGCACCAGGGGCAGCATGCTCCCGAGCGAGGACATCAGATCGCCGCCGGTGGAAGCAGCGGGCGCGGCCTGGGCGAAGGCAGAGGAAATGAACAAGGGAGTCTCCAGCAGAAGAAAAAGGTGGGGGGCGGATCGAAGCGTCCGCGTCGTGGTCGCGGTCGGCGACGGAGCACCGCGCCTCGCGACCAGCCGGCGCGGCAGGGGTCGCTCGCGTCGAATGCCATTGTAGGGCGGCGCTTGCGACCCGCCCGGTCGTGGAGCCCGGCCCCGTCGTCCGGGCATTGGCTCGGAAAGCGTCGTCAGCCCACCGGGGCGATCCAGGCTGACGACCTTTCGTCGTCGCAGGCCACAGACGAGCGGGATTGTCCTGTGTGGAATCGGTCGGTTTCGTCGCAGAATCGTCCGAATTGCCTGTTAACTTCTGCGACCCGGCCTTGTTCCCGCGCGCGACAGCGCGCGTATCTTCTTTCTTTCCGTCAGCGCACGAAGGATCACCATGCTCTATCCGGAACTCTTCAGACAACTCGAATCCGTCCGCTGGGACATGGACCGCGACATTCCCTGGGACAAGTTCGAAGGCGACAAGCTTTCCGACGAACAGGCCCAGACCATCAAGATGAACGCCATCACCGAGTGGGCCGCCCTTCCGGCCACCGAGATGTTCCTTCGCGACAACCGCCATGACAGCGATTTCTCCGCCTTCATGTCGATCTGGTTCTTCGAGGAACAGAAGCATTCCCTGGTGCTGATGGAGTACCTCAAGCGCTTCGCCCCGCAGCACGCGCCCACCGAGCAGGAATTGCACGACATCCGCTTCGACTTCGATCCGGCGCCGCCGCTGGAGACATTGATGCTGCACTTCTGCGGCGAGATCCGTCTGAACCACTGGTATCGGCGCGCCGCCGAGTGGCACACCGAGCCGGTCATCAAGCACATCTACACCACGCTCAGCCAGGACGAGGCGCGCCACGGCGGCGCCTACCTGCGCTACATGAAGCGCGCGCTGGAGAAGTTCGGCGACGAGGCGCGCGGCGCGTTCACGAAGGTCGGCGTGCTGATGGCAAGCGCCCGGCGCACGGCGCAGGCCCTGCACCCGACCAACCTGCACGTGAGCAAGGCGCACTTCCCGAACGACACCATCCAGAGCCGCATGCCCGACCCGGACTGGCTGGAGCATTGGCTGGACCACCAGATCAAGTTTGACGCCGTCTGGGAACAGAAGGTCGGCGAGCGCATCCTGCACAACCTCAGCCTGCTGATGAACCGCAGCTTCAAGACCGTGCAGGAACTCAACCGCTATCGCAAGGAACTCGCGTCCTCGCTCGGGCCGAAGCCGGAATACCAGGGCGCCTGAACCGCTGCGTCGCCCGACACGCCACCGGGCACGCGGTCCACGAAGCACAAGGGCGAGTCCTCACGGACTTTCGAACACGGCCTTCCACAACGCGAGCATCGTCTCGCGCTCGACGGCGAGGGCCGGCAGCGCGACCGACGTCGGTTCCTCGTTCAAGCGGGCGCGGTGCTGGATGCGTCGCAGTTCGCGATAGGCCGCGCCGGCACGACGGCCCATGCCCTCGGGCAGCAGACCCGCCGTTTCGGCCCGGCGCAGCAAGGCGATGTTGCCCACGTTGGGCACCAGTTCGGCGTGCGCGTGCGCGTGCGACAACACCAGGAACTGCACCGCGAACTCGGCATCGACCATGCCCCCGGGGCTGTGCTTGACGTCGAAGCGGCCGGCCTTGACGGGATGGGCCGCCCTCACCTTGGCGCGCATGGCGACGATCTCCTGGCGCAGGGCCGCCCGGTCGCGCGGCGCGGTGACCACCGCCTCCCGGATGCGGTCGAAGTGCGCGACCAGTTCCGCCCCGAACGCGGCATCGCTGCCAGCCGCGTCGCTCATGCCGATGCAGCGCGCGCGCGTCATGGCCTGATGCTCCCAGGTCCATGCGGTGTTGCCGCCACGCCCGAGCTGGTATTTCTCGTAGGCCGCGAGGCTCGTGACCAGCAGCCCGGAGTTGCCGTTCGGACGCAGCGCGGTGTCGATCTCGAACAGATCGCCCTCGCGCGTCTTCACCGACAGCCACTTGATGAGACGCCGCACGTAGGCCGCATAGACCTCGCTGGCGCGCTCGTCGTCGTCCTCGTGGACGAAGACGATGTCCAGATCGCTGCCATAGCCGAGTTCCTTGCCGCCGAGTTTCCCGTAGCCGATGATCGCGAACCGCGGGGTCTCGCGGTGCGGATCGCGCACATGGCGCCAGCACCAGCGCGCGGTCACGCGCAGCACCGTGTCGGCCAGCGCGCTCAGGTCGTCGGCGACCTGCTCGACGGTGATGCGGCCCTCGACGTCGCGCGCCAGCGTGCGGAACACCTCGGCATGGTGGGCATGGCGCAGCAGGTTCAGCAGCCGTTCCTCGTCGTCCTCGCCGGTGCGGCGCAGGGAGGCCTGGCGCCGCTCCAGTTCGCGCTCGAACTCGACGGCGTCGAAGCGGCCTTCGAGCATCTCGTCGCTGGCCAGCTCGTCGATCACGCCCGGGTGCTGCAGCAGGTAGCGCGCCGGCCAGCGCGCCGCCGCCAGCAGGCCCAGCAGGCGCGCTTGCACGGCCGGGCGCTCCACCAGCAGCGCCAGGTAGCTCTCGCGGCGCAGCAGCGGCTCGATCCAGTCGGCCCAGCGCAGGGCGGCCTCGCCGCGCCGGGCCAGTCCCTCGGCGGCGGCGGCCTCGCCGATCGCCTCGTCGGCGGCGGGCGTCCCGATCCATTCGCCGGTGCGCTGCACCAGTTGACGCAACCGCACGCGCGTCTCGTCGCGCAGTGCCAGGATGCGCGGGTTGCCGCGCCAGCGCTCGACGCGCGCGGCGAAGACCGCCGGCAGGCGCGCCATCAGGTCCTCGAGATCGGCCGGCGGCGGCG
Source organism: Comamonadaceae bacterium OTU4NAUVB1 (assembly GCA_024372625.1). Taxonomy (NCBI): domain Bacteria; kingdom Pseudomonadati; phylum Pseudomonadota; class Betaproteobacteria; order Burkholderiales; family Comamonadaceae; species Comamonadaceae bacterium OTU4NAUVB1. The sequence continues at coordinate 180,710 of CP099605.1, read as the reverse complement.
CGGCACGCGCGCCGCCGTTGCAGCCGACGCATTTGGGCGCGCCGCCGAGCAGTCGGTCGAACTCCTGGGCCACCACCTCGCGATGCGCATCGAGCTGCGCGAGGAAGGCGCAGCAGTCGGAATAGCCCAGGGTCGAGGCGATCCAGCGCACGTCGGCGTCCTCCACCGGCAGCACGTGGGTCTGCTGGTCGTCGAGGTACTGGATGCGGTGCTCGACGCGACGCAGGAAGACATAGGCCTGCGCCAGCGCGTCGGCCGTCTCCTGCGGCATGAGGCCGGCGCGCGCCAGGCGCTGCAGGGCGTCGAGCGTGGGGCGGGTGCGCAGTTCGGGGAACTGGCCGCCGCGCACCACCTGCAGCAGCTGCACGGTGAACTCGATCTCGCGGATGCCGCCGCGCGAGAGCTTGACGTCGTTGGCGCGCTCGGGCCGCCCGGCGGCACGGCGCGCGGCCTGCTCGCGGATCTGGCGGTGCAGCACCCGCAGGGCATCGAAGACGGCGTAGTCGAGGTAGCGGCGGAAGACGAACGGCAGCACCACGCCGCGCAGCGCCTGCGCCGAGCCGTCGTCGATCACCGACTGCGGCGCCACGACGCGGCTCTTCATCCAGGCGAAGCGCTCCCACTCGCGGCCTTGCACCTGCAGGTACTCCTCCAGCGCGTCGACCGAGGCCACGCTCGGCCCGGAGTTGCCGTTCGGCCGCAACGCCAGGTCGACGCGGAAGACGAAGCCGTGCTCGGTGGTGTCGCCCACCAGCGCGTAGATGCGCTTGACCGCGAAGGCGAAGTACTCGTGGTTGGAGACGCGGCCCCGCCCGCCCTCGCCGCCAGCGGTCTCGCCGTCCTGGTCATACAGGTAGATCAGGTCGATGTCGCTGGACACGTTGAGCTCGCGCGCGCCGAGCTTGCCCATGCCCACGACCCACATCTGCGCGCGCTCGCCGTTCGCGCCGATCGGGGCGCCATGGCGCGCGTCGAGCTCCGCGAAGCTTTCGCGGCAGGCGACGTCGAGCGCGAACTCGGCCAGGTCGGTGACGGCGTCGGTGACCACGTCCAGCGGCGCCTGACGCTCGCAGTCGAGCACCACCAGGCGCTCCATGACCAGCTGGCGCACGATGCGCAGGGCGACGCCGGCGGCATCGCCGCGCGCGCGCAGCACGTCGTAGGTGGCCTGCATGGCGGCGCGGCGCGGCGCGCCCTCGGCCAGCAGGGCGAGTTCGCCGGCATAGCGCCGTCGCAGGCGCTGGACGAAGCGGGAATGGCCCGAAAGGGCCGAAGGCCCCGTGGGCGAAGGGGCTGCCGGATCGGGGCCCGCGGAGAGGCTGGGGGTCATAATTCCTGGCACAGCGATCCTCAATGAACGACCCGGCATCCTCTCCTTCACGGCTGCTCAGGTTCACCACCGCCACGGCGCGCTGGCTGCTGGGTCTGCTGATCGCCGCGTGGTTGCTGTTTGCGCTGTCGGTCGTTGTCCTACACGGCTGGATTGTGCCGCGAATCGGCGAGGTCAGAGGCCTGCTGGAAACCCAGGCCACACGCGCCATCGGGGTAACGGTGCGCATCGCCACCGTCACGGCGCGCTCGGACGGCCTGTTCCCCAGCATCGAACTCGGCGGCGTGACCCTGCAGGACGCGCAGGGGCGCGAGGCGTTGCGGCTCGCGCGCGTGGTGGCCAGCGTCTCGCCGCGCTCGCTCTGGCGCCTCAGCCTGGAGCAGCTCTACCTGGAGCGCCCGCAGCTCGACGTGCGCCTGGACGCGCAGGGCCGACTGCACGTGGCAGGCCTCGACGTGGTGACCACCGACACCAGTGGCGAGGGCCGCGCGGCCGACTGGTTCTTCGCCCAGCGCGAGGTCGTCGTCGAGGGCGGCACGGTGCGCTGGACCGACGAGCGCCGCGGCGCCGAGCCGCTGCTGCTGACTGACGTGCGCTTCGCCGCGCGCAACGGCGGCCTGCGACACACGCTGCGCCTGGATGCCACGCCGCCCGAGGGCTGGGGCGAGCGTTTCACCCTGCGCGGCCGCTTCCGCCAGCCGCTGCTGTCGGTGCGCAGCGGCCACTGGCAGACCTGGAACGGCGAGCTCTACGCCGAGCTGCCCCGCATCGACGTGCGGCGCCTGGGCCGCTACGTCGCGCTCGACGCGCGCATCCGCGAGGGCCGCGGGGCGCTGCGCGCCTGGGTCGACGTGCGCGCGGGGCGGGCCACGGGCGGCGCCGCCGACCTGGCGCTCGAGCGCATCGACGCCTCGCTCGGCGACGGCCTGGCGCCGCTTGTGCTGCGCGACGTGACCGGCCGCCTGGCCGGACGCCGCGACGACGACGGCACGCTGGAGGTGTCGACGCAGCGGCTGCAGTTCGCGGACGCCGACGGCCTGCGCTGGCCGGGGGGCAACCTGTCGTTTCGCCACACGCCCGGGCGGGAGCGTCGCCCGGAGCGCGGTGCCTTCAAGGCCGACCGGCTCGACCTGGGCGCGCTGGCGCTGGTCGCCGGCCGCCTGCCGCTGGGCGAGGCGACGCACCGCGCCATCGCCGCCTACGCGCCGCGCGGCGTGGTCGAGGCCATCGACGCGAACTGGCAGGGACCGCTGGCCGATCCGCTGCGCTACCAGGCGCGCGGGCGGGTCAGCGGCCTGGGCCTGGACGCGCAGCCCGCCACCCGGACGCCCGGCCTGCGCGGCGCCACCGTCGACTTCGACGCCACCCACCAGGGCGGCAACGCCTCGATCGACATCGCGCAGGGCGCGCTCGACTTTCCCGGCATCTTCGAGGAGTCGCTGATCCCGCTGGACACGCTCTCGGCGCAGCTGCAGTGGAAGCTCGACGGCGCGCGGGCGCAGCTGCAGGTCGCGAAGCTGCGCCTGGCCAATGCAGACGCCGCCGGCGAGGCGCAGGCGAACTGGCGCACCGCCGACCCGGCGGTCTCGGGCAGCCGCTCGCGTTTTCCGGGCGTGCTCGACCTGCAGGGACGGCTCACGCGCGCCGACGGCACGCGCGTCGCGCGCTACCTGCCGCTGTCGATTCCCAGGCACACGCGCGACTACGTGCGCGAGACGGTGACGCGCGGCGTGGCCACGGGCGTCGACTTCCGCGTCAAGGGCGACCTGCACGACGTGCCGTTCTCCGGCGTGCATGCCGCCGAGGCGCGCACGGCGACGCCGGCCGACATCGCCCGTGCCCGTCAGGGCGAGTTCCGCATCGCGGCGCGCGTGCGGGACGTCGACTACGCCTACGTGATGCCCTCGAGCGTCGCCGCGGGCAAGGCGGCGCCCTGGCCGGGGCTGACCGGCGTGTCGGGCGAGCTGATCTTCGAGCGCGCCGGCCTGCAGGTGCGCGACGCGCGCGGGCGCCTCGCGGGCGCGCCGGGCATCGAGGTGACGAAGGCGGACGTGCGCATCGCCGACATGGCGCACCACGCGCCGGTGCTGGAGATCGACGCGCTGGCCCGGGGGCCGCTCGACGAACTGCTGAAGGTCGGCGCCCCGCTGCTGGGCGGTGCCGCCGGCGCGATCGGGCGCATGCGCGCGACCGGCGCGGCCGACTACGCCCTGTGCATCGAGTTGCCGCTGGAAACCATGGACCAGGCGCGGGTGCGCGCCGGCGTCACGCTGGGCGGCAACGACCTGCAGCTGCTGCCGCAGGCGCCGTCCCTCGTCCAGGCGCGCGGCACCCTGACTTTCACCGAGACCGGCTTCACGCTCGCCGGCGTGCAGGCGCGCCTGGCCGGTGGCGAGGCGCGCATCGAGGGCCGTGGCCGCTACGGCGGCACGGCGGGCGCCGAACTGGAATTCGCCGCCCAGGGCGGCGCCACCGCCGAGGGCCTGCGGGCCCTGCGCGAGGTGCCGCCGCTGGCCGCCGTGGCGCGGCACGCCAGCGGCGCGATGCGCTACGACGCCACCTTCGCGCTGCGCGGCGGCGCGCCCGAATTCACCTTTGCGAGCAGCCTGCAGGGCCTCGCGCTGGACCTGCCCGCCCCGCTCGCCAAGGTGGCCGGCACCGCGCTGGCGCTGCGCGTCGAGCAGAAGGTGGTGCTGCGCGACACCGTGGACGGCCTGCCCCGCGTCCACGACGCCCTGTCGGCGCGACTCGGCGACGTCGCCTCGGCGCGCTACGTGCGCGACGTGTCGGGCGAGCGCACGCGCGTGCTGCGCGGCGCGCTGGCCGTCGGCCCGGACGTCGTCGCGCCGGATGGCGCCGGCGCGGCCCTGCCCGAGGACGGCGTGCAGTTCGACCTGGCACTGCCCGCGTTCAGCGTCGCGGCCTGGCAGTCGCTCGTCGACGAGGCCGCGTCGGCACCGCCGGGCCCGGGCGGCACTGGCGCGGCGGGCACCCCGGTCGCATCCGCCGCCGATGCCGACGTCCAGGGCTACCTGCCCACCCGCGTGGCCGTGCGGACGCAGGCGCTGGCCATCGGCGGCGGGCGCACGCTGCACGACGTGGTGCTGGGCGGTTCGCGCGAGGGTTCGCTCTGGCGCGCCAACGTCGACGCCACCGAGCTGAGCGGCTATGTCGAATACAACGCCGCGCAGGCCGGGCGCGTCCATGCCCGCCTCGCGCGCCTGAGGATCGCGCCGGGCGAGACCGCGCAGGACGTGGAATCGCTGCTCGACGAGCAGCCCGGCACGCTGCCGGCGCTGGACATCGTGATCGACGACCTCGAACTCCTCGGCCGGCACCTGGGGCGCGCCGAGATCGACGCCGTCAACCGTGGCGGCGCGCGACGCGAATGGCGGCTCAACCGGCTCGCCTTCACGATGCCGGAGGCGAGCTTCACCGCGCAGGGGTCCTGGGCGGCGGCCGACGGCACCCCGACGGCCGCCGGCGACCGGCGCCGCACCGCCATGACCTTCCATCTGGAGATGGCCGACGCCGGCGCCCTGCTCGCGCGCTTCGGCATGCCCGACGTGATCCGGCGCGGACAGGGCTCGCTCTCCGGCGAGGTCGACTGGCGCGGCTCGCCGCTGTCGCTCGACGCGGCCAGCCTGGGCGGCCAGCTGCACATCGAGGTTGCCAGCGGCCAGTTCCTCAAGGCCGACCCGGGCCTGGCCAAGCTGCTGGGCGTGCTCAACCTGCAGGCGCTGCCGCGCCGGCTGGTGCTGGACTTCCGCGACGTCTTCAGCGAAGGTTTCGCCTTCGACATCGTGCGTGGCGACGCCCGCATCGCGCAGGGTCGCGCCACCACCAACAACCTGCAGATGAAGGGCGTCAACGCCGCCGTGCTGATGGACGGCTCGGCCGACCTGGTGCGCGAGACGCAGGACCTGCGCGTGGTGGTGGTGCCCGAGATCACCGCCGGCACGGCCGCCCTGGTGGCCACCGCCATCAACCCGGTCGTCGGCCTGGGCACCTTCATCGCGCAGTGGCTGCTGAGCCGGCCGCTGTCGGCCGCGGCCACGCAGGAGTTCCAGATCGAAGGCACCTGGGCCGACCCGAAAATCACCCGCGTCCCGCGCCGCGCCGTCTCGGCCGGCGAACCGTCCAAGGAGAGATCGCCATGAAAGTCGCCGCCATCCAGATGGTCTCGGGCACGGACCGCGACGCCAACCTCGCGCACGCGCGCGCCCTGCTGGCCGAAGCCGCCGCCGCGGGCGCCGAGCTCGCCGTGCTGCCGGAGTATTTCTGCATCATGGGCGCGCGCGACACCGACAAGCTCGCGCTGCGCGAGCGGCCCGGCGAAGGCGTGGTGCAGGCGTTCCTGGCCGCGGCGGCGCGCGAGCTCGGCCTGTGGATCGTCGGGGGCACGCTGCCGCTGGCGACCGAGGACGCCGACCACGTCTTCAACACCTCGATGGTCTACGCCGCCACGGGCGAATGCGTGGCGCGCTACGACAAGATCCACCTGTTCTATTTCGACAACGGCGCCGAGCGCCACGACGAGCGCCGCGTGGTGGCGCCGGGCGGTGAACCGGTGCTGTTCGAGCTGCCCTCGCGCGACGGCCATCGCTGGCGCATCGGGCTGTCGGTGTGCTACGACCTGCGCTTTCCCGAGCTCTACCGCGAGCTGGCCCGGCGCGGCGCCGAACTGCTGCTGGTGCCCAGCGCGTTTACGCGCACCACGGGCGCGGCTCACTGGGAAGTGCTGCTGCGCGCCCGCGCCATCGAGAACCTGGCCTGGGTCGCCGCGCCGGCGCAGGGCGGCACGCACGAGAACGGCCGCGAGACCTGGGGCCAGTCGCTGGTCGTCGATCCGTGGGGCCGCATCGTCGCCCAGCGCGCGAGTGGCGCGGGCGTGGTGCTGTTCGACCTCGACGCGCGGCAGACCGTCGCCGCCCGCACCCAGTTGCCGGCGCTCTCGCACGCCGTGCTGTGAGCCCGGCGATCCGCGCGTGAGTCCGATCGACACCGCCGCGCCGGCGCGCGAGAACCTCGCCACCCGGCTGGCGATGCGCATCGGCGGCCAGGCCTTCCTGAGCCTGCGCGCGGTGTGGCAGCGCTGGTTCCTGTGGGTGCTGCTGGCGATGCTGGTGCTGGTGCTGCTGGCCACGGTGGTCTGGCTGGCCGGGCGCCACGAGGCCGAGCAGGTGCAGGAGATCCTCGACCGCGACACCGCCGACGCCGTCGCCGACCTGCGCACCGGGCTGCAGCGCAACGTGCTCGGGCTGCGCGCGCTGCAGGCCAACGGCCTGGACCTCGGGCGCTGGCCGGCCGAATCCGCCGCGCTGATGCGCGGCCACCGCGAGTGGCTGCGCCTCGAGTGGCGCGACGACGCCTTCGGGCGGGCGGCGTCGACCGACACGCCCTACCGCATCCGGCGCGCCGACGGCCCCGAGGGCGTCCCGGCCGGTGCCGACGCCGCGCTCGAGGAGGTCGCGCGCGCGGCCTGCGGCGCCGCCGGACGGCTCGGCGCGGCGGCCTATTCGCCCAGCGTCTACGCGCCCCTGCCGGGCACCAGCGGCCTGGAGGTGATGGCGGTGTGCGTGCCGGTGGACGGGGGTGGCCACCTGGTGGCGATCTACGCGCTGCGCGACGTGCTCATCGAGCTGGTCGCGCCGACCCTGCGGCGCGGCCAGGAGGTGTCGCTCACCGAGCCCGACGGCACGCGGCTCGCCTCGGTCGGCACCGCGCGACGCAGCGGCAGCCGCGTGTTCACCGCGCGCCAGCAGATCGACCTGCCCGGCATCTCGCTCGCACTGCGCGTGGACGGCTGGCGCGCCGCGCCCGACGTGTTCCCCAACCTGCTGACCGGGCTGGTCACGGCGATCTCGATCGCGCTGGTGTCGGTGCTGGCGCTGCTGGCGAGCGACACGCGCCGCCGGCTGCGCGCCGAGCACGAGCTGGCCGACGCGCTGGCCTTCCGCAAGGCGATGGAGGACTCGGTCATCACCGGCATGCGCGCGCGCGACACGCGGGGCCGCACCACCTACGTCAATCCGGCCTTCTGCGAGATGGTGGGCTTCAGCGCCACCGAGATCATGGCCGCCGGAGCCGACGAATCGCCCTACTGGCCCACCGAGCTGGCGCACGAGTACAGGAAGCGCCAGAACGTCCGCCTGTCGGGCGGCACGCCGCCGCGCGAGGGCTTCGAATCGGTCTTCATGCGCAAGGACGGTTCGCGCTTCCCGGTGCTGGTCTTCGAGGCGCCTCTGATCAACGCCCAGGGCGAGCAGACCGGCTGGATGAGCGCGGTCGTGGACATCGGCGAACAGCGCCGCATCGAGGAACTCTCGCGCGCCAGCCAGGAGCGGCTGCAGGCCAGCGCGCGGCTGGCGACCGTCGGCGAGATGGCCTCGCTGCTGAGCCACGAGCTGACCCAGCCCCTGGCCGCCATCGCCAGCTACGCGACCGGCTCGCTCAACCTGCTCGGGGACGCGGCGCGGCCGCCCGGCGCGCCGTTGCCCGAGGTCGACCGCGCCGACGTCGCGATGGCGGTGCGCCGCATCGCCGAGCAGGCCGACCGCGCCGGCCAGGTCATCCGCAGCGTCCACGATTTCGTGCGCCGGCGCGACCGCACGCGCGAGCCGGTGGCGCCGCAGACGCTGCTCGACGCCGTGCTGCCGCTGGTGCACCTGCAGGCACGCAAGCTCGGCGTGCGCGTCGAGATCGCGCTGGAGGACGCGCTGCCCAACGTGCTGTGCGATCGCACGCTGGTCGAGCAGGTGCTCCTGAACCTGGCGCGCAACGGCATGCAGGCGATGGACGCGCCGGAGTGCGCGACGCGCGTGCTGCGCCTGCGCGTGGCGCGCTCGGGCGCGAGTCCGACGCGCAGCTGGCTCGTCTTCTCGGTCGCGGACCTGGGCAGCGGGATCGCCGACGAGGTCGCCCGTCGCCTGTTCACGCCCTTCTTCACCACCCGCCCCGACGGCATGGGGCTGGGGCTGAGCCTGTGCCGCACGGTGGTCGAGCAGCACGGCGGCGTGCTCGCCTTCGAGCCCCATGCGCCACGCGGCACGGTGTTCCGCTTCACACTGCCGGTCGTCTGAATCCCGGAGAGATCCCGCCCATGCAACCCCTCATCGAAGGCCTGGTCTTCATCGTCGACGACGACGCGAGCGTGCGCGAGGCGCTCGCCTGGCTGCTGCGCTCGCGCCGGCTGGCGAGCGAGCACTTCGGCAGCGCCGACGCCTTCGAGAGCCACCTCGACCACACCCGGCTGCCCTCGGAGCCGCACTGCCTGCTGCTGGACGTGCGCATGCCCGGCACCAGCGGGCTGGTGCTGTTCGACCGCCTGGCCCAGCGCGGCCTGCTCGACACCATGCCGGTGATCTTCCTGACCGGCCACGCCGACGTGCCCACCGCCGTCGAGACGATCCAGCGCGGCGCCTTCGACTTCTGCGAGAAACCGTTCTCCGACAACGCGCTGGTCGACCGCATCGAGCGCGCCCTGGGGGCCTCGCTGCGCGCCCTGCGGCTGCGCGAACAGCGCCAGCGGCTGCGCGGCCAGGTCGCCGAGTTGTCCGAACGCGAGCGCGACGTGATGCGCCTGGTGGTCGAGGGGCTGCCCAACAAGCTCATCGCCGACCAGCTCGCCATCAGCGTGCGGACGGTGGAAGTCCATCGCGCGCGGGTGTTCGACAAGATGGAAGTGCGCTCGGCGGTCGAACTGGCGAACCTGCTGCGCGGGCTCTGAGGCGTGGTCCTCGCGCCGCCGTGCGCCGGCACGGCGTGCGCCATCGGCGCCGGCGGGGATTCTTTTCGCCGCGCGGGCCGGCTAAGCTCCTCCCGCCCCGAACCGATGGGCGCCAGGAGACGACCACCATGAGACATCCGACATCCCGCGGCATCCGGCCGCTTTCCTTGCTGCTGGCCGCGCTGCTGGCGGCCTGCGGTGGCGGTGGCGGCGACGGCGGCAACGCCACCGGTGCCGGCAACAACGGCGGCGCGGCCGTCGGCAGCGGGGGTGGCGTGGTCGCCAGCCGCTACAGCGCGGAGATCCGCCGCACCGAGATGGGCGTGCCGCACATCCGGTCGACCACCTGGGCGGGCGCGGGCTACGGCTACGGCTACGCGCAGGCCCAGGACAACCTCTGCACCATGGCGGACTCCTTCCTGACCTACCGGGGCGAGCGTTCGCGGTACTTCGGCGGCGAAGCCCAGCTGGCCTACGACAGCACCATCGCACGGCCACGCAACATCGATTCGGATTTCTTCCACCGCCACGTGCTCACCGCCGAGGTGGTGGACGCCATGGTGGCGGCCCAGCCCGAGCGGCTGCGCCAGCTGGTCGAGGGTTTCGCCGCCGGCTACAACCGGTACGTGTCGGAGGCCCGCGCCGGCAACGGCGCCCACGCGGCCTGCCGATCGGCCGACTGGGTGCAGGCCATCGCGCCCCAGGACATCTGGCGCCGCATGGTCGCGGCCAACCTGGCCGGCGGCTACAGCAACTTCGTCGCGGGCATCGCCAACGCGACGCCGCCCGTGGCCACGCCGCCGGCGCGCACCAGCGGCGGCGCCCCGGTGTCGAAGTCCTCCGCCGATGCCGCCGCGCTCGCCGCCTTCGATGCGGCCGCCACCGTGCCGCCCCGCCTGGAGGTCGGCGGCACGCGCGGGGTGGGCAGCAACATGTACGGCTTCGGCAGCGCCGTCACGGGCGAGGGCAGCAGCGTGCTGTTCGGCAACCCGCACTGGTACTGGAAGGGACCGGACCGCTTCTACCAGGCGCAGCTCACCATCCCCGGCGAACTCGACGTGAGCGGGGCGTCGTTCCTGGGCGTGCCGGTGGTGCTGATCGGCTTCAACGACAGCGTCGCCTGGAGCCACACGGTCTCTACCGCGCGGCGCTTCGGCTTCTTCCAGCTCCAGCTGGTGCCGGGCGACCCGACCAGCTACCTGCGCGACGGCCGCAGCGTGAAGATGACCGCGCGGCCCATCACGGTGCAGGTGCGCGACGCGGCCGGCAACACGGCCGCCGTGACGCGCACGCTCTACGCGTCGGAGCACGGACCGATGGTCGACCTCGCCGGGCTCAATCCGGCGCTGGCCTGGAACGGCACGACGGCCTTCGCCATCCGCGACATCAACGCGCAGAACTACCGCACCTTCCGCAACTGGCTGCGCTGGAACCAGGCGAAGTCGCTGGACGAGTTCATCGCCATCCAGCGCGAGGAGGCGGCCATTCCCTGGGTCAACACCGTGGCCGTGGGCCGGGGCAGCGCCCAGGCGTGGTACGCCGACATGGGCGCGGTGCCCAACGTGTCGCCCGAACAGGTCGCCGGCTGCACCACGGCCTTCGGTCGCGCCGTGGCGGCGGCGATCCCGGGCGCGCCGTTCTTCGACGGCTCGCGCGGCGCCTGCGACTGGCGCACCGACGCCGACTCGGCGCAGCCGGGCGCCATCGGGCCGTCGCGCATGCCCAGCCTGCTGCGCGACGACTACGTGGGCAACATGAACGACAGCCACTGGTCGACCAACGTGCGCGCGCCGCTGACCGGCTATCCGGCCATCTTCGGCCCCGAAGGCACCCAGTCACTGAGCCTGCGCACGCGCCTGGGCCACCAGATAGCGCTGCAGCGCCTGGCCGGCACCGACGGCTACCCGGGCAACCAGGCCACCAGCGCCATCGTGCGCCAGATGGTGCTGAACGGCCGCGTCTTCAGCGCCGAGCGCTTCAAGACCCAGGCGCTGGCACAAGTGTGCGCGACGCCCCAGATCGCCGTCGTCGGCGTGGGACCGGTGGACGTGACGGCGGCCTGCGCCGCCCTGCGCGCCTGGGACGACACCGGCAACGCCACGGCGCGCGGATCGCACCTGTGGGACGAGTTCTGGCGGACCATCCCGCTGACCGACGCGCAGCGCTATGCCGTGCCGTTCGATCCGGCCGATCCGCTGAACACGCCGCGCGACCTGCGCGCCGACGCGGGCGACGCCCTGCGCCAGGCCTTCGGCGGCGCCGTCGCCCGGTCGGCGGCCGGCGGGTTCTCGCCCGACGCCCGGCGCGGCGACCTCCTCTACGCCACGCGGGGTACCCGGATTCCCCTGTACGGCGGCTGCGGCGAGGTGGGCTACTTCACGGTCACCTGCTCGGATAACCCGATCGAGCGGGGTGGCTACAACCTGGACGGTCAGCCCGAGGGCAACAGCTACATGCAGGTGGTGAGCTTCCCGTCGAACACGGTGCAGGCGCACACCTTCCTGACGTTCTCGCTGTCGGACGATCCGGCTTCGGCGCACTACGGCGACTACACCCGGGCCTACGGTGCCAAGCAGTGGGTGCGCATGCCCTTCACCGACGCCGAGATCGCCGCCAGCCCCGGCTACGCCACCGTCACCGTGCGCGAATAGCGATCAGCCGCGCTCGCCGACGTAGATCTCGACGCGGCGGTTCTGGGCGCGGCCGGCGTCGCTGTTGTTGTCGGCGACGGGCTCGCGCGAGCCGCGGCCTTCGATGCGGAAGGCCGTGGACGGCACGCCGCGCGCGATCAGGTAGTCGCGCGTGCTGGCGGCGCGATCGACCGACAGCGGGTTGTTGACCGAGTCGCTGCCGGTGCTGTCGGTGTGGCCGATGATGCGCACCTCGGCGTTGGGGTTGTTGCGCAGGCCGTTGGCGAACTGGTTGAGCACCGGCGCGAAATTGGCCTTGATCGCCGAGCGACCGGTGTCGAAGGACACGTCGCTCGGGATGGCCAGCTTGAGTTCGTTGTTGGCCGTCTGCGTCACGCCGATGCCCGTGCCGCGCGTGGCGGCTTCCATCTCGCGCTTCTGCGATTCCATGCGCTGCGACCACAGGTAGCCGCCCAGCGCGCCGACGCCCGCGCCGATGGCCGCGCCCGTGCCCGCGCGCCCGCCCGTGATCGAACCGATGGCCGCGCCACCCAGGGCGCCGGCGCCGGCGCCGATGCCGGTGTTGCGCTGCGTGTCGGTCATGCCGGCGCAGCCGGTGAGGACGACGGCGAGGGCGGCGGTGGCGAGAACGAGTTTCTTCATGGCGAGGTTTCCTGAAAACGAAGGCAGTACAACGCCGCGGCGGACCACGGCACAAGCGTTCGATTATCCCGGCCAAACCCGGCCAAACCCGGCCGAAGCCCGCGAGCCGGCCTTCGACATCGCTCGCTTCCCCGTGGCGATCCTTCGAGAAGGCCCATGGGAACTGGTCGGCACGCTCCTTTTTCAGGAGCATCCCGACCGTTGCCCGACGGCACGATGCGCTCTCGCCCGACAGGCCGGGCGGCCCGCTCAGTCGTCCCGTGACGGCGTCGCGGGCGGCGCCGGCGCCGGCGCGGGGCGCTCCCCGGGCGGCGGCGGTTCGGCGATCTCGCCGCGCCGGCGGCCGGCGAACATGGTCCACCAGACGATGGCCACGAGCAGCACGAGGGCGCCGAGCGCTTCGAGCAGAATCAGACCCATGACACAAGGACTCCGGTGGTGGCTGGCGGGGCTGGCCATCGTAGCAACGCTGGCGGGATGCTCGACGGGCGCGCGCCTGGACAACAACACGAACACCGCCGGTGCGCACGGCGCCGGTGCCGGCGCGGTCCCTCCGCCGGGGCCGCTGAACATCTCGCTCACGCATCCCAAGAGCCGCTGGGTGCCGGTGTCGTGGTCCGATCTGCCCGGCTTCGCCGACGACGCCACGCACGAGGGCTGGGCCGCCATGGTGTCCAACTGCGCCCGGCCCAACGCGGTCTTCGCGCCGCTGTGCCAGGACGTGCGCCGCCTGGCCATCGCCGACGCCGACGCCCAGCGCCAGTGGATGGTCGAGCGGCTGCAGCCCTATCGCGTCGAATCCCACACCGGCCTGAGCGACGGCCAGCTCACCAGTTACTACGAACCGGTCTACGACGCATCGCGCCGCCCGACGACCCAGTTCAACGTCCCGCTCTATGCCGCCCCCGCCGGGCTGGTGCCGCGTCGGCCCTGGTACACGCGCCAGCAGATCGAGACCCTGCCGGAGGTGCAGGCCGGTCTGCGCGGGCGCGAGATCGCCTGGATGGCTGACCCGGTGGACGCCATGATGCTGCACATCCAGGGCTCGGGACGCCTGCGCATCGCCGAGCCCGACGGCTCGCAGCGCACCGTGCGCGTGGCCTTCGCCGCCACCAACGAACAGCCCTACCGCAGCATCCAGCAGTGGCTGATCGGCCAGGGCGCCGGGCGCGTGAGCCGCTGGCCCGACGACACCAAGGCGTGGGTGGCGCAGAACCCGCTGCGCGTGCAGGAACTGATGTGGAGCAATCCGCGCTACGTGTTCTTCCGCGAGGAATCCCTCGTCGGCGTCGATGCGTCCTCGGGCCCGCGCGGGGCGCAGGGCGTGCCGCTGACGGCGGGGCGTTCCATCGCGGTGGACCGCGACAGCATCCCCTACGGCACGCCGGTCTGGCTGGCCTCGCCGGGGCCGTCGGTGCAGCTCGCGCGGCTGGTGGTGGCCCAGGACACGGGCAGCGCCATCGTGGGCGCCGTGCGCGCCGACTACTTCGCCGGCACCGGCACCGAAGCCGGCCGCCTGGCCGCGACCGTGAACCAGCCGCTGAAGCTGTGGGCCCTGTGGCCCAAGTGACCGGCGACTGAGGCGGCGCGCGCCGGGCCGGTCGAACCGCCGCGGCCGCGCCGCGCGCACGGCCGCCGCGCATGGCAGGCTCGCGTGACATCCGGATGACTTCGTCCGGGGTGGATGCGGGGCCATTGCCTTCGAATCGTCACACGGTGCTTCTACGGTACGGGCCCAGGACCTGGTCCTGCCCGAATTCCCAAGAGAACACCACCGATGAACACGAAGATTTCCTACGCCGCGCCGGCCGTCGATCCAGACGACATCGGCTACAACCGCACCGCCAATCCCGATTTCAACGGCCTGATCGCCGCCCGCCTGAGCCGCCGCCGCCTGTTCGGCCTGGGCGTCGGCACCGCCGGCGCCGCGCTGCTCGGCGCCTGCGGTGGTGGCAGCGACGACACGCCCACCCCGGCACCCGCGCCGGCACCGGCGCCGGCCCCCGCCCCCGCGCCGGCCCCGGTGGCGCAGAAGCTGGGCTTCAACGCGGTCGCCAAGAACCTGGCCGACGCCGTCGCCGTGCCCGCCGGCTACACCGCCAGCGTGCTCTATCGCCTGGGCGACCCGATCGCCGCGGGCGTCGCCGCCTACGCCAACGACGGCAGCGACGCCGCGTCGACCTACGACCGCCGCGCCGGCGACCACCACGACGGCATGACCTTCTTCGGCGTCGACGCCAACGGCCGCTGGAGCCCCACGGCGGCCGACCGCGGTCTGCTGGTGATGAACCACGAGGCCATCACGCCGGCCTTCCTGCACGCCACCGGCCAGACCAGCACCGGCAGTGGCACCGCGCAGACCCGCACGGTGGCCGACGAGGTGCTGCGCGAGTTCTACCTGCACGGCGTGAGCGTGATCGAGACCGCGCGCGGCGCCAACGGCGCCTGGAGCTACCGCCAGGCCTCGGGCTTCAACCGCCGCGTCCACACGCTCACGGAGATGGCCTTCTCCGGCCCGGTCGCCCGCACCGAGGCCGTGCGGACCAAGTATTCGAGCGACGGCAGCCGCGTGCGCGGCACGGTCAACAACTGCGCCAACGGCACCACGCCGTGGGGCACCTACCTGACCTGCGAGGAAAACTGGGCCGGCTACTTCCGCCGCGTCGCCGCCACCGACAACACCCGGCGCACGGCGCGCGAGCTGGTCTCGTTCGCGCGCTACGGCGTCGCCGGCACCGGCCGCGAACTCTGGGCCACGGTCACGCCCGACACGGCCGACGACCTCTACGGCCGCTGGAACACCGAGGTGCGGGGCGCCTCCGCCGCCACCGACTATCGCAACGGCGCCAACACGTACGGCTGGGTGGTCGAGATCGACCCGTTCGCGCCCACATCGACACCGAAGAAGCGCACCGCCTTGGGCCGCTTCAACCACGAAGGCGCCTGCCTCGGCCCGGTCGCGGTCGGCAAGCCGCTGGTCTGGTACATGGGCGACGACTCGCGCAACGAGTACATCTACAAGTTCGTCTCGACCAGGAACTGGGACGCGGCCGACATCGGCGGCGGCATCGCGGCGGGCGACAAGTACATGGACGACGGCCGGCTCTATGCCGCGAAGTTCAACGCCGACGGCACCGGCCGCTGGCTGGAGATCAAGCTGGGCGTGAACGGCATCACCGCCGCCAACCCGGCCTACGCCTTCGCCGACGCGGCCGACGTGCTGGTCAACGCCCGCCTGGCTGCCGACGCCGCCGGCGCCACCAAGATGGACCGCCCGGAGTGGACCGCCGTCAACCCCAAGACCGGCGAGGTCTACGTCACGCTGACCAACACCAACGCGGCCTCCCGTCCGATCGGCGCGACCGACGCGGCCAACCCGCGCTTCTACAACGACCCCAAGGGCACGGCCGCGGCGGCCCAGCGCGGCAACCCCAACGGCCACGTCGTGCGCTTCGCCGACGACAACGCCGATGCGGCGTCCACCACCTTCAAGTGGGACGTGTACCTGTTCGGTGCCCGCGCCACGGCCTCGAGCGACATCAACGTCTCGGCGCTCGACGCGAGCAACGACTTCTCCAGCCCCGACGGCATGTGGTTCAGCCAGGCCGCCCCCGGCCTGCTGTGGCTGGAGACCGACGACGGCGCCTACACCGACGTCACCAACTGCATGCTGCTGGCCGCCCTGCCCGGACGCGTGGGCGACGGCGGTGCCCGCACGCTCACCAACGTCGACGGCGCCACCACCGCGGCGCAGGCGACGATCGTCGGCAAGGCCCCGGGCACCGACGGCCTGCGCCGCTTCCTGGTCGGCCCGAAGGAGTGCGAGATCACCGGCATCGCCGAGTCGGGCGACGGCCGCGCGCTATTCGTCAACATCCAGCACCCGGGCGAGGACACCGCGCCGAACTACGCCAGTCCGGCGAGCTTCGGCAGCCACTGGCCCGACGGCGGCAACGCCCGCCCGCGCTCGGCGACCGTGGTCATCACGCGCAACGACGGCGGACTGATCGGGCTCTGAGCCAGCGGGCTGACGGCGGCGGCGGCGGATCGGGTGCCGCCGCCTGCGCCAGCGCGGCGGCGCCGCATGCCGGTGGGGTCATGGGATAGAGTCGTACGATGACTTTTCGCCTGGCATGACCTCCCGATTCCAGTCCCTGACGCCCGGCGCGCGCCTGTCCGATCGCATGGCCGAAGCGCTCGAAATCGAGATCCGCGCCGGGCGGCTGGCCGCCGGCACCCGGCTGCCGACGGAAGTGGTGCTGGCCGAGCAGTTCGCCGTCAGCCGCACGGTGGTGCGCGAAGCCGTCTCCCGACTCAAGTCGCTGGGGCTGGTCGATTCTCGCCAGGGCAGCGGCATGTACGTGCGCGAACCGGGCTTCATGCCGTTGAGCTTCGATGCGCGCTATGTCGGTTCGAAGACGGCGGTGATTCAGATGGTCGAACTGCGCCGTGCCCTGGAGGCCGAGGTGGCCGGGCTCGCGGCGCAGCGGCGCGGCGCCAGCGACGTGTCGCGCCTGCGGGCCGCCATCGCGGCGCTGACGGCGAAGGTGCGTGCCGGCGGCGACGGCGTGACCGAGGACGTGGCCTTCCACCGCGCGATCGCCGAGACGGCGCGCAACCCGTTCCTGCTCGACACGCTGCAGTACCTCGGCCAGTTCCTGATCGGTGCCACCCGCGTGACACGCGCGAACGAGGCGCGTCGCGTCGACTTCGCCGCGCAAGTGGCCGACGAGCACGATCGCATCGTCGCAGCGATCGAGGCCGGCGATCCGGCCGGCGCGCGCCTCGCCGCCGCCAGCCACATGGACAACGCGATCCGCCGCATCGAACAGGCCGATCCGGCGTTCTGGCAGCAGGAGGGAGAAGCCCTCGCGCGTCCGCTGACCGGCGCGCTGCCGACACTCGAGACGCTCGCCCCCGCCGAAAAACCGCGCTGAAGCGTGCTGCACGGGTTATCCCTGTCTTCAAAATCCACGCTAATTTGTATGATGACCATATGAATTAAAACGGAGACATCGGATGAAGGCATGGTGGGCTCGTGGCGCGCTGGCGCTGGGCATCTCGGTACAGGCGCACGCGCAGGCACCGGCGTCGATGTGGCCGTCCTGGCCGATCCAGATCGTGGTGACGTCGGCTGCGGGATCGGCGCCGGACCTGCTCGCGCGCACCCTGGGCGCCGAACTGCAGAAGCGGCTCGGTCAGCCGGTGGTCGCCGACAACAAGCCCGGGGCCGGCGGCTCGCTCGGCGCCACCATGTCCAGCGTCATGACGGTGTCGAGCGAAGGGCCGACTGAGGTCGCCCGGTTCGAGCAGACGGTCTGTTCCGTCCTGTTGGCCCCTGCCGGCACGTCGCAGGACGTCGTGGCGCGCAGGAACCACGAGGTCGGCGATCACCTGCGGATGCCGCAGGTGATCGCGCGTTTCGCCAACACCGGCGCGACCACCGGCACCGACTCGCCGGCCGGACTCCGCCGGATGGCGATCGCGAAGGCCGACAAATGGTCCCGCGTGGCGCGCGAGTCGGGCGCCATCGCGGGTTGAGACGACACACACAGAAACGCCTTCCGATGACACGTCGAACCTTCCTGCTCGCCGCCGCCGCGGCGTCGATCGCCCCGCTGGCCGGTCCAGCGCGCGCCCAATCCACATGGCCGAGCCGTCCGTTGCGCGTGGTGGTGCCGTTTCCGCCCGGCGGGCTGATCGACAGCATGGCGCGGCTCGTCACGCCACATCTGGCGCAATTGCTCGGCCAGCCGGTGGTGGTCGACAACAAGCCCGGAGCGGGCGGCAACATCGGCGCCGCCGAGGTGGCGCGCGCCGCGCCCGACGGCCACACGCTGCTGATGGCTTCGCCACCCCTCACGATCAGCCCGGCGATCTACCGGTCGCTGCCGTATGCGCCGGCGCAGATCGCCCCGGTCGCGCTGCTGGGCCGCGTGCCCAACGTGCTGCTGGTCAACCCGTCCAGCGGCATCGCCTCGGTGGGCCAACTCACCGCGCGCGCCAAGGCGCAGCCGGGCCGGCTGAACGTTGCCTCCAACGGCAACGGCACGTCGCTGCATCTGAGCGCCGAGCTCTACAAGAGCCTGGCAGGCGTCTTCCTGACCCACATCCCCTATCGCGGCGCCGCCGCCGCCATCACCGGCATGCTCTCCGGCGAGGTCGACCTGATGTTCGACAACCTTCCCTCGGCCATCGGCCAGGTGCAGGCCGGCAGGCTCAAGGCGCTGGCCGTGACGACCACGCAGCGCAGCAAGGCGCTGCCGGACGTGCCCACGATGGCCGAGGCCGGCGTGCCCGGCTTCGACGTCAGCGCGTGGTTCGGCCTCGCGGGGCCGGCCGGACTGCCGCCGGCCGTCGTGACTCGCCTGGAACAGACGCTCGCCCAGGTGGCGGCGCGACCCGACGTGATCGCCACCATGTCGCGCCAAGGAGCGGAGCCGGCCTACCTGGACCACGCGGCGATACGCGCCTTCATGGACGTCGATGCGGCACGCTGGAAAAAAGTCGCGACATTCGCCAACATCCAGCTCGACTGACGGACTGCGCCGCGTCCACTCCGAACGCACCATCTTCTTCATTCGATCCAAGGATTACTGTATGACCACCATCGGACTGATCGGCCTCGGGGCCATGGGAAGCGGCATGGCGCGTTCGCTGCGGCGTGCCGGCCACGCGATCCGCGTCTTCGACGTGCGCTCGGAGGTCGCGCGCGACTTCGCCGAGGCGGGCGGCACGGCCTGCGCCTCGCCGGCCGAGCTGGCCGCGGGCTGCGACGTCGTCGTCTCGGTCGTCGTGAACGCGCAGCAGACCGAGGCGGTGCTCTTCGGCCCCGACGGCGCCGCCGCCGCCCTGCCGCGCGGCAGCGTCTTCGTGATGTGCTCGACGGTCGACCCGAACTGGTCGATCGCGCTGGAGGCGCGGCTGGCCGCGCTCGGCGTGCTCTACCTGGACGCGCCGATCTCCGGCGGCGCCGCCAAGGCCGCCAGCGGCGACATGACCATGATGACGGCCGGCACCCCGGCGGCCTACGCGCGCTGCGGCGACCTGCTCGACGCCATGGCCGCCAAGGTCTATCGCCTGGGCGACCGGGCCGGCGCCGGCAGCAAGGTCAAGATCATCAACCAGCTGCTCGCCGGCGTGCACATCGCCGCGGCGGCCGAGGCGATGGCGCTGGGCCTGCGCGAGGGCGTCGACGCCGCCGCGCTCTACGAGGTCATCACGCACAGCGCGGGCAACAGCTGGATGTTCGAGAACCGCATGGCGCACGTGCTGGCGGCCGACTACACGCCGCTGTCGGCGGTGGACATCTTCGTGAAGGACCTGGGCCTGGTGCTCGACACCGCGCGCGCGAGCAAATTCCCGCTGCCGCTGGCCTCCACCGCGCACCAGATGTTCATGCAGGCCTCGACCGCCGGCTTCGCGCGCGAGGACGACAGCGCGGTCATCAAGATCTTCCCCGGCATCGAACTGCCGGCGCGCAAGGCATGAGCGCCGTGGACGCCCCCGCCATCGCCCTGGGCTGCATCGCCGACGACTTCACCGGCGCGACCGACCTCGCCAACAACCTCGTGCGCGCCGGCATGCGCGTGGTGCAGACCATCGGCGTGCCGAGCGGGCCGCTGGCGGCGGAAGTCGACGCCGTCGTGGTGGCGCTGAAATCGCGCACCGTCGCCCCGGCCGAAGCCGTGGCGCAATCGCTCGAGGCACTCGCCTGGCTGCGGGCGCAGGGCGCGCGGCAGATCTACTTCAAGTACTGCTCCACCTTCGACTCCACGCCGACGGGCAACATCGGCCCGGTCGCCGAGGCGCTGATGGACGCGCTGGGCTGCGACTTCACGATCGCGACGCCGGCCTTTCCGGACAACGGGCGCACGGTGTTCAAGGGCCACCTGTTCGTGGGCGACGTGCTGCTCAGCGACAGCGGCATGAAGGACCATCCGCTCACGCCGATGACCGACGCCAACCTGGTGCGGGTGCTGCAGGCGCAGTCGCGGCGGCGCGTCGGGCTGATCGACCACGCGGTGGTGGCGCGCGGCGCTGCGGCCGTGCGCGAGCGCATCGCCGCGCTGCGCGCCGCGGGCGTCGGGCTCGCCGTCGTCGACGCGGTGTCCAACGACGACCTGCTGCGCCTGGGCCCGGCGCTGGCGGACATGCCCCTGGTCACGGCCGGCTCGGGCGTGGCGATCGGGCTGCCGGCGAACTTCGGCATCGCGCCCTCGGCGCGGGCCGGCGCCCTGCCCGCGGCCGGCGGCGCGCGGGCGGTGGTCTCGGGCAGCTGCTCGCTCGCCACCAACGCCCAGGTGCGTGCCTTCGTCGACGCCGGCCTGCCGGCACGCCCGCTCGATCCGCTGCGCCTGGCCGACGAAGGCGTCGACGCGGAGGTGGCCCGGACGCTGGCCTGGGCCGCGCCGCTGCTGGCACGGGGGCCGGTGCTGGTCCATTCGACGGCCGCCACCGACGCCGTGCGGGCGGTGCAGGACCGCCTGGGCGTGGCGGCGGCCGGCGCGCTGGTCGAGGACGCGATCGCGGCCATCGCGCGCGGCCTGGTCGCGCTCGGCGTGCGCCAGCTCGTGGTGGCGGGCGGCGAGACCTCCGGCGCCTGCGTGCAGGCGCTGGGCATCGCGCAACTGCAGATCGGCCCGCAGATCGATCCCGGCGTGCCCTGGTGCCACGCCCGGGCCGAGGCGGCCGACGGCGCCGGCCTGCACCTGGCGCTGAAGTCCGGCAACTTCGGCGCCGTCGATTTCTTCACCCGCGCCTTCGCCGCCCTCGCATGACCACCACTTCCGCCGTCCCCGCCGTCCCCGCCGCCCCGCCTGCCTCCGACCCCCTGCCCGAGGACCTCGCCCGCGAGGAGATCTGCCGCGTCGGGCGCAGCCTGTTCGAGCGCGGGCACGTGCACGCCACGGCCGGCAACATCAGCGTGCGGCTGGCCGACGGCGGCTTCCTCATCACGCCGACCGACGCCTGCCTGGGTTTCCTCGATCCCGCGCGCCTCGCGCGCCTGGACGCCCAGGGCCGCCAGACCGGAGGCGACCGGGCCAGCAAGACCATCGCGCTGCACGCGCGCATCTACGCCGCGGCACGGCGCTTCGACGCCGCCACCGCCTGCGTGATCCACACGCACGCCACGCACTGCGTCGCGCTGACCCTGCGGCCCCGGCCGCCCGCGGGGGACGAGCTGCTGGGCGCGCTCACGCCCTATTTCGTGATGAAGGTCGGCCGCGTGCCGGTCATCGCCTACCACCGCCCCGGCGCGCCGGAGGCGGCCGACGCCGTCGCCGCGGCGATCGACGCCTACGGCGCGCGCGGCACGCCGATCCGCGCCGCGATGCTGACGAGGCTGGGCCCCAACGTCTGGCACGAGACGCCGGCCGCTGCGATGGCGGTGCTGGAGGAGCTGGAGGAGACGGCGCGGCTGCGGCTGCTGTCGCCGGCCGAGCCGGCCCCGCTCGACGCCGAGCGGATCGAGGAGCTGCGCCGCGTCTTCGGCGCACGCTGGTAGTCCCGCAACCCAACCTCCCACGACCATGCCCCGTTTCGCCGCCAACCTGTCCATGCTCTACCCGGAACTCGACTTCCTCGACCGCTTCGAGGCGGCGGCACGGGACGGCTTCCAGGCCGTCGAGTACCTCTTTCCCTACGAGTTCGCCGCGCCGGAGCTCGCCGCGCGGCTGCGGGCGAACGGCCTGCGCCAGGTGCTCTTCAACGGCCCGCCCGGCGACTGGCACGGCGGCGAGCGCGGCCTGGCCTGCCTGCCGGGGCGCGAACGGGAGTTCCACGACGGCATCGAGCGCGCGCTCGACTACGCGGACGCGCTCGACTGCCCGCGCATCCACGTGATGGCCGGCCTGCTGCCGGCCGGGCTCGACCGCGCCGACGCCGAGGCGCTCTACGTCGACAACCTGCGCCGGGCGGCCGAGGCGGCGCGCCCGCGTGGACGCGACCTGCTGCTGGAGCCCATCAACACGCGCGACATCCCGGGGTTCCTCCTCAACCGCCAGGACCAGGCGCACCGCCTCGTCGAGGCCGTCGGCGCGCCCAACGTCAAGGTGCAGATGGACCTCTACCACTGCCAGATCGTCGAGGGCGACGTGGCGATGAAGCTGCGCCGCTACCTGCCCACCGGCCAGGTGGGCCACCTGCAGATCGCCGGCGTGCCCGAGCGCCACGAGCCCGACGTCGGCGAGCTGAACCACCGCTACCTGTTCGACGTCATCGACGAGGTGTCGGCGCAGTGCGGCTGGGACGGCTGGGTCGGCTGCGAATACCGACCGCGGCGCGGCGCCGTGCCGGGCGGCACCACCGACGGGCTGGGCTGGCTGCCGCGCGGCACCCGTGACGCCCCGGACGTGCTCAGCGCCTGACCACGTAGCGCGTGACGACCGGCCGCGCCTCGCCGATGTGGAAGGCCAGGCGCCGCTCGCGCAGGGCCAGGTCGGCGGCGGTGGCGCGCTGGAAGCGGCGCAGGTGGTCGGTCCAGGACGGATCGACGATCTGCTCCAGGTAGCGGCCCGGCTCGGCGATGTCGTGCAGCAGTTCCCAGCCGATCGCCCCCTCGCTCAGGCGCGTGCGGCGCGTCTCCTGCATCACGTCCTGGAAGGCGGCGGCGCGCGCCGGGTCGATGAGGTATTCGACCGTGATCACGAGCCGGCCCTCGCCGGTCGGCGCGTGCGCGGGCGCGTCGGCCCAGCCGGCGTGCGCCGGACTCACGTCGTCGTCGACGCCGCCGTCCACCACGAAGCGCAACGCCAGCAGCATCGTCAGCACGCCGCTGACCGAGGCGATCAGCAGGCTCGCCTGCAGGGTGCCGATCGTGGCGATCTGGCCCCACAGCGCGGCGCCCAGCGCGCTCGCGCCCATGATGGCCATCTGGTAGGTCGACATGCCGCGTGCGCGCACCCAGTCGGGCAGCGCGAGCTGGGCCGAGACCGCCAGCGAGTTGGCCACCGTGATCCAGGCCATGCCCGACAGCATCATGGCCGGCACCGCCAGCCACGCGTTGGGCGCGAGCGCCATGGCCGCGGTCGAGACCGACTGCAGCAGCGTGCCGCGCAGCACCAGCGCGTCGCGCCCGTAGGCTTGGCGCAGGCGCGGCAGGAACAGCACCGCCACGATGGCGCCCCCGCCCATCGCCGCGAGCAGCAGGGTGAACGTGCCGGCGCCACCGCCCTGCAGGCCACGCGCGAGCAGGGGCAGCAGGGCGAGCAGCGCCGTCGAGTGCAGGAAGGCCAGCGAGACACGCGCGAGCACCGCGCGCATGCGCTGCGACTGGCGCACGAACTGCACGCCCACGCGCATCGCGCCGACCAGCCGTTCGCGCCCGAGCGGGTTGGGCGTGTGCTCGCGCCGCCAGCGCAGCACGATGAAGCCCGAGGCCACCGACAGCACCGCGTTGAGCACGAACACCCACAGCGACCCCGCGCTCGCGATGAGCATGCCCGCGACCAGCGGGCCGATGATGCGCGAGGCGTTCATCGCGATGCCGTTGAGACCGAGCGCGGCGGGAAGCTGGGGACGCGGCACCAGTTCGGGCACGATGGCCGAGAACACCGGCCAGCGCATCGCCAGGCCGATGCCGTTGAAGAAGGTCAGCGCCAGCAGCAGCGGCGCGGTCATCCAGCCCAGGGCGACCGCGCCGCACAGCACGATCGCCACGCCGGCCAGCCAGAACTGCGTGGCCATCAGCCAGCGCCGCCGGTCGAGGATGTCGGCCAGCGCGCCGCTGGGCAGCCCCAGCAGGAACACCGGCAGCGTGGAGGCCGTCTGGACCAGCGCCACCCAGATCGGCGAGGTGGTCAGCGAGGTCATCATCCAGGCCGCCGCCACGTCGTTCATCCACATGCACACGTTGGCGATCAGCCAGGTGGTCCACAGCATGCGGAAGACGGGCAGCTTGAGCGGCACCAGGGCGCCGATGCGGGGCGGCTCGGCGCGCATCGGGGGGATGGGGGATTCTTCGGGGGAGAGGGGCGGCATCGGGGATGCATTGTGGCCCGAGGTCACTTCACCGCGAGGTGCCCCAGCGGCAGCGCCGCCCCCGACTTCACCTCCCCCAGCGAAAAACTGGTGTGCAGGTCCTTCACGTTGGGCAGGTTCATCAGGCTGTTGAGCGCGAAGCGCGAGAAGGCGTCCAGGTCCTGGGCCACCACCTGCAGCTCGAACATGCCGGTGCCGCTGATGTAGTGGCAGGCGACGATCTCGGGCAGCCTGCGGATCGCCTCCTCGATCTTGCGGGTGACCTCGCTGTTAGCGCGCTCGGTGTCCAGCCGCACGAAGGCCAGCACGCCCAGGCCGATCTTGCGGCGATCGATCTCGGCGTGGTAGCCCTTGATGAAGCCGGACTCCTCCAGCGCGCGCACGCGGCGCCAGCATGGCGCGGCCGACAGGCCCACGCGCTGGGCCAGCTCGGCGTTGGTGAGGCGGCCGTCGTCCTGGAGCTCTTTCAGGATGGCGAGGTCAAACTTGTCGATGCTTTCCATAAGCGGGCATCTTAAGAAAGGATCTTCCAGAAACTAGGGTTTCCCGGCCAAAAAATGGAAGCACCTGTCTCCGGTGCGGTCCTACACTTTGAAAAGGATCACGGGATGCGGCGCGCGCGCCGGGCCGTCCTCGATCCCCCCAGCCAGGCCCGCGAGGTCACGCCACACCCGGAGACATCCCACGATGAACGCCCCCCTGCCCGACCACATCCGCAAGGCCCTCGAGACCGTCACGCTCGACGACAAATACGCGCTCGACCACGGCCGCGCCTTCATGAGCGGCGTGCAGGCCCTCGTGAAGCTGCCGATGCTCCAGCGCCTGCGCGACCAGCGCCAGGGCAGGAACACGGCCGGCTTCATCAGCGGCTACCGCGGCTCGCCGCTCGGCGGCTACGACCAGGCGCTGTGGAAGGCCAGCAAGTACCTCAAGGCACAGAACATCGTGTTCCAGCCGGGCGTGAACGAGGAGCTGGCGGCCACCGCGCTGTGGGGCACGCAGCAACTGGGCTTCTCGCCCCCGGGCACCAACCGCTACGACGGCGTCTTCGGCATCTGGTACGGCAAGGGCCCGGGCGTGGACCGATGCTCCGACGTCTTCAAGCACGCCAACATGGCCGGCACGACGGAATTCGGCGGCGTCATCGCGGTGGCCGGCGACGACCACATCTCCAAGAGCAGCACCGCCGCCCACCAGAGCGACCACATCTTCAAGGCCTGCGGCACGCCGGTGTTCTTCCCGGCGACGGTGCAGGAGATCCTGGACCTGGGCATCCACGCCTTCGCCATGAGCCGCTTCTCGGGCGTGTGGTCGGGCATGAAGACGATCCAGGAGATCGTCGAGTCCAGCGCCACCGCCGTGATCGACCCCGAGCGCGTCGACATCGTCATCCCCACCGACTTCGAGATGCCCCCGGGCGGCCTGCACATCCGCTGGCCCGACCACGCGCTGGAGCAGGAGGCGCGGCTGATGCACTACAAGTGGTACGCCGCCCTCGCCTACATCCGCGCCAACCGCCTGAACCACAACGTCGTCGAGGGCCCGAACGACCGCCTGGGCATCATGGCCAGCGGCAAGGCCTTCAACGACACCCGCCAGGCACTGATCGACCTGGGCCTGGACGACGCGGCGTGCCGGCAGATCGGCATCCGGCTGCACAAGGTCGGCGTGGTGTGGCCGCTGGAGGCGCAGCTCACGCGCGAGTTCGCCACCGGCCTGCAGGAGATCCTGGTGATCGAGGAGAAGCGCCAGGTCATCGAATACCAGCTCAAGGAAGAGCTCTACAACTGGCGCTCCGACGTGCGCCCGAACGTGGTGGGCAAGTTCGACGAGGGCGAGGTCCACGCGGCCGAGGGCTATTCGGGCGGCGAGTGGTCGATGCCCAACCCGACCGCGCACACGCTGCTGCGCGCCAACGCCGACCTCAATCCGGCGCTGATCGCGCGCGCCATCGCGCAGCGCCTGCGCAAGACCGGCCTGCTCGACCGCGCCGGCGCCGACATGCGTTCGCGCATCGACGCCCAGCTCGCCATCCTGGAGGCCAAGGAGCGCTCGATGGACGTGCTCAAGCTCGGCGGCGCCGGCGGCGCGGTGCAGGGCGCCGACCGCCAGCCGTGGTTCTGCTCGGGCTGTCCGCACAACACCAGCACCGTGGTGCCGGAAGGCTCGCGCGCCATGGGCGGCATCGGCTGCCACTTCATGGCGACCTGGATGGACCGCTCCACCATCGGCTTCACGCAGATGGGCGGCGAGGGCGTGCCGTGGGTCGGCCAGCAGCCCTTCACCACCGACCAGCACATCTTCGCCAACCTGGGCGACGGCACGTACTTCCACAGCGGCCTGCTGGCCATCCGCCAGAGCATCGCGGCGGGCGTGAACATCACCTACAAGATCCTCTACAACGACGCCGTGGCCATGACCGGCGGCCAGCAGGTCGGCGAGCGGCCCGAGGGCCATTCGGTGCTGCAGATCGCGCAGAGCCTGCAGGCCGAGGGCGCCGTGCGGGTGGTCATCGTCACCGACGAGCCCGAGAAGTACCAGGGCGTGAAGGTGGCCGGCGACCCGGACGTCAAGCACCGCGACCTGCTCGACGAGATCCAGCGCGAGTTCCGGGAGATCAAGGGCACCACGGCCATCATCTACGACCAGACCTGCGCCACCGAGAAGCGCCGCCGCAGGAAGCGCGGCACCGCCGTCGATCCGGCCAAGCGCGTGGTCATCAACGAGCTGGTGTGCGAGGGCTGCGGCGACTGCAGCGTGAAGAGCAACTGCCTGTCGGTGGAGCCGCTGGAGACCGAGTTCGGCCGCAAGCGCGCCATCAACCAGAGCACCTGCAACAAGGACATGAGCTGCTTGAAGGGCTTCTGCCCGAGCTTCGTCACCGTCGAGGGCGGCACCATGAAGCGCGCCAAGCGTTCGGCGGCGACCGCCGCGATGGGTGAGATGGCGGTCCTGCCCGAGCCCGCCGTGCCGACGCTCGCCGCCGGCCAGACCTGGGGCATCGTGGTCGCCGGCGTCGGCGGCACGGGCGTCATCACCATCGGCCAGCTGCTGGGCATGGCCTCGCACATCGAGGGCCGGGGCATCGTCACGCAGGACGCGGCGGGTCTCGCGCAGAAGGGCGGCGCCACCTGGAGCCACGTGCTGATCGGCGACCGCCAGGAATCGATCCGCACCACCCGCGTGGG
Source organism: Comamonadaceae bacterium OTU4NAUVB1 (assembly GCA_024372625.1). Classification (NCBI taxonomy): domain Bacteria; kingdom Pseudomonadati; phylum Pseudomonadota; class Betaproteobacteria; order Burkholderiales; family Comamonadaceae; species Comamonadaceae bacterium OTU4NAUVB1. The sequence goes on along the minus strand of CP099605.1, from coordinate 153,188 downwards.
CACCGCCGCGGCGGACCTGGTGCTGGCGGCCGATCCGCTCGTGGCCGTCAACCCCGAGACCCTGGCGCGCCTGCGCGAAGGCCGCACGCACGTCGCGCTCAACACGCACGGCGCGCCCACGGCGGCTTTCGTGCGCAACGCCCAGTGGGTCAATCCGCAGGACGACTGCGCCGGGCAGATCGCGCGCATCGTCGGCGCCGACGCCGTGGGCGGCTTCGACGCCGACGCCACCGCCACCTCGCTCATGGGCGACAGCCTCTACGCCAATCCGATGCTGCTGGGCTACGCCTGGCAGCGCGGCTGGGTGCCGCTCGCGCACGACTCGCTCATGCGCGCCATCGAGCTCAACGACGTCGCGATCGACAACAACAAGGCCGCCTTCGAATGGGGCCGCCGCGCCGCGCACGACCCCGCGTCGGTGCAGCAGCGCGTGTCGCCCGGCCAGGTGATCGAGTTCAAGCGCCGCGAGACGGTCGACACCCTGGTCGCGCGCCGCGTCGAGTTCCTGACCGACTACCAGAACGCGGCCTATGCCGAGCGCTACCGCGCCTTCCTCGGGCGCGTGCAGCAGGCCGAGGCGGCGGCTGCGCCCGGGCGCAGCGGCCTGGGTGAGGCGGTGGCGCGCAATCTGTTCAAGCTCATGGCGTACAAGGACGAGTACGAGGTCGCGCGCCTGCACACGGACCGCGCCTTCCTGGACCGCGTCAACGGCATGTTCGAGGGCGACTTCAAACTCAACTACCACCTCGCGCCGCCCGGCATCGCCAGGAAGAACGCCAAGGGCGAGCTGCAGAAGCAGAAGTTCGGGCCGTCGATGCTGACGGGCTTCAGGGTGCTGGCGAAGCTCAAGGGGCTGCGTGGCACGTCCTTCGACGTGTTCGGCCGCACCGAGGAACGCAGGACGGAACGCGCGCTGATCGGCGAGTACATCGCCAGCATCGAGGAAGTGCTCGGCGGGCTGAACGCCGCGAATCACGCCCTCGCCCTGGACATCGCCGCCCTGCCCGACCAGATCCGCGGCTATGGCCACGTGAAGGAACGCAACCTCGCGGCCGCCCGCGCACGCTGGACGGGCCTGATGGCCGACTGGCGTGGCGAGGGGGCGGCGTCGCGCGCGAGCGCCAAGCCGGTGCGCGCGGCCGCCTAGGGGGTGCGGCCGGGGCCGGTTCAGCCCGGCTGGGTGTCGGCGAAGCTGGGCCGCAGGCTCAGCTTGTCGTGCAGGCGCTTGAGGTTCGGGTACGTGCCGCGCCAGTCGATCTCGGGGAAACGGAAGCCGATCCAGCCGAGCGCGCAGCCGACCGCGATGTCCGACAGGGTCAGGTGGATGCCGATGCAGAAGGGCTTGTCGCCCAGGCCCTTGGCCATGGCGGCGATGCCGGCCTCGACCTTACCGCGCTGACGGTCCATCCATGCCTGGCTGCGCTCGCCGTCGGCGCGGCCGCTCCACGTGCCTTCCAGGCGCCAGAGGACGCCGGCGTCCATGACGCCGTCGGCCAGCGCCTCCCAGGTCTTGACCTCGGCGCGTTCGCGCCCCGACTGCGGAATGAGCTTGCCCACCGGGGACAGCGTGTCGAGGTATTCGACGATGACGCGCGAATCGAACATCGCCTCGCCACCCTCCATCACCAGACACGGCACCTTGCCCAGCGGATTGGACTTCGCGATCGCCGTGGCGTCGGACCAGACGTCCTCGACGACGAACTGATAGTCGAGCCGCTTCTCGCCCAGAACCACGCGCACTTTGCGCACGTAGGGGCTGGCGGAAGATCCGATCAGTTTCATGCGTTTTCTCTCTCCGTAGGGGACTTGGTTGTAGCGTTTTGATTCTAGTGTGGCGACTTCATACGCATTCGTTGTAGTCGAATCAACTCAGAATCGTGCAAGAAAAATGACGCATCCGTCACACGGATCGCCCCGTCGACCACCCACCTAAAATCCCCTTCATGAGCTTCTCCACCGTTTCCGCCCTTTCTCCTCTCGACGGCCGCTACGCGGCCAAGCTCTCCGCGCTGCGCCCGCTGGTGAGCGAACAGGGCTACATGCACCGGCGCGTGCAGGTGGAGGTGGCCTGGTTCGTGGCGCTGTCGGACTGCGGCTTCGCGGAGTTCAAGCCGCTCACGCCAGGCGCGCGCAAATACCTCCAGGGCCTGGTCGCCAACTTCTCCGAAGCCGACGCCCAGGCGATCAAGGAGATCGAGAAGACCACCAACCACGACGTGAAGGCCGTCGAGTACTGGATCAAGGGCAAGTTCGATGCCCGTCCCGAACTGCTCGCGGCCGCCGAGTTCGTGCATTTCGCCTGCACCAGCGAGGACATCAACAACACCAGCCACGCCCTGCAGATCCAGGCCGCGCGGGACAAGGTGCTGCTGCCCGCGCTCGACGGCATCGTGACCCGGCTGCGCGAGATGGCGCACCAGTTCGCCGACGTGTCGATGCTCTCGCGCACCCACGGCCAGACCGCCAGCCCCACCACCGTGGGTAAGGAGATCGCCAACGTGGCGGTGCGCCTGGCCAAGGCCCGCGAGCAGATCGCGGCGGTGAAGCTGCTGGGCAAGATGAACGGCGCGGTGGGCAACTACAACGCCCACCTCGCCGCCTGGCCGGACTTCGACTGGGAGGCCTTCAGCCGCCGGGTGGTCGAGACGCCGGTTCCCGCCGGCCTGGGCCTGACGTTCCAGCCCTACAGCATCCAGATCGAACCGCACGACTACATGGCCGAGCTGTTCGACGCCGTGGCGCGCGCCGACACCATCCTGATCGACTTCTCGCGCGACATCTGGGGTTATGTCAGCCTGGGCTATTTCAAGCAGCGGCTGAAGAAGGGCGAGATCGGTTCCAGCACGATGCCGCACAAGGTCAACCCGATCGACTTCGAGAACGCGGAGGGCAACCTGGGCCTGGCCAACGCCTTGCTGCGCCACCTGAGCGAGAAGCTGCCGATCAGCCGCTGGCAGCGCGACCTCACCGACAGCACGGTGCTGCGCAACGTCGGCGTCGCGCTGGGCTACGCCGTGCTGGCGTACGCGAGCCTGACCACCGGCCTGGGCAAGCTCGAACTCAACCAGGACGCGCTGGCCGAGGACCTTGACGCCGCCTGGGAAGTGCTGGCCGAGCCGATCCAGACGGTCATGCGCCGCTTCGGCGTGCAGGGCGCGTACGAGCAGCTCAAGGAGGTCACGCGCGGCCAGCGCGTCACGCCCGAGGCGCTGCACGGCCTGATCCGCTCGCTGGAGATCCCCCAGGACGAGAAGGAGCGCCTGCTGGCCATGACGCCCGCGAGCTACGTCGGCAAGGCGGCCGAACTCGCCCGGCGCGTCTGAGCGCGATGGCCCTCAAGTCCACCATCTTCAAGGCCGCCCTCGCGGTCGCCGACATCGACCACGGCTACTACGCCGACCACGCGCTGACGCTGGCGCGCCATCCGAGCGAGACCGACGAGCGGATGATGATCCGTCTGGTCGCGCTGGCGCTCAACGCCCACAAGCTGCAGGACGTGCTCGGCGGCGACGGCGTGCTGGGCTTCGGCGACAGCCTGTCCAACACCGACGACCCGGACGTCTCGCTCAAGGACTTCACCGGCCGCACGCGGGTCTGGATCGAGGTCGGTCAGCCCGAGGACAAGCCGCTGATCAAGGCCTGCGCCAAGGGCGACGAGGTCCTGCTCTACTGCTTCAACCACGCCGCCGAGATCTGGTGGCGCGGCATCGAGAACAAGCTGACGCGCGTGCGCAACCTCAGCGTGTTCCGCATCCCGACGGCCGCTTCGCAGGCGCTCGCGGCACTGGCCCAGCGCAGCATGCAGCTGCAGGCGACGGTCCAGGAAGGCGCGCTGATGCTGGGCGACGGCAAGCACAGCATCGACATCGAGCCGCTGCGCTGGAAATAGCGCGCGAAGGCGTGCCACGGCCGGGCGGCGTCAGCCCGCGCCGGGCCCCATCATCTCGCCGCAGTGCCAGCACTGCTCGAAGCCGCCTTCGATGAGTTCCCCGCACGCCGGGCAGCGCCAGGTGCGTTGCGGGCGGTGACGCAGTTCGTGCAGGGCCGTCTCGGCGCGCGCGAACTGCGCGTCGTCGTCGATCCAGATCTCGGGCAGGCACTGGTCGGGCGGCAACTGGCCGATGGCACCGCACAGGAACTCGCGCTGCACGGACGCGGCGATGCCGTCGGCACGCAGGGCGTGCGCCCACAACGTGGCGATGGCGAGGTTGGGGGCCTGGGCGAGCCGGCGCATGGGGAGGTCGCGGACCGGTCCCGCTCAGCCTCGGCGCGCGACGCCCGGCCCCCGGGTGCCGGGCACGGGGGGCGCGGTCGCGGCGGCCGTGTCGTCGACCCCGGGGTCGGTCGGGCCGGACGTGCCGTCGACCGGCTTCGCGTCGACGTTCTCGCGGGCGCGCTCGGCATAGGTGTTGAAGCGCCAGGCCGAGTCCTCCAGCGTGATGCGGCGCCAGGTCTGGCGCTTCTCGGCGGGCGTCATGGCGGGCCAGTGCTGGACCTCGCCGAAGCTGCGTCCGCAGCCCTTGCACTGCTCGTCGCCCTGGCTGGTCGAGCAGATGGCGATGCAGGGCGTGTCGGGCGTGGTCTCGTACCAGGCGAGCCAGGCGGCCCAGGCCTCGGCCGGGAAGCCCGCGTCGTCGACCTCGTCCTCGCGGTGGTAGACCATGAGCGCGTACACCTCGGCCAGCGCGCGCAGTTCGGGCGCCAGCGTGACGCCATCGGGCGAGGGCCTGCGGCCGCGCCAGAAGTTGATGGCGGCCTCGATGTCGGTGATGTGGATGGCAGCCATGAAGGAGAGAGGAACGGACGGCGAGGCGGACGGAACGCGGCGCGGGCGGGGTGCCCGGACCGGCATGCCGGATGATAGTGCCGCAAAGTCCCGGGAGGTCCTGGGGACTTCGACACGCTATCGATTCGATAGCATCGCGCAAAGGCCCTGCAAGGCTTGCGGGATGCTTTTCCTCGGACAGCGGGAAAATGCTTGTTGCGGCAGCGCAAAGCCAATGTTTTAATCCGCGCCACGAAGGGGAGTAGCTCCCGCCCGTCGTCGACGAGACGAAGGGCATCGACAGGTCGTCAATACGAAGCACACAAAACTTCCGGCCTGCCGGACCGCCTCATCGGGCGGTCGAGCAAGACCTTCGATTTGACCTGTGCAGGTTTGATCGAAGCAATTGCCACCAGGACACCGCCTTGCCTCGCGCAGGCGACGGCTGACGCCGGTCCTCTACCGATGGCTTCGATCCAGTCCGCGCGGGATGGCTCGAAACACAAAGAGGACGCTCTCCATGGAACAGTTCATGACCCCGGAATTCTGGGTCGCAGTCGGTCAGATCATCATGATCGACATTCTTCTGGGCGGCGACAACGCCGTGGTCATCGCCCTGGCATGCCGCAAGTTGCCGCCGGCCCAGCGCACCAAGGGCATCCTGTGGGGCACCGCCGGTGCCATCGTCCTGCGCGTGATCCTGATCTTCTTCGCGCTCACGCTGCTGGCGATCCCGTTCCTGAAGATCGTCGGCGCGCTGCTGCTGCTGTGGATCGGCGTGAAGCTGCTGGCGCCCGAGAGCGACGACGCGCACGGCAACATCGCCGGCAGCGACAAGCTGTGGGCCGCGGTGAAGACCGTGATCGTCGCCGACCTGGTGATGAGCGTGGACAACGTGATCGCCATCGCCGGCGCCGCGCAGGGCGCGGGCGAAGGCCACCAGATGCCGCTCGTGATCTTCGGCCTGATCGTGAGCATCCCGATCATCGTCTGGGGCAGCCAGCTGGTCATCAAGCTGATGGACAAGTTCCCGCTGATCATCACGCTGGGCGGCATGCTGCTGGGCTGGATCGCCGGCACGATGCTGATCTCCGACCCGGCCGTGGCCCGGCTCGACGCCTGGACCTGGGTGCCGAAGATCCCGCAGACCGACACCATCAAGTACGCCGCCGGCATCGCCGGTGCCCTGCTGGTGCTCGCGATCGGCAAGATGGTGGCGGCGCGCCGCCCCAAGGTCACGCACGCCCCGGGCGTCTGACGACGCCAAGCGTCGTGGCGGCGGACCCCCACCGCCACGACGCCCGACCGCCGAAGCCGGCGCCGCTGCATCCCGCACGGCGCCGGCGTTTTCACAGGGAACTTCGAAGGAGAGCGTTTTGGAAAAGATCATCCTGTACGTCGACGACGCGGCCTACGCCCGCGAGTTCCTGGCCCGCGCCACGGCCGACCAGGTCGGTGGCGACGGCGCCCGCCACTGGATGCTGGTGGCCTGCGCGCCGCGCATGACGCACCGCATCAGCAAGTGGGTCAGCCACAGCGCGCGCGAGAACTGGCGTGGCAAGTGGTTCGCCAAGACGCAGGAACAGGTCGTTCCGCTGCTCAGCCGTCCCGGCGACGCCGTGACGCCGTTGCTGGCCCAGGGCCCGCTCGCGGACCTGACGCTGCGCCTGAAGCGCGAGCACGGCGCCGGGGTGCGCGTGGTGGACGCGCGCCGGCCGAAGATCGGGGTCGACCTCGAGCCCGTGGCCGCCATCGCGCCGGCGGCCCCGGCCGACGGCAAGCCCGGCTGGTCGTTCCCCGGCGTCGCCATGGGACTCGGCGCCCTCCTCGTGCTGGCCAACGGCTTCGCCGAGTAACCGCCCCGCGCGCCGCCGGGCGCGCGCCGCCGGTTCGTCTCAGCCCGGGTCCCGGGCGATCTGCTCCAGGGTCTCGAAGACCAGGCGTGGCGGATCGACCTCGCGGCCCAGTTCCTCGCGGATCGCCACGACCGCGCGCATCGCCAGCAGCGAATGCCCGCCGAGGTCGAAGAAGTTGTCGCGCAGGTCCACCTCCTCCACCCCCAGCAGCCGGCTCCAGATGGCGGCGATGGCGCGCTCGGACGGCCGGCTCGGCAGGCTGCGCCCGCCGGCCCGGTCCGTCGCCTCGGCGGGTTCGCTCGCGGGTCCGGACGCCTGCGGCGCCGATGCCGCCGCACGCACCGGCTGCGGCGCCGGCAGCGCGTTGCGGTCGATCTTGCCGTTGGGCAGCAATGGCAGCGCGTCGAGCCGCACCACGTGCTGGGGCAGCATGTACTCCGGCAGGCGCGCGCGCAGGTGCTGGCGCAGGGCGGCTCCGTCGAGGGCCGGCAGGTCCGGCTCGCGCGTCACCACGTAGGCGACCAGCCGCACGTCCCCGGCCGCATCGGCGGTGCCTTCGCCCTGCGCGCGCGTCACGACGACGCCGTCGGCGATGTCAGGATGGTCGAGCAGCGCCGCCTCGATCTCGCCGAGTTCGATGCGCAGGCCGCGCAGCTTGACCTGGCGGTCGAGCCGGCCGAGGTGTTCGAGCTGGCCGTCGTGGCGCCAGCGGCCGAGGTCGCCGGTGCGATAGAAGCGGGCCGCGGCCTCGCGCGCTTCGGGGTCGGGAGGAAAGCGTTCGGCGGTGAGCGTCGGCTGGCGGTGGTAGCCCAGCGTGACGCCGGCACCGCCGATGCACAGCTCGCCCGGCACGCCCACCGGGCAGGGATGCCCGGCCTCGTCGAGCACCTGGACGGTGGTGTTGACGATCGGCCGCCCGATGACGATGCCCGCGCGCGGGGCCGCCACGCGCCAGAGCGTCGACCACACGGTGGTCTCGGTCGGGCCGTACATGTTCCACAGTTCGACGCCGTCCACGGCCAGCAGGCGCTCGGCCAGGGCCGGGGGCAGCGGCTCGCCGCCGATCAGCGCCTTGAAGGGAGCGCCGCCCGCGCGCCCCGACCAGCCGGCGTCGGCCAGCAGGCGCCACAGCGTGGGCGTGGCCTGCAGGGCGGTGGCGTCGTGGCGCGCGAGCAACGCGCGCAGGGCCTGCGGATCGTGCACCTGCGCCGCGCCGGCCAGCACGACGTGCGCCCCGACGGCCAGCGGCAGCAGCAGTTCCAGCACGGCGATGTCGAACGACAGGGTGGTCACGGCCACCAGCCGGTCGCCGGCCGCGAGGCCGGGCTCGCGTGCCATGCTGGCGAGGAAGTTGACCACCGCCCGGTGCGGGACGGCCACGCCCTTGGGGCGGCCGGTCGACCCTGACGTGTAGATCATGTAGGCGGCGTCGGTTCCGAGCACGGCGTCCCCGGGGCCCGGGAGCCCGGCCGTCGCCATCGCCATCGCCATCGCCGCCTCCTGCCCGTCGCCGGCCGCCTCGACGGGCTGGCCGTCGTCGTCCAGCGCGATCACCGCCACGCCCGCCTCCGCGAGCCAGCCCGGCGCCACCCCGCGCACCAGCAGTGCCGCCAGTCCGGCATCGCCGGCCATGTAGCACAGGCGCTCGGCCGGGAAGCCGGGGTCCAGGGGCACGTAGGCGGCGCCGGACTTGAGCACGCCCAGCAGCGCGATCACCATCGCCGCGTCGCGCGCCATGCCCAGTCCGACCCGCCGGCCGCGGCCGATCCCGCGCGCGCGCAACACCCCGGCCAGCGCGTCCGAGCGCGCATCGAGTTCGGCGTAGCTCAGCGCGCGCCCGGTGGCGTCGCTCACGGCGATGGCGTCCCGGCGCGCCGGGTCGTCCAGCGCCAACCAGCGGTGCACCGCGACCTCGGCGGGCAGCGGCACGGCGGTCGCGTTCCAGCCGTCGCGCAGCCCCGCGAGCTGGGCCGCGGCGACGATGGCGTGCTCCGACAGCGGTCGCGCGGGCGCGGCCAGCAGCCGCTCCAGCAGGCCGAGGTAGTTCTCCAGCAGGCGCTCGGCGGTCTCCGGCGCGTACAGGTCGGTGGCGTACTCGACGTGGATCTGGTGCGTGAACTCGGTGTCCACGTGCACGGCGAGGTCGAACTGCGCGGTCGCGCGGTCGATCTGGAATTCCTCCACGTCCAGCCCGGTGTAGGCCAGCCGCCGCAGCGGCGCATTGAGCACGTTGAAGAGCACCCGCACCAGGCCTTCGGGATGGGTGGCCCGGTCGTGGCCGAGGGCCTCGACCAGTTCGTCGAACGGCGCCTCCTGGTGCGCGTAGGCCGCCAGCGCCGTGGCGCGCACGCGTTCGACCAGCGTGGTGAAGCTGGGGTCGCCCGCCAGATCGGTGCGCATCACCAGCGTGTTGACCAGCGTGCCCACCAGGTGCTCGGCGGTGAAGCGATGGCGGTTGGCCACCGGCGTGCCGACGGCGACGTCGGTGGTGCGGGCGGCCCGCGCGAGCATCAGCTTGAAGGCCGACAGCAGCACGACGAACGGGGTCGAGGCGGTCTCGGCGCAGAAGGCGCGCATGGCCTCGCGCAGGCGCGGCGGCAGGGTCGCGGCCACGCGGCCGCCCCGGAAGCTGGCGCGCTGCGGGCGCGCGAAATCGGTGGGCAGGTCCAGCGGCGCGAGCCCGCGCAGGCGCGCGAGCCAGTAGTCCATCTGCGGCCGGCGCTGCGCGGTGGCCTCGGGGCTGCGCTGCCAGGCGGCGTAGTCGGCGTACTCGACCGGCATCGGCTCGAAGGCCGGCTCGCGGCCGGCCTCGCATGCGGTGTAGGCCGTGAACAGTTCGTGCATCAGCACCGAGAACGACCAGTTGTCGGTGATGGCGTGGTGCATGACCCACGAGAGCACGTGGTCGCGCTCGTCCAGGCGCAGCAGCATCGCGCGATGCAGCGGCGCGCGCGCGAGGTCGAAGGGCTGCGCGAGGCGCGCCGAGAGCAGCGCGCGCGCGTGGCCCGCCGGCTCGGGGTGCGCGCGCAGGTCCAGGCGCTCGACGCAGATCGGCGCGGCGGACGGCGGGTCGATGAGCTGCACCGGCTCGTCGTCGCCCAGCGCGAAGCGCGTGCGCAGGCCCTCGTGGCGCTTGACGACCAGTTCGAAGGCCCGCTGCAGCCGCTCGGCGTCGAGCATGCCGCGCAGGCGCAGCGTCACCGCCACGTTGTAGGCCGAGGAGGCCGGATCGAACTGCTGGATCACCCACATGCGCCGCTGGGAGAGCGACACCGGCAATGCCGCGCCGCGCGCCACCCGCACGATGGCGGCCGGCGCCGGCGCCTGCGACGCGTCCTCGGCCCGGGCCTCCAGCGTCAACGTGACGTGGCGTGCCAGCGCGGCGATGCTGGTGTGGTCGAACAGCTCGGCCAGCGGCAGCTCCAGCCCCAGGCGCTGCCCGATGCGGGAAGCCACCTGCGTCATCAGCAGCGACGTCCCGCCGAGCTCGAAGAAGCTCTCGTGCACGCCGAAGGCGGCACGGCCGAAGACCTCGTGCCATATCTCCCACAGCGCCTGCTCGGTGGCATCGCGCGGCATCACGGTCAGCGCGCGCGCGGTGTCGGCCGTGGCGCCGGTGGAAGTCTCGGTCCCGGTCAGCGGCGCGACCGACTGCACGTCGAGTTCGCCGTCCAGCCAGCGCTGGCGGCACAGGCGGCGCTGGACCTTGCCGCTGGAACTGCGCGGCAGCGAGCCCGACCGCACCAGCGCCACCACGCTCACCGCCAGGCCATGGGCCTCGCCCACCGCGCGCCGCACCGCCACCGCGATGGCGTCCGCGTCGGGCGTCGCGCCGACGCGACGCTCGGTCTCCAGCAGCAGCACCAGCGCCTCGCCGTCGGGCCCGTCGACCGAGAACGCGGCGCCGTAGCCGGGCCGCAGCGCCGCGTGCGCGTGCTCGGCCGTCCACTCGAGGTCCTGCGGGTAATGGTTCGCGCCGTGGACGATCACCAGGTCCTTCAGGCGGCCGGTGACGAACAGCTCGTCCGCGTGCAGGAAGCCCAGGTCGCCCGTGCGCAGGAAGCCGCGGGCCCCGTCGGGCGCGCCCGCGAGCCGGGCGCCGAAGGTCGCGTCCGACGCGCCGCCCTGGCGCCAGTAGCCGTCGCCCACGCCGGGTGCGCCGACCCAGATCTCGCCCACCACGTCGGGCGCGGCGAGCTCGCGCGTCGCCGGGTCCACGATCAGCACCTCGGTGTCGCGCAGGGGCCGGCCGCAGCCGGCGAGCAGGCGCACGCCGGCCGCCGTCGCCGGCGTCGGGCCGTCCGCGTGCGTCACCGTCGGCACGACGCGGTCGCGCGCCAGTGCCCTGGCGTCGAACGCGAGCGTCGCCGCCGGCCGGTCGCGTGGCGACGCGCTCACGCCCAGCACCGCCTCGGCCAGGCCATAGGCGGGCATGAAGGCCTCGGGCCGCATGCCGGCGGCACCGAAGACCGCCACCACCTCGGCCACCGTGTCGGCGCGGATCGGCTCGGCGCCGCAGTTCAGCGAGACCAGGGCCGACAGGTCGCGCCCGAGCGTGCGGCCGTCGAGGGCGCGCAGGCAGGCGACGTAGGCCGAGGCCGGCGCGCCCGAGTGCGTGATGCGCAGGGCCGCCAGCGCGTCGAGCCAGCGCAGCGGCCGGCGCAGGAAGGTCAGCGGCGACATCAGCCAGCTCGTCAGGCCTCCGGCCATCGGCGCGAGCACGCCGTGCACCAGGCCGTAGTCGTGGAAATGCGGCAGCCAGACCAGGCTGCGGCTGTCCGGGCCGACGCCACCGACCTCGTTGAGCGCGTGCACGTTGGCGATCGCCTGGGCGTGCGCGATGCGCACGCCGCGCGGCGTCGTGGTCGAGCCGGAGGTGTATTGCAGGTAGGCCAGCGCGTCGCCGGCCACGGGAGCGGGCACGGCCGGCGCGCCGGTCCGGGCCGCGACGTCGGCCAGGGCCATCCAGGGCGCCATCGCCCACAGCGCCGGCTCCAGCACGCGGCGCGCCGCCTGCAGCAGCTCGCCCGAGGTCAGGACCAGCGCGGCGCCGGTGTCCTCGATGATCGCGCGAAGCCGCGGCAGGCCGTGCAGCAGGCGCACCGGATCGGGCGCGGGCACCGGCACGGCCACGCAGCCGGCCTGCATGCAGGCCCAGAAGGCGCGCACGAAGTCCAACCCGGGCGGAAACGCCAGGAGGACCCGGCTGCCCGGCGACGCCACGGCACCGAGCCGTTCGGCCAGTTCACGGACCTCGTGGCCCAACCGGGCGAAGCTGGTCGACTCGGCGACGGAGAGATCGTCGCGCAGGAAGACATAGGCCGGCTTGTCGCCCTGCGCGGCGCATTGCGAGGCGAAGAGCGTGGAAAGTGAAGGGGAGGACAAGGTGCAGCGTTCGTGGGAATGGTTAACCGATGGTGACATTGTTGCCGCTTTGGCACCATGACCGGCAGTGAAGAGAACGCCCCGAAAGCGCACAAAAGTCGCTGACTTCGCTTCTGGGCGGACGGGCGGAGGCGCCCGGACGTTCCTAGCGCAATGGGGGTTCGGCCTGCTGCTCGCGCAGCAAGGTGTCGACTGTGCGCGCGCGCGCGTCGACGATCGAAGCTTCCTGATGGTCGATCGACGTGCGCGCCGCGCCGCGCGCGACGAATTCCTGCGCTGCCTTCAGCCGATCGCGCGCGGCGGCGTAGTCAAGGGTCGCGATCTGCGACTCGGCATCGGCGCGGATGGCGCGCAGGGTGTCGTTCTGCACCCCGTACAGGTTGGACAGGGCGCGCCAGGCGGTGGCGTCGCGCGGATGCGCCGACACCCATTCGCGCAGCGGCGCCAGCATGGGCACCGGCTGGCGCAGCGCGAGCGCCGCCTGGGCCGACAGCAGCATCTCCGCGCGTTCCCGGCTGCGCGCGTCCAGGCGCGCCTGGGCCTTCGGGGCGTCGCCGGCGGCGAGCGCGAGTTCGGCCTGCAGCAGGCGCGCCAGGCGTGCCGCCGCCGGGTCGTCGGCCGCGAGCACGGCCAGGCGGTCGGCCAGGCCGAGCGCCGTGCGGAACTCGCGCACCTCGCCCGCCGCCAGGGCACCCGCGTACAGCAGGGCACCCCGCTGCACGGGGGTCCGGCGCTCGAACTCGGCCCCGGAAGCCGCATCGATCCACAGGCGCATCACATCGACGCCCGGGCGCGAGAGCACGCGCGCGCGGGCGGCGACCAGGGCGTGGTCCATCTTCAGCACGCGTGGCGCGCCGGGCGTGGCGACGGGCGCGGCCCCCTCGCTGTCGTGGAACTGGAAGCGCGCCTGCATGTCCGAGATGCGCTCGCTGTTGAGCGGGTGGCTGCGCAGGTAGGGGTAGGAGCCGTTGTCGTTCAGGCGCGAGGCGTACTGCAGCTTCTCGAACATCGACGCCGCGCCCTGCGGGGCGAAGCCGGCCTGCGTCATCACGCCGAAACCCACGCGGTCGGCCTCGCGTTCCATGTCGCGCGAGAAGGCCAGTTGGTTCTGCATCAGCAGCGCCTGGCCGCCCACGATCATGGCCTGGCCGGCGTCGCCGGTTCGGCTCTTGCTCGCGGCGATGGCGCCCAGCACCATGGCCGCGAGCATCAGCGGCAGCTGCCGTCCCTGCTTGGTCATGAGGCGCGCGATGTGGCGCTGCGTGACGTGCGAGAGCTCGTGGCCGAGCACGGTCGCGAGTTCGTCGGCGCTGTCGGTGGCCGCCACCAGCCCCAGGTGCAGTCCCAGGTAGCCACCCGGCAGCGCGAAGGCGTTGATGCTGCGGTCGCGTCCCACGAGCACCAGCCAGGCGAAGCGCTCGTCGAGTTCGGGGGTGAGGTCGCCGCGTGCCCGCGCCGCCGCCATCAGCCGCTGCCAGATGGCCTGCACGTGTTCGCCGACGACCGGGTCGTCGAGGTAGTCGGGATCGCGGAACAGCTCGCGCGCGATCTGGTCGCCCAGCCGGCGTTCGGCGGCGGCCGTCATCTCGCCACCGTCGCCCATGCCCGGCAACTGCGCCCGCGCCGCCGGCATGCCGGCCATCAGCTGCGCCGCCGCCAGCACGCCGATGCCGAGGCGGCGCCAGGCACGGTGCCCAAGGAAGGCTGTCTTCTTCATGGATCGAGGAGTCGGGTTGCGGTTCGAGGCGCGGTATCGCGCCAGTTTCCCATGGCGTGGACGGCCACCCGCCGCTGCCGCCGGCATCGCCCCTGGCGACGGGTGGGCGCGGGAGGCGCCATGTTTTTATGATGCGCGACCGTCGTGAACGTTCATTCCGAACGCACCGTCACCCTGGATGATGCCCATGAGTCCCCTCACCCATTTCGACGCCCAGGGCCAGGCCCACATGGTCGATGTCGCCGCCAAGCCCGCCACCCACCGCATCGCCGTGGCCAGTGGCCGCATCGAGATGCTGCCGGCCACGCTGGCGCTCATTGCCTCGGGCACGGCCAGGAAGGGCGACGTGCTGGGCATCGCCCGCATCGCCGGCATCCAGGGCGCCAAGCGCACCAGCGACCTGATTCCGCTGTGCCACCCGCTCGCCCTCACGCGGGTGGCGGTGGACTTCGAGACCGCCGGTGGCGCGGACGACGCGGCCGGCGGGCCACCCCGCGTGAGCTGCACCGCGACCGTCGAGACGGTCGGCCCGACCGGCGTGGAGATGGAGGCGCTCACCGCCGTGCAGGTCGCCCTCCTCACCATCTACGACATGTGCAAGGCGGTGGACCGTGGCATGACGATCACCGGCGTGCGCGTGATGGAGAAGCACGGAGGGAAGTCGGGCAGCTGGACCGTCGCGCCCTAGACGAGCCCCCTGAAGTGTGGCGTGGCTGCACCAGATGTCGCAAAAGAGCGACATCCGGTACTTTGCCCGCCTCGCCACCGTGGGGCCTGACCGATCATGGTGAAGTGTCGATGAAATGTTTCGGAAACCCTAAGGTTTTCCCTCGATTCAATCCGAATGCAAAGAAACCTTAATGCTTTCGTTTAGTCTTCACGCCATTCGGGAGAAAGTAATACCAAAGGTTGCGCAAAAGTTCGCATCTTTTTCTTTTCGTTACGATTCGAAAGGAAAACGGGTGTTTACAGCGCCGTTCTTTTGGGGGGTGCGGCGCCGATGCTTTTCTCTTTTTTGTAACCCGCGAGAACATTTCGAGATCTCATAACGGAAAAAGACAAGGATGAAAATACTGATATACAGCTCAGTTTTTTATCCCGCCATCGGCGGCATCGAAAACCACACGTTGTTCCTGGCCCGTGAGTTCGTCCGGGCCGGCCACCAGGTCAAGGTGGTCACGGAGCAATCGCAGACGGGCAGCACGCCGCTGGAGAACATCGAGATCTTCCACTCCGCCGACCGGCTCAGCCAGATCCGGCTGTTCCTGTGGAGCGACATTTTCTACATGCCCAACATCACGCTCAAGGGCATCTGGCTGCTGGTCCTCAATCCGCTCAAGCGCTGGATGATCTCGCACAACGACTTCCACATCATGGAGTCGCTGGGCTTCAAGACCCGGCTCAAGAGCCTGGTCATCCGCAAGGCGACGACCAACATTTCGGTCAGCCGCAGCGTGGCCAAGGCGCTGCCGGTGTCCTCGACGGTGATCTACAACTGCTACAACGACGAACTGTTCAAGCTCTATGACAGCGAGTCGCGCACGCGCGATTTCGTCTTCGTCGGCCGCCTGGTGACGCAGAAGGGCTGCGACATGCTGATCGAGGCCTGCGGCCGGTTGCGCGGCCCCTTCACCCTGAGCATCGTGGGCTACGGTCCGGAGGCCGAGCGGCTCCAGGCCCGGGTCCGGGCGCTGGGCCTGGCCGAGCAGGTCACGTTCCTGGGCATGCTGCGCGACGAACCCCTGGCGCGGGTCATGAACCGTCATCGCACGATGATCGTGCCGTCGACCGGCAAGGAAGGTTTCGGCATCGTGGCGCTCGAAGGACTGGCGTGCGGCTGCAGGATGCTCGTGGCCGACGCCGGCGGACTGCCCGAGGCGGTCGACCGCCATGCCGAGGTGTTTCCGATGGGCGACGTGGACGCGCTGACGGCGCTCATGCAGGCCGCGCTGGACTCGCCCGCGCCCGATCCGATGTCCGAGGGCCGCAGCGCCTACCTGAGGGAGCACTCCAAGCGCAATGTCGCGCGCAAGTACCTCGACGTGTTCTCGCGCGCCCCGTCGGGGGTCGCCCTCGAACTGGGCAAGATGTAAGGACCACACCGATGCTCGCCCCCCGCAACATCGTCGATGTCGACCTGCCCGAGAAGACGCTGTGCCTGACCTACGACGACGGTCCGGGCCCGGACAGCGCGGCGATCGGGCGCTTCCTGCACGCGCACGGCGTGCGCGCCACCTTCTTCGTGGTGGGCAAGTTCGCCGTCGAGCGCCCGGAGGTGCTCGACGCGCTCCACGCCCAGGGCCACATCATCGGCAACCACACGTTCGAGCACCCGGACATGCCCTACTACGTGTCGGTCAACGGCGACGTGCGCGACCAGGTCATCCGCACCAACACCGTCATCCGCAAGTACACCCAGGACCGCCCGGTCTACTTCCGCGCCACGTACGGCAAGTGGTCGCCCGAGGTGGCCGACGAACTCAACGTGGACCCGCGCAGCTCGTACCGCCACGTCGGACCGGTGTACTGGGACATCGCGGGCATCGACTGCTACTACTGGAAGCTGGGCAAGTCCGTCGAGGAGGCCGCCGAGGTCTACCTGAAGGACATCGAGCAGAAGGGCAAGGGCATCATCGTGATGCACGACGCTATCGCCGACATGGACACCGTGGCCGCGAAGAACCGGACGCTGGAACTCACGCAAACCCTGATCCCGCGGCTGCAGGCCCTGGGCTACCGTTTCGTCGGCCTCGACGAGATCGACGATCCCCAGCTGACCTCGCCCGCGGCCGACACCTTCGGCCTCAAGGGCCACAACGGCCGGTTCCTCCAGTACGCGGAAGGCGACGACGCGGGCCTTCGCTGGGCGGGCCGCTCGATCGGCGACGACCGCGTGCGGTTCTCGATGGAAGACCGGGGCCAGGGCAAGATCGTGCTGCGCACGCCCGAGGGCCGCTTTCTGAGCGTGAACCCCGACGTCGACGAGACGGTGCGCCTGAGCGACGGTCGCGACGACCCCCACGCGCTGTTCGACAGCATCCCGGTGAACGCCTCGCAGATCATCCTGCGCTCGCACAACGGCAACTACCTGGCGTCGGAGGCCGGCAAGGCCGGCGCCCTGAAGGCCAACGCGCCCTTCATGCGCCAGGCCTGGGCCCTGACCTACGTGCCCGCCACGCGCGCCTACCTGAAACCGCCGACCCTGTCCGACCGGCTGCGCAACCTGAGGAAGGCCGCGCTGTTCGTCAAGTCGAAGGTGCTGCACGCCTGAGCGTGCGGCACCGGCGGCTCAATGGTGGTGGCCGTGCGCCCCGTGCACGTGCCGGTGCGCGATCTCCTCGGCCGAGGCCTCGCGCACGTCGGTCACCTTGAGCGTGAAACGCAGTTCCATGCCGGCGAGCGGGTGGTTGCCGTCGAGCAGCACCTTGTCGCCCTTGATCTTCTTGACGGTGAAGACCTGGGGCTGGCCCTGTTCGTCGCGTCCCTCGAGCTGGCCGCCCACCTTGACGCCCGGCGGAAATTCGCTCTTGGGGATCGTGCGCTCCAGTGCCGCGTCGCGCTCGCCGAAGGCGTCCTCGGGCCTGAGCTGCAGCGTGACGGCGTAGCCGACTTCCTTGCCCTCGAGGGCCTCCTCGATCTTGGGCAGCGTGTTGTCGTAGCCGCCGTGCAGGTAGGTCATGGGCTCCGGGGCTTCCTCGATCAGCTTGCCCTTGGCATCGGCGACCTTGTAGCGGAGGGTGATGGCGGTGTCTTTTCGGATTTGCATGGAGCGCGATTGTCCATGGACGTGCCGCGTCCGCGTTGCCGTCCGGGGCGCGGCGTCGGTGTCGGCAGACGCGCGACCGGTCCGGCCGGCCTACAGCGCGGCACGGCGCGCGGGGCTAGGTTGAACTTCCACTCCGCATCCGCGCGGCCCGTCCCGATCCTCCAGAAGGAAACTCCATGTCCGACAACGACACCCCCATCGCGCCCGACGCCACCGCGCCCGACACCATCGACGTCCAGTCCGACGCCGCGCTCGACGAATGGGCGAAGAAGCTCGACACCACGACCCAGCAGCTCAAGGACGCGGTCGCCGAGGTCGGCGATCGCGCGACCGACGTCGAGATGCACCTGAAGGGCACGCGCAGCACCACCAACACCGAGCGCGTGGAGGAAGCCGGCGGCGCGAGCTGAAACCCCCGGGCGCGCCCTGGCGGGCGCCCAGAAAAAAGGCGGTGCCGATGCACCGCCTTTTTCAATCGCCGTCCGGCGCGCCCGTCAGGCCGGCGACGTGAACACCAGCAGCGAGCGGCCGGTCACCGTGTAGCGGTGGCCCGGCTCGAAGGGCACGTCCTCCTGGACCTCCAGCGCGGTGTCGACCACGCGCGTCCAGCCCTTGTCGGCGAACGCCTCGCCGCGCGAGGGCAGCGTGAAGTCGATGGCGCCCTCCCAGGCGTTGAAGACGATCAGCACGCTCTCGTCGGCGGCCGCGCGGGGCAGCGACGACGAGGGCGCGGTGCCTTCGAGCAGCAGACCGAAGCAGCGCGTCTGCGCGTCTTCCCAGTGCAGGGCCGCCATCTCGGTCCCGTCGGGCGCGAACCAGGTCGAATCCTTGACCTGGGCGGCCTCGCTCCACTGCCCCGTCAGGAAGCGGTTGCGACGCAGCACGGGCAGCCGGCGGCGCAGGGCGGTCAGGTGCTGCGTGAACGCGCGCAAGGCCTCGCCGCGCGCGTCGATGTCCTGCCACTGCACCCACGAGATGTCGTCGTCCTGGCAATAGGCGTTGTTGTTGCCCTGCTGGGTGCGCCCGAACTCGTCGCCGGCCAGCACCATCGGCGTGCCTTGCGACAGCAGCAGCGTGGCGAGCTGGTTGCGCTGCTGGCGCGCGCGCAGCGCCAGCACGCCCTCGTCGTCGGTGGGACCCTCGACGCCGCAGTTCCACGAGCGGTTGTCGGAGTGGCCGTCTCGATTGTTCTCGTTGTTCGCCTCGTTGTGCTTCTCGTTGTAGCTGACGGTGTCGGCCAGCGTGAAGCCGTCGTGGGCGGTGATGAAGTTGACGCTCGCCCAGGGCCGGCGGCCGCGCTTGTTGAAGCGGTCGCCGCTGGCGGTCAGGCACTGCGCGAGCGCCGGCGCCATGGCCTCGTCGCCCTTCCAGAAGGCGCGCACGGTGTCGCGGAACTTGTCGTTCCACTCGGCCCAGCCGGGCGGGAAGCCGCCCACCTGATAGCCGCCCGGGCCGATGTCCCAGGGCTCGGCGATGAGCTTGACGCTGGAGAGCACCGGGTCCTGGCGGCAGCTGTCGAGGAAACCGCCGCCTTCGTCGAAGCCGTGCGCCTCGCGTGCGAGGATGGTGGCGAGGTCGAACCGGAAGCCGTCCACGCGCATCTCGGTGACCCAGTAGCGCAGGCTGTCGGTGACCATCTGCAGCACGCGCGGATGGCTCAGGTTGATGGTGTTGCCGGTGCCGGTGTCGTTGATGTAGTAGCGCGGGCCCGGACCGTCCTTGCCGTCCTCGCCGCCAGGCATCAGCCGGTAGTAGCTGGCGTTGTCGATGCCCTTGAACGAGATCGTCGGCCCCATCTCGTTGCCTTCGGGCGTGTGGTTGTAGACCACGTCCATGATCACTTCCAGGCCCTGGGCGTGGAAGCGGTCGACCATGGCCTTGAACTCGTCGATGTTCGGGCCGTCCATGTAGCGCTGGTCGAGGGCGAAGAAGCCCATCGTGTCGTAGCCCCAGAAGTTGGTCAGGCCCTTCTCCAGCAGGAACGGCTGGTTGAGGAACATCTGGATCGGCAGCAGCTCGACGCTGGTCACGCCCAGCGCCTTGATGGGCGCGATGACCTCGTCGGTCATGCCCGCGAAGGTGCCCCGGAAGTGCTCGGGCACGTCGGGGTGGCGCATGGTGTAGCCCTTGAGGTGGGTCTCGTAGAAGACGGTCTCATTCCAGGGCACGCGCACGGCATCGGTCTGCTTCCATTCGAAGCGCGAGTCGACCACCACGCACTTGGGCACGAAATCGGCGCTGTCGCGCTCGTCGAAGCTCAGGTCGCCATCGGGATGGCCGACGGTGTAGCCGAAGACCTCCGGGCCCCACTTGAGCTCACCCATGTGCGCCTTGGCGTACGGGTCGAGCAGCAGCTTGTTGGGATTGAAGCGGTGGCCCTTCATGGGCTCGTAGGGGCCGTGCACGCGATAGCCGTAGCGCGTGCCGGGCTCCAGGCCGGGCACGAAGCCGTGCCAGACCTCGTCGGTGTACTCGGGCAGCGTGATGCGCGCGGTCTCGGTGGTGCCGCTCTCGTCGTAGATGCACAGGTCGACCCGCGTCGCGTGCGCCGAGAAAAGCGCGAAGTTGACGCCCTTGCCGTTGTAGGTGGCACCCAGCGGATGGGGCACGCCTTCCTCGAGCACGAAGGACGGGGTTTCGGGGGGATCGGCGGGCTTGGAGGGGGTCGTGGAGACGGTCATGTTGGGTGGGTTGGGTTCTGGAGCCGGGACTGCGCACACTCTCGGGGAACCCGTCCGCCGCCGGCAAGGCCGTTGCCTGTAAGCGTCGTAGGCCGAAGGCACCGCCACCGGCCGGAAACCCTGCTCAGCCGTCGAGCGACGGCGTCTGCCAGCCCAGCAGTTCCGCCAGCCGCAGCACGATCCAGCGCGCCTCGGGCGTCGAGACGCCCGATTCCGGCGTGCGCAGCCCGGCGTGGATGCGCTGCAGCACCTCGTCCTCCGAGGGCACCTCCACGTGCGCCAGGATGCGCGCGTGCTCCACCAGGTGCGCCGCCAAGTCCTCGCAGACGTCGTAGCGCGCGCGCACCACGGCGATGGGTTCGCGCAGGCGCTGGCGCGACGCGTCGGTATGCAGCGCGAGGAAGGACGGCGGGATGTCGATCTGGTAGTCGTCGGTCATGGTCGCGCCATCGTAGGCGCTGTCCCGACGGGTCACGCGGCCTTTCATCAAATCCGGCGGCTCCGCGTGCGAGCATGGCCGCCCCTTTTTCTCTTCGGGCACGTCCCACCTCCCACCCTCCATGGAAATCGAGTTCAAGTTCCAGATCCCGGCCGATCGTCTCGACGCCTTGAAGGCCGACCTGCGCAGCGCACCGACGCGCCGCACGCGCCTGCGGGCGCGCTATTTCGACACCGCCGACGGCACGCTGGCCGCGCACGGCGCCGTGCTGCGCCTGCGCCGCGAAGGCGACCGCTGGGTGCAGACCGCCAAGGCGCTGGGCGACGGTCCGCTGCACCGGCTCGAGCACAACGTCGACCTGGGCGCGGCGACGGCCGGGGCCGTCCCCTCCCCCGACGTGCGGCGCCACGCCGGCACGCCCGTGGGCGCACGCATCGCACGACTGCTCGAGGAAGCCGCGCTGCCGCTGGCCGAGACCTACGGCACCGACGTCTGGCGCCTCGCGCGCGAGGTCGGGGCGCCCGCCGCGCAAGGCGGCGGCGCGACGGTCGAACTGGCGCTGGACCTCGGCCATGTCGCCGCCACGCCGGCCGCGGGCGGCGCGCCCCGGCGCTCGCCGGTGTGCGAACTCGAACTCGAACTGGTCGACGGCGACATCGCCGGCCTCGTCGCGCTGGCCCGCCGGTGGTCGCAGACCCACGGCCTCTGGCTGAGCACCGTGTCCAAGGCCGAGCAAGGCGAGCGGCTGATGGCCGGCCTCGACGCGGCGCCGGCCGTGAAGGCGCGGCCACCGCGTTTCGCGGCCGTCGCCGAGGACCCGGACAAGGGCCGGAAAAAAGGGAAGCACAAGGAAAAGGGCGAGAACGCGGCCGGGCGCGCGGGCGTGCCGGACGGCGCGTCGATCCAGCGCGCCGTCGTCGCCGCCTGCCTGGCGCAGATGCTGCCCAATGCCAGCGAGATCGCCGCCGGACGGGCGTCGGCCGAGGTCGTGCACCAGCTGCGCGTGGGCATCCGCCGATTGCGCACGGCATTGCGCGAGCTGCACGCGCTCGGCCCCGGTTTCGATCCCGCCTGGGAGCCGCCCCTGGTCGAGGCCTTCCGTGGACTGGGCGCGCGCCGCGACCGGGAACTGCGCGCCGAGAAGCTCGTCCCGAGGCTCGAAGCCGCCGGTGCGCCGCCCGCCCTGCTGGAGGCCGAGTCCATCGACACGCCGGCGCCCGTCGCGCTGGTGCGCGCGCCGGCCTTCCAGGGCGTCCTCGTCGACCTGATCGGCTTCGCGGCCGGCGCCACGCCCCCGCCGTCCGCCGATGGCACGACGGCGCTCGACGCCGCCGAAGCCCGCCACACCCTGGCGCGGCGCCTGCGCAAGCTGCACCGGCGCCTGGTCGCGGACGCGCGGGATTTCGACACCCTGGACGCCGAGGCGCGCCACGGCGTGCGCAAGAAGCTCAAGCGCCTGCGCTACCTGAGCGAGTTCGTGGCACCGCTGTTCGACGCAAGGGATGCCGAACGCTACCTGGCGCACCTCGCGCCGGCCCAGGACGCCCTGGGCGAGGCCAACGACGAAGCCTCCGCGCTCGCGGCCTTCCGCACCGCCGCCGCGCGCGACCCGCGCGCCTGGTTCGCGGTCGGCTGGCTCAGCGCCCGGCAGGACGCCGCCGCGAAGGCCAGCCAGCGGGCGCTGCGCAGGATCGCCGGGGCGCCGAAGTTCTGGAAACACGGGGCCCGCCGGTAGGCGCGTCCGGCGGAATGCGCGTTCGCACGGTCGCCGGCTGACAAGAAGCGCTCACGTCGTCCGGCGCCCGTGTCGGCGCTCAGGCTCCTAACGTGACGGTCCCACGCCGACATACCAGGAACCCGCGCCATGCCATCCGCCCCCTCCGTTCCCGTGCCCACCGGACCGGGCTCCTCCTCCGCCGCCGCCAAGGGCTCGAAGGTCAAGTACTTCTACGACCTGGCCCGCAAGGCCGTCATGGCGTGGATCGACGACCTTGCCCCGAGCATGGGGGCGGCCATCTCCTACTACACGATGTTCTCGCTGGCGCCGCTGCTGGTGATCGTCATCGCCGTGGCCGGCGCGATCTTCGGGCGCGAGGCGGTGCAGGGCGAGATCGTGACGCAGCTCCAGGGCCTGATCGGCCGCGAGGGCGCCGTCGCCGTGCAGGGCCTCATCAAGAGCGCCGACGAACCGGCCAAGGGCCTGATCGCCAGCCTCATCAGCATCGCGGTGCTGATCGTCGGCGCGACCACCGTGTTCGGCGAACTGCAGAGCTCGCTCGACCGCATCTGGCACGTGCCCGAGCGCGAGAAGCCCAGCGGCGTCTGGGGCCTGCTGCGCGCGCGCGTGCTGTCCTTCGGCCTGATCCTGGGACTGGCCTTCCTGCTGATGGTGTCGCTGCTGGTGAGCGCGAGCGTGGCGGCCTTCGGCGGCTGGGCCGGCGGCCTGCTGCCGGGCTGGGAACTGCTGCTGCTGGGCCTCAACACCGTGGTGTCGATCGGCATCACGACGGTGCTGTTCGCGATGATCTTCAAGCTCATGCCGACGGTGCGGATCGAATGGCACGACGTGTGGATCGGCGCGATCGTCACGGCCGTGCTGTTCGAGGTGGGCAAGACGCTGATCGGGCTCTACCTTGGCAAGAGCGGCGTCAACGAGTCCTTCGCCGCCGCCGGCTCGCTGGTGGTGCTGCTGGCCTGGGTCTACTACGCGGCGCAGATCTTCCTGCTGGGCGCGGAGTTCACCAAGGTCTACGCCAACGAGCACGGCTCCATCGCCGGCACCAAGGCCACCGCCGCCACCCAGGCCGTCGCGGCCGTGAAGGAAGCCGGCACGGACGCGGTTCCGGGCGCGGCGCCGCACGAGACCGCGCGCTCGGCCCTGGCGGCGACGGGCGCCGCTGCGGCGTCCGGCGCCGCCGGCGGCGCGTCCCTGTCGATGGACGCCGAGGCCGTGCGCCGCACCACCCAGGCGCAGCGCGAGGTCGAGGAACGCCTGCGCCTGGCCACGACCACCCTCGCCCGCCAGGTCATCCTGCTGGGCGCGGCGAGCTTCGCCACCACGGTGGTGATGCACTGGGAGAAGCGCCAGCGCCGCGCGGCGCGCCAGGGCCACAAGGCGATCGCCACGCTGAAGAAACAGCGCCGGCGCTGAACGGGCGACGCGGACGGCGCGCCGCGTCCCGCCGCATCGTGCCGCGTCAGTCGTCCGAGTCGACCCGGTCGACCGTCACCTTCATCTCGCCCATCTCCAGCGGCGCGTAGTTGGAGACGAAGGCCACGTCGGCCGCGTCGCGTCCGTAGGCCACCACGATGCGGCCGCCGCGCGGCTCGGACTGGGTGGCGTCGAAGGTGTACCAGCGCCCGTCGACGAAGGCCTCGAACCAGGCGTGCATGTCCATCGGGTCGAGCCGGTGGAGGTAGCCCACGACCATGCGCGCCGGGATCTTCAGGGCCCGCGTCAGCGCCACGCCGATGTGCGAGAAATCGCGGCAGACGCCGGCGCCGTGGGCCAGCGAGTCGAGCGCGTCGGTGGTGCCGTTGCTCACGCCGTAGCGGTATTCGAGGTTGTCGTGGATCCAGGCCCGGATGGCCTCGACCTGGTCGTAGCCCGGCGTCGCGTCGCCCACGATCTCCAGCGCCTTGCCCTCCATCTTGTCGGACGGGCAGTAGCGGCTCTGCAGCAGGTAGAGCAGCGCGTCGTCGGGCAATTCCTCGACCAGCGTGCGGGGCGCGCCGGGCAGGACGCGGATGTCGTCCTCGGTCTCCATGACCATCTCGACCTCGATGCGCATCTCGCCCTGGGGGATCACGAAACGCTGGCCGAGGTTGCCGTAGCTGTCGACGTATTCGACCGTGCGCACCCAGGGTTCGAGTTCGTAGCGTTCGCTGATCATCCATTGCGCCATGCCGCTGCGCGGGCGGAGCATGGCGACCACCGGGCAGTCGGTGCCGGCCTTCACGGTCATGGTGCAGTTGGCTTTGAGCTTCATGGGAGATCCTGGGAGAAAAAGGCGTGGGAGGGTCGGAACATTCAACAAGTGTGCCAAGCCCGTGCGCCCTGTCGATCGGACGGCGCCCACGAAAAAAGACGCCGTCCCGGAGGACGGCGTCTTGCGAGAAGGCCGGGCACCCGCGCCATGGGCGCGGTCGCCGCCGGCGCCGGGATCGACCCGGCGCGGCCACCGCTCAGACCAGCGGCGGGTCGCTGTCGCGCGCGGCGTGGCGCGGCTGGCCGACGGCGGCGATGAACGCCACCGTCGCCGCGCCGACATCGGCCGCGTCGGCCAGGATCAGGCCGGGATCGTCCGTGCCGTCGGGCAGCGTCAGCGGGATGCCGGCGTCCGTCAGCAGCGCCTGCGACGCGCCCAGCGCGAACAGCGTCTTGCAGTGGCGGTACTGGTCCTTCACGAAGTCGGCCGTGTGGCCGTCGGTGGCCAGCAGCTGGACACCGGCGGCGCCGTCGGGCAGTACCAGGGCGTCGAACAGGAAGCCCGGGCTGTTCTCCAGCGTGGCGTCGGCCTCGATCGGCGTGCCGTCGGCCGTCTTCACGGTCCCCAGGCGCGGCGCGACGAAGCGCGGCACGGCGCCGGCGTCGAACAGCGCCTTGTGGACCGCCACGGCCGACGCGCCGTCGATGCCGTGCGCCACCAGGATCGCGATCTTGCGCGTGCGGATGCCGCCGTCGCCGGGGCGTGCCAGCAGCGACAGCGCGGGCGACTTGTCGACCTCCGGTGTGGCCGGCGTCTCCAGCGCCTTGGGCAGGGCGGCGGGCACCTCGATGCCCAGGCCCTCGGCCACCTGGGCCGCCAGCGAGGCCGAGACGTTGACCAGGCCCGCGACGACGCGCTGGCGGATCGCCGGCACGGCGACCTTGGACAGCTCGAAGCGGAAGGCCGCGACGATGTGCGCCTGCTCGACCGGGGTCTGGCTCTCGAAGAACAGCGTGGCCTGCGTGTAGTGGTCGGCGAACTTCTCGGGCTTGCCGCGCACCTTGTCGCTCGACTCCGCGCGGTCGATGCGTCGGGCCACGCTCTGGAAGCCCTGGTTCGCACCGGCCTGGAACGGGCTGCCGCCGGCCAGCGAATTGGGCTCGTAGGACACGCGACCGCGCGGGATGGCCTGGCGGTGCATGCCGTCGCGCTGGTTGTTGTGCACCGGCGCGATCGGGGCGTTGATCGGCAGTTCGTGGAAGTTGGGGCCGCCCAGGCGGCTGATCTGCGTGTCCACGTAGGAGTGGATGCGGCCGGCCAGCAGCGGGTCGTTGGTGAAGTCCATGCCCGGCACGATGTGCGCCGTGCAGAAGGCGACCTGCTCGGTCTCGGCGAAGAAGTTGTCCGGGTTGCGGTTGAGCACCATGCGGCCCACCACCTGCACCGGCACCAGTTCCTCCGGGATCACCTTGGTCGAGTCGAGCACGTCGAAGCTGAAGCCCTCGGCCTGCTCCTCCGTGAAGATCTGCAGGCCCAGTTCCCACTCGGGGTACTCGCCGCCGTCGATGGCTTCCCACAGGTCGCGCCGGTGGAAGTCCGGATCGGCGCCGGAGATCTTCACCGCTTCGTCCCACACCATCGAATGCGTGCCCAGCTTGGGCTGCCAGTGGAACTTCACGAACACCGATTCACCCTCGGCGTTGACCAGGCGGAAGGTGTGCACGCCGAAGCCCTGCATCATCCGGTAGCTGCGCGGCAGGGTGCGGTCGCTCATCTGCCACAGCAGCATGTGGGTCGACTCGGGCATCAGCGAGACGAAGTCCCAGAAGGTGTCGTGCGCCGAGGCCGCCTGCGGCATCGCGTGGTGAGGCTCGGGCTTGACGGCGTGGACCAGGTCGGGAAACTTGATCGCGTCCTGGATGAAGAACACCGGGATGTTGTTGCCCACCAGGTCCCAGTTGCCTTCGTCGGTGTAGAACTTGACGGCGAAACCGCGCACGTCGCGCGCCGTGTCCTTGGAGCCGCGCTCGCCGGCGACGGTCGAGAAGCGCACGAACACCGGCGTGACCTTGCCGGCCTCTGCGAAGACCGAGGCCTTGGTGTATTTGGCCAGCGAACCGTAGGACTCGAAGAAGCCATGCGCGCCCGAACCCCGCGCGTGCACGATCCGCTCGGGGATGCGCTCGTGGTCGAAGTGCGTGATCTTCTCGCGCAGGATGAAGTCCTCGAGCAGGGCCGGGCCGCGCAGGCCGGCCTTGAGCGAGTTCTGGTTGTCGGCGATCTTCACGCCCTGGTTGGTCGTGAGCACCTGGCCGGTCGAATCGACGCGCACGCGGTCGAGCGTGCCGATGGTGGCGTTGACGCCCTCGGCCGCGACCGTGCCGACCTTGGCCGACGAATTGCTCTCCGACAGCGTGCTGCCGGTGGGCAGGCGCGAGGGCGGCGTGGCGCTCAGCCCCTCGGGCGCGGCGAGGGCGTTGTCCATGCCGTGCTCGAGCGCCTTGTTGGTGTTGGCCGGCATGGCGGCGGCCAGCGTCTGGGTGTCGGCGGCCTTCTGGGCCGGCAGGTCGCCGGCGGCGGCGCCCGGCGGCGCGGGATGGGCCGGGCCGCTGTCGGTGTTGCGGGCCGCGGCCTGGGCGGCGGTCGCGACCGAGGCGGGAACGGACGAAGGCGCGGACGCCTTGCTGGATGGAGCCATTAAGGGACTTTCGAATGAATCGTGGGATGGGTTCGAATCAAGCTAAGTACCTCCTCGTCCCGACCATGTAGGACGTTGCGACGCGATTCCCCCCGGGGCACTCGGGTGTCCGACCACGCCGAGCCCGGCGCACGCCGTCCGGCCCATGAAAAAAGCGCTCCTCGGAGCGCTTCGGGTTGGGTGTCCGGATGCCGCGGGGCATCGGGGGGCTTCAGCCGCCCTTCTTGGGACGCTTGCCGGGGTTCTTCTTGCTGCGCGTGGCGGTGCCGCGCTCCAGGCTGACCTTCTGGCCGCCACCGCTCTTGGGGATGTTGTAGCCGGCGACGGGCGTGGGGCGGGGGGTGGCCATGCGGTCTGCTTCGGTACGAATCTTTTGGGGCATCTTGAAACTCTGCTGTGGAAATATGCGAAGGGCGGATTAGGCCACATCGTCGAGCAGCCGCACCTTGACGGACTTGCCCTTGACGCGGCCGGTGGACAGCCTGTGGGCGGCCTCGCGCGCGATGCGCCGGTCGACCGCCACATAGGTGGAGAACTCGTTGACGTTGATCTTGCCGACCTGCTCGCGGGTGAACCCGGCCTCGCCGGTCAGCGCGCCCAGCACGTCGCCGGCGCGGATCTTCTCCTTGCGCCCGCCGACGATCTGCAGCGTGGACATGGGCGGGCGCAGCGGCTCGCCGACGCCCGGCGTGAGGCCCGAGAGCGGCCGCCAGGCGGATTCGCGGCCCTGGAGCTGCTCGATCCGGCCGACGAAGCCCATCTCGTCCATGCTCGCGAGGTTGAGCGCCAGGCCCTCGGCGCCGGCCCGCCCGGTGCGGCCGATGCGGTGGATGTGCACCTCGGCGTCGGGCGTGACGTCGACGTTGATCACGGCCTCGAGCTGGGCGATGTCGAGGCCGCGCGCGGCGACGTCGGTGGCCACCAGCACGGAGCAGCTGCGATTGGCGAACTGCACCAGCACCTGGTCGCGCTCGCGCTGCTCCAGCTCGCCGAACAGCGCCATCGCGCTGAAGCCCTGGGCCTGCAGCACGGCGACCAGGTCGCGGCACTGCTGCTTGGTGTTGCAGAACGCCAGCGTGCTCTGCGGGCGGAAATGGTCGAGCAGCAGCGACACGGCATGCAGCCGCTCGCCGTTCGTCACTTCGTACCAGTGCTGGACGATGCGGCCTTCCTCGTGCTGGGACTCGACCGTGATGCGCCGAGGCGCCTTCATGAAGCGATCGGCCAGCTCGGCGATGCCCTCGGGGTAGGTGGCCGAGAACAGCAGCGTCTGGCGCTGCGGGGGGCACTGGCGCACGACGGTCCGGATGTCCTCGAGGAAGCCCATGTCCAGCATGCGGTCGGCCTCGTCGAGCACCAGCGTATTGAGTGCCTGGAGGTCGAGGCTGCCGCGCTCGAGGTGGTCCATGATGCGCCCGGGCGTGCCCACCACGATGTGCGCGCCGTGCTCCAGGCTGGCGGTCTGGCCGCGCAGGGCGACGCCGCCGCACAGCGTCACGACCTTCACGTTCTCCTCCGCGCGCGCCAGGCGGCGGATCTCGGTGGTGACCTGGTCGGCCAGCTCGCGCGTCGGGCACAGCACCATCGCCTGGATGGCGAAGCGGCGCGGATTGAGGTTGGCCAGCAGCGCCAGCGCGAAGGCGGCGGTCTTGCCGCTGCCGGTCTTGGCCTGCGCGATCAGGTCGTGCCCGAGCAGGGCCGACGGCAGGCTGGCGGCCTGGATCGGCGTCATCCGCGCATAGCCGAGCTGCGCGAGGTTGGCGAGCGTCTGCGGCGCGAGCGGCAGCGCGGCGAACCCGGCCGCGTCGCCGGCGGCGGAACCTGTCACGGGCAGTGTCACGGAACGGGTCAGCGGCGCTGCGAGTTGTTGCCGGAATTGACCGGCGGCGGGCCCCGGCGCTCCAGGTGGCGGAACGTGATGCGGCCCTTGGTCAGGTCGTAGGGCGACAGCTCCAGCGACACCTTGTCGCCGGCCAGGATGCGGATGTGGTGCTTGCGCATCTTGCCGCCGCTGTAGGCGATGAGCTGGTGCCCGTTGTCGAGCGTGACGCGGTAGCGCGAGTCGGGCAGGACTTCGGTCACTGCGCCGTTCATTTCGATGAGTTCTTCCTTGGCCATGAATTACCTCTGTGTGTGGGTTGACGGTGATGACGGGAACGGGGTGCGGAGGACGCCGGGCGCGGACGCCACGCTCAGGCGACGCACGATGCGGGCGATGCCGATGCAACGCGCGAGCCGGTGCGTTCGCGCACCCAGCCCAGTCCTTCGTCGACGGCATAGCGCAGCGCGGCCGAATGGCTCGCGAAACGCGGCGTGAAACGCATCACGCGATCGTGCATGCCGCTGCCGCGGCCGGAGCGGATCGAGACCGAGGCGGCGAATCGGCCGTCGTCGAGGTGCTTGATCAGGGGCGAGACGAGGTATTTACCCATCGCCACGCTGTGTTGAATGATGTCCATGAAAGCCTTGCGCATCGCGACGCCGCGAATGCGCTGAAATACGGTTGAGAACGGAACGCGGGCCGGCCGTGTGGGCGTCGATACGGGCCGGCCGCGGCGCTTAACGAGCGCGCGGTTCGCTTCAACAGGAACGAAGGCAGTGGTGGCAAACATGGGCACCGGGCCCGCAAGGACCATGGCGCTCCAACACACTGTGCGGCTGGCTTGGAAGAGAAGGAGCCCGGTGACCCTGGTGACGGGATCGCCGGACCAACCAGCAAGGAAGACGAAATGCTTCGTCGTTGATATCGAAACGAACCCGGGATTATAGCTTTTACCGCGTCGTCGCGCCGGCCGCATCGATGCGCACCGTGAATGCGGGGCACGCGACGCCCGCCGCTGTCGCGCCCGGGAGACATCGGGGCGCCGTCCGACCCGCGGACCCCACGACCTCGTCACAATGGATTTCCTCGCTGTCCCCGGGCCCGCCAGGCGGGTCTTCCCACCATGCCACAGACCGTCGCAGGCCGCCTCAAGATCGGCCTTTCCGCCTGTTTCCAGCACGCCGATCCGTCGCGGCCGCTGTTCACCAACAAGACGCTGCAGTACGTCGAGCAGTCGATCGCGCACTGGCTGATGTCCGCCGGCGCGATGGTCGTGATGGTGCCCTGCCCGACCGGCGCCACCGCGCGCGGCGACACCAAGCTCGCGCACTACGCCGAATGGCTGGACGGCGTGGTGATGCACGGCGGCGCCGACGTCTGGCCCGGCAGCTACGGCGAGGTGCCGCTGCGCGAGGCCTGGATGGGCGACCGCATCCGCGACCTCTACGACCTGGCGCTGGTGGAGGCCTTCGAGCAGGCCGGCAAGCCGATCTTCGGCGTCTGCCGGGGCCTGCAGCTCATCAACGTGGCCTTCGGCGGCACGCTGTTCCAGGACATCGAGACCCAGCACCCCAACGCGCTGCGCCACCGCGATCCGGTGAGCTACGACCAGAACTTCCACGACATCGAACTCGTCGAGGGCACGCGGCTGTCGCGGATGTACCCCGGCGTCTCCCACGCGCGCGTCAACAGCATCCACCACCAGGGCATCAAGGACCTGGCGCCGGGCTTCGAGGTGGAGGCCTGGAGCTATCCCGACCGCGTGCCGGAGGCGATCCGCCGCGTCGCCGGGCGCACCGGTGGCGGCTACATCGCCGCGACGCAGTGGCACCCGGAATTCCACCGCCCCGGCAGCACCGTGAGCACGGTGGACGACACCGCCATCCTCGACGACTTCCTGGGCGCCTGCCGCAGCGTGCAGGCCCAGCCCCAGCGCCCGCACCGGGGCGTGCCCGGCAAGATCCGCGACCGCGCCGCGCGCATGCTGCGCCAGGCGCTGCTGCTGCGGCGACGCTGAGCCCCGGCACCGGCGGGCGACCGGCCGGCCGGCCCGTCCTACGACAGGTTGGGTGCCAGCAGGCGTTCGAGTTCGGATTCGGGCTGGCGACGCCGCGCGGCCTGGTCGACGAGCTGGTCGTGGCCGATCTTGCCGACGTTGAAGTAGGTCGAATCGGGATGCGCCAGGAAGAAGCCGCTGACGCTGGCCGCCGGCGTCATGGCCAGGCTCTCGGTCAGGGTCATGCCGATGTCGGCGCACTGCATGACGTCGAACATGGCGCGCTTGACGCTGTGGTCCGGGCAGGCCGGGTAGCCCGGCGCCGGGCGGATGCCACGGTACTTCTCGGCGATCATCTCCTCGTTGCTCAGCCCCTCGCCGGTGGCGTAGCCCCACAGGTCGGTGCGCACGCGGTGGTGCAGCGCTTCGGCGAAGGCCTCGGCCAGCCGGTCGGCCAGCGCCTTGAGCATGATGGCCGAGTAGTCGTCGAGGTCGTCGACGAAATACTTCTCCTTCTTCTCCACGCCCAGCCCGGCGGTGACGGCGAACATGCCGACGTAATCCTTCAGTCCGCTCGACGCGGGCGCGACGAAGTCGGCCAGGCAGCGGCTCGGGCGCATCACGCCGTCGATCGCCTGCTTCTCGGTCTGCTGGCGCATGCCGTACCAGGTCATCGCGACTTCCGTGCGCGTCTCGTCGGTGTAGAGCTGGATGTCGTCGTCGTTCACCGTGTTCGCCGGCCAGAAGCCGACGATGCCGCTGGCGCTTAGCCAGCGGCCCTCGATCAGGCGCTTGAGCATGCGCTGGCCGTCGGCGTAGACGCGCACGGCCTCGGCGCCGACCACCTCGTCCTTCAGGATGGCCGGGAACGGCCCGGCCAGGTCCCAGGTCTGGAAGAACGGGCCCCAGTCGATGTACCTGGCCAACTCGGTCAGGTCGAAATTCCGGAACACGCGCCGGCCGATGAACTTGGGCACCGGCGGCACGTAGGTGTTCCAGTCGACCGGCGTCCGGTTGGCGCGCGCCCGGGCCAGCGGCCACAGCGTGACCTGCTTCTTGTTGGCGTGCTGGTGGCGCACCTTGTCGTAGTCGGCGTTGAGCTCGTCGATGTACTTCGTCGCCTGGTCGGAGAGCAGCGACTGCGCCACGCTCACGCTGCGCGAGGCGTCCGGCACGTAGACCACCGGGCCCTCGTAGTGCGGCGCGATCTTCACGGCCGTGTGCACGCGGCTGGTGGTGGCCCCGCCGATCATCAGCGGGATCTTCCTGATGCGGAAATGGTCGTCGCGCTGCATCTCGCCGGCGACGTACTGCATCTCCTCCAGGCTCGGCGTGATCAGGCCGGAGAGGCCCACGATGTCCGCGCCCTCGACCTTGGCGCGCGCCAGGATCTCGTGGCAGGGCACCATCACGCCCATGTTCACGACCTCGAAGTTGTTGCACTGGAGCACGACGGTGACGATGTTCTTGCCGATGTCGTGGACGTCGCCCTTGACGGTGGCGATGACGATCTTGCCCTTGGTGCGCACGTCGCGCCCGGCGGCCTCGTCGCGCAGCTTCTCCTCCTCGATGTAGGGCAGGAGGTGCGCCACCGCCTGCTTCATCACGCGGGCCGACTTGACCACCTGCGGCAGGAACATCTTGCCGGCGCCGAACAGGTCGCCCACCACGTTCATGCCGTCCATCAGCGGGCCCTCGATGACGTGCAGCGGCCGGCCGCCCCTGGCCAGGATGGCCCGGTAGGCCTCCTCGGTGTCCTCGACGATGAACTCGGTGATGCCGTGCACCAGCGCGTGGCTGAGCCGGTCGCCCACGCTCACGGGCGCCTCGGGCGTGCCGCGCCAGTCGTTGCGCTTGCTCTCGTCCTTCGCGCCGCTCTTGGCCGTCTCGGCGACTTCGACCAGCCGCTCGCCCGCGTCGGGACGGCGGTTGAGGACCACGTCCTCCACGCGCTCGCGCAGCACCGGCTCCAGGTCGTCGTACACGCCCACCATGCCGGCGTTGACGATGCCCATGTCCATGCCGGCCTGGATCGCGTGATACAGGAACACGGTGTGGATGGCTTCGCGCACCGGGTCGTTGCCGCGGAAGCTGAAGCTCACGTTGCTGACGCCGCCCGACACCTTCGCGCCGGGCAGGTTCCGCTTGATCCAGCGCGTCGCCTCGATGAAGTCGACCGCGTAGTTGTTGTGTTCCTCGATGCCGGTGGCGACCGCGAAGATGTTCGGGTCGAAGATGATGTCCTCGGCGGGGAAGCCGATCTCGTCGACCAGGATGCGGTAGGCGCGCTGGCAGATCTCGACCTTGCGCGCGTAGGTGTCGGCCTGGCCGGTCTCGTCGAAGGCCATCACCACCGCCGCCGCGCCGTAGCGGCGCAGCAGGCGCGCCTGGTGGCGGAACTGGTCCTCGCCCTCCTTCATGCTGATCGAGTTGACGATGCCCTTGCCCTGGATGCAGCGCAGGCCGGCCTCGATGACCTCCCACTTGGAGCTGTCCACCATGATCGGCACGCGCGCGATGTCCGGCTCGGAGGCGATCAGGTTGAGGAAGCGCACCATCGCGGCCTTGCTGTCGAGCATGGCCTCGTCCATGTTGATGTCGATCACCTGCGCGCCGTTCTCCACCTGCTGGCGCGCCACGGCCAGGGCTTCCTCGAACTGGCCGTTGAGGATCATCCGCGCGAAGGCCTTGGAGCCGGTGACGTTGGTGCGCTCGCCGATGTTGACGAACAGCGTGCCGTCGCCGATCGCCACGGGCTCCAGGCCCGAGAGCTTCATGGCCGGGACGGCCGGCGCGACGGGCGACGCAGCAAAGGAGACGGCGGGGGCGGAGGACGACGGCATGGGGCTCACCTGGTTCGCGGACGGAGGTTCAGGCGAGCGTCGTTGCGGGAATGCTGGGATGCGGCCCGAGCCTGGCGGGGCGCAAGGCCGGCCGCTGCAACGCTCCTCGGGGAGGGGCGATTTTAGGCGCAACGGCCCGGCCGGCGCCCGCGCCGGGCTCAGGCGAGTTCGAACACCACGTCCTGCGCGCCCCGCCACAGCACCCGCTCGCCGAGCGCGCGCAGGTGCTCCCGGCCCTCGACGACGGTCAGGAAGTGGTTGCCGGCCAGCGGGCCCATCTTGCTGGCGAAGCTGCAGGCGCCATAGGCCAGGATGATCTCGGTCTCGCTGTAGCCGCCCGGGTAGAACAGGATGTCGCCCACCGAGGGGTGGCGGGTGTGGTTCTCGAAGCCGACCGGCGCCCCCCCGGTCTCCAGCCTGAATTCGCCCAGCGGCACCCAGCAGCCCTCGCCGCTCCAGCGCACGTGGATGAGCTTCTGGCGGTAGGGCAGCAGCGCGAGAAAGGCGGCCACGGTGCGTGGCGCGTCGGGATGGGTCTCGGCGACGAAGTCGAGGCCGCCGGCGGTGATCTTGATTCGGGTCATGTCGATGGGCGTGAAGTTCGGGTTGGAAGGACGGGGGTCCGGGGCGTCAGCCGCAGCAGCCGCCCCACGCGGCGCCACGATAGAACGGCGCGAGGTCCTCGGCCAGCGCCTTGACGTCGTCGCGCCACGCGGCGTGGGCCGGGTCCGCGGCCAGCGCGTGGCGCGCGCGCGCGAGCAGTTCGGCCTTGAGCGCCGGCTCGTCGATGCCCAGCACGCGGGCGTCCTCGACGATCGCGCGCCCGCCGGCCACCACCCGCGCGACGTGGCGGCCGCTGGCGCGCGCGAGCAGCAGGTCCAACGGATCGACGTCGGGGAACAGGGCGTCGTCGTCCAGCGCGTCCCAGTCGAGCAGCACCAGGTCCGCCGGCTCGCCCACGGCGATGCGCCCGTGCGCGCGCGCGGCCGCCCCGGCCACGCTGCGCGGGCCGTGGCCGGCACCGAAGGCCCACAGCTGGCGCGCCGTCAGGGTGGTGTCGTGGCCCCAGCCGCGATGCAGCGCATGGGCCAGGCGCAGCTCGCGCAGCGCGTCGTCGTCCTCGTCGAAGGCCATGCCGTCCAGGCCCATGGCGACGCGGCAGCCCTGGCGCAGCATCTCCGGCAGCGGCGCGATGCCCGACTTCAGTCCCAGGTTGGAGCTGGTGTTGACCGCCACGGTCACGCCGCGCTCGGCCAGCAGCGCCAGCTCGCCGGGCCGCGCCCAGGTGCAGTGCGCCAGCGTCAGGCGCGGGCTCAGCAGGCCGATGTCGTCCAGGAAGCGGACGATGCCTCCGGGGTGCGCGGCATCGGCCCAGTCGCGCTGGTGGCGGGTCTCCAGCAGGTGCATGTGGACCGGCCGGCCGGTGTCGGCGGAGGCCCGCGCGATGGCCTCGAGCAGCGGCGTGCCGCACCACTGCACGCCCGTGGGCCCGTACTGGACGGTGACGTGGTCGCCACGGCCCTCGTGCGCCACCATGGCCGCGACCTCGTCGACGAGCGCGAGCTGCGCGGCCGGCGCGACCGCCGGCGCCGCCAGCCGACGCGCCACGGCGGCGCGGACGCCGGGGCGCAGGGCCGCCAGCACGACCGCGTCGTCCGCGTAGCCGATGCCGTGGCGGTCGCGCATCGCCACCGCGAAGCCGATGCGCACGCCGACGTCGCGCGCCGCCCGGGCCACCGCGCGGGCCTCGTCGACATAGGGCATGCCGCCCTGCACGCGCGTGTAGTGGACCATCAGGTGCGTCACGCCGTGGCGCGCCGAGCGGGCGAACGACGTGGCCGCGCACAGGTACGGGTCCAGGCCCGGCACGACGCCCAGGAACGGCAGCCAGGCCTCCAGCGGCTGGCCGAAGGCGCCCAGCGTGGCGCTGCGGAAGGTGCGCGCGTGGTCGTGCGCGTTGGCCAGCGCGGGCAGCGCCAGCAGGCGGCGGCCGGGCACGGCGCCCCCGAGCGCGTCGAGGCCGGCGACGCGGCCGTCCGGGGCGATGCGGATGCGCGCATCGGCGCGCGCGGGCGCGGCGCCGGGGTCGGCCAGCACCCAGGCGCAGTCGATCGCGTCGGTGCCGGCGTCGCCGTCGCCCGGGCCGGTCGGTGGCGTCGTGGCGGAGGTCACTTCGCGGCGATCCGGCGCTCGGCCACCGGCGGCAGGAAGCGGCGGTCGAACACCTCGGCGGCGGTCGGCACGCGCGGC
This sequence comes from Comamonadaceae bacterium OTU4NAUVB1, assembly GCA_024372625.1. Classification (NCBI taxonomy): domain Bacteria; kingdom Pseudomonadati; phylum Pseudomonadota; class Betaproteobacteria; order Burkholderiales; family Comamonadaceae; species Comamonadaceae bacterium OTU4NAUVB1. The sequence goes on along the minus strand of CP099605.1, from coordinate 117,041 downwards.
AGGTCGAAGGCCTCCTTCAACTGCAGGAACGAGCGCGCGAAGCGGGCGTCGGCCACGTCGCCCAGCCCGTTGGCCGCGACCTCGGGCGTGAGCATGACGGTGCGCAGCGCATACGCCAGCCGGCGCTTCTCCAGGTCCTTGTTGAGCAGCGGCTCGCGCCTGGCCAGCGACGCGATCGCCGCGTCGGGATCGGCCACGGTGTCGCGCACCGCCTGATGGATCGCGCGCACCAGGCCCGCGACCGCCTGCGGGTTGTCGCGGGCGAGCTGCTGCGAGACCATCACGCCGTTGCCGTAGAGCTCGACGCCGTGGTCGGCGTAGTGGAACCAGCGGATGTCCTTGTCCGGGTCGACGCCCTGGGCGACCAGGTTCATGTAGCTCGTGACCGAGAACACCGCCGCGCCCTCGACGTGGTCCTTGAGCATCAGCTGCTCCTGCAGGTTGGGCGCGACGTTGGTCCACTTCACCTTCTGCGCGTCGATGCCCGCGCGCGCGGCCATGACCGGGAACATGCGCGCGGCGGCGCCGCCGGCGGGCGTGCCCAGCGTGCGGCCCTCCAGGTCCTTGAGCGTGCGGACCGGGCCGCCCGCCTTGGCGATCAGCGCGAACGGCGCGCGGTTGTAGAGCATGTACACCATCACCGGCGCGGCCCCGGGGCGGGCCGCGGCGTTCTGCACGATGGCGTTGACGTCGCCGACGCCGGCCTGATGGGCGCCGGCCATGATCTTGGTCACGGTGGCCGACGACCCGTCGCCCTGGTCGATGGTCACGGCCAGCTTCTCCCGGGCGAAGTAGCCCCGGTCCTCGGCCAGGTAGTACCAGGCGTGGATGCCCTGGAGCTTCCAGTCGAGCACGAACCGGATCGGCGTGAGGGCCTGCGCGGACGCGCCGGCGGCGCCGAGCGCCGCCAGCGCGGCGAGGGCCAGGGAAGCGGCCCGGCGGGAGAGACGGTGAGGCATGGGAGCTTTCGGTGAGGGAGGGATCGGGATCGGGATCGGAATCGGGGCCGGCGTCGTGGCCTCAGCCCATCGCCAGGTCGGTCTTGCGCTGCGACCAGCCGGTCACGCGCTGCTCGACCAGGGAGGACAGCGCATACAGCGCCACGCCCATCGCCGCGAGCAGGAACAGCCCGGCGAACACCATCGGCACGTCGAAGTTGCCGCTGGCGATCATCATCACGGTGCCGATGCCCTTGTTGGAGGCGACGGTCTCGGCCAGCACCGTGCCGACGAAGGACAGCGTGATGGCGATCTTCAGCGAGGCGAACAGGTAGGGCATGGCGCGCGGCAGCCCGACGTTCCAGAGGATGTCGCGCCGGCGCGCGCCGAGCACGCGCAGCACGTCCTCCAGCTCCGGCTCGGTGCTCGCCAGGCCGGTGGCGACGTTGACCACCACCGGAAAGATGCTGATGACCATCGACGTCAGGATGGCCGGCACCGTGCCGGCGCCGAACCACACCACGAACAGCGGCACCACCGCCACCTTGGGAATGCTGGAGAAGCCCACCAGCAGCGGGTAGGTGACGTCGTAGGCGAGCTTCGAAGAGCCGATGCCCACCCCCACCACGATGCCCGCGAGCACGCCCAGGGCGAAGCCGACGAAGGTGGTGTAGAGCGTCTGCACGGCGTGCGGCCACAGCAGGGGCATCTTCTCGATCAGCACGGCGGCGATCTGGCTCGGGCGCGGCAGGACCAGGTCCGACACGCCCAGGGCGATGCACGCCAGCTCCCACAGCGCGAAGAAGCCGAGGAAGGCGGCCACCGACAGCAGGCGCTGGCGGGCCAGGGGCGAGCGCAGCGTCATGCCGTCACCCCGCCGGTCCGGGGCATCGCGGCCGGGGCCGCCGCCGGCGGTGTCGCGTCGCCGTCGCGGCGCGCGTCGGCGATGCGCATGCGCAGCTGCTGCACCAGGGCGGCGAATTCGGGCGCGTAGCTGCCCTCGAGCGTGCGCGGGCGCGCGAAATCGACGTCGCGCGTCTCCAGGATGCGGCCGGGGCGCGAACTCATCACGCAGATGCGGTTGGCCAGGTAGGCCGACTCGCGCAGGTCGTGCGTCACCAGCAGCACCGTCGGGCGGCGGTCCATCCAGAGCTTCTGCATGATGTCCCACAGCTCCTCGCGCGTGAACTGGTCGAGCGCGCCGAAGGGCTCGTCGAGCAGCAGCAGCTCGGGCTCGTGGATCAGCGCCCGGCACAGCGAGGCGCGCTGCAGCATGCCGCCGGAGAGCTGCCAGGGCCGCTTCTCGCCGAACCCCTTGAGCCCGACCTGCGCGAGCAGGGCCTCCACGCGGTCGGTGTACTCGCCGCGCCGCTTGCGCCGGAAGTCCTGGCGGAACGGCTCGACGATCTTCAGTGGGATCATCACGTTGTCGCGGATCGTCAGCCACGGCAGCATGGTCGGGTTCTGGAACGCCAGGCCGATGCGCAGGCGCGGCGACGCCGAGGCGTGCGCGCCGGCCGCCGGCCGGGTGCCCACCGCGCCGACCTCGCGCCCGCCGGCGATCACCACGCCGGCGCTGGGCCGCAGCAGCCCCGCGACCAGCTTCAGGATGGTCGACTTGCCGCAGCCGCTGGGCCCCACCAGCGCGACGAAGTCGCCCTCGGCGATGCCCAGTGTCGTGTGGTCGAGCGCGACGGTGCCCGCGCCGTAGCGCAGCATCACGTCGGACAGCCGGATGAAGTCGGGGCTCATGGCGGGGCCTTTCAGGAAGGGATGGCGAGGATCGCGGCGACCGGGCCGCCGCCGGGCGGGCCCTGGTGCTCGGCACCTCCGGACACGTACAGCGCGGTGTGGCCGACCACCGAGGCCAGCACGCCGCCCACCGCCGCGCGGGCGTGGCGGGTGGCGTTGATGTCGGAGTCGTTGAGCATGGTGTGGCGCGCGCCGCGCACCAGGCCGTCCGGGGCGGCCTCGGCCTTGGCCAGCAGGTTCACCAGCCGCGCGGCGACGGCCTCGGCGTCGCGCTCGGGGTCGAGCCCGAAGGCCTCGCGCAGCAGGCGGCGCACGCTGGTCGCGTCGACCGCGTCGCGCATCACCGTGTGGGCGATGCGGAAGGCCGACGCGCTGCCCGCCGCCTCGCCCAGCACGATGACGACGTTGCCCTCCAGCTCGATGCCGGCCGAGGCCGAGGCGCGGGCCGAATACAGCGCGGCGTCGCCGCCGAGGATCGCCGCGTCGTCGAGCGCGGCGATCTCGCCGAGCGCGATCCCGACGCCCAGCGCCGAGGCGCCGCGCGACCAGCCCATCGACGCGTAGGTGTCGTCGGTGACGGTGGCCGCGCCGCGCCGCCGCGCCTCGAGCACCTTGGCCGAGGTCAGCAGCGGGCACTTGACCTGCACGAAGTGGACGTCGGCCGCGTCGTCGATGCCGGCGTCGCGCATCGCCGCGCGCACCGCCTCGGCGGTCGCCTCGACCTGCGCCATGCGGCCCATCTCCTCGGGGCGGAAGTCGCGCGTCTGCGCCGTGCCGATCACCAGCCGCTTGCCGCCGTGCGCGGCGGCGGCGTCGCCGGGCGCGAGGCGCGAGCGCGCGAACACCGTGAAATGCGGCGACAGCACGCCTTCGGTGCCGCCGGACATCACCAGCGCGACGCGCTCGTGCACCTGCGTGGCCGTGCAGCCCAGGTGCGGCGCGAGGAAATGGCACCAGGCGGTGGCGGCGAAGTCGCGCGTGTGGTCGTTGACGCAGCCGTTGCCCTCGGTCTTGCCCATCACGGCGACGACGGTCGCCGGATCGAGCCGCCCGGCATCGATCAGTGCCTGCACGCCCGAGAGGTCGCCCGGGCCGCCGCAGGGCACGCGGAAGACGTCGACCCGCTGCGCCGCGCCGTGGGTCGCGGCAGGCGCCGTGGTCGCGGCGGCGCTCACAGCGCGTCCACCAGCGGCCGGGCGTCGGGCGGGATGCCCGCGGGCGCGGTGCGGATGGCGCTCGCGTAGTGCTCGGTGTTGCGCGGCCGGGCCGTGGGCATCCGCTGGATGCCCTTGACCGAGCGGCCCCAGCCCACGGCGTCCTCCACCAGCCGGCCGTCGCGCATCACGAAGCGCCCGCGCAGCAGCGTGTGCAGTGGATAGCCCTGCACCGCGCGGCCGTTCCAGGGCGAGATCTTGGCCGTGCTCTGCAGCTTGTTCTGCGCCAGGATGCCGCTGCGGGCCATGTCGACGAAGGCGATGTCGGCGTGCGCGCCGGGCGCGATCACGCCCTTGGTGCCGTACAGGCCCCAGGCCTTGGCCGGCGCCACCGCGCTCCAGCGGACGTAGTCCATCAGCGAGGCGCGCCCGCGGTTGACCTCGGTGAGCATCAGCGGCATCTGGGTCTCGACGCCGGGGAAGCCGCAGTCGCAGGCCCAGATGCTCTCGCGCGTCTTCTCCTCGGGCGTGTGCGGGGCGTGGTCGGTGGCGATCATGTCGAGCGTGCCGTCCATCAGCGCGTCCCACAGCGGCTGGTTGTGGCGCGCCTCGCGGATCGGCGGGTTGACCCGCATCACGCCGCCGAGCTTGAGCATGTGGTCGGTGTTGAGCAGCAGGTACTGGGGGCAGGTCTCGGCCGTGACGTCGACGCCCCGGCGCTTGAACTCGCGCAGCAGGAACAGCGAATCGGCCGCGCTGTGGTGGGCGATGTGCACCCGCGCGCCGGTCCATTCGGCCAGCGTGAGCACGCGGTTGATGGCCTCGATCTCGGCCACGGCCGGGCGCGCGGCCAGGTGCGCCATGGCGTCGATGCGCCCGGCGTCCTGCAGCTGGCGCTGGCGGCGCAGCAGGATCGAGGAGTTCTCCGCGTGCACCACGGTGCGGATGCCCAGCGGCGCCAGGATCTCGAAGCCCTCGAGCAGCGCGCCGTCGGTGGGCGCGGGCAGGTTGCCGAAGGTGTTGCCGACGAAGGCCTTGAAGCTGGTCACGCCGGCCTCGAGCAGTTCCTCCAGCTTGTCGATGCTCTCGTCGCCCAGCAGCCCGTGGATGCCGAAGTCGCAGTACGACGACTCGGCCGCCTTGAGCTTGATGCGCAGGGCCTCGACCGTGCCGGTGGGAGGGTTGGTGTTGGGCATCTCGAAGACGGTGGTCACGCCGCCCAGCGCGGCGCCGGCCGAGCCGGTGCGCCAGGTCTCCTTGTTGGGGTAGCCCGGGTCGCGGAAATGCACGTGGCTGTCGATGGCCCCGGGCAGCAGGTGCAGGCCGTCGGCGCGCATCTCCGCGCGCGCGGGAGGCATGGTGTCGTCGTGGCCGACGGCGACGATGTGCTCGCCGGCGATGGCGACCGATGCCTCGATGATCCGGTCCGGCGACACCACCTGGGCGCCGCGGATGACGAGGTCGACTTCCTTGGTCATGGAAAGGGTTCCTTCTCGATGGGGGTTCAGAGGGCGGCCCAGCCGCCGTCGACGGGCAGGTCGACGCCGGTGATCTGGCGGGACACCTCGCTGGCCATGAACAGGCAGGCGTGGGCGATGTCGGCGTCGGTGGAGACGCGCTTGAGCGCGTAGTCGGCGGCGTGGCGCGTCATCGCCTCCTCCAGCGTGATGCCCAGCTTCCTGGCCATGTCGGCGCAGACCTTCTCGCGAAAGCGCGGGCCGTCGACCATGCCGGGGGCGACGTTGTTGACGTTGACGTTGTACGGGCCGGCCTCCAGCGCGAAGCTCTTGGTGATGCCGCGCAGGCCCCACTTGGAGGCCGAGTACGCCATGCGCCCGGCGCGCCCGCGCAGGCCGAAGGTGCCGCCCACGTTGACGATCTTGCCGCTGCGCCGCTCGATCATCGAGGGCAGCACCGCGTGGATGGTGTTGAAGCAGCCGGTCATGTTGAGCTGCACGATCTCGTTGAATTCCTCGGCCGTGGTCTCCCAGCCGGTCTTGCCGATCGGGCCGGACCCGCCGGCCACGTTGACCAGCACGTCGATGCGCCCGAAGGCCGCCAGCGCGCGGGCGGCCAGCGCCTCGGTCTGCGCCGGCGCGGTCAGGTCGCAGGGCACCACGACCGCTTCCACGCCCAGCGCGCGCGCCTGCGCGGCCACGGGCTCGATGGCGGCGGTGTCGCGCCCGGCGAGCACCAGCCTGGCGCCCTCGCGGGCGAAGGCCAGCGTGATGGCGGCGCCCATGCCCTTGGCCGGGCCGGTGATGAGCGTCACCTTGTCCTTGAGTTGCAGGTCCATGATCGTTGTCGTCTCCGGTGGGGGGGGTGGGGTCAGTTGGAAGTCCGGGCGGGGCGCTCGGCGCGCGCGGGCAGGAAGCTGCGGTCGAAGACCTCGCCGGCCTCGGGGGTGCGCGGCAGCGCGTTGGCCTCGACCACGATGGCGATGTCCTTGCGCAGGCGCTCGTCGTCGACGTCGCCCAGGCCGATGCGCGCGATCTCGGGATGGCTCATGTCGTTTTTGAGCGTGGCGAGGAGCTTGTCGCGCTCGACGTCGCGCTTGAGCAGCGGCTCGCGCCGGATGGCGAAGTCGACGCCGGCCTCGGGGTTGGCGATGACCTCCTTGACCGCGCGGTTGAGCGCCCTGACGAAGCCCGCGACGGCCTTCGGGTTCTCCTTCACGAAGGCCTTCGAGAAGAACACGGTGTTGGAATACAGGTCCATGCCGTGGTCGCCGTAGCGGATGAAGCGCAGGTCCTTCGCCGGGTCCAGGCCCATGCCCCGGGCGCTGAAGCTGACGGTCGTGACGTAGCCGAAGCCGGCGTCGATCTGCCCGCGCGCGAGCATCTGCTCGCGCAGGTTGGGCGCCATGTTGGTGACGGTCACCTTGGCGGCGTCGATCCGCGCGATCTTGGCGAAGGCCGGGAACAGCTTGAGCGCGCCGTCGTTGGCGGGGCCGCCGATGGTCTTGCCCTCGAGGTCCTTGGGCGTCCTGATCGGGCTGTCGCTCTTGACCACCACCGCGAACGGCGGCGTGTTGTAGAGCATGTAGACCGCCACCGGCGCATCGGCCGGCCGCCGCGCCGCCAGGTCCACCAGCGCGTTGAGGTCGCCGAAGCCGGCCTGATAGGCGCCCGCGGCGACCTTGGGGATGGACGCGGCCGAGCCCTCGCCCTGGTCGATCGTGACGTCGAGGCCCTCCTCCTTGAAGTAGCCCTTGTCCTGGGCCAGGAAGAACCAGGCCTGCGGGCCCTCGTACTTCCAGTTGAGCACGAGCTTGATCGGCACCTGCGCGGCGGCGGGCACGGTGGCCAGCGCCAGCCCCAGCGCGAGGCCGCAGGCGGACAGCAGGCGGAAGGAAAGCGATCTCATGGGTCAGGACTCCTGGGGGTTGGAGGAACGGGAGGAACGGGAGGAACGGGAAGGCGCGGGCGACGGGGCGCAAGGCGGCAGCGCGCCCAGCAGCGCCGCCGTGCTGGCGACGAAGCCGTGCAGCAGCTCGACGATGTAGAGCACGCCCCGGCTGACGTAGGCCGGCGACGGCGTGCTGCACGCGTCCTTGAGCAGCACGCAGTCGTAGCCGAGGAAGTTGGCGTCCTGCAGCGTCGAGAAGACGCAGCGGTCGGTGTTGATGCCGGCGAACAGCAGCGTGGTGACGCCGCGCTGGCGCAGCAGGGTGTCCAGTTCGTTGTCCCAGAAGCCGCTCAGGCGGTGCTTGTGCACCGTGAGGTCCTCCGGTGCCACCGGCAGTTCGTCGACGACCCGGGCGCCCCACGACCCCTGCACCAGCGAGGGGCCGCGGTCGATCGGCGAGACCTCGGCGTAGCCCACGCCGTCGGCCGTGCGCTTGCCCTTGAAATGCACCGTCGGCGCGAGGTTGGCCCGGTCGGCGCGGATGCCCCAGTTGAGCCACACCACCGCGCCGCCGGCGCCGCGCCAGGCCGGCAGCAGCCGCCGCAGCGGCGCGATCGGCCGGCGCGCGGCGCGGATGCCCAGGCCCTTCTGCGCGAACCAGCCCTCCGGGTGGCAGAAGTCGTTCTGCATGTCCACCACCACCAGCACGCTGCGCGCCAGGTCGATCTCCACGGGCTGCGGCGTCGCGTCGTCCAGCCGCAGCGGCCGGGGCGCGACCGGCCGGCGCACGAAGCTGACGCGGCCGTCCTTCAGGTGCCAGGCGTTGTGCGCGGCCGGGCCGAAGGACGCCGCACGATCGGGTGCCTCGGGCATCGTTTTGGGGCGGACGGGACAGGTCGGCGCGTTCATGCCTGGCACGCACGCACCCGCCATGCCAGGAGCGCTCCGCTTCGGACGCCTTATCGCGCTGGCTGCGTTGCCGAAAGGGCAACACTCCGCGCATGCCGCCACGGCGGCACGATCGTTGCGAGACCGCACGCCATGAACCATCTGCGCCTGCTGCGCTACGTCGACGAAGTGGCTCGCGTCGGCTCGATCCGCCAGGCCGCCGAACGCCTGCACGTGGCGCCCTCGGCCGTGAACCGCCGCATCCAGGACATCGAGGACGAGCTCGGCACGCCGATCTTCGAGCGCCTGCCGCGCGGCATGCGCCTGACGGCGGCGGGCGAGCTGTTCGTGCGCTACATCCGGGGCCGCGCCGCCGACCTGGCGCGCGTGCGCTCGGAGATCGAGGAGCTGCAGGGCCTGCGCCGCGGCAAGGTGCAGGTGGTGGCCAGCCAGGCGCTGGCGCCGCGCTTCCTGCCCGAGGTGATCCGGGAGTTCCGCCGGACGCATCCGCTGGTGGCCTTCGACGTGCGCATCGGCGACCACGTGCAGGCCGCCGCCGCGCTGCGCGGCTTCGAGACCGACCTGGCGCTGGTGTTCAACCTCGCGCCGGAGGCCGACATCGAGCGCAGCTGCGTGGTCGAGCAGAAGCTCATGGCGATCATGCACGCCGACCATCCGCTCGCCCAGGGCGGCACGGCGGCCCTGCGCCTGCGCGACTGCGCCGAGCACCCGGTGATCCTGCCCAACCGCGACACCGGCGGGCGCCAGCTGATCGAGCGCTTCCTCGCGCGCAGCTCGATGCGGATGTACGCGATGGTGGAGAGCAACAGCTTCGAGTTCCTGCGCGGCTGCCTGGACGACCGCCGGTCGATCTCGTTCCAGATGTCGATCGGCGTCGACGCGACCGACCGTGACATCGTGGCGCGCGACATCGACGACCGCGGCTTCCCGCGCGGCGAACTGGTGCTGGCGAGCCTGCGCGCGCGCCAGCTGCCGGTCGTGGCGCACGTGTTCGCCGAGTTCGTGCGCGAACGCCTCGCGCCGCCGCCCTGAGCGTGCGTCAGGCCGCGGCGCGCCGCCGCGCACGGCCGGGCCGCCGGCGGTCCGGCCTCAGGCGGCGGTCTCGCTCGGCGCCGCGTCCGGCGAGCGCGTGGCCGCCACGGTCGTGCGCGCGAACGGCGGCAGGCCCGCGAGCAGCCGCTGGCCGTAGGCCGTGCGCACCAGGCGCCGGTCGTAGCAGTAGACGCTCGCGCGGTCGTCCTCGCTGCGGATCGCGCGGCCGGCCCACTGCGCCAGGCGGATCGCGGTGGCGGGCACGACCAGCTCGGCGAACGGATCGCGCCCGACGGCGCGCAGCCATTCGGCGCGCGCCTCGCCCACCGGGTCGTCCGGCGGCGCGAAGGGCAGCTTGGCGATGAAGACCGACTCGCACAGCCGCCCCGGCAGGTCGAGCCCCTCGCCGAAGGACTGCATGCCGAAGATGATCGAGGGCTGGCCGTCGGCCACGCGCTGGCGGTGGGTGGCCAGCAGCGCCTGGCGCGGCAGCGCCGTCTGCAGCAGCACGCGCGGGCGCAGCACCGGCGTCAGCGCCTCGACCGCCTGGCGCAGCTGGTCGCGCGAGGTGAACAGCACCAGCGCGCCATGCCGCACCGTGGCCAGGTCGCGCGCCAGGGCCTGCGCCATCTCGGCCACGTAGGCGGCGGCGTCGCGCGGATCGGCCCGCGTCTCCACGGCGACCAGGCGGCCCTGCGCGGCGTAGTCGAACGGGCTGGCGACCTCCAGCGTGCTGGCCGCCTCGTCGCCGTGCAGGCCCGACTCGCGCAGGAAGAAGTCGAACTGGCCGCAGCTCGTGAGCGTGGCCGAGGTCAGCACCGCGCCGCGCACCCGGCCCCACAGGTGGTGGCGCAGGGTGGCGCCGGGCAGCAGCGGGCTGGCGTGGGCCTGCAGCGTCGCGAGTTCGCCCTCGACCGCGAGGGTGAACCACTTGGCCGCCGGCACGGCGTCGGGCGCGGTCTCGCGCAGCAGCAGCGCGGCGGTGTCGAGCATCTGCTCCAGCCGCGGCGCGAGCGCGCCGAGTTGCGCGTACATCGACGCCAGCGCGCGCGCCTGGGCGGGGTTGTCGCGCAGTTCGGCGCGCAGCGCGCGGGCGATGGCGCGCAGGCATTCGAGAAAGCCGTCGGCGTGCCGTGCGACGCGTTCGAGCGGCTCGCACAGCGCCTCGGGCAGCTCGCCACGCGGCACGCGGGCGCAGGCGGGGCCGCGCCCGGCGCCCGCGTGGGCGCGCAGGGTCTCGCCGTAGAGGTCGATCACCAGGCGCTCGACCTGCTGCATCGCCTGGCGCATTTGCGCCGCGTGGCCGGGGATGTCGGCGACGTCGGCGACCTCCAGCCGCACGCCGACGGCGATCGCGCGCTGCGCCAGCCGCTCGATCCAGCCGTGGTGGCCCAGGTCCATGCGGCAGGCGAACTGGGCCAGCGCCGTCGCCGGCAGGTGGTGCGCCTCGTCGAGCACCAGCAGGCAGTTGTCCAGTTCCGGCAGCAGCCGGTTGCCCAGCGACGACAGCAGCAGGTCGTGGTTGACCACGATGACCTGCGCGCCCACCAGCGCCTTGCGGCGCTCGTAGTAGGCGCAGCCGTTGTACGCGGGGCAGTGCTGGCCGGTGCAGGAGGCCGCGTCGGCGGCCATGGCCGACCAGACCTCGTGCGCGGGCGGGGTGTCGAGCGAGTCGCGGTCGCCGTCCCAGGCGCCGCTGGCCAGCGCCTGCGCGATGCCGCCGTAGAACTGCAGGCGCGCCGCGACCTCGTGCTGCGGCCGGGGCGCGCGGGCGGGCTCGTCGTCGGCGAACAGGTCGGCGGTGGGATCGTCGGTGTCGTCCTCGTCGCCGGGGGCCGGCACCGCCTCGCCGGCCAGGCGCGACAGCTTGAGCTGGCAGACGTAGCGCCCGCGTCCCTTGGCCAGCGCGAAGCGGAACGACTGGGGCATCAGCGCGGCCAGCGCCGGCAGGTCCTTGGCCACGAGCTGCTCCTGCAGGGCGACCGTGGCGGTGGAGACGACGACGCGCGTGTTGCGCGCCAGCGCCAGCGCGATGGCCGGGGCGCAGTACGCGAGCGACTTGCCCACGCCGGTGCCGGCCTGGATCACGGCGATGGCGCGCACCGGGTCCGGCGCGGCGGCACCCGGGGCCGCGCCGTCGGCGTCGGGTTCGGGCTCGTCGAGCTTGCCGAGCGTGGCCCGCGCCAGCGTGTCGGCCACCTTCTCGGCCATGCGCCGCTGGCCCTCGCGCCCGCGCAGGCCGGCGCCGGCGCGCACCGCGTGGTCGAACGCCGCCAGCGCGGACGCGGCCAGGGCGGCGGTGGCGGGATCGGCGGGGGGCGGGGCAGACACGGAAGGAACGACGGTGGCGACGGCGGTGGCGGCGGACGGCGGGACGGGCGGCGAGGGCATGCGTCGAGTCTTGCACGACGGGGCCGGCGGCACGGCACGGCACCACGCCGCGCCGGCGCGCGGTGACGCGCGGCGGCGCCGGGTCAGGCCGGCTGGGCGGCGCCGGCCGATGCCGGCAGCCCGAAGACGGCGTCGAACGCCCAGTTGAAGACGAAGGTGTAGACCAGGAAGAACACCACCAGGCTCAGGTCCATCAGCAGCGCCTGCCACAGGGTGATGTCGAGCCACCAGGCGATCGCCGGCACCAGGAAGGCGACCAGTCCGCCCTCGAAACCGATGGCGTGCGCGATGCGCCGGCCCAGCCCGCGCCCGCGCACCGCCTGGCGGCGCTCCCAGCGCTCGAACAGGGCGTTGAACACCAGGTTCCACACCACCGCGATGGCCGAGGCCAGCACCGCCAGCGGGCCGGCGTGGCCCACGCCCTGCCCCGACATCGCCGCCAGGCCGAAGCTGGCCACGACGATGGCGATGCCCTCGTACAGGGTGATGTAGACGACGCGGCGCTTGATGCCTTGCATGCTGCTTGTTCCTTGGAATCCGGTGGTGGAACGTGAATCTATGTTCTCCGCACTGATATAAAAAGTCAGCTTCTTTCAGTTTTTCAGACAGGCCGATGCGTCGACCGCATAGGGGAGGGACGTTCCATGAGCTTTTCGAGCGACAACGTGCAGGTCTTCCTGGCCGTGCTGGACCACGGCTCGTTCTCCGCCGCCGCGCGCGCGCTGCGGCGCGTGCCCTCGGCCGTCAGCATGACCATCGCCGGCCTGGAGGCCGAGCTGGACCTGCTGCTGTTCGAGCGGACCGGCCGCGAGCCGAAGCCGACCGCCGCCGCGCGCTCGCTCGAGCCGCAGGCGCGCCTGCTCGCCGCGCAGCTGCGGCAACTGCAGGTGCAGGCGCTGTCGCTCACGCAGGGGCTGGAGCACCGGCTGACGCTCGCCATCGCGCCGGAACTGCTGGCCGCGCCCTGGAGCGGCGCCCTGGCCGCCCTGGCGCGGGAGCATCCGCTGCTGGAAGTCGAGGTGCTGGCCGCGCCGCAGGCCGACGCGCTGGCCCTGCTGCACGCCGGTCGCGCGCACCTCGCGCTGGTCTTCGAGCGACCCAGCCTGGACGGCCGGGAGGGGTTCCAGGAGGTCGCCAGCGACACCCTGGTGGCCGTCATGGCGCCGGACCATCCGGTGCTCGCCGCCGCCGGCGGGCGCCTGCGCGAGGCGCACCTGACGACCACGCGCCAGATCGTCGTGGCCGGGCGCGACCTCGCCACCAGCGACCCGCGCTTCGTCTTCGCGCGCCACGTCTGGCGCACCGACAACGCGCTGGCGGCGCTCAGCCTCATCACCGCCGGGCTCGGCTGGGGCTGGCTGCCGCGCAATTTCGCCCAGCCGCACGTCGCCGCCGGCGCGCTGGTGGAGATCCCGTTCGAGAACCTCAGCAACGGCCTGGACCTGTGGGTCGACGTGGTGTGGTCGCGCGAGCGCCCGTTGGGGTTGGGGGCGCAGCGCTTCGTGGCGCTGATCGCGCGGCGGAAGGCGTGACCCGCGTGGCCACTCGTCGTCGGAGTCGTCTGAAACAAGTGGCTCTGAACCCTGTTTGGTGGCCGGGGCCTCGCGCATCGCCTCGGGCGAAGCGAACCGTCACTAGCATGCGCGGCTTCACCTTGTTTCCATAAGTAACGCCGAGTCGCATTCGATCTGACGGTCCGGTGCATCGGCCGGAGTCACGATGTCCACCTCGTTCAGCGCGCAACGTGCCCTTGCCGTTCGCAGCCCCGCCATTCCCCTCGTCGCCGGCCGGCCTGCCCTGGTGGCGTTGAAGCTCGAGGGCACGGAAGGCGTCAACAGCCTCTTCCACTACACCCTGACGCTGCAGACGCCCGATGCGTCGCCGGGCACCGCCACCGGCAGCAACTTCGACCTCGACCGCTTCATCGGGGTGGAAATCACGTGCAGCATCGAACTCGAGGGCATGGGGAGCTTTCAGCCCGGCCTGCCGGGTGACCGGAGCGTCACCCACCAGGGCGCCGGCGTGCGCGAGATCTCCGGCCTCGTCACCGCGGCCCGTTTCGTGCGCGAGGACCACCGCCACGCCGTCTACGAACTGGAGCTGCGGCCCTGGCTCTACCTGACGACGCTCACGACCGATTGCCGGGTGTTTCAGGACCAGACGGCCGTCGAAGTCATCGAAGCGGTGCTCGCGCCGTATGCCTATGCCGCCGACAAGCGCCTGATCGGAGAGCACCCGCCGAAGGACTACTGCGTCCAGTTCAACGAAACGACGTTCGAGTTCATCACCCGCCTCATGCAGGAGCGGGGAATCAACTACCACTTCGAGCATTCGGACGGCGTGCACCGGCTGATCTGGAGCGACGACAACACCGCCTTCCGGAGCATCCAGCCCGAGCTCCCGCGTGGAACCAGCCCCTACCACGACATCCCCTACTACCCCCTGGGTCACAAGATCGACCGCGAGTACATCCATCGCTTCGAGCGCACCAGCCGCCTCGTCAGCGGCGCCTACGCCACCCGGGACCACGACCCCACCCGGCCCATCGCCACGCTGGACGCCGACGCCAGCGCGCCCCGCCAGACCGCGCACGCCCGGCAGGCGGTCTATCTGTGGCGTGGCAGCAAGGCCGGGCTGGGAGGCTCGGACTACAGCCAGCCCAATGCCGGCGCCGACAAGCAGGCCCATCGCACGGAAGAACAGGGCCGCCAGCTGGCGCTGCTGCGCATGCAGAACCTGCGCCAGGGCGGCTTGCGGGCGCACGGCACGGGCCATGTGCGCGGCGTGGTGCCCGGTCGCACCTTCACCCTGAGCGGGCATCCCCACGAGGCCGCCAACACCGACTACCTCGTCCTGCACACCCGGCTCGTCGTCGAGAACGTCGACGAGACGACCCAGCGCGATGGCCCCGCACCGGGCGCCCGCGCCCTCGCCGATGTCCATCGGCGCTCCGGTCACTGGCGCGTGACGGTCGATTTCACGGTGCAGCCCGTCCGCGAGACCCTGCGCCCCGACTTCACCCAGCCCAAACCCAGGGCGTACGGGCCTCAGCCGGCCATCGTGTGCGGGCCCGACGCCGACACGGCCGAGACCAACATCCATACCGACGCGCTGGGCCGCGTCAAGCTCCAGTTTTTCTGGGACCGGTATGGCGCGAGGAACCAGGGCAGCTCCTGCTGGGTGCGCGCGCAAGGCGAGTGGGCGGGCAACCAGATGGGCAGCACCCACGTGCCACGCGTGGGCCAGGAAGTCATCGTGGACTTCTACGACGGCGATCTCGATCGGCCCGTCATCGTGGGACGGGTGCACAACGCCCTGAACCTGTCCGCCTGGCGCCTGCCGGACCAGCAGGCCCTGTCGGGATTCAGGAGCAGGGAACTGGTCTCCGGCGGCGGCAACAGCGCCGCGGGACGCAGCAACCACCTCGTCCTGGACGACACGGCCGGCGGGATGCAGGCCCAGCTCAAGAGCGACCACCAGCACAGCCAGCTGTCCCTGGGCCACATCACCCGCATCGAGGACCACCAGGGCCGCAAGGACCACCGGGGCCAGGGCTTCGACCTCCGCACCGACGGCCACGGCGTGGTCCGGGCCGGGGACGGCCTGCTGCTCACCACCCATGGGCGCCAGGGGGCCCGGGAGCACATGCTCAGCATGGAAGAGACCACCGGTCCGCTCGGCGCGGCCCATGACCAGCACAAGCGGATGGGCGACCTGGCGGTGCACCACCGCGCCCAGGACGACGACGAGGCCCGCGACGTCCAGCACAGCCTCCGGCAGCAGGCCGACGACCTGTCGGGCCAGGGGCACCCCCACCAGGCGGACCGCCATCCCGAGATGCAGGCGCCCCACCTCGCCCTCTCCAGTCCGGCGGGCATCGAGAGCACCACGCCGGGCAGCACCCATGCCCACAGCGGCGCGCACCACGTCGTCACCGCGGGCCGGCACATCAGCCTGGCGAGCGCGGGCAGCGTGCTGGCGTCCGCGGGCAAACACCTGCGTGCCTTCGCCAACCTGGGCATCCGCATGATGGCCGCCAAGGGCAAGGTGGAGATCCAGGCGCAGGACGGCGACATGGAACTGCTGGCGCAGAAGATGCTGGAGCTCCTGGGGCGCGAAGGCATCACCCTGAAGTCCGACAAGCTGATCCGTCTGGTGGCGGGCGGCCATGCCATCCAGATCACGCCGGGCGCCGGCATCGAGTTCCTCTCGCCCCTGGCGCCGCAGTTCCACACGGCGGCGATCAACCTGGCCACGCCCCGGAGCGTGACCGAGGCGATCCAGGACAGCCCGGACAGCCGGTTCAACGAAACGCTCTACCTGGCCGACCCCGACGACCGGCCGTTCGCGAACCGCCACTACGAACTGACCCGCGAGGACGGCTCCGTGGTCAGGGGCATCACGGCGGCGGACGGCGGCATTCCGATCCAGCGCAGCGACCACCCCGAACGGCTGGGCATCCGCATCCTCGGCACGCCCACGCCCTGACCCGTCACGAAACAACAGGGAGCGCAAAGAAGCCATGGCAACCACGAACACCTCGGGCCCCCGGCGGCAAGTCTCGCCGTCCATCTGCCCGGTCACGGGCGACTGCACCTACGCCCTGAACCTCACGCCACTGCAACTGGCCGATCACGTGCGCCTGACCCTGAAGCCCGTGCACACCCTGCCGATCGTCTTCGTGCCGGGGATCATGGGGAGCAATCTCAAAGGAACGGCGGGCGATTACCAAGACACAGAGGTTTGGCGGTTAGACAGCAATGGCAAGATGTTTGCAGCGCATGTCCAGCAATCCGCAGGTGACCGACAGAAGGCCTTGCATCCCCAGCGCACCGCAGTGGACGACCGAGGGGCGCTGCCCAATGCGCCCGCCGGTTCGGTGACCAAACCCGAGCAGTTCAGGGCCCGTGGCTGGGGCGAGGTGGGCGCCACCAGTTACCAGGCATTCCTGCTCTGGCTGGAAGACAGCCTCAATGGCGGTGGCACCCAGGGCAGGCACGCGGTGTTGAACCGGACGCTGGAACAGGTCCGGGACGGCAGAACGCGATGGGGTGCCAGGAAGGCATTCGCAGCCCTGACCGCGGACGAATCCGACAAGTCGCAGCAGTGGTTCTATCCGGTGCACGCCTTCGGCTACAACTGGCTCGACGACAACGGCAAGGCCGCGCTGAAGCTGGCCCAACGCATCGACGACGTCATGGCGCTGTACCAGAGGAACGGCGTGTGCCGGCAGGTGATCCTGGTCACCCACAGCATGGGCGGCCTGGTGGCCAGGGCGTGCAGCCAGCTGCCCGGCATGGAAGAGAAGATCGCCGGCGTGGTGCACGGCGTGATGCCGGCGGTGGGCGCGGCCGTGGCGTACCGACGGTGCAAGGTGGGCATGGCCGACGAAGGCTCGGGGCCACAAGCCTGGGGCGCCGCCAAGGTCATCGGCTACACCGGCCGGGAGGTCACGGCCGTCTTTGCCCAGGCCCCGGGTGCATTGCAATTGCTGCCCACCCAACAGTATCCGGAGCGTCAATGGTTGAAGATCGTGGATGCCGAGGGCACGCCGCTGCCGGAACAACCCAATACCGACGATCCTTATGGGCCGGGCGGGGTGTACGCCGAACGAAAGAAATGGTGGGGCTTGGTCAAGGAGGAATGGCTGAATCCTCCAAAAGGAGAGCCAATTGATTGGAATTCTTTTAAAGATAATCTTGATTTAGCTTCGGATTTTCACGAAAAAATCCAAGATCACTACCACCCCAACACATGGGGCTTCTACGGCAGCAAGGTCAACAGTTTTGCGCAGGTCCGCTGGACCCTGCATGCCTTGATCCCAGGTCAATCCAAAGACACGTCACCACGCGACCTCACCCAACGCACCCACGCGGAAGTGCGACTGGACGGAGACAACCGCGCGCTCGTTCTGGAAAAACAGAAGATCCACGCCGTGCCAGGGCATGCGCCCATCGCACACACGCCCGTGCCCGGATTCGAATTGCGCCTTGACCTGTCGAAGGACTCGGGCGACGGTACCGTTCCGATCGTCAGCGGCGCCTACCCGGCAAATCCCGTGCAGAGCACGGAGGTGCAGCAGCGCATCAAGCAGTTCTTCGACGTGCCGAGCGTCGAGCACGAGCCCGCCTACCAGCACCTAACGACCCAACTCATCACGGCCTATGCCATTGCCAAGATCGCGGCGGCAATGCCGTCCCCATCCGCATCGACATCGACATCGACATCGACATCGACATCGACATCGACATCGACATCGACATCACCCCGAAAGCCATGACGCCAATCAAAAACCACCCCGCCCCGCCACGCAAGCATCGCGCGGTTCTGTCGGCTTTGTTCGCCTGGAACACCTGGGGCCAGCGTCTGCGCACGAGCGGGCTGGTCCTGGTGCTTTCCATCGTGCTGGGACTGCTGGGCTTTTGGGCCTACGGCCGCGGCGCGGTCTATTTCTACCACCCCGAAAACATGACCACACTGTCCGGAACAACCAGGACCCACTGCGTGGGCCGCTATCTGATCGACGTCCCGGTGGAGATGGGGAACTTCGGCGCCTCCGCCGAATTTCTCTATGGACTGGACGCCAGTTTCAAGACCGTGGAGGTGGTGGTCGACAGTGAAGACTTCACGCCCGATCGGTTCATGCGAAAGACGAATGCACGCATCGATGAGTTGAATTCAAAGCAAAACATTGACTTGAAGATACCTTTGCTTCTGGCACAAGAAGTATGGAACACGCCGCATGGCAAGGCATTGATGTTGAGGTATTTGAAAAGGGACTACACGACATATACGCCGGTTATCAGCGAACTGCACATATTGGTGGGCAGAAGATATGCAGTTGCGGCAGGAACTACTTACGACGATGAAAAGGACATCAGAAAAACCGATCGCCAGAGCTACAAGTTCATCAACCCCAAGCCAATGGAAGACCGCCTGAAGATCATCGCCCAGAACATCAAGGGCTACAGCAATGCGACCCAGGCACCAGAAGGGTTCTGCGTGGCGGGCATGGTGATGAACGACAGGACCATGGGCTATGACGTGGAGACGGGCGGGTTCGGCATCTCCATAGATTCCGATAAAAAGCTCCTTCCCGACACGAGGTTTCACATCCGCATGCAGGGGCAATACGGGCATGAAGAAGAGAACCTGCTCCAGCGGGTCGACAGAGTCAATCTGGGTGTGCGTGCTGTGCTGGCAACACAAGGCGCCCAACTTTTCGTTCTGCGCAAAGGCGATCGCGCCATCAACGGCATGCCGGGAATGGAATACGCCCAAGCCATCCATGTGACCCATTCGGATGTCGGCTTCACGATGCGGGCACAGACCAACCTCCCCAAGGAAAAACAGAGTCTGCAACGCCCGTACATCGAATTCCTGCTGAGCTTCGGCCAGAACAAACCCTCCTCTTTGGACCAGACCCGGGCCCTGAAGGTCTGGGACACCCTGATCCGCACCATGCGCCTGTCACCGGCCAATGGCGGCAGGCAGATCGACCCGAAGACCGGAGACCTCGTGCCGCCCGTGAAGGTCGGCCAGACCTGCCCCAGATCAGGCCTGTGGGAAGCCTATCTCCCAATCACCCATCCCGAGGCGAGCCATCTCGCGGGCCTTCCACAGGCCTTCAGGGTCAAGAGCGCCCAGGTCGGCGAACCCATGCCCGCGTTCTATGCCAGGTTCATGTTCCCCCACACCGCCGAGGCCGGCAACGCGGCGATCACGTGGCGGTGGTTGCAGGAAGGATGAGCACCCATGTTCGGTCCAGGCAACAAGGCGGCCATCCGCCTGGGTGATTCAACCACCCACGGCGGCACGGTCATCAGCGCCAGCACACGCTACGTGCTGCACGGCATCGCGGTTGCCAAGGCAGGCGACATGACGCATTGCCCAAGGTGCGAAAGTGATTACGCCATCCTGCCGACACCCCATGCGGCAACGGAAGAAGGCATCACGCTGGCCTTCGAAGGCACCGCCACCGCTTGCGGTGCCACCCTGATCGCGTCGTTCAAGAAGTAGCGTTCGCCGCTTCCGGCTCGCGGTAGAACACGCCGCGCCCGATCGCGCGCCCCGGCAACGGCGCGACCGCACGGCCGATGGCGCCGATGTGGTCGGGCGTGGTGCCGCAGCAGCCGCCTACGATGTTGACCAGCCCGTCGGCCGCGAACTCGTGCAGCAGGCGCGAGGTGACCTCGGGCGTCTCGTCGAAGCCGGTGTCGCTCATCGGGTTGGGCAGCCCGGCGTTGGGGTAGCAGCTGATGAAGGTGTCGCCGGCCACGCGCGCGAGTTCCTGGATGTAGGGGCGCATCAGCGCGGCGCCGAGCGCGCAGTTCAGCCCCACGGCCAGGGGCTGGGCGTGGCGCACGCTGTGCCAGAAGGCGGTCACGGTCTGGCCGCTGAGGATGCGGCCGGAGGCGTCGGTGACGGTGCCGCTGATGAGGATCGGCAGGCGCTCGCCGCTGGCCTCGAAGTACTCGTCGACGGCGAACAGCGCCGCCTTGGCGTTGAGCGTGTCGAAGATGGTCTCCACCAGGATGACGTCGGCGCCGCCCTCGACCAGCGCCTCGGTCTGCTCGTAGTAGGCCGCGCGCAGGGTCTCGAAGTCGACGTTGCGGGCGCCGGGGTCGTTCACGTCGGGGCTGATGCTCGCGGTCTTGGGCGTCGGGCCGAGGGCGCCGGCGACGAAGCGCGGCTTGTCCGGGGTGCTGAACTTGTCGCAGGCGGCGCGGGCGAGCCGGGCCGACGCGAGGTTCATCTCGCGTGCGAGGTGCGCCATCTTGTAGTCCTCCTGCGCGACGGTGGTGGCGCCGAAGGTGTTGGTCTCGATCAGGTCGGCGCCGGCGGCGAGGTAGGCCTCGTGGATGTCGCGGATGACGTCGGGGCGGGTCAGCGAGAGCAGTTCGTTGTTGCCCTTGACGTCGCGCTCGAAGTCCGTGAACCGCTCGCCCGTGCTGCCCGGACCGTCGTAGCCCTGACCCCGGTACTGCGCCTCGCTGAGCTTGAAGCGCTGGATCATGGTGCCCATGGCGCCATCGAGGATGGCGATGCGTTCGGCCAGGATGGCCGGGAGTTGCTGGGCGCGGGTGTAGACGACGGGCTTCATGGCACGGATTGTAGGAAGGGCCTTGCGCCCGGCGCGGCGCGCGCGCGGATGGCCGCGGCGACAATCCGGCTTCGTGCCACCCCCTTCCCCGCCCTCCTCCGCCATGACCACCGGCCTGTCCGCCGACCCCGCCCTCATCCTCCACGACGTCTTCGGCTACGGGGCCTTCCGCGGTGCCCAGGCGGCCATCGTCGACCACGTGACGCACGGCGGCGACGCGCTGGTGCTGATGCCCACGGGCGGGGGCAAGTCGCTGTGCTACCAGATCCCGGCGATCGCGCGCCAGCGCGCCGGCCACGGCGTCGCGGTGGTGGTCTCGCCGCTGATCGCCTTGATGCACGACCAGGTCGGCGCGCTGCACGAGGCCGGCGTGGACGCCGCGTTCCTGAACTCCACGCTCGACTGGCCGCAGACGCAGGACGTGGAGCGGCGCATGGCCAGCGGCGAGGTGACCCTGCTCTACGCCGCGCCCGAGCGGGTGACCACGCCGCGCTTCCTGGCGCAGCTCGACGCCCTGCACGCGAAAGGCCGGCTCAGCCTGTTCGCCATCGACGAGGCGCACTGCGTGAGCCAGTGGGGCCACGACTTCCGCCCCGAGTACCGCGCGCTCACCGTGCTGCACGAGCGCTACGCCGGCGTGCCGCGCATCGCCCTGACCGCCACGGCCGACGACCTGACGCGCGCCGACATCGTCGAGCGGCTGCAGCTGGAGGAGGCGCGCCAGTTCGTCAGCAGCTTCGACCGCCCGAACATCCGCTACGCCATCGTCGAGAAGAAGGACGCCACCACGCAGCTGCTGCGCTTCATCGAGCGCGAGCACGCGGGCGAGGCGGGCGTGGTGTATTGCCAGTCCAGGAAGCGCGTGGAGGAGGTGGCCGTGGCGCTGGTCGCCGCCGGCGTCAACGCCCTGCCCTACCACGCCGGCCTGGACGCCGCGGTGCGGCAGCGGCACCAGGACCGCTTCCTGCGCGAGGACGGCATCGTGATGGTGGCCACCATCGCCTTCGGCATGGGCATCGACAAGCCCGACGTGCGCTTCGTCGGCCACCTGGACATGCCCAAGAACATCGAGGGCTACTACCAGGAGACCGGCCGCGCCGGACGCGACGGCGCCCCGGCCGATGCCTGGATGGTCTACGGCCTGCAGGACGTGGTGAACCAGCGCCGCATGATCGACGAGAGCCCGGCCGGCGAGGACTTCAAGCAGGTCATGCGCGGCAAGCTCGACGCCCTGCTGGCGCTGGCCGAGGCCACCGACTGCCGGCGCGTGCGGCTGCTGGCCTACTTCGGCGAGCACAGCACGCCCTGCGGCAACTGCGACAACTGCCTGGAGCCGCCCGCGGTCTGGGACGCCACCGACGCCGCGCGCAAGCTGCTCTCCACCATCTACCGCGTGCAGCAGAGCAGCGGCATCAGCTTCGGCGCCGGGCACATCATGGACATCCTGCGCGGCAAGGCGACCGAGAAGGTCAAGCAGTTCGGCCACGATCAGGTCAGCACCTTCGGCATCGGCGCGGAGTTCAGCGAGGTGCAACTGCGCGGCGTGCTGCGCCAGCTCATCGCCATCGGCGCGGTGGCGGTCGACACGCAGCACTTCAACACCCTGCGGCTGACCGACGCCTCGCGCGCCGTGCTCAAGGGCGAGACGCGCGTCGCGCTGCGCGAGTCGGTGTCGGCGCCGGCCGGACGCGGCGCCTCGTCGGGCGGCCGGACGCGCCGCGAGCGCCCCGCGCGCGGCGCGCCGTCGCCGGCCGCCGAAGGGCTCGACGAGACCGCCCAGCAGCGCTTCGCCGCCCTCAAGGCTTGGCGCGCCGAGGTCGCGCGAGAGGGCAACCTGCCCGCCTACGTGATCTTCCACGACGCCACCCTCGCGGCCATCGCCCAACGCGCGCCCGCCACCCTGGCCGACCTGCAGGGCGTCAGCGGGATCGGGGTGACGAAGCTGGAGAAGTACGGGGTGGAAGTGCTGCGGGCGTGCGCGAACCAGTAGGGCGCGGCGCCCCGGCCCGGATCGTCGCCGGACGACGCGGAGGCGCTACTGCACGAACCCCATCCCGCGCGCTTCCCGCACCTCCGGCTTGATGCGGTGCTCGGCCTCCAGCTGGTCGAGGAATTCGGTGGCCGAGAACTCGGCCGCGAGGATGTCGGTCTGGCGCTTGACGGCGGCGAAGTCGCCCGGACAGAGCTGGTCGAGCCTGGCCAGCCGCGCGCGCAGTTCGCCCGTCATGAGCGCCGCGTCGCCCGCGAGCGCCTCGGTCGCGAACATGCGTTCGCGTTGCGGCGCGGTCAGCGGCATGAACCGGATCTTGAAGGTGAAGCGGCGCAGCGCCGCCTGGTCGAGGCGCTCGAGCAGGTTGGTGGTGCACACGAAGATGCCGTCGAAGCGCTCCATGCCCTGGAGCATCTCGTTGACCTCGGTGACCTCGTAGGTGCGCTGGGCGCCGCGGCGGTCCTGCAGGAAGCTGTCGGCCTCGTCGAGCAGCAGCACGGCGCGTTCGGCCTCGGCCTCGCGGAACATGGCGGCCATGTTCTGCTCGGTCTCGCCGACGTACTTGCTCATCAGGTCGCTGGCCTGCTTGACGATCAGCGGCCGGTCGATGGCGCGCGCGATGTGCTCAGCCAGCGCGGTCTTGCCGGTGCCCGGCGCGCCGTAGAAGCACAGCGTGCCGTGGCCGCGCGCGCGCAGCGCCTCGACGATGCGCGGAAGCTCGAAGCGCGTCTCGACGTTGAGCATGTCGAGGTCGTAGGTGGTCACGGCGCGGCGCTCGCGGGCGGCGCGGTCGGTCGTGCCCAGGGCGAGATCGGCGTTGCGCAGCTGGCGCTCGATCAGCCCCTCGACCGAGGCGTCGTCGGTGCGCGCCAGCCCGGCGAAACGCACCGCCGTGCGGATCTGCGCCGGCGTCAGGCCCTTGCGCGCGGCGAGCTTGGCGGTGAAGGCGTCCGACACGCTGACGCCTTCGAGCGTCTTGCGCACCAGCTGCTCGCGCGCCCCGGGCGGCGGCGACTTCAGCTCCAGGTGGTAGGCGAAGCGGCGGCGGAACGCCGGGTCGATCTGCTCGATGCGGTTGGTGACCCACAGCGTGGGCACGGCGTTGGATTCGAGGATCTGGTTGACCCAGGCCTTGCCGCTGACGCTGCCGCTGGGCGGCGAGGGCACCTGGTCGGCGCGCGCCATGAACTGCGCGGCCTCGGTGCTGATCGGCGGGAACACGTCCTCCACCTCGTCGAACAGCAGCGCGGCCTGCGCGCTGCCCTTCAAGAACACCTGCGCGATCTGCAGCGAGCGGTAGCGGTCGCGCCCGGAGAGCGAATTGCCGTCGCGGTCGGCATATTCCACCTCGAACAGGTCGAGCCCGGCGGCCTGCGCCACCACCCGCGCCAGCTCGGTCTTGCCGGTGCCCGGCGGGCCGTAGAGCAGCACGTTGACGCCGGGCTCCTTGCGCGCGACGGCCGCGCGCAGCAGCGTGACGAGCATGTGCGTGTCCTCGGCGGCGAAGGAGAAGTCCTCCGGCGCGAGGGCGCTCTTGGCCGAGGGCCGCGTGAAGACCGCCATCAGCTCGCTCTGGTCGCGGTACTCGCGCATGAGCACCGGCGGCAGCTTCTCGCTGACCTTCATCAGGTCGGCCAGGTCGGTGATGTTGTGCTCGGAGATCAGGTTCTCGATCAACCCGATGCGCTCGAGCCGCGAACCCGCGCGCAGGG
The DNA here is from genome assembly GCA_024372625.1 of Comamonadaceae bacterium OTU4NAUVB1. Taxonomy (NCBI): domain Bacteria; kingdom Pseudomonadati; phylum Pseudomonadota; class Betaproteobacteria; order Burkholderiales; family Comamonadaceae; species Comamonadaceae bacterium OTU4NAUVB1. The sequence goes on along the minus strand of CP099605.1, from coordinate 92,712 downwards.
CCTCGCCGACGTCGCTGGCGGGCACGCCGGCCACCTCGGCGATGGCGGCGTAGGCCTCCGGCGCGTTGTTGACCTTGAACTCCACCAGCAGCGAGCGCAGGTCGCGCTGGTAGCGCGCCAGCGTGCCGTAGAGCAGCAGCGCGCGCTCGGCCTTGTTGAGCTGCAGCAGGCCGGCGAGCGCCTCGATGTTCTTCTCGACCAGGGTCGACTGCTTGCGCAACGCGTGCGTGAGCCAGTCGCGCGTCACCGACAGCACGGCCAGCAGGTCCTTGGGCTGGTCCTTGGCGTACTCGTCGAGGTAGAAGAACAAGGTGCCTTCCTCGTACGGGCCGCGCCAGACGCCGTGGCGCTCCAGGAGCGTGCGGCCGTCGAAATTCTCGATGCCCTTCCAGACCTCGTTGCCGGCGCAGCGCCGCACCAGGAATTCCCGCAGCCGCTGGAGCACCTGCGCCGGCCACACCAGGTGGCGCCCGGCCAGCGACAGCAGCCCGTTGAGGTCGCGCCGCACGTTGAAGCGCGGGCCCTGCTTGGCCGCGAGCGTGAGCACGAAATGCGAGCACATCAGCTCCAGCACCGGCGCTTCCTTCAGGCCGGGCGACGGCAGCGCCTGCCCGCGCGAGGGCACGGCCGCCATGTCGACCCCGGAACGCTTGACCATCGGACAACCTCCAGCGATTAGGGAATTGAGCGCGACCTTAACGCAGACCATGGGTTCCGGGAAGAGACGCCACAATGGCCGTGATGATCCAGATCCAAGACATCGAGCGCGCCGCGCTGCGCCTGCGCGGACAGATCCTGGCGACGCCGTGCGTCGAGTCGCGCACGCTCTCGGACATCGTCGGCGCCGAGGTGTTCCTGAAGTTCGAGAACCTCCAGTTCACCGCCTCCTTCAAGGAGCGCGGCGCCTGCAACAAGCTCGTCGAGCTGACCACGGCGGACCCGACGCGCGGCGTGATCGCCATGTCCGCCGGCAACCATGCCCAGGGCGTGGCCTACCACGCGCAGCGCCTGGGCGTGCGCGCCCTGATCGTCATGCCGCGCTTCACCCCGGGCGTGAAGATCGAGCGCACGCGCGGCTTCGGCGCCGAGGTGGTGCTCCACGGCGACACGCTCGACGCCGCGCGCGCCCATGCCTTCGAGCTGGCCGGGCGCGAGGGCCTGGCCTTCGTCCATCCCTACGACGACGACGACATCATCGCCGGCCAGGGCACGGTGGCCCTGGAGATGCTGGAGGCCGTGCCCGACCTCGACGCGCTGGTGGTGTCGGTGGGCGGCGGCGGGCTGATCGCGGGCATGGCCGTCGCCGCGCGCGATCGCCGCCCGGACATCGACATCGTCGGCGTGCAGACGACGCGCTTTCCGACGATGGTCAACGCCGTGCACGGCACGCAACACGTCCTGGGCACCAGCACCATCGCCGAGGGCATCGCCGTGGGCACCCCTGGCGAGCGCACCCTGGCGATCATCCGGCGCCACGTCGACGACCTGCTGCTGGTCGACGAGGGCGACATCGAGCAGGCCGTGCTGATGCTGCTGGAGATCGAGAAGACGCTGGTCGAGGGCGCCGGCGCCGCCGGTCTGGCCGCCCTGCTGCGCCATCCCGAGCGCTTCCGGGGCAAGCGCGTGGGGCTGGTGCTCTCGGGCGGCAACATCGACCCGCTCCTGCTGGCGGCCATCATCGAGCGCGGCATGGTGCGCGCGGGCCGCCTCGCCCGCCTGCGCGTGAGCGCGCGCGACGTGCCGGGCATGCTCGCGCGCATCACCGCCACCGTGGCCGAGGCCGGCGCCAACATCGACGAGGTCCATCACCAGCGCGCCTTCACCATGCTGGCCGCGCAGAACGTGGAGATCGAACTGGTGCTGCAGACCCGCGGCCGCGCGCACCTCGCCGCCGTGCTGGAAGCCCTCCGCGCCGCGGGTTTCGAGGCCCAGGAACAGCACTGAACCCGGGCGTGCGGAGCGCCGCTGGCGGCATTTCTCCGATCCGGATGACCTTGTCGGGCGTGCCGGCATGGGGTCGTACCCGGAGACGGCGTCCCGGCATCGCTCCTTAGAATGCCCCGACTTTTGCGAATCCAAGGAGCTTTCCGATGTCCACCCCCACCCCCGTCGAGCCCGGCCACGACGCCATGGTCGAGAAAGACGCCGTCGAGTCGATCGTGCCGCTGATGCCGATCGTGCTGCCCATCGTGGGCGGCGTGCTGATGCTGCTGCTCGCCTCCATCGCCGTCTTCCTGGCCTGAGGCGGCGCACGGCGTCCGCCGTCCGCGCCACGGCAGCGCCTGCCGATTGCGGGAATTTCACACGTCCGGCCCGGTTCACCCCAGGACATCCCGCGTGACCGACACCTCGTATGTCGGTAAAACCAAAGGCTTCAGTTCTCGTTTCCGTGGGAAAGACGTTTTCTCCAGCGGCCCTTTGCGCATCCCGGCGCCCGAGCCCCGCTGAAAAAGACGATTTTTCAACTCCGGAGATTCCACCGATGAACGAACCCGTGATGAAGGGCCTGACCCTCCAGGCCCCCTCCTACGTCAAACATGCCGGGCTGATCGCCTGGGTGGCCGACATGGCCGCCCTGTGCCGGCCCGAACGCATCCACTGGTGCGATGGCAGCGACGCCGAGTACGACGCCCTGTGCGCCCAGCTGGTCGAGGCCGGCACCTTCAAGAAGCTCGACGAGGCCAAGCGCCTGAATTCCTACCTCGCGTCGTCCGACCCGAGCGACGTGGCCCGCGTCGAGGACCGCACCTACATCTGCTCGGCCGACAAGGCGCACGCCGGCCCCACCAACAACTGGATGGCGCCCGAGGAGATGCGCGCGACCCTGCAGCCGCTGTTCGACGGCTGCATGGCCGGCCGCACGATGTACGTCGTGCCGTTCTCGATGGGCCCGCTGGGCTCGCCCATCGCCCACGTGGGCATCGAGTTGTCCGACAGCCCCTACGTCGCCGTCAACATGAAGATCATGACGCGCATGGGCCGTGCCGTGTACGACGTGCTGGGCACCGCGGGCGAGTTCGTGCCCTGCGTGCACACCGTGGGCGCGCCGCTCGAGCCGGGCCAGCAGGACGTGGCCTGGCCCTGCAACAAGACCAAGTACATCGTCCACTACCCGGAGACGCGCGAGATCTGGAGCTACGGCTCGGGCTACGGCGGCAACGCGCTGCTGGGCAAGAAGTGCTTCGCGCTGCGCATCGCCTCCACCATGGGCCGCGACGAGGGCTGGCTGGCCGAGCACATGCTGATCCTGGGCGTGACCAACCCCGAGGGCCGCAAGTACCACGTCGCCGCCGCGTTCCCGAGCGCCTGCGGCAAGACCAACTTCGCCATGCTGATCCCGCCGGCGGGCCTGGACGGCTGGAAGGTCACCACCATCGGCGACGACATCGCCTGGATCAAGCCCCAGGCCGACGGCTCACTGCGCGCCATCAATCCGGAGGCGGGCTACTTCGGCGTCGCGCCGGGCACCAACGCCCAGACCAACCCCAACTGCATGGCCAGCCTGGAGCGCGACGTGATCTTCACCAACGTCGCCCTGACCGACGACGGCGACGTCTGGTGGGAAGGCATGGGCGAGCCGCCCGCGCACGCCATCGACTGGCAGGGCAAGGAGTGGACACCGGCCATCGCGAAGGCGACCGGCGCCAAGGCCGCGCACCCCAACGCGCGCTTCACCGTGGCCGCCATCAACAACCCGGCCCTCGACGAGGCCTGGGACGATCCGGCCGGCGTGAAGATCGACGCCTTCATCTTCGGCGGCCGCCGCTCGACCACCGTGCCGCTGGTGACGGAGGCGCGCGACTGGGTCGAGGGCGTCTACATGGCCGCGACGATGGGCTCGGAGACCACCGCCGCGGCCACCGGCCAGGCCGGCGTGGTGCGCCGCGACCCGTTCGCCATGCTGCCGTTCATGGGCTACAACATGAGCGACTACTTCCAGCACTGGCTCGACCTAGGCAAGAAGCTCGAGGCCGCCGGCGCCACGCTGCCGAAGATCTACACCACCAACTGGTTCAGGAAAGGCGCCGACGGCAAGTTCGTCTGGCCCGGCTACGGCGAGAACATGCGCGTGCTCAAGTGGATGATCGAACGCATCGAGGGCCAAGCCTCGGGCACCGAGCACCTCTTCGGTGTCTCGCCCCGCTACGACGACCTGACCTGGACCGGCCTGGACTTCAGCGCCGAGCAGTTCGAGACCGTCACGAGCATGGACCGCCCGTCCTGGGAGGCCGAGCTGAAGCTGCACGACGAGCTGTTCGCGCAGCTGGCGCATCACCTGCCCGCCGAATTGCCCGCCACCAAGGCCGCGATCGAACGGCGCCTTGCCGCCTGATCGAGACGCCGGACGGCCTCAACGCAAAAAGCCCCGCATCGCGGGGCTTTTTGCTGGGCGTCTTGAGAACGTCGCGTGCGGCGTTCCCGTGTCGCGGTTCGGCTCAGTAGTACTTGCCGAGGTTCACGCGGCGCATGGCTTCGTACAGCGTGGGGGCTTCGGCGGCGGCCGAGCGCTCGGCGACGAGCTGGCGGGCCAGGTCACGGGCGGGCACCATGGCCACGCTCTGCGAGGCTTCGTGGCGCGTCGTGGCGGCCTGGAGTTCCTGCATCACGCGGGTGTCGTAGCGGGCGTAGGCCAGGAACTTGGCATCGGCGGCGGCGGCGGCGCGGCGCTGCGAATGGGCGTTCCAGCCGTCACGCACGCGGGCGACCTGGGCACCGACGCGGGTGGCGACGAGCGCCAGCACGACGAAGACCACGGCCCACATCACGAGCCAGGCAGCCAGCAGGCCCCCATCCTCGAGGCTGTCGGCGAGGTGGTCGGCACCCACCACGAGGGCGGCGACGATCACCGACAGGAGCAGGGCCACGAGGCCGGCAGCGCCGACGGTGTCGAGGCGGGTGTTGCGGATTTCGGAGAAAGCGGCCTCGGCGCGGGCGACGCCGGGGTGTTCGGTCGGTTGATCGACGTGGACAAAGCTGGTCATGATGCGTCCTTCGGTAGGTTTGAGCAGGGGGCAACGAGTGCCGATGGGGTGATATTAGGGGTTACCCTAGTGCTTATCCACTTTATATTTATGATGGATATCATTCACGAAAATGATAGATGTCAACTTTCGCACGCTGGACCTGAACCTGCTGCGGGTCTTTGACGAGGTCATGGCCGAACGCAACCTGACCCGCGCGGCACGCAACCTCTCGCTGACCCAGCCGGCGGTCAGCAACGCCCTGCGGCGCCTGCGCGAGGTGCTGGGCGACGACCTGCTGCGCCGCTCGGGCGCGGGCGTCGAGCCCACGCCGCGTGCGCTCGCGCTCTGGCCGGCGGTGCGCGACGCGCTCCTGCAGCTGGAGCACACGCTGGCGCCGAACGCCTTCGACGCCGCCATCGCCGATACCACCTTCGTGCTCGCCATGGCCGACGCCACGGCGGCCGAGCTGATCCCGGGTCTGGTGCAGATCGCGCAGGCCGAGGCGCCCGCGATCTCGATGCGCGTGGTGCCGCTGACCACCCGCGATCCGCGCCAGCTGCTGGAGAACGAAGGCGCGGACATGGCGGTGGGCTACTTTCCGGCCGTGCTGGCCAGCCTGACGGCGCGCGGCCAGTCGGGCACGGCGGTGCCCTTCGAGACGCAGCGCCTGTACGTGGGCCAGTACGTGTGCGTGATGCGGCGCGGCCATCCATTGGCGGACCGGCCGATGACGCTCGACGATTTCTGCGCCGCGCGTCACCTGCTGGTGAGCTTCTCCGGACGGCCCTATGGCTTCATCGACCAGACCCTCGACACGCTCGGGCGCACGCGGCGCATCGTGGTCACGGTCAACCAGTTCTTCACGGCCGGCCGCGTGGTGGCCAATTCCGACCTGCTGACGGTGCTGCCGCGCCACTTCGTGAGCGTCACGGGCATCGACGAGCAACTGGTGCTGTGCGACCTGCCCTTCGACCAGCCGCTGGTGCACGTGGACGCCTTGTGGCATCGCCGGGCCCAGCACGGGCATGCGCACCAGTGGCTGCGCGACGCGTTGATCCGCGCGGCGGCGGCGGCGTTCGCGCGCTCGGTGCTGTCGGACGATGTGTTCGGCACGCCCGCGTGAGGCGGACACCGCCCCGGAAAGGCAGGTGCCTTCAGCGCACCACGCGCAGCCAGGCGCTGGCGGCGACGCGCAGGTCCTGGGCCTGGCGCGCGTCGAGTCCGGCGCGCAGGTCGGCGTTCTCCATCAGCGTGGCGGCCGGGCTGGCGGGCACGTCCATGGAGGAAGCAGTGAGGAAACGGGCCGCTCGGGCCATCAGACGGGAGAACATGATCGGGCGAGCCCTGGGCTGCGCGTGGGTGGAGGAAGCTCCTAGATTAAGGGTTATCCCTAATCCACAAGACCTCCATTCGATGCATTCCTTGCATAACGTCATTCCTTGAAGCCGTCGACTTAGACTGCCCGCCATGAAGGTCCAGCTCCTCTCCGATCTCCACCTGGAATCGCACCCCCACCTGCACGTCGCGCCGGCGCCGGGCGCCGACCTGCTCGTGCTGGCCGGCGACATCGGGTCCTACCAGCAGGGCTCGCGGCTGGAAACGCCGGATTTCGGGCTGACGCGCTTCTCGCCGCGCCACGGCTGGCCGACGCCGGTCCTCTACGTGCCTGGCAACCACGAATACGACGGCGCCGACGTCGACGCGCGCGACGACCGCCTGCGCGCGCTGTGCGAGGAACTCGACATCGGCTGGCTCGAGCGCGAGACGGTGGTGCGCGAAGGCGTGCGCTTCGTCGGCACCACGCTGTGGGCCGACTTCGACGCCCTGGCCGAGGCCGGCGACGACCTGGGCCAGCGCCTGAAGAAGCGCGGCAAGGCGATGCGTGCGGCCAACTTCTACCTGGAGAAGGCCGCCGCCACGCGCGGCGGCGCGCCGTTCCTGGCCGAGCAGTTGCGCGAGCGCGCGCTCGTGTGCGAGGCCTGGCTGCGCGAGGCGCTGGCGGCGCCCTTCGACGGCACCACGGTGGTGGTCACCCATTTCGCGCCGACGCTGGCCAGCGCCGACCCGCGCTACGGTCTGCGTCCGGGCACGGCGGGCTTCTGCAATTCGCTGGACGACCTGCTGCCCCGGGCCGATTTCTGGTTCCACGGCCACCTGCACTGCGCCCACGACTACGTGAAGGACGGCTGCCGCGTGATCGCCAACCCCCTGGGCTATGCCGCCAAGGGCGAGCAGGACGCGTTCCGGCCCGACCGCCTGATCGACATCCGCTGAGACGCGGTCAGGAGACTCCGACATGCTCAACGGCCTCTGGCTGGGTTTCTTTCTGATCGCCGCGCTCGCCGCGCTGGGGCGCTGGCTGGTGGGCGGCGATCCGGCGGTCTTCGCCGCCATCGTCGAGAGCCTGTTCGCGATGGCGCGGCTGGCGGTGGAGATCATGGTGCTGCTGTTCGGCACGCTGACGCTGTGGCTCGGGCTGCTGCGCATCGCCGAGGCCGCCGGGCTGGTGGCCTGGCTCGCGCGCCTGCTGGGTCCGCTGTTCCGACGCCTGATGCCGGAAGTGCCAGCGGGCCATCCGGCGCTCGGCCTCATCACCATGAACTTCGCGGCCAACGCGCTCGGGCTGGACAACGCGGCCACGCCGATCGGCCTGAAGGCGATGCGCGAACTGCAGACGCTCAATCCGCGCCCCGAATCCGCGAGCAACGCGCAGATCCTGTTCCTGGTGCTCAACGCGTCCTCGCTGACGCTGCTGCCGGTGACGGTCTTCATGTACCGCGCGCAGCAGGGCGCGCCGGACCCGACGCTGGTGTTCCTGCCGATCCTGCTGGCCACCAGCGCCTCGACGCTGGTCGGGCTGCTGTCGGTGGCGGCGGTGCAGCGGCTGCGGCTGTGGGACCCGGTGGTGCTGGCCTACCTGCTGCCGCTGGCGCTGGGGCTCGCCGGCTTCATGGGGCTGCTGGCCACGCTGTCGGCCACGGCGCTGGCGGCGCTGTCGTCGCTGCTGGGCAACCTGGCGCTGTTCGGGATGATCGTCGCCTTCCTGGTGGCCGGGGCGCTGCGCGGCGTGCAGGTCTACGACGCCTTCATCGAGGGCGCGAAGGAAGGCTTCGACGTGGCCAGGCACCTGCTGCCCTACCTGGTGGCGATGCTGTGCGCGGTGGGCGTGCTGCGGGCCTCGGGCGCGCTGGACGTCGCGCTCGGCGCCATCCGCTGGCTGGTGGCGCAGAGCGGCTGGGACGCGCGCTTCGTCGACGCCCTGCCGACCGCGCTGGTCAAGCCGTTCTCCGGCAGCGCGGCGCGCGCGATGCTCATCGAGACCATGAAGAGCCAGGGCGTCGACAGCTTCCCCGCGCTCGCCGCGGCCGTCGTCCAGGGCAGCACCGAGACCACGTTCTACGTGCTGGCGGTGTACTTCGGCGCCGTGGGCATCCAGCGCGCGCGCCACGCGGTGGCCTGCGCGCTGGCGGCGGAGTTCGCCGGGGTCGTGGCGGCCATCCTGGTGTGCTACTGGTTCTTCGGCTGAGGAAGCCCGCGCGAGGGAGGCGCCACGCCCGATCGGCCAGAATGTGTCCCCGCCTTTCTCTCGTCGCTCCTTCGTGAAACTTCCCGCCCGGGCCCGGCCGCCCTCCTTCTCGGCTTCTGAATTCCGCCAGGCGCTGGGCATGTTCGCCACGGGCGTGACCGTCGTCACCACGCGCACGGCCGAGGGCGTCTTGGTCGGCCTGACGGCCAGCTCGTTCAACTCGGTCTCGCTGGCGCCGCCGCTGGTGCTGTGGAGCCTGGCGCGCACTTCGGGCTCGATGCCGGCGCTCGGCGCCGGATCGCACTACGCGATCAACATCCTCGCGGCCGACCAGCAGGCGCTGGCCGAGCAGTTCGCGCAGAAGGCGACCGACCGCTGGCTGAACGTCGAATTCACCGAGGGCGCGAGCGGCGCGCCGGTGATCGCGGGCTGCGCCGCGACCTTCGAGTGCTTCAACCGCAGCCGCTACGACGAGGGCGACCACGTGATCTTCGTGGGCGAGGTGGAGCGCTGCGCGCACCGCGAGGGCGCCGCACCGCTGCTCTATCACGGCGGGCGCTTCTACACCGAGCGGCTCCTCTAGCGCCCGTACGTGGCGGCGAAGCGCTGCTGAAGGTAGTCGTGCGCCGTGATGGGCGCGTGGCGCGGCGCCTCGCCCGCGGGCACGCACGAGGAGATCGCCTCGACCCGCGCGTCCGGGTTCGGGTCGAGGAAGAAGGCGATCGAGCGCCGCTCGGCCGCCGGCCGGCGCACGCGGTGCGGCGTCGAGACGTAGACGTCGTTGGTCCAGCGCATCAGGCAGTCGCCGATGTTGCACACGAAAGCGCCTGGCAGCGCGGGCACGTCGATCCAGGTGCCGTCGCGACGCCGCACCTGCAGCCCGGCCACGCCGTCGGTCGCCAGCAGGGTGACGTTGCCGTAGTCGGTGTGGGTGCCGGCGCCGGGACGCTCCGCGTCGGCCGCCGCCGGGGCCGGGTCCGGCGCCGGATAGCGCAGCAGGCGCAGCGTGGCCAGCGGCCGGTCGATCCGGCCGGCGAAGAAATCCTCCGGCAGCCCCAGGTCGAGCGCGAACGCCCGGTGCAGCCGCGTGCCGACCGCGAGCATGGCGTCGAAGTACGCCTGCAGCGTGGCGCGGAAGCCCGGCAGCGGCGGCCAGACGTTGGGCGGCCGGGTGCGGCCGTCGTCGCTCCAGATCAGGTTGAAGGCCTCCTTGTGGTCGGCCGCCGCCGTCTCGTCGAGTGCCTCGACCCCCAGGCCGACGTGGCCCCGGTTGCCGCCGAGCCGGTCGATCGCCAGCTCGCGCTTGACCTCGGCCGGCAGCGCGAACAGGCGCGCGCCCTCGGCGAACGCCGCGTCCACCAGCGCGGCCGGCACGCCGTGGCCGGCGATGGCGAAGAAGCCGACGTCGCGGCAGGCGGCTCCGATGCGCGCGGCGACGGCGCGGCGGGTGGCGGCATCGGGCGCGTCCAGGCCGGCGATGTCGACGAGGGGAAGGTCCGGAACGGTCATGGCGGGGCTTTCATCGGGGCGGCCGCCGGCGCGGCCATTCCGACATCATCTCCGCGCGCGGTAGGCTCGCGGGCATGACCGAACGCAAGACCCACCTCGACGCCGTGGCCATCCGCGTGCTGGTCGCCTGCTGCTCGTTCTGGGGGCTGCAGCAGATCCTCATCAAGTCCACCGTGGCCGAGGTGCCGCCGATGTGGCAGGCCTCGCTGCGCATGGCCGGCGCGGTGCTGCTGCTGATGGCGTGGTGCCGCGCGCGCGGCATCGCGCTGTTCGCGCGCGACGGCACGCTCGCCGGCGGGCTGCTGGTGGGGGCGCTGTTCGCCGGCGAGTTCGTCTGCATCTACGTCGGCCTGCAGCACACCAGCGCCTCGCGCCTGACGGTGTTCCTCTACACCGCGCCGTTCGTGGTGGCGGTGCTGCTGCCGCGCTTCGTGCCGGGCGAGCGCTTGCGGGGCGTTCAGTGGCTGGGGCTGGCGCTGGCCTTCGCCGGCGTGGTGGTGGCGTTCGGGGAAAGCCTGTTCGGCACCGGCGCGGCCACCGGCCGGTGGCGCGGCGACGCCCTCGGGCTGGCCGGCGGCGTGCTGTGGGGCCTGACGACCCTGGCGATCCGCACCGGCCGCCTGGCCACCGCCAGCGCGGAGAAGACGCTCTTCTATCAAATCGCCGTCACGGCGGCCGTCACGCCGGTGCTGTCGCTGGTGATGGGCGAGACGCGCGGCCTGGCGTATTCGGCCGCCGCGTGGGGCTCGATCGCGCTGCAGACCTGCATCGGGGCCTTCGCCAGCTACCTGGCGTGGATGTGGCTGCTGCGCCATTACCCGGCCACGCGCATCGCCTCCTTCACCTTCCTGACCCCGGTCTTCGCGCTGGTGTTCGGCGTCGCGCTGCTGGGCGAGCCGCTGACGGCGCAGCTGCTGCTGGCCCTCGCCGGCGTCGGTCTGGGGGTGGTGCTGGTCAACCGCGACGCGGCGCCGCTCCCGGCCGGGGCGACGGCGACGCCCGCGACCGCGCCTGCTCCGGCGGCTTCCCCGGCGGCCATGCCCACGCCTTCGAGGACGAATCGACCCCGATGAACTTCCAGACCGTCCTCGACCAGATCGACGCCGAGATCCGCCCGCTGCTGGGCGCCGCCGGCAAGGTGGCCAGCTACATCCCGGCGCTCGCGCGCGTGCCGGCCGGGCGCTTCGGCATCGCCCTGCGCACCCGCGACGGCGAGGAGGCTCGCGCCGGCGACGCGGACGAGGCGTTCTCGATCCAGAGCGTGTCCAAGCTCTTCACGCTGATGCTGGCCATGCGCTGCCTGGGCGAGGGACTGTGGGAGCGCATCGGCCGCGAGCCCTCGGGCAACCCGTTCAACTCGCTGGTGCAATTGGAGTTCGAGGCCGGGCGACCCCGCAATCCGTTCATCAATGCGGGCGCGCTGGCGGTGGCCGACCGGCTGGTCACGCAGGCGCGCGTCGGCGGTGGCGACGGCGGTGTGGCGCGCGACGCCCGCGACGACATCCTGGCGCTGATGTCCGACCTCGCCGGCGAGGCGATCGGGTTCGACGCCGAGGTCGCCGCGTCGGAGGCGGCGACGGGCTTCCGCAACGTCGCGCTGGTGAACTTCATGAAGAGCTTCGGCAAGATCGACAACGACGTGGCCGACGTGCTGGCCATGTACTTCCACCAGTGCGCGATCCGCATGAGTTGCGTGCAGCTCGCGCGCGCGGCCGGCTTCCTGTGCCGCGACGGCGCGCACCCGCTGACGCCGGGCCGCGGCGAGGCCCACGCCGTGGTCACCGACCGCCAGGCGCGCCGCATCAACGCGCTCATGCTCACATGCGGCACCTACGACGCCGCCGGCGACGTCGCCTTCTCCATCGGCCTGCCCTGCAAGAGCGGCGTGGGCGGCGGCATCGTCGCCGTGGTGCCCGACCGGCTCACCCTGTGCGTCTGGTCGCCCGCGCTCGACGCCGCGGGCAATTCGCTGCTCGGGCTGAAGGCGCTGGAGCTGTTCGTGGCGAAGACGGGGCTGTCGGTGTTCTGAGCGGCCACCGGACGCCGCGCGCCCGGCGTCCGCTCACCAGCCCTCCGACCCCGGCGCGCCCTTGAACGGGCCGACCAGTTCCGGCGTGATCCAGCCGGCGTAGAAGCGCCCGGGCTGCGGCACCACGCGCAGGCCGTCGACGCGGCAGTCGAGCGGCTGGGGATAGAAGGCGATGTGGCCGGCCAGGGCGGCGTAGTGCGGCAGCGGCGCCGGATACCACCACGCCACCGCCTCCAGGCGCCGCCCCGGCAGCACCACCGACGCGTAGCGCGCCGTGCCCTTCCACTCGCAGAACGACTCGCCGGCGGCCGGCGCGATCAGGTCCTCGCGCACGTCGGCGCGCGGCAGGTACCAGGTCGGCGGGCTGGCGGTCTCCTGCACGCACAGGGCGCGCCGGGTGCGCGCGACCTCGACGTCGCCGGCGTGGACGGTGACCTCGCGCGCGTCGGGCACGAGCCGCGGCGGACGCGGGAAATCCCACACCGAGACCTGACCGGCAGCGGGCGCGACGGCGAACGGCGGCCGCTCGTCGCCCACGTGGCGCCACATCGACCGGGCCCAGGCGCGGCGTTCCCGCGCGTCTTCCTCGTGGTGGTCGTCGTTGCGGGGGGCGGGTGCGTCGATGGCCATGGCGGCGGTCTCCTGTGAGGGTTTCGAGCCATCATGACCGACACGGCCCGCGCCCGTAGTACGGTCGCACCATGACCGAAGAACTCGAACCCATTCAGGAACCCACCCTCTGGCGCGACGACGTCTGGACCGCGCGCGTCATCAAGAACGAGGACGACGACGGCTGGGCCGTGGCCATGACGCGCCACGGCGACCCCGAGCCCGCCCTGGTCGGCCCCTGGACCATGGGCCGCGACAAGAAGAACCCCAAGCCGCTCGACGCGCCCGCCTTCCACACGCTGGTCAAGACCGCCAACGAGGTGCTGCGCCGTCATGAGCAGCAGCTGCACGCGCGCCTGAACAAGCACGTGAACGTGGGCGACGGCTCCGAGCGCATCCGCGTCGCGCTGCGCATCGTGCCCGACGAGGACAACCCGCACGCCGTGCTCAGCGCCGAGGACGCCCATGGCGACACGCTCGCCGAGATCCGCGTGCCGCCGACCTTCAGGCTGACCGCGGACGCCGCCGCCGCCTGGATCGAAAGCGGCTACGAGCGGCCGCGCTGAAGAACTGCCGGAATCTCAGATCGCGCCGGCCGCGCGCAGGGCCGCGCGCTGCGCGTCGTCGAGCCCGAACTCGGCGAGCACCTCGTCGGTGTGCTGGCCCAGGGCCGGCGGCGCGTGACGCAGCACCGGCGGGTTGTCCGCCAGGCGCAGCGGGCTGGCGACGCCCACGATGCGCTCGATGCCGTCGCCCAGCGCCCGGCCGTCGCGCGGCAGCGACACCGCCAGCCCGCGCGCCTTGACCTGCGGGTCGTCGAAGGCCTGCGCGATGTCGTTGATCGGCCCGCAGGGCACGGCCTTGTCCTCCAGCAGCGCCATCCATTCGGCGGTGCTGCGGGTGCGCGTGACCTCCTGCATCGCCGGAATCAGCACCTCGCGGTGCGTCACGCGCAACGTGTTGGTGGCGAAGCGCTCGTCGGCCGACCATTCCGGATGCCCTGCGGCCTCGCAGAAGCGGGCGAACTGGCCGTTGTTGCCGATGGCCAGCAGCATCGCGCCGTCGGCCGTCGGGAAGTCCTGGTAGGGCGCCAGGCTGGGGTGGCTGTTGCCCTGGCGCTGCGGCGCCACGCCGGTGTTGAGGAAGGCGCTGGCCTGGTTGGCCAGGATCGCCATGCCGACGTCGAGCAGCGCCATGTCGATGTGCTGGCCCTTGCCGGTGCGGTGGCGCACCTCCAGCGCGGCGAGGATGGCCGTGCTGGCGTAGACGCCGGTGAACAGGTCGGTGAGCGCCACGCCCACGCGCAGCGGACCGCCGCCGGGCGCGTCGTCCGGGCGCCCGGTGATGCTCATCATCCCGCTGGTGGCCTGGATCATCAGGTCGTAGCCGGCGCGCTGGGCGTGCGGGCCGTCGTGGCCGAAGCCGGTGACGCTGCAATAGACCAGGCGCGGGTTGACCGCGCGCAGACGCTCGAAGTCCAGGCCGTACTGCGCCAGGCCGCCGGTCTTGAAGTTCTCCACCACGATGTCGCTCTGCGCGGCCATGCGCTGGAGCAGCGCCTGCCCCTCGGGCGTGGCCATGTCGACCGTGACCGAGCGCTTGTTGCGGTTGCAGGCGGTGAAATAGGTGGCCTGGTCGGTGTCGTTGCCCTCCGCGTCCCGCAGGAAGGGCGGGCCCCAGGACCGGGTGTCGTCGCCCACGCCGGGCCGCTCGATCTTCACGACGTCGGCACCCAGGTCCGCGAGGATCTGCGTGCACCAGGGACCCGCGAGCACGCGGGAGAGATCGAGAACCTTGATGCCTTCGAGTGCGGATGTCATGGAGCGCTGTCGTGTGGGTTGGACGTGAGGAAACGTGGAAAAGGAGGGGCGGGTGCGAAAGGAGGGACCGGGTCGGACGGCGTTCGTGGTGGATCGGCCTACAGGATGCGGGGTGTCGCGCAGGCGACCTTCCCATACATTAAGAACGATGAAAAAACACGCATCGCAATCCCCATTGACTTCCGCGCGTACCCACGGTAGCGGCGGGCGACCGCGGATTGCCCTGGCGCTGCAGGGCGGCGGCGCGCACGGCGCCTATGGCTGGGGCGTGCTGGAGCGCCTGATGCAGGAGGAGATCGACGTCGTGGCGGTCAGCGGCGCGAGCGCCGGCGCGCTCAACGGCGCGGCGTTCGTGGCCGGACTGGCCACCGGCGGACGCGAGGGCGCGCTCGCGGGCCTGGAGCGCCTGTGGCGCGCGGTGTCCAACGGCTCGCCCCTGAAGGCCTTCGACCACGGCATGTGGAGCGCTCCGATGTTCGAGCCGCTGCTGCGCCGCTCGCTGGAGGCCGGCAAGCTGATGAGCCGCTACGTGGCCCCCTACATGCCCCACATCCGCGACATGCGCGCGCTGCGCCGGGTGGTGGAAGACAGCGTCGACCTGTCGGCGCTGACCCGCTCGGACGCCGTGCCGCTGCACATCGCCGCGACGCGCGTGGCCAACGGCGCGGCGCGTCTGTTCACGGGCGAGGCGATCACGCTCGACGCCCTCATGGCCTCGGCCTGTCTGCCCGACCTGTTCGCCGCGGTGGAGATCGAGGGCGAGGACTACTGGGACGGCGGCTTCTCCGCCAACCCGGCGCTGGAGCCGCTGATCTTCGGCGACGCCGACGCCACCGACGTGCTGATCGTGCAGATCACCCCGTTCATGGACGACGACGTCTCCGCCTCGCTCACGGGTGTCATGGCCCGCATGAGCGACATCGGCTTCAACGCCTGCCTGTTGCGCGACCTGAAGGCGCTGACGGAGGTCCAGGCGATCGCGCGCGAGGCGGCCTCCACCGCACCCAAGATGCAGGCGCTCGCGGCCGTCAACCTGCACCTGATGGAAGCCGCGCCGGCACTGGCGCGGCGCGGACCGGTCAGCAAGGTCGATACGCGCTGGTCGCGGCTCGAGGAATTGCGGGCCCTGGGCCGCGAGACGGCCGAGGCCTGGCTGGCCGAGCACCGCCGTGCCTTCGGCCGCCGCTCGACGCTGACCGAACTGCCCGAGGCCGTGGCGACGGCCTGAGCCGGCGCCACCGGAGTCCGCGCGGCGGCGCATGGGGCCCGCGCGGCTCAGTTCGCGAACGCGGCGATGCCGGTGATCGCGCGGCCCAGGATCAGCGCATGGATGTCGTGCGTGCCCTCGTAGGTGTTCACGACTTCCAGGTTCACCAGGTGGCGCGCCACGCCGAACTCGTCGCTGATGCCGTTGCCGCCCATCATGTCGCGCGCCAGGCGGGCGATGTCGAGCGCCTTGCCGCAGTTGTTGCGCTTCATGATCGAGGTGATCTCGACCGAGGCGGTGCCCTCGTCCTTCATGCGGCCCAGGCGCAGGCTGCCCTGCAGGCCCAGCGCGATCTCGGTCTGCATGTCGGCCAGCTTCTTCTGGATCAGCTGGTTGGCCGCGAGCGGGCGGCCGAACTGCTTGCGGTCGAGCGTGTACTGGCGGGCGCGGTGCATGCAGTCCTCGGCCGCGCCGAGCGCGCCCCAGGAGATGCCGTAGCGCGCGCTATTCAGGCAGGTGAACGGACCCTTCAGGCCCTGCACCTCGGGGAAGGCGTTCTCCTCGGGGCAGAACACGCCGTCCATCACGATCTCGCCGGTGATGCTGGCGCGCAGGCCGACCTTGCCGTGGATGGCCGGGGCGCTGAGGCCCTTCATGCCCTTCTCCAGCACGAAGCCGCGGATCGGGCCGACGGCGCCGGCCTCGCTGACCTCCTTGGCCCACACCACGAACACGTCGGCCAGCGGGGAGTTGCTGATCCACATCTTGCTGCCCGACAGCGAATAGCCGCCCGGCACCTTCTTCGCGCGGGTGGCCATGCTGCCGGGGTCGGAACCGTGATCGGGTTCGGTCAGGCCGAAGCAGCCGATCCATTCGCCGGTGGCGAGCTTGGGCAGGAACTTCTGCTT
The DNA here is from genome assembly GCA_024372625.1 of Comamonadaceae bacterium OTU4NAUVB1. Taxonomy (NCBI): domain Bacteria; kingdom Pseudomonadati; phylum Pseudomonadota; class Betaproteobacteria; order Burkholderiales; family Comamonadaceae; species Comamonadaceae bacterium OTU4NAUVB1. The sequence goes on along the minus strand of CP099605.1, from coordinate 76,140 downwards.
CTGCGCCTCGGTGCCGAATTCGTTGATCGGCACCATGACGAGCGAGCTCTGCACGCTGGCCATCGAGCGGTAGCCCGAGTCGACGCGCTCGACCTCGCGGGCGATGAGGCCGTAGGCGACGTAGTTCAGGCCCGGGCCGCCGTACTGCTCGGGGATGGTCGGGCCGAGCAGGCCCAGTTCGCCCATCTCGCGGAAGATCGCCGGGTCGGTCTCGCCGCTGCGGAAACCCTCGACGACGCGCGGGGCGAGGCGCTCCTGGCAGTAGGCGTTGGCGGCGTCGCGGATCATGCGTTCGTCGTCGGTGAGCTGGGCGTCCAGCAGCAGCGGGTCGTCCCAGTGGAAGAAAGCTTTGGTGGCCATGGCGCGTGTCTCCGTCGATCGGTGGAAGGTGATGGGGTCATCGTAGCGAGCCGAAGGCGTCGCGGCAAACGAGTGTTTCTCACCCCCGCATGCGTGCGGCGCATATCACGTCGGCCAGTGCTGGCTTCCGGCGTGCCGCATTCATACACTCCACGCATACATGCGCCGCAAGATCCCGCCATTGCAGACCCTCCTGTGCTTCGACGCCGCCGCGCGCCACGAGAGCTACACGCGCGCGGCGCAGGAACTCGCGCTCACGCAGAGTGCGGTGTCGCGCCAGATCGGCTCGCTCGAGGCCTTCCTGGGCGTCGCGCTGTTCCGCCGCACGCGCCACGGCGTCGCGCTGACGGCCGGCGGCCGGGCCTACGCGCGCCAGATCGCGGGCCGCCTCGAGGCCATCGAGCGCGACACGCTCGACGCCATGGCCAACCACGACGCCACCGGCGCGGGCGGCGCGCTGTCGCTGGCGGCGGTGCCGACCTTCGCCACGCGCTGGCTGATCCCGCGGCTGCCCGACTTCGCCCGGCGCTGTCCCGACGTGGTGGTGCACATCGAGACGCGCACGCGCCCGTTCCTCTTCGACGACACCGAGTTCGACGCCGCGCTCTACGCCGGCACGCGCGCGCAGGTCGCGAACTGGCCGGGCACGCGCGCCGTGCGGCTGCTCGACGAGGACGTGATGCCGATCTGCAGCCCGGCCCTGCTGCGGCGCCACGCCGGAGCGCCCGCCCCCGGCGTGGACGCGGACGCGGGGACGACGCCCGGACGGATCGCCGCGATGCCGCTGCTCCAGCAGAGCACGCGGCCCGACGGCTGGCGCCAGTGGTTCGACGCCCAGGGCGTGGAGGCGCCGCTGGCGCGTTCGGGCCCGCGCCACGAGCTGTTCTCCATGCTGGCCGTCGCCGCCGCGCACGGCCTGGGCGTGGCCCTCATCCCGACGCTGCTGATCGCCGAGGAACTCGCGCGCGGCGAACTGGTGGTCGCGTGCCGGCGCCCGCTGAAGGGCGAGCGTGGCTACCACCTCGTCATGCCCGAGCGCGCCCAGGAGCCGCCGGCGCTGGCGCACTTTCGCGACTGGCTGGTCGAGACGGTCGCCGGCGACAGCGCGTGAGGGCGACCGCCGATACGGCGCGGCGCGATGCGGCGGCATCCTCGCGCCCTTCCGCCGCGCCGCCGGCATCCTCGAACGCCGGACCTCCCACCATGCTCCAGACCCTGATCCCCTTCCTCGTCCACTGGGCCGTCATCGCCTTCTCGCTGTGGGTGGCCAGCCACCTGTTCCGCGGCCTGCGCTTCGACACCCCCGGCGCGCTCGCGGCGTCGGCCCTGCTGCTGGGCTTCGCCAACGCGGTGGTCAAGCCGCTGCTGGTGGTGCTGACGCTGCCGCTGACCTTCCTGACCTTCGGTCTGTTCCTGCTGGTCATCAACGCGCTCATGATCCTGCTGGTCTCGGCGCTGGTGCGCGGCTTCCGGGTCTCGGGCTTCTGGACCGCGTTCTTCGCCAGCATCTTCGTGTCGCTGCTGAGCCTGGTGATCGGCGCGCTGCTCGGCGGCGGCGGCGATCCGGCGATGGAGATCCGGATGCCGCAGGACGGCCTCTGGCTCTGACCCTCAGGCCGCCGAGGCCGTGCGCGTGTCCGCGCGCCGGGCCGCGAAGGCGACGTACCAGTCCAGGCAGCCCGGGTTGGCCATCGCCTCCCGGTTGACCACCTGCTCGATCGGCTGGCCCAGCAGCAGCTTCTTGATCGGCAGTTCCTGCTTCTTGCCCGACAGCGTGCGCGGGATCTCCGCCACCGCGTGGATCTCGTCGGGCACGAAGCGCGGCGACAGCGAGGTGCGGATGGCCTGGGCGATGCGTTCGCGCAGGCCGTCGTCGAGCGCGACGCCCTCGCGCAGCACCACGAACAGCGGCATGCAGCTCTCGCGCCCGAGGTATTCGAGGTCGACCACCATCGAATCGAGCACCTCCGGCAGGCGCTCGACGGCGCTGTAGATCTCGCTGGTGCCCATGCGCAGGCCCTGGCGGTTGATGGTGGCGTCGCTGCGGCCGTAGATCACGCAGCCGCCGTCCTCGCCGATGCGGATCCAGTCGCCGTGGCGCCAGACGCCGGGGTAGGTGTCGAAGTAGCTCGACAGGTAGCGCGCGCGGTCCGGGTCGTTCCAGAGGTGGAGCGGCATCGACGGGATGGGCTGCACGCAGACCAGCTCGCCGACCTCCCCCACCACGGACTCGCCGCGCTCGTTCCAGGCCTCGACCGCCGCGCCCAGCTGGCGGCACTGCATCTGGCCGGGCACGTCGGGCAGTTCGCGGTTGCCGCCGACGAAGGCGCCGCAGAAGTCGGTGCCCCCGGAGATGTTGCACCACCACACGCCGGGCGCCCCGGCGGCGGCGAGCTGCGCGCTGCCCCAGCGCTGCACGTCCTCGGGCAGGGGCGAGCCGGTGCTGCCCAGCGCGCGCACGCGGGAGAGGTCGCCGCAGGCCGCGATGTCGAGCCCGGCCTTCATGCAGTTGGCGAAGTAGGCCGCGCCGGCGCCGAAGAAGGTGACGCGGTGGCGCGCCACGAAGCGCCACAGCACGCCCCAGTCGGGCCGCTCGCGGGCGCCGGCCGGATGGCCGTCGTACAGCACGACGGTCGCGCCCATCGCCAGGCCGGAGAGCTGCGAGTTCCACATCACCCAGCCGGTGGAGCTGTACCAGTGGTAGCGCTCGCCGGCGTTGTTGGCGCCGTAGGCCGCGCCGATGTCGTTGTGCAGTCCGCACGCGTACATCGTCAGGACGATGCCGCCGTGCCCGTGGACGATGGCCTTGGGCAGGCCGGTGGTGCCGCTCGAATAGAGGATCCACAGCGGATGGTCGAAGGGGAGCCAGTCGGGCTCGAAGGCGGCGACCTCGGCATCGTCGCGCGCGCTGGCCTCGGCCCAGTCGACCTCGGCGTCCAGCGCGCCGGTGGCGAAGCCGCTGCGCACCCGCAGCAGGTTGCGCACGCTCGGGAGCCGGTCGCGCAGCTCGCGCACGACCCCGGCGCGATCGAGCGGCCGGCCGCCGTAGTTCACGCCGTCGGTGGCGATCAGCACCACCGGCTCGATCTGGCGGAAACGGTCGACCACGGCGGCGACGCCCATGTCGGGCGCGCACACGCTCCAGATCGCCCCGACGCTGGCGCAGGCGAGGAAGGCGACGATGGTCTCGGGCACGTTGGGCAGGTAGGCCGCGACGCGGTCGCCGCGCCGCACGCCCAGCGCGCGCAGCGTGAGCGCGACCGAGGCGACCTGGCGCCGCAGTTCGGGCCAGGACAGCTCGCGCACCACGCCGCGCTCGTCCTCGGCGACGATCGCCGGCACGCCGGCCGCGTGCGCGGCATCGACGTGGCGCAGCACCTCGCACGCGTAGTTGACCCGCGTGCCGGGAAACCACACCGCCCCGGGCATCCGTCGCTCGGCCAGCACCGTCCCCGGCCGGTCGGGCGACCGCACGTCGGCGTACTCCCAGACGCTGCGCCAGAAGCCGTCGAGGTCGGTGACCGACCAGCGCCAGAGCGCGTCGTAGTCGTCGAAGGCGATGCCGCGCGTGGCGCGCAGCCAGTCCTGGTAGCGACGGATGAGGGGGACGTGGGGGGCGGTCGTGGCGCCGAGGACGGGATGGGCAGGATGGGCGGGATGGGCGGTCATGGTTGCCGGGAAGCTTAGGTCCGCCACGCGGCCGGCGCCCTGGGGAATGTCCGGTGCGGATGCCCGCGCCTGTCCGCTGCGCGACGCGCCTCAGGGCGCCCGAGGCCCCCGGTGCGGCGTCTTGACCTCGTCCTTCTTCCCGCCCCCGAACAGCCGCTCGATCTGCTGCCCGATGCGCGCGCCGATCGCCGTGCCCACGCCGGGGAGCACCGCCGTGCCCACCGCCGCGCCGGCGAGCGCGCCGCCGGTGAGCGACAGCTCGGGGTTGTCGAGCGTGCCGCCGAGCTTGAGCGGCACGCCGACCACGCCGTCGACGATGTCCACCGCCGCCTCGCCGTCGAGCCGACGGTTGAGCACGCGCGCGTTGCCCGTCGCGGTGAGGAGGCCCGAGCGCGCCTTCAGGTCGCGGTAGTTCAGTTCGATGCCGTCGTCGGTGGTGCGCGTCTCCAGCCTGCCGGTGAGCTGGTCGAGCGGCGTGCGGCCGCCGCGCGTGGTGCCGGCGCTCTTCACGGCACGGGCGAGATCGATGCGCGTGAGCGTGGCCGGCCGCACCTCGAAGCGCGTGCGCGTGCGCAGGCCCCGCCACAGCGCGGGCACGGTGTCGCCGGTGGCGTCGAAGCTCGTCTCGCCGCGCAGGGTGCCGGCGATCGGGGTGCTGCGCCCGAAGGTCTGCAGCAGCGTCTCGAGGTCGATCTCGCGGGGCTCGAGCCGCCCCGTCAGGGTCATGCGCCCCTCGGACGCCGTCTCCAGGCGCGCCGTGCCGCTCCAGGTGCCCCCGGCCAGGTCGATGTCCACGCGCCAGCGATCGGTGGCGGGGTCCTCGCGCTCGATGCGCGCGCGCGCGGGCGGCTCGACCTCGCGGCGGCGGACCTCGGCGGTGCGCGGGCGCCAGTGCGGGTCGAACTCGGCCTCGCCGTCGTAGCGCAGCGCGATGCCGCGCCGGTCGATCCAGGTCAGGTCGGTGAAGCGCGCGCGCGGCACGGGGACGTCGGCCACCCGCCAGGCGCCGGCCACCTCCGGCACGTCCGCGCCGCCCTTGCCGCGAAAGGCCCGCATCGAGGCGCGCGGCACGGCGATGCCGTCGGCCTCGACCGCCTCCAGGCGCAATTCGCGCGCGAAGACGGCCCCCCAGGGCATGGCGGCCGAAGCGCGGCGCACGCGGATGGGATCGTCCTGCAGGGTCTCGACCTCCTCCACCACCACGTTCGGGCGTGGCCACGGCGACCAGTGCAGGCGGCCGATCTTCAACCCGATGCCGGTGCGCTCGCCGAACGCCCGGACGACCCGCGCGGCGACCTCTTCGTCGCTCGGCAGCTTCCAGACCGCGAACCCCAGCGCGGCGACGGTCATGGCCCCCAGCACGATCCCGCCCATAGCCAGCCGTCGTCGAAGGGGTGATGTCATGGTCCGCAGCTTAAGGGTTGACGCGAACGCGGCGCCAGCGCCCGGCGTCGCTATAGTTTTGCGTCCATCCCCGGCGCCCGCCCCCATCCCAGGATCCTCCATGGCCATCTGGCAAAAACCGATCTCGCTCGAACAGCTTCTCCAGGGTTCCCTGAACACCGCCATCTCGCGGCTCGGCATCGAGTTCACCGAGGTCGGCGACGACTTCCTGCGCGGCCGCGTGCCGGTCGACGAGCGCACGGTCCAGCCCTACGGCCTGCTGCACGGGGGCGTGTCGGTGGTGCTGGCCGAGACGCTGGGCTCCAGCGGCGCGTACTACGCCGCGCCCGAGGGCCATCGCGCGGTCGGCCTGGACATCAACGCCAACCACCTGCGCGCGGCCACCGGCGGCTGGGTCACCGGCACGGCGCGTCCCGTGCATCGCGGCCGCACCACGCACGTCTGGCAGATCGACATGACCAACGACGCGGGCGAACTGACCTGCGTCTCGCGCCTGACGATGGCGATCCTGCTGCCGCGTGGCGATCGCTGACATGGCCGCGCTCTTCCGCTGGCGCGAAGTCCGCGCGACCGACGGCGCCGTGGTCGCCCCCGACGAACGCCTGCCCTGGCCGCAGACCGCCGTGATGGGCGTGCAACACGTGATCGCCATGTTCGGCGCCACCGTGCTCGCGCCGATCCTCATGGGCTTCAACCCCAACATCGCCATCCTGATGAGCGGCGTGGGCACGCTGATCTTCTTCCTCATCACCGGGGGGCGGGTGCCGAGCTACCTCGGCTCGAGCTTCGCCTTCATCGGGGTGGTGATCGCGGCGAGCGGCTACGCCGGGCCGGGGCCCAACGCCAACATCGCCGTCGCGCTCGGCGGCATCGTGGCGTGCGGCGCGCTCTACATCGCCATCGGCGCGCTGGTGCAGGCCGTCGGCACCGGCTGGATCGAACGCTTCATGCCGCCGGTGGTCACCGGCGCGGTCGTCGCCGTGATCGGGCTGAACCTGGCCAACGTGCCCATCAAGAACATGGCCTCGGGCAACTTCGACGCCTGGATGCAGGCCATGACCTTCCTGTGCGTCGGTCTGGTGGCGGTGTTCGCGCGCGGCATGGTGCAGCGCCTGCTGATCCTGGTGGGTCTGCTGCTGGCGACGGCGGTCTACGCCGTGCTGACCAACGGCCTCGGACTGGGCAAGCCGGTCGACCTCGCCGGCATCGCCAGCGCGGCATGGTTCGGCCTGCCGGCCTTCACGGCGCCGGTGTTCACCGGCAACGCGATGCTCCTGATCGCGCCGGTGGCCATCGTGCTGGTGGCGGAGAACCTCGGGCACCTCAAGGCCGTGACCGCCATGACCGGGCGCAACCTCGACCCGCTCATCGGCCGCGCTTTCATCGGCGACGGCGTCGCCACGGTGGTCAGCGGCATGGCCGGCGGCACCGGCGTGACGACGTACGCCGAGAACATCGGCGTCATGGCCGCCACGCGCATCTACTCGACGGCGGTGTTCGTGGTGGCGGCGGTCATCGCCCTGCTGCTGGGCTTCAGCCCCAAGTTCGGCGCGCTGATCCAGGCCATTCCGCTGCCGGTGATGGGCGGCGTGAGCATCGTCGTCTTCGGGCTGATCGCGGTGGCCGGCGCCAAGATCTGGGTCGACAACCGGGTCGACTTCTCGCAGAACCGCAACCTCATCGTGGCGGCCATCACGCTGATCATCGGCACCGGCGACTTCACCCTGCGCTTCGGCCAGTTCGCGCTCGGGGGCATCGGAACCGCCACTTTCGGGGCCCTGATCCTGTGGGCCTTGCTGGGCCGCGCGCGGAACGCCTGATGCATCGGCACGACAACTAAAGTCTGAAGATCGGGGGGGCGCGCCCGGCGCCTTCGAACCCATGCCGTACATGACGCTACCGTCGGGCGGCCGGCCCCGTTAGACTTCTCCGCTTTTCGGACGAATTCATCCATGGCCGATGCTTCAGCCGCGCGCACCAAGGCGGTTTTCGAATTCAAGAGCGCCACGCTGCCGCTGATCGCGGTGATCCTGAAGACGGCGGACCTCCGGCTGCTCGCAGCCGCGCTGGAGGAGCAACTGGCCGATTCGCCGGATTTCTTCGAGCAGGAACCGGTCGTCATCGACCTGTCGCAGTTGCCCGAACACCTGGGCGGCCATCCGCCCGCCACCATCGATTTCCGCGTGCTGCGCGACCTGCTCGCACGCTACCAGACGCAACCCATCGCCCTGCGCGGCGGCAGCGAGGCCCACAACGCCGCGGCGCGTGCCGCCGGGCTGTCCATCGCCGCCATGCCGGTCGCTCCCACGCCCGGAGCGCGCGCGGCGGCGGCGGCGGCCCCCGTGCCGGCGCCCGCGCCCGCCCCGGCCCCGGCGAGCGAGCCCGTGCAGATCGTGCGCGAGGTGCCCGTGCCCGGCAGCACGCTGGTCATCGACAAGCCGATGCGCTCGGGCCAGCAGGTGTATGCGCGCGGCGGCGACGTCATCGTGCTGGCGGTGGTGAACTTCGGCGCCGAGGTCATCGCCGACGGCAACGTCCACGTCTACGCGCCGCTGCGGGGCAAGGCCATCGCCGGCGCCCGGGGCGACACCAGCGCCCGCATCTTCACGACTTGCATGGAAGCCCAGCTCGTGGCCATCGCGGGCATCTACCGCACCTCCGAAGTCGACCTGCCCGCGCACCTGCAGGGCAAGGCGGTCCAGATCCACCTGGACGACAAGAAGCTCCTCATGGACGCCCTCCTCTGATGGCACGTCCTAAGGCAAACCAACAACCGAAAAAGCGAACAAGGAACAAATCGATGGCCAAGATAGTGGTGGTGACCTCCGGCAAGGGCGGCGTCGGCAAGACGACCACGAGCGCGAGCTTCGCCACGGGACTGGCGTTGGCCGGCAAGAAGACGGCGGTCATCGACTTCGACGTCGGTCTGCGCAACCTCGACCTGATCATGGGCTGCGAGCGCCGCGTGGTGTACGACCTGATCAACGTCATCCAGGGCGAGGCCAACCTGACGCAGGCGCTGATCAAGGACAAGCAGTGCGACAACCTGTTCGTGCTGGCCGCCTCGCAGACGCGCGACAAGGACGCGCTCACGCAGGACGGCGTCGAGCGGGTGCTCAAGGAGCTCTCGGCGATGGACTTCGACTTCATCGTGTGCGACTCGCCCGCGGGCATCGAGACCGGCGCCCTGATGGCGATGCACTTCGCCGACGAGGCGCTGATCGTCACCAACCCCGAGGTGTCCTCGGTGCGCGACTCCGACCGCATCCTGGGCATGCTCGGGAGCAAGACCAAGCGCGCCAAGGACGGCGCCGAGCCGATCAAGGAACACCTGCTCATCACGCGCTACAACCCGCACCGCGTGGCCGGCGGCCAGATGCTGTCGCTGGAGGACATCCAGGACATCCTGCGCATCAAGCTCATCGGCGTCATCCCGGAATCGGAGACCGTGCTCAACGCCTCCAACCAGGGCGTGCCCGCCATCCACGACAAGGGCACGGACGTCTCCGAGGCCTACACCGACGTGGTGGCGCGCTTCCTGGGCGAGGACCGTCCGATGCGCTTCACCGAAGCCGAGAAGCCGGGCTTCTTCAAGCGCCTGTTCGGAGGCAAGTAAGCCATGTCCTTCCTCTCCTTCCTTCTGGGCGAAAAGAAGAAAACGGCCACGGTCGCCAAGGAGCGGCTCCAGATCATCCTCGCCCATGAACGCTCAGGCCTGAGCGGCACGAAGCGTCCGGACTACCTCCCCGACCTGCAGCGTGAACTGATGGCGGTGATCTCCAAGTACGTCTCGATCAACCCCGAGGACATCAAGGTCCACCTGGAGCGTCAGGACGACCTGGAGGTGTTGGACATCAAGATCGAGCTTCCCGAAAGCGTGCCCACGCCCGCGCGCTGAGCATCCTCTCCCGCGGCATCGGGTCGCGCAACCCTTGGAGTGCATCGATGAGCGAGTCGAAAACGCTGGACTTGAACACGCCTGCCGCCGAGTCGGCCGCCGAAGGCGGCATCGGCACCGCGTTGACCTCGCGCGTCGTCACGACCCCCGACGACCTGCTGCGCGCCATCGCGCGCCAGGGCCGCATGCCGATGGTGCGCATCGGCGAGGCGCTGGTCTCCCTGGGCATGATCACGCCCGAGCAGCTCACCGAGGCGCTGTCGCGCCAGCAGCTCGACCGGCGCGTGCCCGTGGGCGAACTGCTGGTCAACAGCGGCGCGGTCTCGCGCGCGGACTTGCAGGTCGCGCTGACGCGCAAGATGGGCTATCCGCTGGTGGACGTCGACGCGTTCCCGGTCGATCCCGAGGCCCTGCGCAAGCTCGGCTACGCGACGGCGCAGCGGCTGCAGATCATGCCGCTGATGCTGCACGACGGCCGCCTGGTCATCGCGATGGACAACCCGACCAACCGCCACAGCGCCATCGACGAGGCCGAGTTCAGCGCGCAGATGAAGATCGTGCCCGTGCTGGCCCAGTGCCGCGACCTCAACCGGGCGCTGCACACGGCCTACGAGAAGATCGGCGCCCTCGCCGACAGCCGCTACATCAACGCCAGCCTGCAGCCGCTGGAGTTCGCGCCGGGCAACACCGAGGACCTGCTGCTCACGCTGGAGAAGGAAGGCACCCAGGACCGGCCCGACGAGGACGAGACCATCGAGCAGTCCGACAACTCGCTGGTGCGCATGATCAACCGCATGATCGTGGACGCCCACGAGAGCGGCGTCTCCGACATCCACATCGAGAGCTATCCGGGCCGGGAGAAGATCCGCATCCGCTTTCGCAAGGACGGCCAGCTGCGCACGCACCTGGAGCTGCCGCCGAACTACCGCAACGCCATGATCGCGCGCGTGAAGATCATGTGCGACCTCGACATCAGCGAGAAGCGCAAGCCCCAGGACGGCAAGATCAACTTCGCCAAGTTCTCGCCGCAGCACAAGATCGAGCTGCGCGTGGCCACCATCCCCACCAACAACGGCCTGGAGGACGTGGTGATGCGGATCCTGGCCTCGGCCAAGCCGATTCCGCTGGAGAAGCTCGGCCTGTCGAACAGCAACCTCGAGCGCCTCAAGCGCGCCGTGGAGCGCCCCTACGGCATGGTGCTGTGCGTCGGCCCCACCGGCTCGGGCAAGACCACCACGCTGCACTCCGCGCTCAGCCACATCAACCTGCCCGAGCGCAAGATCTGGACCGCCGAGGACCCGGTGGAGATCACCCAGGCCGGACTGCGCCAGGTGCAGATCAATCCGCGCATCGACTGGACCTTCGCCAAGGCGCTGCGCGCCTTCTTGCGCGCCGACCCGGACGTGATCATGGTGGGCGAGATCCGCGACGAGGAGACCGCCAAGACCGCCGTCGAGGCCTCGCTCACGGGCCACCTGGTGCTCTCCACGCTGCACACCAACAGCGCCCCCGAGACCGTCACCCGCCTGCTCGACATGGGCATGGACCCGTTCAACTTCGCCGACTCGCTGCTCGCCATCCTGGCGCAGCGGCTGGTGCGGCGGCTGTGCCCGCACTGCCGCACCACCCGTCCCGCCACGCCCGAGGAAGTCGACGAGCTGCTCTCGGACTACCTCAACGCCTTCGGCGGCGAGTCCACCGCCACCGAGCGCGACGCGGTGCGCGCCTCGTGGCTGCGGCGCCACGGCAAGGACGGCCACATCCCCATGCATGCGAGCGCCGGTTGTCCGGAATGCGAAGGCAGCGGCTTCAAGGGCCGCGCCGGCCTGCACGAGCTGATGGTGATCTCGCGCGAACTGCGCCACCTCATCCAGACCGGCGCGCGCGCCGAGGCCCTGCAGGCCACCGCCCTGCGCCAGGGCATGCGCACCTTGCGCCAGGACGGCATCGAGAAGGTGCTCGCCGGCCTGACCGCCATCGACGAGGTGCGCGCGACGAGCAACGTGTGAGGCCGCTCGTCTGCCATCCGAATCCCTGAACAGAAGGCGGATGACCACTCAATTCGAGGGATCAAATCAGTTAACCTTCACTCACAATTACGCAATGTGGGTGGGTGCCTTGTGCATTTCGCCGAGGTAACTCAGAGGATCCGAGTTGAATTCCGACATGATGAAGAAGCGCCGTGCGGGTCATGGCAAGTGGGTGTGCGCCGGGCTGTGGATGGCGCTGGTGCTCGGTCTGCAGGGTTGCAAGGTGCTCACCGCGCCGGGTTTCGGTTACGCCGACGCGGGCACGCGCACCAGCGTGCCGCTGGGCCAGTACGTGGCCGGCGATCCGGACAATCCTCCCCGGGGCGTGATCATCCCGATCACCAAGGAGCTGGTGCAGGCCCAGAAGATGTCGCGTCCGCGCGACATCGCGCCGGAGATCAAGGCCCTGTTCGGCACGCCCGCGCCCTACACCATCGGCCCGAGCGACGTCATCGGCATCGTGGTCTACGACAACCCCGACCTGCTGCCCGCCGCCTCCGCCGTCATCACCCAGCAGGTCGACCCCACCGGCATCAGTTCGGCCCCCGGCTTCATCGTCAGCGCGGGTGGCGAGGTGAGCTTTCCCTACATCGGCCGCGTCAAGGTCGCCGGCCTGACCGAGATCGAGGCCAGCGACCTGATCGAGCGCCGCCTCACCAAGTTCATCCGCGAGCCGCAGGTGTCGGTGCGCATCGTGTCGTTCCGCAGCCGCCGCGCCTATGTCGAGGGCGAGGTGCGCACGCCCGGCCTGCAGCCCTTCACCGACGTGCCCATGACGCTGCCCCAGGCGCTCAGCCGCGCCGGCGGCATCACCGCCCTGGGCGACCGCGCGGTGGTGCACCTCACGCGCGGCGACGTCACCACGCGCATCGACCTCATCGCGCTGGAGGAGCTGGGCATCAACCCCAACCGCATCCTGCTGCAGAACGACGACCTCATCACGGTGCGCAGCCGCGAGGAGAACAAGGTCTACGTGATGGGCGAGACCACGATCGCCTCGGCGCTCACCATGAACAACGGCCGCCTGTCGCTCAACCAGGCGCTGGGCGAGGCGCGCGGGCCCGATCGCACGACCGCCAACACCGCGCAGGTCTACGTCATCCGCAACAACGCCGAGGGCGACCCGGCGCTGTTCCACCTCGACGCCAACTCGCCCGCCGCGCTGGCGCTGGCCGAGAATTTCGCGCTCAGGCCGCGCGACGTGGTCTACATCGACCCGGTGCCGCTGGTGCAGTGGAACCGCATCGTGAGCCTCATCCTGCCCAGCGCGCAGGTCCTCTACACCGGCCGGCAGATCTCGTCGCCATGAAATCCGTCCTCGTGGTTTGCATCGGCAACATCTGCCGCAGTCCGATGGGCCAGGCCCTCCTCGCGGCGGCGGCACCGGACATCGAGGTCACCTCGGCGGGCACCGGCGCGCTCATCGGCCAGCCGGCCGACCCGATCGCGCGCGAACTCATGACCGCGCGCGGGCTCGACATCGAGAGCCACATCGCGCGCCAGATCAACCAGGCGATGTGCCAGTCGTCCGACCTGATCCTGACGATGGACAACGAGCAGCGCCGCTACATCGAGGCGCGCTTCCCGTTCGCGCGCGGCCGGGTGTTCCGCCTGACCGAGACCCTCAAGCTCGACGTGCCCGACCCCTACCGCCGGGGTCAGGCCGCCTTCGACCACGCCTATCGCCTCATCGATGCCGGTGCCACCGCCTGGGCCGAGCGAATCAAGCAATTCAAATGACCCCCTCCGCCACCGCATCGACCCTGGCGCGCGCCTCCCAGGTGCCCGCCCCCGCGCCCGCCGGCGGACGCGACGACGAGATCAACCTCGCCGAGTACTTCGACATCCTGGTCGACCGCAAGTGGCTGGTGGCCGGCGTCACGGCCCTGGGACTGGCGCTGGGCGTGGCCTACGCGCTGCTGGCCACGCCGATCTACCAGTCGAACCTGCTCATCCAGGTGGAGGACACCGCGCCGGACGCCAAGGGCTTCCTGGGCGATGCCACCAGCCTGTTCGAGGTGAAGACGCCCGCGACCGGCGAAATCCAGATCCTGCGCTCGCGCATGGTGCTGGGCAACGCGGTGGACGCCACGCGGCTCTACATCGACGCCCGGCCGCGCTACCTGCCCATCGTGGGCGAATGGCTGGCACGCCGCGCGCACGACCTCTCGACGCCCGGCTTCCTGGGCATGGACGGCTATGTCTCCGGCCGCGAGGGCATCGAGGTGGATCGCCTGGACGTGCCCGCCGAGATGGAGGACGGCAAGCCCTTCACCATCACCGCCCTGGGCGAGAACCGCTACCAGCTCGACCACGAGGACCTGCGCCAGCCGCTGACCGGCACCGTGGGCCAGGCGGTGGAGTTCGCCGGCGACGCCGACACCGGCCCCATCCGCATGCTTGTCTCGCGCCTGGACGGCCGCCCCGGCGCCGAGTTCCGGGTGGAGCGCGCGTCGCGCCTGGCCACCATCGAGAACCTGCAGAAGCGCCTGCAGCTCGGCGAACAGGGCAAGCAGTCCAACGTGATCACCGTCACGCTCGAGGACAGCGACCGCGCGCGGCTGACGACCACGCTCAACGCCATCGGCGCGGCCTACGTGCGCCAGAACGTCGAGCGCAAGGCGGCCGAGGCCGAGAAGACCATCGGCTTCCTGGACAGCCAGCTGCCCGAGTTCAGGAAGCAGGTGGAGGCCTCCGAGGACCTCTACACGCGATTCCGCAACAAGAACGGCACCATCGCGCTGGACGAGGAAGCCAAGGGCGTGCTCGGCCAGACCGTCGAGCTGCAGACCAAGCTGCTCGAGGCGCAGCAGCAGCGGCGCGCGCTGGCCGACAAGTACACCGACATCAACCCCCGCGTGCGCACCGTCGACGGCCAGATCGCGGCCATCAACCGCGAGATTGGCGCGCTCAACAACCGCGTGAGCAAGCTGCCCACCATCGAGCAGGACGCCCTGCGGCTCGAACGCGACGTGCGCGTGAACAACGAGCTGTACAAGTCGCTGCTCAACAGCTCGCTGCAGCTGCGCCTGGTCAAGGAGGGCAAGGTCGGCAACGTGCGCCTGCTCGACCGCGCCGTGCCTCCCAAGATCCCGGTCAAGCCGCAGAAGCCGCTGATCGCCGCGCTGGGCCTGGTGCTGGGGCTGCTGTCCGGGGTGGCGCTGGCCATCGTGCGCAACCTGTTCATGGGCGGCATCCGCAACCCGCAGGAGATCGAGGCGCACACCGGGCTCAACGTGTATTCGGTCGTGCCCTTCACGCAGGAGCAGCTGCTCATCGAGCAGCGCATCGCCGCCAAGACCCCGGGCCTGCAGCTGCTGGCCGTCGCCAATCCGGAGAGCCCGCCGGTGGAAAGCCTGCGCAGCCTGCGCATCGCGCTGCAGTTCGCGACCCTGGAGGCGGGCAACAACCGCGTGATGATCACCGGTGGCACGCCGGGCGTGGGCAAGAGCTTCATCTCCGCCAACTTCGCGGCCATCATGGCCATCGCCGGCAAGCGCGTGGTGCTGATCGACGCCGACATGCGCAAGGGTCACATCCACCAGCAGTTCGGCACCAAGCGCGAGAACGGCCTGTCGGAACTGCTGGCCGGCATGATCGGCGAGGCGCAGGCGATCCGGCGCGAGGTCATCCCCAACCTCGACCTCATCACCACCGGCAAGCTGCCGCTCAATCCGGCCGACATGATGATGTCGGAGACCTTCAGGAACCTGATGGACACCCTGTCGGCCCAGTACGACTTGGTGGTCATCGACACTCCGCCGGTGCTGGTGGCGGCCGACGCCGCCGCGGTGGCGCCGCTGGCCGGTGCCGTGCTGCTGGTGGCGCGCGCCGATCAGACCCAGCTGGGTGAACTCAACGAGAGCGCCAAGCGACTCGTGCAGGCCGGCAAGCCCGCCTCCGGCGTGATCTTCAACGCCATGGACATGACGCGGCGCCACTACGGCAGCTACAAGTACGGCGGCTACCGCTACACGGAATACAAGTACAAGGCCTGAGCGTCTCCGCCGGGCCGTCGAATCGGCAATTTTCCATCTCGCTGCTTCCTAGAATTTTCAGGGGTCTCCAGGCCTGGAGACATGTCGCAGGGAGAGGAGAAAGATGAAGACCCTGAAATCGGGGTGCGGCTGCGCGCCGCTGGCCGTCGATCGCCTCAGGCGTCGATTCTGGATGCGCCTGCTGCGCGGCTACAGGGCCTACCGCTGCCGGACATGCGGCCGGGACTTCCTGGCGCGCAAGGCGCTGATCGATGCCCTGCTGTTCACGCAGCGCAGGCCACCCCTGCCGTCTTCCTGCCCCGTCTTCCCGGGTTCCCGGCTTCCCGGCTCGCTGGCTAGCGAGCCCCCTCGCCAGCCATCGCCAGATCGGCTCGCGCGTCCACGGGGACGGCCGGTACGGCGGCGCGCCGCATCGCCCGCTCCACGTGCACCCAATCGACCACTTCGGGCAGCGGCTGGTAGCCCGGCAGCATGAACTGGAGCACCTGCTTCACGCGTGGCACGTCGCTGGCGTCGAGCGCGGCTTCGAGCTGTTCGAACATGCGGGAGAGTTCGGCCCAGGGCGGGCAGTCCTCGTGCGCCTTCATCACGCGCGGGTGCGACGTCGGCAGCGCGTTGTCGCCGATCAGCAGTTCCTCGTAGAGCTTCTCGCCGGGACGAAGGCCCGTGACGTGCAATTCGATGTCGCCGTCGGGCTGCTGGGCATCGCGCACCGTGCGGCCGGAGAGTTCGACCAGGCGCCGCGCCAGATCGATGATGCGCACCGGCTGGCCCATGTCGAGCACGAACACGTCGCCGCCGCGCGCCATCGCGCCGGCCTGGATCACGAGCTGCGCCGCTTCGGGAATCGTCATGAAGTAGCGCGTGATGTCGGCGTGCGTCAGCGTGATCGGGCCACCCGCCTCGATCTGCCGGCGGAACAGCGGCACCACCGACCCGCTCGACCCCAGCACGTTGCCGAAGCGCACCATCGAGAACCGCGTGCCCGTCGAGCATTGCGCCAGGCCCTGCAGCGCCAGTTCGGCGGCGCGCTTGCTCGCGCCCATGACGTTGGTCGGCCGCACGGCCTTGTCGGTGCTCACCAGCACGAACTGGCGCACCCGGCATTCCATCGCCACGCGCGCCGTCGTCAGCGTGCCCAGGGCGTTGTTGCGCACGCCCTCCACGGGGTTGTGTTCCACCATGGGCACGTGCTTGTAGGCGGCGGCGTGGTAGACCGTGTCGGGCTGCCAGGTCCGCATGATCTCACGCATGCGCGCGGTGTCGCGCACCGACGCCAGCAGCGGCAGCACGCGCACGCCCGTGGCCATCTTCTCCAGCTCCTGGTGGATGGCGTAGAGCGCGTATTCGCTCAGTTCCACCAGCAGCAGCGTCACCGGACGCAGCTTGACGATCTGGCGGCACAGCTCGCTGCCGATGGAGCCGCCCGCGCCCGTCACCAGCACGACCTGGGCGCCGATGTGGCGGCGCAGCAGCTCGGCGTCCGGCGCCACCGGGTCGCGCCCCAGCAGGTCCTCGATGTCGACCTCCAGCAGGTCCTGCATGCGGACCCGGCCGTTGATCAGGTCGGCCATGGCCGGCAGCGTGCGCACGTGCAGGCCCAGCGGCAGCAGTTCGTTCAGGATCTCCGCGCGGCGCGCGTGGCTGGCCGACGGCATGGCCAGCAGCACGTCGGTCACGCCCAGCCGGGCCGCGTGGGCCTTGAGCCACGGCAGCGGACGGATGTCCACGCCGCGCAGGCTCCGGCCCTGGAGCTGGCGGCAGTCGTCGACGAACGCGCGCAGGGCCATGTCCGGGTTGAGCGCCAGCACCGCGGCCAGCTCCCGCCCCGCGCTGCCCGCGCCGTAGATGACGACCTGCGCGCGGGCCTTGCGCCGCAGGATGCCGAGGTACATCCCGCCGAGCCAGTAGCGCGCCACCAGCCGCGACAAACCGATCGTGAAGAACAGCATCATGGGCACCAGCAGGCCCAGGCTGCGCGGCACCGATTGCACGCCCAGCACGCCGAAGATCAGCAGGTAGGTGACCCCGAAGGCACCGCAGGCCCACGTCATCGACATCAGGGCGGCGACACCCGAGTAGCGAAAGATCGCGCGGTACTGTCCCGTCACCACGAACAGCGGCAGCGCCAGCGCGACGGCGATCGCCACCGCGAACCACTGCTCGTCGCGGATGGGCGTCCATGCCTCGTAGCGCAGGCTGAGCGCCAGCCAGACGCAGAGCACGCAGAGTGCCGCGTCGACCACCAGCGCCAGGGATCTTTTCACGGGTCGCGACAGGCCCAGAAGTACCTTTGCAGAACGATGGATCACGAACGAAAACCTTGGCCTCTGGTGTTTGAGCTGAATATTGTCAATCGAATGTGAAGCAACACTTCCTTTCTGCTGTTGCATCCTTGATGAAATTTCGCTCTTTTCGTCCGGGTCCAAGTTCTATAAAACTTTCGCTTTAGCCCTTCTTTCTACCTTCCGCGAACTTGAGGCTCAGGCGAGCGAGGACCAGGCCCAGCACCAGCCCGACGCCGTCGGCGCCCAGGTCGGCCCATTCCGCCGACCGGTAGGGTGTGAGCCACTGCAGGATCTCGATCAGGCCGCCATAGGCCAGCAGCAGCACCAGCGCCGGCACCGCGCGCACCGGCCAGCCCCGCACCCCGAGCAGCCCCAGCAGCGCGAAGCCGAGCATGTGGTTGCTCTTGTCCCAACCCGTGGTGGGCAGGTCCGACGAAGGCGGCATCAGGCTCAGGACGAGGATGACGAGCATGGCGATGGCGAGCAGGATGCGCCAGGGTTTGAGGTGGGAAGAAAGCGAGGTCGTCATGGGCCGGTACGAATGAAAGTGAGAAAAACGGATTGAGGGTCTTGTCAGGTGCGCAGGCTTTCACAACGCCACGATGGCACCCGCCATGTGCGCGCACGCCACGCCGATCGACGCGGGTCAGTGGGAGACACCGTCGCGCCGCAGGACCTTGACGAACGTCATCCAGAGAATCCGGAGGTCGAACGTGAGCGACCGGCGCTGCAGGTATTGCGCATCGAGCCTGACTTTTTCAGGGATCGGCAACTCGTCGCGACCGTTGACCTGTGCCCAACCGGTCAGCCCCGGCACCAATGCGTCGACGCCGAGCTGCGTGCGCAGGGCGATCAGGTCGTCCTGATTGAACAGTGCGGGGCGCGGGCCGACGAAGCTCATGTCGCCGACCAGGATGCTCCACAGCTGCGGCAGTTCGTCCAGGCTGCTCTTGCGCAGGAAACCGCCGATGGGTGTGAGGTGCGAACGGGCATCGGCAAGCAGGTGCGTCGCGACGGCCGGCGTGCCCACGCGCATGCTGCGGAACTTGGGCATGCGGAAGATCCGGTTGCCACGGCCCACGCGGTCCGACCAGTACAACGCCGGACCCGGCGACGTCAGGCGCACCAGCACCGCCACCACGATCACCGGCAACGCCAGCAACGCCGCTGCCAGCAGCGCCAGTGCCAGATCGAAGACCCGCTTCATGCCACGCCTCCGGCCGCTTTCCTCAACCCCTCGTCCAACGACAACGGCGGGCGCCAGCCGAGCACGTCGCGCGTTTTGGCGATGTCGACCTGCAGCGAGCCGCACAGGCGCCGTGCCACGTCGCCCTTGCCGACACGCGCCGCGCCCCATTCGAGCCACGACGGCGGCACCGGCAACAACCGCGCCGGACGTCCCAGCGCCGCACCCATGCGGCGCAGCAATTGCGTGGTGGAGACGTCCTCGCCATCGGACACGAGGAAGGTCTGCCCGGCCGCCGCCGGATGCCGCAGGCACGTGACCAGCAGATCGACGAGATTGTCCAGCGCGACCAGGCTGCGGCGGTTGTCCACCGCGCCCAGCGGCAAGGGCACGCCACGTCCCAGCCATCGCATCATCGAAGCGAAGTTGGCCTTGACGCCCGGCCCGTAGACCAGCGGCGGCCGCACGATGACGAGCTCCATGCCGGTGCGCGCCGACAGTTCGCGCAGTGCCCGTTCCGCTTCGTCCTTGGACATGCCGTAGGCGTCCAGCGGCGCTGGTGAGTCGTCGGCGGTGAACGGACGCCCGCCCGGCGTCGATTCGCCGTTCACCTTCACCGAGCTGACGAACACGAACCGCCCGACCCCGGCCGCCGCCGCCTGCGAAGCGAGCCGCAGCGTGCCCTCGACATTGACGCGCCGGAACTCGGCCAGCGGGTCGGCCGCCGCATCGTCGAGCACGTGCACGCGCGCCGCCGTGTGCACCACCACGTCCACCCCCGCCACCGTCGCCGACCAGTCCGTCTGTCCCGTGAGTTCTCCCACGGACGACCAGTGCGGATTGCGACGGGCCACATCGGGTGTTCGCACGCTCCCCACGGCCTTGATGCCGGGCTCCGTGTCGAGCCGGCGCCAGACGGCATGGCCGACGAAGCCATTGGCGCCGGTGATCAGGACTTTCATGACGTGGGCGCCATTTCTTCATAGAGGTTCAGGTGCGCGTCGACCACCGTCGTCAGGTCGAACGCCGATTCAGCCAGTCGGCGTCCGGCGACGCCCATGTCGCGGCACAGGCCGGGACTGGCGACGAGGCGCTCGATGGCGCTTGCGAGGGCGACCGCATCGCGCACCGGCACCAGCAGCCCGGTCGTGTCGGCCACGATCGCATCGCGGCAACCCGGAACGTCGGTGGTGACCACCGGCCGGCCGCATGCGGCGGCTTCGATCAGCACCTTGGGCAGGCCCTCACGGTAGGACGGCAGCACCACGATGGCGGCCTGGGACAGCACGTCGGGCATGTCGGTGCGATGGCCCCACAGTTCCACGACGCCTTCCTTGGCGACGACGGCCAGCCGCTCCTGCGTCAGGCTGGTCGGGTTGGCCTCGTCGGTCGAGCCGACCAGCACGTAACGCGCGACCAGCCCGCGTGCGCGCAGTTGCCGTGCCGCCTCGATGAACTCGTCCACGCCCTTGTCCCGCAGCAGGCGCGCCGCCATCAGCACCACGGGCACGCCAGGGGGCAACGGCGACAGGTGGTAGTCGCGCAGATCGACGCCCGAGCCGCGCACCAGGATCGACCGCGCCGGGTCCAGCCGAGCGAAACGGCACAGGATGCGCCGGTCGTCCTCGTTCTGGAAGATCACCTTGAGCCGAGGGTTCGACAAGGCGACCCGATAGACCTGGGCGATGCCCCAGCGCCGCAGGTGTGCCGCCATGCCTCGCGCCGTGAACACATAGCCGAGGCCCGACACCGCGGCGACCACCGCAGGCATGCCCGTCAGGCGTGCCGCGATGCCGCCCAGCAGGACGGGCTTGATCGTCACCAGATGCACCACCTGCGGCCTGATCGAACGGAACAAGCCGATCAGCTGCCACAGCGATGAGAAGCCGTTGAACAGCGAAGTGCCGTCGCGCCTGAGCTTCAGTTCATGGACGACCAGACCGCTGCGACGCAATTCATCGCCCTTGGTGGTGATGCCGGTGGCGATGTGTACCTCGTAGCCTTCCTTCCGCGCCGCCAGTGCGATGGGCAGTCTGTGCGACGTGAAGAACCAATCGACGTTGACGACGAACAGGAGGATCTTTTTCGACATGGTGTGGTCAGCAACGGGTCACGAGCGCACCGGTTTCATGTGCTCGTCCAGCCAACCCTGGAACATCAACACGCACCAGAGCTGATGCTGCCAATTGCGTTGACCGCTCAGATGTTCCGTCCACTTCTGCCGGATCACGGCGGCATTGAAAAATCCCTCGCGCTTCAGGCGCGACTCGCTCAAGAGGTCTTCCGCCCAGGCCCGCAACGGACCACGCAGCCAGCTGTCGATGGGCACGCCGAAGCCCATCTTGGGCCGCTCGATCAATGCCTTGGGCACATGGCGAAACAGTACCTCCCTGAGCGCCCACTTGGTCGTGCAACGCTTGCCTTCCCGCTGCAGCTTGTATTGCATGGGCAGTTGCCATGCGAACTCCACGACGCGGTGATCGAGGAAAGGGACACGCGTCTCCAGGCTCACGCCCATTGCGGCCCGATCGACCTTGGTCAGGATGTCGTCGGGCAGATAAGTCTGGAGGTCGAGGGCCATCATGCGTTCGACATCGGTCAGCCCCGACAGGGAGGATGCCGGCGCATTGAGAGGAGTGTCCGGCTCGCGGCCGCCAAGCACCACATCCTCAGGATGCGACCATTGCGAGACCATGCTCCTGTAGAGATGGGCTGCCGACTCGGCAGTCATGACGTTGGCGCCCTTGTGCAGTTTGTCCCCCACGTTGGTCCAACGACGTGAGAGCGACGTGCTGGCGGACAGACGATTCAGGTGCTCGGGCGAAAAAGTCGTCAGTAGGCGCGCCACTCCCCGTCGCAAGGGCAACGGCACTGCTGACAGCTTGCTCCACAAGTTCGAAGTCAATACATAGCGGTTGTAGCCACAGAAAAGTTCGTCCCCAGCATCTCCTGAGAGCGACACGGTCACGTGGCGACGCGCAAGCTGGCTGACCAGGAACGTCGGAATCTGAGACGAATCGGCGAAAGGCTCGCAATACAGCTTCGGCAAGTCCGGGATGACGGCCAACGCCTGATCTGGCGACACATACATCTCCGTATGGTCAGTGCCCAGATGTCCAGCGACCGCCTTGGCATGCTCTGCTTCGTTGTATGCCGCCTCGTGAAAGCCGATCGAGAAGGTCTTGACCGGACGAGAGGTCTGCGTCTGCATCAATGCGACGATGGTTGAGGAATCGATGCCTCCCGAGAGGAACGCGCCGAGCGGCACGTCAGCCATCATCTGCCGGCGAACCGCGTCCTTGAGCAGGGTCTCCAATGCATCGACCGCCTCCTTTGGGCCACCCTCGAACCGATGCGCCACGCCTTGTTGCGCCGCTGTCACGTTCGACCAATAGCTTTGAAGAATGGGCTCTGGTGCGGCCTGCGACACGGTCAGCAGATTGCCCGGCAGCAACTTGCGGATGCCTGCGTAGATGGAGTGCGCGCCGCCTACGTTGTTGTGTCGCATGAACAGGCAAAGCGCATCGCGATCGATCGGCGCACCAAATGCCGGATGAGAACGCAGAGCCTTCAATTCCGAGCCGAAAAGAAAGACTGCTGCGCGACCCGCGCCTTGCCAGCCGTAATAGAGTGGTTTTTCGCCCATGCGATCGCGCGCAAGCGTGAGCGTGCGCGACTGCCGATCCCATACGGCGAAGGCGAACATGCCGATGGCGCGTTCGATCGTGGCGCGGATCCCCCAAGCATCGAAACCGGCGAGCAGCGTTTCAGTATCCGAATGCCCTCTCCATGCCGGAGCGCGATCTTGCGCGTCCAACTGGTCGCGCAGATCCGTGTGGTTGTAGATCTCGCCATTGAATGCGATGACATACCGGCCCTTGGGGGACAACATTGGTTGCGCGCCTGCGTCGGACAGATCGACGATCGAGAGACGCCGGTGCCCGAGACCGACAACGGCGTCAGCATCAAGCCATTGCCCGTCGGCATCCGGCCCGCGCCGCGAGATCGCATCTGTCATGGCGTTCAGACGCGGCGACGCGGTGTCGCCGGGCCATTGCCCCCCCAAAAAACCTGCAAGTCCACACATTTCCAGTGATCCTGTTTGCTCCAGCGGAACATCGCCGCGCTGGAAATCTTGTTGTTGGTCGATGAATGTGTGAGTGATCGAAACTCGTGCGTCATTGCACTGAGCGATCCCAGCTTCTAATCCTGCATGCAGGCCTTCCATACTTGCCGATATCGCTTGCACATTAATTGCAATTCAAAATTAGCCATGATGTGAGCACGACAGGCGGATTGGAGCTTTTCCCAGTCTTGCTTGTTTTTCGAGAAAGCATCGTAGGCTTTCGCCAATCCGTTGGCCAGGGCTTGTGCGTCCTGTGGAGCGACTACCCAACCGTTTCCGCCGACGATGACACTGGCATCGCCGACGTCGGTCGTCACGCATGGCGTTCCACAGGCCATGGCTTCTGCAAGCACGTTGGGGAAAGCTTCACCTAAGCTTGAAAGTACATGGACGTCCATCGCATTCATAAGCGCAGGAATGTCGTTGCGAGGACCCAATAATCTGACATTGTCGGAAATTCCGGCTTGGTCGATCCAACCACGCAGAATGCTGTTCCCTGCTTCGATGCCGACGCCGACGCCGACGCCGACGCCGACGAGAAGACAAGTAAATTGAATACCACGGGCCTTGAGCAGTCCCAATGCTCGAATCAGGTTCCTATGATCCTTTTGAACGTCGAAACGCGCCACCATACCTAAAACAAATGCATCTGGCGTGACATTCAACTCGGTTCGAACAGTATGGCGCTTCAAAACATCCGGGGTCAGGCGGTCCATACTGTAACCATTGGGAATCTGCACGAATTTTTCGGCTTGGTAGCCTGCTGCCCGATGCAGTCGCATGGCTTCTTCAGAACAAGTAATGATCTTTTTTGGCACCCACCGCGAAAGGCGTGCACATATGCGAACGACACGCAATGTGCCTGCACTGTTGTGAGCAGGATCTAGATTCGCATGTCGGATTCCCCAGACAATGGAGCTGATACCTGTCAAGCGCGCCGCAATTCCACCGATCAGATCCGCATGATACATCCAAGTTTGAACAACGTCAGGCTTAGTAACTTTCAAAATTCTTAAGAGCTTTAAGAATTTAGAAATAGTGACTCGACCTCGAGGAAAATTCAAAATGTGAACAGATACACCGATACATTCTAGCTTGTCTGCATATTTACCGCGGTCCGTGAGAGATATTACGCGATGCTTATTTCCACTTGATCGATCCATTTCAATTAATCGGAATAAAACAGCTTCCGCGCCACCATTTCCCAGACCAGTAATCACATGCAATATTTCAGTCATTAGAAATTAAGCTTTTCCAAAATCAAAAACTATGTTTTTCTTCAAATAATAGCATCTAGATAAACATCAGATCTGCGACTTAAGAATTAAAGATAGTTTTGGTCCAATAACTTTCTTGGAATAATTAGTTTCTATTAATTTTCGTCCGCATGCCCCCATTGATTTAGACAATGTAGGATTTTCTAGTAAGGAGGAAATTGAATCTACCCATTCATCATGATTTCTAGGGCCAAATCCGCAATGGGCTTGAGCAAGGACCTCTGAGTTCATTCCGACTGGAGAAACTACAACAGGAATTCCGACTGACATATATGTCAACATTTTGAAACTACATTTCCCGCGGGCCCATAAGCTATTTTCAAGCGGCATTATTCCCACTGAAAATTCCTGAAGCACAGCAACTTCTCTTTCTACACTCCAGGGCTCATAAACAACCTTACTACTAGATATACTTTTGAATAATGGCGCTTTATCAGAAACTATTTTAAGAATGCTATCTGGATACTTTTTGAGAATTTTGGAAATTGCCGGTTCGATTTCATACAAGTATTTAAACCCCGATGAAGATCCAGACCAACCTATAACTTTTTGAAATCCACTTATATGATCAAGCGGAACAAAACGTGATGCGTCGACAGCCGTAGGCAAAACAACTACAGATCCATAATCAGCGAAATGATTTGCCAGAAAGTTGTTGCCGCATATGGTCAACGATGAAATCCGCGCTATGCGGTTTGCATTTTTCCCTCGAGCACCTAAAAAGATAGCATCATCCACGTCAAAAACAAATGGTTTTTTTATCATGCTTTCCAAGCTAAACAATGTTGATATCAAATTTCTTTGCAGAAAAGTCAAATCAAATTTATTTGAGCGAAAAACACGGCCGAGATTTTCTACGCATGCAGCACCAAACCAGACAGGACGCCAACCATGTGATGCAGGCGGATAAGCGCCGCACTTGCTTGCGGCTTCAGAGACTTCGAAATTTTCGCTAATTAAATCTTCGCCATATTGAGACCATCTGAATCTGGTGCTAGGAACATCAGCGCCCTGCGTGATTCCCAATATTTTGATTTTTTTATTTTTCGTTTTCATGCTCTATCTGATTATCAGATTCTCGAACAAGAAAAACACCCGAATCTATTCTTTGCCACATCAATACATAAAACGGGATAACAGCGGCGATTCGGCTGTATACAAGCAAAGGGTACGCAAAGTCTGCAAGCACGATAAATACAAAAAAAGCCAACGCTCTGTATTGACTTAAATGACGTCTAAACCAAGTCCATAGAAGAAACAATATAATAAAATACCCAAAAAACGAAGCTTTTATTATGTATTCTGCGATGAAATTGTCTCCCAAACCAATTCCAGCCGAATAGGAAAACCCTATTGGCATGAAATTGTTATCAATTAAGTAGTTGTACGTGCTTTGCAGCCGTCCTCCTGAGGAATATCTGCCAAGAAAACCATTGGCATCAGAACCGCCAAACATGGAATAGAAAAAACCAACATCAGCAATAATCACAAGAATAGATGCCAGGCCGATTACAAAAAGAATAACTTTGGTATTTTTCGAAAGTTTTCTTATCAAAGCCATTGAAAAGAAAAGGACTACAAATGCCGTCATTGCTACTGATGTATTTGATATCAACAGCCAATTTAATATTAGAAATCCTGCTGCAAAGAGGAGATATATTCCTCTCCAAAAGCTTGATAGATTAACATTGCGAAAGAGCTTGAAATTGATAGCAAACAAACAGAAATATGCCAATGCAGCAGTGGAATGCGAACCAAAGACAGTTACAGGCTTGGAGTTCCAAACTATCATTTGCTCGTAGAGTTCTTCATTCAGAGATTGGTAGTTGCGCTGGATAACTTCAACCAACAAAGATTGTTCAGTCAAAATTCCAAATCCAAGCAAAAATATTACTATGTTTATAAGAAACAATGTTCTTATTAAACTTTTGTCTATTTTGATATCTGATATGTATTGAGAAGTTTTGAAATCCGTGAGTAGGATGGCTGAAGCTAAGATATAAGGCGCCATGCCACCCCATGCAATATAAGAAAAAGGCGAAGTTACTGTGAATAGCAACATCATTGCCATTAGCAAAATCACATAGCCCAAGCGACGCAACTGCCACCCATTAAATCTAAAAGTGAGTGATAGCAAAAATGCAGGTATCAGAAAGTTCAGTATGGAAAGAAAATTAGATATCTCTCCTTCGTTCGACGTAGGAATAAACAACCCCGCAAGTGCGGCAACGATTATAAAAGTTCTATCTTTAATTTTTAAATCTCATCACTTGGATTAAACAAAAATAGCCTCAGTGCTTCGCAATTTTGTTTCGCATCAGCACTAAAGCTTGCCTAATCGCCGCAGATCTTATGTTCATCGGATTAAAAATTAATATTCCAATAGTGTAAGAGACAACCCCAACTGTCACACTTATTGCAGCGTTAAAAACGTTGCTAAAGCTTGTTGTTGGCAGAAAACTTGTGGCAATCAATATAAAAAAGAAAATTATGAGTAGTTTTGCAAGATCCAACATTCGACTTGAATACAAATTCAGCTTTCTTCCACATTGCCAACTCAACATTGCGCCGAATGTAAAAGCTGCTGCTGTAGAAATTGCGGCTCCCAATATCCCATAACGGTTTATTAGAAATAAATTTAATAATATATTTAAAATGGCCATGCAAGCAGTAATATAAAGCTGTGTTTTTGTTGCTTTTTCAAGTTGGAAAGCAACATCTAGGTAATAGCTTTTGAAGCATGCAACTGTGATCGCAAATGCTGTCCACGGGATGACTTTCGCTGCTTCTGAAGCTATAGCTTTTCCAAAAGCAGCATTTGAGATTTCAGTTGCACCTCCTATAAAAATTCCGCTTAGTAGTGGCGAGGCAAGCAAGATAGCTCGTGATAATGGGCTCATTGCATCACGGGCAGCTGACACACCGCCAGTTTCCCATGCAGCTGTTATCCGTGGGTAACTAGCTAGAAAAAGCACATTCATAATGGCTCCTATGACTTGCTGAGTTAAGTCATAAGCTGCAGCGTATCCGGCAACTGCTGGTGTTCCCAACCACCATCCAATCATGAATCTGTCAGATACATCCAGAATCATTGTCGAGACATATGTCAAGGTCAGAGGAAGTCCATAGACCATCATCTCTTTTCTAAGAGTCTTATTGCTTTTTTCTGTGAATTTTGGACGCTTGACCCTGAAAATCGCAACAGACAGGACTCCTCCGACTGCAAAACCGAAAACTGCCCCTGTGCTGCCGTAACCTAATTGAACTAGTCCTACGGCAGCGCACAGAGTGAATGCACCTCGCGTGATACTCAGCAAACCATAATTTGCCGGCCGTCCGCTCGCATTTGCAATTTGTAGCCCCAAATTATGCAAACCAGTAGCAACGACGCTTACTGCGATGGCCACTGTGAGCCATATCTTTTGCGTTTCCATCTCTGCAAAAGAAATATACACTGCTATCGCAAAAAACACACATAGCGAAACTCTGAAGAAAAGTTTGTTTCCTTCAGCTATCAATACTGCTGGATCTTTTGCGTATATCGAATAAAACCGCGCTATGGTGACGGCGATCCATTGATAGAATATTGAGGCGCAGAGTCCAATTGTTGCCATGCTCAACGCATAAGCGCCATATTGCGCGGCCGACATCAGACGAGTAAGTATAAATACTGTCGCCAATCCTAAAACACCATTAAGCGCACGAATAGCAAAATAAGCAATCGAAGTTTTAAACACTTTTTAGTTTGGCATTAATTATTTGCTTTATTAATTAAGCATTTTTAGTTTTTAAGTTTTTTCAAATCTAAGCTTTTAATGATTTTGTTGGATCATTTGCGTGATTGATGTACCACATCATGGCGTGTGGAATGCCACTTTCAATAGTATGACTAGGTTGATAGCCTAAAAGGCTAGATGCTTTCTCTATCGCCGCATGACTATGTCGAACATCTCCTGCTCTGAAATCTCTGTATATTGGCTGAGCATCAATTCTGAAATTGCAATTATTCAAGTTCTTGCAAATGAGTGAAAACAAGGAATTTAAAGTGGTGCGGCCGCTTACAGCGACGTTGTAGATTTGATTTTTAGCACCAGTCTCTTTTGTGGTTGCCGCCAGAAGATTGGCTTGCACAGCATTTTGTATAAAGCAGAAGTCGCGACTGGTCTCACCATCGCCATTGATGTACACCTGTTCGCCTTGCATCAGGCTTGAGATCCACTTAGGAATCACCGCTGCATAAGCTCCGCTTGGGTTTTGCCTAGGACCGAATACGTTGAAATAACGCAGTCCAATGGTCTTAAAGTCGTAGCAGCGTGCGAACACATCCGCATAAAGCTCGTTGACGTATTTGGTCACCGCATACGGACTCAGCGGTTTGCCGATGACGTCCTCCACCTTCGGCAACGCAGGGTGGTCGCCGTAGGTGCTGCTGCTGGCCGCGTACGTGAAACTGGTGACCTTCGCGTCGCGCGCGGCCACAAGCATGTTCAGGAAACCGCCGATGTTGGTGTCGTTGGTGGCGATCGGATTCGCCAGGCTTCGGGGAACCGATCCCAATGCGGCCTGGTGCAAGACGTATTCCACGCCCTCGCAAGCGCGGCGGCAGTCGTCGAGGTTGCAGATGTCGCCTTCGATGAAATGAAAGCGGCTCCATTGCTGCGGCGTGACCAAGCCCTGCACCTCGTCGAGGTTGCGCTGATAGCCCGTCGCGAAGTTGTCCAGCCCCACCACGCGCTGGTCGAGCAGCAGCAGGGTCTCCAGCAGGTTGCTGCCGATGAAGCCGGCGACGCCGGTCACCAGCCAGGTGCGCGGCTCGTTCGGCAGCCGCGCCTTCAGTTGTTCGTAGGCCGTGGTCATTGGAAGCGGTCCGGTGCAAGGGTCATGGTTCAAAGGCGTCCGTCGGCGGCGCCGAGCGGGAACAGGCTCTTCACGTCGAACAGCACCGCGCCCGGCTTGCCGAAGGCCTTGACCCCCGCCTCGCCCAACGTCACGAACTGGTGATGGCTCACGGCCAGGATCACCGCGTCGTAGGTGCCGGCGGCCGGCGCTTCGTGCAGGCATTTCAGGCCGTACTCGTGTTCCGCGTCCTCGACGCTGATCCACGGGTCGTAGACATCGACCCGGGTGTTGTAGCCCTGGAGCGTCTTCACGATGTCCACGACCTTGGTGTTGCGCACGTCGGGGCAGTTCTCCTTGAACGTCAGCCCCAGCACCAGCACCTTGCTGCCCAGCACGGGCAGGCCCTTGCGCAGCATCAGCTTCACGACCTGGTCGGCCACGTGGCTCGCCATGTTGTCGTTGATGCGGCGCCCTGCCAGGATGACCTCGGGGTGGTAGCCCACTTCGACGGCCTTGTGCGTCAGGTAGTACGGGTCCACGCCGATGCAGTGCCCGCCCACCAGGCCGGGACGGAACGGCAGGAAGTTCCACTTGGTGCCCGCCGCCTGCAGCACCTCCAGGGTGTCGATGCCCAGCCGGTGGAAGATCAGGCTGAGTTCGTTCATCAGGGCGATATTGACGTCACGCTGCGTGTTCTCGATCACCTTGGCGGCCTCGGCCACCTTGATGCTGCTGGCCTTGTGCGTGCCGGCGGTGATGATTTCGCGATAGAGCCGGTCCACGGTCTCGGCCACTTCGGGGGTGCTGCCGCTGGTCACCTTCTTGATGCTCGGCAGCCGGTGTTCCTTGTCGCCGGGGTTGATGCGCTCCGGGCTGTAGCCGCAGAAGAAATCGACGTTGAATTTCTTGCCGCTGAACTTTTCGAGCAGGGGCACGCACACTTCCTCCGTGGCGCCCGGATACACCGTCGATTCGAAGATCACGATGGCGCCGTCGTGTATCACCTTGCCGACGGTCTCGCTGGCCTTGATCAGCGGCGTCAGGTCGGGCCGGTTGGCGTTGTCGATGGGCGTGGGCACCGTGACGATGAAGACCGAGCAATCGCGCAGGTCGTCGGCATGCGAGGTGAAGGACAGGCGCGTCGCGTTCTTCAATTCCCCGGCCGTGGTTTCCAGGGTGCGGTCGTGGCCGGCCTGCAATTCGGAAATCCGCCTGGCATGGATGTCGAAACCGATGACCTGCCGTTTCTTGCCGAATTCCACCGCGAGTGGAAGGCCGACGTAACCCAGCCCGATGATGGCGATGGGCACCGAATTGCTGATGTCGTTCATGAATTGATCGAATGAATTGAATTTGCGGGAAGCCTCACCGGCCCGCAGCGCTGCGGATGCGTGGCATGTTGTCTTCGAAATAGGCCAGTCCGGCGCGGTCGAAGTTGAACGTCCGGTCGAGCATCGACACGTTCGAGCCGACGCCCTGGGTGGTGTTGAGCACGTTGGCGTCCTCGCGCACCACCGTCTCGATGCCGTAGGACCACCTTGGATTGCCCACCACCTGCACCGGCGCGGTCGGCGACATGTCCTTGCGCGGCGTCAGCGGCAACGAGACCTCGATGCCCGCCGACGTGCGCCCCTGCGCCGCGTACTCGAACTTGCTGTGGCGCACGTACACCGTGACGGCCACGTCGTCGAACCACTGCTTGATGCCCAGCCGCACGCCCCGGTCGTTGTAGAGGAACTGGCCGGCGGCGGCCTCGAAATACGTGCGCGTGGGCGTGAAGGCATAGCGGTAGTTCGCCAGCGCGGTACGGGAATTGATCGGCAGGTTGGGGTCGTAGTAGGTCACGCGCTGGAAGCGGCCGGCCTCCACGCCGAACTTGTGGCGCCCCTCGCCCGGCTCCCAGCGCAGTTCGCCGTAGTGGCCGCGGTAGTTGGCATCGATGCGGCCGGTGGCCACGTGCGCGGTCAGGGCGGCGGCGCCCCAGCGCTCGGCGGTCTGGCGCGCCTTCTCGGGGTCGACGCTCTCGCGCCCGCTGGTGAGGCGCACCAGCTGCCCCAGCATGCTTTCCACCGGCACGCGGAACATCTGGTGGACCATGTAGCGGTCGGTCTGGCTGACGAAGCGGCTGTTGCCGAAGACCTGGCCGGCCTTGTAGTCGTTCGATTCGTGGAGGGGCGTGTTGCCGGCCACCTCCGCCCACGCGCCGCGCCACAGCGGCTGCTGCAGCATGGCGCGCAAGGCCAGCGAGTGGTCGAGCACGCCGTATTCGGTCGCGACGCCCGTGCGCAGCACCGGCTGCAGGATGACGCGCGGCGTGGCCCAGCTGGGGGCGCGCCCGTCGACCACCCAGCGGGTGTCGGCCAGCAGCGCTTCCAGCCCGGTCGTGCCGGGCGTGTAGAGCTGGCCGGCGGTGCAGCGCGGCGGTCCCTGGGCGATCCACTGCGCGAGGCAGTCGGCCTGGCCGGTCACGCCCACGATGGCGAGCTGGCGCTGCGTCAGCACCAGCCGGTAGCCGGCGCGCTGGTCGGCCAGCCGCCGCGCGAGCACGCCCAGCGCCACGCCCAGGCCGTCGGCGGTGTTGGCGTTGTAGGTGGCGTTGTTCAGGCGCACGGCGACGGCGCCGTCGCCCGCGCGGCCGATGGCGATGTCCTCGAAACCCTTGTCGCGCAGGGCCTCGCCCAGCGCCACGAGCTGCGCGTCGTCCACCGGCGCCACGCTCGGCAGGGCGGCGGCGGTGCGGGCCATGGCGTCGGCGGCGGCGCGGGCCTCGGGACTCGGTCCCTCACTTGGCGGCGCGAGGTTGACCCGTGCCGACGGCGGCGCCTTGGCCACCACCACCGGCGGCGCGAGGTCGGCCACCAGCGGCGTGGCCGATGCCGGCAGGCCGCTGGCCGAGTACACCCGGCGCGGTGGCGGCTCCGGCATGCCGTCGTCCTGCGCCAGGCGTGGCCGGGGCGCGGCGGACACGGTGGTCGGCACCTTGAACAGCGGGATGTTCAGTCCCACACCGACCCAGCCGCGCGCCGACTGCTGCGTGGCGCCGCCCGCGAAGGTGACGCGATCGCTGCCATGCACGCGCACGTTGGCGCCGACGTGCGCCTGCCAGCCGGCGGGCAGCCACGTGGCCGGCGCGTACACGCGGGCACCCGCCCAGGCCTTGCTGTCGGCGTATTCGACGTGCGTCTGCAGCCAGGAGAACGGCCGGTAGGCGGCGCTGGCGAACACGCCGTCGAGCGGCGTGGTGACCGTCGCGGCCCCACCGCGCCGCGCCAGGCCGGCGGAGAGGTCGATCGGATCGACGGGGCGGTAGGTGAGCACGCCATAGACGGAGCGGAAGTTGCCGGTCTGTCCGCCCAGGTCGGTGGCGCCGGCGGCGATGTGCCAGCGGTTGTCGCGGTCCAGCGGCGTGCCGGCCTTGAAGTTGAACGAGAGGTCGCGGATGCCGCAGTTCTCGGTGTAGCAGTTGGTGTTGAGCGTGTTGGCGGCGATGCGCCCGGAGATCTCCAGGTTGGGCAGGAGTCCGAAGCCGGCGACGAGGTTGTGTCCGCGCGTGCCGTGCTCGCGGTCGACCGGACCGCTCACGACCTGGTTGTCGTAGGCGAGGCCCAGCGCGCCCCACGGCAACAGCAGCGCCGTCGGCGTGACCGACAGGCCCGATGCACCGCTGGCGTTGAGGGTGGGCGCGATCGGCTGCTGCTGGGCGAACGCCGGGGCGGTCACGCCCGCGAGGCCCGGCCACACCAGCAGCGCGCCGACCGTCGCCTTGACCCTGAACACGCCGATTTCACGAGAAAGTGACATGAAGCGAACTGACAAATGAAAAGGGCAGCCTTTGAAGCTGCCCTGGAATGGCCCGTCGCGGGAGGAGCCCGGAGGGCGATCAGCCGCCGGTGCCGCCGGTCCCGCCCGTGCCGCCCGTGCCACCGGTGCCGCCCGTGGCGCCACCGCTCGGCGGCGTGGCCAGCAGGTCACCCGCGGCCTTGATCAGTGCGAGGATGGTCGCGCGCAGGCTGCCGTCGGCGTTCTGGATCAGGGAGGCGAGGTTGTCGAGCACGCGGTCGAGCGCGGAGCCGATGGTGAAGGGCTGGTCGTAGAAGTTGGTGCCGGCCGCGAGGATGGCGTCCGCCTCGGCCTGGGTCCGGCCCGATGCGACCAGTTGCGCCTTGATGACGTTGATCACCGAGTTGCGGAACGCCACCACGGAAGCCGCCGACGACACGTTGGCCGCGAAGGTGCTGTCGCTGCGGATCTTGGCGAGGAATTCCGCCTGCGTCAGCGACGCCGCGCCGCTTGCGGAAGCGGCCAGCACGGTCTGCACCAGCAGGTCGGTCAGCGGCGTGAAGTTGGCGGTGGAACTGGAGAACAGGATGCCGCGGTAGGTCAGGGTGCCGGCCGTGGCGGTGCCGATGCAGGGATAGACGATGGCGGCCTGGTTGGTGCCGAAGCTGCCGTCGGTGCCCGACGTGGCCGACAGTTCGGCGCCGTTGGCGCAGGACAGCCGGACGGTGGCGTTGGAGATGGCCGCGCCGCGTGCGACCGTGCCGTTGACCGCGAGGCCGACACCGGCGCCGTTGCCGCCGCTTGCGCTGTCACTGCCGCCACCACCGCCGCCGCAGGCCGTCAGGGCCATGGCTGTCAGGGCGGAAAAGGCAACCTTGGCCAACGCCGATTTCGGGAATGATGCAATCAATCTAATGCTCCAGTGGACGGGTGAACAATCTGCCAAGGCCAATGCGCATTACATATTTAGTATTACACTGACACTTGGTAACGTTTTCAAAAAGGAGTGTATCAGCACAATTTCACGGAATCCCCGACTTTGAGCGGTCGGAATTGGAATTTGCGGGACTGTGGCGATTTGGTAACGGCAAATCGATAGGCCGATGGCACGACCACGCGTACATTGGTACACACCTCTTATCCCTCAGGAAATGGACGTCCCATGGCTCCGGCAACGATGCAGACCCGAAAGCAGGTTTCGAATCGCCTTTCCCTCAAGGCCGACATGGCGGCCCTGGCCCGCGAGCGACTGCGACAGGGATTGCCACTCACCATGGAGCGCCTGAAGCAGCGCCAGGCCGATCTGATCGACAGCGACGACATCGACGCCTACGTGGCGCTGAATTGGCTGGAATGGCATGGTGGCGGTCTGCGACTGACCATCACCGGACGCAATGTCCGGGCGCAGGTGACGCCCGCCGTCGTCTTCAGCGAAAACAATTGACCAAGAAAAAAGCGCCGACATGTCGGCGCTTTTTTCATTGGACCGGGCGACCGGCCACATTCATCGCGTCATCGTGACACGATGATCTGCGCAATGATGCCGGTGGCGATGGCGGCCAGGGCGAATTCGCCGCCGACACCCACCCATTGGTAGCCGCGCGGCGGCGGCTGCAGCCGGTACGCGCGATAGTCGTTCACCACGTAGTTGCGCCCGCGGTATTCGGGCGGCAGGCGGCCGCCACGCCGCCATTCGGCGGGACGGGGCTCGTAGCCACGGCGATCGAAATGCCGGCCGTCGCGGAAGTCCTGGCGGTCGTACCGATCGTGGCGGTGGTCGTCGCGGTCGCCGCGGCGGTTGTCGTGGCCGTTCGCGAAGCGTTCCTTGTGCTCGGAACGGCCACGGTGGTCGTCGCCCGAGCGTCCCTGGGCCATCGCGCCGCCGGCGGCCATGAACAGCGCCAAGGCGGCGACGGCCACGCGTTGCAGGCGCCGGCCGGGGCGGCGGGCGATGGTGCCGATGGAGTCTGGAGTGGTCATGGTGGAGACGTCCTTTTCAGGTCTGCGTGATGCGGAAACTCCACTGTGCGGCCCCTGTGTATCGACGAGGCCGTCGGCCGGTGCGCGCGCGGTGAAGGCTGTAAGCGGATGTAGCTTGCGCCCGCGTGGCGGTGGCGTGCGTAGGTCAGGAAGCCGCTTCGGCGCTGCGCGCCATGCGCTCGCTCTTCCAGTAGACGTCGTCGCCGCCGGCGCCATCGGCGCCCGCCATGCGGTTGAGCACGCGCGCGAGCACGAACAGCAGGTCGCTCAGGCGATTGAGGTAGTGCCGCAGCGCGTCGTTCACGGTCTCCTCGGCACCCAGCGCGACGACGGCGCGTTCGGCGCGCCGCGCCACCGTGCGGCACACATGGGCCAGCGAGGCGGCGCGCGTGCCCGCCGGCAGGATGAACTCGGCCAGGCGCGGCAGCGCGGCGTTGTGGTCGGCCAGGGCCTCGTCCAGCTGCAGCAGGGCCTCGGCCTTGAGCAGGGTGTAGCCCGGCATCGACAGCTCGCCACCGAGGTTGAAGAGCTGGTGCTGCACGTCGACGAGCAGCTCGCGCACGGCGTCGGGCATGGGCTCGCACAACAGCACGCCGATGTTGGAATTGAGCTCGTCGACGTCGCCCATGGCGTGCACGCGCAGGTGGCTCTTGGGGACGCGGGTGTTGTCGCCGAGGCCGGTGCTGCCGTCGTCGCCGGTGCGCGTGGCGATCTGAGTGAGGCGGTTGCCCATGGGTTGACTCCGATGAAGGGTTGGAAAGCGGTTCATAGAATGTTAGACCGCCCGCGCTGTCGTCGCGGGCCCAGAGGAACCTCGCCATGAACGCTCCCGCCGCCCTCTCCCACCTGGCCCCTCCCGTGGCCGCGCAGCGCGAGGTTCCGGCCGCGCTGATCGACGCGCTCAAGGCACGCTTCGCCGAACGCTGCTCGACCGCCCTGGCCGTGCGCACGCAGCACGGGCGCGACGAGTCGTCCTTCGAGCTGCCGCCGCCCGCCGCCGTGGTCTTCGCCGAGAGCACGCAGGACGTGGCCTATGCCGTGCGACTGGCGGGCGACCATGACGTGCCGGTGATCCCGTTCGGCGTCGGCTCCTCGCTGGAAGGCCACCTGCTGGCCGTGCAGGGCGGCATCAGTATCGACCTGGGCCGCATGAACCAGGTGCTGTCCATCGATGCCGACGACCTGACGGTGACGGTGCAGCCGGGCGTCACGCGCAAGCAGCTCAACGACGAACTCAAGAGCACGGGCCTGTTCTTCCCGATCGACCCCGGCGCCGACGCCTCGATCGGCGGCATGACGGCCACGCGCGCCAGCGGCACGAACGCGGTGCGCTACGGCACCATGCGCGAGAACGTGCTGGCCCTCGAGGTGGTCACGGCCGCCGGCGAGGTGATCCGCACCGGCACGCGGGCACGCAAGTCGTCGGCCGGCTACGACCTCACGCGCCTGATGGTGGGCAGCGAGGGCACGCTGGGCGTGATCACCGAGGTGACGCTGCGCATCTATCCGCTGCCCGAGGCCGTGTCGGCAGCGATCTGCTCGTTCCCGAGCATCGAAGCGGCCGTGCGCACGACCATCGAGATCATCCAGTTGGGGGTCCCGATCGCGCGTGTCGAACTCATCGACTCGAACACGGTGCGCATGGTCAACGCCTACGCCAGGCTGGGGCTGCGCGAGGAACCGATGCTGCTGATGGAATTCCACGGCTCGCCCTCGGGCGTGAAGGAGCAGGCCGAACTGGTGCAGGAACTCGCCAGCGGCCATGGCGGCAACGCCTTCGAGTGGGCGACCACGCCGGAGGAGCGCACGCGGCTGTGGACGGCGCGGCACAACGCGTACTTCGCCGCCATCCAGTCGCGGCCGGGCTGCCGCGCGATTTCCACCGACACCTGCGTGCCGATCTCGCGCCTGGCCGATTGCCTGCTCGAATCGGTCGCCGAGGCGGACGCCAGCGGCATCCCCTACTTCCTGGTCGGGCACGTGGGCGACGGCAACTTCCACTTCGGCTACCTGATCGATCCGGACGACGCCGCCGAGCGTGCCCGCGCCGAAGGCCTCAATCACGCGCTGGTGACGCGCGCCATCGCCCTGGAAGGCACCTGCAGCGGCGAGCACGGCATCGGCCTGCACAAGATGGATTTCCTGGTCAGCGAGGCCGGCGCCGGCGCGGTCGATGTCATGCGCGTCATCAAGCGCGCCCTCGACCCCCGGAACATCATGAATCCCGGGAAGATCTTCAGCCTCTGAGCCGACCCGGACGGGGCGCCGGGCCGGGTGTCAGGCCGGCATCCTGCGCAGGCGCTCGATGAGGCCGTTGAGGGCCTCCATCGAGCCGAAGTGGATCGCCAGCTCGCCGCTCTCCACCACCCGGTTGCCGCGATGACGGGTGCGCTTCTTGATGCGGACCTCGACGGCGGAGGTCAGCAGGTCGGCCAGTTCGCGCTCGACCTGCTTCAGGTCGCCCGACTTGTCCAGGGCATCGGACGCGGCACGGCGCGACGCGGCCGACGACGGCGCGGAGCCGAAGTCGGCGGCCAGCTTCTTGACCAGGGCCTCGGCCTCCCGCACCGACATCTTCTTCGCCGCGATCTGCGTGGCCGCCGTCACCTGCGCGCCCCGGTCGAGCGCCAGCAGCGCACGCGCGTGGCCCATGTCGATGTCGCCGGCCATCAGCATGGCCTGCGCGGCCTCGGCCAGGTTGAGCAGGCGCAGCAGGTTGCTGGCGGCGCTGCGCGAGCGGCCGACGGCCTGCGCGGCGGTCTCGTGCGTGAGGCCGAACTCCTCGATCAGGCGCTGCAGGCCCTGGGCCTCTTCGAGCGGATTCAGGTCCTCGCGCTGGATGTTCTCGATCAGCGACATGGCCGCCGCCGCCTCGTTGGCGACGTCGCGCACCAGCACCGGCACGCTGTCGAGTCCGGCGAGCTTGGCGGCACGGAAGCGGCGTTCGCCCGCGATGATTTCGTATTCCGCGTGCTTGAGCGCGGCCAGGTCGGGTTCCAGGCGGCGCACGAGGATGGGCTGCATGATGCCCTGCGCCTTGATGCTCTCGGCCAGCTCGTAGAGCGCGCCCTCGTCCATGCGGGTGCGTGGCTGGTAGGCGCCGGCGACCATCTGGTCGAGCCGCAGCACGGAGGGATCGATGCGCGCGCCGTTGGCGGCCGGACGCCCGTCGCCGGCCCGGCCGGCTTCCGCCGCGCCGGGGGCGCCGTCGCCGTCGCCGTCGTC
The DNA here is from genome assembly GCA_024372625.1 of Comamonadaceae bacterium OTU4NAUVB1. Taxonomy (NCBI): domain Bacteria; kingdom Pseudomonadati; phylum Pseudomonadota; class Betaproteobacteria; order Burkholderiales; family Comamonadaceae; species Comamonadaceae bacterium OTU4NAUVB1. The sequence goes on along the minus strand of CP099605.1, from coordinate 38,080 downwards.
GGCGCCGGTGGCACCGGTGGCGGCGTTGAAGGTCGGACCCAGCAGGGCTTCGAGTCCGCGGCCGAGGCCCTTGAGTTTCTTGGTAGCCATCGCGTTCAGTGCTCTTTCAGGAAGTCGTTCAGCAGCGCACGACCCTCGGGCCAGTCGCCCAGGCCGGAGTCGTGATTGAGGTGGCCGGCGTGGGTGCCGGCGGCGCCCTCCGCAGGAACGGGGTCGTATCGGATGTCGGCGGCGTCGACGAAGCGGGCGCCCCAGTCGGTGGCCAGCTGGCGCGATCGGACGGCCTCGCAATACGGGTCGTCGCCGGCCGCGATCATCAGCGAGGGAAACGGCAGGCGCTGGCGCACGATGGGTGCCCAGCCGGGAATGGTCTGGCGCAGGTCGTCGCGTTCCAGGTCGGCCGGCGCGACGAGCAGCGCGGCGCGCACCCGGTCGGTCCGGCGCGAGTGCGCGGCCCAGGCGGCCACCAGCAGGCAACCCAGGCTGTGGGCCACCAGCACGACCGGCGACGGCGCCGCGATGACCGCTTCCTCCAGCCGGATCGACCAGTCGCCGCGCAACGGGCGCACCCACTCGTGCTGTTCGACGCGGTGGTCGCCGTGCACGGCTTCCCAGCGGCTCTGCCAGTGGGTGGGGCCGCTGTCGTGCCAGCCGGGCAGCAGCAGCACGGTGGGGTCGCCCGATGCCGCGCTCATGCCGATTCGCGTGTCGATGTCGCCGGTCTGGCGGCATTGCCCGCGCCGGGTCCGGCGGCGTCCTGGGCCTTGCCGCCCTTGTCGCCCTTGCCGCCCTCGTCCCCCTGCTCGGTCTTCTCGCCCTTTTCAAGCTTCTCGCCCTTGCCCGCCTGCCTGGCCCTGGCGGCCGGCGACGACGCGGCGGACAGCGGCGCGAACATGCTCGCCGGCGGCATCTTCTCGACCAGCTCGCTCGCCAAGGCGACGAAGGCCTGGCTGCCCCTTGCCGAGGGGTCGAACACCACGCCCGGCAGGCCGTAGCTCGGCGCCTCGGCCAGCCGGACGTTGCGCGGGATGACGGTGTCGAACACCTTGTCGCCGAAGTGCGACTTGAGCTGCTCGCTGACCTGCTGCTGGAGCGTGATGCGCGGATCGAACATGACGCGCACCAGGTTCACGATCTGCAGGTTCTTGTTGAGGTTGGCGTGCACCTGCTTGATGGTGTTGACCAGGTCGGTCAGGCCTTCCAGCGCGAAGTACTCGCACTGCATCGGCACGATGACGCCGTGCGCGGCGCACAGGCCGTTGAGCGTGAGCAGGTTGAGACTGGGCGGGCAGTCGATGAGGATGAAGTCGTACTCGGCGCCGACGGCGGCCAGGGCGGTGCGCAGGCGCTTCTCGCGCCGGTCGAGCGCGACCATCTCGACCTCGGCGCCCGCGAGTTCGCGGTTGGCGCCCAGCACGTCGTAGCCGCAACGCTCCGAATGGACGCGCGCCTCGGCCACGGAGGCGGACTCCAGCAGGACGTCGTACACGGAGAGCTCCAGCTGGCGCTTGTCGACACCCGAACCCATGGTGGCGTTGCCCTGCGGATCGAGGTCGATCATCAGCACGCGCTGACCCACCTTGGCGAGTCCGGCGGCCAGGTTCACGGTGGTGGTGGTCTTGCCGACACCGCCCTTCTGGTTGGCGATGCAAAAAATCTTGGCCATGGCTTGCTCGATGTCTTTCGGTGCGTACAGGAACGGGATGACGGGAAACTGGAAGGCGGGATGGAAGCGGTGCGCGATCGTCGCGCCGGCCCTAGCGGCTGATGGCGAGCTTGATGCCGAACGCGATCAGGAATACGCCGGCGATCTTCTCGAGCGTGCTGCTCACGCGCGGGTTGGCGCGCAGGCGCTCGGCCAGGAAGTGCGTGAGCAGCGTGGCGCACGTGCCGTACAGGAAGGTCAGCACGGCGATGGTCAGCGCCATGACGGCGAAGGTCGTCAGGCCCTGGTGGCGGGCCGGATCGACGAACAGCGGAAAGAACGCCATGTAGAACACGATGGCCTTCGGATTGAGCAGCGTGATGAACAGCGCCTGGCGGAAGAACTGCCGGGGCCGGATGTTCAGGATGGGCGCATCGCCGGGCTTGGCGCGCAGCATCTTGAAGCCCAGCCAGGCGAGGTAGACGGCGCCCAGCCACTGCACGGCATGGAAGGCCGCCGGATAGGCCGCCAGCAGCGCGGCGACGCCCGCCACCGCCAGCCACATCAGCACCTGATCGCCGGCGATGACGCCGAAGGTCGCCGCCAGCCCGCCCCTGATGCCGCCCTTGCCGGTCGACGTGACGAGGGCCAGATTGCCCGGCCCGGGAATCAACAGGAACACGACGATGGCCACCACAAAAGCGCCGTAATCAGCAATGCCGAACATGGAATTTTCCTGGTTGACCGGGCGGATGAAAGGAGGCCGAGTCTAAGCCACGGCCATTGCGACCGCCTCGCCGCATGTGTTGCCGAACGCAATCGCCGGGAATCTCAGGCGCGTTGCGGGAACGATCGGCCAACGAGCGACGCGCGCGATGCAGCATGTTTCACGTGGAACACTCGCCGCCCGTACCTGGAAGAAGGCACCGGCTTCAGGCCGTCCTGGCGCGCGCCCACACCAGGCAGCGTTCGGCATCGAGACCCGGTACACGCAATGGTTCCACGTGAAACACATCGACATCGGCGGACAGCGCCGCCATTTCCTCGTCCGGCATCTTGCCCTTCATGGCCATCCATACGCCCGTTGTCGCGAGCAGCTGGCGGGAGCCGTCGCAGAAGTCGACCAGCGACGCGAAGGCCCGACAACTGACGACATCGTAGGCGCCCGAGAGCGTCTCCACACGTGCGTGCAGACCACGCAGGTTGGGCAACCCCAGCTCGACCGCCACCTGCTGCACGAACGCGGCCTTCTTGGCCACGGCATCCACGCACGTGACGTGGATGTCGTCGCGCAGGATGGCGATCACGACGCCCGGCAGTCCGGCACCGGCGCCGACGTCGATCAGCCGCATCCGCCCGGCATCGCCCTGCCCCGGCCCCGCACCAGCACCATGGGCCGTTCGCGTCGCTGCCGGCTTCTCGCGCCGCAAGGGCTCGATGACCGAGAGGCTGTCGAGCAGATGGTGCGTGAGCACCAGGGACGGGTCGCGGAGGGCCGTCAGGTTGTAGACCTTGTTCCACTTCAGGATCAACGCGCCGTAGGCCAGCAGCCGCTCGCATTGGCGCTCGGTCAATTCGACGCCGAGCGCCTTGGCGCCCTCTCGCAACGCGGCATCCTGGCTCATTCGGCCACCACCGCCGTGGTGGCCGTGTCGTCGGCGAACGCGCGGTGGCCTCCCTTGCGCAGGTGAACCATCAACAGCGAAATGGCCGCCGGCGTGACGCCGGAAATGCGCGAGGCCAGTCCGAGCGTTTCGGGCCGCTGACGCGCCAGCTTCTGCCGCACCTCGAAGCTCAACGCCGTGACCTGGGCGTAGTCGAAATCGGCCGGCAGACGCAGCGTCTCGAAATGCGACGCGCGCTCGACCTCGTCGTGCTGTCGATCGATGTAGCCCGCGTACTTGGCCGAGATCTCGACCTGCTCCACCTCCACGGCACCCAGCGGCGTCTTCGGCAGGTAGCGTCCTCCATCGAGCGACATGAGCGCTTCGTAGGTCACGTCCGGGCGCCGCAGGAGATCGCCGAGGTTGTATTCACGCTCGATCGCCTTGCCCAGCACGCGCTCCGATTCGGCGGCCGGCAGGTTGCGGGGATTCACCCAGGTCGATTTCAGGCGCTGTGTTTCACGTGAAACAACGTCGCGCTTGCGCGAGAAAGCGTCCCAGCGCGCATCGTCCACCAGGCCGAGTCGGCGACCGGCTTCGGTCAGGCGCATGTCGGCGTTGTCCTCGCGCAGCTGCAGCCGGAACTCCGCGCGGCTGGTGAACATGCGATAGGGCTCGGTCACGCCCTTGGTGATGAGGTCGTCGACCAGCACGCCCAGGTAGGCCTCGTCGCGGCGCGGGAGCCAGGCGTCCTCGCCCCGGCACTGCAGCGCGGCGTTGATGCCGGCGAACAGTCCTTGCGCCGCGGCCTCCTCGTAGCCCGTGGTGCCGTTGATCTGGCCGGCGAAGAACAGGCCCTGGATGGCGCGTGTCTCGAAGCTGCTCTTGAGCTCGCGCGGGTCGAAATAGTCGTACTCGATGGCGTAGCCGGGACGCAGGATGTGCGCGTTCTCCAGGCCCGCCATCGACCGCACGAGCTGGAGCTGGATGTCGAACGGCAGGCTGGTCGAGATGCCGTTGGGGTAGTACTCGTTGGTCGTCAGGCCTTCGGGCTCCAGGAAGATCTGATGGCTTTCCTTGTCGGCGAAGCGGTTGATCTTGTCTTCCACGCTCGGGCAATAGCGCGGACCGATGCCCTCGATCTTGCCGGTGAACATGGGGCTGCGGTCGAAACCGGAACGGATGATCTCGTGCGTGCGGGCGTTGGTGTGGGTGATCCAGCACGGCATCTGGGCCGGGTGCATGGCCGCATCGCCCATGAAACTGAAGACCGGCATGGCGGCCGTGGCGCCGCCCGGCATGCCGTCGCCGGGCTGCTCGACGCAGCGCGAGAAGTCGATGCTGCGGCCGTCGAGCCGGGGCGGCGTGCCGGTCTTCAGGCGCGCCTGCGGCAGCTTGAGTTCCTTCAGCCGCGCCGACAGCGTCGCCGCGGGGGGATCGCCAGCGCGCCCGGCCTGGTAGTTGTCCAGGCCGACGTGAATGCGCCCGTCGAGGAAGGTACCGGCGGTGAGCACCACCGTCCGCGCGCGGAAGGCGATGCCGACCTGCGTCACGGCGCCCACCACGCGGTCGCCCTCCACCATCAGGTCGTCCACGGCCTGCTGGAACAGGCTGAGGTTCGGCTGGTTCTCCAGGCGCCGGCGGATCGCGGCCTTGTAGAGCACGCGGTCGGCCTGGGCGCGGGTCGCGCGCACGGCCGGCCCCTTGCTGGAATTGAGGATGCGGAACTGGATGCCCGACTCGTCCGTTGCCAGGGCCATCGCGCCGCCGAGCGCGTCGACCTCGCGCACCAGATGGCCCTTGCCGATGCCGCCGATCGACGGGTTGCAGCTCATCTGCCCCAGCGTCTCGATGTTGTGGGTGAGCAGCAGGGTCTTGGCGCCCATGCGGGCGGACGCGAGAGCCGCTTCGGTGCCGGCATGGCCGCCGCCGACGACGATCACGTCGAATTCTTCGGGATAAAGCATGTGGAGGGAGCGCACTATCGCGTGCGCGGCGGTGGAGTCTCCGTGGGAGACGGGGTCGCAATTTTAAGCGTGCGACCTCGGAGGCGTGGCCCGTGGGGCCACCTCCCGCTGCGACCGGCGCGTCAGTCGATCGCTTTGCGCACCGCGCCCACGCCCAGTGCGGCGAGCACCAGGAAGATCACGGCCAGGACCAGGAACAGACCGAACAGGACCTTGGCGATGCCAGCGGCACCAGCGGCGACGCCGCCGAAGCCCAGGGCACCGGCGATGAGTGAAATGACCGCGAAAACGATGGCGTACTTCAACATGGAGGCTCCTTTGGCGCGACGGCGTGCCACGCATGCATACAGCGTAGAACAGGGGTCCGGACGCCGCACGGCCGGCCCGCGCGGCCACCCGTAGGACAAAAACGCGATGGCATGAGGGTCGCCCGATCCGCCGTCGTCCGCTTGCAGAATGCAGGCCGTTCCCCCATCTTCGTCACCCGCCCTTCCCTCTTTCTCCCCTTCCCTCATCCCCTCAAGGAATCGATCCATGAAGCTGTATTTCTCGCCGGGCGCCTGTTCGCTGTCGCCGCACATCGTCCTCATCGAAGCCGGTCTCGCGTTTGAACCCGTGCTCGCCAGCACCAAGAGCCACCAGCTCGCCGACGGCAGCGACTACTACGCCATCAATCCGCTGGGCTACGTGCCGCTGCTCGAACTCGACGACGGCACGCTGCTGCGCGAGGGCCCGGTGATCGTCCAGTACATCGCCGACCAGGTGCCCCTGAAGAACCTGGCGCCGGCCAACGGCACGCTGCCGCGCTACCGCCTGCAGGAATGGCTCAACTTCATCGGCACCGAGGTCCACAAGGGCTTCAGCCCGATGTTCAATCCCGCCACGCCCGACGAGACCAAGACGCAGGCCCGCGCCAAGCTGGCCAAGCGCTACGAATGGATCGAGCAGCAGCTCACCGGCAAGCAGTTCCTGATGGGCGACCACTTCTCCGTGGCCGACGCCTACCTGTTCACCGTGACCAACTGGGCCAAGCCCACCGGCGTGGACCTCGCCGCGTACCCGCAGGTGCAGGCCTGGCACGCCCGCATCGGCGAGCGCCCGGCGGTCAAGGAAGCCATGGCCGCGGAAGCCGCCGCCAAGGCATCGGCGAAGTAACGCGCGCTGCCTCGACCGCTCCATCGACCGCTCCATCGACATTTCCCAGGAAGATTTCGGCATGACCTCCCTCTACGAACCGGTCCAGTTCGGCGACCTGCAACTGGCCAACCGCGTCGTCATGGCACCCCTGACGCGCAACCGCTCCCCCGACGCCATCCCGCGCGACATCACCGCCACCTACTACGCGCAGCGTGCCACCGCCGGCCTGATCGTCACCGAAGCCACCGCCGTCAGCCACCAGGGCCAGGGCTACTCCGACGTTCCCGGCCTCTACGGCACCGAGCAACTCGACGGCTGGAAGCACGTGACCGATGCCGTGCACGCGGCCGGCGGCCGGATCGTCGTGCAGCTCTGGCACGTCGGGCGCATCTCGCACACCGAGCTGCAGCCCGACGGCGGCGCCCCGGTGGCGCCCTCGGCCATCCGCGCCAAGGCGCAGACCGTGCTGATCAAGGACGGCAAGGCGGAATTCGTCGACACGTCCGAGCCGCGCGCGCTCGACGTCGGCGAGCTGCCCGGCATCGTCCACACCTTCGCCGCGGCGGCGCGCAATGCCGTCGAGACCGCCGGGTTCGACGGCGTCGAGATCCATGCCGCCAACGGCTACCTGCTCGACCAGTTCCTCAAGAGCGGCAGCAACCAGCGCACCGACGACTACGGCGGCAGCATCGAGAACCGCGCCCGCCTGACGCTGGAGATCACGCGCGCGGTGGCCGACGCCATCGGCGGCGGCAGGACCGGCATCCGGCTGTCGCCCGTCACGCCCGCCAACGACGCCCAGGACGACGATCCGCAGCCGCTGTTCACCCACCTCGTCCAGCAGCTCGCCACCCTCGGTCTGGCCTACGTGCACGTGATCGAGGGCGCCACCGGCGGCAAGCGCGAACTCGACGACCGGCCCTTCGACTACGACGCCCTGGAAGCCGCCTACCGCACGGCCGGCGGCCGTGGGGCCTGGATGGTCAACAACGGCTACGACAAGGCCCTGGCCGAGCAGGCCGTCGAGGAAGGCGCCGACCTGGTGGCCTTCGGCCGCCCGTACATCGCCAATCCCGACCTCGTGCGCCGGCTGCGCGAAGGCGCTCCGCTCAACAAGCCCGACAAGGCCACGATGTACGGCGGCGGCGAGCACGGCTACACCGACTACCCCACGCTCGACTGAGCCGACGGGACCGCGCGGTGCGCGGTCGCCCCGGCCGGCCCACCGGCCTCAGCCGGCCGGCGCGGCGTGGTCCCAGGGCGCGAAGGTCACCTCGACCCGCAGGCCGGTGCTCCCGGGCGTGGTGCCGAAGCTGAGCTGCGCGTCCAGCAGCGTCGTGTAGCGCGCGATGATGGCCAGCCCCAGGCCCGCGCCCTGTCCCAGCTTCTGGCCGGCCGCGCCCTGCGCCCAGCGCCGCACGAGGTCGCGTTGCGCCGCCTTCGGGATGCCGGGGCCGTCGTCGGCCACGGCGAGCGTCGAGCCGGCGAGTTCGACCGTGATGGTGCGCCCGCCGTAGCGCAGCGCGTTGTCGATCAGGTTGTCCAGGATGCCTTCGACCAGCGCCGTGTTGGCCTCCATCGTGACCGGCGCGTCCAGGCCCCGTGCGCCCAGGTCCACGCCCTGCGCATCGGCGCGCGCGAGGTGGCGCATCACGGCCTGCTCGACCAGCAGGTCCAGGCGCACCGGCTCGCGGCGCAGCGTCGCGCGGCCCTCGTCGGCCAGCGCCAGCGCCAGCAGCTGGTCGACCAGGTGGCTCGCGCGCGACTGGCTCTGCGCGATGCGCTCGAGCTGCTCCCGCCAGACCGCCGGCGACTTCTGCGCGAGGCCGTAGTCGGCCAGCGCGCGGATGCCGGCCAGCGGCGTGCGCAGTTCGTGCGCGACGTTGCCGGCGAACTCGCGCTGCGCGCGCACGCTGTGGTCGAGGCGTTCGAGCAGCGAGTTGGCGGCCTCTCCCAGATGTTCGAGTTCGCGCGAGGTGCGCGCCACCGGCACCGGCGACAGGTCGTTGGCGTCGCGCCGGTCGAGCGCGCGCTGCAGGTCGCGCAGCGGATGCAGCTCGCGCCCGATGCTGCGCCACAGCCAGGCCGCCAGCAGCGTCAGCACCAGCATCTCGGGCACCAGCGTGTAGAGCAGCAGCCGCTCGATCATGGCGCGGCGCGCCCGGGTGGTCTGCGCGATGACGACGTGGAACGCCTGCTCCGGGTCGGGGTTCTCCAGCACCACGGCGCGCAGCGAACGTCCCTGGTAGACGACGTCCGAGAAGCGGTAGCGCGCGTTCGCGACCGGTTCGGGCGCCTGCAGTCCGGCATGGCCGGCGATGAGCGAGCCGTCGGGGCGCATGACGGCGAAGAACACCGCCTCGGACTGGTCGAACAGCACGCTGGTGATCTCGCGCGGCGTCAGCAGGAATTCCATGCCCCGCGCGCCGCCCGCGCGCACGTTGGCCGAGACGGAATAGGCATCGTCGAGCATCGCGCGGTCGAAGGCCTGGCCGGTGAAGTAGTTGGCCACGCCCAGCGACAGCCCCGAGCCCAGCAGCCAGGTCAGCGCCAGCGGCAGCAGCACGCCGCGCAGCACCCGCGCGGTGAGGGAGGGCGCGCGCCGCCGCCCGGGCGCCGCGCGCCAGCGCGCCCGGGCGACCGGGGCCGGCGCCGCGTCGTGGACGGCGCTCATCGGCCGGGTTCGAGCAGGTAGCCGATGCCGCGCAGCGTGCGGATGCTGGCGCCGCTGCCGGCGAGCTTCTTGCGCAGGCGCGAGATGAAGGCCTCCAGGGCGTTGTCGCCCAGGGCCTCGTCGAAGGTGGACAGCTTGTCGGACAGCGTGCGCTTGCTGACGGTGCGCCCGGGCGGACTCATCAGCTCCCACAGCACCTCGAATTCGCGCGCCGGCAGTTCGAGCAGCTGGTCGTCGACCGCGAAGCGCCGCGCCTTGCGGTCCAGGCGCAGGGCGCCGAGCACGGCGATGTCGTCGGTGCCGATCGCGCGGCGCACCAGGGCACGCAGCCGCGCCTCGACCTCGGCCAGGTCGAAGGGCTTGCCCAGGTAGTCGTCGGCCCCGGCGTCGAGGCCGGCGATGCGCTCGTCGGTGCGGTCGCGCGCGGTGAGCACCAGCACCGGCGTGCGGTCGCCTCGCGCGCGGGCGCGGCGCAGCACCGTAAGGCCGCTGCCCAGGATGCCGGCGGGCCCGGCATAGGCCGGCAGCGTGAGGTCCAGCAGCACGGCGTCGAAAGGCTGGATGCGCCAGAGGTGGTCGGCGTCCTCGACGTTCGTCGCCACGTCCACGCGGTGGCCCGCGTCCGCGAGGCTGCGCAGCATCACGTCGCGCAGCACGGCATCGTCTTCGACCAGCAGGATTCGCACGGAAAGTCTCGCAGGGATAAGGAAAGAGCGGGCCACCGCGCGGCGGTCAGCCACGCGTCAGCAGGAGGGCGCGATAAACGCGGCATGAGCATACGACGGCAAGCCGCATGGGCGGCATTCTGGATCGCGGGGACGAGCGGCATGGCGCTCGCCCAGCAACTTCCTTCCACCGCGCCGCAGCCTTTCCCGGCGCGGCAGGGCCCCTCCTCGGCCCCCCTCGCCCCCTCGACCCCGACGGTCTCCGGGGCGGCGGTCATCCCCGCGTCGGTCGCCGCCGTGCTGCCCGCGCCGCTGACGCTCGACGAGGTGCTGCGCGCCGCGCGCGAGAACCCCGACGTGAGCGCCTCGCGCCTGGCCCTGTCGGCCGCGCGCGCCGACATCCTCGCGGCCGATCACGCGCCCTCGCCGGTGCTCACGGCCAAGGCGGCCTCGATCGACCTGCAGAACGGCGTCGGCACGGGCGGCCTCGCGCGCAAGCGCGTGGACAGCTCGGTGGGCGTGGACTGGACCTGGGAGCGCGGCGGCAAGCGCGCCGCGCGCACCGCCGCGGCCGAACGCGCCGCCGATGCCGCGCGCTTCGACATCGACGACGTGCAGCTCGACCAGCAGCTCGTCGCCGGCAGCGCCTTCTACGACCTGCTCGGCGCGCAGGAGCGCATCGTCGAGATCAACGCCATCGAGCGCAGCGCCTCGCAGCTCGCGGGCACCGCCACGCGCCGCGTGCAGGCCGGCGACCTGCCGGCGCAGGAAGCCGCCCGCACCGAGGTCGAGGCCCAGCGCAGCGCCGTCGACCTGCGCGCGGCCGAACTCGACCGCGACCGCGCCCAGCTGGTGCTGGCGCGGATCCTGGGCGCCACCGCGGCGGTGCGCGGACGCCTCGCCGGCACCGACTGGCCGGTGCTGGGGATGCTGCCGTACGGCACGGCCGGCGAGGTCGACCTCGACACGCTGATCGAGAACCGCGCCGACATCCGCGCGGCGCGCGCCCGCGTGGCCTCGGCGAGCGCCTCGCTGGACAACGCCCAGGCGCAGCGCACGGCCGACGTCACCATCGGCGCGTCGCTCGAGCGCTACCCGACCACGTCGAACCGCCTGCTGGAAGTGCGCGCCTCGATCCCGCTGCTGTTCAACTACCGCGCCGAGGGCGAGATCGGCCGTGCCCTGGCGGTCTACACGCAGACCCAGGAGAACCTGGATCGCGCGCGCAACGACGCCCGGCTCGAACTCCAGCGCCTGCGCGCCGAGGCCGAGTCGAACGCGCGGCGCCTGCAGGTGTTCCAGCGCGACATCCTCGGCGGCGCCCAGAAGCTCGCCGACAACGCCGAGCTGGCCTACCGCCGCGGCGCCCTGTCGCTGACCGACCTGCTCGACGCGCGCCGCACGCTGCGCGCCACCCAGCTCGACGCCATCAACGCCCGCGTCGATCACGCCAAGGCCACGCTCGCCTGGCGCCTGCGCACCCAAACCTCGCCCACACCATGACCACCTCCCTCCTCACCCCCGTCCCGCCGTCGCGGTCCACCGGGTTCGCGGCCGTCGCCTTCGCCGCCATGCTGATGCTCGCGGGCTGCGGCGGGCGCGAGGCGCCCCCGGTCAACACCGAGCCGCCCGCGCCCATCGTGCAGGGCAACCAGATCCGCTTCGCGCCCGACCATCCGCAGCTCAAGCTGCTGGCCGTGGTGCCCGCCACCGCCGCCCGGAGCGTGAGCGTCGACCTGCCCGGGCGCCTGGTCTGGAACGAGGAGCGCACGCAGCGCGTGTTCGCGCCCTTCGCCGGCCGCGTCACCGACATCCGGGCCGACGTCGGCCAGAGCGTGAAGGCGGGCGACCTGCTCGCCCAGCTGGCCTCGCCGGACTTCGGCATCGCCCAGGCCGACACCGCCAAGGCGCAGGCCGACGCGTCGTTCTCGCGCAAGAACCTGGAGCGCCAGCGCGAGCTGTTCCAGGCCGGCATCATCGCCCGCAAGGACCTGGAGCAGGCCGAGGCCGAATCCGCCCGCTCGCAGGCCGAGGCCTCGCGCGCCGGCGCCCGCACCACGATGTACGGCGGCGGCATGGGTGTGAACCAGCGCTTCGGCATCCGCGCGGGCATCAACGGCGTGGTGGTCGAGCGCAACCTCAACCCCGGCCAGGAGCTGCGTCCCGACCAGTCGGGCCCCGGCACGCAGGCGCTGTTCGTGGTGACCGACCCGACCTCGCTGTGGGTGCAGATCGACGCCAAGGAAAACGACATCGGCAGCCTGCAGAAGGGCGCCACCTTCACCGTGCAGGTGCCGGCCTATCCGGGCGAGAGCTTCACCGGCCGCGTCGCGGCGGCCTCCGACTTCATCGACCCGACCACCCGCACCATCAAGATCCGCGGCGTGATCGCCAACACCGACCGCCGCCTGAAGGGCGAGATGCTGGTGACCGCCCTGGTCGACGAGGTGCTCACGGGCACGGTGGTGCCGGCGCGCGCGGTCACGCTCGAGGGCAACAACCAGACCGTCTACGTGCAGACCCAGCCCGGCGTGTTCGAGCCGCGCCGCGTGAAGATCGGCCACACCGGCACGCGCGAGGTGGTCATCGCGAGCGGCCTCGCCGTGGGCGAGCAGGTGGTGGCGGACAACGCGCTGCTGCTGGCGCGCCAGTTCGCCGTGGCGCGCGAGGACGCGCGGCCCGCCACGCCGGCCGGGGGCACCGCCCCCGCCGCCGCCAGGGCTTCGGCCGCCAGCGGAACGGCCAAGCCATGAAGCGCCTCGTCCAGTACGCCCTGCACCAGCCGCTGTTCATCGTCCTGGGCACGCTGCTGTTCGCGATGGCGGGCGTCTTCGCGTTCAAGAACCTGTCGGTGGAGGCCTTCCCGGACGTGACCGACACCCAGGTCACGGTGATCTCGCTGTTCCCCGGCCGTGCCGCCGAGGAGGTCGAGAAGCAGGTCACGCTGCCCATCGAGGTGGCGCTCGCCGGCCTGCCCAACTCGATCCGGGTGTTCTCCCACACCCAGTTCGGCCTGTCCTTCACCGTCGTCACGTACGACGACAAGGCCGAGGTCAACCTCGCGCGCCAGCAGGTCGCCGAGCGCCTGCGCGGCGTCGACCTGCCCGAGGGCGTGGAGGCCGACATCGCGCCCAACGCCACGCCGGTCGGCGAGATCATGCGCTACCGCCTGCGCGGCGACGGCCTGTCCACCACCGAGCTGCGCACGCTGGAGGACTGGACCGTGGAGCGCGGCCTGCGCCAGGTGCCCGGCGTGGCCGACGTGGTGGCCATGGGCGGCGCCATCAAGCAGTACGAGGTCCAGCCCGACCTCGACAAGCTGCGCGCGTACAAGGTCACGTTCCAGAACCTGCTCGACGCGCTGGGCCGCGGCAACTCCAACGCCGGCGGCAGCTACGTGCGTCAGGGCGCGCAGCAGTACACCATCCGCGGCCTGGGCCTGCTGCAGTCGTCCGACGACATCGGCCGCATCGTGGTGGCCGCGCGCAACGGCACCCCGATCCTGATCCGCGACATCGCCCAGGTGAAGATCGGCGCCGTGCCGCGCCTGGGCGTGGTCGGCCAGGACAACGACGACGACGTCGTCACCGGCATCGTCATCATGCGAAAGGGCGAGAACCCGAGCGTGGTGTTGAAGGGCGTGAAGGACAAGATCGCCGACATGAACGCGCGCGCCCTGCCCCCGGGCGTGCAGATTGTGCCGTTCTACGACCGCACCTGGCTGATGGAGAAGACCCTCTCCACCGTGTTCCGCAACCTGGTCGAGGGCGCGCTGCTGGTGGCGGTGGTGCTCTACGTGTTCCTGTCGAACTTCCGCGCCAGCCTGGCGGTGGTGGTGGTGATCCCGCTGGCGCTGCTGTCGACCTTCATGGGCCTGAAGATCATGGGCGTGCCGGCCAACCTGCTGTCGCTGGGGGCCATGGACTTCGGCATCATCGTGGACGGCGCGGTGATCGTGATCGAGAACATCATGCACCGCCTGGCCGAGAAGAAGGAGACCATGGACCCGCAGGAGCGGCGCTCCGTGATCGTCAAGGCGGTCACCGAGGTCGGCCGCCCGACGCTGTTCTCGATGCTGATCATCATCGCCGCGCACATCCCGATCTTCGCGCTGCAGCGCCACGAGGGCCGGATCTTCCAGCCGATGGCGCTGTCGGTGACCTCGGCGCTGATCGGCTCGCTGATCTTCTCGCTCACCCTGGTGCCGCTGCTGGCCTTCTGGATGCTGCGCAAGAAGCTGCCGCACGGCGACAACCGCGTGGTGCGCGGCGCCAAGCACTTCTACGCGCCGATCCTGGACTGGGCGCTGCGCCGCCGCCGCACGGTGATGGTGATCGCGGTGGCCGCCTTCGCCCTGACGACGGTGGTGGCCGCGCGGCTGGGCTCGGAGTTCCTGCCCGAACTCGACGAGGGCACGACCTGGGTCAACTTCACGCTCTCGCCCAACGTCTCGACGCAGGAGGCCTCGCGCATCCTGCACATGGCGCGCAAGGCGCTGCTGACCGTGCCGGAGGTGCGCACCACCGTCTCCAAGGCCGGCCAGCCCGAGGACGGCACCGACCCCAAGACCATCTCGATGGCCGAGATCTTCGTGGACATCAAGCCCGAGGAGGAATGGCGCAAGGGCATGACGAAGGCGAAGATCACCGAGGAGATGAACCGGGTGCTGTCGGCCATCCCGAGCATCGATCCGGCGTTCTCCCAGCCCATCCGCGACAACGTGCTGGAGTCGATCTCCCAGATCAAGGGCCAGATCGTGATCAAGCTGGCCGGCGACGACCTCGCGCTGATGAAGCAGACCACCGACCAGATCGCCCGCGAAGCCAAGCAGGTCCAGGGCGTGGTCCGCGCGGAGATCGACCGCGACGGCCAGGTGCCGCAGCTGCTGCTGGACATCGACCGCGACCGTGCCTCGCGCTACGGCCTCAACGTGGGCGACATCCAGGACGTGATCGAGGCGGCGCTCGCCGGCAAGGCCGCGACCAGCCTGTGGGAGGGCGAGCGCAAGTTCGCCGTCGCCGTGCGCCTGCCGCCCGACGAGCGCGTCATGTCCAACCTGCGCCGCACCCCCATCGCCACGCCCGACGGCGGCTTCGTGACGCTGGGCGACGTGGTCAACGTGCGCGAGACCACCGGCGCGATGAACATCGCCCGCGAGTCCGGCCGCCGCACCACCGCCATCGGCATCTTCATCGCCGGGCGCGACATGGGCTCGGTGGTGGCCGACATGAAGGCGCGCGTCGAGCAGAACGTGGTGGTGCCCCCGGGCTACCAGGTCAACTGGTCGGGCGAGTTCGAGAACCAGGAGCGCGCGATGAAGCGCCTCGCGGTGGTCGTGCCGATCTCGCTGCTGCTGATCTTCGTGCTGCTGTTCGACGCCTTCAAGTCGCTCAAGATCGCCTCGCTCATCCTGATGAACGTGCCCCTGGCGCTCATCGGCGGCTTCGTGGCGCTGGGCGTCTTCGGCATCCCGCTGTCGGTGTCTGCGGCCATCGGCTTCATCGCGCTGTCGGGTCAGGCGGTGCTCAACGGGGTGGTGATGCTGTCGGTGTTCCAGCAGCTGCGCAACGAGGGCCACGACGTGGTCCAGGCGGTGCGCCTGGGCTCGATGCAGCGCCTGCGCACGGTGCTCATGACCGCCATGCTCGCGGCGCTGGGCCTGCTGCCGATGGCGCTGTCCCACGAGATCGGCTCGGAGACCCAGCGGCCACTGGCCATCGTGGTGATCGGCGGGTTGTTCACGGCCACGCTGCTCACCCTGGTGGTGCTGCCGGCGCTGTACGTCTCGTGGTTCGCGCCGCGCGCGGGCGACAAGCCGTCCGCGCCGGCGCGCAGGACCCGTCCGGGCCCCATCGATCCGGCTGCCGAACACGTCGCGTGAAGGTGCCCGCATGAATCCGCTCGATGTCCCCGATGCGCCGGTCCCGCGCCAGGTCGAGCCCCGGCGCATGGCGGCGGTCCTGCTGCACGGCCTGTGCAGCACCGCCGACGAACTGCGCTCGGTGGAGACCTCGCTGGGGGACCTGGGCTGCACGGTGCGGCCGATGGACATCCCGGGCTATTCCTTCGATCCGACGCTCGACGTCCAGCGGGCCTCGCGCAGCGAGCGCTGGATCGACGCCCTCGAGCACGAGATCGACGCGCTGCGCGCCACGCACGACCGCGTGATGCTGGTCGGGATCTCCGCCGGCGCCTCCCTCGCGCTGGCCGCGGCGATCCGCTGCGGCGCGCGGGTCGACGCGCTGGTGCTGATGTCGACCACGCTGCGCTTCGACGGCTGGGCCGTGCCGCGCTGGCGCTTCCTGCTGCCGCTGGTGCTCTACACGCCGCTCGGGCGGTTCTGGAAATACCGCGAGCGGGCGCCCTACGGGGTGAAGAACGAGCGCGTGCGCGCCTGGATCGAGCGCGAGCTGCGCACGCGCCGCGTCTCCAGCGCCGGCAGCTCGGTCATCGGCGTGGGCCACCTGCGCGAGCACGACCGGCTGCTGCGCCACGTGCGCGCCAACCTCGCGCGCGTGGTCTGCCCCAGCGTGCTGGCGCTGCACGCGCGCCAGGACGAGGTCGCGGGCATCGGCAACCTCGGCATCCTCGCGCGCGGCCTGGGCTGCGCGGCGTTCCGCTCGGTGGTGCTGGGCAACAGCTTCCACATGATCACCATCGACAACGACCGTCGCCAGGTGGTGCGCGAGACGCTCGAGTTCGCCACCACCGTCAGCCACGGCACCGCCTGAGGGCGCCCGCTCCTTCCCCGACCGCGCTCCCTTCCAGGAGGATCTCCGTGAACACCCCCACCTTCAACTCCATCGCCGGCATCCTGCAGGCCGACTTCCGCATGGCGCGCGAGCGCATCGTGCCCGAGCGCACGCTGGTCGAGCTCGGACTCGACTCGCTGTCGCTGTCGCTGATGGAATTCGTCTTCGCCGTCGAGGACGCCTTCCGCCTGCGCATTCCCGAGGAACGCCTCGACCCGCGCGCGGCCGGCCTGACGCTCGGACGCCTGTGCGAGGTGATCGACGAGATGATGGACACCGCCAGCGTCGCCGTCGTCCCGGGCGTCGCGTCCGGCGCGCCGCTGCGCACCGCGCGGGCCTGAGCGCGGCCGGCCGCTCGCGCCCCATGAAACGCGTCCATCCCACGGCGGGCGTCGCGCGCCGCCGCATGCGGCCGACCGACACGTCGGCGCCCGCCGTGCCCGCGCCCCTGTCGCGCGCGCCGCGCATCGCCATCGCGGGCCTGGGCTTCGTCAGTCCGCTGGGCCGCACGGTCGAGGCGCTCGACGCCGCGCTGTTCACCGGCCGCTCCGCGGTGGTGGCGCGCACGGTGACCATCGGCGCGCTGGAACCCCTGCATCTGGCCGTCGCGCCGTGCGACTTCGACAGCGACGGTGCGCGCGGCCATTCGAACCTGCCGCTCGACCGCGGCACCGCCATGGCTGTCGCCGCGGCGCGCGACGCCTGGGCCGGCGCCGACCTGGCCGGTGCCGCCGTGGACCCCGAGCGACTGGGCGTGTACTGGGGCAGCGGCATGGCCGGGGCCGCCACCTTCGACGCCACCACGCGGGCCCTCTATGGCGAGGGCCGGCGCGTGCGTCCGACCGCCGTGCTCACCACCATGCCCAACGCCGCCGTGGCGGAGCTGGCGTTGCATTTCGGCGCCCGGGGCGCGGCCCTGGGCTACGCGTGCGCCTGCGCCTCCTCGGCCGTGGCGATCGGCGAGGCGATGCGCGCCATCCGTGGCGGCTGGATCGACGTCGCCATCGTCGGCGGACACGACGCCATGCTGGTGCCCAGCACGCTGGCGGGCTGGCAGGCGATGCGCGTCGTCGCGCCGCCACCGGCGGGCGCGCCGGAGACCGCGTGCCGACCCTTCTCAGCCGACCGCGCGGGCTTCGCGCTCGGCGAGGGCGCCGTGGCGCTGGTGATCGAATCCGAGGCGCATGCGCGCGGCCGGGGTCGCGCCCCCTCGGCGATGCTGTCGGGCTACGCCACCAACTGCGACGGCGTGCACCTGACCCATCCCGACGCCGCCGGCCAGGTCCGCGCGATGCGCGCCGCCCTACGGGACGCCGGCCTGCGTCCCGTCGACATCGGCTACCTCAACGCGCACGGCACGGCCACCGGCGCCGGCGATGCGGCCGAGGCGGCATCGATGCACGAGGTGTTCGGCAGCGGCGTGCCGGTGGGTTCCACCAAGGCCATCCACGGCCACCTGCTGGGCGGCGGGGGCGCGCTCGAACTCGTCGCCGCGCTGCGCGCGCTCGCGCGCGGCCTGCTGCCGCCGACCGCCCACCTGGACGCGCCCGACCCGGCCTTCGCCGCCCGCCCGCTGGACTTCCTGCGCGGCGCCGCGCGCGCGGCGCCGGGACTGCGCCATGCCATGTCCAATTCGTTCGCCTTCGGCGGCACGAACGCGGTGCTGATCGCGTCCCGGGTCGACTGAAACCGCGACGGGACGGCCGCCACGACCGTGGCGGTCCCGCGCCGTCCATCCCCGCCCGACGCGATGGCGCGGCCGGGTCCGGCGCGTGGCGTCGCACCGTGGCGCGACGCTCGACGTCGAATCCCCCGTCCAACGCGCTTGAGGAGCACACGATGAGCCAGAAATTCGAAGTCACCGGCATGAGCTGCGGCCATTGCGTCAACGTCGTCCAGGAAGCGGTGCGCACGGTCGATCCCGAGGCCCAGGTCACGGTCGATCTCGAGACCGGACACGTCGACGTCGTGAGCGGACAACCGCGCGCGGACATCGCCGCGGCGATCGAGAACGCGGGCTACGCGGTTCACGCCTGACCCTGCCCGGTCGCCCGGGGCCGCGACACGGGCGCCCGGTACCGCGACGACCGGCGCAGCCGGTCGCGCGATTTTTTTTCAGGCCCCGCGCACCATCGACAGGATCTGCGAGGGGTTGATGGTGCGTGCCTTCTCCTGGATGGCGGGCAGGTAGCGGGTCTGCAGGCCCTGCCCTTCCTTCATCACGCCGGCATAGGCGTCCTTGAGCATCTGGGTCGACAGCGTCCGGCCGCCGGCGTAGTAGCGCTTGGCGACGTGGCCCAGCGCATAGGTCGTGGCGAAGCTCATGCCCGAGCTGACGGCCTGGCGGCCCACGCCGCCCAGCAACCCGCCTCCGACCTTGCCCAGCAGCCCGCCCAGCAGCTTGCGCCCGGCCTGTTCGAGGTACTGCGAGGTCAGGCCGACGCCCACGGTCGCGATGAAATCCTTGATGTGCCCGCTGTCGAGTTCGAAACCGTGCGCCTTGCCGATCCGGTAGACGAGCTTCATCTGCAGCGGAATGATGGCCATCGTCGACAGCGTCTCGGGCAGCAGTTCCAGCGCGCCGTTGAGGATGGCGGCGTTGAGGATGGCCTGGTCGAGTTCGGCGGCATCGACGCTCGACGTCGCCGCGGCGACGGGACCGGTCGAGGCGGTCGCGAGGGCGGCCGTCGCCGTGGCGGCGCCAGCGGCGGTGACGGCGCTGGCGGCGGTCATGCCCGCCACGCCGGTCGACGCGTCGCCCGGCGACACCAGCGGCACTTCGGCAAGCGCTTCCGCCTCGGCCGAGAACCGGCCCGACTCGGAAGCGTCCAGTCCCAGCGCGTGCCGGGTTTCGTCCAGGAAACGGCGTTCGGCCGGCGACAGCGTGCCATCGGCGTCGCACACGCAGACCGCCATTTCGTAGGCCAGTTGGCGCATGCCGCGATCGGGAAGCGCCGCCACCACGTCGGGCAGCGCCACCCGCTTCATCAACACGTTCTGGTAGAGCGCCGGCAGGTGGACGCCTTCCGCCTGGGACAGGCCTTCGGCGATGCGCTTGATCTCCGCGCGTTCGCGCTCGTGCTTGTCATTGTCTGCAAAGGCCGCCAGCAGACTGAGGGTGAGGACGGCTTGGTTTTCGGATGCGTTCATGAAGAGGCCTTTTGAAGAAAAACGACGCCGCAGGCGTCAAAAAATTTTTTGGAGGTCGATCGCGACGGCTCGGTTTTCGCCGCGCGCGGGACCCGCGCTTCTCCCCACGATCGTGGGGCAACTCTGTGGATAACACCGGCACTTCCCTGTAGAGGTCGGCCAAGTCCTTGTTTTTGAAAGAGAAACAACGCCCTGCCTTAAATTTGAGCAGTGCATGACTTTTCGTGCGGGGCTCCTTTCCCAGATTCCGAGGGCCCTGTCAAAGGACAAGTCTGGGGACGTTTTCGGCATAACCGATGACTTGTCCACAGCGCGGCGACGGTCTTCAAAGTTATCCCTTTTGCAGAATCACGCAAAGACACGGCTGCGCACAGGCCACGACACGACGCAAGTCGTTGCCACGAAAGCAGAAAAACGGCATATCCACAGCCGAGCGCGACCCTTACCTACTACTACTAACTTAAATAAGAGAAACAAGAGATAGGAACGAAGCGGAAGCTTCGGCCGAGCAAATGCAGCCGGGCCCTGACGGGCCGTTCGGCAAAGGAAGTGCTGAATACGCGGGCGACGCCACTTCCGGAGGCGGTCGAGGTTTTGCAGAAATCGGCAAAGGTTCCATCGAGAGGGGCGTTTTCCTGACGATCGCCTTCAGCGCCTCCAGGCGACGATTGCGGCATGACCACTCCCTACACCCCCGAAACCCTGACCCGTGCCGACGTGGACGCTCTGAGAGGCCTCGCCGTGCTGGATTTCGGCACCAACTGGTGCGGCTTCTGTCAGGCCGCGCGGCCGCACGTGGATCGGGCGCTGGAACCGCACGCCGACGTCGCCCACCTGAAGGTCGAGGACGGCAGCGGGCGTCCGCTGGGCCGGTCCTTCCACGTCAAGCTGTGGCCGACCCTGGTGTTCCTGCGTGATGGCCGGGAGATCGACCGGCTGGTGCGTCCGCGCGCCAGCACCGAGGTCGAGGCCGCGCTGGCACGCCTGCGCGACGCCGGCGCGCCCGCCTGAGGCGGCCGGGGCCCGGCGCCGGCAGGCGGGGCGAGGCGGGAGCGTTCACGCGATCTTTACGCTCCCACACGCCGTGCTTACGTGCGCGCCGGGGACGCGACACGCGGCGAACCCAGACTTCCCTCACCCGCTGCAGATCCGCAGCGGGAAGGTCCCCGGCACCGCCAGACGGTGCCGGAACCTTCCATCCAAGCCGTTCAGTTCAGGAAGTCATCGCCATGATCACGTCACGCCAACGCATCCTCGCAGCCGCGCTGCTGGCCTCGGCCGCCTTCGCCGCTTCCGCCCAGACCCCCCTGCCCGCTCCGGCGCCCCAGGCCGGATCCGCCGCCACCGCCACCGCCGAGCCGCGTGCCCGCCCGATGCACGACGGCAAGTCCGCCGAGCGCCATCAGGAGCGCCGCGCCAGGCATCTGGAGGCCTTGAAGACGCAGCTCAAGCTCGACGCCACGCAGGAAGCCGCCTGGAGCAACTTCGTGGCCGCGACCCAGCCGCCGGCACGCGGTCCGCGTCCCGACCGTGCCGAGCTCGAAAAGCTGACGACGCCGCAGCGCCTGGACCGCATGCAGGCCCACCAGGCCGAGCACGCGGCTTCCTTCGCCCGGCGCAACGACGCCACCCGTGCGCTGTACGCGGCCCTGAAGCCTGATCAGCAGAAGGTGTTCGACGCGCAGACGCTGCGCCGTGGCGGCCCTTCGCACGCGGGCCACGGCGGCCCGCAGCATCGCCGCATGCACGAGGCCCCCGTCAAGGGCTGAGGACCCTGGCGGCCGTCGACGAAGGTCGCGTGGTGAACGAAGAAGGCCCATGGCGATCGCTCGCCATGGGCCTTTCGATTTCGGGTGCCGCCAGATTCCGGACGAAAAAAAAGACCCGTGAGGGTCCTTTCTTCGGGGCGGGCCTGCTTACTTGCCTGCGGCTGCCGGGGGACGCTGGTTCGCGGGGACCACGGTCTCCGAGTTGCCCGCGGGCAGCGTGGCGTTCGGGGTGCGCACGGCGGCACGGGTTTCGGCCTTCACGCCTTCGCGCGACTTGCCGCTCATGACGGCCGGGGGGCCGTCCATCTTGCGGCCGCCGACGGTCTCGGAATTGCCGGCGGGCAGCGTGCCGTCGGGCGTGCGGTTGGCGGCGCGGGTCTCGGCCTTCACGGCATCGCGCGACTGGGGCATCGTGCCCGACGGACGCTGCGTCTGCGGCGTGCCGGTGGCTGCGTTGCCGGCGGGCAGCGGCTGGGTCATCTGCTGTGCAGACACGGAGCCTGCGACGATCATTCCGGCCACGAACACGGAAGAGAGGAGGGAAGTGGAAAGATTGCGTTTCATGCTGGTTCCTTGGTCTGGACAGTAATTGAAGCCATGGGCCTGGGGCCTGCGACATCCGAGCCCTTTTTCGAGACTCTGAAGGTAACTTAGCGAGGGCCTGTCAAGGGGGGTGTGAGGCGGCGGCACAGGACGCTGTAGGACGTGGCGGCGCAGGGCGCGGGGACGTTGGAACGTCCTACATGACGTGTCGGCGGCGCACCCTAAAACACCGTCGGACGCGGGATTTGAACGGCTCGCCGCACCGCGTCCGGCACACTTTCACCATGTCGCTCGAACCGTCCATCCCTATTCCCTCGCCCTCCGCTGCCGCCGCGCCATCGCCGATGGCCGGCGCGGCGCGGACGCCGACATCGCTGAAGGTGATGACGGTCAACACCCACAAGGGCTTCACGGCCCTCAACCGCAAGTTCATCCTGCCGGAACTGCGCGAAGCGGTGCGCACGGTCGGTGCGGACGTGGTGTTCCTCCAGGAGGTGCAGGGCACCCACGACCACCATGCCCGCAAGCACGACAACTGGCCCGAGGCGCCGCACTACGAATTCCTCGCCGACACGATGTGGCCGCAGTTCGCCTACGGCCGCAACGCCGTGTATCCCAAGGGCCACCACGGCAACGCGGTGCTGTCGAAGTTCCCGATCGTGACCCACACGAACCACGACGTGTCCATCGCCGGACCGGAGAAGCGCGGCCTGCTGCACTGCGCGCTGCGCCTGCCCGGCCGGGCGGTCGAGGTGCACGTGATCTGCGCCCACCTGGGCCTGGCCGAGGCACACCGCCAGCAGCAGCTCGAACTGCTCTGCCACATCGTGCGCGACGAGGTGCCCGCGGACGCCCCGCTGGTGGTGGCCGGCGACTTCAACGACTGGCGCTGCCACGCGCACGACATCCTGTCCGAAGGCGCCGGCCTGCGAGAGGTCTTCGTGCATGCCAACGGCAAGGCCGCCCGCACCTTCCCGGCGCGCTTTCCGCTGCTGCAGCTCGATCGCATCTACGTGCGCAACGCCGCGGTGCACGCGCCGGTGGTGCTGCCTCGCCGGCCCTGGTCGCACCTGTCGGACCATGCGCCCCTGGTCGCGGAGATCGAACTGTGAGCGGCTGGTTCGCGGGCAACCGCATCGAACTCCTGGAGAACGGCGAGGCGTTCTTCCCGCGCGTCTTCGAAACCATCCGCGCCGCGCGCCGCGAGGTGATCGTCGAGACCTTCATCCTGTTCGAGGACAAGGTCGGCAAGGCCCTCCACGCGGCCCTGCGCGAGGCCGCGCTGCGCGGCGTGAAGGTCGATCTCATGATCGACGGCTTCGGCTCGCCGGACCTGTCGGCCGACTACGTCTCCGGGCTGGTCTCCGCCGGCGTCAAGGTCCGCGTGTTCGATCCGGGCGATCGCGTGCTGGGCTATCGCCTCAACGTGTTCCGGCGCATGCACCGCAAGATCGTCGTGATCGACGGCGAGCGCGCCTTCGTCGGCGGCATCAACTATTCGGCCGATCACCTGATGGACTACGGCCCCGAGGGCAAGCAGGACTATGCGGTGGAGATCGAGGGGCCGGTGGTGCCCGAGATCCACCGTTTCGTGCTGCGCGCGATCGCCATCGGCGGCAAGAGCCCGAGCTGGTTCCGGCGCCGCATGAAGGAGGCGCGCCACGAACCCCACGGCCAGCCCGTGGGCAGCGCCGAGATCCAGTTCGTCACGCGCGACAACCGCCGCCACACCACCGACATCGAGCGTCACTACCGCGCCGCGCTGCGTACGGCGCGCCACCGGGTGGTCATCGCCAACGCCTACTTCTTCCCCGGCTACCGCCTCATCAAGGCGATGCGCCACGCGGCGCGGCGCGGCGTCGACGTGCGGCTGATCCTGCAGGGCGAGCCCGACATGCCCATCGTCAAGACCGCCGCGAGCATGCTCTACCACCACCTGCTGCACGCGGGCGTGCGCATCTACGAATACGTCGAGCGGCCGCTGCACGGGAAGGTCGCGGTGATGGACGACCAGTGGAGCACGGTGGGCTCGAGCAACCTCGATCCGCTGAGCCTGTCGCTCAACCTGGAGGCCAACGTGATCGTGCGCGACCCGGCCTTCAACGCCACGCTGTCCGGCCGCCTCGACCACCTGATGCAGCACAGCTGCAAGCAGATCGAGGCCGCCGACCTGACCGACTGGAGCGGCTGGCGCCTGGTGCGCAGCTTCTTCATCTTCCACTTCCTGCGCTGGTATCCGGCCTGGATGGCCTGGCTGCCGCGCCACGCGCCGGTGCTCAAGCCGCTGGAGGCGACGGCGGCGCGCGACGGCGGCGCCACGCAGACGGACGCCGCCTGAGCCATGAAAGCCGCCTGGCCCTGGATCAAGCGCATCGGCACCTGGGTGTTCTTCGCCCTGGTCGCCTGGCTCATCGCGAAGCAGGCGCGGGGCATCGACTGGGACGACGTGCTCGCCGCCTTCGCGCGCCTGCCGGCGGCCACGCTGTGGATGGCCGGTGCGCTGGCGGCGGCGAGCTACGCGGTCTACAGCACCTACGACCTGCTCGGACGCCGCGTCACCGGCCACACGCTGGGCGCCGGCACCGTGATGGGCGTGACGTTCGTGAGCTACGCCTTCAACCTCAATCTGGGCTCCCTCGTGGGCGCGGTGGCATCGCGCTACCGGCTCTACTCGCGCCTCGGCCTGGCGACCGAGACCATCACGCGCGTGCTGGGCTTCAGCATGCTGACCAACTGGCTCGGCTACCTGGTGGTGGGCGGCCTCGCCTTCAGCTTCTGGCCGCTCGAACTGCCGCCGGACTGGAAGATCGGCAACGGCGGGCTGCGGCTGCTGGGCGCGACGCTGCTGGCGATCGCCATGGCCTACGTGGTGCTCTGCGCCGTGGCCAGCGACCGCACATGGCACGTGCGCGGCCACGCGTTCACGCCGCCGTCGTTGCGCATGGCCGGCCTGCAGCTGGTGATGTCGTGCACGAACTGGGCCCTGATGGCCGGCATCGTCTGGCTGCTGCTGCTGCGCAAGGTGCCCTATCCGGAGGTGCTGGCCGTGCTGCTGGTGGGCGCGGTCGCCGGTGTCATCACGCACGTGCCGGCCGGCCTGGGCGTGCTGGAAGCGGTGTTCGTCGCCCTGCTCGCCCACCGCCTGCCCCAGGGCCAGATCCTGGCGGCGCTGGTGGGCTACCGGGCGCTCTACTACATCGCGCCGCTGGCCCTCGCGGCGGTGGCGTTCCTGGTGACCGAGCTGCGTGCGCGCCGGCTCGGCGCGGCCGGCGCGGGCGAGGCGGCGCACTCCCGCGTCGCGTCGTGAACCCGACCCGGCGACAGGGCCGTCGCGTTCACTGTAAATTCATCCAGTGACACTCCAACGCAAGCTCGCCATCCTCGCCGACGCCGCCAAGTACGACGCCTCGTGCGCCTCCAGCGGCACCAGCAAGCGCAGTTCGGTCGGTGGCGCGGGCATCGGTTCGACCGAGGGGTCGGGCATCTGCCACAGCTACGCGCCCGACGGCCGCTGCATCTCGCTGCTGAAGATCCTGCTGACCAACTTCTGCCAGTACGACTGCCTCTACTGCGTCAACCGGGTCAGCAGCAACGTGCCGCGCGCGCGTTTCACGGTCCAGGAGGTGGTGGACCTCACGCTCGATTTCTATCGTCGCAACTGCATCGAGGGCCTGTTCCTCTCCAGCGGCATCATCCAGAACCCCGACTACACGATGGAGCAGGTCGTGGAGGTGGCGCGCACGCTGCGCGAGGACCACGACTTCCGTGGCTACATCCACCTGAAGACCATTCCCGACGCGTCGCCCGAACTGCTGCGCCGCGCCGGCCTCTACGCCGACCGGCTGAGCATCAACGTCGAGCTGCCCACCGATCAGGGGCTCGCGACGCTCGCCCCCGAGAAGGACGGTGCCGCCATCCGTCGCTCGATGGCCAACCTGCGCGTGCACATCGACGACGCCAGGGGCGCGGCGCGCGACGCGGCGGCGGTGTCGGTCGTCTCGATGCCGACCTCCATGCCCCGGCGCGCGGCGGCGCCGAAATTCGCTCCGGCGGGCCAGAGCACGCAGATGATCGTCGGCGCCGACGCCACCGACGACCGCACCATCCTGTCGACCAGCGCCAACCTCTATGGCGCCTACCGGCTGCGGCGGGTCTACTACTCGGCCTTCAGTCCCATTCCCGATGCCTCTTCGTCGCTGCCCCTCGCGGCGCCGCCGATGGTGCGCGAGCACCGCCTCTACCAGGCCGACTGGCTGATGCGCTTCTATGGTTTCGCGCACGACGAGATCGTGCCGCCCGCCGCGCCGGGCGATTCGGCCGGCGGCGGCATGCTGTCGCTCGACGTCGACCCCAAGCTGGCCTGGGCGCTGGCGCATCGCGACCGGTTCCCGGTCGACCTGAATGCCGCGCCGCGCGAGATGCTGCTGCGCGTGCCGGGTCTGGGCGTGAAGGCGGTCGAGCGCCTGCTGATGGCGCGCCGCGTGCGCCGCCTGCGCAGCGACGACCTCAAGCGTCTGCACGTCCCGCTCAAGAAGGTGATGGCGTTCGTCGAGGTGGCCGACCACCGGCCCGGCCACGCGCTGGAGGCCGCCGACCTCGCCGCGCGGCTGAAGCCCGTTCCGGTGCAGGCTTCGCTCTTTTCCGCCTGAGCGCCTACAGGGCCGGCCCGGCGACACCGCGAGATTGAGGCGATGGCGACGCAGACGATCACGCTGGACGGCGACACCGACTGGCCCGGTTTCCGCCGCGAGGCGCGCGGGCTGCTGACACGCCAGGTGCCGCCGGACGACATCGTGTGGCACACGCGGGAGAGCGCCGAACTCGACCTGTTCGCCTCGCTCCCCGATGAGCTCGACGACCCCGAAGCGTCCGGTGACTTCGCCGACGCGGCGTCGCCGGCCTCCGTTGGTGAGGCCCCGGGCCGTCCGGCGCCCACGCCGCATCCGGGCGGCGCCTCGGCCGTCGTGCCGCCGGCGTTCCTGCGCCTGTGCGAGACCGTGGTGCTGCACGAGGACCCGGCCCGCTTCGGCCTGCTCTACCGGCTCCTGTGGCGCCTGGTGCACGAGCCCGGTCTGCGCGACGATCCCATCGATCCCGACCGCGTGCGCGCCCAGCACATGGCCCAGGCGGTGCGGCGCGACATGCACAAGATGAAGGCCTTCGTGCGCTTTCGCAGCATCGAGCAGGCCGACGGCGGCGCGACGCTGCACGTGGCGTGGTTCGAACCGTTCCATCACATCGTGGAGGCGGTGGCGTCGTTCTTCGTGCGTCGCTTCACCTCGATGCGCTGGGCGATCATGACGCCCGAGCGCTCGTTGCGCTGGGAGCCGGCGGCCGCCGGCCGGGAAGGCACGCTGACCTTCGGCCCCGGGGCCCGGCGCGAGGACGCCCCGCCCGCCGACGCCGGCGAGGCGCTCTGGCTCACCTACTACCGCCACATCTTCAATCCCGCGCGCCTCAAGCTGGCGATGATGCAGAAGGAGATGCCGCGCCGCTACTGGCGCAACCTGCCCGAGGCCGAACTGATCACGCCCCTGTCGGTCGAGGCGATGGCGCGCAGCGGCCGGATGATCGAGGCCCCGGCCAGCGTCCCGGCGCGCCGCATCGCGCCGGTCGCCGGGTTGCGGAAGCACGCGCGGTCACCGGCGCCGGACGCCGTCCTCGCGCCGATGCCGCAGGCGCTGTCGAGCGATCCGGCCGAGGCGCTTTCCCAGCTGCGCGAAGCCACGCAGCGCTGCCGCGAGTGCCCGATCGGCGCGCACGCCACGCAGGCGGTGTTCGGCGAAGGCCCGGTGCGTGCCGCGCTGATGGTCGTCGGCGAGCAGCCGGGCGATCAGGAGGACCTGCGCGGCCGGCCCTTCGTCGGACCGTCCGGACGGCTGTTCGACCGTGCCGTCGCCGATCTGGGCTGGGCGCGGGAGACCCTCTACGTCACCAACGCGGTGAAGCATTTCAAGTTCGAGCTGCGCGGCAAGCGACGCATCCACAAGACCCCCAGCCAGCAGGAGGCCGCCGCCTGCCTGCACTGGCTGGAAAGCGAGGTGCGGCAGGTCCGGCCCCGGGCCCTCGTCGCGCTGGGCGCCACGGCGGCGCGTGCCCTGCTGGGACGGCCGGTGGCGGTCATGAAGGAACGCGGGCAGTGGCATGCCGGGCCGCAGGGCGAGCAGGTGCTGGTGACCCTGCATCCGTCGGCCCTGCTGCGTGGCGATCCCGCCCTGCAGGAGGAAGCCTACGCCCGCTGGCTGGAAGACCTGGCGCTCGCCACTGCCGTCGCGCAGGCCGTGGCATGAGTCGTGCTTGACACCCGGAAGGATAGTTTTGCTGCAGTGCAGCAAAAAAGCTTCCGGTGGCCTATAGTCCGGCATCGTCACTCATCGGTCGCTTCCATGTCCCAAGCTCTTTCTTCGCGATTCTTCAACCCACTCATGCTGTGGGCGGACGTCGCCGTGACGACGCAGGAAATGTGGGTGTCCTCGGCGTCGGTCGTGCAGGCGCGCACCGAACGCATGGCGCTCGCGGGCCTCTCGCCCAGTCAGGCCGATCTGGCCGAGTTCCAGTTGATGGCCCAGGAAAAGCTGACCGCCGCCGGCGAGTCCGGCACGGCGATCGCCCACCAGTTCCAGACCAGCGGCCTCGGGCTGTTCAACCGGGCCATCCGCCAGTGGTTCACCGGCGCGGCGGCGCTCGCGGGCCTGCTCACCAGCGCGACCCCCGCCCAGGCCCTGACCCAGCGTGACCGCCTGCTCGACGTGAGCACCCAGGCCGCGGCCACGGTGTCCCAGATGACCAGCGTGGCCGCGCGCGCGACGCAGCGCGGGCTCAAGCCGATCCACGCCAAGGCGGCGGCCAACGCGCGCCGACTGGCCCGGCCCGCCGCCACGTGAGCGGGTTTCGCGGTCGCGTCGCGGCTGGTCCGGCGCCGCGCGCCGCGCTCAGGCCGCGACGAGTCGCACCAGCGTGATCTCCGAGGGCGCGCCGATGCGCTTGGGCGGTCCCCAGTAGCCGGTGCCCCGGCTGATGTAGATCCACATCGCGTCCAGCCGGTGCAGGCCCGACACGTAGGGCTGCTGCAGCGGCACGAAGAAGTTCCAGGGAAAGAACTGTCCGCCGTGCGTGTGGCCGGACAGCTGCAGCTGGAAGCCCGCCGCCGAGGCCGCGGCCGCGCTGCGGGGCTGGTGCGCCAGCAGGATGCGCGTGGTGACGCCCGGTGGGGCGCCCGACAGGGCCCCCACGGGATCGCTCGCCTGCGCCACGTCGTAGTGACCGGCGTTGAAGTCGTTGACCCCGGCCAGCAGCAGCGTGGCGGCATCGGCCTCGTCGTCGGTCTGCGCGCCGCGCGCCGTCATGTCGCCATGGATGCCGCGTCCGGCCAGCAGCACGTGCTCGTTCTGCAGCACGCGCAGTCCCATGCGGCGCAATTCCGCCACCCAGGCCGTCGCGCCGGCGTAGTACTCGTGATTGCCCGTCACCACGAACGTGCCATGCCGTGCCTTCAGCCCCGTCAGCGGCGCGATGTGGTGCCGCAGGGTCGGCACGTCGCCATCCACCAGGTCGCCGGTGATCGCGACGGCATCGGCCTCCAGGCGGTTCACCCGCTCGACGATGCGCTGGATGTACCCGTGCCGGATGGTCGGGCCGACGTGCAGGTCGCTCAGTTGCGCGATGGTGAAGTTCCTCAGCGCGTTGGGCAGGCCGGCGATCGGCACGTCGATCCGTACTACCCGCGCCGTGCGCCGCGCGTTGAAGAAGCCGACGATCGAGCCCGTCGTGGCGATCAGCGGCACGGCGACGGCGCTCCAGCGCGCCAACGCCGCGAGCGATCCGGGCGTCGTCCACCCGGCGTGCTGCACCAGCCAGGCGACGAGCAGCACGACATCGCGCAGGAGCGTCGCGACGAACATCGACGAGAACCAGCCCATGGCCACCAGTCCGACCCACTGCCAGCGCCGGCCGATCGAGCGTCCGTGTCCCCGGAAAGCGAGGAAGGGCAACGGCATGGTCGCGACCGACATCAGCAGGGCCACGAGCACGACGCAAGCCGCGAGGCGGCTGGTTGCGTCGATCATCGGCAGCACGCGCAGGCCGATGTAGACATGCAGCAGCGCGGTCAGGAGGACGAGGAATCGGAACGGCATGGGGGGACGGGGTAGGACGTGAGAGACCGGACTCGGAGGGGTGCGACGGCATCGGACCCATGCCTGCGGCTCGACGCCGAGGCGGAATAAACCCATTCAAGGTTCGTGCCGGATCGAAGCATTCCAACGGGTCTGGGACCCATTGTTCACATTCGTCGGCCCCCATCGGGTCGCATGAGCCCCTGGACCGCGCCCGGACCGCGTCACCCGCGCTTCATCCGCGCCTTACTTGCCCTTCTCGCGCGCGATCGCTTCGGCCTGCTCGGTCTGCGACGCATCGGTCCCGATGTCGGGCGTGCCGGGAAAGCCGCTCGCTTCGTCGCGTTCCCGACCCATGCGGCTGCCTGTCGCGATCGGGTCTTCCTGGCCGATCGCGCGGTTCTGCTCGATGTTGCGGCCCGACGCGGCGCCCCGGTCGCCCACGCGTGCCTCGTCGCCTCCGTACTCGGTGCCGGAAGCGTCGGAACTGCCGGTGGCGGGCGGTGGGGTGCCGCCGGTGGCGTCGTGCGGATCTTTGGATGGATGGGTCATGGAAATCTCCTTGGATGTCGATGGCGTGGATCGGAGGGTTCGAGCCTGCACCCCCTCCCGGGCTCCGGCGCGCCGGCTCCCCGTCCGCGTGGGCGTAGGCCGTGGCGCAGCGCGCGCGTCCAACCTCGCGGCGGCCCGCGGGATGGGACGCGCCGTCCTGTCTTTGGCTGGCGATCGGAGCGGACCGGAACCTACATCGCACGCTGGCGGCGACGCGAGATTCTTCGGCTGTTCATCCAGTTCAGGAGCGACGTTCCATGACGCCATCACTTCCTTCCTTTTCCGCCCGGTCGCGTGCCGCCGTCCTGGCCGCTGGCCTGGCGGTGGCTTGCGGCGGGGCCTGGGCTCAGGCCAGCGGCAATCCCAAGGGCACGGCGGTGCCCCCGGCGCAAGGCACGGCCGAGAAGGCACCGGCGGGTGCCCGGCCCGATGCCGGCGCCACGTCGTCGGGTGCGCTGACGTCGGAGAGCGGGCCTGCCAGCGCCCGCATGAACCGCACCGTGCCGCCGGGCGGTGGCACCGCGGGCGGCCTGACCCAGCGCAACGTGACGGCGCCCGAACCGGCTTCCAAGAGCACCACCGGCAAGGGCTCGGCCACGCCGCGGCCGGTGACGCCTTCGACGCCGGGCGGATCGCGTTGACGCCGGTGACCGAGCGTCCGTCATGAGCGTGCGTGCCCTGCGTTCGACCTTCGGTCCGTTGTGCCACTGGTGCGGGTTGCCGATGGCCTTCGACGAGCCGCACGGCCGGCCCGACTCCGCCACCATCGAACATCTGCACGACGCGACGATGGGTGGCGTGCGCCAACAGAAGCATCGCCGTCTCGCGCATGGCGCCTGCAACCGGATGCGCAACGAACTCAGGATGGAGACCGAACGGCGGTTCCGGCAATGGATCGAGGCCCGGATCGCGCAGACCCGCGCGGACGACCCCTCACCGCCGTCCTGAGACGCCATCGGTCTCGCGATCCTCGCGCGCGTCGCGTGAACCGGTCGCCCGGGCTGCGCCCCACCAGCCGATCTCGCCGCGGCCGATGGCCAAGTCGATTAGTTCGCGGTCGCTCATGCGATCGAGGTCCGGATCGACGCGACGGCGACGCGTGATCGCACGGCCGAGCCAAGCGATCAGACCGCGCGTGAGTCCGGCCCGTGCGGCCAGGGTTGATTTCCAGGACATGACGACTCCCTTGAGGAGCGTCCATCGTCGGGTTTCCCATGCCATCGGAAAAGTTGAGAATGCTGAGGTCATCCATCAGGTGAACCGATGCGTCAGCTCAACCTCGACCAACTCCGCACGCTGGTCTCCATCGCCGACCTCGGCACGTTTTCGGCCGCCGCGCGCGCCCTGCATCTGGCGCAACCCACGGTGAGCCTGCACGTCAGCGAACTGGAATCGCGGCTGGACACGCCGCTGATGGTGCGCGGCAGCCGCCGGGTCACGCCGACGGCCGCCGGGCTGGTGCTGGTGCAGCGCGCCCGTGCCCTGCTGCGCGATGCCGACGAGGCGGTGCGGCGGCAGGCTGAGGGCAAGCTGGGCCGGGTGCGCCTGGGCACCTCGACCGGGGTGGTCATCGACCTGCTCCCGCGCGTGCTCGAGGCGCTGCAGGACAGCCATCCGGGCATCGACGTCGAGGTCGTGGTCCTGGGCTCGTCGCAGGCGCTGGAGCGGCTGGCGCTGGGCACGCTGGACATCGGCCTCGTCGCGCTGCCCCAGCCGCCGCTGCGGGGGACCGTGGTGACGCCCTGGCGCGACCAGACCGTCAGGGCCTTCGTGCCGGCGGCCTGGGCGGCGCCCCGGACCGTCGCGCCCGAATGGCTGGCGCGGCAGCCGCTGATCTTCAACGACGCCACCACCCACATGCACCGCCTGACGATGGCCTGGTTCGCCGACGGCGGCTGCGCGCCCCGGGCGCGCATCGAGCTCAACTACGACGCCGCGATCCGCGGCCTGGTGGCCGCCGGCTACGGCGCGGCGTTGCTGCCGGTGTACGAATCGCGGGACGCGAAGACGGACGCGCGCGTGAAGGTGCTGCCGCTCAAGCCGCGCCTGGTGCGCCGGCTGGGCATCGCGCACCGCGCCCAGGCCTCGCTGGACGGCTCGACCGAGCGGGTCGTGGAGACGCTGGTGCGGTTCCGCCAGGGATGAGGGCCGTGCCGGCGACGCGTGCCGTCACGGCCGCGGCGTCGCTCAGACGTCGATGTTTCCGGCCCGCAGCGCGTTCTGCTCGATGAACTCGCGGCGCGGCTCGACCTCCTCGCCCATCAGCATCGTGAAGACGCGGTCGGCCTCGATGGCGTCGTCGATCTGCACGCGCAGCAGGCGGCGCACGGCGGGGTCCATGGTGGTTTCCCACAACTGCTCGGGATTCATCTCGCCCAGGCCCTTGTAGCGCTGGCGCGAGGTGGTGCGCTCGGCCTCGCCGATCAGCCACTTCATGGCGATGCGGAAGTCTGCGACCTTCTCCTCCTTGGCGCGCTCGCCCTCACCACGGCGGACCACGGCGCCTTCGCCGAGCAGGTCGCGGAAGGTGCTGGCGGCGGTCGCCAGCGCGGCGTAGTCGGCGCCGTGGACGAAGTCCTGCGTGATGACGCTGCTCTTGACGTTGCCGTGGTGGCGGCGGCTGATGCGCAGCAGCGGCTTGTCGGTGCGCACGTCGAACTCGCTCGTCACCTCGGCCGGTTCGCCCGCGTCGTCGAGTTCGCGCAGCTTGCGCTGCAGGGCGACGGCGGAGGCATCGGCGGCGACGGGCGTGTCGAGGTCGAGCGACACCCCGTCGGCGATGGCGCGCAGCGCGGCGGCGTCCATGAAGACCCCCAAGCGCGCGATCACGGCCTGCGCGAGCTGGTGCTTGCGCGCCAGTTCGGCCAGCGTCTCGCCCGCCAGCGTCACCGGGTTGGCGCCGCCGGTGTGGATGCTGGCGTCCTTGAGCGCGACCTTCAGCAGGAAGACGTCGAGCGCCGGTCCGTCCTTGAGGTATTGCTCCTCCTTGCCGAACTTGACCTTGTAGAGCGGCGGCTGGGCGATGTAGATGTGGCCGCGTTCGACCAGCTCGGGCATCTGCCGGTAGAAGAACGTCAGCAGCAGCGTGCGGATGTGGGCGCCGTCGACGTCGGCGTCGGTCATGATGATGATGCGGTGATAGCGCAGCTTGGCGACGTTGAAGTCGTCGGCGCCGCCGCCGGCGCCCCCGGTGGCCGTGCCGGCGCGACCGATGCCGGTGCCCAGCGCGGTGATCATCACCAGGATCTCGTTGCTGGTCAGCAGCTTCTCGTAGCGCGCCTTCTCCACGTTCAGGATCTTGCCGCGCAACGGCAGGATGGCCTGGAACTTCCGGTCGCGACCCTGCTTGGCCGAGCCGCCGGCGGAGTCGCCCTCCACCAGGTAGACCTCGCACAGCGCCGGGTCCTTCTCCTGGCAGTCGGCCAGCTTGCCGGGCAGGCCCATGCCGTCGAGCACGCCCTTGCGCCGCGTCATCTCGCGCGCCTTGCGCGCGGCCTCGCGGGCCCGGGCGGCCTCGATGATCTTGCCGCAGATGGTCTTGGCGTCGTTCGGGCGCTCCTGGAGGTAGTCGGCCAGCAGGCGCCCGACGATGTCCTCCACAGGCGCGCGCACCTCGCTGGAGACGAGCTTGTCCTTGGTCTGGCTGGAGAACTTGGGCTCGGGAACCTTCACGCTGAGCACGCAGCACAGGCCCTCGCGCATGTCGTCGCCGGTGACCTCGACCTTGGCCTTCTTGGCCAGCTCGTTCTCCTCGATGTACTTGTTGATCACGCGCGTCATGGCCGCGCGCAGGCCCGTGAGGTGGGTGCCGCCGTCGCGCTGCGGGATGTTGTTGGTGAAGCAGAGCACCTGTTCGCTGTACGCGCTGTTCCACTGCATCGCCACCTCGACGCCGATGTGCGTGCCGGGGATGCCGCCGTAGGTCTCCGCCGGCTTCTCGCCCATGGCGTAGAACACGTTGGGGTGCAGGACCGTCTTGCCCTTGTTGATGAACTCGACGAAGCCCTTGACGCCGCCGGCGCCGGAGAAGTCGTCCTCCTTGCCGGTGCGCTCGTCCTTCAGACGGATGCGCACGCCGTTGTTCAGGAAGCTCAGCTCGCGCAGGCGCTTGGAGAGGATCTCGTAGTGGAAATCGTTGTTCTCCTTGAAGATCTCCGTGTCGGGCAGGAAGTGCACCTCGGTGCCGCGCTTGTCGGTGTCGCCGATGACGCGCATCGGCGAGACCTCGACGCCCCTGACCTGCTCGAGCAGGCGGTTCTGCACGAAGCCCCGGCTGAACTCGAGCTCGTGGATCTTGCCCTCGCGCCGCACGATCAGCCGCAGCGTC
The DNA here is from genome assembly GCA_024372625.1 of Comamonadaceae bacterium OTU4NAUVB1. Classification (NCBI taxonomy): domain Bacteria; kingdom Pseudomonadati; phylum Pseudomonadota; class Betaproteobacteria; order Burkholderiales; family Comamonadaceae; species Comamonadaceae bacterium OTU4NAUVB1. The sequence goes on along the minus strand of CP099605.1, from coordinate 3,181 downwards.
ACGCTCAACGCGTTCACGCACGACACGCCCACGCCGTGCAGGCCGCCCGAGACCTTGTAGCTGTTCTGGTTGAACTTGCCGCCCGCGTGCAGCTCGGTCAGCGCGATCTCCGCGGCCGAGCGCTTGGGCTCGTGCTTGTCGTCCATCTTCACGCCCGTGGGAATGCCACGGCCGTTGTCGGTGACGGAGATCGAGTTGTCGGAGTGGATGGTGACGACGATGTCGTCGCAATGGCCCGCCAGCGCCTCGTCGATCGAGTTGTCCACCACCTCGAAGACCAGGTGGTGCAGGCCCGTGCCGTCGGAGGTGTCGCCGATGTACATGCCCGGACGCTTGCGCACCGCCTCCAGCCCTTCGAGGATCGTGATCGAGCCTTCACCGTACGAGGTGTCGGCCGGCGTGATCTCGATCGGGATCGCGCTGTCGATCTCCGGCGTGTAGACCGGCTCGGTGTGCTGCGGCTCGACCGGCTTGTTTGCTTCGCTCATTGGTAATCTTTCTCAATCTCTCTCGATGACTCGGCACGATTCGACGCGCTGCGGCGCGCCGGGGGCGGGTCAGATCCGCATCGGCATCACGACGTACTTGAACGACGCGTTCTCCGGGATGGTGAACAGCGCCGAGCTGTTCGAGTCGGCCAGCTCCAGCGTGACCATGTCCTGGCTCATGTTGGACAGCGCGTCGATCAGGTAGGTGACGTTGAAGCCGATCTCGATGGCGTCGCCGCCGTAGTCGATGTCGACCTCGTCCTGCGCCTCCTCCTGCTCGGCGTTGCTCGAGGCGATGCGCAGCGTGCCCGGCTCGATGTTCAGGCGCACGCCCTTGAACTTGTCGGACGTGAGGATGGCGGTGCGCTGCAGGCTCGCCAGCAGCGTCGTGCGGCCCAGGGTGATGCTGTTCTTGTGGTTCTTCGGGATCACGCGGTTGTAGTCGGGGAACTTGCCCTCGACCAGCTTGGTGACGAACTCCATCCCGCCGAAGCCGAACTTGGCCTGGTTGCTGGCGAACTGCAGGTCGATCTGCGGCTGGTTGTCGCCGCCCGCGTCCGACAGCAGGCGCTGCAGCTCGATCACGGTCTTGCGCGGCAGGATCACTTCCTGGCGCGGCACCTCGACCTCCAGCGTCGCCGAGGCGAAGGCCAGCCGATGGCCGTCGGTCGCCACCAGCGACAGCTGCCGGCCCTCGGCCACGAACAGGATGCCGTTCAAGTAGTAGCGGATGTCGTGCACCGCCATCGCGAAGGACACCTGCTGCAGCAGGCCCTTGAGCGTCTTCTGGGGCACGCTGAACACGGGGCCGAAGGTCGCCGCCTCCTGCACCAGCGGAAAGTCCTCCGCCGGCAGCGACTGCAGCGTGAAGCGGCTCTTGCCGCCCTTGAGCACCAGCTTGTTGGCGCTCGCCTCCAGGCTCACGGTCTGGTCGGCGGGCATGGTGCGCAGGATGTCGATGAGCTTGCGCGCGCCGATGGTGGTCGTGAAGTCGCCCTCGTCGCCGCCGAGCTCGGCGGTGGTGCGGATCTGGATCTCCAGGTCGCTGGTGGTCAGCTGGAGCTGGCCGCCGGTCTTGCGGATCAGCACGTTGGCCAGGATGGGCAGCGTGTGGCGCCGCTCCACGATGCCGGCCACCGACTGCAGCGCGGCGAGGACTTTGTCTTGGGGTGCCTTCAGGACGATCATGTCTTTATCTCTCACTCTGATTTGGATTAACCGATCCGCGCCACGGCGCGAAACCGGCTCGGCCGGGGCCCCTGCGAGGGGTGCGCGGCGACACGCCACGCGCGAGGCCCGGGGTGGTGGCGCATCTAGCCCTTGAGCGTCTGTTCGAGCACGTGGAGCTGCTGGTTGAGTTCGGTGAGCTGCTGGCGCTCGCCGGAGATCTTGCGCACCGCGTGCAGCACCGTCGTGTGGTCGCGCCCGCCGAAGAGCTCGCCGATCTCGGGCAGGCTCTTCTGCGTCAGTTCCTTGGCCAGGTACATCGCGATCTGGCGCGGCCGCGCGATGCTCGCCGGGCGCTTCTTCGAGTACATGTCGGCGACCTTGATCTTGTAGTAGTCGGCCACCGTCTTCTGGATGTTTTCCACAGAGATCTGCCGGTTCTGGATCGACAGCAGATCGCGCAGCGCCTCGCGCGCCAGGGCGATCGAGATCTCCTTCTGGTTGAAGCGCGAATAGGCCAGGATCTTGCGCAGCGCGCCTTCGAGTTCGCGCACGTTGGAGCGCACGTTCTTGGCGACGAAGAAGGCCACCTCCTCGGGCATCTCGACCGACTCGGCCCGCGCCTTGTTGATCAGGATGGCCACGCGCATTTCCAGCTCCGGCGGCTCGATGGCCACCGTCAGGCCCGAATCGAAACGCGAGACCAGGCGCTCGTGGATGTCGGCGAGTCCCTTGGGATAGGTGTCGCTGGTCATCACGATGTGGCTCTTCTTGGCCAGCAGCGCCTCGAAGGCGTTGAAGAACTCCTCCTGCGTGCGGTCCTTGTTGGCGAAGAACTGGACGTCGTCGATCAGCAGCAGGTCGAGCGAGTGGTAGCGCTCCTTGAACTCGTCGAAGGTCTTGCGCTGGTAGGCCTTGACCACGTCCGAGACGAACTGCTCGGCATGGATGTAGAGCACCTTGGAATCCGGCCGGTCGACCATGAGGCGGTTGCCCACCGCGTGCATCAGGTGGGTCTTGCCCAGGCCGACGCCGCCGTAGATGAACAGCGGGTTGTACAGGTGTCCGGGCATGCCCGCCACGTGCATCGCCGCGGCGCGCGCCATGCGGTTGGCCGTGCCCTCGACCAGCGTGTCGAAGGTCAGGCCGGCGTTGAGCCGGTTCTTGAAACCGTTGGCCGAAGCCTCCTCGCCGGGACCGGCCACGTCGCGCGGCACGTCGGTGTCGGCCATGACGGCCAGCGGCGACGGGCGCGCGGGCGCGTCGCGTGGCGCCAGGGCGAGTTCGACGATCACCGACTGGCCGTAGATCTTCTCGGCCATGCCCGCGATCCGGCCGGCGTACTGGGCGCGGATCCAGTCGAGCTTGAAACGGTTCGCGACGAACACCGTCATGCGGGAGAGGTCGTCCGCGACCTGGGCGGTCAGCGGCTTGATCCAGGTGTTGAACTGCTGCTCGGAGAGCTCCTGCGCGAGCTGATCGACACAGGCTTGCCAGAGGCTGTCGCCGGCGCCGTCAGTGGGCAT